>NZ_JAAFZU010000023.1:82683-108692 GCF_018263905.1 Loktanella sp. SALINAS62 | reverse complement strand
CGGATGCCTCCGGCGGGAGTATTTCGGGCAAGATGATGTCAGAGACAGCACCCGAAGTGGCGGATGGCGACAACGTTATCTGGCTGTCGGACGCGGAACGCGAATTGAAAAAGATCCCGTTTTTTGTACGTGGCAAGGCGCGGCGTAATACCGAAGCCTTTGCCGCACAAAAGGGGCTCCAACAGATCAGTCTAGATACACTGTATGAAGCGAAGGCACATTATGCTCGATAGTGCCGTTCAAACCACGTTCCGTTTCGTCGTCATCACGTTGGATAGCCATGCGGCCGGTCCGGCCATGCGGGCGTCCGAACGGCTGGTGCGTGATTTTCCGGGCCTGCGGATCGACATCCACGCCGCCAGCGAATGGGGCGAAAGCCCTGCGGCATTGGATGCGGCGCGCGATGCGGTTGCGACCGCCGATATCATCGTGACCAACCTACTATTTCTTGAGGCGCATACCCGTGCCATCCTGCCGTCGTTGATTGCGCGGCGCGACGATTGCGCGGCGATGGTCAACATGATCGCCGATGGCGAGATCGTCCGACTGACCAAGATGGGCGATTTGGACATGCAGCGCCCTGCGACGGGCATGGCGGCGCTGATGAAGAAGCTGCGCCCGCAGGCCAAGGCGAACCGGTCCGGCGAAAGCCAGATGAAGACCCTGCGTCGGCTCCCCAAGATACTGCGTCTGATCCCCGGCAAGTCACAGGATCTGCGCAACTGGTTTTTATCGATGCAGTACTGGCTGGGCGGGTCTGACGACAACATCGAACAGATGATCCGGATGCTGGTGTCACGCTACGGCGATGTCGCGGGCTGGTCCCGGATCAAGGCGCTGCCGCCGGTCGAATATCCTGAATGCGGTGTCTATCATCCCGATCTGCCGGGGATCGGTATCAGCACCGATGCCGCCGATCTGCCGCAGCCCGCAAAGCCCGTGGCGACGGTCGGTCTGTTGATGCTGCGGTCCTATATCCTGTCGTCAGACCGCGCCCATTATGATGCCGTGATCCGGTCGTTTCAGGACCGCGGCATGGCTGTGATCGCGGCCTTTGCCGGTGGTCTGGATGCGACGCCCGCGATCCAGCGCTATTTCCAAGGCCGCGTCGATGCGATGGTATCGCTGACCGGGTTCAGCCTTGTGGGTGGTCCGGCCTATAACGACAGCGAAGCGGCTGTCGGTATGCTGACTGACCTTGATGTGCCCTATATCGCTGCACAGCCGCTGGAATTTCAGACGCTGGCCCAGTGGGGTGCAAGTGCGCAGGGGCTTGGCCCGGTTGAAACGACCATGCTGGTGGCCTTGCCGGAAATCGATGGTGCCGCATCGCCCACGATCTTTGGTGGGCGTCACGGAACAGAGGTCTGCACCGGCTGCGCGTTGGCCTGTGCGGGCAAGCCGGGTGACAAGTCGATGTCGCCCTGCCCGGAACGCATCGTGTCGCTGACTGAAAAGACCCGCAGACTGGCCACGCTGCGCCGCAAGCGCAACGCGGACAAGACGGTGGGAATCGTGCTATTCGGCTTTCCGCCCAATGCCGGTGCCGTCGGGACCGCCGCATACCTGAGCGTGTTTGAAAGCCTGTTCAACACCCTGACTCGGATGCAGACTGATGGCTATGACGTCGATCTGCCCGCCGATGTGGATGCACTGCGCGCCGCCGTGCTGAAAGGCAACGGCGCGCAATACGGGCAGGACGCCAATGTCGCGGCTTATGTCGAAGCCGATACGATCGTCAGCGATACACCGTGGCTGGACCAAATCGAATCCGTTTGGGGCCCGGCACCGGGCAAGGTGCAATCCGACGGACGCGGCGTGTTCGTTCTGGGGCAGCAGTTCGGCAAGGTCTTTGTCGGGGTCCAACCGACGTTTGGCTACGAAGGCGACCCGATGCGCCTGCTGTTCGAACGCGGGTTCGCGCCGACCCATGCCTTTGCGCAGTTCTATCTGTATCTGCGGAACACCCTGCAGGCCGATGTCGTGCTGCATTTCGGGATGCATGGCGCGCTGGAATTCATGCCGGGCAAGCAGACCGGATTGGGGGCGGGCGACTGGCCAGACCGTCTGATCGGGGAAATGCCGAACGTCTATCTGTATGCTGCCAACAACCCGTCAGAGGCATCATTGGCCAAGCGGCGCAGCAATGCGGTCATCGTCAGCCATTTGACCCCGCCGCTGGCAAAGGCGGGTCTGTACAAGGGTCTTCTGGACCTCAAGGACAGCTTGCAGCGCTATCGCGGCATGGCGGGCGACGACGCGCAGCGCGCTGATCTGGGCCGCATGATCCGCGATCAGGCGGCAGAGCTGGACATGCCGACAGGCGATCCGGACCGGCTGTGGCTTGCGGTGATCGAGGCAGAAGGATCGCTGATCCCCGACGGTCTGCATGTGGTGGGCAAGGTCATGTCACCCGAGACCCGCGCCGACATGGCTGCATTGATCGCGGACCCGACCGAAGCCGCCCGCGCGCAGGATCTGCTGGCGCACGACCATGAATTGCCCGCGCTGATGCGCGCACTGTCGGCTTGCTATATCGCGCCGGTACCGGGCGGTGACCTGATGCGCAATCCAGCGATTTTGCCGACGGGGCGCAATATCCACGCCTTTGACCCGTTCCGCATGCCAACCGCGTTTGCGATGGCCGACGGCGCGCGTCAGGCCCGTGCGCTGTTGGATACCTTTGACGGCGCACCCCGGTCGATCGCGTTGGTCCTGTGGGGATCGGACAGCATCAAATCCGACGGTGGACCGATCGCACAGGCGCTGGCGCTGATCGGCGCCAAGCCACGGTTCGACAACTTTGGTCGGCTGGCGGGCGCTGATCTGATCCCGCTGGCAGAGCTGGGCCGTCCCCGGATCGACGTCATCATGACGCTATCCGGCATTTTCCGCGATTTGCTGCCTTTGCAGACCCGTCTGCTGGCCGAGGCGGCGCTGTTGGCGGCGCAGGCGGACGAGCCGCTGGATCGCAATTTTGTGCGGGCCCATGCTTTGGCTTATGCGCAGGCGACGGGTTGCACGCTGACCGATGCCGCGATGCGCGTCTTTTCCAACGCCGAAGGCGCCTATGGGTCGAACGTGAACTATCTGGTCGATAGTTCCGCCTTTGGCGAAGAGGACGAATTGGCCGACGCTTACGAGGCGCGCAAAAGCTTTGCCTATGGCACCAATGGCAAGGCCGTGCAGAATGCCGATCTGTTGCAGGCGTCGCTGGCAAAGGTCGATCTTGCCTATCAGAATCTTGAATCGGTCGAATTGGGTGTCACGTCGGTCGATCATTATTTCGACACGCTGGGCGGGATTGCCCGCGCCGTGAAGCGCGCCAAGGGCGGCGTGGATACGCCCGTCTATATCGGCGACCAGACGCGCGGTCTGAACACGGTGCGGACGTTGTCCGAGCAGGTCGCATTGGAAACCCGGACCCGCAGTCTGAACCCGAAGTTTTACGAAGGCTTGCTGAAACACGGGTCCGAAGGCGTGCGTCAAATCGAGGCGCATGTCACCAATACACTTGGCTGGTCGGCCACGACCGGTGCCGTCGATCCGTGGGTCTATCAGAGGTTAAGCGAAACCTTTGTGCTGGATAGCGATATGCGCGAACGCCTTGCTGCGCTGAACCCGCAAGCCAGCGTCCGCATGGCAAATCGACTGCTGGAGGCGTCTGATCGGGCCTATTGGTCGCCCGATGCCGCGACGTTGGAGGCGCTTCAGGATGCCGCCGACACTTTGGAAGACCGAATGGAAGGGATCGCAGCCGAATGATGACCCGTTTCAGAAATGCCACGCCCGGACCGGGGCTCTGCCCCGGACCCCGGGATATTTTCAGCAAGAAGAAGGGGACGACGACGCGCGCCCCCATGGAAAGGAGGCTCTTATGAGCCCCAGAGACGAGATTCCGAACCTGCGCGGGCAGGATGGCGAAGGATCGGTGCAGGTGCACCAGCCTGCGGATGCGCAGATCGAAGGGGCCAAGGTTTTTGCCGTCTATGGCAAAGGCGGGATCGGTAAGTCGACGACTTCGTCGAACCTGTCGGCGGCGTTTTCCATGCTGGGCAAGCGGGTCTTGCAGATCGGCTGCGATCCCAAGCATGACAGCACATTCACCCTGACCGGATCTTTGGTCCCGACAGTGATCGACATTCTGAAGGACGTCGATTTCCACGCCGAGGAGTTGCGGCCCGAAGATTTCGTGTTCGAAGGTTTCAACGGCGTCAAATGCGTCGAGGCCGGTGGCCCGCCCGCCGGGACCGGCTGTGGGGGTTATGTCGTCGGCCAGACCGTCAAGTTGCTGAAACAGCATCACATGCTGGAAGACACCGACGTGGTGATTTTCGACGTGCTGGGCGATGTTGTCTGCGGTGGTTTTGCGGCCCCGCTGCAACATGCCGACCGGGCGCTGATCGTCACGGCCAACGATTTCGACAGCATCTATGCGATGAACCGCATCATCGCCGCCGTGCAGGCGAAATCGACCAATTACAAGGTCCGGCTGGCGGGCTGTGTCGCCAACCGCAGCAAAGACACCGACGAGGTTGATCGGTATTGCAAGACAGTGGGATTCAACCGCATCGCGCATATGCCCGATCTGGACGCGATCCGGCGGTCCCGCCTGAAGAAGAAGACCCTGTTCGAAATGCCCGACGACGAAGAAATCGTGCAGGTCCGCAAGGAATACATCCGTCTGGCGGAAACACTGTGGAACGGCACGTTGCCGCTGGCACCAGAATGCCTGCCGGACCGCGAGATATTCGAGCTTTTGGGATTCGATTGATGGCTTACGTCCAGACCCGTGACCGTGTCGAAGATTACTTTGACCGCTCTGCCACAAAGGTGTGGGAACGCCTGACGTCGGATGCCCCGGTTTCGGGTATCCGGGCGACGGTGCGGGCTGGACGTGACCAGATGCGGGATCTTTTGTTGGCGCAACTGCCGACCGACCTGACCGGCGCGCGGGTGCTGGACGCGGGCTGTGGCACTGGCGCTGCTGCCGTGGCGCTGGCAGAGCGTGGCGCGCAGGTCGTGGGGGTGGATATTTCCCCCGCCTTGATCGACATCGCAAACCGCCGGATGCCGGATCACGTGGCTGGGCGGATCAGCTTTGTCGCGGGTGATATGACTGCCATGGATGGCACGTTCGATTTCGCTGTCGCAATGGATTCGCTGATTTACTATACCGCTGAGGAGGTCGCGCGCATTCTGGATCGCGCCCCGGTCACAGACACTTTTGCCTTTACGCTGGCCCCACGCACGCCACTGTTGATGACGATGTTCCGTGTGGGCAAGCTGTTTCCCCGCGCTGACCGCAGCCCCGTGATGATCCCGCACCGCGCCCGCGATATCCGCACGGCCCTGACCGGTGGAACCTTGGAAGAGATCGACCGGATCAATTCCGGCTTTTACATCTCGACCGCCTATACATTTGCGGGGACGGACAGATGATCCTGAAATCCGGCACGCTGAAATCCCTGTCATTGCGGATGCTGCCGTTTTCGGACGCCGCAAGCGAGGGTCTGCCGCTGGGCCAACTGCTGCGGCTGTCGCTGTTCCAGATCAGTGTCGGTATGGCCAGTGTCATGCTGTTGGGCACGCTGAACCGGGTGATGATCGTGGAACTGGGCATCGGGTCGATGCTGGTCGCGGCCATGATTGCAATCCCCGTGCTGGTCGCGCCATTGCGTGCGCTGGTCGGGTTTCGGTCCGACAACTACCGGTCCGCGATCGGCTGGAAACGTATCCCTTATCTGTGGTTCGGCACCCTGTGGCAGTTCGGCGGTCTGGCGATCATGCCGATGGCACTGCTGGTGCTGGCGGGCGACCGTGCGATTGATGCGGACTGGGCAGGATACATCGGTGCGGGGCTGGCGTTTCTGCTGGCCGGGATCGGGATGCACATGACGCAGACCGCTGGGCTGGCGCTGGCCGCTGACCGCGCTGACGATGAAACCCGGCCAAAGGTCGTGGCGCTGCTTTATGTGATGTTCTTGGTCGGCATGCTGATCTCTGCGCTGATCATCGGCCTGCTGTTGCGTGATTATTCACCGCTGCGTCTGGTGCAGGTGGTGCAGGGCACCGCGGTCGTGACGTTGCTGCTGAACGTTGTTGCGTTGTGGAAACAGGAACGCATGTCACCGATGACCCGTGCTGAACGTGCCGCACCAAAGCCCACGTTCCGGCAGGCGTGGGGCGATTTTGCATCTGGCGGTGATGCGGGACGGTTGCTAGTCGTCGTGTTTCTGGGGACCATGGCGTTCAATATGCAGGACGTGCTGCTGGAACCCTATGGCGGCGAAATCCTGGGCATGTCGGTGTCGTCGACAACGATGCTGACGGCGGGATGGGCCATCGGCGCGCTGTTTGGCTTTGCGATGGCCGCGCGGTGGCTGTCATCCGGGCTGGACCCGATGCGGATGTGTGCGCGCGGCATTCTTGCGGGGCTTGTCGCTTTTTGCGCAGTCATCTTTGCGGCCCCGATTGACAGCACAGCATTGTTCTTTGCCGGTGCCGCGCTGATCGGTTTTGGCGGTGGACTGTTCGGTGTGGCCACCTTGACCGCTGCTATGACCCTTCCGACGCTGGGTGCGGCGGGCCGTGGTCTGGCCCTGGGCGCATGGGGGGCTGCACAGGCCACCGGCGCCGGGCTTTCGATATTCTTCGGGGGCGCGATCCGCGACCTCGTCAATCATGCCGCCGGGAACGGCATGCTGTCAGAGGCGCTCGCCACGCCAACCACCGGGTATTCGGTCGTTTATCATACCGAAATCGCCCTTTTGTTCCTCACCCTTGTTGTCCTTGGCCCGCTTTTCCGCGCCAAGGCGATGACACCCTCGGAATCGGGCAAGCTGCAGCTGTCCGATTTTCCGACCTGACGAAAGGACTACCGCCATGCTTGGCACTACATTCATCGGAAACGTCGATCTGGCGAGCGTCGCAATCTGGGCCTTTTGGGTCTTCTTTGCGGGCCTGATCTTTTACATCCAGCGCGAAAATATGCGCGAGGGCTATCCCTTGCGCGACGACAACGACAACGTGCCCGCAAACGAAAGCCTGTTTCCGCTGCCTGCGCCCAAAACGTTCCTTTTGCGCGACGGACGTGGCGAAGTGACGGTGCCCAGCCTAGCCGTCGAAGAGTCGAACATGCGCAGGGATCTGGCGCTTGCGCCGTCCGCCAAATCGTCGGGCAGCCCGTGGATACCGACCGGTGATCCGATGGTTGACGGGGTGGGTCCCGCGTCGTGGGCGCCGCGTCGCGACATTCCGGAACTGGACGCGCACAGTCACGCCAAAATACAGCCGATGTCCGCACACGCCGATTTCCGCATTTCGTTTGGCACTGATCCGCGTGGTCTGCCGGTCGTAGGTGGCGACGGTGAAGTTGCGGCAACTGTTGTGGACCTGTGGATCGACATGCCGGAACAGTTGATCCGCTACCTAGAGGTCGAACTGACCGGTGGTGGGCGCCGTCTGGTGCCCATGACGATGTCGCGGGTGCAAAGCAACCGGGTCCGCGTTCGGGCGCTGTACGCCCACAACTGGGACGGCATTCCGACGATCAACGGCACCGGTCAGATCACCCTGCTCGAAGAAGAAAAGATCATGGCGTACGTTGCCGGGGGCACGCTTTATGCCAGCCCGGCCCGCGCTGGAAACGTTCTGCCATAAGGGCAGACCGGCCCCGTTTCGCCAACGGGGCCGCACCAATCAGGGGACGACGACATGCAACACGACGATTTCAAATTCGAACCGATCCGGGGTCTGCCCGAAGCCTTGCCACGCGACGAGGTCATTTTGTGGCAGGGCCGCCCGATGGCGCGCCGTTTGGCCGTCGAAGCGTTCAAGGTCCGCTGGATCATGGGTTACTTCGTTGCACTGGCCGCGTGGCGTGCCATTGTTTCAACCGCAGAGGTGCCGTTGGGCACTGCGTTGTTGTACGGATCGCCGTTCGTGTTGCTGGGGTTGATTGTCTGCGCCATCCTTTATGGTTTGGCTTGGATCCAAAGCCGGGCGACGGTTTATACCCTGACCAATAAACGTGTTGCCATGCGGATTGGGGCCGCGCTGACCATGACCCTGAACCTGCCCTACGTCGAAATCGAAAGCGCTGACCTGGACCTGCGGCCCGCCGGGTCCGGCACGCTGGCGTTTCAACTGCCTGCTGATACACGCCTGTCTTATCTGATGTCATGGCCGCACATCCGGCCCGGACGCATCAATCGCACACAGCCCGCGCTGCGCTGCATTGCGGATGCGGCAAAGGTGGCGGATATCTTTACAGACGCGGCCCGCACCCGGATCAGTCAGCCGACGATCACACGTGCAACCGCCGACCTGTCGGCCATGGCGGCGGAGTGACAACGATGACCGACATAACCTTTAAGTCCGCCCCCAATGTCGAAATGGTTCCGCGCATACTGGTGCTGGCCATGTTCGGCCTGATGCTGGTCACGCTGGCCATCGTGACGCTGGCCCGGACAACGGACGCGCCGTTGGTTGGCGTGGTCGCGGACTCGCCCGTGGTACAGTCGCTTGACGTTGCACTGATCGGTGACCGCAACGGTGCCTACAGTGTTTTGGATGCGGATGGGGCACTGCTTGCGATGTCCGACCGTGACAAGGCCGGTTTCATCGGCGTCATGGGCCGGGTCGTTGCCCGCAAGCGGGACACACTGGGCCTGCCGCTGGATGCACCGGTGCAGATTATCCGGCGCGAAGACGGTATCGTTTCAATTATTGACCCCCTGACCGGGATGGATGTGCCATTGATTGGATATGGAAAAGACAACGTCGCGGCCTTTGCAAGGCTGCTTGATTGAAAACCCGGCCTGCGGCCTCGCCAGCCGCCCGGCATAATGTGAAAGGGAACGCACATGGGATGGATTACAAAAGAAACGGAAACGGCACCTTGCACGGTGACCATTTCCCATCGGTTCGAAGAATTAAGCGCGCATGTGCGGTTTGACGACGGCACCACCGTCAACCCCGGTGACACGGTGCAGGTGCAAGGGCCGGAAATCATGGCCGCCTTCGGCGAATTGGTCGAAGAACAGCGCACTGCCGTCATCACGCGTGCCAGCAAGCTGGAACAACTTTGGACCCGCGCGACAGGCGACTTTGAATTTATGGAACTGTGCGAATTCAGCTTCTCCGAGGAGGTCTTGTCATGAACATGCACTCATCTGACGCCACCACCGCCGAAGAAGCCATCGCCGCCCAAGAAGCCCTGCCGCCCCTCACGAACGAGGACGCGACCCGTGTGGCCATGCAAAACACGCTTTTGACGCCCCGGTTCTACACCACTGATTTCGACGAGATGGACGCCATCGACGTGACCCCGGTGCGTGCCGAATGGGACAAGCTGATCGCGCAGATGAAAGCGGACCCCAACAAGGGCCATTTCAAAAAGACAGACGATTGGGACCACGTTGATTGGAACGGGATGGAACCAAAGCTGAAGGCAGAGTTCATCGACTTTCTCATCAGCTCTTGCACTGCCGAATTTTCGGGTTGTGTGCTGTACAAAGAAATGAAGCGGCGCGGATCGAACGAAGACATCACGACGCTGTTTCAACTGATGGCACGGGACGAAGCACGGCACGCCGGGTTCATCAACGATGCGCTGCGTGAAGCGGGAATCGCAGTGAACCTTGGCTTTCTGACGCAAGCGAAGAAATATACCTATTTCCGCCCAAAATTCATCTACTACGCTACCTATCTGTCGGAAAAGATTGGCTATGCCCGCTATATCACGATTTTCCGCCACCTAGAGGCGCATCCTGAAAAGCGGTTTCATCCGATTTTCAAATGGTTCCGCGAATGGTGCAACGACGAATTTTCGCACGGCGAGGCGTTCGCCCTTTTGATGAAAACCGATCCTGCGCTGACTGAAAGCCGGGTCAACAAGCTGTGGATCAAGTTCTTTCTGACGGCGGTGTTCGCCACGATGTGGGTGCGGGACCACCAGCGGCCGGAATTCCACAAGGCGCTGGGTGTCGATCCGGCATGGTATGGGCAAGAGGTGTTCCGCAAGACGTCAGAAATCACGCGCCAGGTCTTTCCGATGACGCTGGACATCGACCATCCGCGCTGGGAACCGACGTTGAACCGCATTCAGGCGGCCAATGTGCAGATCGCCGCGGGCGAACGCCAAGGCGGCTTGCGCGGCAAGCTGAAGGCGCTGGGCGGACGTATCCGGGCCGGTGCAAATTTTGTCAGCCTGCTGACGATCCCGGTGCAAAAAAACGCGGTGCCCGACAGTCCGCGCCTGGAACCCGTGTATTGAGCGTGACCGCACATAAGGGCGCGGCCCCGGATTTTTGCGAAAATTCGGGGGGTGCCAAACCATGACCGGTTCGCTTTGGGCATCCGTCGGTTTTGCTGTGTTCCTGTGGTGGTTTTTGACAGGCGCCATCATGCTGGCTGTCCGGTTGGCGGACCGATTGGGACAGCAAGCGCCATTGGGCTTGACGGTTTTGTCATTGCCGTTGCTTTTCGGCGGCTGCTTGCTGGTCGGCCTGTCGCTGTCTGATCCGACGGTTCCCGGTGTGTACCTCGGTTTTCTGGGCGCATTGGCGATCTGGGGCTGGATGGAACTGGCTTTTCTGACCGGTGTCATCGCGGGTTGGCAGCGCGCTGACTGCCCGCCTGATTTGACGGGCTGGGACCGCTTTCAGCGCGCTTTTGCCACCGTTGGGTATCATGAATTGTTGCTGGCTGTCGGGGCGCTGGTCCTGACGCTGGCCAGCGCCGGGACTGAAAATCGTATGGCGCTTGCGGTTTTCCTGATCCTGTTTCTGGCGCGGATCACGGCCAAGCTGAACCTGTTTCTGGGCGTGCCCCGGATCAATACAGAATTCCTGCCTGCCCGTCTGACACACCTGAAAACCTATTTCCGCCGGGGGGCCGTGACATGGATGTTTCCGCTGGCGATCACCATTCTGACGGCTTTGCTTGCTGTCTGCGCCGAACGACTGTGGGGGGCGCAAACACTTGCGCCAAAGACAGGCTACGCCTTGCTGACCGCGCTGGCGGCGCTTGCGTTGATTGAACACTGGTTGATGGTCATACCATTGCCCGATGCAAAACTGTGGGCGTGGATGCTGCCCGCCAAGACCAAGACCAAAGGGGACGAACATGGACTTTGACGCGCTTTTCGATGCGCAGCTGGATCAGCTGAAGCAGGATGGCAACTATCGGTATTTTGCTGATCTGGAACGCTCATGTGGCAAATTCCCCAAAGCCGCCAGCCATTTTGAAGATGGCAAGCGCGACGTGACGGTCTGGTGTTCCAACGATTATCTGGGCATGGGCCAGCACCCCAAGGTCGTCGAGGCGATGTGCGAAGCGGTCCGTCGGACTGGCACAGGTGCGGGCGGCACGCGGAACATTTCTGGCACCAACCACGATCACCTGCTGCTAGAGGCCGAATTGGCCGACCTGCACGGCAAGGATGCGGCGCTGCTGTTCACCTCTGGTTATGTGTCGAACTGGGCAGCGCTGTCGACGCTGGGCAGCCGGCTAAGGAATTGCGTGATCCTGTCGGATGCGGGCAACCACGCCAGCATGATCGAAGGTATCCGCCATTCGCGCGCGACCAAGGTCATCTGGAAACATAACGACGTTGCCGATCTGGAAGCCAAGCTGGCTGCGCTACCCGCCGATGTCCCTAAAATCGTCGCATTCGAATCCGTGTATTCGATGGATGGTGACATCGCCCCGATCACGGCCATCGTGGATGTTGCCGAAAAATACGGCGCGATGACCTACCTTGATGAAGTGCACGGCGTCGGGCTTTATGGACCCCGGGGCGGCGGTGTCAGTGAACGCGACGGTGTCGCTGACCGGGTCACCCTGATCGAAGGCACGCTGGGCAAGGCGTTCGGCGTCGTCGGTGGCTATATCACCGGGTCCACCGCGATGTGTGATTTCATCCGCAGTTTCGCCAGTGGTTTCATCTTTACCACAGCGCTTCCGCCTGCGGTTGCCGCGGCTGCGCGTGCGTCGATCATTTATCTGAAATCATCGGACACAGAGCGTCTGCAGCAGCGGCGACAAGTCGCACGCCTCCGGGCCGAACTGGACCGCGCTGGGATTCCGCATTTGGAAAACGACAGCCATATCGTGCCTGTGATGATCAAGGATCCGGTGAAATGCCGGATGTTGGCGGATTATCTGATGACCGAATGGGGCATTTACGTGCAGCCCATCAACTATCCGACCGTTCCAAAAGGAACAGAACGCCTGCGCTTTACCCCGTCGCCGTTGCACACCGACGAAGACATCGACCACCTGATGACCGCGCTGCGCACCTTGTGGCGGCAATGTGCGATGTCACGTGCAGTTGCATGATTTTGCCGCAGATCGGAATGCGGTCTGGACGCAAGCGTCAGGAATGCTAGCTTTGCCAATAGAGACTCGGACAAATGTCCGTGCGATAGGAGGATAACCATGAAAAATTTTGCCATTGCTGCCGCCCTGACGGTTTTTGCAGCACCCGCATTTGCCCAAGAAGACATGATCACATTTCAAGGTGATGCAGCCGCCGGTGAAGAACAATTCAACCGCCAGTGCGTTGCCTGTCACGTTGTCCAGGACCCCGAAACAGACGAAGTGCTGGCCGGACGTAATGCAAAAGTCGGGCCGAACCTGTACGGTGTGGCGGGGCGTCAGTTGGGCGTTGTAGAAGATTTCAACTACAGCGATTCAATTGTTGAGCTTGGCGAAACGGGCCAGATCTGGACCGAAGAAGCGTTTGTCGGCTACGTGCAGGACCCGACTGGCTGGTTGCGTGAAGAGCTGGACAACCGCCGTGCGCGCGGCAAGATGGCCTATCAGGTCCGTCAAGAAGACGAAGCCTATGATCTTTACGCTTTCCTTGCGACATTCGGTGACCAAGAAGCCCAGATGGAAGCGCTGCAAGCTGCTGCCGAAGGCAACTAAACAACACGCCCATCACGTTACAATAGGCCGCGGCACACTGTGCCGCGGCCTTTTTTATTGAAACAGGACGCGGATAATGCGGGCAACGGAATCGGGGTCTTCTTCGTGTGCCAGATGCCCAAACTGGCCCAGACTGCGCGTTTCCGCCTGCGGCATGCGACGCGCGGCGCGTACGCTGACAGACGGCGGGACGGCGGGATCGTCCTCTCCGATCAACAGCAGGACAGGGACATCGATTTCGGGCAGCGCATCCACCAGCCGTTCCAGATCCCACTGCGACATCTGCGCCAACGTGCCTGCGACGTGGTCCGTGTCCGACGCCAGTGCCAGATACAGACGCAGACCCTCTGGCCCGATCTGCGATCCGGTGCCGTCCAGCAATCGTTTGACGCGGCCTTCGGTCGTTGTCGCGGCAAACAGTGATGCGGTAAACGGTGCGGCGGCCAGCGCCTTGGCCAGTATGGGAAACAACCAGCCAGCCACACCATCAAAGGTTTGCAAGGCGCCGTTGATCCCCAGCACGCCCCGCGATGGTTTCATACCACCGCGCACCATCTGAAGCGCGATTGGCACCCCGGCGGAATGTCCCACGATCAGATCGGGAACCCAGCCTTCTTGGTGGCACAGGGCCGCAAGATCGGTCGCGGTATCGTTGACTCCTGATCGGCCGGAAGCGCCGCTTTGGGTAAACCCCTGACCCGGCAGATCCACTGCGACGGTGTGAAAATCGGGCGTCAGCAGCGGAAAGACACCCCGCCAGCTTTGCGTGGCCCCGCCAGAGCCATGCAGCAGCAGGATTTTCGGACCTGCGCCGCTTTCTTGCACATGCCAGCGATGCGGTGCGCTGATGACGCGGCGCGAATGTGCGGCCATGGGCCAGTCAGAAGGCGGGGGCCAGCGCATCAGTCTGCCAAGGCTGCATCGACGGCGCTGGCCAGCCGCGCAGAATCGGCGCGCGGCATGGCCAGATAGGGCGCGTCCAGCGTCTGTGCCAATGTCCGCAACTGCGTCGACGGCCGCTGCCCGGTGTCGATGATCAATGCGTCAAACCCGCTTGTACGCATGGCCTGTGCTGCCGATTGCGCATCCACCTGCGCCCGCACGCGGTCAGCGGACCCGTCGCGTGCGATATTGGCCCGCCCGTCGGTCAATAAACAGATCGTCGGTGTCATGCCGCGGCGACGCGCCTGTGCCGCAACCTCTGCCGCTGTATCCAATCCGGCGGCCAGTGGTGTGCCGCCACCGCCGGGCAGGGCGGCTAAACGCCGTTTCGTCTGCACAAGACTGCGGGTCGGCGGCAGAAGGATCTCGGCGCCGCTGCCGCGAAAACTGACCAAAGCGACGTGATCGCGCCGTCCGTAAGCTTGGGCCAGCAGCAATTCCACGGCGCCTTTAGCCTCTGCCAATCGCGCGATTGCGGCAGAGCCGGACGCATCCACGGTAAAGATCAGCAGCCGGTCGGCGTGTTCCTGAAACCGGCGCACGTGAATATCCCCTGCGCGGACATGCAGGCCGTCGCGGCCTGTCTCGATCCGGCGGATGGTCTGCCACGGGGCGGCTGCGCGAAGGGTCGCAACCACATCGATCCGGGCGTTTCCGTCAAGCTTACCCCGGTGTGATGGCAGCGGCCTGCCGCGCCGGTTGCTGCGCCGTGCAGCACCTGATCCAGCGCCACGCCCGGCCTTGCTGCGCGTGGCGCGCAGCCGATCAAGCAGGTCGTCGGGAATCAATGCCCTGATCGCATCCAGCAACATTGTGTCAGGTATGTCGGGCATGGTTGTGTCGTCGTCACTGTCGGGTGCCTGAGCGGTGTCAGGCGGCGGTGGGTCTGCGTCTGCGGGGGCCTCTTCTGGTGTATTTTCTGGGATCTGGGTGGCCCGGTGAACAAACACCAGTCCGCAGGCGACGGTGATATGCTCATCGGTCACGTGATCATTGCCTGACAGCCTTGCCAGCGCGCGTGCGGCGCGTATGGCAAAGGTCGGTGCGCGCATGCTGTCGATCCCGCAGGCAGCCGCCAGTGTCGTGATCTGCGCAACCTGCGCATCGGTGATGGTGGCGGTCGCGCTGATCGTGCCGCCTTTTGTAGGTGGCGTCAGGTCGTTTAACGCGACATCGGACAGATCGGCGTAGAAGGCGACCCGTTCGGTCAGAATCGCGCGCGGCGCTTCGTCATCGGTGCCTTCGTCCAGCAGGATCAGGCACCGCGGTGCCGCGTCCAGATGCATGGCCAACCGCGCAGCCAGTTCAGGGGGGCAACGTTCGGCCATCGTCAGGATCAGCGGCCCATCATGATCCAGCAACCCGGTCTGTTGATGCACCCGTCCGGTTGCCAGCGTCGTAGTCAGATCGATCCCACCGAACAGGGCATCGTCCCCCATTGCCGGATGCAGGCGCGTCGCTACAGGCAATGGCATGGCATCGCGCACCGGACCGGACCGCGCGCGCAGGTGCAACCCGCCAAGTCCGGGATCAACCGCCAGCAGCCGCAGCGCCAAAAGCGCGTTATCCCATGCCTCAGCCAAGGACGTCGGCCACAACGCGGCCCACGCGGGCACCTGACCCAGCCTCGTCCAACGGATCGCGCCGCAGCCGGTGACGCAGTGCCATGGCAGACACCGTCTTGATATGGCTCCGTGTCAGGGCCGTATCATTGCGCCACGCGGCATAGGCGCGGGCAGCCTTTAGCAGCGTCAGCTCTCCGCGCAATCCATCGGACCCAAGCGCCAGACACAGGGCGGCCACATCGCGCACTGCACTGTCCGGTGTTTTCAGTTTTCGCAACGCGCCGCGGGCGGTCAGGATACGTGCCCGCACGCCCGCATCTTCTGCCTGCCAGCGCAGCATGAATGCGGCATGATCATTGTCATAGGCATCGCGGCGGCGAATGACCTCTATCCGGGTGTCGATATCGCGTGGGCTTGCAACCTCGACCGACAGGCCAAAGCGGTCCAGCAGTTGCGGACGCAATTCGCCTTCTTCGGGGTTGCCCGATCCGACCAGCACAAAGCGGGCGGGATGGGTAATGGACAGCCCGTCGCGTTCCACAAGGTTACGGCCCGATTGCGCCACGTCGAGCAGCAGATCGACGATGTGATCCTCCAGCAGGTTGACCTCGTCGATATACAGATAGCCACGGTTTGCGCGTGCGAGCAGGCCGGGCTGAAAGGCGCGTTCGCCCGCGCCCAGTGCCCGTTCGATATCCAGCGCGCCGGTGACGCGGTCTTCTGATGCACCCAGTGGCAGGTCGACCACCGGTGTCGGCACCTCGACCAGTGTGTCGCCCGCGCCGCGCGCCCAGTCCGGCACCTCGGCTGTCGTGGCGGAATTGACCGGGCAGCCACGCACCACGGAAATCGGCGGCAGCAGCGCCGCAAGCGCACGCACAGCGGTCGATTTACCGGTGCCACGGTCACCAAAGACCAGCACACCGCCAATGGCGGGATCAATGGCTGTCAGGATCATCGACAGTTTCATTTCGTCCTGACCGACGATGGCGGAAAACGGGAAGGGGGCAGTCATGGCGTCTCTTTCAGGTTCAGCGGGGCGATGCCGCCCCATGTGCCGCGGTCCGACAGGACGCTGAAGCGGGCGTAAAGTTCTTCGGAAAACCAGCCTTCGCTTCGGACAGCGAGGATGGCGTCGGCGTGTGGTCCGGTCCGGGCAAATGCATTCATGGCGTCCTGATCCGGCCAGACGGAAAAGGTGACCTGATGCAACATCGGGATTTCACCGATGCCGATCTTGAAGGTCACGTTTGGATCGCGTCCGATCAACGCATCAAGACGTGGCACCCGGTTCCAGAACCGCCGCAAGACGCTGGGACGGATCGTGGCGCGCGTCAATGCGGCCAGTGGTCCGTCTGTTGCGGCACCCGTCACGAATGGCGCCACCCCCGACCATTGGCCGCGTGCAGATGTTGGACGCAAAAACACCGTATAGCTTTCGGCTGCGCGGGCGGCATAGCGTCTAAACACGGCGGCGTCCTGTGTCTGCTGGCGCGCCTGTGCGGCGTTGTCCCACGTTGCCAGAATTGCGATGGTGTCGGGGTTCAGAGTGGGCGAAAAGCCGTGCCCGACACCCGCGCCGCATAGTTTCCAGAATCCTATTCCCGCAACCCGTGACAACGGCCTGCGGGCCAGTGCCATCTGACCCAGCGCCCAGAATCGGGCGCGCAGACCGACAAAGCGGTATAAGGTCAGGCTGACGGTTTGGGTCAAGGAATGCCTCGGGTTAGTGTCAACTTAGTCTGACAGTTTGGCGATAAAATGCAACGAAAACTTCTTTTCTGGATCGGGTAAAACAGGAGATTGTCAACTTTGCCTGACAGATGTAGCCTGCTGTCATGTTCGATTCACAACTCTCCTCGCAGACGTCTAGCAACGCCATCGTGATCGGGGCCGGTCTGGGTGGGCTGGCGGCGGCGATGCGGCTGGGGGCAAAGGGTTATCGCGTCACGGTGCTGGACCGTCTGGACAAGGTCGGCGGTCGCGGATCGTCCGTTGTGCAGGATGGCCACCGCTTTGATCTGGGACCGACCATCGTGACGGTCCCCGACGTCTACGAAAAACTGTGGGCCGCCTGTGGTCGCGATTTTCATGCCGATGTCGACCTGCGCCCGCTGAACCCGTTCTATACGATACGCTGGCCGGATGGTTCCACGTTTGCCGTGAATGGCGATACCGACGACATGTCGGCAGAGGTCGGGCGCCTGTCGCCCCGCGACGTCAAGGGATACCACCGTTTTCTGCGCGACAGCCACGCCCGCTACAAACTGGGGTTCGAAGGCATGGTCGCCAAACCGATGCATAGCATCTGGGACACGATCAAGGTGCTGCCGCAGTTCTCATGGCTCCGCGCTGATCGGTCCATTCACGCGATGGCCCGGTCACGGGTGCGCGATCACCGCCTGCGGATGGCGCTATCGTTTCACCCGCTGTTCATTGGTGGCGATCCGAACAATGTGACGTCGATGTATGCGCTTGTCAGTTATCTGGAAAAGGAATTCGGCGTCCATTACGCGATGGGTGGCGTGCAGGCGATGGCCGATGCGATGGCGCAAGTCGTGCGCGATCAGGGCGGCACGATCCAGCTGAACACCGATGTGGACCGGATCGATGTATCAGACGGCGCCGCGCGTGGTGTCACCCTTGCGGGTGGTGCGCAATTGTCGGCCCCGCTGGTGATCAGCAACGCCGATGCGGGGCATACCTATCAGACGCTGCTGCGCGATGCGCCCCGGCGGCGTTGGACGGACCGCAAGGTCAACGGCCGCCGCTGGTCGATGGGGCTGTTCGTCTGGTATTTCGGCACCAAGGGCACCGCCGATATGTGGCCCGATGCCGGACATCACACCATCATGTCGGGGCCGCGCTATGCGGATCTGCTGAAAGACATCTTTATCAAGGGCAAGCTGGCGGATGACATGTCGCTTTATGTGCATCGTCCGTCTGTCACCGATCCATCCGTGGCCCCGGCGGGGGACGATACGTTCTACGCGTTGTCACCTGTGCCGCATCTGGGCCACGCCAACCCGGTTGACTGGCAGACGGAAAAACTGCGCTACCGCGACAAGGTTGCAGCCGTCTTGGACGGTCTGATCCCCGGTTTCCGCGACCACATCACGACCGATCTGATCTATACGCCCGAAGATTTCCGTGATCGTTACCTGTCGCCGCACGGGTCGGGGTTTTCGCTGGAACCGCGCATCCTGCAATCTGCATGGTTCCGCCCCCACAACATCAGCGAAGAGGCCAAGGGGCTGTTTCTGGTCGGTGCCGGCACGCACCCCGGCGCGGGCGTGCCCGGCGTCGTATCCAGTGCAGAGGTGCTGGGCAAACTGGTGCCCGACGCCCCCACCGTACCGATGCCTGCGCGGATGGCTGCGGAATGATCCGGCCCGACGATCTGGACCATTGCCGCGAGGTGATCCGCACGGGGTCATTGTCGTTCCACGCGGCCTCTCGCCTGTTGCCTGCATCGGTGCGCGATCCGGCGCTGGCGCTTTACGCGTTCTGCAGGCTTGCCGACGACGAGGTGGACGAAGGCCAGAACAAGACGGCTGCCGTGCTGCGCCTGCGCGACCGTCTGGATCTGGCCTATGCCGGGCGCCCGATGAACGCGCCAGAGGATCGCGCATTTGCCGCGATCATCGCGGAATTCGACATGCCGCGCGCCTTGCCCGATGCCCTGCTGGAAGGTCTGGCATGGGACGCGCAAGAACGTCGCTATGCCACCTTGTCCGATCTGCGCGACTATGCGGCGCGCGTCGCCAGTGCCGTCGGTGCGATGATGTGCGTGCTGATGCGCGTGCGCTGCGCCGATACTTTGGCCCGCGCCTGCGATCTGGGTGTCGCCATGCAGCTGACCAACATCGCACGTGATATCGGTGAAGATGCCCGCGCCGGGCGCATCTATCTGCCGACCGACTGGATGCACGACGCCGGAATCGACATCGACAGATACATGGACAGCCCGCAGGCGACGCCGGAAATCCGGGCCATGACGCGTGCGCTGCTGCGTGAGGCAGACAGGCTATATCATCGATCAGAGGCCGGGATCGGTGGTCTGCCGCGGCAGGCGCGCGTGGGCATATGGGCGGCACGGTTGATCTATGCAGGGATCGGCGGGCAGGTCATGCGGCACGGTTGCGATTCCATCACCCGCCGCGCCCGAACCAACAAGGCGCAAAAGCTGTTCTGGATCGGTCAGGCCGGGGTGCGCGCGTGCGGTGCCGCTGTGATGCCGCGGTCTGCCTTGATTTATGCCGATCCGCTTCCGGAAACCTTATTTTTGGTCGAAGCGGCGAGCAAAGGCCAACCGATGCGCCGCCGCATGACGTCGGTGCTGAATACCTTGGCTGACTTGTCCGCGCGCGAAATCAACCGTGGCAATGGCAGCCAAAGCGCCTAAATAGCGTGGAACTACACCCAAAAGGGGGCCGCTCGTGTCGATCACGCTGTTTTTTGTCTTTCTACTTGCCACCTTTGCCGCAGGGACAACGGGGGCGATGTTCCCGACCGGTCAATGGTACGAAAAACTGGACAAGCCCGCATGGACCCCACCAAATTGGGCGTTCCCCATCATGTGGACCAGCATCTATCTGCTGATCGCCTTTGCCGGGGCGCGTGTGGCCTTTATCCCCGGTGCGGGATTGGCGATGGCATTCTGGGCGGCTCAGATCGCGTTCAATACCCTGTGGACGCCGGTATTCTTTGGATTGCGGCACTGGCGTGCATCGCTGATCGTGATGGCAGGCCTGTGGATCACGGTTTTCGGGGCGACAGTCACGCATATGATGCTGGATGTTTGGGCGGGCTTGGCGTTTGTGCCGTATCTGTTGTGGGTGACGGTTGCAGGCGCGCTGAACCTGTCAGTCGTTCGTCTGAACCCCGGTCAAAAGCCGCTGGAAATCCACAAGCTGTAACGCGGGCGGGGTTGCGAACCCCGAACGTTCAATGTCAGCATTACGCATGACACATTCCTTTCCTTCATGGGCCGATGTCGCGCCCACTCTTGTTGCCGTGGCCGCAGGACGCAAACCCGCCGATCTGATCGTGCGGAATGTCCAACTCGTAAATGTTCAAACCCGAGAGGTGCTGGACTGGCAGGTCGCCGTCGTGCGCGGGCGGTTCGCCTATGTCGGCCCTGACGCCAGCCACTGTATCGGCCCAGACACGGACTGTATCGACGGCGGCGGGCGGTTCCTGATCCCTGGCCTGTGCGACGCGCATATGCACATCGAATCCGGCATGCTGACACCGGCTGAATTCGCCGCTGCCGTGATCCCGCACGGCACCACCACCATGTTCACAGACCCGCATGAAATCGCCAATGTACTGGGGCTGGACGGCGTGCGGATGATGCACGACGAGGCGCTGATGCAGCCCGTGAACATCTTTACCCAGATGCCATCCTGCGCGCCATCGGCCCCCGGTCTGGAAACGACGGGCCATGCCATCAGCGCCGATGACGTGGCGCAGGCGATGGACTGGCCCGGCATCATCGGGTTGGGTGAGATGATGAATTTTCCCGGTGTGATCGCCGGTGATGATCAAATGCTGGCGGAAATGGCGGCAACGATGCGCGCGGGCAAAACCGTGGGCGGCCATTACGCCAGCCCCGACAAAGGCGTGCCGTTCCATGCCTATGCCGCCGGCGGGGCTGCTGACGATCACGAAGGCACCCGCGAAGAAGACGCCATCGCGCGCGTCCGTCAAGGGATGCGGTCGATGATGCGTCTGGGCTCTGCCTGGTATGATGTCGAAAGCCAGATCACCGCAGTCACGGAACGCGGGCTGGACCCGCGTAATTTCATCCTGTGCACCGACGACTGCATGGCCGAAACGCTGGTTAATTACGGGCACATGAACCGCGTGGTGCGTCATGCCATCGCCTGCGGCTGCGATCCGCTGATCGCTTTGCAGATGGCGACGATCAACACCGCGACACATTTCGGATTGGAACGTGAATTGGGGTCCATCGCGCCCGGACGGCGCGCTGACATGATCCTGACATCCGATCTGGGCACACTGCCCATTGAACAGGTTTTCGCGCGGGGGCAAACGGTGGCAGTGGATGGCAGGATTACTGTGGATTGTCCGCATTACGACTGGCCCGACAGCGCACGCCAGACCGTGCATCTGGGCGGGCAGCGGGTTGCTGCGGATTTTGAGGTGTCGGCCCCAGAGGGCTGCAATGCCGTCACGGCCAAAGTCATCGGCGTGATCGAAAATCAGGCACCGACCAAGGCGCTGACCGCCGATCTGCCGGTGCGGGACGGCATCGTCGCGCCGGACGGTGAGGTCTGCCAGATCGCGCTCGTGGAACGTCACCACGGCACAGGCGGTGTGGTGAATGGCTTTGTGTCGGGATTTGGATATACCGGGCGCATGGCCATCGCATCTACCGTGGCGCATGACAGTCACCACATGATCGTCGTCGGCACCGACCGCGATTGCATGGCGCAGGCGGCAAACCGTCTGGGCGACGTCGGCGGCGGTGTCACGGTCTGGCAGGACGGGCGGGAACTGGCGCTGGTGCCGCTGCCCATCGCCGGGCTGATGTCCGACAGCCCTGCCGCACAGGTCGCAGCGCAGGCCGCCGCCATGACCGCCGCGATGAAAACCTGCGGTTGCACCTTGAACAACGCCTATATGCAGCACTCGCTGCTGGCGCTGGTCGTGATCCCGGAATTGCGGATCAGCGACCTTGGGCTGGTGGATGTCACCGCCTTTGCCCTGACCGACCTGTTAGAGGATCCCAGATGACGCGCCCGCTGCCCCTGTCCACGCCCGATGTTCCAGAGCCAGAGGTTTTTACCGACGCGGCAGCGGCGGTGACGCGGCTGTGCGAATTGTATGACACCGCAGCACGATTTCTGACCGATGCCTTTCAGCGCGTGCTGGACAAAGGCGCGCCTGACCGCAGCTATCGCGCATATTATCCAGAAGTGCGGCTGACCACGACAAGTTTCGTCAGAACGGACAGTCGCCTGTCGTTTGGCCATGTCGCGGAACCCGGCACCTATTCCACGACGATCACGCGCCCGGACCTGTTTCGCTACTATCTGGAACAGCAATTGGCGCTGCTGATGCAGAACCATGCAGTGCCCGTGACCATCGGTGCGTCCACGACCCCGATGCCCGTGCATTTCGCGGTCGCCCGCGACGAAAGCATCACCGTGCCGCAAGACGGTGCCGCTGATTTCCAGTTGCGCGACATTTTCGATGTGCCCGATCTTGCGGTCACGCACGATGCCATCGTTAACGGCAGCGGGTTTTTGTATCCCGACGGCGCGCGTCCGCTGGCACCGTTCACCGCGCAGCGGGTCGATTATTCGCTGGCGCGTCTGTCCCATTACACCGCGACCGACGCGCGGCATTTCCAGAATCACGTGCTGTTCACGAACTATCAGTTCTATGTCGAAGAATTCGAGGCATATGCCCGCATCATGCTGGCCGATCCCGACAGCGGCTATACCGCTTTTGTCGGGCCGGGCAACGCCACGGTGACGGACCCCGACACACCGCTTGCCCTGACGGCCAAGACACCACAGATGCCCACCTACCACCTGAAGCGGAAAAACGGGGCTGGGATCACGCTGGTCAACATCGGTGTCGGGCCCAGCAACGCCAAGACGGCCACCGATCATATCGCCGTGTTGCGCCCGCATGCTTGGCTGATGGTCGGGCATTGTGCCGGGTTGCGCAATTCCCAGCGTCTGGGTGATTTCGTGCTGGCCCACGCTTATCTGCGCGAAGATCACGTTTTGGATGACGACCTGCCGATCTGGGTGCCCATCCCGGCCCTTGCGGAAATCCAGATTGCCCTCGAAGACGCGGTCGAGGAGGTCACGAAGCTAGAAGGCTACGACCTGAAACGCATCATGCGGACCGGAACGGTCGCCACCATCGACAACCGCAACTGGGAACTGCGCGACCAGTCCGGTCCGGTGCAGCGGTTGTCGCAATCGCGCGCCGTTGCGCTGGACATGGAAAGCGCCACGATCGCGGCCAACGGGTTCCGGTTCAGGGTGCCCTATGGGACGCTGCTGTGTGTCAGCGACAAGCCACTGCATGGAGAGCTGAAGTTGCCGGGCATGGCATCGGATTTCTATCGCGGGCAGGTTGCGAACCACCTGTTGATCGGCATCCGCGCGATGGAAAAACTGCGCGAAATGCCGCTGGAACGCATCCACAGTCGCAAATTAAGGTCGTTCGAGGAAACAGCTTTCCTCTGAAATCGACAAAAACCCTTAAAAATAGGCTAAATCTTCACTTTTGGGGCTTGTCAGGCGGCACTATTCGTTGTGGTCTACCACAACATTACGTGAACCGTTGCAAAATGCCCCCAATAAGTCGGGGTTAACCGGAGGAATACCATCATGGCAACTAAACCGCTGACCAAGGCACAGCTTGTCACCAAGCTGTCTGAAAAGACGGACATGGACAAGAAGTCCGCGACAGCAGCACTTGAAGCTGTCACCGACATCATCACCGAAGAAGTATCCGGCGGCGGTGCCGTGACCCTGCCGGGCGTCGGCAAGATCTACTGCCGCGAACGCCCAGAGCGTATGGTGCGCAACCCCGCGACGGGCGAGCAGATGAAGAAAGAAGCCGACAAGGTCGTCAAGATGACGATTGCAAAGGCGCTCAAGGACAGCGTGAACAGCTGATCTTGCATCCCGATTGAATTAGGGAAAGGGTCGCCACTGGCGGCCCTTTTTCAATTTCGGGACCGGTTTTTCTGAATTTAAAGGGGCGGTTTCATGGACATAAAAGCGATGTTGATGGGGCTGGCGTTTGCCGCGATGTGGTCATCGGCGTTCACCTCTGCGCGGGTGATCGTGGAATTCGCACCACCGTTGACGGCGCTGGCGGCACGGTTTCTGGCGTCGGGAATCGTTGCGGTCGGTATTGCATTGATAATGGGCCAGCGGATGCGCCTGACACGGAACCAGTGGCGCGGCGTCATCATATTCGGCGTCTGCCAGAACGCGCTTTATCTTGGTATGAATTTCATCGCGATGCAGACGGTCGAAGCATCGCTGGCATCGATCATGGCATCGACAATGCCGCTGCTGGTCGCCTTTGCCGGTTGGGTCGTGTTCGGGCGGCGACTGCCGATGATGGGGGTCGCAGGATTGCTGGCAGGCTTTGCCGGGGTCGCGATCATCATGTCCGCGCGGCTGAGCAGTGGCAGCGATCCTTATGGGATCATGTTGTGTGCGCTGGCTGCTGTGTCGATTACCGTGGCAACGCTGTCGGTGGCCGGTGCGGCGTCCGGCGGCAACCTGATGATGATCGTGGGACTGCAGATGTTTGTGGGCTTTATCTGTTGCGCCGTACCTGCCGCCCTGATGGAAACACCGGTGGTGGACATGAATTGGCGTCTGATCGTGGCTTTTGTCTATACCGTGCTGGTACCGGGGGTGTTGGCAACACTGGTGTGGTTCGCACTGGTGGGCCGCATCGGCGCGGTGAAAGCGTCGACGTTCCATTTCCTGAACCCGTTTCTGGGTGTGCTGATCGCGGCCATTCTGCTGGGCGAACAGATTGGCTTGGCGGACGTCCTTGGTGTGGCGGTGATCGCTGCGGGCATTCTGGCCGTTCAGGTCAGCAAGCAACGGCCGGTGCCGCCGCCGGTTTAGGCGCTGCGCGCTGCGGGCAGGATCGCGTTTTCAAGCAAACGCATCAGGTCACCGAAATATCCACCGCTGCGCGCGGGCAAGGTTGGATCGGACGTGATGGCAACAGTCAGGCGCAAGTCTGGCACGACGCAGATGATCTGACCGCCATAGCCGCGTGCCAGCGCATAGCTGGCATCGCCCGACTGTCCCAGAAACCAGCCGTAGCCGTATTGCAGCCCCGAAAACGGCGACCGTGTCCGTGCCTGAAGCGACCGGTTCACCCATTCAGCGCTCAGCACCTGATTGCCATTCCATTGGCCACCCTGGCGATACATTTCGCCGAAACGGATCATGGCGGGCAGGGTCAGACCCATTTCGTTTCCGCCCAAATAGCGGCCCTGCGGATCGCGGGTCCAGGCTGGCACTTCTATCCCCAGCGGATCGCCCAGACGCGATTGCGCCAGCGACAGCAGGCTTTGGCCCGACACTTCTGACAGCACGGCGCCCAGGATATGAAAACTGCCCGTCGAATATTGCATCCCGTTGCCCGGTTCGGCCACGAACGGGCGGTTCAGCGCATTGGCGACCCAGTTCGGACTGGCGATCCAGCCGCCGTAGTTCCCGCCAGAGGTGCGTTCCAGTCCGGCCTGCATCGTCACAAGGTTTTCGACGGTGATCGTGCCCACGCGACTGTCCGCGCCAGACGGGATCAGGCCGGGTGCGACCTGCGATAGCGGGGCATCAAGTGATGGAATTTCGCCACGGTCCAATGCGGCACCGGTCAGGGCGGCAACGATTGTCTTGGACACAGACTTGATGGGAACGATACGGCCCACAGCCGGACCACGAAACGCCTGTGACAGCACCTGCGTCCCATCCTGATGAACCGCAATCGCATGTAACTGGTCATAGCCCTTTGCGCGGTCCAACACGGCTTGCCACG
>NZ_JAAFZU010000023.1:0-82584 GCF_018263905.1 Loktanella sp. SALINAS62 | reverse complement strand
GGGTTCCCTTTGTTGTCGTGTCGGGGAACCTAGGGACCTGCGCGGCGGACGCCATACACCCTGTCGTGAAGTTCAGCCAATCTTACCGCGCAAACCGCCGGTCTGGCCACGGTCCAGCAAAATATGATCGAGGATGACACAGGCCATCATCGCCTCTCCGACCGGGACAGCGCGAATACCGACGCAAGGGTCGTGGCGGCCTTTTGTCACCACCTCTGTCGGAGTGCCGTCCATTTTGATCGACGCACGTGGCGACAGGATCGAAGATGTCGGTTTCACAGCAAAGCGCACAACAACGTCCTGCCCGGTGCTGATTCCGCCAAGAATGCCGCCCGCATGATTGCTGGAATAAATCGGACCGTTTTCGCCCATGTATATTTCATCGGCATTATCGCGCCCTGTCAGCCCGGCGGCTGCCATGCCTTCACCGATTTCGACGCCCTTGACCGCATTGATGCTCATCATCGCGGCGGCCAGATCGGTGTCGAGCTTGGCATAGATTGGGGCGCCGATTCCCGTTGGCACGTTGCGGGCGACCACCTCGATCATAGCGCCAACAGAATTGTGGTCATCCTCGCGCAGCCATTTCAGGTAGGCTTCGAATTCCTGTGCGGCCTGCGGGTCGGGGCACCAAAAATCGTTGCGCGCGATTTCATTCCAGTCAAACCGGTCCCGGTCGATCTTTTTCTCGCCCATCTGAACCATGTAGCCGACAATCTGCACGCCGGGGGCCACCTGTGCCAGCGCCTGTCGTGCGACACCGCCCGCAGCCACCCGCGCCGCCGTTTCCCGGGCAGAGGATCGCCCACCGCCGCGCGGATCGCGCAGCCCGTATTTCTGGTGATATGTGATGTCGGCGTGACCGGGGCGGAAGGTGTTCAGGATGTCGCCATAGTCCTTTGACCGTTGATCCGTATTGCGGATCATCAACTGGATCGGTGTGCCCGTCGTGCGTCCATCAAACACGCCGGACAGGATTTCCACGGCATCGGGTTCGTTGCGTTGTGTCATGTTCCGGTTCTGGCCGGGCCGACGTTTGTCCAGCCATTCCTGAATCATCGCGGGGTCCAATGCCACGCCCGGCGGGCAACCGTCGATTGTGGCCCCCAATGCGGGACCATGGCTTTCGCCCCAGGTGGTGAAGCGGAACAGATGACCGAAGGTGTTGAACGACATGACACGCCACTTTGTTATTGCGTTTCCGACGTAGCCCAAGCCTGTGCTGCTGTCCAACAGGTCTGATCACGGAAAAGTTTACTTGGTCAATGCGGTGGTCGCGTGCGACGCTTTGTAACACACTTGTACAGGAGTGCCGTTATGGCCGATGCAACCACCGAAACGTCGGGGGGGTCACAGATGTCCCTGACAATGAAGATCATGATCGCAATGGGGCTGGGCATCGTTGTCGGCGTCATCCTTAACGCCATCGACAGTTCGTTTTTGAACACCCATCTGGTCGCAGGCTTTTTCGCCATGATCGGCACGATGTTCGTGAATGCGCTGAAGATGCTGGTTGTGCCGCTGGTCTTCTTTTCGTTGCTGGGCGGGGTGACGGGGATCGGTGATATCCGCGTGCTGGGCCGCGTTGGATCGAAAAGTTTTGCGTTGTACATCGCCACCACTGCGCTTGCGATCACGGTCGCGCTGGTGCTGGCCACACTGATCGGGCCGGGCCGGGGTTTCGACATGACCGGGCTGGAAACAAGCGACATCAGCGGGGCAGAAGCGCCATCCGTGTGGGGTGTCTTTGCTGCCATCGTGCCGACCAACCCGATCCAGGCCTTTGCCAGCGGTGAGATGCTTCAGGTGATTTTTTACACGGTGATCCTTGGTATTGCTGTTCTGATGCTGGGTGGACGGTCAAAACCGTTCATCGAAGCCTGCGATTATATGAACGAGGTGATGATGAAGATCGTCGACCTTGTGATGCGGGCCGCGCCCTATGGCGTTTTTGCCCTGATCGCCAAGACGTTTGCGGAACAGGGGATCAGTCTGTTCCTGCCGGTCATGGCCTATGTCGTTACGCTGGTCGCCGCGCTGTTCATCCATCTGTTCATTACACTGCCCACGATGCTGAAGACGCTGGCAGGGCTGAACCCGCTGGTGTTCATGAAAAAGATGCGCCCGGCGCAGATTTTTGCGTTTTCGACCGCATCATCCAATGCGACGATCCCCGTGACCTATCAATGCGCGACCGAACGGGTCGGCGTCGATAAAAGCGTGGCATCGTTCTGCATTCCGTTCGGTGCGACGATCAACATGGACGGCACGGCGATTATGCAAGGTGTCGCAACGGTGTTTCTGGCCAACGTCTATGGCATCGACCTTGGCCTGATGGGCTATATCACCGTGATCGGGATGGCCGTGCTGGCATCCATCGGCACGGCAGGTGTGCCTGGCGTCGGGCTGGTGATGTTGACGATGGTGCTGGGGCAGGTCGGTCTGCCGATCGAAGGGATCGCGATTATTCTGGGCGTCGACCGCCTGATGGACATGATCCGGACGGCGGTGAACATCACGGGCGACGCCGTTGTCACATCCATCGTGGCCAAGGGCGAAGGCAAGATCGATCTTGATGTGTTCAATGATCCGAATGCCGGGATGGTTGGCGAAGGCGACGCTGAATTGCCGCACCACGCCATCGCTTGATCCGGCTTTGCCATGAAAAGGGCCATCCATTGGCATGGCCCTTTTCTTTTGCGCGCGCCGGCCCTAGTTGTTGCGTCACCTCGGGGGGCCATGCGGCTGAGATGCGAAAGCGGACCCGTTGAACCTGAACCGGTTAAGACCGGCGGAGGGAAGGTCCGGCATCCTGTCGTCCCCAAATCCGCCCGTCGTTTTGGAGGATGACATGAAAACCACTCTCACAAGCGTCGCGGCCATCGTGGCAGCCAGCCCCGTGCTGGCGCAAACGCCGACGCTGAACGTTTACACCTACGACAGCTTTACATCCGAATGGGGCCCCGGCCCCGCGATTGAAGACGCATTCGAAGCGACATGCGGCTGCGATCTGGTGTTCACTGGTGCGGGCGACGGCGCGGCCCTGCTGGCGCGCCTGCAATTGGAAGGGCCGCGCACCGATGCCGACGTCGTGCTGGGGCTGGACACCAACCTGACGGCGGTCGCGCGCGATACCGGGCTGTTCACCACACACGGTGTCGATGCCGACCTGTCGCTGCCTGTGGACTACGACGACGACATGTTCCTGCCATTTGACTGGGGCTATCTGGCATTTGTCGCGGACAAGGACACACCTGCGGTCAGTTCGTTTCAGGAACTGGCGGACAGCGACCTCAGCATCGTCATTCAGGACCCACGGTCATCGACCCCCGGACTGGGTCTGTTGATGTGGGTACAGGCTGTTCATGGTGATGACGCGGGTGCCATCTGGGAAGGTCTGGCCGACAACATCGTCACCGTCACACCCGGCTGGACCGAAGCCTACAACCTGTTTCTCGAAGGCGAGGCGGACGCTGTCCTGTCCTATACCACGTCGCCAGCCTATCACCTGATCGCTGAAGAAGACGACACCAAGACCGCTTGGGCCTTTGACGAAGGCAATTACCTGCAGGTCGAAGTCGCGGGGATATTGGCCGAAACCGACCAGCCTGATCTGGCCGAACAGTTCATGCAATTCATCGTCTCTGATGCGTTTCAGACCGTGATCCCAACAACCAACTGGATGTATCCCGCGACTGACATCGCCTTGCCAGACGGATTCGACACCCTGACCGTGCCAAAGAAAGGCGTGCTGTTATCTGCGGCCGAAGCCGCAGCACGCCGTGATGACGCGCTGGATACATGGCGCAACGCGCTGTCGCAATAAAAGCGGCGGGGCCAGCGTGGGTTGCTGCCGCGCTGGTCCTTGCTTTGACGGTGGGACCGCTGGTCGCCGTGGCGTTCCGGGCGCAGGTTGGCAGCGGGTTGGCGGCTGGCGACTGGGCCGCGATCCGGTTTACGATATGGCAGGCGGTGGTATCGGCGCTGGCGTCCGTCGCGCTGGCGATACCCGTCGCGCGCGCGCTTGCGCGTCGCAGGTTTCGGGGCAGGGCAGCACTGGTCATGCTGCTGGGCGCGCCTTTTTTGTTGCCGGTCATCGTCGCGGTGCTGGGGCTGCTGGCGGTATTTGGGCGCGGTGGCATCCTGAATGCGATGCTTGGAACGATCGGGATCGACCCGATCAGCATCTATGGGGCGGCTGGTGTGATCCTTGCACATGTGTTTTTCAACCTGCCGCTGGCAGTGCGGTTGATCCTGCAGGGCTGGCTGGACATTCCGGCAGAACGATTCCGCCTTGCCGCGCAGTTGAACGCGCCGGTGTGGCGAGTCCTGGAATGGCCGATGCTGGTGCGGGTTCTGCCAGGCACCTTGCTGGTGATTTTCCTGATCTGCCTGACCAGTTTTGCCGTGGCGCTGACCTTGGGCGGTGGACCACGGGCAACAACGGTAGAGCTGGCAATTTATCAAGCGATCCGGTTCGATTTCGATTTGGGGCGCGCCGCGCTGCTGGCGGCCAGTCAATTCGTGCTGTGTGCCGTGGCAGCGGTTGTGGCTTGGCGCATTACGCCGGTTGATGGCCTTGGCGGCGGATTGGACCGTGTCGTGGCGCGGTGGGATCAAAGCCCGCTGGACTGGCTTTGGTTGGGGGCCGTGACCTTGTTTCTTGTCACCCCGCTCGCGATGATCGTGTTGCGCGGGGTGCCGGGGTTTCTGGACATGCCTGCAAGCGTTTGGACCGCAGCAGGACGATCGATAGCGGTTGCGGTCGGATCGACTGTGATCAGCGTATCGCTTGCGCTGACCGTTGCATTGCGCGGCGGTGCGATTGCGCAGGTGATCGGTGTGACACCACTGGCGTCCAGCGCGCTGGTCATGGGCACGGGGCTGTTCATTATTGTCTACCCTGTCGTTAGTCCGACAGTCGTGGCGCTTCCTGTGACAATGGTGGTCAACGCGATGTTGGCCTTACCCTTTGCGTTGCGGGTGCTGATCCCGGCGGTGCAGGACGTGCGGCAAAACTATGCCCGTCTGGCTGCGACGCTCAATCTGACGGGCTGGCGTGGTCTGCGGATTGTGATGCTGCCGCGTCTGCGCCGTCCGCTGGGTTTTGCTGCCGGGCTATCGGCGGCGCTGTCGATGGGTGATCTGGGGGTCATCGCGTTATTTGCGACCGATGCACAGGAAACATTACCGCTGGCGATGTATCGTCTGATGGGGGCTTATCGCATGGAAACGGCAGCCAGTGCCGCTTTGCTTTTGGTTGCGCTTTCGCTGCTGGCGTTCTGGATTTGCGATAAAGGAGGGCGCGTCGATGCTGACCTGTGACGATCTGACCCTCCGGCAAGGTGCATTCACGTTACGTGCCGATTGGTCACTGTCGCCGGGTCTGACGGCGGTAATCGGCCCGTCCGGTGGGGGCAAATCGACGTTGCTGTCCGCCATCGCCGGTTTTCTGGACCCCGCGTCCGGGTGTGTTTTGTGGGACGGGCGAAACCTGTCTGGCGCAGCGCCCGGAAACCGACCTGTGACCATGCTTTTTCAGGACAACAACCTGTTCCCGCATCTGACGGTGGCACAGAATGCGGGGCTGGGGTTGGTGCCGTCCCTGCGTTTGACGAAAGATCATTCAGACCGCGTTGCGGTTGCGCTAGACCGGGTGGGTCTGGCCGGTTTGGGCGATCGCAAACCCAATGCACTGTCGGGCGGTCAACAAAGTCGCGCGGCGCTGGCCCGCGTCCTGCTGGCGGATCGTCCCGTGGTGCTGCTGGACGAAGCGTTCGCAGCACTTGGTCCTGCGCTGCGGGCGCAGATGCTGGAACTGGTTCAATCCATACTGGTCGCTGCCGGACGCACGGTATTGATGGTGACCCATGATCCCGCTGACGCCCAAAACGTTGCGGACAACGTCATTCTGGTCAGCGACGGGTACGCCCATCCGCCGCAGGATACTGGCGCGTTGTTTGCAGATCCTTCGCCAGAACTTCGTCGCTATTTGGGGACATAAAAAAGGCCCGCCAAGATGGCAGGCCTTTTGTTTCACTTGATCGGTTTGAACCTATTCGTCCTCGACCCGTTTTTTGTGCGGTGCCCACAGTTTCTTGTTTGTCAGATACAGCAAAGCTGCGAGCAGCGACAAAAACACGACCCCGGTCAGGCCCGCCTGTTTCCGCGCCATCATTTTCGGTTCGGCTGTCCACATCAGAAACGCGGCGACGTCTTTTGCACTTTGCTCCAGCGTGGCTTCGGTGCCGTCGTCAAAATCGATATCGTCGCCATACAAGGGTGGGGCCATCGAGATCCAGCTGCCAGGCACCGTGTAGTGACCGTGCTCGTCCTTGCATTCGTCGGGGAAACCGCCGTTTGCAAATGCGACGTTGTAATAGCCGTCCATCGGAACGTCCATTTCAAGCGCGCATTCTGGTTCTTCGTGGTAGCCCGTCATTAGCGATGCGATGTATTCCGCGCCGCCCATGCCATTGATGAACTGGCTGATACCCGTGCCATAGGGGCCATGGAAACCAGCGCGTGATTTTGCCATCAGCGACAGATCCGGTGCGTTGGCCAGTGACGATTCCGGATAGTGATCAGCAGGTGTTGCCGGACGGTAATCACCTAAACCATCATCAAGCGCGGGATCGAAGATTTCAAAGTTTTCCGCATAGGCGCGCATCTGATCTTCGGGCAGGGCAGGGCCGTGTTCATCCGAAAGCGTGCGGAACGCCACGTATTCCATCCCGTGACAGGCTGAGCAGATCTGTGTGTAAACCTTTAGGCCACGCTGAAGCTGATTGGTGTCGAACGATCCGAACGGTCCTTCGAACGGAAAGTCGTAATTGGTGATTTCAGCTTCTGCGCCCGCGGCGTGGACGGCCCCGGCGCTAAGCGCCAAAGCCGTCATCGTTGTCAGTGAAAGTTTGCGAAACATTTTCATCAGTCCTTTGTCTTTCACTCGGCCGGGTTCACGATGGTTTTCGTGCCGCCGGTCTTTGGGGCGTAGTGCGCTGCATAATCGGCCTCGATTGTTTCGGGCAGCGGCAGGGGTTTTTCAATGACCCCCAGAAGCGGCAGGATCACAAGGAAGTAGGCGAACCAGTAGGTCGATGCGATCAGCGAAATCCAGTCATAGGGGAATTCGGCAGGCTGTGCCCCGACCCACATCAGGACAATGAAGTCGACGACCAGCAGCGCGTACCACCATTTGAAGGTTGGGCGATAACGGCCCGACCGCACAGACGATGTATCCAGCCAAGGGGCCAGTGCCATCACAACAATCGCGCCAAACATCGCAAGAACCCCAAAGAACTTGGCGTCGATGATGCCAAAGGTCAGGAAGTTCACGATCTGCACGACCCAGACGTCAGCCGTAAATGCCCGCAGGATCGCGTAGAACGGCAGGAAGTACCATTCCGGAACGATGTGCGACGGCGTGGCGAGCGGGTTTGCCGGGATGTAGTTATCCGGGTGGCCCAGATAGTTCGGCATAAAGCCGACGATCGCCATGAACACAGCAAGGATGATCGCCAAGGCGAACAAATCCTTGATCACGAAGTATGGCCAGAATGGCAGCGTGTCTTTGGCTGCGTCTTCTTTCGACGTACGGCGCACTTCGACGCCGGTTGGGTTGTTGTTGCCGGTGGTATGAAACGCCCAGATGTGAACGATGGTCAGACCCAGCAGGATGAACGGCATCAAATAATGCAGCGAGAAGAAGCGGTTCAGCGCGGGCTGGCCGACAGCCGACGCACCCAGCAGCCATGTCTGCAGCGATTCGCCGACAAACGGAACGGCGCCGAACAGGCCGGTGATCACGGCGGTTCCGTGGAACGACATCTGGCCCCAAGGCAGAACATAGCCCATAAAGGCGGTGCCCATCATCAGCAGATACATCAACATCCCGATGATCCACGTGACTTCGCGCGGGGCTTTGTAGTTGCCATAATACAGGCTGCGGAAAATATGCAGATAGACGGCGACAAAGAACAATGATGCGCCGTTGGAATGGAAATAACGGATCATGTGCCCGCCGTTCACGTTCCGCATGATGTGTTCGACAGACCCAAAGGCCATATCGACATGCGGAACATAGTGCATCACCAGCACGATGCCGGTCACGATCTGCAGCACCAGTGTGAACGTCAGGACGATGCCCCAGATCCACATCCAGTTCAGGTTCTTTGGAGTCGGGATCATCAGCGTATCATAGGCGATCCCAAGGATCGGAAGACGCTTGTGAAGCCACTTTTCGCCGTTAGACGACGGCTCGTAGTGGTCGTGCGGAATACCAGCCATGCTGTCTCTCCTTAACCGAGTTCGATTGTGGTGGGGTCGACAAAAGCGGCGACCGGCACGGGAAGATTACGGGGGGCCGGACCTCTGCGGATACGGCCTGACGTGTCATAATGGCTGCCGTGGCAGGGGCAGAACCAACCGCCGAAATCGCCCTGTTCGCCCAGCGGAACACAGCCCAGGTGCGTACAGATGCCCATTTGAACCAGCCATGCACCTTCCGGTGCATCGGAACCCTCTGGGGTTGGCAAGGCGCGGTTTTCGTCCGTGGCGGGAACAACGCCGGCCAGATTCGCGTTTTCAGCGGATTGATCGGGCAGCGAAGCGAGGTCCACGGATCGCGCGGCTTCGATTTCTTCGGCCGTGCGATACCGGATGAAAACAGGCTTACCCTGCCACAGGACCGTCAGCTGTGTGCCTTCGGATACGCCGCCGACATCGACGCGGATCGACGCCAGCGCCTGAACGTCCGCAGACGGGTTCATCTGATTCACAAGGGGCCAGACCGCTGCGCCGGTGACGACGACGCCAGCCCCGGCGGTTGCGTAATACAGAAAGTCGCGGCGTGTGCCCTGATGGTCTTCGGCGTGTGACAAGGGTGCGTCTCCGTTCTGGGGCGGGCCATAGCGAGCCCGTGGCGAAATGATAACGTCGGCGGGGCCCCGCCGACTGGTCGGGCGCTGTTTAGCGGTCGGTATTGCATCCGTCCAGCGGACATTCCATCGCAGGTCGCGCGACCCATGTGTCCTATCTAGCGGCTTTCGTGAAATGTGACCAGTGTGACACAGAGCCCCGGTAAAGACGCCTGGCTGGCTAGGCCGCTGCGGTTTCAAGCATCGATGGTCTGGCGGCGAATGTCGCGTGCCATTGCGCCAAGCCAGCCCGTCCATTGCGCCAGTCGCGCGCGGCATGTCGCAAGTCGATGTATGACAACGCGCAGGCCGTTGCGATTTGCCCCATGTCCAGCGGTCCGTTCAGATGGCTTAGCCAACGGTCTTCCAGTGCGGTGATGGCGCGGTCGGCCTTTGACCACTGGGCATCTATCCAATCGGTCGATTGCTGCGCCGGGTCACGATATTTCGTTTCATAGAACATCGTAATCGCGGCTTCCATGATGGCATCTGCCGTCGCTTCCAGTGTCAGCGTTTCCCACAGGCGCGTCGCAGGATACAGGTTTGCGCCTGCATGTTCGTTCAAAAACCGGCAGATGACGCGGCTATCATGGATCGCGGGGCCGTGCATTCGCAGCAGCACGGGGATCTTGGCGACCGGATTGGCGGATGCGACCGCAGCATCCGGGACAGCGGGCGTGGTGGCGACGGTCACTTCTTCGACCGTGTCCAACAGGTCCGCTTCGCGCAGCAGCACGCGGCATTTGCGGACAAAGGGTGAAGTAGGCGACATCAACAGCTGCATCCGGAATCTCCTCTTTGGCATACTTTGCGCGTTGCCGGTCCCGCTGTCGAGCGGTGATGCGCGCGCGCTCAGCGCGCCGGGTCAGGGGGCGCGCGCATCAGATCGGCCAGCGCAGCCCGGTCCTGCCCAACGCTGGATGCGACATGATCCGCTGCGGCAAGCCGCACGGCTTCTGGTTTGTTCTGGCCCAGCTTCCACGTGCTGTCGACGGACTCCACGGTCATGCGGAACGGCACGATCTGTCGCATCATACGGTCAAGGACGTCGGGCGTCATCTTGTCTGCGGTCCAGGCCGGTTTTGGCAGATACGATTAGAACAGAGCCGATTCGCGGTCCAGCAGATCGCGCATGTCGTCCTGCGTCAGGGCGGTCAGCACACCCGTCAGGTGGACCGCCACATAATTCCACGTTGGCACCTGATCCGGCACCCCATACCAATCCGGAGAGATATAGGCGTCTGGCCCGGACACCGCGATGGTGGCGGTGACGGACGGGCCCAGCCGCGCGATCGGATTGGACCGCACCAGATGCAGATCCAGCGTCGTGCCCGCCTGATCCAGCAAAAATGGCACGTGCGCCAGAAGCGGGCGGTCAGGCCCGTTGACGCAAAGCATTCCAAACCCGCGTTCACGGGCAAAGGCGATGCTGCGGTCGGTTCCTGCCTGACGAAATGCCGGGTTGGGATGCATCAGGCCACCAGATGGCTGTCCTGCACCGCACGCACGGTGGCCGGGACGATCTGTCCGACAGGTTGGTCGGTTTCGAAATGGACCTCTGCGAACTGAGCGGTGCGACCCATGCGGGGGCTTTCCATCAGGACCTGATGCGCCTGACCGATCTGGGCGGCAAGGTGTCGCGCGACGGCGACATCACCTGCGGCGCGCAGGCGGGCGGCGCGCGCCTTTATCGCGGGGCCGCGGACCTGCGGCATCCGGGCTGCGGGCGTGCCGGGACGGGGCGAATAGGGAAAGACGTGCAGCCACGTCAGATCGCAGTCGTCGACCAGCTTCAGCGCATTTTCAAACGCGCCGTCGGTTTCGGTCGGAAAGCCCGCAATGATGTCCGCGCCGAATGTCATGTCAGGGCGCAGCGCGCGCGCTTCAGTGGCAAAGCGGATGGCGTCGTCGCGCGAATGGCGCCGCTTCATCCGTTTCAAGATCAGATCGTCGCCATGCTGCAACGACAGATGCAGGTGCGGCATCAGGCGCGGTTCGGTCGCAATGGCCTGCATCAGCGCATCGTCCACCTCGATCGAATCGATGGATGAAATCCGCAGGCGCGGCAGGTCCGGCACAAGTTTCAGGATCCGCAGCACCAGATCGCCCAGCCGGGGCGTGGCAGGCAGATCGGCCCCCCAGCTTGTCAGATCGACGCCGGTCAGAACGACCTCTTGAAAACCCTTGTCGACCAGCCGCTTGATCTGATCGACAACGACCCCGGCGGGCACGGACCGCGAATTCCCGCGCCCGAATGGAATGATGCAAAACGTGCAGCGGTGATCGCAGCCGTTCTGCACCTGCACATAGGCGCGCGACCGGGTGCCGAAGCCGTCGATCAGATGACCAGCGGTTTCGGTGACTGACATGATGTCGTTGACCTGCACTGGTTCGGTGGTCCCGATCAGGTCGGGGGCCATGCCCGCCCAAGTCGCCGGTTCCATCTTTTCGGTGTTGCCGATGACGCGGTCCACCTCTGCCATGTTGGCAAATGTTTCGGGTTCCGTCTGTGCCGCACAGCCGGTGACGATCAGCGTGGCGTCTGGATGGGCGCGACGCAGCTTGCGGATGTCCTGCCGAGCCTTGCGCACAGCTTCTGCCGTGACTGCACAGGTATTGACGACAACGGCGTTGGTGACGCCCGCAGCAGTGGCTAGTTCGGTCATGGCAGCGGTTTCATAGGCGTTCAGCCGGCAGCCATGGTTGGAAAAGATCGGTGCATCAGCCATACCAGACCCCGTCAAATACATGCGCGGTCGGGCCGGTCATCCAGACCCCGTCACTACGCCAGTCGATCATTAGTGTGCCACCGTCCAGATCAATCCGCACCGCCCGTCTTGTCAGGCCACGCCGGGCGGCTGCAACAGCAGTCGCACACGAAGAAGAGCCAGAGGCAAGCGTGATTCCCGCGCCGCGTTCCCAGACCCGCATCCGCAGGTGATCCGGCCCAATCACCTGCGCGAACTGGACGTTCGTTCGCTGCGGGAAAAGCGGATGATGTTCCATCTGGGCCCCGCGTGCAGCAAGATCGACACCAGCGACGTCATCGACGAAAAATGTGCAATGCGGATTGCCCATGCCGGTTCCGACCGGATTGCCATCAATGGGCAGATGCAGCGTATCGACCGCTTGTGCCAGCGGCACATCGGCCCAATCCAGCAGGGGTGCGCCCATATTCACGGATACGCCCGTGTCGGTTTGTTGCGCCTGCAGGATACCGCGATCGGTTGTGATCGTGACACGATTCTGTCCGTTTCGCACCATCTGCCACGCCGCGATGCAGCGGGTCGCATTGCCACAAGCACCAGAGGTGCTGCCGTCTGCATTCCAGAACGTCAGATGCAGGTCGGCCGTCGTGCTGTCCGAAATTTCTGCCAGTTGATCGAATCCGATGCCGCGATGGCGGTCTGACATTGCGACAGCCAATTCTGCGTCCACGCGATGTCCCGCGCGGGCGTCGAGCACGACAAAATCATTGCCAAGCCCGTGCATCTTCATGAATGGAACTGAACGTGTCATGGCCGCGGCTATACGCCCCGTCCGTCACTTTATCCAGCCCGGACGCAATTTCCGGGTTGACCCTGCGCGACGGTCAATCTAGGTCGCATTTCGTGGTCAGAGCCTGTAGCTCAGTTGGTAGAGCAACTGACTTTTAATCAGTAGGTCCAGGGTTCGAACCCCTGCGGGCTCACCACAAAACACTCTTACCTGTTTGCGCATGCTGCATGAAAACTGTGAAAATGGCAGGGTTCGCTTCTGGCCATCGGCGATTCTGGCGTCGTTCATCGCGGAACAACGTTGTGACCGTGCAGAGCAGGGCAAGTTTCCAAATCTAATGATCTTTTATAGCCATCGCCCAAGCCAGCGGCACCAGTCTATGCCGCCCTTGTGTTTCCAGCGGCTTCGGCTGCAGGTTGAAAACATCAGATTTTGCCAGAAATGTTACGGAGCTTTCCATGACCACGACACTGATTGTTCTGGCACACCCCGACGCGCGGTCATTTAACGGGGTGTGGGCGGATGCCACCCAAACCGCCTGTGAAGGCTTGGGTGATACGGTCCTTCGCTCTGATCTGGTTTCAATGGGTTTTGATCCTGTCGAGCGTGCGAGCCATTATCCTCATCTTACGTCTGATACAGGATTTGACGCGCTCAAAGCGCAAGAAAATTCTGCCGCTCTGAATTGTCTTCCGACCGATGTCGAAGCAGAGATCGAGAAGCTGCGTCGCGCGGACCGTGTCGTGTTTCACTTTCCGATCTGGTGGTTTGCGCCGCCAGCGATCCTCAAGGGTTGGTTCGATCGTGTCTTGGCACACGGGGCGCTGCACTCGGTAGATCAGCGCTTTGACGCGGGTCAATTCCGCAGCAAAAAGGCGCTGTTCTGCGTGACCACTGGATCGAAGGAAAGCGAGAGCGCCTTTGATGGAAAAGAAGGTGACATACAGATGCTGCTTTGGCCCGCAGCTTATACACTTCGCTATCTTGGGTTTTCTGTTGCCGTTCCAGAAATCATCCATGGCGTTCATGGGTACAATCGGGGCAAGAGACAAGAAGAGCTTGAGGACCGCCTCGCAATGGCCCTCGATGCCCAAGTTGGGATCATGACGGATTTTGCCAGCCGTCCTGTCATCCCGTTCAACGCCGACAGCGACTTTGACGCAAACGGTCGGCTACAGGTGGATCGCCCCAATCACAGCTATTTTATCAGAAAAGCACCCTAAGGCGCTTCGCCCTGAACCACCATCGATTCAACAGTTGAAAAGCCGCGCCGCGGCCCGTCATTCCGGCCAATTGCCACCATCCCCCTTGTCAGAGAGACAAGGCAGGGCTAGCTGAAGAATATGAAACCGTTGGGGTGCCCTGATCAGGGCTGAGAGGCGCAAGCCAACCCATCGAACCTGATCCGGATTATACCGGCGTAGGGAACGGTACATGCGCGCAAACGGCTCGCGCGATATCCGTATCCTTGCATCGGTCAACACAGCAAGGGGGCGGACATTGGTTCCTATAGCTTTGACGATAGCAGGGTCCGACTCTGGCGGTGGCGCCGGGGTACAGGCCGATCTAAAGACATTTTCCGCGCTTGGTGCTTATGGGGCCAGCGTCATTACGGCACTGACCGCGCAGAACACACGGGCGGTCGTTTTGGTCGAACCTGTCAGCGATGCGATGATCGCGGCTCAGATCGACGCCGTGTTCGACGATCTGAATATTCGGGCGGTCAAATTGGGGATGCTGGGCGGGCCGCAGGCAATCGCTGTGGTCGCGCAGGGGCTGGCGGGTCGCACGCTGCCGATCGTGCTGGACCCTGTAATGGTAGCGAAATCCGGCGACCGGCTTTTGTCGCCTGATGCGCTTGACTCGCTGCGCCGTCAGCTTTTGCCAATGGCCACGTTGCTGACGCCGAACCTGCCCGAAGCTGCCGACTTGCTGGGCTGTGCACCTGCACAGGACGAGGCCGAGATGATGGGGCAAGGCGATGCATTGCGCGAACTGGGACCAAAGGCAGTGCTGATGAAGGGCGGCCATGGGTCTGGCGAGGTTTGTGTCGATCTTCTGATTTCCGACGCGGGGATCATGCGCCTGACCGCGCAACGGCGCGCTACAAAAAACACGCATGGCACGGGATGCACGTTGTCGGCCGCCATTGCGACCGGGTTGGCAAAGGGGGCCGGGCTGGAAGAAGCGGTCAGGCGCGCGCACGACTACCTGCAAGGCGCAATCGCCGCAGCGGATGATTTAGGCGTCGGCTCTGGTCATGGGCCACTGCATCATTTCCACGCGTTCTGGCGCAATGGTTGACGTGACCATCATAGGCGCCGGCGTCGCCGGGCTTTGCGCGGCTTATGAATTAAGCAAGGCTGGGCTTACTCCGCGCGTGATCGACCGCAATGGCGCACCGGGGCCGCATGGCTGTTCGTGGTGGGCTGGCGGTATGCTTGCCCCGTTTTGCGAGGGTGCTGTGGCCGAAACTGCAATTGTCACGCATGGGCAGGCGGCAGCGGCATTTTGGGCTGAGGTGACAGAAGTCACCTATCGCGGCTCGCTTGTGATTGCCCTGCAGCGCGACCAAGGCGAGTTGACACGTTTCGCGCGGCGCACATCCGGACATCAACAGATCCATGATCTGACCGCGCTTGAACCAGAGCTGAACCAACACAAAAGCGCGCTTTTCTTTGACAGCGAATCCCATCTGGACCCACGCCGCGCGCTGGCCGATCTGGTTGCAGCGCTGGCCGCCCGAGGCATCGCAGTCGAAAGGGCCGAGGCGACACCCGCAGACATCGCAGGCCCAGTGATTGATGCGCGCGGCATGGCGGCTGCCCTGCCTGAACTGCGCGCGGTACGTGGCGAGATGGTGGTGTTGCGCAGCAGCGATATCACGCTTGCGCGCCCTGTCCGCCTGCTGCACCCACGTCACCCCCTTTATATCGTCCCCCGCGAGTCCGGGCTGTTCATGCTGGGCGCCACGCAACTGGAAAGCGCCGACCGGCGCGGTATCTCGGCGCGCGCGGTGCTGGAATTGCTCAGCGCAGCTTATGCGCTCGATCCGCGATTTGGAGAGGCAGAGCTTGTGGAAACCGGCGCGGATCTGCGCCCGGCCTTTCCCGACAATGTCCCCCGCGTGACCGTACAGGGCCGGGTTGTGCATCTGAACGGGTTGTTCCGCCACGGTTACCTGATGGCACCGGCACTGGCGAAGCAGGCCACCGACTATCTAACAAAAGGCATCAAAGGGGATCTTTTACATGAAACTTGAGGTGAATGGCGAACATCGGGATGTCACCGGGCCGACGCTTGCCGACGCGCTGACAGAGCTTGGCTGGGGCGAGGCGCGTGTGGCGACCGCGCTTAACGGTGCCTTTGTGGCCAAGGGCGCGCGCGGCGGGACAGATCTGAACGACGGTGATCGGCTGGAAGTGCTGACCCCGATGCAGGGGGGCTAAGATCATGCGCGATTTTTATGGCGTCACGCTTGACACCCCGCTGATGCTGGGCACGGCGCAATACCCGTCGCCCGCCGTGCTGGAAGCAGCCTTTCGTGGCTCTGGCGCATCGGTCGCGACGGTATCGCTGCGCCGCGAAAGCGGACAGGCGCAGGGCTTTTGGGAGATCATCAAAAGCTTGGGCGTGCATGTCCTGCCCAACACTGCTGGCTGCCATTCGGCGCGCGAGGCGGTGACCACGGCGCAGATGGCGCGGGACCTGTTCGATACGAACTGGATCAAGCTTGAGGTCATTGGCCATGCCGATACCTTGCAGCCCGACCCGTTTGGCCTGCTGGAAGCGACAGAAACGCTGGCCGCCGACGGGTTCGAGGTTTTCCCCTACACGACCGAAGACCAAGTGCTGGCCGGGCGCCTGCTGGACGCCGGGGCGCAGGTACTGATGCCGTGGGGCGCCCCGATCGGGTCAGGGCTGGGCCTGAACAACCGTTACGGGCTTCGGACCCTGCGCGCAGCATTTCCCGATGTGCCGATGGTGATTGATGCGGGCCTTGGCCTGCCCAGCCAGGCGGCAGATGCGCTGGAAATGGGCTTTGACGCAGTGTTGCTGAATACCGCAGTTGCCCAGGCGGGTGATCCCGTCGCGATGGCGCGGGCCTTTGCGCTGGCGGTGCAGGCAGGACAGCTGGCCCGTGCCGCAGACCCGATGGACCCGCGCGATATGGCCCAGCCATCGACCCCGGTGATTGGAAAGGCCTGGCTATGACGCTACCCAAGTTCTACCCGATTTTTGATTCTGTGTCGTGGCTGGAGCGCGCGCTGCCGTTGGGTGTAACGATGGTGCAATTGCGCATGAAAGAACGCCCGCACGCGGACCTGCGCAACGACATCCGGACAGCGCTTGACCTGACGCGACAGCATGGCGCGATGCTGGTGGTAAACGATCACTGGCAGATCGCCATCGACGAAGGTGCGGACTGGCTGCACCTTGGGCAAGAAGATCTGGACACCGCCGATCTACCTGCCATTCGCCGCGCGGGGCTACGTCTGGGTATTTCCACACATGATCATGCCGAACTTGACCGCGCGCTTTCGCTGTCGCCCGACTACGTCGCATTGGGTCCAGTCTATCCAACGATCCTGAAAAAGATGAAATGGCGCCAACAGGGGCTTGACCGGGTGACAGAGTGGAAGCGGCTGGTGGGCGACATCCCCCTTTGCGCCATCGGTGGAATGAACGTGGACCGCGCCGAAGGTGCGTTTGCTGCCGGGGCGGACCTTGTTTCGGTCGTGACAGATATCACGCTCAATCCCGAACCTGAAAGCCGGATACGCGAGTGGATGAGGGTCTGCGCATGACCCGCTATGCCCGTCAGACGATCCTGCCCGAGATCGGCGAGGCCGGACAGGATCGTCTGACCCGCGCGCATGTGCTGGTGGTCGGCGCCGGGGGGCTTGGCGTGCCGGTGCTGCAATATCTGGCTGGGGCTGGCGTCGGGCGGATCACGCTGGTTGATGGCGATACCGTCGCAGAACACAATCTGCACCGCCAGCCGCTTTATCGTATGGATCAGATCGGCCAATCGAAAGCATTGGCCGCCGCAGCGGCGATTGCCGCGCTGAACCCGGACGTGCAGGTCACACCGCTGTTTCAGATGCTCGACCCGGCCAACGCGCCAGCGCTTGTTGCGGCGGACCTTGTGCTTGATTGCGCAGATACATTCGCCGCCAGCTTGACACTTTCGGATGCCTGTCTGGCACATGGCACACCGCTCGTCACCGCGTCGGCGCTGGCGCGATCGGGCTATGTGGCGGCTTGCTGCGGGGGATATCCCTCTTTGCGCGCTATCTTTCCCGATCTGCCGGAACGCGGTGCCACCTGCGCCACAGCGGGCGTAATGGGGCCGGTCGTGGGCGCGATCGGGGCGCTGCAGGCGCAAATGGCCTTGTCGATTTTGCTGGAGCTTACACCGTCTCCGCTGGGGCAATTGATCAGCATGGACACCGTGACATGGCGCATGGGGGGCTTTCGCTTTGACGATGCACCGGAACCTGACCAATCGCTGCCCTTTATTGCGCGCAGCCAGATCCGACCGTCTGACATGATCGTCGACCTGCGCACAGAAGCCCCACCGTTCTGCGATGCAGCCCGACACGTCCCACCGGATGCAATCGCGACCCTGATCCCACCCAAAGATGCGCGCGTCGTTCTGGCCTGCGCAACGGGACTGCGCGCACACAACGCGGGCGCGGCCCTGCAAGCCCGCTGGCCGGGTGACATCACTCTGCTGGCCCTGACAAACCAAAAGGATATATCATGAAACACCTCGCCGCCGCACTGTGCCTGGGAATGATCGCCATACCAGCGCAAGCCCAGGACCGCCTGACGCTGATGCTGGACTGGTTCGTGAATCCCGATCATGGGCCAATCATTCTTGCACAGGAATTGGGCTATTTCGACGACGCAGGGCTGGACGTTGAAATCGTCACCCCGTCCAATCCCAATGACCCGCCGCGCATGGCTGCGGCAGGTCGTGTCGATCTTGCGATCAGTTATCAGCCCCAGCTACACCTGAGCCGCCACAATGATCTGCCGCTGCGCCGTGTTGGAACGCTGATTTCAACGCCGCTGACCTGCCTTGTCGTGCTGGCCGACGGGCCTGTGCAGGAAATTGCGGACCTGCGCGGACGCAAGGTCGGTTTTGCGGTGTCCGGTGTGCAAGAGGTCATGCTGGACGCGATGCTGGCCCATCACGATATGGCCCCGGACGATGCAGAGCAGATCAACATCGGGTGGTCGATTTCGCCTGCGCTGATGTCGGGTCAGGTCGATGCTGTGATTGGGGCGTTTCGCAATTTTGAGCTGAACCAATTGCAGATCGAAGGCACCAAGGGGCGCTGTTTTTACCCAGAGGCCGACGGCGTGCCCGCCTATGACGAGCTGATTTATGTCGCCAATCCGGAACGGATGGACGCCGATGCCATCGCACGTTTTCTGGATGCGACTGAACGTGCGGCTGGCTATATCCTCAACAACCCTGACGACGCATGGGACAAGTTCGCGGCCACGGCGTCCGAGCTGCAGACAGAATTGAATACGCTTGCATGGGATGACACATGGCCGCGCTTTGCCACCCGGCCTGCCGCGATGGACGCCGGACGCTATGCCCGGTTCGAGGCGTTTCTGGCCGAACGCGGCGCGACACAGGGCGGGCTTTCCGTGGATGATCTTGCCATTGACCTGACAGCGAAGCGTCCATGATCGCACCTGATTATGGAACGGCCTTTGGCCACTGGCGCGCCGAGGCGGATCATTGGAATGCCTATACCCACCATGCTTTTGTCGAAGGGCTGCGGACCGGCACCTTGCCGCGTCCGCGTTTCCTGCACTATCTCCGTCAGGATTACGTCTTTCTGATCCACTTTGCCCGGGCATGGGCGTTGGCAGCAGCAAAGGCCGAAACATTGGCAGAAATGCAGGCGGCGTCGGCCACTGTGCAGGCGCTGGTGCATCATGAAATGCCGCTGCATGTGCAGATCTGTGCCCGTGAAGGCATCAATGCCGCCGCACTGGAAGCGACAGAAGAGGCGCCTGCGAACCTCGCCTACACCCGCTACGTGTTGGACGCTGGATATTCGGGCGATTTTCTTGACCTGATGGCGGCCCTCGCCCCTTGTGTGCTGGGCTACGGTGAAATCGGCGCGCGGCTTTCGGGCAGTGGCGGACCCTATTCCGAGTGGATAGAGACCTATGCCGGTGCAGAATATCAAGCCCTGTGCGGGAATGTCGGCGCGCTGATCGACGGTGCGCTTTTGCATCGGCTGGGGCCGGACTGGACCAGCCTGCCGCGCGCCAAACACTTGTCGCAGCGCTTTGCCACGGCCACGCGGCTCGAAGTCGGCTTTTGGCAGATGGGGTTCAACGGCACATGACGTCGCTTGATGTGCGTGGCGACTTGTGGATTGGCGACGCCGCATTGATCCGCAATCTGGCGCTAGAGATCCCCGCCCGGCGGTGGTCCTGCCTGCTTGGGCCGTCCGGGGTCGGCAAATCCACCATCGCACGGCTTGTTGCGGGTTTGCCGGGCACGCAGCATCTACGCGGTAGGCTGCAAACGGGCGATGGCGTGCCCTTGACCGGACGTGTCGCGCTGCTGGCGCAGTCCGGACAGCTTATGCCGTGGGCGGATGCGGTTCAAAATGTTACCATCGGCGCAAGACTGCGCGGGGCACGGCCGGACAGATCGCGCGCCCGCGCGCTGCTGGAACAGGTGGGGCTGGCCGGGCTGGCGCATCGTCGACCGTCCGAACTGTCGGGGGGGCAGCGTCAACGCGTGGCGCTGGCCCGCGTGCTGATAGAGGACGCGCCGGTGGTTGTGCTGGACGAACCATTCTCTGCACTCGATACCGCCACCCGGCTGGCGATGCAGGACCTTGCGGCCAAATTGCTTAAGGGACGCACAGTCATCCTGATTACCCATGATCCACTCGAAGCGCTGCGATTGTCGGATCGTGCTTGGCTCTTGGGGCCGGACGGGTCCGAGATGTTGTCGCTACCCGATGGGTTCACCCCACGCGACTTTCGGGCGCCAGCGCTACTGGCTGCACAGGCCGCACTTTTGGCCCGCCTGACTGGTAAAGTCGCATGCGCTGGCTGAATGCTGCCCCCCTGCGCGCCCTATTGGCTTTGGCTGTCGCCCTGAGCATTTGGCAGGTCGTGGTCTGGCTGACGGACGTGCCGCATTTCATTCTGCCCAGCCCGATACGCGTTGGTGAAGCTTTGTGGGTCAACGCCGCGCTTCTGGCAGAGCACGCCCGGTTCACCGCGACCAACCTTTTGGTCGGAATGGCGGCAGGGGTGGCGCTTGGTGTGGCCACGGCGTTGAACCTTGCCTTGTCGCCTGTGGCGCGGCTGATGCTGCGCCCCATGCTGATCTTTGCACAGGCGGTGCCGGTCTTTGCATTGGCGCCAATCCTGACGCTATGGCTGGGCTATGGTGGGACGTCAAAAATCGTGATCGTCATGCTGGTTATCTATTTCCCCGTCACATCGGCGTTTTTCGATGGGCTCATGCGACTGCCAGCGCCGCTGGTGGATCTGGCACATCAGATGCGCGCAACGCCGCTGCGGCGGTTGTTCCTGCTACAGGTCCCGAATGCTCTTCCGGCGCTGATCTCGGGCCTCCGGCTCGCCATAGTTTACGCGCCCTTTGCCGTGATCATCGGGGAATGGGTCGGGTCTTCGCGCGGTCTGGGCTATCTGATGCTTATGTCGAATGGGCGGGGGCAGACCGACCTGATGTTTGCAGCCCTGTCCGTACTTGCGGCCATGAGCCTGTTGTTGTTCGCCACTTTGGAAAAGCTTGTCAGTCCGGCCCCCTGAAACGGATCAAAGCGTGCTGGCCCTTTGCGGGGTGATCAGGTGACGGTTCCGGTTTCAAGGTTAGCAGTCATTGGCTGAAAGCGATGCCGTCTGACAGTTTTGCCCTCCACTTCGATCGCTGTGCCGGCCTCGACCTCGGTCCACGGAGCGGTGCCGCCATCCAGCGGTTCAGAGCACAGGACGATGCCGTCAGCACGGACTTGATAGAACAGGCTGGGGGGAATCGGTCGGACGCATATCGGGCGGCGTAAAGTGTTCGTCCATCGCTCCAACAGGCTGCAAACCGCATATGGGGCGTATCGCCTTTGGCGCGTGACAGGGATTCGACGTCGCCCACCGCTTGCATCATGGCCCCGATGGGATCGCGGTCCAGACCATAACCGGCGGCGATCAGAAATATCGCCTCGCTGTCGGTGGCGCCAAACCGGTGCGCATAGCAGTCCGCCGGTATCATGCCGTCAAGGTCCTGCCGTAGCCTCAGATGCCCGCCCACTTGACCATTGTGCATGAAACTCCACCGGCCAAGACTGAACGGATGGCAATTGTTGCGCGACGTCGCCATCGATGTCGAGGCCCGCACATGTGCCAGAAAATGACCGGATCGGGTGTGCCGTGATATCTGTTCGAGGTTCGCATCCGACCAGGCGGGGTTCACATCCTTGTAGATACAGGGCGTTTCGCGCTCGCCATACCATGCAAGGCCGAAGCCGTCGGCATTCAGGGGCGTTTTGCCAATCAACGCGCCGCGGCTCTGAACGATAAGGGACCGGTCACCGTTCAGCACGAATGCGTCAAGGTAGCGGGGCGCCCCGGTCCATGCGAGAAACCGGCACATCAAGCGGCTTTCGGCGAAAAACGCGCCGTGCTTTCATCCACGGTGTAATCGCGGGTGTAGACATCTGGATCGCGGGCGACGCGGGCGACTGCGTCAATGATCCGGTCGGCTTTGGCATCCTCCATCAGGGCGGAAAATGCGAGTCTGGTCCAGCCCGGTTTTGCGATCTCATGGCCCGCAAGAATATCCGCCCGCAACCGGTCTGATTGCGCGCGATCAATCCCCAGCAGCCGGTGGGCGTAAGGGCCAGCGCAGGCGCACCCGCCGCGCGCCTGAATGCCGAAATGATCCGACAGGACGCGACAGACAAGCTGGGGATGCACCACCGCGCCATCGGCATCGCGGATCAGAAACGAAAAGATCGGCAGGGCTGGCGCATCCGGGTTGCCCAGAAGGGTCAGTCCCGCAAGACCGCGCCACGCTGTGCGCGCCCTTTGTCGGTGATTTTCCAATCGGTTCGCCATACGGCCCGCACCAATCGCGTCTTTTACAACGAAGCACAGCGCAGCGCGGATATCGCCGATCACGTTTGGTGTGCCGGTTTCCTCGCGTGTGACGACATCAAGCAAATAGTCCTGCACCCAAGGCGACACGAACCGGACGGTGCCGCCGCCGGGGCTGGTCGGCCGGTCGCGTTTGACAGCGTCGCGGCGCATGATCAGAACACCCGATGCGCCGGGGCCGCCGATGAATTTGTGCGGCGATATAGCCACGGCATCCATGCCCAAACCCATGTCGATCGGCAGGTAGGGGCCGCCGCCCGCATAATCCCAGATGCTGATTGCGCCACGATCCTTGAGAATCCGGGTAATCACGGCAACGTCGCTGACGATGCCGGTCACGTTCGATGCGGCAGAAAAGGCACCGATGATCGGACGCCCTTTGCCCGCATCTAGGTGCGCGACCAAATCGTCCATGTCCGGTCCGCCGGTGGTGGCTTCGGTAATCTCGATCACTTCGGCGCCGGATTCGCGCCAAGGCAGGATGTTGGAATGATGCTCGTACGGACCGATCAGCACCAGCGGGCGCTGCCCTTCTGCCAGCATCGTATCGATCCCCAACAGGCGAGTCAGTTTCGACAGCCCTGCGGTTGCTCCTGCGCCGGCGAAAATCACCGCATGATTGTCATCCGCACCGCAAGCCGCGCCCACGATATGCCGCGCCTTGGCCCGCAGGTGGTTCATGTGACGCCCGCAAAACGACGCCTCGGTATGGGCGTTGGAGTAGTAGGGCAGCACGTCCCGGACCACAGCGTCTTCGATCTGCTTCAGCGCACGGCCCGACGCTACGTAATCGGCATAAATCAACGGCTGCGGCCCACCGGGACCGGGCACCATCGCGCCTTCTCCGATCAGGCCTGATTGCAGGGCTTTGATTGCACCGTTCTGCATCAGATCGTTGCGAAACCGGTCGTACAGGTCAGTAAGGTCGTCCATGGGTCAAGTCTCGCAGTTTGTTCCGGTTGCATGAGACATTGCCTTATCAATCTGCTATGATCATTACCTAAATCATGCATAATTTGCGGCTTTTTCTATCATATGACCCAATCAACCTCTCATACTCTTGATTCAATCGACGCCGCCATTCTGCGGGTGCTGCAGAAGGACGCATCATTGTCCCAGCGCGACGTGGCCGACCGCGTCGGCCTGTCGCAAAATGCATGTTGGCGTCGGATCGCACGATTAAAGGATGCGGGCATCATCACGGGCCAAACGCTTCGACTGGATCACGGAAAAATCGGGCTTGGCCTGACGGTCTTTGTCATGCTGCGCACGCGGGATCATTCGCCGGACTGGCTGAAGACCTTTCGCAAGACGGTGCTAGGTATCGAAAATATTGTCGACGTTTTCCGTATAGCTGGGGATTACGACTACATGCTGAAGATTGTGGCACAGGACATGAACGATTTCGACGGAATCTATCAACGGCTTATTCACGGCGCGGCATTGGAAACCGTGACCTCTTACATCGCCATGGAAGCCATCGCCGACCAACGCGATTTGCCGGTTTGAGTGAGCGATGACATTCGGCTGAGTTGCTTCTTTCCGGAAACCGCAAATGCTTGCACCCTGCAATAACCCACCCATATTTCGTTGGTGCCAGCGGGTAACGGTTCGGAGACGACGATGAGTTATTTCAAGACAGCGATGCTGATGGCGGCGATGACCGCGCTTTTCATGGGGTTGGGTTATCTGCTGGGCGGCGTGGGCGGGGCTGTGATCGCTTTGATCATCGCGGCAGCCATGAACGTCTATACCTGGTGGAATTCGGACAAGATGGTCCTGCGGATGCATAATGCCCAACCGTTGGAACCTGGCGACCGGATGGGGATCTATGCCATGACCGCAGATCTCGCGCGGAACGCAGGCCTGCCCGAACCCAAGGTTTACCTGATCGACACGCCGCAGCCCAATGCCTTTGCAACGGGACGGAACCCCAGCAATGCCGCTGTGGCCGTGACAACCGGCCTGATCCGCAGCCTCAGCCGCGAGGAGTTGGCAGGCGTCATCGCGCACGAACTCGCCCACATCCGAAACCATGACACCGCGATCATGACAGTCACCGCAACCTTTGCCGGTGCGATTTCGATGCTGGCCAATTTCGCGCTTTTCTTCGGCGGTTCGCGCGAGCGTCTGGGCCTTTTCGGCACGATCTTGATGATGATCGCCGCACCGTTCGCCGCTGCGCTGGTGCAGATGGCGATCAGCAGGACACGGGAATATGCAGCCGACAAGGCTGGTGCCGAAATCTGTGGTCATCCGCTCTGGCTGGCATCCGCACTTGAAAAGATCGCCTCTGGGGCCAGCCGGATCGATAACGCGGCAGCAGAACGTAATCCGGCAACTGCGCATATGTTCATTATTAATCCGTTGCACGCGCACAAGCACGACAGCCTATTCGCGACCCACCCTGCGACCGAAAACCGCATCGCCGCTTTGCGCGACATGGTGGGGCAGGTCGATCAATCCCGGCCTGCGCCATCTAAGCCACTTTCAAAAACGAGCATCCCCAAGGCAGGGAAACGCAGCCGTCCGGGCCCATGGTCTTAACCCCTAGCTTGGCGCGATTGGAGCGGTGGCCGCCGCTTGAACGCCTTTTGTTCAGCACGTGTGCGCCGAAGCCGTCGCCTATTGCCGAGACGCGACGGCGAATTAGCTTTCCCTGATGACTTATTCAGACACAACTTACCCCGCACGCAGACCCGCTGCGCGACGTGATGGCGCCGTTCGCCTGATCCAGTCGCACATCCTGGGGCTTCGGGCTTTGATCTGCAGCTTCTTGATCGCCGTCATGGTGTTCTGGCCCCATCACATGATGCTGCACGCCCAAGAGGATCAACAAGAATGGTTGCCAGAGGTGCTGGAGCTACCCGCCGACATGGAAGTCATCACGGATCGTTCGATCGGATCGTCCCTGCGGATGTTTTCGTTCACCACCGAACGCGATCCCGACGAACTGCTGGAAGAGTGGGAAGAGGAACTAAGGCTTGCTGGCTATGCGATTGATCAAGAGCAGGGCGACATTCTTGACAAGGTTGTCGAGTTTTCGGGATCGGGGATCAGCAACGGCAAAATCGTGATTGCCCCGGTCGAAGACGACGGACGCGCAGTGATCGAATTCGACGCGACCCTGGAATGAATCCGTGACCCCGTAGGAATGCAGCGATGCGTACGACAGACTACGTCATCGAAGGCATCAGCGATCTGGCGGAAGCCTTCGGTCCGTTTCCAACAAGTTCAAACAGGCGTCCACCGCGACGGTCAAAGGCCAAGCCAGTCACGCAGCCCGTGGAACCCTTCCCCGCCATGCAGCATTAGTCATGAACATGCCTAATCGGTCCCGCCTATCGTCATGCCTTCGCTTTTATGCCTCAATGTCGGTTCTTCCAGCCTAGCCTTCGCGCTGTTTCCTGCTGGCGCTTCCACGCCAGCGTGGACGGGTGGGATCGATCTGTCGGTGGCGCAGACGGTGGCGCTGGGTCGCCCTGGCGAAGCGCCGGGTGTGCTTGATGTCGACGATCCGGCTGACTTTCCCGCCATCGCCGCGCTGCTGATCAAGCGAGAGGGCGAGGGCGCCATCCCCGTTCACCGCATCGTTCACGGCGGTCAGACGGCGCAGGCGGCAGCGTGGCTTGACGCGGCAGAGATCGCGCGGCTGGACACGCTTGCGCCGCTCGCGCCGGTCCACCAGCCAGCAGGCCTGTCGGTCGTACGGCGACTGGCTGAAGAGCGACCCGGTTTGCGGCAGATCGCTGTCTTTGACACCGCTTTTCACTATGACATGCCTCTTGTCGCGCGGCAGATCCCGGTCGCCCCCGAGGTGCCGTTCGTCGACATCCGCCGCTATGGCTTTCACGGTCTGTCGCACGGCTGGGTCGCCCGAAAGATGGCTGCGGAAGCGCCGGATTGCCGACGCATCGTGTCGTTGCATCTGTCGGGCGGTTCGAGCGCCTGCGCGATCCTCGACGGCCAAAGCGTCGACACTTCGATGGGTGCGACGCCACTGGACGGGTTGATGATGGGCACCCGTTCTGGCGCGGTCGATCCCGGACTGCTGCTCTACGCGCTCAAGCAGGAAATGAGCTGCGACGATCTTGAGAACCTGCTTTGGCACCGCTCGGGGCTGTTGGGCGTTTCGGGCATCTCCTCTGACCTGCGCGATATCCTGCCCGACGGCAGCCAGCAGGCAGAGGCAGCTGTCGCGCTTTTCTGCCGTCGCACGGCCAAGGCCGTTTCCGAGATGGCGGTTTCGGCTGGTGGTCTTGATGCGCTGGTCTTTACCGGCGGTGCGGGGGCGGAACAGCCGGTGATACGGCAGCGGATCGTGGCGGAACTTGCATGGTTGGGCCTGTCGCTGGACGACGATGCCAATACGCAAGACGCTGCCATCGTCTCTGCACCGGACAGCGCGGTGCAAATCCGCGCGATGCCGACCGAGGAGGAACGGATGATGGCGCACCACGCCGCAACCCTGATCCAAGAGGACGACCATGCGCATTGATCTTTCCGCCGTCGACGCCTGGTGGCGCGCGGCCAACTACCTGTCAGTCGGGCAGATCTATCTGATGGACAATCCGCTTTTGATGCGGCCGCTAGCGCCCGAAGATATAAAAGCCCGCCAGTTGGGCCACTGGGGCACCACGCCGGGCCTGACATTCATGCAGGCGCATGCGAACCGGGTCATCATCGAACGGGGTCTTGATATGCTTTTCGTCGCCGGTCCCGGCCACGGCGGCCCCGCAATGGTGGCCGGTGCCTGGCTCGACGGCTCTTATAGCGAGCGTCATTCCGACGTGCCGCAGGACGCGGATGGGATGCGCGCGCTGTTCCGGCAGTTTTCGTTTCCCGGGGGCGTTCCCTCTCATGCCGCCGCGCCCACGCCGGGCTCTATCCACGAAGGGGGTGAGCTTGGCTATGCGCTGGCCCACGCGACCGGTGCGGCCTTTGACAGCCCGGACCTGACGGTGCTCTGCGCCATCGGCGACGGAGAGGCCGAGACCGGTGCGCTGGCGACGAGCTGGCATTCCCACCGTTTCCTGCGCCCCGGACGCGACGGTTTCGTCCTGCCTGTGCTGCACCTGAACGGCTATCGTATCGCCGCACCGACGCTGTTGGGGCGGATGGCGCGAGAAGAAATCGACGCCCTGTTCCACGGCTACGGCTGGCAGCCAATCTTTGTCGAAGGCGACGCGCCGGAACAGATGCATCGCGACATGGCCGCAGCGATGGACGCTTGCCTTGATGCCCACGCCCGCATTGTGCGCGATGGAGAAGGGCGGCCGCCAATGATCGTCCTGCGCAGCCCCAAGGGCTGGACCGGACCGCAAGATGTCGACGGCCAGCAGGTCGAGGGAACCTTTCGCGCCCATCAGGTCCCCTTGGATGTGCCGCGCGAAGAAGGGCCGCATCTGCGCCAGTTAGAGGAGTGGCTGCGCCGCTACCGCCCCGATGACTTGTTTCCAGAGGGTCGGCCCTCGCCGCAGGTCTTGACGCTGGTCCCCGAAGGCGGTCGCAGGCTCGGCGCGACACCCCATGCGGACGGTGGGCGGCTGACTGTGCCGTTGGACCTGCCGCGGGCAGAGGACCACGCCCTGACGTTCGATGCGCCGGGTGCCGTAAATGGCAGCGCCACGACCGTTCTGGGCCACTGGCTGGCCGACCTGATGCGGCGCAATCCGCGCAACTTCCGCCTGTTCGGGCCGGACGAGACCGAATCCAACAAGCTTAACGCCGTTTTTGACGCTTCGCCGCGTTTCGCACCCGGTCCGGTGCGCGATACGGACGCTGCGCTGTCGCCCCAAGGCCGGGTCATGGAAGTGCTGTCAGAACATCTGTGCCAAGGTTGGTTGGAAGGCTACCTGCTGACCGGGCGGCATGGCCTCTTTAACTCCTACGAGGCCTTTATCCATATCGTCGGTTCGATGGCCAACCAGCACATCAAGTGGATGCGTGAGGCAAAAGAGACGGGATGGCGGGCGCCGATCCCATCGCTGAACTGGCTACTATCGAGCCATGTGTGGCGGCAGGAGCATAATGGATTTACCCATCAGGACCCCGGATTCCTTGATCATCTTGCGACCAAGGGTGCCGAAATGGTTCGGCTCTACCTGCCGCCCGACGCGAATTCCCTGCTGGCCGTGGTGGAACAGGTCATGGCGACCACTGACCGCGCGAACTGCATCGTCGCTGGCAAGCAGCAAGAGCCGCAGTGGCTGCCGCTTGATGCCGCGCGTGCCCACCTGTCGGCAGGCTTTGGAATCTGGGACTGGGCTGCGAACGATCACAAGCCTGAGGCGGTTATAGCCGCAGCCGGAGACGTGCCGACGCTGGAGGCACTGGCGGCGGTGACACTCTTGCGGCGGTTCTTGCCGGATATGGCGCTGCGCTTCGTCAACGTCGTTGACCTGATGGCGCTTCAGCCGCCCAGTCAGAACCCTGATGGCGCGAGCGACGACCGCTTCGACGCTGTCTTTGGCACCGATGCGCCGGTGATCTTTAATCATCACGGCTATCCTGGGCTGATCCACGAGCTGACGTATCGCCGCGCTGGCCACCATCTGTTCCACGTCAACGGCTACCGCGAAAAGGGCACGACCACGACGCCGTTTAACATGACGGCGATGAACGGGATTGATCGCTTCACGATTGCCCTCGACGCTTTGGACAGAGCAGGGCGAAGCGGTCATGCGGCTGATGCTTTGCGCGGCTACGTGAACGAAATGCGGCAACGGCAGCATGACTGGAGCCATCGCACCGGCGAGGACCTTCCAGAGATCAAGGAGTGGCGCTGGAGTGATGACCGCTGAACTGTGCACCCCCTGAAAGGACCGCGCGTCTTGCCGAAGTTTGCCGTAAAATGTCGGCCCCCATGCTGGCCTATGCGGCAGCGACGTGGCCCGGATCAGGCGGGCCATGCTTGAAAACGCGCTTTTTATAACCAGATGAAAACCCAGATAGTTATGGAGGACCGCATCTTGAAATGCCCACTTGACGGAACCGAACTTGTCATGACGGACCGTTCCGGCGTCGAAATCGATTATTGTCCGCAATGCCGCGGTGTGTGGCTCGACCGGGGCGAACTTGACAAGATCATCGAGCGTGCCTCCGCCCAATCACGGCCTCCGGCTGCACCGCAAGAGGCGCCCCGGCGCGCCGAGGGTCGATACGACGATGATCGACGAAGTGAAGATGACAGGCGTCGCTATCAGGGCGGATACGGCCACGAGAAAAAGCGAAAGGGCTTTCTGGGCGAACTGTTCGACTTCTAAGCGTAAAGTGCGCGTTGCTTTTCATCAGCGCCCTGGCAGCGAAAGAGTGCTGGTTTTTCCAACCGTGTGCCTGACTTCCTTGGGTCGCGCCCATATCAGATCGCGGTAATCGAAGCGACGCTTGCAGTAACCCGGCCCGATCCCCCAAGGGTCGGGCTTTTTCAGGGTCACGGATTAGACGCGCGGTTGGCAACGTCATCGAGTCTCACACTTGGGTTCAAGATGGCTTTATGACCTTTGCAACAGTGCGCGTTGCGCGTGTCAGCGATCAATAACAGCCCTGTTGATGATTGCGTCGCTGCTCTGTGCGCCACCTTTCGCATGGCGGCGCGCGGACGAGGTCAGAAATTCACTGCGATAAGGCAAAGAAACGCATGATCCGCATATTCAACACCGTCCAGAACCGACTGCAGCCCGGCGATATTGACGAAACACCAGACTTTGACGCCACCTGGATTGATCTTGTGAGCCCGAGCCCTGAAGAGGTTGCTACGCTGGGCGACCGCCTTGGGATCACTATTCCGGACCGTGCCGACATGGAGGAGATCGAGGTTTCGTCACGTCTTTACCGGGAGAACGAGTCATCGTTCATGACGGCGATACTGCCGGCACAAACCGATGATGACGATCCCGAGATGGCCCCCGTTTCGTTCATCCTGTCCGGCAAGCAGTTGATCACAGTGCGCTATCACGATCCCCGCGCCTTTACGACATTTCCGACCCAGGCACGCAAGACCGCGATGAAGCTGCCGGATGCGGATACTGTTCTGGTTGGCCTGCTTGAGGTCATTATAGACAGGCTGGCCGATGTTCTGGAACGGGCGGGGCGTGATATCGACGCGATATCTGCGAGTATCTTTCGTAAGTCTGACACAACGTCTGTGCGTCGGAATTTCCAAGGCGTTCTAGAAAAGATCGGGCGCAAGGGGGATCTGAATTCGCACATCAGGGACAGCCTGATCACGCTTGAACGGTTGGCGGGGTTCCTTGGTCATGTCGCGTCGGAACGCGGACTTGGGCCAGATTTGCGTGAGCGTATCAAGACGCTTTCGCGGGACGCGCGCTCGCTTACCGATCATTCCGGCTTTTTATCGCAAAAAATCACCTTCATGCTCGACGCCAGCCTTGGCATGATCAACATCGAACAGAACGCGACGATCAAGATTTTTTCGGTTGTTGCCGTGATCTTCCTGCCGCCGACACTCATCGCTTCGATTTATGGCATGAACTTTGAATACATGCCTGAATTGTCTTGGCTGTTCGGCTATCCTTTTGCGATCGGGTTGATGATCGCGGCGGCCATCCTGCCCTATCTTTACTTCAAATATCGCGGCTGGCTGTAAAGGTTCATCGGTTAATTTCGGGCGATCGGATCAACACATCTGCATCCGTGCCAGATTGTCTGGCAAATCCTTGCGCCGTACGACCGGGCGGGCTGTCGGGCCAAAGGCCTGCACGGCCCCAAAGTTCAGTTCCGGAAACAGCGAAAATAATTCCAGTATTTCCGGCGTCTTCATCATGGCCAGCGCTTGTGGGCCGGGAAAAAAGCTTTCGGTCCAGATGCCGTTTGATTTAACAAGCTGATGGCGTTCGAACATGATATGGATATAGCTGACGTGCCGTTTCCCACGCGCGATACGGACAGTACCGCCGTCCATCCGGGCCAGATGGGTCGCGCGGACAAGCTGCTGATCGCCGCTATCTGCGGACCGTGTCAAAATGGCATGCTGTGGCGACACAATAAGCGGAGCGGTGTTTCCGAATGCGCCGTCTTGAATAAGGACAGGGCGCAGTTTCGGATTTTCTGTCAGGGCAGTGGCGTCCAGATCACGGCGACCGACCCAGATCAATGGTTTCGGTCCGTTGTCCATGGTGTCGACCAGATCACCGGGGCGTAATGTTTCGACGGGGACATGGCCGAGGGGCGTCATGATCAAGGTGCCAACGGTAAAGCAAGGTATGCCTGCCAGAAAGCGTTGCCCGGCGGTCGCCATCTGAGCGGGGGCCACCCCCTGCAAGACGATGGTTTCGCCCTCGGGAAAGACCAAAACCGCATTGCCGTTTCCGTCGTCCAACACAGTAACATCGAACGCGCTGACGGGGCTGCCATCCAGATTCCGTAGCGCTGATACGTCCAGTTGGTCGTTGTAAAACCCGTCACCGTCGGCGTCGCCCAGATCGAAATCGGTGACAACATCATCCCCGCCGGACCGGTCAAAGCCGAATGTGTCGTTGCCGGTGCCCCCGGTCAGTGTGTCGTTTCCCGACCCGCCAAAAAGCTTATCGTCGCCGCTGCCGCCGGTCAGCGTGTCGTTGCCGGTGCCCCCGTAAATCGTATCGTTCCCGCCGCCCGCGTCGACGGTATCGTCGCCGCCATTGGCAAAAATCAGATCGTTTTCTTCGGTGACCTTGTCGCCATCGGCATCCGTATAACCGACTGTCATGCTTTCGCCGATTTCCGCGCCATCGACCGGTGCCTTGAAATCGCCCGCGATCCGGTCGGCATCCATGTCGCCGGTGCTGGACCCGCCGACAAAATCACCGGTATAGCTGGCGACTGAAACCAGTTGCAGCGACATGATCGGCATGGCGGTCAGTGCCGCCTGATCGCTGTTAAGCGTCAGTTCCGGGGCAAGGTAGGTGTTTCCGTTGACGTCCTGAAATACCACGGCTGTGATATCGGCTGTCGTTCCGTCGATATATGTGATCGTCGCATTGTATATCGCGACCGCATCGAAAAGCTGTGCAGAGCCGCCGTCGATGCTAAAGCTGTCGTAACCACCCACGTTGTCGACATCGTATGAATCGTTGTCGTCTTCCAGCAGGCGTTCGGGTGTCAGCGTGCCGATCTGATTATACAGCGGATCGGTTTCTGATCCATAAATGGCAGTCGGCCCGGCAAGGGCGTCTGCGTTTTCCGCAGTCTCTTCGTTGTTCTGTTCGGAATCTATAATCGCCAGCTGGCCAAGATAGATGACTTCGAATGTTGTTGCCATGGAACGTGCTTTTTATAATTTGACGACCGGATGACTATGCGCAAGCGACCTTTGCTTATGCGTTAACGGTGGCCAAAATTGGCTGTTTATATGGCGATTTCTTCTAACGGCATGGGTTGCAGCGAAGGTGCGTGCTGTACGCTGCGACTTTGGGTCAGACACGCTCCTTGGCGTTGGTTTGCCGGTCCGGCTTTTCCCCCGCGACGCGATGGGCTAGGACAGCCATGCATTGTGCCAATCAGGGGACCGGATCCGTGAAATTTTCTTTGTCGTGGTTGAAAACCCATCTGGACACCGATGCCTCTGTCGAGGTGATCGCCGAGACGCTGACCGATCTCGGGCTCGAGGTTGAAGGTGTCGAAAATCCGGCAGAGCGTTTGCGCGATTTCACCATCGGCCATGTGCTGTCGGCGGAAAAACACCCTGACGCCGACAAGTTGCAGGTCTGTCAGGTGGACACCCGCGATGGCACCCAGCAGATCATCTGCGGCGCGCCCAATGCGCGGGCCGGGATCACGGTCGTGGTGGCCCATCCGGGCGTCTATGTGCCGGGCATCGATACGACCATCGGGGTCGGCAAAATCCGCGGGATCGAAAGCTTTGGCATGATGGCGTCAGAGCGCGAACTGGAGTTGTCCGAAGAACACGACGGCATCATCGAATTGGCAAGCGGCGATGTCGGCCAAAGCTTTGCCGACTGGCTGGCGCAGAACGACCCGGCCCGCGTCGATCCTGTCATCGAAATTGCGATTACGCCGAACCGTCCCGATGCGCTGGGCGTTCGCGGCGTGGCCCGCGATCTGGCGGCACGGGGGATTGGTACGCTGCGGCCCCTGCCGGAACTGCCTGTGCAGGGCAAGGGCACACCCGCGGTCGGCGTCATGATCGCAGAGGATACGTCTGATGGCTGTCCTGTGTTCTGCGGGCGTCTGATCGAAGGTGTTACGAACGGCCCGTCACCGGACTGGTTGCAGCAGCGCCTGAAATCCATCGGGCTGCGACCCATCAGCTTTTTAGTCGATGTGACGAATTTCTACACTTATGACCTGAATCGCCCGCTGCATGTCTTTGATGCCGATAAGCTGTCGGGCGATCTGCGCATCCATCGCGCAAAAGGTGGCGAAGAAATCCGTACGCTGGATGAAAAGACATATACGCTTGCGGCAGGCCAAATCGTCATTTCAGACGACAGCGGTCCCGTCAGCATCGCGGGGATCATGGGCGGCGACGCGACCGGCTGCACGCCAGAAACGACGCGTGTCTTTGTCGAAAGCGCCTATTGGGACCCGGTGCAAATCGCCTATGCCGGGCGCGCGCTCAAGATCAACTCTGACGCGCGTTACCGATTTGAACGCGGGATCGACCCGGTGTTCACACCCACCGGGCTGGATCATGCCTGTGCCATGATCATGGACCACGCAGGTGGGCAGGCCAGCGACATGGTGACCGCCGGTGCCGTGCCGGATGTGGCGCGCAGCTATACGCTGGACACCGACCGCGTCGTCAGTCTGGTCGGGATGGATATTCCGGCCGATACGCAACGTGCGACACTGACCGCGCTGGGCTTTGTCATCGACGGCGATCAGGCGCATGTACCAAGCTGGCGCCCTGACGTGCAGGGCGAAGCCGACCTTGTCGAAGAGGTCGCGCGCATCGCGTCCCTGACAAAATTGCAGGGTAAACCGTTGCCCCGGACGCAGCCCGGTGTTCCGAAACCTGTCCTGACACCGTCGCAGGTGCGCGCGCAGGCAGCACGACGCACGGCGGCGGCGCTGGGCTACAACGAATGCGTGACCTACAGTTTCATTGATGCGGCGTCTGCTGCGCTGTTCGGCGGTGGCGCGGATGCAACGCGGCTTGAAAACCCCATCAGTTCGGAAATGTCACATATGCGCCCTGCGCTGCTGCCGGGGCTGTTGCAGGCTGCAGCCCGCAATCAGGCGCGCGGCATTGCCGACATGGCCCTGTTCGAGGTCGGTGACATCTTCACCGGCGGTGAACCCGGTGAGCAGGCACCATGTGTTACCGGTGTTCTGATCGGACGGACTGGTCCCAAGGATGTGCATGGTGCTTCGCGACCCGTCGATCTGTTCGATGCCAAAGCCGACGCAGAGGCACTGTTGGCCGCAATCGGTGCCCCGGCCAAAACCCAAGTGATGCGCGATGGACCGGCGTGGTTCCATCCGGGACGTCACGGCCAGATCTGCCTTGGCCCGAAAAAGGTGCTGGGCGTCTTCGGTGAACTGCATCCCAAGGTGCTGACCGCGCTGGGCGTCAAGGGACCGGCGGTCGCCTTTACCTTGTTTCCGGCAGAGGTGCCGTTGCCGCGTGCCAAGACGAACACGCGCCCGGCGCTGCAGGCCAATGATTTGCAGGCGGTCGAACGCGACTTTGCTTTTGTGGTCGATGCCGACGTGCCTGCGCAGACACTGCTGAATGCCGCAGCTGGCGCGGACAAGTCCCTGATTGCCGACGTGCGTCTGTTCGACGAATTTATCGGCGGCAGTCTGGGCGAAGGCAAGAAATCGCTCGCCTTTACTGTCCGTTTGCAGCCCACGGACGCCACTTTGACCGACAAACAGATCGAAGCGGTCGTGGCCCAGATCGTGGCCAAGGTGACCAAAGCCACGAACGGCACCCTGCGCAGTTAAGGAAAGGTTCCGACGATGAAGGTTTATCTTTCAGGTGAAATCCATACCGACTGGCGCGACCAGATCATTGCGGCAGCGCAGGGTCTGGACGTGGACTTTGCCGGACCGGTGACAGATCATGCGGCGTCGGATGATTGTGGCGTTGCCATCATGGGGGCAGAGCCCAAGAAGTTTTGGCACGACCACAAAGGGGCCAAGCTGAACGCGATCCGTACCCGGCATGGGATCGAAACCGCTGATATCGTGGTCGTCAGGTTTGGGGACCAGTACAAACAGTGGAATGCGGCTTTTGATGCTGGCATGGCCGCTGCGCTGGGCAAGTCGCTGGTCGTGATGCATGGCGCGGATCATCAGCACGCGCTTAAGGAAATTGACGCGGCTGCGCTGGCGGTGGTGGAAACGCCGCAACAGGTGGCCGAAATCCTGCGCTATGTGCTGACGGGCACGCTGTCCAAACCCTAGCCCGTTGCGGGCATTCGTTTGATGCGGACCGGCCTCTCACAAAAACTTGTTTCTTTTGTAATGGAACGTGGCTAATCCTTTTGGCGATCGCAGAGGGGCCGATCACTTCATAGGAAAAATTTATAATGCTACAAGAATTCAAGGACTTCATTGCCAAGGGCAATGTCATGGACCTGGCGGTGGGTATCATCATCGGGGCGGCATTTACCGCAATCGTGACGTCGCTGGTCAGTGATCTGATCAATCCGATCATTGGGCTGGTATTGGGCGGTGTCGATTTTACGTCGATGTACGTCGTACTGTCCGGCGATGTTGCAACGGGGACAGGGCTGGATGCTGCGCGCGAAACGGGCGCTGCAATCTTTGCTTATGGCGCGTTCATCACAGCTTGCATCAATTTTTTGATCATTGCTTTCGTCGTGTTCATGCTGGTCAAATCGGTCAACCGCCTGAAGGCTGCAGCAGAACGGCCCGATGACATCGCACCGGATGTTGAAACCGGACCGTCGCAACTGGACGTGCTGTTGGACATCCGCGACAGTCTTCGCAAGTAAAACAATAGTGCCTGACGCAAACCAAAAGCCTGCCATTATGGCAGGCTTTTTTGGCTTCGGACGAAGGTCGTGACGATCAGTCCTGTCGCCGCACTGCAGGTTTTGCATCACGATCCGAACGAACCGAACTGTTGCGTGCTTCCGTTCCGTCCGGCGCTCTTGTCAGGACATAGATCAACATCGCTGCCAGTCCCACGGCAGCCATACTGGCTAGAAAAACTTCGATAGTCATGCTTTGCCTCTCGGTTCGATCCCGGTTCAACACGGTTTCGCCGGCATGGTTCCGGGCTAATCTAATTAAAGTTTACGTGATCGCGATTGCGCTATTTTTACAACTACAATCCTGTTGCGGGTTTTCGTTCAGTAATCCAGCGCGTCAGGCAAGTTTGTTGTCACGGCAAACGTCAGGCACACGGTTCTTATCCCGTCTGTCTGTGTAATTTCGATGGTATTGCCCAGTTGCATTGCAAATGCGCGCATCAACTGCTGCCCAATGGTGCTGTCCGTATCCCGCGTGTCGTCCGGCACGTCGCTGCACGAGCTGCGGCATAGGACCATGGCCATACCGGGTGCAACGATCTTGAGGCTTATGTGAAAGACGCCTGCTTCATCCGACGGATCAGGCATCTTGCGGATCGCCTGTGCGCCGGCTTCTCCGACGAACAAGGCAAGCGGGACGGCTTGATCGGGGATAAGGCTGAAACTGTCAGCTTCCAGTAATATATCGGCGCCGGGATGGGTTATTGCCAAGCGATCGAAGTGCACATTGCAGATTTCTTCCATCAGCGGCGCGGCGTCGGTCCGGCCCAGATTTTCGCTTTTGTATAAATACCGGTGCACTGTGGCGAGTCCGATAATTCTGGCCTGCAACCTTTTCAACGTATCCCGCGCAAAGCTGTCGTTGCTGGCCCGCACTTCCATGTTGATGATCGACGATATCATCTGAAGATTGTTTTTCACCCGATGGTGGATCTCTTTCAGCAACACATTCTTTTCGCGCAGCGAATCTTCCATACGGGCTTCGTCGTCGAGCAGGTCGTAAGCCATGTTGCTGAACGTCTGTTCCAGTTCAAACAGTTCGGTGGGCAAGCGTTCTGTCTGGGCCGTTCCGGTCAGCGATCTGTTCACAGCGAACAGGCGCATCCGCTTTTGCAGATCCTGAACTGGCGCCACGACAAGTCGGTGAACGGCAAAATAGGCGACCAGCAGACTGGCCAGCCACATCAGGGCAGGCAAAAAGAACGTCGGGAACATGGATGCGCTTGATCCAAGGCCGCTGTTGCTTTCAGACCAGCTTCCGACAGCATAGGCCACACCGGGCACAAGCGACGTCGTCGTTAAAAGCTGGGCCCTGTCGTTCGCTGTGCGGTGCCTGATTACACGTCGTTGGGGATCAAAAATTGATCCGGTCTGATCAGGCGTAACAAGTGACTGGATCACATCGGGCGCAATGGGTTCACCCTGGGCAGAGATAATCTCTCCACCTTGGTTGTAGATGACCATCGAACGCGGTTCGCGGTCAAAGATCATGTCGCGTTGTTGGGACAGGACGTCGGCTGGCATGGCAATGGCAACCTGACCGATAACGGTGTCTTCGACGAATATCGGTTGCAGTAACACCGCATATTGGGATGGTTCCGCGTCCGGGATGACGACCGGCAAAAATGACTGCACGGTGGATTCCGTCAGCGCCATGACCCTTTGATCGAGAAAAGAATTTTCAAGTTCGGACCGTTGTGACGAACAGACGATCGAACCGCTTACAGGGATGAACCCGACGAAACGATAAATCGAACTGTGATCAACCAGATTACCCAGTGCCGCCCGACAACGTTCAGGATCATCCATCAGTGTTTCATACATTGCCGCTTGGGTGCGGGCCGATCCGACGGCGGCCTGAATAGCGCGCCGTTCGCCCGATGCGGCCAATTCCGTCAGCGCCACAAGGCTAAGTTCGGTGCGTTCCCGAAGCGTTTCGTCCAACCCCTTGGTTTGCCAGACGGCCAGCATACCGATCGGCAGCAATGCAAGCGACAGGAACGCTACGACCCTGAACGGCAGCCCGCGCAGAAACCGAAAGGTTTCTTCGTTATCGGGCTGACGATCCGGCATCAGAATGCAGAATTACCGTTGTTACTGACGACGGCGACCGTGGCTTTGTCGGTCAGCTCAACAGGTCCGTCTGAATCAAGATTCATCAGCTCTGCCAGTCGCTTGCGGCCACGATTGGCGCGGCTTTTGATCGTTCCGACGGCGACCTTGCACATTTCGGCGGCCTCTTCGTACGAAAACCCGGATGCACCGACCAGAATAAGGGTTTCACGCTGTTCGTCAGGCAGCTTTGCGAATGCTGTCTGAAAATCGGTCATCTGCAGGTGGCCATCGTGGGCTGGCTTTTCCGCCATATTCTCTGTGAAGATGCCGTCGACGTCCGCCACCTCGCGCTTTGCCTTGCGCCGGCTGGAATAAAACGTGTTCCGCAAGATCGTAAAAAGCCAGGCCCGCATGTTCGTGCCGGGCTCGAACTTTTCGATATTCGTCCAGGCCTTGACGACCGTATCTTGCACCATGTCATCCGCAGTCGACCCGTTTCGGGTCAGCGAAATAGCAAATGCCCGCAAGGCGGGCAAATGTTCGACCAGTTCGTCACGTGGATCAGCCGTCATTATTGACCCCCCGCAGCGTTATCTTGGGCCTTCAGTTTCTCTAGCAATTGTTTCAAACGATCGGGCAGCTCAGCCTGCTCTTGAGCTTGAAAGACGCGTTTGAGGTTGGCATCAATCTGCTGACGCGCCTTGTCGCTCGGTGGATCGTTGGACATTAAGGGGCCCGCTATTAATTAAGGTTCAGACATATTGTATGAGGAACCCAAACGCTTCAATCGGCGTTAGGTTCCAAAGACAGGGACATGACAGGAAAAAAACTTATGGCAACTTCGAATGCCGACCAGGACGTCACCACCGCCATTGGCACTTATCTTCCGTTTTTGCGGCGCTACGCACGGGCGCTGACCGGATCGCAGGCGAGCGGTGACGCCTATGCCGCTGCCACGCTCGAGGCGATTTTGGAGGATCGCAGCATTTTTGACACACAGATTTCTCCAAAATCTGCGTTATTCAAAACGCTACATATGATGTGGTCCAGCACAGACACGTCAGAACCCGGCGAAAGCCCGGTTGGCATAGAAGGTGCCGCGCAACGACATCTTGCAAAGCTGACGACCAACACCCGCGAAGCGCTGCTGCTGAACACCATCGAAGAATTTTCGTATCCTGAAATTGCAGACATCATGTCCATCGACGAGTCAGAGGTCGCGCATCTGGTCGGCGTCGCCCACCGCGAAATGGCGGACAGCATCGCCGGGCGCATCCTGATCATCGAGGATGAAGCGATCATTGCCATGGACCTCGAAGCGCTGGTGTCCGACATGGGGCACAAGGTGACGGGCATAGCCCGCACCCACGAAGGTGCGATCAAACTGGGTATTTCCGAACAGCCCGATCTGATCCTTGCCGACATTCAATTGGCCGATAACTCTTCGGGTATCGATGCGGTCAATGAACTGCTGGGCGCGTTTGGTGATATGCCGGTTATCTTTATCACGGCGTTCCCAGAACGTTTGCTGACGGGCGACAAACCGGAACCTGCGTTCTTGATCGCCAAACCCTATACCGAAGAACAGGTCAGGTCCGCCGTGGCACAGGCCATGTTCTTTTCGTCGACCGAAACGCTGAACGTCGGTTGATCAGATCGGCAGGGCGGTCGTCGCCCTGACCTTTCGCAACGCGAAACTGGATTGCATCTGCGCGACGCCGGGTAGGCGCGCCAGATGCTTTCTATGTATCCTGGCAAAATCTTCGGTGTCTTTTGCCAGAACCTTTAACAGATAATCGGCAGATCCTGCCATAAGGTGACATTCCAGCACGTCCGGAATCAGCCGCACAGCCCGTTCAAAGGCATCCAGCACCTCGTCCGCTTGGGCGGATAGCGTGATTTCGACAAAGACCGTTGTCGAAAGCCCGATCTTGCGCGCGTTGACCAGTGCTACGTAGCCATCAATCACCCCGATTTTTTCAAGACGCTGCACCCTGCGGTGGCAGGCGCTGGCCGACAGGTTCACCTTGTCCGCCAGTTCGGCATTGGTCATGCGGCCATCGCGTTGCAAAGCCGCCATCAGGCGGCGATCTGTGTCGTCAATTTCGATCATGCACGATATTTTCCCAGTAACTGCCCACCCGGTGCAATAATTGTGATCCTTGTCCGATCGCGATGGTAAAACAATCGAAAACTTACCACAGGCAAGACGCGATAGTGGATGAAACCGCAACACAGGAGCGTTCCATGCACATCGGCTGTCCAAAAGAAATCAAACCTCAGGAATTTCGCGTCGGCCTGACACCGAATGCCGTGCGAGAGGCCATTCTGCACGGTCACACCGTCACGGTGGAAACCGACGCCGGTCTGGGCGCTGGTTTTCCTGACGCCGATTATATTGCTGCTGGCGCCGCCATTGCAGGCACAGCGGCAGAGGTGTTCGCCAGCGCCGACATGATCGTCAAGGTCAAGGAACCGCAGGCGGTCGAACGCAAGATGCTGCGTGAAGGTCAGATTCTGTTCACCTATCTGCACCTCGCACCGGACCCCGATCAGACTCGTGACCTGATTGCGTCCGGGGCCACCTGTATTGCCTATGAAACTGTGACGGATCGTTTTGGCGGCCTGCCTTTGCTTGCGCCGATGTCCGAAGTTGCGGGACGTCTGGCACCGCAGGTCGGGGCGTGGACCTTGCAAAAAGCGAATGGCGGTCGCGGTGTTCTGATGGGTGGCGTGCCCGGTGTCGGCCCCGCGCATGTCGTGGTCATCGGTGGCGGTGTCGTCGGCACGCAAGCGGCCCGGATTGCTGCGGGCATGGGTGCCGATGTGACGGTTCTGGATCGGTCGCTGACCCGACTGCGTTATCTGGATGACGTGTTTGCCGGGGTGTTCAAGACCAGCTTTGCCAGTGCAGGCAACACGATGGAACTGGCGGTGCAGGCCGACATGATCATCGGTGCTGTCCTGATCCCCGGTGCCGCCGCGCCAAAACTGATCAGCCGCGCCCAACTGGCAGAGCTGAAGCCGGGCGCAGCGCTGGTCGATGTGGCCATCGACCAAGGCGGCTGTTTCGAAACCTCGCGCGCCACTACGCATCAAGATCCGATCTATGACGTCGACGGCATCATGCATTACTGCGTGGCGAACATGCCGGGGGCGGTTGCCCGGACCAGCACCATCGCGCTGGGCAATGCGACCATGCCGTTCATGCTGGCGCTGGCTGACAAGGGCTGGCGACAGGCCTGCGCCGACGATCCGCATCTGCTGGCCGGGCTGAACGTGCACGCCGGGCATGTGACCTATGCCGCAGTGGGCGCAGCACTGGGTCTGGACACGCTGGACCCGCAGGCCGCCATTCAAGCCTGATGTCTAGTCCGGCTGGTCAAGTTGCCTGACCAGCCGTTCCAGCCGTTCCGTCTGCGGGTGGTCGCGTCCGGCATCGTTGACCAGCGATCGGGCCAGCATCAGGTGCCGTGTGCGGGCCATGCGGTCGGTCACGGTATAGGCCGCACAGTTTTCAAACGGTGTCAGCAGATCCCCGAAATCGGTAAAGCGGATTGTCACGCGCTGCGTTGTCAGGGGCTTCAGGCCACCTTTGTAATGGATCGCTTCCATTAAACCTGCGTGTAGCCAATTCAAACAATTCATGGCGGTAAATGGGTCGTTGAACCCCGGCGAAAGTGCGCGGGCCACCATTTCACACAATTGGTCCCCGATATATGGGGTGGCTTGATCTTCTGTCCGGGCGTTCCCGGTCGCAATCGCGTCGCGCAGCGTGCCGATCTGGGTTTCGGTTAAAACGCCGTTGGAATGGACCGTCATCAACGGCACGTGCGGGCTGATGAAGGTGCCTGGATTATGGTGCACCTTGATCAGCCAGTCCTGCCTGCGCGCACAGTCAAACAGGGTGTCCCTGTCCATCTGTTGAATATATCCCGGATGGGCTGCGTAGATGTCTGTGGTGAGGCTGCGCTGTTGAAAGGGAAGGTCTTCGACCAAGATCGAGCCGCGTGCGTCGATCAACTGGCGGATATCAAGGCTGAACCGATGCCCAAGATCTGACGCGATATTCGATACGTTGATCGTTTCGGGCACATGGTGCACGTAGAAAATCATCGTAAAGACCGACACGACCATCAGCCCCATTGCCAACAGCAATGACATCTGCGGGACAAACGGGGCAACGTCATCCGTGGGACCATGAATCGCGCGCAAAACAAAGACGGCGTAAACAAAAGTCGCCATCAAAAGCCCAAAGCTGATTTGCGTGCCACGATCACGCATGAAATTCCCGATCAAACGGGGGCCAAAATTGCCTGCCGCAAAGCTGACTGCCACCAAGGTCATCGAAAACATGACACCTGCGACGCCGATGACGGCAGTGGCAATTGTCGTCAACGTCTGCCGTGCGCCATCACCCTGACGATCAATCCAGGTGTCCGGCAGGGTGAATGGCAAAACGTCCGGGTTGCGGTCTAACCAGATGAACAACTGCGCCAGCATCATGGCTGCGACGACAAAACCGGACGGCACGGCCCAATAGCTGGCCCGCACATCAACCACGATCTTGCGCATGAACGCGCCGCCCATCATCGCCATGACAACTGCCTTTTTTCCTAGGTCTGCACAGAACATAGCCCGGAACACGCACGGGGAATTGAAAATGTGCCGCGCGACGTGGAACCGGACGGGGCGATACGCGTTCAGTCATCATCAAGGCGCTGTCCCCCGCCGATTGATATGCGACCGGACCTGAACCTCCTCCCCGAAAGTGAGGGTCCGGTCGCGCCATTCCCTCTTAAGTTACTGGCCACCCGCGCCGCGTGCCCCGCAGTGGGATGCGCCACAGTGGGTGCCACAACACACAGGAGCGAGACATGTCCAGCATCAACGAAGGCGACCGCGTCAAATGGAATTGGGGGTCCGGCACCGGCACCGGAAAAGTGACCCAGAAGTATACGCAGAAGCGGACCCTGAAAATCAGCGGTACAGAGATCACGCGTGACGCAAGCGCGGAAGAACCGTCATTCCGGATCGAACAGGACGACGGCGACGAAGTGTTCAAGTCGATCACGGAAATAGAGAAAGCCTGATGGCCTACGCCGATCTTCAGGGGCGATCCGACCTGATATATTACCCTGACAGCGAACCCGGCATCCGGCGCAAACGCGCCGGGCGCGGTTTCAGTTACATTGCACCAGACGGCACACGGATTGATGACAAGGCAGAACGGGCGCGTCTGAAATCCTTGGGCGTGCCGCCAGCCTATACCGATGTCTGGATTTGCCCGATGCCACTGGGTCATCTTCAGGCGACGGGTTTCGATGAACGCGAACGCAAGCAATATCGATATCATCCCGATTGGACAAAGCTGCATGCACAGCTGAAATACGACAACCTGATCCAACTGTCCGATCATTTACCCAGCCTGCGCCGATGGATTGCAATGCGACTGCGCGGGGATGCGGGCACATTCGATACCGCGTTGGCCGCGACTTTGGTGCTGATCGACAGGGCATCAATGCGGGTCGGAAATGCCGCCTATACCGATGAAAACGGCAGCTATGGCGTCACGACCCTGTTGAACAAACACGTCGACATCGACGGCGGCCATCTGGCGCTGGCCTATGTTGGCAAGGGTGGCAAACAGGTGGAAAAGGATTTCTACGCCCCCCGGTTGGCGCATGTGCTGCACGATTCACAGGATCTGCCGGGTGCAGAGCTTATCAGTTATGTCGACGATCGCGGCGACACGCATGGCATCCGGTCCGACCACATCAATGACGCGCTGCACGACATTTGTGGTGCAGACGTCACGGCCAAAACGTTGCGCACGTGGAACGGGACGCATGCGGCGTTCTGCTATGCCTGCAATAACGACGCACCGACGATCAAGGCGATGTGCGAAGCGGCGGCGCTGCGGCTTCACAATACTGCGGCCGTATCGCGAACCAGCTACATTCACCCGGCCGTCATCGATTTGGCCGATCTTCATGCCGATGAACGCGCAGTATTGTTCAACCGTTTGGCAAAGACAAAACCCGTCAGTGGCCTGCGCAAAGGTGAGGCGGAACTAGCAGCCTATCTGCGTGGCGGCTGATCACATCAGCGGACGGCGCGGCACCAATCCGGTTTCGACGCCGGCGACAGCTGCCAGCTTTTCGGTGTCATTGATGGTCAACTGACCGTCCGACCAGTTTGCCAGCTGCGAATCGCGCAGCTGGCTCAGGGTCTTGTTCGTGTGGACCAGCGACAGCCCCAGTGCATCGGCCAGATCCTGCTGGCGGAATGGCAATTTCATGCTGCGATTATTTGTCAGGCCAATCATGCTGCCGCGTTCGAATATCCGTACCAAGGCCCAGGCCAGCGCCTGTTTTGCGGTGCGCTGACCTATTGATGTCAGGGCTTCGCCCAGGAAATGTTCTTCGACGGCGGCAAGCCATGTGATGTCGAACGCGCGTTCAGGGTGGGACCGGAAAAAGCTGTAAAGTTCTGATCGGTTGAACACGCACAGGGTCATGCGTGATCGTGCTTCGACGGAATGCGCCATCTCTTTCATCAAACCGGCCTGCAATCCGATGAAATCGCCGGGGAAGACAAAATTCACGACCTGTCTGCGACCATCAATCGTCGTCTTGTATCTGATCCCCATACCCCGCAGGGCTGTGAACAGTTGCGGGCTGTTCGACCCTTCGATCAACAAGGGCGTACCGGCATCGACGGTCAGTTCGCCCACCTTGAACCTTTGCATCGCCTGCACATTGTCGTCGGACATGTCGGTGAACAGGTCATGCCGACGCAACGGACACTTTTGGCACGGCGTGGTCATGGCGGCTATATCCTTGTGATGTGCACAAACCCAACATTTGCGATCACCGGACTAAAGCACACATTTGGCGCGGAAGCATGTGAATGCGCCGAAATACACGCAAAAACCCCCGCCTGTTAACAGACGGGGGCTTTCTTTCAGTCGAAAAGAGTCTGCTTTACAGCATACCTTCGCGCTGGGCCTTTTTCCGTGCCAGCTTGCGCTGACGGCGGATCGCTTCGGCCTTCTCGCGTGCTTTCTTGACGGAGGGCTTCTCGAAATGTTGCTTGAGCTTCATTTCACGAAACACACCTTCACGCTGAAGTTTTTTCTTCAGAGCACGGAGCGCTTGATCGACGTTGTTATCACGAACACTAACCTGCATGTGGTTTTCACCACCTTTCTAGTCAGATTTGCAAAAATTTGCAGGAATTGGTCCTATAGCCGCGCTGCTCTAACTTGTCTAGTCTGCTGACATGCAAGGAGGCCCCATGACTTATACAGACCCCGCAAAACTGGAACTGCTGGACGCGATCCTGCCACAAGTCGCATTCGATGGCTGGTCGGAAGAAGCGTTCAAGGCCGCGATTGCGTCAACGGATATACCTGCCGCACGGGCGCGCAGCCTGTGTCCACGGGGGGCCACTGATCTGGCGGTTCTTTATCACCGCGAAGGCGACCGTCGGATGGTTGAGGCCATCGCAGCGGATGACATGTCAGGGTTGCGATTTAGCGAAAAGGTGGCTCGCGCGATCCGGTTACGGCTGGATGCATCGCCCAACAAAGAAGCGGTGCGGCGCGGCACCACCCTGTTTGCGCTGCCCCATCTGGCCGCCGAAGGGGCAAAGTTGATGTGGGGCACTGCCGATGCCATCTGGACCGCGCTGGGTGATACGTCACGTGATGCCAACTGGTACACGAAACGCGCGACCCTGTCGGGGGTATGGGCGTCCGTCGTGTTGTATTGGCTAGGGGACCAGTCGGTTGATCACAGCGCCACGGATGATTTCATCGACCGCCGGATCGCAGAGGTAATGCAGTTCGAAAAGTTCAAGGCGCGGGTCAACGCGAACCCGTTGCTGAAACCGCTGACCATCCCGCTTGGAAAGCTCGCTGGTATGGTCCGGGCACCGTCTGCGATGCGTGACGTCGAGGTTCCGGGGCAATGGCGCAAGACAGGACGCGAATCGTGAAGGCCGTTGAAATCACCAAACCGGGTGGACCGGACGTTTTGCAGGTGACGGATCGGCCGATGCCGCAGGCCGGCGTGGGGCAGGTCGTGATAAAGGTCGCTTTTGCCGGGGTGAACCGGCCCGATGCGCTGCAGCGGGCAGGGGCCTATGATCCGCCGGCAGGGGCGTCCGATCTGCCGGGACTGGAATGCGCTGGCCATGTACATGCGGTCGGCCCGGGCGTCAGCGGTCTGTCAGTGGGCGATCAGGTTTGCGCACTGCTGCCGGGTGGCGGATATGCGGAATACGTGATGACGCCTGCGGCCCATTGTCTGCCGGTGCCGGACGGCATGTCGTTGCAAAAGGCGGCTTGCCTGCCGGAAACCTATTTCACGGTCTGGTCCAACGTGTTCATGCGCGGCGGTTTGCAAGCGGGTGAACGCCTGTTGGTGCATGGCGGGTCGTCAGGCATCGGCACGACGGCGATCCAGCTGGCGCATGTATTCGGGGCGCGCGTCTTCACGACGGCTAGCACCGACGACAAACTGGCCGTCTGCCGTGATCTGGGCGCGGAACTGGCGATCAACTACAAGCGTGATGATTTCGTAAAGGCTGTAAAACAACAAGGTGGCGCCGATGTGATCCTCGATATGGTGGGGGGCAGCTATATTCAGCGTAACATCAACGCACTGGCTGACGACGGCAGGTTGGTCCAGATCGCGTTTCTGGGTGGCATGAAGGCAGAGGTGAATTTCATCCAGATGATGACCCGACGTCTGACCCTGACTGGCAGCACCCTGCGCCCACAAAGCGATCTGGCCAAGGCGCGCATCGCGGACCAATTGCGCGCCCATGTCTGGCCCCTGCTGGCGACAGGGCGGGTTGCACCGGTCATGGATCAGGAATTTGCGCTGGAAGATGCCAGCGCGGCCCATGCGCGGATGGAAGCAGGCGATCACATCGGCAAGATCGTCCTCAAAGTTGTCTGACGGCGTCGCCTACTGGCGGGGTGGAAAGCTTTTGTAGACAGGCAGTCGCCAGCCACGGGCGACGCTTCCCGCGCGCAGTGCAAAGGTGGTCACAGCACACACCGCAAGCGGTGCAGCACCTGTCAGACCGAACCATTGGCACAGCACTGCCGCCGCGGCCCCCGCAAGGGCGCAGGTCACGTAAAGTTCGCCCTGCTGCAGGACCAGTGGCACCTCGTTACAGACCACGTCGCGCATCAACCCGCCGAAACAGCCTGTTGAAATCCCCATGATCAGCACGATGGGCCAGTCCATGCCCATTGCCTGCGCCACGCCGACGCCTGCGGGGACGGCCACAGCCAGCGCCAGCGCGTCAAACCACAAAATGCTGCGATACCGGCTTTCCAGTTTGTGCGCGAACAAAAACACCAGCACGGCGGCCACGCTGGCGACCGCGATATAGGTCGGGTTGGCGACCCAGAACACCATGTCGCGGTTCAGCAGCACGTCCCGCACGGTGCCACCGCCGGTCGCCGTCACAGCCGCGACAAACACAAAGCCAACAATATCCAGCTGTGCGCGGCTGGCGACCAGCGCGCCTGTGATCGCGAAAATGAACACCGACGCGTAATCCAGCGCGGCCAGCAGGGGCACAAAGCCGTCGATTTGGCCAGCGATCATGGCTTGAACGGGGCCATTCCGGCCCGCGCCAGCGCGTCGGCGCGTTCGTTTTCCGGGTGGCCCGCATGTCCTTTGACCCATTGCCACGATACGTCGTGTTCCCGCGTCGCGGCATCCAGCCGTTTCCACAGTGCCTCGTTTTTGACGGGCTTGTTGGCGGCGGTTTTCCAGCCGCGCTTTTTCCAGCCAAAGATCCAGCTGGTGATCCCGTCCTTGACGTAGGAACTGTCGGTCACGATCGTGATCGCGCTGCGTTTGGTCAGGGATTCCAGTGCGCTGATCGCGGCCAACAACTCCATCTGGTTGTTGGTTGTCTGGGCTTCGCCGCCGCTCAATTCCTTTTCCTTGATGACGGTGCCGCCCTCACGGGCGATCATCAGGCAGCCCCAACCACCGGGGCCGGGATTGCCGGAACAGGCACCGTCGGTATAGGCAAACAGGTCAGGCATCGTGTCAGGTCTTCCGCGCGAGGGTTACAAGAAAGGCGTCATCTGTTCCGGCGCAGCCTTTGTCCACCCCTTCACGCGACGCAATCAGGCTGAATCCTGCATCATCCAGCATCACAGCCCATTCCGACGGCGTCACATACGTATAGCGTCGATCAAGCGCGTCGCGTGCTTCACCCTGACCGGTTTTCATGCCGGCGTAAAACACGCCGCCCGGTCGCAGCGCGGTGGCGATGGCCGACAGGTGACGTGGCAGGTCATGGCGGGCTGCGTGCAGCAAACTGAAATTTGCCCAGACGCCGTCATAGGCCGCGACAGCGTTCAGATCGTCAAAGCTTGCCAGCCGCGCAGGCAGCGCGTGCGTGTCCTGTGCAAATGCGACCATGGCGCTGGACGCATCAACCGGGTCTGGCGTGAACCCGGCAGCGCGCAGATGATACGATGCGCGTCCCGGCCCGCAGCCCAGGTCCAGAACGGACCCGCCCGGCGGCAAAAGTTTCATAAAAGCGCAAAGCGCTGCGCTGGCTTTGTCGGTATGGTTCAGGGTCGCGTAGCGGCTGGCCGCCGTGTCGTAAAACCCGATGGTCCGGTGATCCACGCTCACAGGATCAGCGGCAGGAAACTGGCCACGACGATGGCGGTCAGTAGGGTCCGCAGTTGCATCCACCATGCGGGCGCCAGACCCGCCTTTGCGAATTGCCAGTCCAGAAGAAGCAGACCCAGAAAGCCCGCGCACAGGTTGATCCCCGCAGCGGTCGGGCCGCCGCCCACCATAAAGAACGCCCAAAGCGCGGGAATGACGGATAGCGCATATGGCAGCAAACCACCCTGCCGCGTGGCAAAGCCCCATAGCACGCCGGACATGAACGACAGGATGATTGCGCCATAAGACAGTTGGACAAAGGGCGCGGTAAACCGGCCCCCCAGCGTCAGCATGGCCCATTCCCCCAACGACGGGACCAAGGCGGTCAGTGCCCCCCATAAAAACGGCAACAACCCCGCAAGGCCAAGAACAAGGGGTCCAGTCGGGATGCGGAACATGGGCACAGGCCTTTTGCAAACAGGGTCGGTTGGGTCACAGATAGAATAACTGTGCTGTCTTGCACAACGCGACGCGTCAAATTGCGACAACACATTGTCGGAAAGGAAACGGACACGCCAGCCGGATCAGTTGCATGGTGCCAGCGCAATCAGGGCGGAGGAGGCGCTGGCATGGATATCTTGAATAAAGCGATGGTCACTGTGGCCAATGCCGACCACGCGCCATTGGAGGGATTCGACGATCCCAGCCACGGCACCGTGCAGTGGCGCACATTATTTTCGGGTGACCGTACGCAGACCGCCAGCCTGACATTGGGTGTGGCGGAATTCGGCCCGCAGGGCACCTTGCATTCGCACCGTCATTCCCCGTGCGAATTTTATTTTTGTCTGGCGGGCCAAGGTATTGTCACGATTGACGGCATTGATCACGATCTGCGTCCGGGCATCGCGCTGTATATCCCGGCGGACGCAGAACATTGCGTTGTCGCGGGCGAAGACGGGCTACGGTTTCTGTACGGATTCCCGCAGGATCGGTTTTCGGATATCGAATATCGCTTTTCGGCCGGACCCGTCCCGGTCATGCAGGCCGAAGTCGCGATGTAGCGGCTTGCCGCGTCAGGCCGGTTCGCGCAGGACGCGGGGCACCTTGAATTCGACGTTTTCGACAGCGGTTTCGACCATGTGGATCGTCACGTCGTAGCGGTCGCGAAACGCTTGAACGACCTCTTCGATCAATACTTCGGGGGCTGATGCCCCTGCCGTGATGCCCATTGACCCAATGCCATCCAGCGCCCGCCAGTCAATGTCATCGGCCCGCTGGACCAACTGGCTATAAGGGCAACCAGCTTTCGTGCCGACTTCAACCAGACGGCGCGAATTCGAAGAATTGGGTGCGCCCACGACCAGCATGGCGTCGCACAGCGGGGCCATCGCCTTTACCGCTTCTTGGCGGTTGGTGGTCGCATAACAAATGTCTTCCTTGTGCGGCCCGATGATCGCTGGAAACCGCGTCTTTAGCGCCTGCACGATATCGACGGTGTCATCGACCGACAGCGTGGTCTGCGTCACGAAGGCCAGTTTTTCTGGGTCACGCACCTGCACATGGGCGACATCCGCCACTGTTTCGACCAGTAGCACGTCACCATCGGGCAATTGGCCCATCGTGCCGATGGTTTCCGGATGGCCCGCATGACCGATCATGATCATCTGCAGGCCATTGTCGGCGTGGCGCTGTGCTTCGATATGCACCTTGCTGACCAGTGGGCAGGTGGCATCGACATAGATCATTTCGCGCTTTGCTGCGGCGGCAGGGACTGCCTTTGGTACACCATGTGCTGAAAAGATAACGGGGCGGTCGTCAGGACATTCATCCAGCGTTTCCACGAACACCGCGCCTTTGTCACGCAGACCATCGACCACGAATTTATTGTGAACGATCTCGTGCCGGACAAAAACGGGCGATCCCCATTTTTCCAACGCCATTTCGACGATCTTGATTGCGCGGTCGACGCCTGCGCAAAACCCGCGTGGGGCTGCAAGATACAGGTTCAGGGCGGGATTGGACATATTGCGCCTTTCGGTACGGGTCGGTGCAACTGATAGGGCCGAACCGGGATCGGGTCCAGTGTCGCGGAATCTCAAAACCGTGTCAGACCATGGTTGAACAGATCAACACACGCGTTAGTTCCAAACGCTAAGCGTTGGCCTGCTGTCGCGCTGTACCGACCAGATAGGATGCTGCTATGAACCGTTCAACCGACCCGATCCACCCCGCTGCCCGCCGCTATGCCGACGAAGTCACGCATGGTAGTCTGTCACGCCGCGAATTCATGACCCGCGCCACGTCGCTGGGGGTGACGGCGACCGCGGCTTATGGATTGCTTGGACTGGCGACGCCTGCCCGCGCCCAGACCAGCATGCAGGACGGCGGAACGCTTCGCATTCAGATGGAAGTGCGCGCATTAAAAGATCCGCGCAGTTACGATTGGCCGCAGATGTCAAATTATACACGCGGCTGGCTGGAATATCTGACCGAATACCAGCGCGACGGTTCGATCAAGCCGATGCTGCTGGAAAGCTGGGACGTCAACGAGGATGCGACCCAATACACGCTGAACATCCGTCCGGGTGTCACATGGAACGACGGTACCCCGTTCACGGCGCAGGACGTGGCGTTCAACATCGAACGCTGGTGTGATTCGTCCTTTGATGGAAATTCGATGGCGTCGCGGATGACGTCGCTGATTGATGAAGATACGGGAAATATCACTGAGGGTGCGATCACCGTTGTGGATGATACGACCATCGTGCTGGACCTGTCCCAGTCGGATATCACGCTTATTTCCAATTTTGCCGATTTCCCGGCGGCGATCGTGCCGCAGGACTTTTCGGGCGATCCGTTGCTCGACCCCAAAGGCACCGGCGCCTATCTGCCCGATGGTTACGAGGTCGGCGTGCGCGCCGCATTGGTCCGGAACGAAGGCCATACATGGTGGGGCGAAGGTGCCGCGCTGGAACGGGTCGAATTTATCGACCTAGGTACCGATCAGGCCGCAATCGTTTCTGGTGCATTGTCCGACGAATTCGACATGAATTACGAAACCATCGGTGAATTCAAAGACATCATGGACGGCGCTGGCTGGACCCAAAGCGAGGCGGTCACATCTTCCACCGTGGTCATCCGCCCGAACCAAAAAGCAGAAGTCGATGGCACGACCCCCTATGCCGACGTTCGGGTGCGTCGGGCGCTGGCGCTGGCTGTCGATAACGCGACACTGTTGGAACTGGGCTTTTCCAATGATGGTGTGGTCGCGGCCAACCACCACGTTGCACCGATCCATCCCGAATATGCCGACATCGGACCAGCAGAGTATGACCCAGAGGCGGCAATGGCATTGCTGGAAGAAGCCGGGATGCAGGATTTCGAACACGAACTGATCTCGATCGACGACACATGGCGCAAGAACACATGTGATGCGGTCGCGGCCCAGTTGCGGGACGCTGGCATTCAGGTCAAGCGGACGGTCATTCCGGGTAGTACGTTCTGGAATGGGTGGACCACCTATCCCTATTCAGCAACGGATTGGGGGCATCGTCCGCTGGCTGTGCAGATTCTGGCGCTGGCGTATCGGTCGGGTGAAACCTGGAACGAATCTGGTTACAGCAACCCCGAATTCGACAGTGCATTGGCAGAAGCGCTAAGCCTTGCGGATGCTGACGCCCGGACCGAAGTGACGGCCCGACTGGAAACCATGCTGCGCGACGATGGCGTTGTCGTCCAGCCGTACTGGCGTTCGATCTACCGTCATTTCAAGCCCGAAGTCGTCGGCGCGGAACAGCATCCAGCGTTTGAAATCAACGTGGCACAGCTTGGCTTTGCCGCGAACTGATACACAAGAAAGGCCCGCAGGCGAAAACCTGCGGGCCTTTGATGCCGATACTGGGGTGCAGCTTACTCGGCGTCGGACATCGACGCAGATGTTTCCTGCATCTCGCGCGGCTCACGGGGCGGACGCCCCACGACATCGCGCAGCTCGTCCAGTTCTATGAAATTGTCGCACTGTCGGCGCAGTTCGTCGGCAATCATCGGCGGCTGGCTGCGGATCGTCGATACCACCGACACCCGTACGCCCTGACGCTGAAGCGATTCGACTAGCGGACGAAAATCACCGTCGCCGGAAAACAGAACGATATGATCGACCTTTGGCGCCAGTTCCATAGCGTCTACGGCCAATTCGATATCCATGTTTCCTTTGATTTTGCGACGGCCCATGGAATCGGTGAATTCCTTGGCCGGTTTCGTCACCATGGAAAAACCGTTGTAATTCAGCCAGTCAACCAATGGGCGAATGGGAGAGTATTCGTCGTTTTCCAGAAGTGCCGTGTAGTAAAACGCGCGCAACAGCTTGCCACGGCGCATGAACTCCTGCCTTAAAAGCTTATAATCGATATCGAAACCCAACGCTTTTGCTGCGGCGTAAAGGTTCGACCCGTCAATAAACAGGGCCAGACGTTCGTCTCGGTAAAACATATGTTGGTGACCTTTGCGAAGTCGGATGTCGTCAATCACAGATACATAATCATCCAAGTCGGATAGGTATCTTACGGATTGGCCCTATATGAGGGTTGGAATAGACGGTGCAAGTTTGGCTATGTCAGAGACAGGCAAGTTAACGCTCATAGCGATCGGCGGGAACGCTGTGCAACCTAGAGCTGATCGTGCGGAAATTGTTGCAACTTTTGCGGAAAAAGCGGCAGCGGCACTGGCGCATGATGGGGATTTTTCAATGTCGCATTTATACGCGACGCCAGCCTACCCCGTTGGAATCGGAAACGAATTCGTTAACGCGGCAATCGCACTACATAGCCTGATGGACCCGGATGATATCCTGCAGGTGCTACACGATCTTGAACGCCACGCAGGGCGCATTCGCACAAAGCGATGGGGGCCACGGCCAATAGATCTTGATCTGGTTTCACTCGGAAATGTGATATTACCTGACGTCACAACTTTTAATTTTTGGCGGGACATGCCGCTTGCTGATCAGCAAACGACATGGCCGACAGAAACGATCCTGCCGCATCCACGGGTGCAGGATCGCGGTTTCGTTCTGATTCCCCTGTCAGATGTGGCGCCGGATTGGGTGCATCCGGTGTCTGGATTGACCGTCCGGCAGATGCGGGATGCGCTTCGACCTGACCAGTTGGACGGTATCAAGCGGATCGACGTCGAAACCTCTTGACAGGTTGGGAAACCTGCTTGTGTTTTTTGCGGTCGCGTGCCAGAAGCGGGGCTTGCTATCCAGCCCGGACAACAACAGGAGTGTGCCGATGGCCCGCGTTACCGTCGAAGATTGTGTCGACAAGGTCCCCAACCGGTTTGAACTCGTCATGCTGGCCGCACATCGTGCGCGCGAAATTGCAGCGGGTTCGCCTGTCACGGTAAACCGCGACAACGACAAGAACCCCGTCGTGTCGCTGCGTGAAATCGCAGACGAAACCCAGCAGGCCGATGATTTGCGCGAGCGCATGATCGAAGCCAACCAGACCCAAATCGAAGTCGACGAACCCGAAGAAGACCAGATGGCTCTTCTGATGGGCGCCGAATCGGACAAACCCGTCGAAGACGATATGTCCGAAGAAAAGTTGTTGCGCGCCCTGATGGAAGCGCAAGGTCAACGCTGACGGCCATCACCGGCCCAATCCACGAAAGCGCCGGATCAAGATGACGACAGCCGACGATCTGATCGCTCTGGTCCGCAGCTATAATCCACGTACCAATGCCGCACTGATCGCCGACGCCTTTGCGTTCGGCGATCAGATGCACGAGGGGCAGTACCGCCATTCCGGCGAGAAATATTTTACCCATCCCGTCGCCGTGGCCGAATCCCTGGCCAAGATGCAGATGGATGACGCGACCGTCATTACCGCACTGCTGCATGACACCATCGAAGACACCCCTGCCAGTTTCGCAATCGTAAAGGATCGGTTTGGCACCGAAATCGCGGAACTTGTGGACGGCGTCACAAAGCTGACGAACCTGCAACTGAACAGTCGCGAAACAAAAGAAGCCGAAAACTTCCGCAAGCTGTTCATGGCGACCAGCCGCGACCTGCGCGTCACCTTGGTGAAGCTGGCTGACCGTCTGCACAACATGCGGACGATCAGATCCATGCGACCGGAAAAGCAGGCCCAGAAAGCGCGCGAAACGATGGACATCTATGCGCCGCTTGCCGGACGTATGGGGATGCAATGGATGCGCGAAGAGCTGGAGGATCTGGCCTTTCGCGTCCTGAATTCCGAAGCGCGCAATTCCATTATCCGCCGATTTATCGTGCTGCAGCGGGAATCGGGCGACGTGCTGAACCGGATCTCTTCGGATATCCGGGTCGAACTGGAACGTGCCGATATCGACGCCGAAGTCATGGGACGGGCCAAAAAACCCTATTCTGTCTGGCGCAAGATGCAGGAAAAGGACCAAGGTTTCAGCCGGTTGTCTGATATCTATGGTTTTCGCATCGTGACTGCGACCGAAGGCGATTGCTATCGCATCCTTGGCGCGATCCATCAGCGGTGGCGTGCCGTGCCGGGCCGGTTCAAGGACTACATCAGTCAGCCCAAAACGAACGGCTATCGGTCGATTCACACGACCGTATCGGGCCGCGACGGGCGCCGTGTCGAAGTGCAGATCCGCACCCGCGAAATGCACGAAGTCGCGGAAACCGGCGTTGCTGCGCATTGGTCTTATAAAAACGGCGAACGGGTCGAAAACCGCTTTGCCGTCGATCCGGTAAAATGGATCAGCGCCCTGACCGAACGGCTGGAAGACGACGAAGACCACGATGCCTTTCTCGAAGCGGTCAAGCTGGAAATGTACACCGATCAGGTGTTTTGCTTCACTCCAAAAGGAGAGGTCATCAAGCTGCCGCGGGGCGCAACGCCGATTGATTTTGCCTATGCAATTCACACGCGGATCGGCACAACCTGTCAGGGCGCCAAGGTCGACGGGCTGCGGGTGCCGCTGTGGACGCGACTGAAAAACGGCCAATCGGTCGAAATTATCACCGCCGCTGGTCAGACACCGCAATCGACATGGATCGACATTGCCGTCACCGGGCGCGCCAAGACCGCCATTCGCAAGTTCCTGCGCGAAGAAGATCGCGACCGCTATATCAGGCTGGGCCGCGAATTACTGCGTGTCGCCTTTGAAAACGCGGGCAAGAACATGACGGAAAAAGCGATTCGCACCGCTGCCAAAACGATGGCGATGGGGGCGGCGAACGATATGCTGGCCCGTCTTGGCAGTGCGGAAGTGTCGGCGCGCGAAATTGTCCGCGCGATTTATCCCGACCTTGATCAGCGGCCCGGTGGCGAGGTGGACGCAAATCATGCTGTTGTCGGGCTGCGTGACGATCAGAAGTTTCAGCGCGCTGCCTGCTGCCAGCCAGTTCCGGGCGAACGGATCGTTGGCATTACCTACCGGGGGCAGGGCGTAAAGGTGCATGCCATCGATTGTCAGGCGCTGGCCGATTTCGAGGATCAGTTGGATCGCTGGATCGATCTGCGGTGGGAAGACGGGCAGCACAAGCCGGTTCATGCGGTGACGCTGGATATCTCGATCACCAACGATGCGGGGGTGCTTGGGCGGATCTGCACATTGATCGGTGAGCAGGATGCCAATATTTCAGACCTGAAATTCATCGACCGCAAGCCCGATTACTTTCGGTTGTTGATTGACGTCGACCTGCGGGACGCGGACCATCTGCACCGCGTCATCACGGCAATCGAAGCAGACAGCAACGTGTCGGACCTGTCGCGCCAACGCGATCCGGGTCAATCTGGCACCTGAACAGGTCATCAAGGGGAACGCAGCGGTGTTCAAACGCAGGGACAGGCGACCAGCGTGGCGGGTGATGGCTTCGGCCGTGTATCCCGAAGGCGGGTGGCGTCGTGCGTTCTGGTATGTCCAGCGCCGTTTGCAGCGTCTGCCCGACACCCCCGAAAAAATCGGACGCGGCATCTGGGCGGGTGTGTTCACCACATTCACCCCATTCTACGGGCTGCATTTCGTGGTCGCCGCCATGATCGCGAAACTGATGCGCGGAAATATCCTTGCGGCACTGATGGCGACGTTCTTTGGCAATCCGCTGACCTATCTTCCGATCGCTGCGGCATCGCTGGGTGTGGGCCACTGGGTTCTTGGCCGGGGTCCCCACGAAGATATCGGGTCGGTGGGCGGCAAGTTTGCCAGCGCCGGCCGCGAACTTGCACAGAACATCTGGGCGTTGTTCACGCCGGGCCGCGCCGATTGGCACGGATTGTCGATCTTTTATCACGACATCTTTTTCCCCTATCTGATTGGTGGGCTGCTTCCCGGTGTGGTCTGCGCAACCGTGGCATATTTTCTGGCCGTGCCCGTGCTGCGGGTGCAGCAGAACCGTCGCCGCAAAGTGTTGCGCGCCAAGCTCGAAAAGCTTTCTCCAGTGCCGCGGGGGGATGGCGAAGGACCAAAAGCGGATTAAGTTGCCGTCTCTATAGCAAGGAATGGCCAATGACAGACAAGCTGCGACTGGGCGTGAACATCGATCACGTGGCGACCGTGCGGAACGCGCGGGGCGGTGACAATCCCGATCCGCTGCGCGCGGCCTTGCTGGCCCAAGAGGCCGGGGCTGACGGTATCACCGCACACCTGCGCGAAGACCGCCGCCATATCCGCGATGCAGACATGGCCGCGCTAAAGGAGAAGCTGTCGATCCCGCTGAACTTTGAAATGGCGGCGACCGCTGAAATGCGTGATCTGGCCCTGCGCACGACGCCCCATGCGGTTTGCCTTGTTCCTGAGAAACGCGAAGAACGCACCACCGAAGGCGGATTGGACGTGGCCCGTCAGGCACACGAACTGGCCGATTACATCGCCCCTTTGCGCGACGCGGGGTGCCGCATTTCGCTGTTTGTCACCCCCGACCGTGATCAGGTCGAAGCAGCCCACCGTATCGGCGCACCCGTGATCGAATTGCACGCTGGGGCCTATGCTGATGCCTGGGCCGAAGGGCGCTGGGCTGATCGCGATGTCGAACAGGGACGTCTTGTCGATATGGCGGCCTATGGCCATTCGCTGGGGCTGGAAATTCATGTGGGCCACGGTCTGACGTATGACAGTGTCGGGCCCATTGCCGCCCTGCCGCATGTGCGTGAATTGAATATCGGTCACTTCCTGATCGGTGAATCGATCTTTCTTGGGCTCGACGGGGCCATTCGCAAAATGCGCGCCGCGATGGACGCGGCCCGGCCATGACACCGACCGACACAGAACGCGCCGCGATGCGCGACGTCGCCGATCACGCGCTGGCGCTGCATGCCAAAGGTCACGATATCGTATTCACCGCTGCGGTTGTGCGGGACGGCCAAGTCATCGCGACGGCCCGGAACGAAGTCGGTGACACCAACGATGTTTCCCGCCATGCCGAGGTGGTCGCAATGGCCCGCGCCGCCGACGTGCTGGGTGACCGCAGCCTGAAGGGTTGCACCCTGCTTGCGTCTTGCCAGCCTTGCGAAATGTGTTTGTCCGCGATGCGTTGGGCGGAAATTGACCGGGTTATCTTTGGTGCCCAACAAGCCAATAGTGACGCATCTTTTTTCCGCTTTCCCAAGCTGGGGATCGCGGATTTCCATGCTGCTTGCGACGGTGCGTTTACGTATCTGGGTGGAGTCGAGGAAGAGCGGCTTCACGTCATTTATGCGCCGGAGGATCAATCTTGATCCTGGGAATTGGCACAGATCTTGCGAAAATCGACCGGATCGCAGGCACATTGGACCGGTTTGGCGACAGGTTTCGCAACCGGGTGTTTACGGACATCGAACAGGCAAAGGCAGAGCGCCGTCGCGACACCCCCGGCACATATGCAAAGCGCTGGGCCGCCAAAGAGGCGTGTTCAAAAGCGCTGGGCACTGGTTTGCGCATGGGAATTGCATGGAAAGACATGGCTGTCAGCAATCTGCATACCGGTCAGCCAGTCATGCAGGTTACCGGCTGGGCCAAGGACCGATTGGACCAGATGACCCCGTCTGGACACGAGGCGATCATTCACGTCACCCTGACCGACGATCACCCCTGGGCACAGGCTTTCGTTCTTATCGAAGCGCGTCCGATCCCCGCAGACCCATTGGCTTGACAGATCGGGACCGGAGGATCATTTAGCCGTTCATAATAAGGACGGGATAGATTACATGGCCGAAAAAACTGGCGTCGTCGCGGGCGTGGTCGAAACCGTCAAGACGATTGTCTACGCGCTGTTGATCGCTGGCGTTTTCCGCACCCTGTTCTTTCAACCGTTCTGGATTCCGTCCGGTTCGATGAAAGACACGCTGCTAATCGGTGACTTTCTGTTCGTGAACAAGATGGCATACGGCTACTCTTACGCGTCATGTCCCTCTATCCTGATACCGGCGCTTGGTATCGACATCGGTGCCGATGATTTCTGCGGCATGTTCGAAGACGCGGACGAACGGCTGTTCGGGTCCGATCCTGAACGCGGCGATGTCGTGGTGTTCCGGCACCCGGTCACTGGACGCGATTTCATCAAACGTGTCGTGGGTATGCCCGGTGACCGCATCCAGATGCGTGATGGCCAACTGATTATCAATGACGAACCGGCCCCGCAGACAGAAGACGGTATCTTTTCCGAACGGATGGAACCGCAGGGGTCAGGCGGTCAGCGGCCACAGTGTTTCAACGGCGCGGTCGGTGATGGTGCAGAATGTATCAAGCAACGTTTCGTTGAAACGCTGCCGAATGGCGTCAGCCACGATATCCTGAACATCGGCAACAGGTCATTGGACAACACGGGTGTCTTTACCGTGCCGGCTGACCATTTCTTTTTTGTCGGTGACAACCGCGATAATTCCACCGACAGCCGTGTGGCCCAGACCGCTGGCGGCGTCGGTTTCGTCCCGCGCAAGGATATCGTCGGCCGTGCAGACCGGGTGATCTTTTCTTCGGCGGGGCGGTCGATGCTGGCGTTTTGGACATGGCGCAGCGACCGCTTCTTCAAGGCGATCGAGTGAAGGTTTCAGCCCAACTTGAAGCGTTCCAGCGACGATTGGGGCACAGCTTTGCCGATGTGCGGCATCTTTTGCGGGCGGTGACGCATCCATCGATGGCCAGTCCGCACCGTGACGACAACCAGCGGCTTGAATTTCTGGGCGACCGTGTGCTGGGCCTGACCATCGCCGAAGCACTTCTTACGGCTGATCCGGGTGCTGCCGAAGGCACGCTCGCGCCGCGCTACAACGCGCTGGTGCGCCGTGAAACATGCGCCGAAGTTGCACGCCAGATTGATCTGGGCGAAGTGATGAAACTGGGTCGGTCCGAAATGAAATCCGGTGGCCGCCGCAAGGATGCGTTGCTGGCGGACGCGATGGAGGCCGTGATTGCCGCCGTCTATCTGGACGCCGGGTTCGAAACCGCACGCGACACCGTTCTGGCCCTGTGGGGTGCGCGCGTCACCACGGTGGCCAAGGATGCACGCGACGCTAAATCTGCATTGCAAGAATGGGCGCAGGCCCGCGGCGAACCGCCCCCCGTCTATACAGAAGTTGCCCGTTCCGGCCCCGATCATCAGCCCGATTTCACGATAGAGGCGCGGCTGGCTAACGGCGAAACCGCCCGCGCCACGGCCCGTGCAAAACGACAAGCAGAACAAGCGGCAGCCGCCGCATTGCTGGAAAAGGTATCCCCATGACCGAAGACACGCGCGCCGGATTCGTCGCCCTGATCGGTGAACCGAATGCCGGAAAATCCACCCTTCTGAACCGCATGGTGGGGGCGAAAGTCAGCATCGTCACGCATAAGGTGCAGACGACACGCGCACGTATTCGCGGTGTCATGCAGGCTGGTCAATCGCAGCTGGTGTTCGTTGACACGCCCGGCCTGTTTGCGCCACGTCGCAGGTTGGACCGCGCGATGGTTGCTGCCGCGTGGTCGGGCGCGGGCGATGCGGATGTCGTCGTCCTGTTGATCGAAGCGAACCGTGGTTTGACCCCCGGTGTGCAGGCGATTCTGGATGTGCTGGCGGAACGGGTCGGCAAGGCGCGCGTGGCATTGGCCATCAACAAGATCGACCGGGTAAAATCGGAAACCTTGCTGGAACTGACCGCCAAAATGAACGCGGCCTATGATTTTGCCGAAACCTTCATGATTTCTGCCGAACGCGGGCATGGCTGCGACGCGCTGCGTGACTGGTTGGCAACGCAGGTTCCGGCTGGGCCTTGGCTGTATCCCGACGATCAGATTGCCGACGCGCCGCTGCGCAACATCGCAGCCGAAATCACCCGCGAAAAGCTGACGCTGCGCCTGCATCAGGAATTGCCCTATCAGTTGACGGTCGAAACCGAAAACTGGGAAGAACGCAAAGACGGTTCCGCCAAGATCGACCAGTTGGTCTATGTTATCCGCGACGGCCACAAGGGGATCGTGCTGGGCAACAAGGGCGAAACGATCAAGGCGGTGGGTCAGGCGGCCCGCGTCGAGATCGAAGAACTGCTGGGGCGCAAGGTCCACCTGTTCTTGCAGGTCAAGGTCCGGGCCAACTGGCTGGAAGACAAGGAACGCTATTCCGAAATGGGCCTTGATTTCAAAGACGGCGATGCCTGACCGATGCGCCTGACCGCCGACTTTTGGGTCGCGGCGTATCTGGCGCGACTGCGCGTGGCTGATATTCCGGCTTTCGTGGTGGCACGGGGGGACGCGACGGCGGGCGCTGTTCTGGTAAAGCTTAACACGTTGGATGGACAGGCACAGGCGTTCCAGCGCAGTTTCGATCTGGCGACAGGCGACAGGATCTGGGTCACGCTCGCATCGGGTCCCGAACTGGATATCGACGCGTCCATTGCGCGCCAGCGCGGTTTCGATGCCGACCTGTGGGTCATAGAAGTCGAGGACCGGCAGGGGCGACACATGCTGGACGCACCCGGATTGGAATAGGGGCAGGCCGATGATCGATTGGCGTGACGAAGGCATCCTTTTGGCCGTCCGCCCGTTCGGGGAAACATCGGCCATCATCGAGGTGTTTACCCCCGACATGGGGCGGCACGCGGGCGTCGTGCGGGGTGGGGTCAGTCGCAAGATCGCCCCGATCCTGCAACCCGGCGCGCAACTGTCCGTGGCATGGAAGGCCCGGCTTGGTGAACATCTGGGGGCTTTTACCGTCGAACCGGTTCGCAGCCGCACCATCGCCGCCATGTCGGACCGTCTGTCGCTGGCCGGGCTGAATGCTGTCTGTGCGCTGTTGGCTCGGGTGTTGCCCGAACGCGAACCGCACCGACCACTGTATGATCGCACCGCGCAGTTGCTGGACCTTTTGGGCCAGTCCGAAGTCTGGCCGCTGGCCTATCTACGCTGGGAACAGGCGCTACTGACGGAAATGGGGTTCGGCCTTGATCTGAGCGCTTGCGCGGTGCGCGGCACGAACGAAGATCTGGCGTTCGTGTCCCCGCGCACGGGCAGGGCCGTCAGCCGTCAGGCGGCGGGCGAATGGATCGACCGGTTGCTGCCCTTGCCGCCGGTGCTGGCGGGGCAGGGGGACGCCACGGATGACCAGATCCTGATCGCGCTGTCGACAACCGGCTATTTCATCGCGCATCGGCTGTTACAATCGCTTGGCAATGCCTCCCTGCCACCGGCCCGGGACCGGCTGCTGGATGTCCTGCGACGCGACGCACGGATCAACTGACAAGGGGGTGGCGGAACTGTTGGGGTCGCCCCGATGTTGGGATCGAAACCGACGGGGACACGTCATGGCCGATTTCATCAATATCCTGCTGCGCTGCGTCATCATGGTGCCGTTCGTGATTGTTCTGACACGGCTTGCGGGCTTGCGATCCTTTTCCAAGATGTCGTCGTTTGATTTTGTCATCACACTGGCCACGGGATCGATACTGGCGTCCACCGTCATGTCACCATCGACCCCGTTGCTGCATGGGGTGGCGGCGCTGGTGGGGCTGTTCGTCGTGCAGATCGGCATCGCACGATTACGTACAGGCACGACACAGGTGGCTGACCTGATCGACAACGCGCCCCTGCTGATCATGCGCGACGGTCAATTCCTGATGGACAACATCCGCAAGGCCAATATGACCAAGGCGGATGTCATCGGAAAACTGCGCGAAGCGAACGCGCTGGACCTGTCAAAGGTGCGGGCCGTAATCTTTGAACAAACGGGCGATGTCAGCGTCCTGCATGGCGACAAGCTGGATCAGACGCTTTTGCAGGGCGTTCAGTCGAAAGCCTGATCAATCCAGCAGTCGTCGCGCGATGACCTGCGCCTGAATTTCGGCGGCCCCTTCAAAGATGTTCAGGATGCGTGCGTCGCACAGGATACGGCTGATCTTGTATTCCAGTGCAAAGCCATTCCCACCGTGAATTTGCAACGCGTTATCCGCACAGGCCCAAGCGACACGTGCACCCAGCAGTTTCGCCATCCCGGCCTCCAGATCGCAGCGACGATCGGCGTCTTTTTCGCGGGCGCTGAAATAGGTCAACTGCCGCGCCACCATGATTTCGACCGCCATCATCGCGAGCTTGCCTGATACACGCGGAAAATCGATCAGCGCTTTGCCGAACTGTTTGCGGTCCTGCGCATATTTCAGGCCTTCGTCCAATGCGGACTGGGCGACGCCGATGGCGCGCGCAGCGGTCTGGATGCGGGCCGATTCAAAGGTCTGCATCAGTTGTTTGAAGCCCCGCCCCGTTTCGCCGCCCAGCAGGTTTTCACCGCTTACCTTGAAACCGTCAAACGCCAGTTCGTATTCTTTCATCCCGCGATAGCCCAGCACCTCGATCTCTCCGCCGGTGATTCCGTCGTCGGGAAAGGGGTGCGCGTCTGTTCCGGGTGTCTTTTCCGCCAGAAACATCGACAGGCCGCGGTAATCGTCGGATTCGGGTTCGGTCCGTGCGAGTATGGTCATCACTTGGGTGCGGGCGGCGTGGGTGATCCAGGTTTTATTGCCGGTGATTTGCCAGTCGTCACCATCGCGCACGGCACGCGTCCGCAGCGCACCCAGGTCCGAGCCGGTGTTGGGTTCGGTAAACACGGCGGTCGGCAGGATTTCCCCGCTGGCCAGCCCCGGCAGCCATTTCGATTTCTGTTCGTCCGTGCCGCCGCACAGGATCAATTCTGCCGCGATTTCAGACCGTGTCCCCAATGATCCGACGCCGATGTAGCCGCGCGACAATTCTTCGGACACAACGCACATGGCGGATTTCGACAGGCCGAAGCCACCCAGATTTTCCGGGATTGTCAGGCCAAAGACACCCATTTCCGCCATCTCGTCGATGATTTCCATCGGGATCAGGTCATCGTTCAGGTGCCAGTCGTGCGCATGGGGTTCAACCCGTTCCCGGCTGAAACGTCGGAACTGGTCACGGATCATCTCCAGTTCTTCATCCAGACCTGCCCTACCCACGGTCAGATCAGCGCTGCGTTCCTGCATTTCAAGCGCAAGCGCAGTGCGGGCCGACTGCGTATTGCCGTGGCGCATAAGCTGCTGCACGGGATCGGTTGCAAAGTCTGCGGCGTCATCGGTCGACAGTCCAAAATCGGACAGACGCACCACCTCTGTCTGGTTCATCTGGATTCCGCCGGCGATCTGCGACAGATATTCCCCGAATGCGATCTGGTGGATCAGCTGTTCGACTGTGTTGAACTGGCCGTCGGCTGATAGACGTTCGGCCCAATCCTGCATTTGGTGCAGCGCTTGTGCATATGTCGCAAGCCATGCAAGGCCATGCGTCGCTGTTTGTTGTGCTTCGATCAGCTTGGACGATACCCGCCCGTCTTGCGTGACGGCGTCACTGACCGCAGCCTTTGCTTTCGCCAGAATGCTGTCCACGGCTGTCAGCGCCTGTTCTGTGGTGTTCACAAGATCAGCCAGCACAGGGGCGGCGGCATATGTAAGGGCTTGTCCATCGTGCGGCATGGTCGACTCCGTCTTTTGTGCAGTTGCAGCAGTAACGACTTTGCATCCGCAGCGCAATATTGATGCGTAATATAAATTTATTGCGTACGATTATGTCGCATCCGATTCCCGCTGGTGCCTGCGACAGTCGTGGCGCAATGTGCGCGCATGAGTACATTAGCCGAATTTTTGCCGCTTGGCGTGATCATGTTTGCGTGTGGGGTCACGTTTCTGGGTGGCTTTGTGAAGGGTGCTGTCGGCTTTGCCATGCCGCTGATCATGATTTCCGGCATGGGAATATTGATTGACCCCAAGTTGGTGGTGGCGGGGATCATCTTTCCGATCGTTGTTAGTAATTTCTGGCAGGTACTGCATGCCGGATTGGTGCCAGCAGGCGAAGCGATCAAAGAACATTGGCGCTATGTGCTGGTGGTCTGCGTCATGATCCTGATTTCCGCGCAATTCCTGACGCTTATCCCAACCGATGCGATGTTCGTGATACTGGGCGTCCCGGTTGTGGCGTTGTGTTTGATCCAGCTTTTGGGGTGGCGACCCCGCATTGCGCCGCGTTTTCGACGAATGTTCGAATGGGGCGCTGGATTTCTTGCCGGGACGCTGGGCGGGCTGGCGGGCACCTGGGGGCCGCCGACAGTTCTGTATCTGCTGGCGCTGGATACCCCGCGGGCCCGACAGATGGCGGTGCAGGGCGTCATTTATGGGTCAGGTTCGGTGATGTTGCTGCTGGGTCATTTGCAGTCAGGCATTCTGAACGCCCAGACTTGGAAACTGTCCGCGCTGCTGGTTCTGCCTGCGCTAATGGGGATGTGGTTGGGTTTCAAGCTGGGTGACCGGTTCGATCAAGACCGGTTCAGACGGATGACGCTGCTGGTTTTGGTCGTGGCCGGTGCCAATTTGGTCCGCCGCGGGCTGATGGGCTGACGTCAGGATAACAGGTTTTCGAACCCGCAGATGCGTGCAAGCTCCGGCATCGCTTCGGGGGCGACAACCTCGAACGTGGTGCGATACAGGATGTCACCGTCCTGTGACGCTTCGATCTGCCAGATCCCCTGCACCAGTTCATAGTCGAAATCGAACTGGTAAAACGTCAGCGATGGTTCGACCGCGTCGATACGCGACAGAAATGTCTGTTGCACCGTCTTGTCCGGGCCCATCGGCGGGTGGCTCACGGTGATCTTCACGTCGGACAGGCCGAACATGTCGGATGTCATGGCCTTGGCCCCGAAACCGATCCCCAGAACTGCCGGAACGCGCCTTGCGTTGGATATGAACGGCGGTTCCACGTCGATCAGATGGGTTGTGCCTGCCACCGTGCCGGGGGCCGGTGCTTGACCCGTGGATGGCGGCGGGCAAATCACGCCTGTTTCAAGATAGGACAGCCGTGGGCTGGTCTTGTCCGGCGATTGCGCGGCCAAGGGTGTCGCAAATATCAGCAAAAGCAAAAGGGTCAGACGCATGCCTGACCCTTATCGCAAATCGTCTGTCGCGTCACCCGTTAGCCGATGGCTGCGGCCTTCACATCATCGTCGATGTAAGGGACGTATTTGGCGAAATTGTCCGAAAACATCTCGACCAGCTTCTTGGCCTGCGCGTCGTAAGCTGCCGGGTCGGACCACGTGCGGCGCGGATCAAGCAGGGTGCTGTCCACACCGTCGGCGGACATCGGCACGTCGAAACCAAAGTTGGAATCCTTGCGAAAGCTGCTGTCGATCAACGTCCCGTCCAGTGCTGCGGACAGCAACGCGCGGGTCGCCTTGATCGGCATCCGCGAACCGGTGCCATAGGCGCCGCCTGTCCAGCCGGTATTCACCAGCCAGCAGGTTGCACCATGGCTGGCGATCTTGTCGCGCAACAGGGCACCGTACGCTTCTGGCCGGCGTGGCATGAATGGCGCGCCGAAACAGGTGGAAAACGTGGGTTCCGGTTCGGTCACGCCGCGTTCCGTACCCGCTACCTTGGACGTGAAGCCCGACAGGAAATGATACATCGCCTGCGCGGGCGTCAGTCGAGAGATCGGTGGCAGCACGCCGAAAGCATCGCAGGTCAGCATGATGATGTTCTTGGGGTGCCCGCCCAATGCGGTATCGGATGCATTCGGGATGTAATGCAACGGGTAGGCACAGCGCATATTCGCGGTCAGACTGTCGTCGTTGAAATCCAGTTCCAGTGTGTCGGGATCATGGACCATGTTTTCAATGACGGTATTGGGCATGGCGCAGGTCGCATAAATCTCTGGCTCTGCCTTGGGGTCCAGACCGATGGTCTTGGCGTAGCATCCACCTTCGAAATTGAACACGCCGCGATCCGACCAGCCGTGTTCGTCGTCACCGATCAGCGTACGCGTCGGGTCGGCTGATAGTGTCGTTTTGCCTGTGCCGGACAAACCAAAGAACACGGCGGTATCGACGGGATTGCCGGTTGCGTGGTTGGCCGAGCAATGCATCGGCATGATGCCTTTTTCGGGCAGCATGTAGTTCAGCAGGGTAAAGACCGATTTCTTGTTTTCACCGGCGTATTCGGTGCCGCCGATCAGGACCAGCTTTTTGGTAAAGTTCAGCGCGATCACAGTATCGCTGCGGCAGCCGTGCCGTGCCGGATCAGCCTTGAAGCTGGGGCAGTTGATAATCGTGAAATCGGGGGCAAAGCTGTCCAGCTCTGCCGCATCGGGCCTGCGCAACAGGTGCCGGATGAACAGGCCGTGCCATGCCAGTTCCGTGACGACACGCACATCCAGGCGGTGATCTGGATCGGCACCGCCGAACAGGTCCTGCACAAAAGCTGTGCCATCGGCCATATGCGCGACCATGTCGTCATACAGAACGTCGAAATGCGCAGGGTCCATCGGCGGATTATTGTCCCACCAGATCGTGTCTTCGACGTCCGGTGTGCGAACCACGAACTTGTCCTTTGGGGACCGTCCCGTGTGTTTGCCCGTGGTCACCAGAAAGGTGCCGCCCTTGCCGGTGATGCCTTCGTTCCGCTTTACGGCGGCACTGTGCAGGGCGTCGGCATCGTCATTATAATAGACCGCTGCCAGTCCGCTGATGCCTTGATCTTCAAGCTTCATCCTGGGGTTGACCGTGCCATGGTCCATTGCGACGTCTCCTCTGACTGCCTGATATGGCTACGCCCAACTATCACCACCGGTTCCGGGCCGCCTAGCCCATGCGGGCCTCGTTAGCGCAATCAAACGCATGTTAACGCAATCAGGGCAGGGTCGGGCGTACGATTGTTGCCCTGTAAACCATTCCTTGTGGGTTAGGGGCGCAAATAAGGCACACTCTAATTCCGATTCGCTAGTGGGGGTTGATTCGATATGCGAAGCAAGAGAATGATTTCTAAAAAATCAGGCAATAATAACATAGAGCAGTAGGGGAATAACCCATGTCCAAAATCGCACTGGTGGACGACGACAGGAATATCCTGACGTCCGTGTCCATGACTCTCGAAGCCGAAGGTTTCGAGGTTGAAACCTATAACGATGGGCAATCTGCCCTTGATGCGTTCAACCGCAGCATGCCCGATATGGCCGTTCTGGACATCAAGATGCCGCGCATGGATGGCATGGATTTGCTACAGCGTCTGCGGCAGAAAACATCCATGCCCGTCATTTTTCTGACGTCCAAGGATGATGAAATCGACGAAGTGCTTGGTCTGCGGATGGGCGCCGACGATTACGTCAAGAAGCCATTCAGCCAGCGCCTGCTTGTCGAACGCATCCGAGCGCTGCTCCGCCGTCAAGACGCGATTGGCGGCGAAGTCATGGAAGATACCGAAGAAAACAAGGTCATGGTTCGCGGCGAACTGACCATGGACCCGCTGCGTCATGCCGTGAAATGGAAAGGTCAGGACGTATCCCTGACTGTCACTGAATTCTTGCTGCTTCAGGCGCTTGCGCAGCGTCCGGGTTTCGTGAAATCCCGCGATCAGTTGATGGATGTGGCCTACGACGATCAGGTCTATGTGGACGACCGTACCATCGACAGCCACATCAAGCGCTTGCGTAAAAAGATGCGTATGGCAGACGATGCGTTTTCGGCGATCGAAACGCTCTACGGCATCGGTTATCGCTATAACGAAGACTGATCCCATGACGGATGCGGCTGGCCATATTGATGTACGCGACCTGAATTCGGTGCGGCATGCGGCGACCCAGCAACCCCGGTTGTTGCTGGGTGACGACTGGGTTGCGCCGCAGTCCATCACGGAACGGGAAATGCTGGCCCGTCGCAGGGGTCGGCATCTGCTGAACCTGCGGCATTCGCCGATCGCGCGAAAGATCATCACGTTCAATCTGCTGGCGATGATCCTGTTGGTCGCGGGTGTTCTATATCTTAATCCGTCGCGGGATAATCTGGCGCTGCAACGCGCCAGCGGCCTGCTGAACGAAGCAGAATTGATCGCAGACGTGCTGGAAGCACGTATGCCGTCATCTGCCCCCGTCGATCTGGTCAGCGGTGACGGTATTGATGTGGCCCGCACGCTGGCGGAACTTGACCTGCGGGGCGGCATCGAAGTGAACGTCTACAGCGCCAGCGGCGTGATTGTGGGCCAAACCGCCGGCGACTCGACCGCTGGATCGGTTGAAGGTGGAACCGCCATCATTGATCTGTTCAGCGGTATCTGGGGTAAGGTGCACCGCATGTTTGCGCCGCCCACAGCGCCCGAACCAGACCAGACGCTTAGTGCGAACGATATCGCAAACGTCATGCAAAATGGGACCGATGTCCGGACGCTTCAGGCGGCAGCTGGGACCAATTTCCTGGTCGTGACACCTGTTGAACATAACGGACTGGCGGTCGGCGTCGTATCCGTGTCCAGCGCGCCCGGCGAACTGGACGCGTTGGTACGGAACGAACGCGAACAGGTCCTGCGGTTGTTCATTGTCAGTATCCTGATCAGCATTCCCGTTAGCCTTGTGCTGGCGTCCACGATCGCAAATCCACTGGCCGATCTGGCTGCCGCTGCTGAACTGGGACGCGACAAGAACGCACGCAAGATGGCACCGACACGGATCCGAATTCCGGACCTGACGGCACGGCCTGACGAAATCGGGCGTCTGTCCGGCGCCCTGCGGGGCATGGTTCAGGCACTGTACGAACGGATCGAAGGCAACGAACAATTCGCCGCAGATGTTGCGCATGAAATAAAAAATCCGCTGGCGTCGCTGCGGTCTGCCGTGGGCACCATGCGTGTGGCCAAACGCGAAGATCAGCGTGAAACGCTACTGCAGGTGATCGAACATGACGTGAACCGACTTGACCGTCTGGTCAGCGACATTGCCGGTGCGTCACGTCTGGATGCAGAACTGGTCAAAGAAGAAGAAGAATCGTTCAATCTTTTGAAGATGCTGGGCAACCTTAACGAATTTTTAGCCAAAGAAGCGGCTGACAAGAAGGTTGATTATATCTCAGACCTGCCGGATCAACCGATCATGGTGCAGGGTCTGGAAGGCAGGCTTGCGCAGGTTTTTGTCAACCTGATCACAAATGCGATTTCGTTCTGCGAAGACGGTGACGCGATCCGGGTTTGGGTGCGACGCCGTGAAAATCGCGTGCTCGTCGTGGTCGAAGACACGGGCCCCGGTATTCCCGACAACGCCCTTAAAAAGATATTCACCCGGTTCTATTCTGAACGGCCCGCAGGTCAGTTCGGGAACAACTCTGGTCTGGGGCTGGCAATCAGCAAGCAAATCGTCGAAGCGCACAACGGTGTCATCTGGGCCGAAAACATCCGCCCGACAGAGGCGGACATCACGTCCGAACCACTTGGCGCACGTTTCGTCGTTGGTTTGCCGATCTAATGCGCGCGACATTGTGTCGCTGAACGCGGATGGCTGACGACATTGTTCACGCCAGTTGCGTCGCAGCGCACGGGCGCGCGATTTTGATAATCGGGCCATCGGGCAGCGGGAAATCTGCGCTTGCACTGCAACTGATGGCGCTTGGCGCCATGCTTGTTGCCGATGACCGCACCATTTTGTCAAAGCGGGGCGGTGTTTTGACAGCATCCTGCCCGGATACGTTGTCCGGCCTGATCGAGGCGCGGGGGATCGGTATCCTGACCGCTGTTGTAGCACAGCCGACCCCCGTGGCCTACATCGTGGATATGGAAACAGCAGAACCGGATCGCCTGCCGCCAGTTCGGCATTATACCCTCATGGGCTTGCCGATCCCCTTGATCTACCGCAGTGACGGCGTAGGGTTTGCAAGCTCGTTAATGCTTCTTCTGCAAGGCGGTCGACATGCCTGATCCAGCCCCTGCGCGCCGCACCGAACGCGGTATCGAAACATTGTTGGTGACCGGGCCATCTGGTGCGGGGCGATCCACGACGATTAATGCCCTGGAAGACATCGGGTTCGAGGTGATCGACAACCTGCCGCTGTCATTGTTGCCGACGTTGCTGGACCGCAAAACGGCCGTTCCGTTGGCGCTGGTTCTGGATGTGCGCAACCGTGATTTCAGCGTGGATGCACTGATCGGGGCGATTGATCGGCTGACAACCGACCGGGGCGACGCGGGTCAGGTGCTGTATCTGGATGCAAGCGATGACATCTTGCAGCGCCGCTATTCGGAAACCCGTCGCAATCACCCGATGGCACCTGCTGGGCCGCCGCTTGCCGGGATCACTGCAGAAAAACGTCTATTGGGTCCGATCCGCGCACGCGCAGACCTTTTGATCGATACCACAACGCTTAGCCCGCACGAATTGCGTGCGGAAATTGAACATCATTTCGCCCCCAATGACGGTAAAGTGCTGGGCGTTTCGGTGCATTCATTTTCCTATAAACGGGGGCTGCCGCGCGGGTTGGATATGGTGTTGGACTGCCGATTTCTGCGCAATCCGCACTGGGACCCGGTGCTGCGCCCGCTGGATGGCCGCGATCCTGGTGTTGGCGTCTATATCGACGCCGACCCGCGTGCCCAGCCGTTCTTTGATCGGGTGAACAGCCTTGTCGAATTGCTGCTGCCAGCGCACAAGGACGAAGGCCGCGCGCATCTGGCTATCGGCTTTGGCTGCACCGGCGGGCAACACAGGTCCGTGGTCATGGCCGAAAGGCTTGCGGCATCCCTTGCGAAAACAGGCTGGCCCGTGTCTATTCGCCACCGAGAATTAGAGCGCCGCGCCCACGTGGACGCCGGGGCAAATCAGGGACCGTAAGCTTGATCGGAATCGTGATCGTCGCACATGGCAACTTGTCGAAAGAGTACCTTTCGGCTGTCGAACACGTTGTCGGTGTTCAGGACGGGATGGTTGCCGTGACCATCGGTGCCGAAGACGACCGCGTCGCCAAGCAACAGGAAATCTGTCAGGCAGCCGATTCTGTCGATACAGGCAACGGCGTGGTGATTGTGACCGACATGTTCGGCGGATCGCCCAGCAATCTGTCACTGCGGGCCTGTAGCAAAGTGAACCGTCAGATCATTTACGGTGCGAACCTGCCGATGCTGATCAAACTGGCGAAATCGCGTCAGAAATCCGTGCCCGAAGCGGTAAGCGCCGCAATCGAAGCGGCACATCGTTATATCAACGCGTTAAGCGTGGGACCAAGCTGATATGCCAAGCAGGCGACTTGAGATTACCAATATCAAAGGGCTTCACGCCCGTGCCTCTGCAAAGCTGGTCGAGGTCGTTGAAAACCACGACGCGTCGGCCGTGGTCCGCAAGGACGGGCTGAATGCAGGCGGCGACAGCATCATGGGCCTTCTGATGCTGGCCGCCACGATCGGTAGCTGGATCGAAGTCGAGACCAGCGGACCAGAGGCCGAGCGCCTGTTGGATGCGATTGCGGCACTGGTCGATGACAAGTTCGGCGAAGGTGACTGATATCCCGCAGGACCGGCTTCGCGGTAAAGCACCTGTCGTCTATGATCGCCGGGCGCTTAGCTATGCGACATCGTTCGATAGCCCGGCGCGGCAGGCTTTCATTCGGTCTGTCGAATGGATGACCGGCAAGGCGACGATCCTGCGCATGGTGCGGGCTTACGAACGCAAAGGCCGCGCAACCGGACAGGCGTTCTGGTCGGAAACGCTAAACGTGCAGGGCATCACTGTCGGGACGCCCGCAGCGCAGATCGCCCGAATTCCGAAAACCGGCCCGGTGGTTTTGGTCGCCAATCATCCGCACGGCATGGTTGACGGGATGGTTCTGGCGGACCTGATTGGGCGGCGACGCCCTGATTATCGTATCCTGACGCGGTCGCTGCTGACGTCGCTTGATCCTGAGGCCGGTCGCTACATGATCCCCGTGCCATTCCCGGACCAGCCCGATGCACAGGCCCGAATGATCGACATGCGCCGTGCCGCGATGGCACATTTGGCCGATGGCGGCATGGTGGCGCTTTTTCCGTCAGGGGTGGTTGCCACATCCGACACAATGTTTGGCCCGGCTGTCGAATCCGAATGGAACGTGTTCACGGCCAAGATGATCCGGGTGTCGGGTGCAGCGGTCGTGCCGTGCTTTTTTCCGGGTGCGAATTCGCGTGCCTATATGATTGCAAATCGCATTTCGCCACTGTTGCGGCAAAGCCTGCTGTTGCACGAGGTGGCGCGCACCCGAAACAGCGTGATCTCTCCGGTGATCGGGCAGGCTATTGCGAATGCGGACCTCGCTGACAAAATGGACAATCCACGCGCGCTGATGGCGTGGTTGCGGGCGCAGACCTTGGCGCTTGGTCAGCGGGTCGGCACCGGCACGTCGCCGCGGTAATCGTAGAAACCGCGCTGTGTCTTGCGACCCAGCCATCCGGCTTCGACGTATTTTGTCAAAAGGGGGCAGGGACGGTATTTCGTATCGGCAAGCCCGTCGTGCAGGACATTCATGATTGCAAGGCAGGTGTCCAAACCGATGAAATCGGCCAGTTCCAGGGGGCCCATGGGGTGGTTGGCCCCCAGTTTCAGCGATGTGTCTATCGACTGCACCGATCCCACGCCTTCGTACAGCGTATAGATCGCTTCGTTGATCATCGGCATCAGGATGCGGTTCACGATGAAAGCTGGAAAATCCTCTGACGCGGTCGAGGTTTTGCCCAATCGTTCAACCACGCTTTCGCATGCGGCAAAGGTTTCCTGATCCGTGGCGATTCCCCGGATCAATTCGACAAGCTGCATGATCGGGACAGGGTTCATGAAATGGAAACCCATGAATTTCTCCGGACGATCCGTGCGGCTCGCAAGACGCGTTATCGAAATAGAAGACGTGTTCGACGTCAGGATCGTGTCGGGTTTCAGGTGTGGGATCAGATCTTCGAAAATTGCTTGCTTGATTGTTTCACGTTCTGTCGCGGCTTCGATGATCAGGTCCGCGCGGCCAAGGTTGGTCAACGTCGGCGTCGTGGAAATGCGTTTCATGGCGGCGTTCTTGTCCGCTTCTGAAATCATGTCGCGGCTCACCTGCCGCATCAGGTTCTTGTCGATCACGGCGATTGCGCGGGTCAACGCGTCTTCGCTGACATCGGTCAACAACACGTCGTAACCGGCGACGGCAAAGACATGCGCGATGCCATTGCCCATCTGCCCGGCACCCACGATTCCGACCTGTTCGATTGACATGACCTTACCCCTGCTGGTTTCGCCCACCATAGGCCGTGCGCCGCGCGGCCTTCAAGAGAGCATGGCGGACCTTAGGGTTTTGGCAACGCCTATGACCGAAAGTGGCGAGGGTGTTTTCCGCTAGTCAGGGCGTCACAAATGAAACAGGAACAATTCGACGCGCTGGATCTGCACTACAGCCCGTGCCGCTACGGGATGTCACGGCAGTACTTCCGGGGTCCGAAAAAATCGCTTGATGGCGCCTATGTCGCCTGTGTCGGTGGCACGGCGACCTACGGTAAATTTATCGATCAACCGTTTCCAGCACGACTTGAACGCGCCTTGGGGCGTGTTTGCGTCAATTTTGGCAGCGTCAACGGCGGGGTCGATGCCTTTATCAACGACCCCACGATCATGAAGGCCTGCGCGCAGGCGCAGATGACCGTGGTGCAGGTAATGGGGGCGAATTTTCTGTCGAACCGATTTTACTCTGTTCATCCGCGCCGCAATGACCGGTTCTTGCGCGCGTCTAGCGTGATGCAGGCTGTCTTTCCGGAAGTCGACTTTTCGGATTTCACCTTTACGCGGCATATGCTGGGCTCGCTGTTTGAAAAATCCCCTGCGCGTTTCGACATCGTCGTATCGGAATTGCGGGACGCATGGGTTGCGCGGATGCGGAATATGTTGGGGCAGATCGGGCCGAATGCCGTTCTGCTGTGGTTTTCGTCCGAACGGCTGGACAACACGCCATGGGATCAGCGCGATGCGGGGCTGGCCGCTGATCCACTGTTCATTTCTGCCGCGATGATCGACAACCTGCGGCCACTGGTCCGTGATGTCGTCGTCGTTCGGCCATCGCTGGCCGCGCGCAATCGGGGAACCCACGGTATGTTCTTTTCCAGTCATCAGCGACAGGCGGCATCTGAAATGCTGGGCCTTGCCTCTCACAAAGAAGCGACAGACGCACTTTTGTCCGCGCTGCGCCCGCTGTTACCACCCGTCACCTGACGCCACATAAAGGGGCGCACCATCGCAGGTGCGCCCCCATTGCCGTGAATCGTGTTGGGCCGAATTCAAAGTTTTTCGGTCAACTCTGGCAGGGCTGTGAACAGGTCAGCGACCAGACCGTAATCGGCCACCTGAAAGATCGGGGCTTCTTCGTCTTTGTTGATGGCGACGATGATCTTGCTGTCCTTCATGCCGGCAAGATGCTGGATCGCACCGGAAATACCAACGGCAACATACAGATCAGGTGCCACGACCTTACCCGTCTGGCCGACCTGCCAATCGTTCGGTGCGTAACCCGAATCGACGGCGGCCCGGCTGGCGCCAACGGCGGCACCCAGCTTATCGGCCAGTTTTTCGATCATGGCGAAATCTTCTTCGGACCCGATACCACGACCGCCGGACACGACGATCCCGGCACTGGTCAGTTCGGGGCGGTCGCTTTCGGCGACCTTGTCCTCGATCCATTCGGACAGACCGGGGTTACCTGCGGCGTCGATGTTTTCGACGCTGGCCGATCCGGTCATCGCGGCGGCGTCAAAGCCTGCTGTGCGGATCGTCATCACCTTGATGCTGTCGGACGATTTGACCGTTTGCACCGCGTTACCGGCATAAATCGGACGCTCAAAGGTATCGGCATCGATGACGCCGGTAACTTCTGACAGGATCTGCGTATCAAGCAGCGCCGCAACGCGCGGCATCACGTTTTTGGAATCCGTCGTGCCCGGTGCTGCGATATGCGAATAATCACCTGCCAACTTGACGATCAGGTCGGCGGTCGGCTCAGCCAGACGGTGACCCAGTGCCGCGTCTTCGGCGCAAAGCACACGCGCGACGCCGTCGATCTTGGCGGCTTCGGCTGCGGCGTCGGCGGCGGATGCGCCCGCGCACAATACCGTCACGTCGCCCAGCGATGCGACGGCGGACACGGCTTTGGATGTCGCATCTACGTTCAATGCACCATCAGTGACTTCGCCAATCAGAAGAACAGCCATTACACAGCCCCCGCTTCTTTGAGTTTCTCGACAAGTTCGTCGACCGATTTCACGATGATCCCGGCGGCACGTTCCGCGGGTTCAGTTGTCTTGATGATATTCAGGCGCGGGGTGACATCGACACCGTAGTCAGCGGGCGTCTTTTCATCCAACGGCTTTTTCTTCGCCTTCATGATGTTCGGCAGCGATGCGTAACGTGGTTCGTTCAGACGCAGATCAACAGTCACGATGGTGGGCATCTTGACCTTGATGGTCTGCAAGCCGCCATCAACTTCACGTGTGACCGTCGCATGTTCACCGTCGATATCGACCTTGGATGCGAACGTCGCCTGTGACCATCCCAGAAGGGCCGCCAGCATTTGGCCCGTGGCGTTCATGTCGTTATCGATCGCCTGTTTGCCACACATCACCAGACCGGGCTGTTCTTCGTCCACGATCGCCTTGAGGATCTTTGCAACGGACAGTGGTTCGATGTCGTTGTGAACATCGTCGGTCGCCACCACAAGAATCGCGCGGTCGGCCCCCATGGCGAGCGCGGTGCGCAGTGTTTCCTGACACTGCTTGACGCCGATGGACACGGCGATCACTTCTTCGACCTTGCCCGCTTCGCGCAGGCGAATCGCCTCTTCGACGGCGATTTCGTCGAATGGATTCATCGACATTTTTACGTTGGCCAGATCGACACCCGAACCGTCCGCTTTGACGCGGACCTTCACGTTATAGTCGATGACGCGTTTGACCGGTACCAGCACCTTCATCGCGGATCACTCCCATGGTTTTCATAGTCTTGCCTTTGAAATAACGACGGTCGGCAAATTACAATAGGACAAAAGCGGCGTTTCACCCCAGAGGACGCGACGTTGCGAACAGCTGGGCAGGCCGTGCTCAGCGGTTTGCGCCGGGCACCCACAGCACATCGGCACGGCCATCGTCGTTGGCGATCCGGCTGGCCTGAAAGAACCAGTCCGACAGACGGTTCAGATACTTTGTCGCCGCCGGGTTCACGTCATCGGACGCTGCCAGCGCCACGCACAGCCGTTCAGCCCGGCGACTGACAGTGCGGCACAGATGCAGATGTGCTGACAAGGCTGATCCGCCCGGCAACACGAAACTGCGCAGCGGTTCGACGGCTTGGGTCATGGCGTCGATTTCGGATTCCAGTCGTGCCACCTGCGCATCGGTCATCCGCAGTGGCGGATATTCCGCATCGGCGTCAGATGCCATGTCGGGGCGGCACAGGTCCGCGCCCAGATCGAACAGGTCGTTCTGGATCATGGCGAGTTGGCCATTCATCTCTCCGTCGGCATGCAGGCGTGCCAGTCCGACGGTGGCGTTGACCTCGTCCACGGTGCCGTAGGCGTTGACCCTGTCGTCATATTTCGCAACGCGCGTGCCGTTGCCAAGTGCGGTGTCGCCGCCGTCGCCGGTGCGGGTGTAAATCTTGTTCAGTACGACCATGGGTCAGATGCCTCCACGTATAAAGACGAACAGCAAGATCAGCAGCACGGCGACAAACTGTGCACCGATCCGCCAGCGCATGATCCTGTTCGCGTTGCGTTTGTTGAATTCGCCGCCCTTACCAAATGCGCCGACACCCAGAATAAGGATGCCCAGCACAATCAGACAAGACAGGGCGACGATGATGAAAAGGGGATCACTGGCCATGGCTGCTCCTATCGTTGGGGGATGGACATAACAGCACCGACAGCAAAGGCCAGCGGCTTAACCGCGCGAAATCACCGCATCCAGCAGACGTGTTGACAGCACGCGGCGCATCGCACCGGCCAGATATGTCGGCGTCGTGATGTAATAGCGCGGCTTGGGGCGCGGGTGTTCCAGTGCCCGCCGCAGTTTCGCTGTCACGGCGCTGGCGGGTAGCTGGAATTTATCGTCGCCGCCTTTGTACAACCGCTTTTTCAGGTCGTCATACTGATCGCGCCGGGCCGAATTTTCGGTATCGAACCAGCGTTCGAAATGCGGGATCGCATTTTCACGGATACGGCTGGCGATGGGGCCCGGTTCCAGCAAGATGACCTTTATCCCGGTGTCGGCCATTTCCATGCGCAACACGTCGGTCAATCCTTCAAGCGCGAATTTGGTTGCCACATAGGCGCCGCGCCATTTGTAACCGACCAGCCCCAGCACGGACGAACAATTCACGATGCGGCCATGGCCCTGCGCCCGCATGACGGGGATGACCTGCACCGTCAGGTCATGCACGCCAAAAAGGTTGGTCTGAAAGATGGATTCCAATCCACCGCGCGGCAGGTCTTCGACCGCGCCAGGGCAGGCAAAGGCGCCATTGTTGTAAAGCGCGTCCAGCGTCCCACCCGTGGCCAGCAACACCTCTGCCAGTCCATCGCGGATTGTGTGCGGGTCAGCATAATCAATGCGCGGAGAGTCGAACCCAAGCGCGTGCATCCGGTCGCAGTCGGCCTGTTTGCGGCAGGACGCAAAGACGCGCCAGCCCGCATCACGCAGGCCGTGCGCCGCATCGTAGCCGATGCCTGATGAACAGCCGGTGATCAAAATGTTTTTCTGCGTCATGCCACGTGATGCCGCGCACCTTGTGTCAACGCAAGACGGTCATTCGTCTGACAACAACCGTTCAGCCATCCAGCCGGTCTGGCCTGTGCCCGGAATGAACACGCGCACCCAGCCGGTGCCGTCGCTGTCCATGATTTCGGCCTGCGTACCCTGCGGCAGTGTGTCAATCACATCAAACGACGTGCTGGGCCCGTTGCGCATGTTCACAGCGCGTGCCGCGACCTCGCGGAATGGGTTGGTGGGGGCCAGCGCCGCATTGTCAGCACCGGACAGCGATGCGAAAACGGGCGTGTTGTCGATGCCGATCACATCGGTTGCACTGCCGGCGGTCTGTGGCGCTGGCACAGGTTCGACGTCTGGCAATGCGGCGACGTCTTGAACCTGGGGCGGGGCCGGCTCTGCTGCGACATCTGAAAGTGTCCCTGTATCGGCCCGCGTCGTCGTCGGTTCCGGCGCCACCGCCACGGGTTCTGTCACGTCCGGCGTCGCGGCGGCCATCCGTTCCTGCGGCACAAAATCCGCACCGCCCGACATTTCATAGAACGCCCAAGCAAGAATCGCGAACGTTCCGATAATGAACTTGCCCATAAAAACATCCCCTGTTTCGTGAGTGCTGCCAGCGGTGCGGCAGATGCGGCTATAACGCCGTATCGTGATTCTATGTTCCGAGTCGCGATTAAACGATGCCGTCGCGGTGCTGCGTTGCCTTTACGCACCGCAAGCGGTTCGCTAGACGATGCGCATGACTGATCAGCCCGACGACACATTAGGCCCCAACGACGCTGTGGAAACCCTGCGGACCGCCATCGGTGACCGCTATCTGACCTATGCGCTGTCGACGATCATGAACCGGGCGCTGCCCGATGCGCGTGACGGGCTGAAACCCGTGCACCGCCGCATCCTGTATGCGATGCGCGAACTGCGTCTGTCCGCAACGGGCGGGTTCCGCAAATCGGCCAAGATTTCCGGCGACGTGATGGGCAACTATCACCCGCATGGCGATGCTGCGATCTATGACGCGATGGCGCGTCTCGCGCAGGATTTCAACGTCCGCTATCCGTTGGTGGACGGACAGGGCAATTTCGGCAACATCGACGGCGATAACCCCGCCGCCGCGCGGTATACCGAGGCGCGGATGACCGCCGCGGCAGAGGCGCTGATGGAAGGGCTGGCCGAAAACGCGGTCGATTATCGCCCGAACTACGACGGTACGCTGGAAGAGCCCGTGGTCTTTCCGGCAGCCTTTCCGAACCTTTTGGCGAATGGGTCGTCGGGTATCGCCGTCGGCATGGCCACGAACATTCCGCCGCACAATCTGCATGAATTGATCGACGCCTGCCTGCATCTGATCAAATCGCCAAACGCGGGCGACGACACCCTGCTGCAATATATCCCCGGCCCGGATTTCCCGACCGGCGGCGTGATCGTCGAATCGCCTGAAAATATCGCCAATGCCTATCGGACCGGGCGCGGATCGATCCGCCTGCGTGCCCGCCACGAGATCGAGGATCTGGGCCGTGGCCAGTGGCAGATCGTCGTCACTGAAATCCCCTATCAGGTGCAGAAATCAAAGCTGATTGAAAAGCTGGCAGAGGTGATCCAGACGAAAAAGGTGCCGCTGCTGGCCGATGTGCGCGACGAATCCGCCGAAGACGTGCGGATCGTGCTGGAACCCCGTGCAAAAACGGTCGATCCCGACATGCTGATGGGCATGCTGTTTCGCAATTCCGATCTGGAAACGCGGTTCAGCCTGAACATGAACGTGCTGATCGACGGGCTGACACCCAAGGTGTGTAGCGTGAAGGAAGTGCTGCGCGCCTTCCTTGATCACCGCCAGGACGTGCTGTTGCGCCGCTCGCGGCACCGCTTGGCCAAGATCGACCACCGCCTGGAAGTGCTCGAAGGCTTTATCATCGCCTTTCTCAATCTGGACCGCGTGATCGACATCATCCGCTATGACGACGATCCTAAACGTGCCCTGATGGTCGAAGACTGGGCGCAGGACCACACCCGCGCAATGTCGGAAAAGGATTACGTCTCGCCTTTGGTTGATGGGGCCGATCCCGAAATCAGCCTGTCCGAAGTGCAGGCCGAAGCCATCCTGAACATGCGGCTGCGGTCGTTGCGCCGTCTCGAAGAACTGGAACTGATCGCCGAACGCAATGCCCTGATGGAAGAACGCGCCGGGATAGAGGATCTGCTGGACGACGAAGGCTTGCAATGGAAACGCATCGCCGAACAACTGCGCGATACCCGCAAGCAATTCGGCAAGGACAGCCCCGGCGGCGCGCGCCGCACCACATTCGGTGAAGCCGGAGAGGTCGCCGACGTCCCGCTGGAAGCCATGATCGCCCGCGAACCGATCACCGTGGTGTGTTCGCAGATGGGCTGGATCAGGGCGCTGACCGGTCACGTTCCGCTGGACCGGGATCTGAAATTCAAGGATGGCGACGGGCCGCGTTTCGCGTTCCACGCAGAAACGACCGACCGTTTGCTGGTGTTCGGCTCACTGGGGCGCATCTATACCTTGCAAGCCAGCCAGTTGCCCGGCGGGCGCGGTATGGGCGAACCGCTGCGTCTGATGATCGACCTGCCCAACGAAGCTGCGATCGTCGACATTCTGACCTATCGTCCGGGCGGCAAATTACTGGTCGCCTCGACCGAAGGCGACGGTTTTATCGTGCCCGAAGACGATGTGATCGCCCAGACGCGCGCCGGTAAACAGGTGCTGAACGTCAAAGAAGGTGCCGCAAAGGTCATTCGCCGTGTGCAGGGCGACACGGTCGCAGTCGTGTCCGAAAATGGCCGTTTCCTGGTGTTTCCGGTGGACGAGCTTCCTGAAATGGGACGTGGCAAGGGTGTCCGCCTGCAAAAATACAAACGCGTCTTTGGCAAACAGGGCACGCTGGAACTGGACGGCGGGCTTGGTGACGTAACAACCTTTGACTGGAACGCTGGCTTGTCTTGGACGATGGGCGGCGGAAAAACCCGGACCCAAGAAGACATGTCCGACTGGAAAGCCGCGCGCGGGTCCGTCGGAAAACGTGCCCCGCACGGTTTCCCGAAATCCAACAGGTTCGACTGATGCCCGGTTCTCGTTCGCGTTCCCTTGGGGGGACCGGTTCGTAAATCATATGCTTGATTTCCACTGCGATCCACAATACATCGCCCGCGATGTTCAAAACGGGCCGCGTGCGGCCCCGCAAATCAAAGGGTGCCCGGCATGGCTAAGGCAAAGTTCGAACGTAACAAACCGCACGTTAACATCGGCACGATCGGCCACGTTGACCATGGCAAGACGACGCTGACG
>NZ_JAAFZU010000022.1 GCF_018263905.1 Loktanella sp. SALINAS62 | reverse complement strand
CCCCGCCATATCGACGCCGCGTGGTTCGTGCGCAGTGATCTTTCACGGTCTCTGGGATCGCTTGGCTATTGCAAACCGCTGATCCGGCGCGGCGCACTGGGGGCGATGCGCTATGACGAAACCGTCGCCATCGGAGAGGATTTCGATTTCTGCCTGCGGCTGCTGATGCACGGCCTGACCTTTCTGTTGTGGCCTGATCCGACCTATCTTTACCGGCGGCATGCGGCGTCGTTGTCGCACCGCCTGTCGGTCGATCACCTGCAACGGCAGATCGCCGCGCATGACCGGCTTGCCGACCGCGCCACCCATGCGGGGGCGTCAAAGCTGTCTGCCACACTCGTGGACCGTCGTCGGATGCTTGACCGCGCCATCGCCTATGAGCGGCTTGTGGCGGCGATCAAGGGACGACATGCGGTGACTGCCGTGGGGCATCTGTTGCGGCGGCCGGCCCTGATCACCGACCTGGCCCGCAGCCTGAGCGAAAGGCGGCAGCGCCGCCGCGCGGGCGTCCAGACGCGCCAGAGCGACGTGATCCACGTGCGCCTGATCGCGGACGGTCTGAGCCCGCCTGCAGCGGGTGATGCCGTTGACTTGACCGTCCCGCCCATGCCCGTGGACCGACCGGCCACGGGCCATGCCCAGCTTGCGGGTCGGCTTGCCGCACTTTTTGGCGAGGGTGCGCTTGACGTGACGGTGACCGGTGCGGACGCTCTTGTCGCGCTTGGCTATTTGCCGGGTGCGCGGCGGATCGCCGTGGACCTCTTGCCGGGAGAAGTGCTGCCCGATGTGGCGGTGTTGCCCCCGCTCGATGCGGTGACACCGGCCCCCTGATCACCAAGCAGGGTGCGGAACCCGACGTCGCGCGGGATGACGTCGGCCTGACGCACCTGCAGTTTGTCGCGCAGAATATCGCGCGCGATTGGCCCGACCCGGCCCCGCCCGGAAAAGGCAAAGCGGAGAGCGGCCAGAAATCCCCCTGCAGCCTTGTGATCGAGAAACAGGCGGTGGTCGCGCCGCTGCCGCACCTGTGCTGCCAAGGTGGAGATCGCAGCTCTCGCGGGCGCGCCTTCGGGAGCGCTTTGTGCATTGCGCATCAATGCATCGTGCAGGGCCGCAAGATCTGCCGCACCATGTGCTGCACTCAGCGAACCGGGCCGAACGATCGCGGCATAACCGACGCGTGGTAAAAGCATAAAACGCGCGCCAGCCAGAAGCGCACGTAGATAAAGGTCCACATCTTCGCCCAGACGCAACGTTTCATCGTAGCGCAGCCCATGCCGGTCGAGAAAAGCCCGTGACATCACGGGTTTCAGAAACCCCATCTCACCCCGTCTGCGACGGCCGGTGATGTTCCCGATGGCAAAACCGGCGGTATCGAGTGGCGTGGCCGTGGCCGGGACATCAAAGATGTGGGGGTCAAGCCGATCGGCCTGATCGTCCGACACAAAGGCGATGTCGTCCGCAGCCATGTCGTGGTCGGGCAGGTGCGCAAGGCGCGACAGCCGGTCGGGCAGAAAGAAATCGTCTGCGTCCAGCAGTGCGATCCAGGGACTGTGTGCTGCGTCGATCCCCCGGTTGCGCGCCCGTGCGGGTCCGCCGTTGGTATCCAGCGCGATCAGACGCACGCGCGGATCGTCGGCTGCCAGCTTGGCCACGAGATCGCGGGTCCCATCGGTCGAAGCATCGTCAACGACGATCACCTCGGCTGTTTGCGGCTGGTGCAGCGCCGACGTGACCGCCCGTGCCAGTGTCGCTTCGCCATTGTAGACGGCAATGATGATGGAAAAGCTGGGGTGCGTCATAGCAGCACAGGCGCCCGTGACGGCGAAAAATCAGCTGGATTTGCAACAGGGATAGGGTGGACGGTCAGGTCCTGTCGGTGTCGGACAGTGTTTTGGGCGTGGCCTTGCCGTCCGGCCCAGCCAGCCATCCCGGGCTGTGCGATTGGGGGTCGTCGTTGGTCTTTGCCTTGCGTGCCATGATCCCGATGAGAACAACATAAAGCACTTGGGCTGTGACCCAGACCGATACGGCCAGTCCGATCACGGCGTACCAGACCATGTCTGTCATCATGGCCGCGACAATGGCGGCGACGGTCGCAACCAAGCTTCCCATCAGGAAATAAGATAGACGCACGCACTGACCCCGATTCAACCCTAGGTGGTAAATAGCAGTGTCTTATTATGTGCGGAACGGTTTTAATGTTCAATCCTCCGTATCGACCAGTTTAGCTTCCATAGTTCAGATATGCGCTGACCTCGGGCTCGGCATAGCTGCGCAACTGCCGCAGGTTCACCTGGTTCAGCACGACGCCGACCATCCGGTCCCGCATCTCTGGTTCTGTCTTCAGTGCGCGCTGCAACGACACAAGGGGCGTGCGGCCCCATTGCGCCAGAAAGACGATCTGGTCGATGACGGGCATCAGTTCCCTGACGTCCACGGTGGGGCTGATCGCTGCGAGGTCAAGCACGACGGTCTGGTATTGCTGTGCTGCATCCATGATCAATTGAAGCATCTTGTCCGACCCGAGAAGTTCGCTCGGTTTGCCAATCCCGGCACTGCTATCCCATCCCAGGACATCGACCTCTGTTCCGCCAAGACGGACCAGCGACTGGCGCCAATCGACCCTGTTTTCCAGAACGTCCTCTATTTTTATGCCATTCCTGATCCCGACGGCCCGGCTCAGGCTGAGGCTTCGAACATCGCAATCCATCAGCAGTGTCGGTCCGTTCTGAAGCGATAGGATATCCGCAAGGTCGGTGCCGACATGCGTTTTCCCTTCACCGCTCAACAAGGAGGTGATCCCCAGAACCCCGCCTTGCCCGCCATTGGTCCGACCGATCGCGTTGCGCACCCGGCGCAACGTTTCGCAGTAGGGCGAATTGGGATCTGCGATACTGGCCAGCGGAAAGTCGATGACGGGCATCCCGACGGTTTCAGGCGTCGGGCGCGGACGCTCTTGAAGCGACTGGGCAAGTTCCTTGGCCCATTTTTTCTTTCTGTGGCCCTTCAGTGCCGCGACGGTGTTTGGTGCCAGCCTGTCGCGCCGGCCCAGCGAGGGAAGATAACCCAGAAACGGCTGGCCCAGTTCTTCGGTCACGTCCCGTTCGCTTCGTGCGCCGCGGTCGCGCCACTCCCGCCAGACAGCGTGGATTGTGCCGAACAGAAGCGCAAGGATCACGGCCAGCATGACCGCCCGCCGCTTGGAAGGTGAAATGGGATCGCGCGGCACATCGGCGGGGGTCAGGATGCGAACATTCGCAACCGGGAAAGAGGCAAGCTGCCCGGCTTCCTGCAACTCGACAAGAAACGCCTCGTGCAGTCGGGCGAGCGACTCTGCCCGTTGTTCCAGCAGGCGCAGTTCAACCAATGCGCGGGACGCTTCGTCATTTGTGGCGACTGCGGGGTCAAGAACCTGCTGCAGCGACGCCACCTGCGTTTCGGCAACTTCCAGTTCGCCGCGCGCAACCTCTACCTGCCGCTCCATCTCGGCATGCAGCCTGCGTGCGGCATCACCAAGCCGACGGTCGAGTGTCGCCAGCTGTGGATGATCGGGTCCGAAATCACGCACGATTTCCGCCCGCCGCGCCTGCAGGCTGTTGAGCGTTTCACGGAGCGTGTTGAACTGTTCATTGCCCGGAAGGCTGAGGCGCAGTGCGTCGTCCTCGAGCAGCGTTTCAGCGTCAAGCGCAAGGGCCGCCTCATAGGCTCTGACCCGGGCGCGCAGGCGCGCGGCCTCGGCACGGGCTTCGGTCAGTTCCAGGTTGAAGCGGTCCACATTGCCTTCGGATACCAGCGTGTCGCGGACTGTCATCAGATCGTTTTCAGACCGATATTGCTGAACGTCCATGGCGGCCTGACGTGAATCGGCCTCAAGCTCATCAAGCCGTTGCTGCAGCCATTCTGTTGTCAGGGCGCTGCGCTCGAAAGAGGCCGTCAACTGGTCGGTGACATAGGTGTCGGCGTAGGCGTTGACGATTTCTGCGGCCAGGACCGGGTCGTGCAGGTTAAAGGCGATGTTGATCGCGGTGCTGCGCCCAACCTGATACACATTGATCCCAGATTGCAGGTTTCGGGCTGCGGCCTGCCTTTGTGCCGCGTCCATTTCCGCCTCTGTCATCGGTGGGCCGGTGGGGGCGTCCTCTGCGGGCAGGAAAAGCGACACGACGAAATCGACCGCGTCGCGCGCTGCGCCCATCGCACTTTCTATCAGGGCGCTGGCCATAGCCACAGGGCGATCAGTGAAGCGGGGATCGTCCTGCAGCTCCAGCCGGTCGGTGACCTGCATGGCCAGTGCGCGCGACCGGAATATCTGCTCTGCGGTCTGGATTTCGTCGGCGGTCAGCGCGCCTTGGGCGCCGATCGCACCAATCGTTTCCGACCCGCCATCATCGGTTATCATCAGCGTTGCGGACGCGCGGAAGGTCGGCGGTGTGGTCACGGTGATTGCAATGGCGAGAACGCACATCACAAAGATCCACAGGGCAAGGATCGCACGCTGGCGGCGGAACCCGGCAAGGATGCGGTCGAAATCGATGACAGTGCCGGACTCTTTGGGTGGCGGTCCCTGATCCATCCGTCGGTCACTGTTACGCAAGGCGATGCCGAATTGATTCACGATCCGCCTCGTTCTGTTTCAATTGCGCCGGTTGGCGCGCCATATGGTTCGACACGGGCCAGACCGATTGCGTCGGCCAGGACGCCCGCATGCAATGCCCCACGGACCAGTGCCGTGTTGCGACCTGTCGCGACCGGCAGGGCCAAAAGCGCCGCACCCGCGCACCACGTCAGCTTGGCTGCCGAAACGGCTGCACGCCTGAACCGACCTTGCCCGTCCTGTGCTGCCAAAAGACTGCCGTGGGTCTGCCCCATCCGGTAGCGCCGCTGCAGCAACCATCCCAGCCGCGCGCGATCCGGCAGGACCGTCTCGGTCACTTCGGCATCGGGCACCAGCGCCAGGACTGCGCCGCGCTGCTGCGCCGCACGGAAAAACGCGGTATCTTCGCCCCCGGTTCGCCCGCGGGCGGGGCTGAAAAGCAGTCCATCAAAGGCCGCAGCCTTCAGGTCGATGATGACATTGCAAGAGTGACCCGCGATGGGCCGCCCATGCCGGTCGGTTTCGGGGCGGGTGTCGTGGCTTTGCGTCCGCGCCATCCAGCCCGGCGAATCCGGGGGATAGATCGCGCGCACCGGGCCGACGGCCGCATCGGCCCGCGATTCCGACACCGCGCGCAGAAGATTGTGATACCAGTCCGGCGGCGCCAGTTCATCGTCGTCGATAAAGGCAAGAAAGCGCAGGCCGCGCCCGCGCGCTGCCGCAAGGATCGCGTTGCGGGCGACCGATATGTTGCGCGCCGGGGCGTGGAGATAAATGACCGCGTGCGGGGATTGTTGCGCGAAATCAGCGACCAGTTCCTGCGCCGTCGGGTCTTCGTCATTGTCGGCCACAAGGATCATCAGTCCGCCCGGTGGCGCGCTTTGCTTTGCGAGCGTGGCCAGCGTGTCGGCAAGGCCCGGTCGCCGGAAGGTGCAGACGCCGATGGCATGACGGTTTTCGTCTGTCATTGGGATGTCTCCCTGATGTGGGGTCGGCTGACCTGCTGCGGTGTCAGGATGAAGTGCCAGAACCCGGCTGACCATGCGAGATGCATCACACCTGCGGCGATGCCAGTCAGCATCCCGGCCCTCACCCCGGCGCGGCCGCGCGCCACGATCTGCCCGGCGATAAGGCAGGTCACGACCCATACGAGTGCCGGGACAGCGAACCCTGCCCAGACCGGGGTGAGCGCGGCAAGAGACACCAGCGGTGCCAGTGCGATGACGATCATCTGGCGTAACCGCGGCCGGATGCGGTGCTTGCACATCGTTGCAGCCCTTCCGGCACCGAACCGGGCGTATTGTCGGGCAAGGGCGCGGAACGAGGCACGCGGGATATAGTCGATGTGGGTCCGCGCGGTCTGCCAGATTTCGCACCCCTGTGCGGCAAGTCTCAGGTCAAGCTCGGCATCCTCGTTATGGGCGAAGCCGGGATCGTAGCCGCCCACCGACCGGAAGGCATCAAGCTGCATCAGCGCATGATGCCCGTGGTCGACCTGTCGGCCGCCTGCGCCGGTCCGGTGGGACGCACCGCCGTTGCCAATGGGCGAATTCTGCGCCAGTGCGATGGCGGCTTGCGGCTGGCCGTCCCCGACCGCCCGCATCGCCACGACCACGCTGGGCGCACTGGTGGCTTCGGCCTCTGCGATCAGAACGTCGCAATAATTGTCGGGATAGCGGGCATGTGCGTCGATCCGGATCAACCATACCCGGCCGTCGCCATGACGGTCCACCGCGCGGTTTATTCCAGCACTCTGGATACGGTCGGGGTTGTCGATCAGCACGACCCGTCCTTTGGCCGCTGCCGGATGGGATCTGACGATGGCCTGCGTCCCGTCCGTCGATCCGCCGTCCGTTACCACGACGATACTGTTGCGCCCGGCTGCCGCCTCGCGTTCGGCAAAGGCACCAAATTGGTCCAGAAGCGCGCCGATATGCGCCGCCTCGTTCAGAGTCGGGATAACCACGAGCGCGCCGCTGTCGCGCCGTTCGGTCATGTCCTTGCCGCCTTGCCGATGGAGATCGCCTGCGTGTCACCTTCGCCACGCAGGCGGGCGACGAGCGCGCGCGCCGCAGCCGGTCCCGCGACCCAAGTCGATTGTGGCAGTGCTCGCTGCGCCCGGCACAAGCTGGCGTGCCGCGTGGGTGTGACGGTGGCCAAGGTGCGCGCCACTGCGTCGGGTTCAGTGCTGTCGAGCAAAAGGCCGATGCCGTGGCGCGCCAATTCATGACCCACCTCAGTTCCGGTAAGGGCGATGGGTGGCACACCGGACAACCCGCTTTCGTAGTAGCGATTGGGCAGAAGCCAGTCCGAATTTTGCCCCGCATCATAGCGGTCCACCAGCCAGGCAAGATCGACTTCGCCGTAGATCCGGGACAGGTCGTCGGGATAGGCATAGGCCCCGCCGAAGACGAGGTCCGGGTTGTTGGCGACCACGGTGTCGAATTCGGGGAGCTCGTCCCGCGCCGGACGGCCCCGCAACATGATCCGCAGCCGTCCGGGCGCGGCGCGGGTGGCGGCGTCAAGACAGTGGAGCGATGTCCGGCAGCGCAGAATGCCGAACCAGCCCACGACCAGTGGACCGTCCGGCTGCACCCGGCCCGCGCGGGCCGGTGCGACAAGGTTCGCGTCCTGCCCGATGACCACGCGGTTTTCGACCAGATGCACCGGGGGCGCTGTGGTCTGATACCGGTCGAAGTAGTTCCGCTTGAAGGCGGGTGAGGACACGATCACAAGGTCTGCACCCTGCATCAGTTTGCGTTCCGTGGCGCGCAAACCGCGGCCCAAGGCGTCGCCACGCAGCATGAGCCGGTGGATGTCGAGCACTTCGTAGACGACCTGTGGGCGCACCGGGCGCGCAAACCGGCGTGCGGCGGCAAGCGCCAGCGGCAGGGTTTCCAAGTTGCGTGCCAGAATGACATCCGGCCGACCTACGCCCTGCAGTGCGGCGCGAAGACCGATGCGCGCCTGAACGATGGCGCGCAGGCGTTGCCCCATCCGGGCATTCCGCGTCCGGCCCAGAACCCGTGCCGGGCCCGGAAGACGTCCGGCCTGCCGCCGGAAGCCGACAAGGTCGACCTTTGCATCGGCATAGGCCAGCATCGCCCGCCGCCGCCAGATCGCAGCATCATCCAGGTCATGGGCGAAATAAAGGATCCTCGTCACACGCTAAAGCCCCTGTCTCTTGGGTGCGGGATGCCCGTCCATACCGAACGGGCGCACCGCGGCTTTGGGCGCCACACCCTGTTTTGTTTGGCCAGCGGCTTTGGGACCCAGGCCCTGCGGCGCTGTGCCCCCCAAAAACAGCCGCATGCTGCCTTCTCATGTGAACAATCCAAGCCAGACGATTTCGGTTCCCTCGCGAGGGTCGTTTTTTCCAGCCCGTCAGTCAGGCCGTCAGGTGGTCCCACCTTGAATGCGCTTGGGAGAAGACGCTTGGGAAATGGGGAACCTCGCGCCTTTGCTGGCGTTGACGGGTCATCTTAAACACAAAACAAGAGGGTAAGCGTTCGTCATGGTCAGCAAGATCAAAACAGCCATTCTTCCGGTCGCGGGACTAGGCACGCGGCTATTGCCATTGACGAAAGCCGTGCCGAAAGAGCTCTTACCTATTTACGACACACCCTTGCTACAGTTCGCGATTCAAGAGGCGCAAGACGCTGGTATCGAGCGACTGATTTTCGTCAGCCATCCCTCCAAAAAGATCATCGAACGGCAAGTCAAACCGGATGGGGTGTTGATGTCCAAGCTGCGTCGCCGCGGCAAGGACGACCTGGCGGATGTGGTGCTGCAATCGGAAGTTCATGCAGACGTCGAGGCACACTTTGTCTATCAGGAGCGTCAGCTTGGTTTGGGCCATGCGGTCTTGTGCGCGCGTGAGTTGGCGCTTGACAGACCCTTTGCTGTCATCTTGCCCGATGATCTGATCGTCGGCACCGGTTGCCTTGCCGAAATGGTCGCTGCTTATGACCCGGTCCGCGCAGGTTTGATGGTTGCCGCGATGGAAGTTTCAAAAGAAGACATCCACAAATACGGCGCTTTCAATTCGACGGGACGGGATGGCAAACGCCTGCCGTCTTCGGGCCTGGTCGAGAAACCGGCACCCCATGATGCCCCGTCTCTTTTCGGAGCTGTCGGGCGCTATATTCTGCCACATAACATATTTGACGAGCTCGCGCGCACCAAACCCGGCTCCGGGGGCGAGATCCAGTTGACCGACGCCATCGCTGCGATGACACCCGATGTGGGGCTCGAGGGGTTCATTTTCGACGGTCGCCGCTTTGACTGTGGCCATCATGACGGTCTGCTTGAGGCCAGCAACTGGCGCAAGCATGAGGTCGAGTGCCAAGGCAAAGTGGCCCCTATGGAGGCGCGCCTGGCTGGTGAGTGATGCGGTCGGCATCGCCGGATCGCAGTCTCACGCCGTTCAATTTTAATGTAACAGATTTTTCGCAAAGTGTGGGGGTTTCCCTTGGATAACACAGATACGCGTTCTCTGTTGGAGCGGCCGCAATCATTGCTGTTCCACCTCATCGCTTTGGATCTGTTCTTCGTGATCATGTTCCCGCTGTCGATCTCTTCTGGATCCTGGACCTTGGCCCAGTGGTTCAATCTCAAGGCCGAAGTCAGCATTCCCACTTGGTTTTCGACAAGCCAGCTGCTGGTCGCCGGCTTGCTGATATTGGTGACATCGCGTTATCGATCATCCGCCCACCCGACGCGCATCTTTTGCATGATGGTGGGCTTTGGTCTGGTTTTCATTTCTGCGGACGAAGCATCGCTTATTCATGAAAGGCTGACACCGCTTGCCGCCAGACACGCCGATTTCATTCCATTGTTCAGCGGCGGACACGGTGCTTGGATATCATTTATGCCGTCATCGGGCTCTTGCTTACGGTCTTCAACCTGCGCAACATCATAGCGATGTGGACAGATTTCCGCCGCCCGCTGGTGGTCGTCTGCGCGGGTTTCGTCACGCTGGCTGCAGGTGGGGTCGGCGCAGAGATCGCGGGTTACCTTTCGCTCTTCGCCTCCGATATCGTGCAACTTATGGTAGAAGAAGGGCTGGAGATGGTGGGCGGCAGTATCATGGTCGTTGGCGCCGCACTTTTTCTCAATGTGCATGTCAGGCTTCAGAAAATTCGTTTCGAAACGCGCGCTGCTGCCCGGAACGCGGGCCAAATCAAACATTCTTAAGGGGTGTGCAACCCCGGACAGGAGACACCTGTGCAACAAGACGACAGGCTTACAAACCACCAATCAGCGGGCGCGTCCCGTGCTTCTGCGCCTGTTCGGCTCGATGCCGCCATCATCGGTGCGCAGAAATCGGCCACGACGACCCTGTTCGACCGCATCGCGGCGCATCCCGACGTCAGCGGTTGCGAACCCAAGGAGCCGCATTTTTTCATCCGCGATGATTGGGAGACGCATCTTGACGAATATGCGTCGATGTTTCCCGAACCGGCGGGGCGGCTTACGCTGGAAGCATCGACAACTTACAGTTTCGCGCAGCACAGCGATGTCGTGGCCCGCCGGCTGCATGCCCACAATCCCCATATGCGCATCATCTATGTGGTGCGGGAGCCGGTCGCCCGCATCGTTTCGGCCTATCGCCACGCGGCCAGTCGCCGCTACAAGGTCGCACCGACCATCGGGCAGGCAGTGGCGACGCCGTCACGTCTGGTGGACAACACGCGCTATGCGGCGCGGCTGAAGCCTTTCCGGGATCTTTTCGGGGCCGACCGCGTGCTGATCCTGACATTCGAGGAGGTCACGACGCGGCAAAGCGACTGCCTTGCGCAGGTCCAGACCTTTCTTGGCCTACCGCCGATCCGTCTTGACGAGGTCGCGCTCAACCGATCCAGCACGCCCAAGCTTCATCACAGGCATGACGGACGCCGATGGATGGAGGCATTTGCACGGACGGCACCGCGGTTTTACGAGCGTTTCGCCAAAGAGCGGATCGACATCGACGACCGGCTCCAGCCCGAGACCGAGACTGCGCTGCGACGCGCGCTTGCATCCGACATCGAGGTGATCGAGAGATGGTCAGGACGCGACCTGTCGCGTTGGCGAAACTGACCGGCGACGGGATCGGAAAGCACCCCTCGCGGTGATGCGTTGCGTTGGTGCGGCAGGTTCATGTCGTGAACGGAAAGTGGCTTAAACGAGCAGTTGAAGTGGCACGAACGCGTGCCAGGTCCAAACAGTCTTGCTGACAAAGGAGCACCCCATGAAAATCGCCGTTATCGGTCTGGGTTATGTAGGCCTGTCGAACGCGGTGCTGCTGGCGCAGCACAACACCGTTGTGGCTGTCGATCTGGACCGCGCGCGCGTGGATCTGGTGAACGCGCGGACCAGTCCGATCGAGGATGCAGAGCTGGAGGATTATCTGGCCAACCGCCCGCTGGATCTGAGCGCGACCACCGATCTGGCGGCGGCGGTGCAGGGGGCGGATTATGCCATTGTGGCGACGCCCACCAACTATGACCCGGTGCAGAACTTTTTCGATATCAGCTCTGTCCGGGCGGTAACGCAGGCGGTGCTGGCGGCATCCCCCGATACGACCGTCGTGATAAAATCGACGATCCCCGTGGGCTGCGTAGCAGAGCTGCGGGCCGATCTGGGGTCCGACAACATTCTGTTTTCCCCCGAATTCCTGCGCGAAGGCCGTGCGCTGCACGACAACCTGCACCCCAGCCGGATCATCGTGGGCGGGCAGGGCGATGCCGCGCGCCGCTTTGCCGATCTGCTGGTGCAGGGGGCGATCAAGAAAGACATCCCGGTCCTGTTCACCGATGCGGGCGAGGCGGAGGCGATCAAGCTGTTTGCCAATACCTATCTTGCGATGCGGGTAGCCTATTTCAACGAACTGGATAGCTATGCGCTGCTGCGCAGCATGGACAGCCGCCAGATCATCGAGGGTGTAAGCCTGGACCCGCGGATCGGGGAGCACTACAACAACCCGTCGTTCGGCTACGGCGGCTACTGCCTGCCCAAGGACACCAAGCAGTTGCTGGCCAATTACGCCGACGTGCCGCAGAACATGATGCAGGCGATTGTGGACGCCAACCGCACCCGCAAGGATGTGCTGTCCGACCGGATCGTCGCGATGAAACCTGCCTGCGTCGGCATCTACCGGCTGGTGATGAAGGCGGGTTCCGACAACTGGCGGCAATCATCCGTGCAGGGGATCATGAAGCGGATCAAGGCCAAGGGCATCACTGTCGTGGTTTACGAACCCGTGCTGGAAGACGACACCTTCTTTGGATCAGAGGTGATCCGCGATCTGGACACCTTTAGGGCGCGCAGCGACCTGATCGTCGCCAATCGCCTGACCGACGACATCGCGGATGTGGCGGACCGCGTGTTCACACGGGACCTGTTTGGGGCCGACTAACGGCGCAACCTGCGGCCCGGCATTCATGCCCTGATGTCCGACAGGGGAACTTTGCCCTCATGTTCTTTAACGGGGTCCAGCCCATAATAAGCCATCGGCAATTGCCTTTTAGGCGCAGCATAGCACAGGCTGTTGCTACCGCGCATAGGCGGGCTGTGGCCTGGAGCAGTCCCTCTCCCTGAGGCGCGAATGGCTGCAGTTGGTGTGGCAGACGCACAGATTTACCCGTCGCTGGTCCTCTCGGGTGCAGTCTTGGTCGCTGGAACCAGCACGGTGAGCCATTGTCTGGCGTATCCCGAGGAAAACCGCCTCAGGCAGCGCCTTCATGGAGAGCACGGAACCCGGCGTGTTCCACGACCAGTGCGTCATAGGTTCCCGATGCGATCACGCGGCCCTTTTCCAGCAAGAGGACCTGATCGCAATGGCGCACAGTGCTCAGGCGGTGGGCAATCATGATGATTGTCTTCGTGCCATCAAGCTTCTGCACGGCGTCGATCACGGCGCGCTCTGTCACGTTGTCAAGCGCACTGGTCGCTTCGTCAAAGACCAACAGGTCCGGCTCTGCGTAGAGCGCACGTGCGATACCGATCCGTTGGCGCTGCCCCCCCGAAAGGCGCGTCCCGCGTTCGCCCACACCGGTGTCGTAGCCCTGCGGCAGTTCGGTCATGACGAAATCATGAAGTGCGGCGGCACGGGCCGCGCGTTCCACGGCGGCGCGGTCGATGCGGTCGGGGGCGATGCCAAAGGCGATATTCGCGGCCACGGTGTCGTCCGTCAAAAAGATGTCCTGTGGGACGTATCCCACCGATTTCTGCCAGGCGCGGACATTGTTGTCGTCTATGACCTGCCCGTCGACGCGCAACTCTCCCGATGTCGCGGGTAAAAGCCCGAGGATGAGATCCACCGCGGTGGTCTTGCCGGCACCGGTCGATCCGACGATCCCGACAGAGCTGTTGGCGGGGATGGACGCGGACAAGCCCGCCAGCGCCGGGTTGTCCGCTTCGGGAAAGGCGAAGTGGACATCGTCCAGTTCCAGCGCATGACGCAGTCTGAGCGGGGCGAGATTGGCGCCACGATCCAGGTCGCGTGCCTCATCTCCTTCAAGGTCGTCGTGCAGGGCATCAAGTGCAGCCTGTCCGAACCGGATGACCGATGTGGCGGCAAAAAGCTTTTGCAGCGTCGGGAATGTGCGCGCGGCGGCAAAGGCGTAAACCCCCAGGATCGGGACAATATCCGAAACCGTGCCCTGTTGCGTGATCAGCAGCCACAAAACGAACAGGATCATGCCGCCGAAGGCAATAACCTCGAGCAGATGACGTGGCAGTTCGCTCATGACCGACTGCGCTGCCTGGTTGCGGGCCTGGCGTTGCGCGGGGTCGCGAAAGCGCCCGAGATAAGTGCGTTCGAGGTTCATGAGCTTGACGTTCTTGATGCCGCCCATCGCCTCTTGCATGATCTGGAACTTGTCCTTGTTGGTCTGCACGCGTTCTGCGCCCATGCGCGCAAGCGGGCCGCGGACCAGCAGGTAGATCAGCCCGTAGGACCCGCCGAACAGCGCGATCGCACCAATGGCTGCCATCGGTTCGAGGATCACCAGAAACGCCATGAGAAAGACGATCATCAGCGCATGTGCCACCAGGTTCACCGCAGCCTGCAGCGGCCCGTTCACAACCTGCGCGACTTCGGACAGGATCGATTTTCCCAGGTCGGAACTGTGACGCCGCAGAAACCAGATATAAGGCCGGGCGAGATAGGTTTCCATCAGCCGCATCGACAGGCTGGGGACACGCATCCTGACGAAATACGTCAGCGCATAAAAGGTCGCGGCACGGAACAGTGCTGCGAACAGCACAAACAGAAAAGCGGCGAAGCCAAGCAAGATCAGAAAGGTGTTGGTCGTCGGCTGCCCCAGCAATTCATATGCGCCGCGCAGCCATCTGTTGTCCTGGATCAGATCGGGGTTCGACACCACCGCAAGAAACGGCAGCACCGAGGCGACGCCCAAGACGTCCAGCAGCCCCATCACAATCGCAAGCAAGGCCATCCAGACCGCGATCCGCCGCTCGCGCCGATTGAGAAGGTAAAACAGCTTTCGATATGTGGCGATCATAGTGATACCTCTTCCTGCCGGTTGTCTGGGGTTGCGTCATCAAACCTGCGCACGCGCCTGCCGAAACGTCACGATGCAACGCGCGAAGCACCCGATTGTTCGGTGCGTTGTTTTCACTTGCGTCCCTCGCTGTTCTTATCGGTCGCGATGGCTGCTGGAACTTTCCTGCTTTTTCGACATTGCACTGTCAGTCGGATTGCATCGGCGTGACAGAAAACGGCATGGCCAACACGGAGGAATGAAAGATGTTTGACCTGATGGAGCCGCGACGCGACGACCGCCGCCTGGTGCGTGGTCGCAGGTTCCAGCTGCGCCTGTTGACTGCACCCATCCGGGCCTTGCCGGATTTCTACGTTCTGGGTGCCATGAAATCCGGCACGTCCAGCCTGTTTCACTACATCTGCCAGAACCCCGACGTCGCGCGGCCCTTTCGCAAGGAAACCCATTTTTTGTCTTTGGGGGTGCGGCAAGGCCTTGGCCTTGGCTGGTATCGGGCGCACTTTCCGATCCGTGCGCGGCTTGCGGGCAAACGCACGGGGGAGGCGACGCCCGACTACCTGTTCGAAGCCCCCGCGCTTCACAGACTGCATCAGATACGGCCCGACGCCCGGATGATCGTGGTGCTGCGCGACCCGGTTGCCCGCGCCGTTTCGCATTTCCAGCACGAGGTGAGGATGGGGCGCGAAACCATGAGCCTGGAAGATGCGATGATGCAGGAAGATGCGCGTATCGCCCATGCCGAAGCTGCCGGGCAGGCTGGTCTGGAAACCGTGCTGCACGCGTCCTACAGGCGGCGTGGACAGTATGCGGAACAGCTGGAAAGGCTTTTCCAGCTTTTCCCGCGAGACAAGGTGCTGGTGGTGTGGAGTACGGACCTTTTCAAAGACCCCGTCGAGACCATGGCGCGGGTGTTCGCCTTTCTTGACCTGCCTGACGTCAGCAAAGACTTGCAGTTCGCGGTCAAGAATGCGGCCACAAGCAAGGTTGCGGCCAGCCCCGCCGTGGTGGACAGCCTGCGGTCCCATTACCGTTCGCATGATGCGCGATTGGCGGAGCTTCTGGGTGTTTCGGTGCCGTGGTCGCAGGGAGTCGTCATGCACGGCTCCGATCCGGGGTGAAACTGCGACGCAGCCGGTTGACGCCGCCGCGCGCCCGACGTTCCACCCCCGAAGCACGCAGCGTGGCGAACCCCAGAAGCGCGGGATAGATCCGCCGCGCGGCAGATCGGTCTGGCGTATAATCGAAACGTTCCATGGTGCGCCCGCAGATGGCCTCTATCACGGCAACCTCACGCGGGCTCAGCTTGCTGCGCCATTTGGTCAGCCCGTCGGTCGATATCTTGGACTTCGATTTTTCGTTGTGCTCGCGCACCCAGCTTTGCCATTCCGGCTTTCGACTGTCGGCTGCGGCACCGCGCAGCGTGTCGCGCCTGTCGATCATCTCGGGTTCGAAGCGTTCCCCCAGAAACGTGGCCACCTCTGCGATGCGGGCTGCGGGATCAGCGACCAGATCCTCGTAGGACAGCGTGTGGAACCGTGGATCGTCCGTTTGCGCCAGGTGTTTTCCATAGGCGTCCCGCCAAAGCTTTGCGTGATGGGCGACGTGATAAAGACGATACCGCTGCACGAGGGGCGTTCCCGGATTGGGCTTGCCAAGCTGCTGCGAGACCCAAGGCGCTTCGAGGTGCGATGAGATGGTTGAGCGCGGGTCGCGGCGCACGACGATGATCCGCGCGTCCGGCCACCAGCGAAAGATGCGGTCCTGGTAGAAATAGTGACCGGGGGTCTTTTCGCCCCGGCGCGGCTTTCCTTCGTCTTCGGCATAGGCGGCCAGCATTGCACCGAACACACCCTTGAAGGTCCGTCCCCCGGTCTCCTCGGTCAGGGCCATGACCCGGTCAGGGTCGATGCCAAGGTCGCGGAAATGAATGCGCTGGATAAGTTTCGCCCAGAAATCATCGAAATCCTTTGGGGCTTCCAACTGTTTTGCCCCGTATTCATCTATCCATTTCAGGAAATGCGTCTCGGGCGGGACGGTGATACGCGAATGTGCCGCAAGCAAGGTGCGCACAAGCGTTGTTCCGGACCGCCCCGCACCGACAATGAAAAAGGGCGGCGTGTCTGTCTGCCGTGTCATATGCCTCTCCGTGAACAGATGGGGCTACAAATGTTGTTGGACCTGAACCCTCCGGGCGCGGAGGCGGTTCCATATGGCCCGGTTTTTACGACTGCGGTGGTCGCGCGGGTGCGTCCGCGCTTTTGTCCGTCACGCCTTGGTCTTTTCGGCCATGCCCGGTTTCGGGCGATCCGGGCGGCGGGCGCATAGGCCGGTCAAAAGCTGTTCCAATGCGTCAAGCTGGTGGTTGGTGTTGAATGCGCGATGCACCTGTGCGGCGGCGGCCTGCGCGATCTGTGCTGGATCAGCGCAGAGCGCTGCCGCCGCGATCTTGGCGGCAATGGCGTCGGTATCGCGCTCTGGTGCCAAAAATCCGGTGTGGCCATCCGTGATCAGTTCAGGGATGCCGGAATGGTCTGTGCTGACCACAAGCGCGCCTGCGGACATCGCCTCCATCAAGGATACTGGCACGCCTTCTGCATCCCCATTTGCGGCGGTCACGCTTGGCAAAAGAAAGATATGTGCCGCCTGTAGCCGTGACCTGACCTCGTCATGGGGGCGCGCGCCCAAAAAGGTGATGCGGTCGGCCACTGGTGACGCCGCCGCCTGCTGCCGCAGTTCAGCGTCAAGTTCGCCCGTTCCGATGATGTCATGGCGCCAATCGATGCCGGGATGGTCCACGGCAAAGCGTTCAAGCGCGGTGATTGCGTCGCCGATCCCCTTTTTCTCGGTAAGGCGACCCACTGTCAGAATATGCACAGGCCGCGCGGACCAGTCCCTTTGCTCAAATACGAAGGCTTCGGGGGATATTCCCATGTGGTGGACCTGCGTCCGTTCAGCCGGGGCACCCGCAGCGACCAAAGCCGCGCGAAATGGGGCATTCACCGTCAGGTGCAGCGCACCGGTGCGGAACAGTTCTTTGTAGATCCACATGTCGCCGTTATGGGCGACGGTCGACACGTCGTGGCCGTGGTAGATCGTCACCAGCGGTGGCGCCTGCTGCAGACGCCGCAGCACCGCGGCTGTGCGCGCGCCTTCGTAGCCGAAATGTGCGATGATCACGTCAAAGGTCGCAAGATACGCCGTATCCAGCCGGTCCATGATGCGCCACGCCTTGTGGCGCCGTTGGGTATCAAGTTTCTGAACCGGACCGTTGAGTGCCGCAAATTTTCCCCAATGCAGCCGGACGGTGGCATTGCCGTCGGGCCAGTCGCTGTCAGTTTCGCGGCACAGCACCTCGACATCATGGCCACGCGCCGACAGTCCCTTCACCTGTGCGATGACAAAGGTTTCGGAGAGCAGGGGAAATCTGTCGGCGACGATGCAGATCCTCATGTGCAAAATGCGATTTGCGAGTCAGGTTCACGCTTCATGTTTCGTCTCTCGCTGGGGACGTGCACGCGCTGCTTTTTCCCGCAGCCGCCGCAAACCCGCGACCGATGCGGCCCGCGCGCGACGCGGCAAGAGTGACAACGCCAACCACACATAAGGAAGCGGCTGCGCGGGCGCGCTGCGTGCGGATTTCAGTAACAGCCTGCGACCGGCGCGCAGGTTTCCCTCGTCCCATTCCAGATGCCGCCTGGCGCTGTCCATCTGATAGGCAAAGGTCGTCCCCAGCCGGTTCGCTTCGAAGCCGTGCCGTTCCACGAACAGATCGCGGGCCTGCATGTTGCGGTCGAACTGCGCGGATCTCTTGGCTTCGACCCCGGACATGGATCCAACCTGATCGTAGATCGTGAGCGCTTCGGGAAGGTAGTCGAATTCGAACAAACGCGCGATCCGGGCCCAGTAGTCGTGGTCTTCGTTGGCGGGCATCGCACTGTCGAAACCGCCCACGGCCTTTGCTGCTTCTGCGCGGATCATCGTGCTGCTGGTCCCGAAATGAACGACATTGCGTTGCAGGATGTCGGCCAGGACATTGCCGCGGACTTCTGGCCGCCAGGTCTCGATGTGGCCGCCGGGCTGTTGGATCGCAAGACCGGTGTAGATCAGTCCGACGCGCCCCGGCGACGCCTGCATCAGGGCAACCTGCCGGTCCAGTTTCTCTGGCATCCATGCGTCATCAGAGTCGAGAAAGGCGATCAGCCTGCCTTTTGCGGCCGCCAATCCACGGTTGCGGGCGGCAGCGACGCCTTGGTTTCGATCCTGCCGGATGTAACGCACGCGATCATCCTTGATCGCGCTGACCAGTGACGGCGTCGCGTCAGTTGATCCGTCGTCGATCACCAGCAACTCGAAAGACGTATAGCTCTGCGCAAGCACGCTTGTGATCGCGCGGTCCAGCGTGGCGGCTCGGTTGTAGGTCGGCAAGATCACAGAGACGAGGGGGGCGGTTTCTGTGGACGACCGCGCCGGCGTGGGCGGCAACGGGGCAGGGGGTGCAGACGCAGGGGCAGGGGGGCCACGTCGCAGCGCATCGACGCGGCTGTCAATCGCGCGTCGCATCGCACGCAATCCACCTCCACCGACACCGCCATGACGTTGCACCCCGCGACGGGCGCGATGACCCAGATCGGGTGCCATTGCGTCGGTGCAGGCCATGGCAATCTCGTCAAAGGCTTCGGCCAGTGGTTTGGCGTATTGCGGCAGGCGGTCAGCCGCGTCGAGGCGCGCCTCGATCTTGTCGAGCACATCCAGCCGCCCCGCGAGTCCCTTGGCACTCCGGCCTTTCCCGCTGAGCGAAACCTGTCCATCGGGGAGCCTGCGGTAGTAGCCAAGCCCGCCATCTGCGCGGACAAGCGGCACGCCGGCAATGAGGGCGCGCATCATCAGATCGCCGTCCTGGTTTATCGTGACGGCCGGATCCCAGCCGCCGGACGTGTCATAGGCGGCGCGCGTCCACAGCAACGTGCAGGGGGGATGATACCAGCCCGTCAACCACGCGGCGAGATCGTCCTGCCCCGGCCGCCGTGGCGCGCAGGATGCCGGGCGCGCGCGCCAGCAATTATCCACCAGTTCGTAGCGCCGCCAAGGGCAGCAGGCCACGGCCACCTCTTGTCCCTTTAACGCCGCAGCCAGATGGGCGAGCGTATCGGGACCCATCAGGTCGTCGGCATCAAGGAACATCAGCGCCTCGCCCGTCGCTTCTGCGGCAGCGGTCGCGCGCGCGGCAGCCGCACCGCGTCGTGGCACATGGATCACGCGCACGGGGGCGCCAAAGCTGCGGGCAATCTCGACGCTGCGATCCTGACTGCCGTTGTCTGCGACGATGATTTCCACCGGTGGCAGGCTCTGGTCCCGTGCTGACCGGATCGCTTGCGCAAGAAAGGCTTCACCGTCAAGGACTGGGATCACGACCGAAATGCGCATCCCTCAGTCCGTCCCGCAGTCGGCATCGATCATGTCGAGCACCTTTTCCAGCCTTGCGGGGTCAAGGGTGAGATCGCGCTTGAGCGGCTCGACGTCGCCATGCTCCTTTGCTCCGATCAGGTAATAGGGGTGACCCATCGCAGACGCCACGGCGTAGAAATTCGGATTTGGGAAATTGGGTGACGCGATTTCGACCACATGGGTGCCTTCAGCGCAGAACATCACATTGGTCAGCCCAGCCCCATGTGGTGCAACGACAGCTTCGGCGTGACGCATCAGGTCGACCTGTGCGGCAAAATCGAGATCTTCGAGAAAGACCCGTTCAAAGCCGCGCGCCGTCAGCATCGGCATAAGCTCTTCTTCGTTCAGCAGGTTGCGGAACCGCGCGCGGGCGCGACTGACATAGACCCGGCGGGTGCGGTCTGACTTTGGCAAAGGCGGCGCCATTTCCGCGCGCACCGTGCGCAGCAATTCCGGCCGAAACCGGTCTGTCTGGGCAATTGTCAGCTTTTTGACGCGTAAAGGGCGGCTTTCGTCGTATCGCGCAAATCTTTCGGGTGCGACGCCCAGCATGCGCAACGATGCCTCTTGCGTGGCCGTCAATTGTTCTGGCAGCAGCGCGTCGTCCAGCAGGCCCATGCGTTTGAGCAAGATGAGCTTTGGCAGATGCGCCGTCAGCCAATGGGAATGGTTGTCGTGGACGCGCTCCAGCACCCAGACCGCCCTGTCCATGTGCACCGGCTCCCGCCCGGACGCCTTGGCTGCACGCAGCGCTTCGGCATGGCCATTGCGGAACTTGATTTCGCGCAGGTCGATGGCACGGCCATCGTCCGACACGATGGCAGGATAGAAATTGCCGTCTTCGCGGCGCCAGGAAACGATTGTGGCGTCCGCGACCTCAAGGACAGAGGTCTCGCCGCTGTGTCTTTCAGGAACATCGCGAAAGGAATATCCCCACCAATGACGGGTGTCGGGCAAGTCGCTTTGCGCGGAAATGTTTGCGGGCAAGGGATTGTGCGCGCGCTCCGGGGCATCGACGATGTCGTATTGGACAGCGATCTCTTCAAGCGGCACAGGTTCTACGTGGCGCCAGCCGAACCAGCGCGGGGGGGCACCCCGCCTGACGCTGCGGCGGATGACATCACGTGCGACGCCGCGCGCTTTTTTGTCGAGCCAGCCAGCGGCGCCGATCCATCCGGGTCGGGTCCGTCCCTCATTCGTCATAGATGTCATAATGTTCCTCGCTTCGTAATTCCGGAACCTGTCTTTTGTTGGGGGGGGAACGCAAAACCCTCGGGTTGGTTTCAATTGGTCCCCGATCAGGTCTCGTGCGACACCCGGTCTGACGCCCTGTCCACGGGCGCATTTTTTCGTATCGTTGCGGAAAGTATGCCGACCAGCGTGTCGATCTGTGCGTCAACATCCATGTCCTTGCGGCGGGCATAGATGCGGCCCGCCTCGGAATGGCGCGCATATGCGTCATCGTCATGCCAGAGCGAACGGACAGCGGCGATCCAAGGCCCGATCGGGCCGTCCGGGTCGAGGACGATACCGCCGGGCCCCACCGCCTCTGGCAGTCCACCCCGGTCGCTGGCGACGACGGGGATGCCATTGATATGCGCTTCTGCGGCGATCCGGCCAAAGGCCTCGTACCAGCGGCTTGGCGCCAGCACGATCCGTGCGTCACGATAGACCGACCGCATGTCTTTGGTGGATTGCCGGAGCGTCACGTTGGGCAACGCGCCCACGGCGGCCTTGAGGCTGCGTTCCTCTTCCTCTGACAGGGTCCAGGCGCGCAGAAAGACGAACGGAATTTCCGTGCAGGCGCGCGCGACCGCCAGCGCGATGTCCAACCCCTTGCTCGCATGGGGGTTGATGAATGTGACGTTCCGGCGGTGTGTCTCTGTCCGGTATTTGTCAGCCTGCACCAGCGGATAGATCACGTCGCAATCGACCCCGGCAGTCCGTGCGAAAAAATCTGCCGTAAAGTGCGAGTTGGCGATAAACCGGACATGGTCGAGGCCATTGAGCGGGCCACCAAGATCGTCGACCTCTGCATTTCGGAAATAGATGACAGTCGGCACGCCGGTTGGCTGCACCGCCTGCGCCAGTCTGACCGGCAGACCAGACTGGAACAACACGACATCCGGGCGATATGCGCGCACGACGTCGGCGACAGCCTCATCTGCAAACCAAGCGCGGTAGACCGGGTAGCCCAGCTTTTGGTCACTGACATAGCCACGCCTGCCCAACTTTAGCCGGACGCGTGCGGATGCGCCGGTCATGCCCCGCCCGGTGAGCCCTGCAAGCACCGCCACCTCGTGACCCTTTGCCCGCAGCGCCGTGACCATTTCGTACGTGCTGGACTGTGCGCCGCCGTAGATCTGCGGAAAATAGGGATGCGCACTGCCGATCAGGATGCGCAGTGGCCGACCGGCGGTATCATGGTGGAGCGGGATATCCTGAAGGATGGTCATGCGACGCGCGGCCCTGCCGGTGCGCCGCTGAACCTGCCCACCACGATCCAAAGCGGCTTAAATGTGACGACCATGACTCTCGGCTCCACGCTCAGTTCAGGCCGCCAGATTGACTGGCGCGTCCCGTCGATGATTGATGTGAAAACGGCCCAAGCCCAAAATCGTTCCCGGCCCTGTCCCGCAATCTGTGCGGAACCGAGGGTTCAGTGGCGTCTGCCCTGAGGTGCGGCACAGATGCCTATGTGATCAGCAGACGTGTAACGCGCGCGGGCGCCACGTGTCGCTGCAGCGACCGATTTTTTGGGAAAACTTCGATAATTTTCCATACCACTCCCCCGTTTCAGGAAGTCGACGGCGAAAACCCCCACAGCATGGAACCTATTGGCGTGAGGGCGGTTTGAAACCAACTCACTATGACTCCCTGAGTGTATTTGGGACTCCCTGAGTGTATTTGGACGTTTGATGCAAGAGACAGACAAGGCTCTTAGCTTTTTGTTTTTCGACATCAGTCTGCTCTTGCAAGGAGATGGGCACTAAAGATGAAAATATTGATCAGCCGTCTGAGCTCTCGGACCCCGGACGTCCGGGACCAAGACACCCAAGTGATGCGTAACGACCCTGCTGTTGGGGGGGTCGCCAAACGCACGATCGACGTATCGCTGGCAGCGATTGCGCTTCTGGCACTTCTCCCGCTGCTTATCGGTCTGTACCTTTTGATAAAGCTTCAGATGCCCGGGCCGTTTCTGTACGGGCACGAACGGATCGGACATAGCGGTCGCCGGTTTCGCTGCTGGAAACTGCGTACCATGCACGTGGACGGCGACGAGATCCTGCGCAAGCACATTGCCAACGACAGCTCCGCCCGCGCGGAATGGCTCGCGACCCGGAAATTGCGCGACGATCCACGCGTGACCCCTTTGGGTCAGGTTCTCAGGGCGTACAGCTTGGATGAACTGCCGCAATTTTTCAATGTCATCGCCGGTGACATGAGCCTTGTCGGCCCCCGTCCCGTTGTGAGTGAAGAGCTGGATCGCTATGGATCGTCGCGTCGTTACTACCTGATGGCGCGTCCGGGCGTGACGGGGCTGTGGCAGATCAGTGGACGGACAGAGACGTCTTATTCGCGCCGCATCGCCTTTGATCGATACTATACAGCTCGGCGCAACATCGGCCTCGACATCGTGATCCTTGTGAAAACCGTTCCCGCGGTCGTCGCATCACGCGGCGCCTACTGAGCAGATGCAGCGGTTGCGTTTCCGATTTAATGCTCTCATTGCCACGGCCCTTGCAGTCCTTGCCGCGGGCGTGTCCTTGCCCGCCACTGCGCAGGACGCAACGGTATCTGCAAACGATACCGTCACCCTGCGGGTCATGAGCTGGGATCATGTCGAAGGCGCCGTGCGTGACTGGCCGGCGGTTTCGGGCGAATTTCGCGTGGGCCCCGACGGTATGCTTGATCTGCCCCTCATCGCGCCGGTGGCGGCGGCGGGCCGCACCACCGTCGAAATCGGATCGGATGTCGCGTCCGCGCTGTCCGAGCAACTGGCCCTGTCCGAGCCGCCGGACGCCACTGTCATGCTTGATAGTTACCGTCCTGTGCTGGTCGGTGGCCTTGTGGAAAACCCCGGCCAGATCGAATTCACGCCCGGCATGACCGTCCGCCACGCCATCGCACTTGCCGGTGGACCCGAGCAGACGCTGCGGCGCGGGACAGAAGCCTATCGCGAACTCGTCGGGACACGCGGCACCTTCTGGTTGTTGACCCAGGACAGAATGCGTTTGCTGGCAAGGCTTGGCCGTTTGCGCGCCGAACGCGAGGGGTTGGACGAGATCCCGGTCCCGGACGGCCTGTCGGGACCGATGGCCGAACGCCTGATCCGTGAGCAGGCCGAGGTTATGGATCGCCGGCGCGCGCGGCTGGCATCGGAACGGGCCGCCTTGGGTGACCAGATCACCCTTCTTGAAAACGAGATCGAGACGCTCGAACAAAAGCTGGAATCCTTGGAACGGCAGCGCGAGCTGGCGCAAGAGGGACGCGATAGCGTGGCCTCGCTCGCAGATCAGGGGCTGGTCGTGAACAATCGCCTTTTCGACAGCGAGCGCACGCTTGTCCTGATCGAGAACCAGTTACTTGATACGTCGGCCGCAATTTTGCGCGCCCGCCTGAACGTCGCGGCGGCCCAGCGGGAAGCCGACGAGCTTGAGGCGATGCAGGGAACCGACGTGGTTCAGGAGATGATCGACGCGGAGGCCCGTTTGAACGAGGTCGAGCAGCGCCTTGAAACGACAGGGCAGCTTATCGACATTGACGGCGTGCGTGTCACCGAAATGCTTGAGGATTCCGACGCATCGACCGACGCGGCAGATGCACATTATCGCATCTACCGGGCTGACGGTGCCGGGGTGGATGCGCAACTGGACTCGGTCCTGCAACCCGGTGATCTGGTCGAGATGATCCTGCCCGATCCCGGCCCAAGCCAACGCCCCATCGATCTGGAGTGATGCCTCACTGTCAGTTTTCGCGCCGTGCCCGACTTGCAAACACGGCCGCGGTCACGACAAGAACGGAAGCGGTATGAAACTGCATGAATGCCACGACCTCGCCGATGCTCATCACCGTGAGAACCGTCATCAGCATCGCAAAGAACAGCGATTCCGCCTGCGGCCTCAGCAGCGCGCGCCGCACCGATCCGACAAGCGCCCAAACGAACACGGCAGCCTGTATCGCCAAGCCGATTGCGCCGATCTCGACCCAGTTGGAGAGCCATGTATTGTGGAAGTGGAATCCACTGCGACTGGCGATCCCGAACTCTTGCCAGATCGCTTCGACCACAGGGTTGCCTTGCACCCAATAGGCCTGAAAGCCTTGGCCCAGCATGACTGCTGTCCCTATTTCCGCGCGCGCGATTTCCCACAGGTAGGTCCGGCCTGTCAGCGTCAGGTCCTTGCCCGTCGTTTCCACGAAGAGTGCGATGAATGCGTCGGATCTGATCACCGCATATTGGGCCAGAGCCGCCATCGACAGCAATATCAGCACGACCGCAAGAAGGCGCAGGGGAATACTGACGATCCGCAACAGCAGAATGCCGGTCCCTACGGCCACAAGCCCAAGCGCCGCAGCCAGCCAACCCGTCGATTGCGCCATCACGATCAGGCCAAAGACAGGGACCATGGCGGCAGCGGCCAGCGCGCGCATGGCGCGTCCCGTGTCACCCCCCAACGCAAGTGCCGTGGCGCTGCAAAAGGTGATCACCATCGCGAAGGCAAAGTCGTTCTTGCTGGCGTAAATCCCCAAGTAGCCGCCACCGTCGATCCGTGCCCGCCCCAAGACGATGCTGGCCAGTGCCGCCAGCATGCCGGCGCAGAACAGCGCCCTCAGAAATACCTTTGGCGACAGCCTTGTGGCCATGGCAATGGCGATGACCACAGTCAGGGCCAGCTGAATGCCGTGGCGCATCGACAGGGCGGGATCGCTCGACCACCCGAACGACAGGATGCACCAAAGTGGCAGCAGAAGTATCCACCCGTTGTCTGCAAGTCCCCCCACCGTCTCGCGTGGGGCCAACAGATACAGCGACAGGCCCGCCCCCAGAAACAGAAGAACCCCGAGTGGTCCGAGCCATGAGACAAAGAAAAGGCCGACCAATGCCGCCCAGGTCAGGATCGCGTTCGGGCAAAGCGTCAGGACGCGCGGCGCGCGGTCATGGCCGACAGCGCCAACGGAATGGGTCATTCGGCGTCCTTGTCACACAGGATCGACTGCTCGAATTGGCAATCTTCACCCGGCGCGGTCCAGGCGACCCAGTCCACATGCATCTCGAGCGGTCGTCTGGGATCGTTGAAGTTGCCCATCCATTCGGTCAGCGTATTGGTGTTCCAATGGCTGAAATAGATCTTTTGGGCGTCAGTCATACCTTCCGCAGAAGCCTCGTGCACCAGTTCGCCGTCGACATACCAGCGGACACGGGTCTCGTCCCAGATAAAGGCGTAGTGGTGAAAAACCGCGTCAGCTGGTTGCGGCAGTTCGGCTGCGCCGCCGTTGCGCATTTTGCCGTCGATAAAGGTGTTGAACTCGACGCGACCGGGATCACGGGTCAGGACCTCGACGTCGATTTCGTCATGGGGCTTTTTGTGGACCTCGCCGATATAGGTGAAAAAGGCGGCGTTCACGCCAGACGCATTGTCGGTCCGGAACCGCGCCTCGAACGTGCCATGCCGGAACCGTTTCTGGGTCTGAACCTCTCCGCAGATATAGGGCTGGTCAGGATCATCAGAGGATTGGAGCGACAAGACGAGGTGACTATCGCGTATGTCTATGGCGCGGGACGACCACCAGCAGGCTTGGTGCGCACCGTTGGTCCAACCGTCGGAAACATACCATCGTTTGCGGTCGAGCCGGTCGAAATCGTCGAAAAAGCTGTCCTGTGCCGACGCCATGAACGGGGCAGCCACGCCCATAGTGACAAGAACGCAAAGGCCAGCAAGGCGGGCAGGGCGCAACGCCCCGGCATGAAGGGTTGTGCAAGTCATAGGAAATCTTCGCATTGGCTGGCCCTTGCGTATAGGGGGCTGCTTGGCATCGGCAGGGTTTTGCCAGACGATCGGCCGCCCGGCCCCTTGGCGTTAAGTGGGGCCTGTATATCAATCTTCCGAACCGGAGGCCATGATGGACCAGCCATCTGAATGTGCGGAAAATGGTGCAAACCTCGACCGCCCGGAGGTGTCGGTCGTGATGTGCAACTGGCGGGGTGCTGCAACCCTTGCCGCCGCCATCGCCTCGGTGCTGCGGCAAAGCTGTGGCAACATCGAACTGATTGTGTCCGACGACGCGTCGGATGACGACAGCTGCGAGATCGTGCGCGCCATCGCCCGGAACGATCCGCGCCTGCGGCTCTTGACGTCGACGGACAATCTGGGTGCTGCCGCCGCGCGCAACCGTGCGCTCGACGTGGCGCGCGGCGACTGGGTCGCTGTCGTCGACAGTGACGACCTGATCCACCCCCGGCGCATCGCCCGGATGCTTGCCGCAGCAAAAGCACACGGGGTCGACATCGTCGCTGACGACATGGTGCCCTTTGGTGCGACACAGGGGATCGGCGGTGGGACGC
>NZ_JAAFZU010000021.1 GCF_018263905.1 Loktanella sp. SALINAS62 | reverse complement strand
TGGTCTCTGATAGTGTGGCCCTGGTATGGCAACGTAAGAGGAAAGGAGAGGCCAGTATCGATCTGGGTAAGGATCGGTATGGGAAGGGAGGGTCCCCACGACACTCATTCCCTGCGCGGTTCCTTCGAAGACAAGCTTCGTGAGGCAAGCATTGATCGGGAAACCAGCGATGCGATTTTCAGCAACGATGATGTAACGTCCGCATCAGCTTACGGTCATGGACATAGCTTGGCGAAGATGAGGAAGGGAAGCAAACAAGGCAATACACTTTAAGTTTTTTTCCCCAAACCTGACTGGAGCGATGACAATTAGGTCGGGCAAATATTTGATAAGCTGGTCCGCTTTCGGTCCGGAGCTGACCTTGGCCGAGAATCATGATGCTGCGCTGCAGCTCCTCTGAAGCAGTCGTTCGTACATGGCGCAGCATTTCCCAGAATTGGCGAAGGCACAAAAGCCACGCACACCGTGGGAATGGGCGAAAGGGTCTCAAGCCTCAAGAGAAGTGTGCTCAATTTGGAGTTGAAACGAGTGAAGTCACTCTGCGGCCTTGTGCAAAGTAATTGTCGCCTGCTAACGTTCTAGAAGAGCAAGGGTTGTCCGATTAAATGAACGTCGCAAGCAAGCCATCAAAGCATAAAGCCGCCGGACAGTATCTTGGGTACTCCGAGCAAGAAGCCCGTCTGTGCTATTACTTGCTAATGTCTCCTGATGACGCTGACGTTGTAATGGAAGGCGAGGACGATGTCGCCATTCGGTTTTCGGACGGTGGTAAGGTTCTTGAACAAGTCAAAAGCGCAACCAAACATAATGCCCTTTCCGACTGGTCACAGGATCTTTGGAAGACAATTGGAAATTGGGTTGCCGACATTCAAAGTGGCGAAATCGATCTTTACCAAACGACTTTCCGTCTTTACGTCACCCCATCTCAGTCCGGTGGTATCGCAGCCGCCATACACGCAACAAACTTCGGACAGGCCGCGAAAGATTTAAGACAGCTAATTTTGAAGAAACGAGATGCGCTGGAACGAAAACCAAAGTGTAACAAATTTGTGGAGGCATTCCTTGGATTAGACGCAGATAGGTTTCTTGAGTTCGTAACAAGGATATATGTCGAGAGTATACATGAGCGCCCAGAACACTCAGTTGAAGCACTGTGGGGGCCATCCTACAACGATGAAACCAAACGAAGGCTCACGAACTATGCTATCGGCTTAGCGCGCGACAAAGCCAACGAACTTATTAAGTCGGGAGCTGAAGGAGTCGTAAACGCTGGCTCATTCAAGAAGGAAATTCAATTATTCGCAGCACGCCTGAATCTCCCAGCTTTTTTGGTAAGCAGGTCCACTACGCCACCAGATGCGGTCGTCGCAAGTATACACTCAAAGCGCCCCCAGTTCGTACGTCAACTTGAAGTGATAGGAATTGGAGAAGATAAGGAGACACGCGCCATAGCCGACTACCTTCGGGCATCCGCAGACAAGACTATTTGGGCTGAGGAAGGTGATATAGCTCAAAGTGATTTGGACGATCTGGACCGAACGCTGATCCGTTCTTTTAGCGTCCACAAAGGTGAGGTTGAAGACCTTCATGCCGCGCACTCAGTCGAGGTTCGAGGACGGCAGCTATTCAGGCTTTGCCTACGGACGAACGCAAAACTCGCAGGCCAAGAGGTGTCCGGTCATTTCGTTCCGGGAACTTATCACGAATTGGCAGATAGACCTGAAACTGAAATCGGTTGGCATCCTGAGTTTAAGACCATCCTTGGTAGGGACGATTAATTGATTGGTGAATATCACGGCTATTCAGAGCTCGAAATTACTCAAAACCCAGCACTAGGCGCATATGCACTTTGGCAGTTTGGATTGGGTCACCAAGAGCGAAATTCCGACCCAGCCCCACTTGCGTTGGCATTTTTGGTGTTGCCGATGGTCCTACATGCGAAAACATTAACATCCATTTCGTCAACATGGGAAAGTTCAGGCTTAGGCAAGTTTGTTCAGAAGATGAGTGAAAATCGCGAGGAACTATTGTCGATCCATGGGCGAGCTTTGGCAATGCGTCCGCTCAGTTTTAATTCCGTCGTGATTGGAGCTTCCAGAAAGCTTCTTAAGCTTGATTATGAGACCGCAACGATTAGGGCGGCTTCTCCTGAGCTGATCTCCAGGGCGACAGTGCCTGAGAGAGTGAAAAAAGTGGGACCTGCTTCAAGAAAAATTGGGGTTTGGTTTTCACAGCTCGATTCCGTACAAATATTTAGAACGCTTAATGTGAGTCTGTGAAATGTATTTTCAAATTTCCAAGTTGATTATCTGGCCAAAGTCCGGTGAAGATCCACGGGAAGTCGGCTTCGAAGCAGGAAAAATCAATGTAATCACGGGTGCTTCGAAAACAGGAAAGTCGGCAATTATTCCGATTATCGATTATTGTCTTGGCTCATCTAGCTGCTCTATTCCTGTCGGTCTTATTCGCAAGTCATCTGCATGGTTTGGGATTGTCGTGGACACCATTCAAGGTCAGCTATTAATCGCAAGACGTGAACCCGGAGAGCAGAAGAGCACAGATGACTTTTTCATCCTTGAAGGATCATCCGTCGAGATCCCTCATGCGATACCCGGCAAAAATAAAGACCGATCTCAACTAAAGCGGGATCTAGATCGGATGGCAGGATTGCCCGGCATTGGATTTGAGCCGGGTAGTGAAAACCCCTCCAAGACTAGACCGGCTTTTCGCGATCTAATGGCATTTACATTCCAACCTCAAAACGTCGTTGCCAATCCTGATGTGCTTTTCTTCAAGGCTGACACCACGGAGCACCGAGAAAAGCTAAAAACGATTTTTCCCTATATTTTAGGCGCAGTAACATTGACTACCTTGCTAACAAGGTATGAAATTGAGCAATTATCGAGAGATTTGCGACGTAAGGAGGCGCGGCTAACGGCTGAAGCTCGCTCTACCGAAGCTTGGCGTGCGGAGGTAAGTGCTTGGTTTCGGCAAGCTCAGGAGTTTGGGCTTTTGTCACCTGAACAACAGGTTCCATCAGATTGGAACGAAACCGTTGATTTACTCAGGTCGGTGAGCGAACAACGAGAATTAAACGCCAGACCGGGCCTAAGCGGGATGTCGCAAGCCTTGAAGCGGCTCGAGATTCTGAGACGCGATGAAACTGATATTTCGAAGCGCCTATTTAAACACCGTAGTAACCTGAATGAGATGCGCCGTCTGATCGAGAGCAGCGATAAGTATGGAGACGCCTTGCGCATTCAGCGTGATCGCCTTTCCTTGTCAACGTGGCTCAAAACGCTTGGAAACCCCAATGGAGACGACGTTCTTGCTCGGCTGGAAGATCACCAAAGATGGCAAATTGACTCACTTTGTAGTGCGCTCGAGCAAGTCGAAATCCAAGCGTCTTCGCAACCCATGTTATCGGACCGCATGGATAAGGAAATGATCCGCGAAAGGGCCGCCGCAGAGGTCGAGTTTGGGAACCTGAGCGAGATCCGCCAAGAAATGCGGGAGCTAGAAAAGCGCTCAGAGGAAGTAAACGCGGAACTCAAGCGCAGCGAAGACATTTCACGTTTCCTTGGGCGACTGACCCAAGCACTTACTGTCTATGACCGCGCAGATCAAACTGGACCACTTCGCCAAGAGGTCAACTCCATGATGGAGCGGATCGAGGAATTGAAAAATGGCATATCAGATGGTGAAATTGCGAGCAGACAGCGCAACGCACTTTCAGAAGTTGACGCAGAGGCGATGCGGTTAGTGAAGCATCTTGATGCCGAAAATCCAAATAATCCCATTCGGTTAATGATCCGCGAGCTTACTGTCCAAGTCGTTGACGACGGCAAAGAGGCATATCTTTGGCAGATTGGTAGTGGTGCAAATTGGCTAGCCTATCACGTCGCCATGCTGCTTGCCCTGCACGTGTACTTCTTGAAAACCCCGCATCATCCGGTTCCATCGTTCCTCGTCTTTGACCAGCCAAGCCAGGTCTATTTCCCTAGGGCACTAGTGGAACGAGAAGGAGTCTCTACCGACGTTGAGTGGAGGGACGAAGATATCCGAGCTGTTCGAAAAATCTTTGGTGCCTTTTCAAGCGTTATGGAAGGTGCCGCCAACCGGTTGCAAATTATTGTCCTTGATCATGCAGGTGAAGACGTCTGGGGTGATTTTAAGCATGTATATAAGGTGGCTGAATGGAGGGACGGCGAAAAATTGATACCCGATAGCTGGCTCAATTAGAATAGATTGCCCAACCATATTCTCACCAAGGTGAATCACAATAAAAAGCCTCTAAACGGTTCCCTATTCTGGTTGTAGAGCACCTTGAGTTCAGCGTAGTTTGACCTACGAGGTTTCCCCTCGCAAACGCGCTGTCGTAACTGCGGCGTAAGAGCAAAAGTCTGCACAAGAAACGTGCGCCCAACATGAGCTATGTGCACATGGGGTGATTGGAGGGGAACCTCGTGCCAAGTCCGTTCTATTTATTTGGCGGCGCGAGCCGAACAAAAATTCCACCTGAGCTAACGAGCGAAAGTGAACTTCTTAAATACCTTGGTGTTTCCCCTGCTGAACTTAGAAAAATTTGGTGGTTTCGTGGGCGAATGTACTCACATTTCGATATTTCCAAAAAGTCAGGAAAGAATCGACTAATTAGCGCTCCTGATGACCGTCTAAAGATGCTGCAAAAGAAGATCGCTTGCAGTCTTTCCAACCTATACAAGCCCCGAAATCCGGTTCACGGCTTTGTTCCAGATCGATCAGTAAGGACAAACGCCGAGTCGCACTTGCGCCGTCGGTTCATTCTCAACGTTGACCTAAAAAACTTCTTTCCAACGATCACAGAAGCGCGCGTACAGGGCCTGCTCGAAAGCCTTGGTATTGATACGGACGTAGCCGCGATAGTTGCTCGAATCTGCTCGAACAATGGATGCTTGCCTCAGGGAGCACCTTCTAGCCCTGCGATCTCCAACATGATCTGTTTACGGCTCGACAAGACTTTAATTAATTTTTCCAAAGAGCATCGATTGCTCTACACGCGATATGCCGATGACATTACGCTTTCAAGTTTTCAACCTTTGACAGCTTTGTTCGAGGGAGACCGCCCCGACCCTGGAAGGCTCGCCCTTGAAAAGCTGTCCGACGATCTGCGTATGATCTTCAAAAAAAATGGGTTTGAGTTGAATCCAGAGAAGGTTCACTACGCTGACAAGAATTCGCGCAGGATGGTTACAGGAATAAAGATCAATGAAGGTCTGAACGTGGACAGAAGGTATGTCCGAAACGTCCGTTCTGTGTTGTTCAGGGTTGAAACGACCGGCTTGGCCGCCGCTCAGGCCGAATTGAAAACGCGCTTTGGTAAGTCGTGCAAAATCCAAGCGCACCTCCAGGGCAAGATTTCATGGGTTGGTTTTGTGAAGGGACAATCTGATCCAGTTTTTCGCGGATTAGCCAAGCGCTACAACTCTTCATTTCCTGCGAGCCCGATCAAGGTGCACCCAACTAAAGACGAAATTTTTGACCGAGCAGTATGGGTGGTGGAGACCGACGACGATACTGGGACGGCGTTCTTCTTGGACGGTGTTGGGCTTGTGACTGCTGCTCATTGCGTTAAAAATGCATCGGTAATCGAAGTTTTCCATCCCTTGAGAACATCCAACAAATTCAAGGTAATGATCAAACACATTTGCGCACATCGGGACCTAGCAATTCTCGAACACTTAATTCCCTCGACCGAGTACTTCGGGTTGGAAGCATTCGCAGGCTCCGTGACAGTTGGAACCAACACCCTTGCTGCGGGTTTCCCAACCTACGGCCCTGGCGACCGCCTCAACGTTAGACAGGGAAGCATAAGTTCCCTGACTACCAAGAGTGCAGTTCCGCTGATCGAGGTTTCTCAAATGCTCGGGCAAGGTATGTCTGGTGGTCCCTTAATGAATGAGGATCATGCGGTATTTGGAATCATCCACAAAGGCGGTCCAGTAGCCTACGTTACAGAAGATGGAAGCGTTTCTCCGCAACGGCAGCTTGCTGTTGCGATTTCCGAGTTGAAAGCATGGGTAGCAACCTTTCCGTAAGCGATGATGAGTTTACTCAGAGTTACGAGACGGGTAGTTTGATTTCCGCTCAGCTTACTACCCAATGATACCACAAGAAATCAACTATGATTGCAGACCTTAGCGACCCATCCAAGCAGCTGTTTTCATTAATATTAAATGGTTACCGGGGGTAGAGGAAAACTGCTGACACGAGGATTTTCAATTCTAAACTCATAGAAAGCGCCAATTTTCATCAAGGTTTCTCAACACGGGAAACTTGAATGCCCGCTGTGAAAAAGTGGTGAGTTGATGGCTGCAACGCAGTGAAGGCCGACTCCCCGCCCCTGGAGGTTGAGGCGATCTTCCCTTGATCCAACCGGATCACTTTGATCGACCGCCGGGCTTACCCCTTAGTTTGCCTTCCGTGCATCGCTTTGAATCTTTCGGTGTGCGGCAAGTCGATGCTGATATCCCACATCATTTGCCTCTATAAGTAGATCCAAGTCCATATTTACGATGCCATCAGGTCCGATCAGCCGCTCAGATGCAGCAGTTTGAAAGTGTTCCGCTGCCGGTGTAACTTTCAGGTCAGGATTGCGTTTGATCACATCAAGGAATGCTTGTTTCATAGCTACCTCCAAACTGTTTTCCAAACCGTGGTGGACAATAAAGCTGTCGTGCACGGGCAGGACGGGGATGTTGCTTTGAGCAAAATTCAGCATAACTGCCTCGGCAATGTCGCTGTCCATCCTCTGCAAGCGCAGGCCCATGCCAGAGTAAAACAAATGGGCGATGGGATGATGTAATTTCAGAATCGCGTCAGAAACCTGCCTCCACTTCAGCCCAAAGTTCCCAGGCTCCACACCCTTGGGCGCATTCCTCAACGGTTTTTCGGCATTCAACATTGCATTGAAAGCCTGCTTGACCATCGACCGAACCGCTGCTCGGTCTGTACCTGGGGCGATTTCCAGCAGATCGACTACACCGCTATAAGCATTTCCAGGGGGATCAAGACCTTCACGGGCATATAGCATGGTTGGGTGCATGCGGGAGAAATCGATCTCAACAGTGTCTTTGCCATCAATGACCAGGTGTCTACGAAGTTCGCTGGGCATGTTCTGCCAGAATGGCCCATAGAAACGACCACCAGTTGTCAGGTCATGACTGTTCGAAACGCGATACAGCGACCGACGCCGGAAATCGATAGGGTATTCGTTACCGGTTTCAGCTTCCTTCTTGGAGGTGATTTTCGAGATCTCTTCATCCGGCAAGGAGATATCGATCCAAAAGTAGTTCAGAACCGTATTGATGATCTGAAGGTTCTCGCTCATCAGCATGACCTCGTCAGAAGGTTCGGCTGCGACAGCCCGACCACGCTTCCCATCAGTGTCCTTCACGCGAACACGGACCAGTGGATCTGGGGAGAGTGGCGGAAGCAAAGCGGGAAGCACGCTTTGTTCTTCATCAGTGAACATGGAAACGAGGGTATCGGTGGCAACATATCTGGTCAGCTTGCCTTGGTTGGCACCAATACCGGATCGCATGTAGTATCCTGGCTTGGTCACCTTGAGTAAACCAAGTTCAATCATACCCGCATACGCACGCTGTACATGAAGGTTGTAACCAAGGTCGGGATTCAAGGTGCCCTTCCCATACCGATCCTTACCCAGATCGATACTGGCCTCTCCTTTCCTCTTACGTTGCCATACCAGGGCCACACTATCAGAGACCA
>NZ_JAAFZU010000020.1 GCF_018263905.1 Loktanella sp. SALINAS62 | reverse complement strand
GCAACGGATAGGCACGCACCAGAAAGGCCCGGCTGTGTGACAGCTTGATATGGGCCATCTGCAACTTCGTGCGCTCGCCGCCCAGAACGAGAGTGTCCGACCTTCTGTGTAACTGGGATCTGGTCCATGCTTCCTGAGAGGAGCAAGGACGATGACGATTTCCAAGGAACTGCTGGACGAACTTCTGAAGGGCTGCGAGCGGCCTGAAGATCTTCTCGGCAACGACGGCTTGATGAAAGAGCTGAAGATCAAGCTGATGGA
>NZ_JAAFZU010000019.1 GCF_018263905.1 Loktanella sp. SALINAS62 | reverse complement strand
AATATCGCGGGATGGAGCAGCCCGGTAGCTCGTCAGGCTCATAACCTGAAGGTCGTAGGTTCAAATCCTACTCCCGCAACCAACTTCCTAAAATAATAACAACACGTTACCAGCCACCTCAGGGTGGCTTTTTGCGTTGTCGTTTTGCACGGTGCTACAGCGGTGCTACGTTTTCAACATATCGCATAGGTCGCCAAATGCGTCGCAGGCCTTGGCTTGGCATCCGCTGGACGGAGTCGATTGGAACAAGGGCGGTTTCCAGACCTTCGCCGTAGCTGCGAACCGTTCATGCGCCGAGGTTGGAAGCCGACATTCAACCGAGGGCGAACGCGGGCAATCATGCCGCGCTGACGAAGGTCGGCTCAGAGCCCATGTTGCAAGATTTCTGCTTCGCAGCGAACGTCGGCTGTCAGGAGGCGGTCAAAAACCTTCAACAAGGCCTTGGGTTTGGAACCGGGTTTTTAGTAGCCTCCTACGAGGGCGTTTACGCATATTCTAAGAACGAGAGTTTTTGGAACAATGGCGAAAAGCCGCCTGGGACGCGCGCGGAACCTGTTTGGACAAATCAAAGTGCCTCTATATTGCAATAAAGCGTCAGACGTATGACAATTCTTTTACCAGTGAGCCCAGATGAAGAAGCCGAAAGACCGAGACCAGAACGTCGGCGGCACCTCTGGGGACCTCGCGTCGGGCGATGAAACCTCGATGGCGGCTCCACCCAAGACTGCCGAGGCCACGGCAGCTGACGGGTCGGGCCCACGGCCACCTCCTGACCAGGCATCCGGACAGATCAGGGGTTCGAAAAAGAAGGCCAAGAAACCCAAGCCGCCTGGAAGTGAAAAAGCTGTCGAGACGATGTTTCGCAACAGCTACAGAGCCGAACTGGACACTATCGCATTGGCGGCCATGAAGGCCAACATAATGATCTCGCTCAACGGGTTCATCATTTCGGCGCTGATGATTTCCGGCGCCTTCATCTTTGCCTCATCGCCGGCGTTCCTATTTCCGGCGGGAGTGTTTCTTTTCACGGCAGCCGCATCGATCGCCTTTGCACTGCTGTCGGCATCGCCGGAACGCAGCGACCTTTTTGCCGGCCTGTGGGATTGGTTAACTGCGATGCGGCGCGGGACGGCGCGTTTCCGCGACCTGCGAGTGTTTATGGCGCGCGCGCGCCAGAACTCTGCGGAGGACGGTCCGGGCAACGTGCTGATCTACGAACAGCGCGTCCGCTTGTCGCGCGAAGACTATTGGACTGAAATGCAACGACTGATGCGCAACCGCGAACAGATATATTTCAGCATGAGCGACCAGCTATATTGGCTGGGTCAGGTGGCCGATCGCAAGTTTCGCTTACTGAACCTGTCCTACACTGTTTTCCGTTGGGGACTTCTGGCCACATTGATTACATTCCTGATGCTGAAGATGTCGCTGGCCGTCATAGCCCCTGCCATCGACCCCACCGTGCGCCTGCGCAATCTGGGCATCGGGGTGTTTGACGATATTTATGAACCCTCGGCCGTCCAGCAGTTGCCTGACGGGCGTCTGCTGGTGGTCGAGGACGAGTCGTCGCGCGCCCTAAACCTGCTGACGATTGACGAGATGGGTGCGCTGGAAGAGGATAATTCGCTTGACGTCCGGGTGATGCGTGCGTTCGGCCGTAAACTGAGCGATCTTGAAGGCCTGTCGATCGACGCGGACGGATACATCTATGCGACCACGTCGCATTCGTTGAACAATGACGGCGAACGCAAAACGGACCGCGAACAATTGCTGCGCTTTCGCATTTCTGGAAACAGTGTCGGGGAAATCGCGACATTCGGCGGTTTGCGCGATGCCATTGCGGGCGATACCGGGCTGCGTGAACTGGTGTTGCAAGAAACCGGCGCGCATCTGGATATCGCACAGCTTAATATCGAAGGTCTGGCCTATGTCCGCGCTGACAACAGCCTTTACGTCGGTTTGCGCGCGCCCATGGCATCGACCAAAGGCGTGATTGTGGTGATTCAGAACCCTGCCGATGTCTTTAACAATCAGGCCGCGCCGCGCTTTGGCGCGCCGATCCTGCTGGAACTGCAGGGCGGCGGCATCCGTGCGCTGAGCTACGATCCGGTCCTGGATGCCTTTCTGATCGTGAACGAGCTTGAAGGCTATGAGGGGGGGCGGTTTTCGCAACTCTGGCGCTGGAGCGGAAATCCAACCAGCCAGCCTGAACCCATCGCGTTGCCCGACATCATCAATCTGAACAATGTAGAATCCATCGATTCAATCCTGATCGACGGCGTCCCGCGTCTTTTGATCATGAGCGACGAGGGGAGCGAAAAAAAGAACGAGCCTGCCCGATATATGATGCTGGATTACGGACAGCTGGCCGAGTAGGATCTGGTGTCGCGGCTCGGGACATGCGCATACAATCGGGGACCGCTGCCGCGAAAGCATTCTCCGTCGCCCGGCCTTGTCTTGGTGGGCTGTCGTCAAGAGTTGTCGAAAAAGCAAAAACCCACCCTCTGATCCAATTCCAACGTCAGTCGTTAGTAAAACTTGTGACCTTTACCGCTATCTGACCCGTTTTCTTCAGCACTACATGGCGCCGACGACCAGCGTAGTGCGGGCGGCTTCGACCACATCGTCGGTGACAGCGAGAGTTCGTTGATCCTGATGATGCGCTCAATCTGGACAAATGCCGGTGCAGCAGGCGGATGCTGCCACCGGTTATGCGGGCGGTGGCCTGATGGCCAGTGAATTCCGCTTCATTCAGTTGCAGGCCGAGTTGCGCAACGGCGGGCGAGATCAAAGGCCAATTCGTCGCCTTTCAACGGCAGCTTTTGTTTAGATTTGGCAAGCCGTTGGCGTTAAGGCCATCGGGCAAGGGTCTCATCCGGGGGCAGGCGCCTACTCAAAACCTTCACAAACTGGGATAAAAGTGTCATAGATATTGAATTTGGAGCATTTGCATGCAAGCCCATAGATCCAAAACCAAGGTGCCGTTGCGCCCTCGTGAAATTGCACTCACCGTCGCAGGCACCACGGTATTCCTCGTCGCCATGTTCACGGCTGTTGGCTGGCGTGGCAATAACCCCGTGTCATTGTATCTGCGAGATCCCGCCGCTGTTTTCGGTTTTTCCCCTTTGGCGGGCATTATCTCGCACCTTGGGGTGTTCGCCTTGCTGACTGCCGGCGCCATATGCATATTCGCCTCGTTGCATAGTCCTCTCAGCAAGAGATTGCTGTTTTGGGTAGGAGTATTCAGTCTCCTGTTGGGAATTGACGATTTCTTCATGGTTCACGAGGATCTCGCGGGACGGATCGGCCTTTCCGAAATTCTTTTCTTTGCAGCTTACGGGCTGTTCGCGATCACGATCTTTTTCGTGTTCCGCTCTTCCCTTGTCGGGAAGTCTCACGCGGGCCTTTACGTTGGCCTCACATTGCTTGCGGCATCGGTCGCCATCGACGTTCGTCTGGATTATTCTGAGGTTCAGGTGATGGTTGAGGACAGTGTGAAGTTCGCGGGTCTGATCTTGTGGTCGATCTATTGGGTCCGGCGCGCGCATTTCTCCATAGCCGAGCGTCATGACGCCAACGACAGATGCGACGGCGTTTTGAATGCTGAAAAAGGCCGCGTTGTGTAAGTTTATGGGCCTTGCAGCGAACGGAAGCTACATCGAAGTCGAAGTTGCATCTGCGGCTGGTGTCCGCTGCAAGACGCGATAGACGGTCGGCCGCGAGACGTCGAACAGCTCTGCCAGGTCGCTGATCGAGTAATCATCGGCGTCATACATGCGGCGCAATAAAGCGAGTCTGATGTGCCAAAAACAACCATTTGTTGAACGGTTCGCCGGAGCAGACATTGGTGCACGTGCTGCGAAGGTCTGAATTGTCGGCTCTGCCCACCTTCACCCTCCGAAAATGCTGCACGATGCACGAATGGCCGGTCTGGTGAAGCTGCGCTGCGTCATCTACGTGGCGGGTGGAAGGCGGCTTGGGGCCGCTTGCTGCAAATTGCCGTCACCACCCATTCTGCCGTCCGCCCTGTCCGCCGCTGTCCGCCGCCAAGCCCTGTTGATTATGATGGCGGACGGGGGCGGACAGGGCGGACAGCTATTTAGGTCAGCGTGACGACGATAATCCGGCGGCGCTCCTTACCTGTGCGAGTGTGCGTAACGGTAACTCCCCGCGACCGTAGCAGGGGCGCAATGCGGCGAAGCTCCGCCCCAAAAGCCCCAGGTTGGCGCGGGAATGCATCGCTGCCTTCAGTGATCGCAGGATAGCGCTTACGTAGATACGTAATGAGATCGGCAGCTGTCCCTTCCCAAGTGCCTTGCGCCTGGATCATCGTCAGGATTGCGCTGGCAACGGCGTTGCATTCAAGCGCCGCTTCCTCAGCCTCTTTGCGGTTCGCGCTGTAGGCCCGCAAAAAGCTCCCCTGAGGCCATCCTAAGGTTTGTTCGGCAGCTGTGACCCATTTTGCAAAGTCGGCCATCCTGGGGCGCTCTGAGAGTCGCACAGAGGGCAGTGCGGCCATCGCCCCCGATATCGCATTCAGCAACGCGCCCAGGATCGCAGGGCGGGCCGCGTCAAAGCGTTGCCAAAAGTCTGCCTCGTATTCCCGCCGGGTTTCCGAGATCACAGGCAGGTTCAGGCTAATCGCCCGGTCAGCCAGGTCGGGCCGCTCTGCCAACTCCGGAATGCCGTTCAAGATGATCGGGCGGGTCGCCTTGAACAGTACCTCATCGGCATCGCTGTGCAGCTTGCGGGTGGCAAAGCCGCCGCCCGTTGCCAGGCGGCACAAAGCATCGGCCATCGCGGGCTTGATGCGTGACAGATTGTCGAAGGCCAGGACGTGGCCGTTCTGTGCCGCGATCATCAAATCCCGCTCGTCGCCGGGGAAGCTGCGGCTGTCCAATTCTGCCGGATCGATCAGGCGGCGCAGGACTTTGGCCGTGGTGCTTTTGGCGCTGCCCTGTTCGCCCGTCAGGATCAAGAGCGGGTAGGGGCCGTCTGGTCGTAGCGCGCCCAGGAGCCACCCGACGATGAGCTTAAAGTCATCGTCATTGCGGACGTTCACGAAGGGCCGCAAGCAATCCAGGTCCGCACCCTGACGGTTAGGGCGGGGCAGGGCCGCCATACCGGGTGAGCGGCGGAAACGCGGACTGCCCATCGGCCTTTCGCGCCAGCCTTCGGCGTCAACGTCGATCACCGACCAATCAGCCCCGCCCAGGTCCAGGGCAAAGCCCTCATCGGTTTGCCCCATCCGCAAAAACACCGGATGGGTGTCGCCTTCAAACAAGGCCTGGCCGATGTATTGCCGCGATAGATCGTCCAGCTTGGCGGCGGCAGGTGTTTTACCCTTGGCCTGGAAGTACTCATACGCCAGCAACCGTTTGAAGCCGCCGCTGCCTAGCGCGAAGGTCTCGAAGTGATTGCCGCGCCGGATCGTCGCGAAGGGCGTCTTGTCCGGACTGTGCCACAGGTCCGCGTCCTCAAAGAGCGGGCCATCGTCGTTGGCTTCTTCTGCGTCTGGCGTTGGCGGGCCGTCATCCAACGTAAGGGCGATCAAGCGGTTGATCTCTGTGACACCCCAGCCGCCCGCGATAGCGTCAGCTGCGTCCCATCCCTTATGTAACGTAAGAGAATTTGCCGTCGTATCAGCCGTATTCCGTACCGGTACCTTACATAGGAGGGCATCGGAGATCGGAACCAGCTTTGTGGGGGTCTCAAATTCCCTATGTAACGTATCCGCAATCTGTGCGGCGTATTTCTGGCCGGGTTCGTCATGGTCTGGCCAGATGATGACGCGCCGCCCCGTGAGGGGCGACAGGTCGGATTTGCGCGCAGCGTTCGACCCGCCAAAGGTCGTTGTCGCGATAAAGCCCAACGCTGCCAGCGCATCGGCACACTTCTCGCCTTCGGTCACGATAACCGGGCGATCCAAGTTTGCAGCCTGAAGCTCTGGCAGGCGGTAGAGCGGGCGACTGTCCAAGGCGGTCCAGGTGTCATTGGCAACGTCATAGGGGATAAAGAACTTATCGCCGCCGCCACGCTCAAAGCGATTGGCGATAAGCACGGTGTTGCCGCTTGCGTCACGGTAGAGGTGCTGCATCGCGGGTGCGCCTGCTTTCGGGTGGCGCAATGCCTTTAGAGCGGTCGCGTTCATGTCAGCCCCCATTCGTCGCACAGGGCGCGCGCGGCATCGGATTGCTTCAGCCCCCTTATGTAAGCGTACAGGCTCACAGGATCGCCGCCTGTGTCACCCGTAGCAAAGTCTGCCCAGCGCCCCGTTACGGTATTCACCTTGAATGATCCGGCGTGGCGGTCGGCCCTGGTCGGATTGCGCGCAATCCATTCCTGGCCGTAGCGGCGCCCATCGGGCAGCCACGTTGCTAGCAAGCTCGGGAAGCGATCCAGGCAGGCCATATTGACCGCCACGAATGACACGCTGCGCCAATTGGTGCGGATGCTCATAGCCCCACCTCATGTTCGCGGGACGCCTCAAACGCTTCCAGGTCGGCCAGGCGATACCGGACAAGCCGCCCGACCTTGATTTACGTCAGGGCGTAGCGTTTGGTGCAACGCCAGGTCGCAAGCGTTGTGGTAGAGACCCCAAGCCGCGTTGCCACGTCTTGCGGTGTGAGAAGATTTGGTTTTGGTAGCGTAGTCGTCATATTTTAAGGCCTTTTCAGCATAAGTTGTCGATGCTGAGAAGATCGCAGATATGACGCGCTATCCGCTATTGCTGTGGGCGGGTATCAAATCCCTTACATAGGAAAAAGTGTTGCGCCAAACGCTACGCAAAACAACTTATTGGTTTTATCGGATATTTTCGATGGCGGTGCCTGCCAAGCTTTCCGCCACTGTGGAATCAAGTTTGCGGACAATTTGGTGCAACGCTCTGCCGGGCGCACAGTCGTAGCCGCCGGTCTCGTGGTACCGGCCACGGATAAAAGGAGTGGTCGAGTGCCTTTCCCACAACGGTTGAAAGGCCCGCGCGGCCTCTTCTATCGCAAAGTACTTCGACAAGACTTTGACCTTTCTGCCGTTCACGTCGTCAACAAAATCAAAAGCCCGCTCTCGCGCCGCGTCCGCGTCGTCATCCTCACTTGGCAATGCGATGATCTGGCTAATCCCGTCTTCGAGGGCTATCGCCAGTTGATGCAGGGTCGCCAATTGCGACTGCGGCCCGCTTGGCGCGTTCGGCGTGACATACGCCTTGCGGCCGTGCGTGAGGCCTGGGTCTGCGTCCAGCGCCTCCGCCAGCTTCGAACTCACCATCTGGTTCGCTAGGTCGCTCTTGGTAAGTTGGTTTAAGGATGCGGCCAGCTGCCTTGCAGCGACACCCGCGCCCATCATGTGAACGCCGGAATACTGCAGCAACTTACTCTTCTCTGCCTGCTTTAGCCACTTGCCGCGCACATAGGCATGGCCCGTTTCGATAACACCTCTGAATATCTCAATAGGATGCGGGGCGCGATCAAAGCGGGTCGCAAAGCTGTCCACAAACGCGGCAGGAAAGAGATTGCAAAGATCGTGATGGGTATCGGCGCTCGTCAGCAGGCGTTGCCAAGGTTCAGGGTCTCTCGTCTGTCTCTGGCTCATTCTCTGGCGTTCCTATGTATCCAAACATTGCATCGGTGGCCTTGTTGACGGACTCGCGGACCGGATCAAGGTTCAGGCGGGCATAGACGGCGGTGGATTGCTGACTGCGGTGGCCCAGGGATTTGCCGATGATGTAGCTATTCGCCCCATGTGCGGCCTGCCAGCTGCCCAGGGTGCGGCGTAGGTCGTGAATCCGCAAATCGGCAATGCCCGCTTCTTTGAGGATGCGCGCCCAGGCCTTCTTTGGGTCTGCCAGGTGGCCCTTTGCGCCAGCGCCAGGAAACACCCAGGGGCTAAGCGAGTGCAGCTTGCGCTCTTGCAGGATTGTCATGGCCTGAGGTGACAGATGCACAATTTGCGGATCGCTGTTTTTAGTCACCGCGATCCGCCAGGTGGCCGCATGGAAATTGATCTCGTCCCAGCGCATCGCAAGCGTGTTGGATTTGCGCGCCCCGGCCAAAAGCGAGATCATAAAGAAATCCCGTGCCGCCTCATTTGGTTCATTCGCCAGGGCCGCAAAGAAGCGCGGCAGCTCTTCGGGCTGCAAAAATCGATCCCGGCTTTGTTCGCGGAATTTCTTGATCCCTGTAGCCGGGTTCACGCCTTGCCAGCCCCAATCCGCCGCCTTGTTGAAGATTGACCGGATGCGCTCCAAAAGGCGGTTGGCCTGGTAGATGCCGCTGTCTTTGCCGACCTTGGCGTGCAGCCGCTCCACCTCTGGCTTTTCGATGCTGGAGATTCTGCGCCTGAACCAATGACGCAGGAACTTGTTCACCTCGCGTTCGTCGTAAGCCCAAGACCGCTTGTGCACCTTTGAGTGCTTTTCCAGGTACTCGGTGAACAGCGCCCCAAACGTCATCTCGTCGCGAATGGCCCGCTTTGCTTTTTGCGGGTTCTCGCCCATCGCGATCTCGCCCTTGGCACTCGCGGCCAGCTTGCGGACGTTCTCAACCGTCAAATCGGGGAACTTGCCCAGCAACAGCCGTTCGGGGCGTCCGTCGATCCGCTTGTACAGGTAGAAGGTTTTGCTGCCTGCCGCCGTGACCGCCAACACCAGACCTTTTTCCCTGGCATCGTAGTAGTAATCCCGCTTGCCCTTTTGGGCTGGCTTGGCCGCTGTCAGCGCCGCCTTGGTAAAGTTGATCTCAAAGCTTGCCATCTGTCTGCCCTCCGGTGCGGTGCTACACTGGTGCTACACTAGAGCGCAAAAACGGGCAATCCGCAGTCGTCCTGAGCAAAGTCAAAATATGCATAAGATACTGTTATAGATTACTTAAATAACGTTCAGCAATGAAGCGCAAACAATGGGCTGTTAGACTCATAACCTGAAGGTCGTAGGTTCAAATCCTACTCCCGCAACCAAATCTTCTCAGTATTATCAGTACTGTTGATTTTCACTCAGAACTGAGCCGGTTTTTTCACCGAGAAGTGAGCCACCTCTGATTATGGATTTTGGTTCATGTTGGGGTCAAG
>NZ_JAAFZU010000018.1 GCF_018263905.1 Loktanella sp. SALINAS62 | reverse complement strand
GTTCTGGGCGGCGAGCGCACGAAGTTGCAGATGGCCCATATCAAGCTGTCACACAGCCGGGCCTTTCTGGTGCGTGCCTATCCGTTGCAGACGCATGAGATGCTGTTCGATGCCCACTGGCACGCGTTCCGGGTATTTGGCGGCGTGCCGGGTCGTGGGATTTACGACAATATGCGCACGGCGGTTGATCGCGTCGGCCGTGGTAAGGAGCGCCAGGTAAACATCCGCTTTCTCGCCATGACGAACCACTATGTCTACGAGCCCGACTTCTGCAATCCGGCGGCAGGATGGGAGAAGGGGCAAGTCGAGAAGAACGTTCGAGATTCCCGCCACCAGATGCTGCAAGGCATGCCGGACTTCCCCAACTTTGCCGCGCTGAATGCCTGGCTGGAAGAGCGCTGCTTCGATTTGTGGCGGGTGACCCCGCATGGCAAACAACCCGGCACCATCGCCGACGTCTGGGCTGACGAGCAGGCTGCGCTGATGCCGCTGCCGGTCGCTTTTGATGGCTTCGTCGAGCTGAGTAAGCGCGTGTCGCCCACATGTCTGATCAGCTTCGAGCGTAATCGCTATAGCGTTCCAGCATCATTCGCCAACCGTCCTGTCAGCCTGCGGATCTATCCGGACCGGCTGGTGGTGGCTGCTGAGGGCAACATCCTGTGCGAACATACGCGCGTCATACAGCGCAGCCACCACCTGCCGCCGAAGACAATCTACGACTGGCGGCATTATCTGGCGGTCGTGCAGAGGAAGCCAGGCGCTCTCAGGAATGGTGCGCCCTTCCTGGAATTACCTCACGCGTTCCGACAGTTGCAGGATCATATGCTGCGCAAGCCCGGCGGTGATCGCGAGATGGTGGACATCCTCGCACTGGTTCTTCAGCACGATGAACAAGCCGTTCTCATCGCTGTAGAACTTGCGTTGGCCGAGGGGGTGCCGACCAAAACCCATGTGCTGAATCTGCTGCACCGGCTGGTCGACGGCAAGGTGATTGATGGTCCACCACTGGATACGCCACAGGCGCTGGCCCTGCGCCAGGAACCCAAGGCCAATGTCGAACGCTATGATGATTTGCGGACCCAAATCGCTGGAGGCCGTCATGCGTCATGACCCCGCCGCTGGCGCCATCGTCATCATGCTGCGCAGCCTCAAAATGTATGGCATGGCGCAGGCCGTCACTGATCTGATTGAGCAAGGAGCGCCGGCCTTTGAGGCTGCCATCCCGATCCTGGCGCAACTCCTGAAGGCTGAATTGGCCGAACGCGAGGTCCGGTCGATCGCCTATCACATGAAATCCGCCCGCTTCCCGGCCTATAAAGACCTCTCCGGCTTCGACTTCGCCGCCAGCGAGATCAACGAAGCCACTGTAAGGGCCTTGCACCGCTGCGAGTTCATGGACGGTGCCCAGAACGTGGTCTTGATCGGAGGCCCAGGCACAGGAAAGACCCACGTCGCAACGGCGCTCGGCATCCAGGCTGTCGAACATCACCGCCGCAAGGTTCGCTTCTTCTCGACCATCGAACTGGTCAACACCCTCGAACAGGAAAAGATCAAGGGCAAGGCCGGGCAGATCGCAGAAGCCATGACCAAGCTCGACCTCGTTATCCTCGACGAGTTGGGATACCTGCCGTTCAGTGCGTCAGGTAGGGCACTGCTATTCCATCTGCTCAGCAAACTTTACGAGCGCACCAGCGTCGTGATCACCACCAACCTCAGCTTCAGCGAATGGGCCACGGTATTTGGCGACGCCAAGATGACAACCGCCTTGCTTGATCGCCTCACCCATCGCTGTCACATCCTTGAAACTGGAAACGACAGCTTCCGCTTCAAAGCAAGCTCAGCTGCGGTATCTGCTGCAAAGAAGAAGGAAACAACACACACAGCTTGACCCCAACATGAACCAAAATCCATAATCAGAGGTGGCTCACTTCTCGGTGAAAAAACCGGCTCAGTTCTGAGTGAAAATCAACA
>NZ_JAAFZU010000017.1 GCF_018263905.1 Loktanella sp. SALINAS62 | reverse complement strand
GCCTCGCGGGCCCGGGGACCGACGAGGCCTGCATCGACCGGCGCAGCCTATGAAGGCTGCGGGGCCTCCCCCGGCGGCCAGATCTGCGGGTTCACCATCGCGCGCTTGCTCGGCGCACCACCCTGCGGTCCACTGGGTGCAGCCGGCATCAGCCGCAGCACATGCGCCCGCTCCAGCCAGATCATCAGATCCGTGAAGGCGTCACCCTTGTCGAACTTTGAGGGTGCCATGCGCTGCAGCTCCCGCACGGTGATCGATGCAACCCTTTCGGCCTGCAGCTTGACGATGACTGCGCGGGCCGCCAGCTCAATCTCGGTGCAACCGTTCAACCAGAACGCCGACCGCGCCATCGGCAACAGGTAGTCATCGAAGAGCTTGCCCGCATTGCGCACATCCTCTGCCGCGACCGTCTCTGTCGTGTCCGGCGCGCCCGACACAACCCGCATCAGCGCAAGCACCAGTGCCAGCCGCGCGACCGTGCCGTCACTCTTGGCGATGATGCCCTCCATCATCCCCGTCTCATGCGCCAGCCGTGCGGCAGCCATACGGTCGGCGATGAGGTCGCGGGCGTCGCGCGTAAAGGGAACATCGCGCGGCACAGGTCCGCTCGGACCCGCATCCATCTGCAGCGCCCTGAGACCGCGCAACATCTCCAGCACCGGTCCATCATTGATGTGGGCATCCAAGTCCCCAGCTGACTGCGGAGCACCCAGCACCACAAAGAACCGCGCCAAGGCGCCATCCAGCGCGAGGTTGGGCAAAAGCGTTTTGAGAATGCCAGGCTGCATGCACCCCACCATCGACATCGCCACGCGCGGCAGATCGATGCTTTCGTTTTTAAGATTGCGCCGAAAGTCATCACCGTCAAAGCTCTTGAGGAACAGAGCTCGCAGATTTGCAGGCATCGACTTGATCAGCCCCGCGATCTCGTCCGCCGTCACCAGCATACCACGCGGATGTTTCTGCATCAGCTCGATCATCCCGTTAAAAGTCATGAGCTCACACATGAACTGCGGTGCGGGACCGATCCCTGCCGAGACGGTCTGCCCCCGCTCATGTGCATCTGCCTGACGCCAGCCCGCCTCAACACTATCCATACCAGGCTGGCCAACCGCAGCATGTGCCGCACGCCACTCAGCCTCCAGCCCCCGGTAGGGCTTCAAAGTCCGGCCCATGGCCGGGCTCTTGCCCGACGCCGGAACACCGACCAACAAGAACCACAGGATGCTGGGCACCGTCCATTCCGGACCCACGCGCCCGATCCGCGCATTGCCGATCGCCGCAGACGTCATCGCCAAGAGCGTCGCGACGACGTAGCCCTCAGACGCCCCGGTCGTCCTTGCGACCGCGCGGATAAAGTCAGCGATCGCATCAGGAAAGATGTCCAGCGGCACCTTGACCTCCGGCATCGCCCCGATCAGATTCAGATCCACCGACGGCCAACCCGCCGCCGCTTCCGTGTCCTGCGGCGGCAGCACGCACGCCGCGTCCTGCGTGACGGGATCACCCGCCTCCGCGTGGTCATCACTGGCCTGCCCAGACGTATCCTGGGGCGCCACCGGGCCATCGGCACCGTCAGCCTCAGCGGCATCAGGATCAACCGCCTCTGCCTCAGCTGCGTGAGACACGGGAGTCTCGCATGTCGTCGCACGCGGCTGCGGCGCGGCAATAGCGTCCTGCGGCGAGTCCGGCGGTCCGGCGGCAGCGTCCGCCGCGACCGCAGCGGCAGGTTCAGTGTCAGGCGCCGCCTGCACCACCACAGCCCTTACGTTGGTGTTGTCGTGCGGGATTCCATCATTGGGGAGATCTGCGCGTTCAACGCTAGCCCCCGTAATAGGCGGAATCGCAGACGATGACGTGCGATTAGTGATCTTAGATTTCGTAAACATGGTGTCGTTCCTTTCATGAGCTCCAGCAGTTCGGGAGTGACATGAATATAGAAGTGCAAAATCGACCCAGATAGCGTTAATGCGTTATTGTTTTGTCTTATTATATAGAAAAATGTGGACAACTTTGCTTTTATCGCCCTCAAACTCGCCCTTCTGAATTTTGTCATTTAATTTATACACATAATTTTAACGGGAAATGGCATTCCGGCGAGGCTCTGTGGAATGAAACATTACGGCCTGAATTATCACCCCCGTGTGAATAGAAGGCAGCCTGTCAATACCTCTGACCTCTCCGTCCACAGGAAAATTCAGTTTCTCCACGACTTTGATCAGCCGAAACGCTGCAATTCTCATTTCAACCTGTTAGATTGCAGTCACAACGTCACACGACATCCCCCTGTCATCGCAACCTTCAACAGACGCGTCGCCCGCGCACGGTATTCCTTTGTCCAACACACCGACATCAACGCAAGCCAACGGCCCCGACCGCGCATCCGCGCGGGCGGGCCATCGGCATGCGCTGCGGCCGGACGATGTCATTGATGCCGCACGGATCGAGAAAGCGCTCGCGCACGTGGCCGTTCTGATGGAAAACAACACACGCTATCTGCCGATCTTCCTGCGCCTGGAGGCCGAGCTCGACGCGGCACGCCGCTCAACCGACGCGCTGGCGCGGGCCAAGGCGATCGCGCGCAAGGCCCGCTGAGACGTCAGGCCAGGTGGCGCGGCACCGGAAACGCAATGCTCTGGACAAGATCGCGCCGCATCAGCAGTGCCATTTCGTCCCCGTAGACCTCGCGGCCCCTGACTTCCTTGACACTGTGCCCCATGATCTCGCCACGATCGTCCATCGGCACATGCGCGGCCTTCAACCGGCTCTCCCACGTGTGCCGCACACCACCGATTGTCACACCGTCCGGCAGCAACTCATTCTCACGCAAGAATTTATTCACGCCGTCCGAGTAGCTGCGCTTGTGCCGGTAGCGGGGGAAGCCTTCAGGATGACGTTTCGCGGCTGCCAAGGCGAGACCCACAAGCGGCACCTGCCGCTCGGAATGGATGTTCTTGATCTCGCGCCTGTCGGCCGCGTTCTCTCCACCCTCTTCGTTCGCGACCATCAGATGCGGGATCGGTCCGTCCAAATTAAAGGCCCGCGCAGGCAGATCCATGATCTCCGACTGCCGACACCCGGTCTCGATACTGATAAGCAGGATATCGCGCGCCTCATCGTTCATCCCATCCAGAGCGCCAGGCGCCAACCAGCGGTCCCTGATCCAGTCGACCGGCACTTCACGCTTACGCGTCTGTTTGGCATGACGGTCCCGGATCGAAACACCGGCGTAGGGCCGAGGCGGTGCTGCTTGATCAAGGTCATCGTAAAACCGCCGCAACATGCCCGCGACATAGTGAAAGTCCTTGTTGGCTGAGGCGGCCTTCAGCTTTCCACCCTTGAGCTTGTCCTGCCACCATTTGCGGTGCTGAATCGCTTCAGCCGCGCCGACATCCACGA
>NZ_JAAFZU010000001.1:112227-496206 GCF_018263905.1 Loktanella sp. SALINAS62 | reverse complement strand
ACTGCTTGCCTAGGGCCTGGCTCAGGCCACGCCCCAGACACGCTGACAACACAAAAGGCCGCTTCCCAAAAGGAAGCGGCCTTTTTGCTCAAAGGGGGGTGGCCCGCAGCCGCACAGCGCTGCCAATGTGACGCGGTGAAAGCTTATCGCGTCTGATCCATGGGCCACTGATCATCCGGCGACTTCAGCCTTGCTCTCGTTCACATCACGGCATATAGCACCCCAATCCAGCCTGGGCGCGATTCGACGCGCCCTTTTCTGTTGGACCACAAGACGCGACGAGGGTGCGGGATGAGCCTGTATCTTCCTCTCCGTTAAGACCCTGCAACAAGGGGTGATGTCACATGGCAGCCAGCCAGAACATCCGCATTCGCCTGAAGGCGTTTGACTACCGCGTCCTCGACGCCTCCACAGCAGAGATCGTTTCGACCGCAAAGCGCACCGGTGCGTCCGTGCGTGGCCCGATCCCGCTGCCCAACAAGATTGAAAAATTCACCGTTCTGCGTGGCCCGCACATCGACAAGAAGTCGCGCGACCAGTTCGAGATCCGCACGCACAAGCGCCTGCTGGATATCGTCGATCCGACGCCGCAGACTGTGGATGCCTTGATGAAGCTCGACCTCGCCGCTGGCGTGGACGTGCAGATCAGCGTGTAAGGGAGTGAACACCATGCTCCGTACAGGACTTATCGCGAAAAAGGTGGGCATGACCCGCCTGTTCATGGAAGATGGCCGCCAGATCCCGGTGACCGTTCTTGCACTCGACAACCTGCAGGTCGTATCGCAGCGCACCGCTGACAAGCACGGCTATACCGCCGTCCAGCTGGGCGCCGGCACGGCCAAGGTCAAGCGCGTCAGCCAAGCGATGCGCGGTCATTTTTCTGCCGCCAATGTGGAACCCAAGCGCAAGGTCGCTGAATTCCGCGTTGCCGCAGAAAACATGATCAACGTCGGCGAAACAATCACTGCCAACCACTACTTCGAAGGCCAGTTCGTTGACGTCTGTGGCACTTCGATCGGTAAAGGTTTTGCCGGTGCGATGAAGCGCCACAACTTTGGTGGTCTGCGTGCGACGCACGGTGTGTCCGTGTCGCACCGTTCGCACGGTTCCGTCGGTCAGTGTCAGGACCCGGGCAAGATCTTCAAAGGCAAGAAGATGGCTGGCCACATGGGTTCTGCCCGCGTGACTACGCAGAACCTGCAGGTCGTTCGCACCGATGCCGACCGTGGCCTGATCATGGTCAAGGGCGCTGTTCCCGGCTCCAAGGGTGGCTGGGTCACGATCAAGGACGCGGTGAAGAAGCCGACGCCCGAAGGCGTGATCTATCCCGCTGGCCTGAAGTCGCTGGATGAAGAAGCCAAGCGTCTGGCAGATGAAGCCGCCGCAGAAGCCGCAGCAGCGGAAGCAGCAGCAGCAGAAGCCGCAGCAAAGGCAGAGCAGGAAGCGTTGGAAGCGGCAGAAGCCGATCTGGCGAATGATGCGTCCAGCACCGACGAAACAAACGCTGCTGAGGGTGGTGACAAAAATGAAAGCTGATGCAATCAAACTTGACGGCGCATCTGCAGGGTCCGTGGACCTGGACGACGCCATCTTTGGTCTGGAGCCCCGCAAGGACATCCTGCACCGTGTCGTGCGCTGGCAGCGCAACAAGGCCCAGCAGGGTACGCACGCAACGCTGGGTCGTTCGGACGTTTCCTATTCGACCAAGAAGATCTACCGCCAAAAAGGCACCGGTGGCGCACGTCACGGGTCCAAGGGCGCGCCGATCTTCCGCCACGGTGGTGTCTACAAGGGTCCGACCCCGCGCAGCCACGCCCACGAGCTGACCAAGAAGTTCCGCAAGCTGGGTCTGCGTCATGCGCTGTCCGCCAAGCAGGCTGCGGGCGAACTGGTCATCATCGATGTTCTGGCGATCGAAAACGCCAAGACGTCGACGCTGTCCAAGCATGTGTCCGAACGTGGCTGGAAGCGCGCGCTGATCATCGACGGTTCCGAAGTGAACGCCGATTTCAGCCGTGCAGCACAGAACCTTGCAAACGTGGACGTGCTGCCCTGCCAGGGTGCCAACGTCTATGACATCCTGAAAAGCGATACGCTGGTCATCACCAAGGCCGGTATCGAAGCACTGGAGGCCCGTTTGAAATGAGCGCCAAGGCAGAACATTACGACGTGATCCGTAAGCCGATCATCACGGAAAAAGCAACGCTGGCATCCGAAAACAACGGTGTTGTCTTCGAAGTGTCCATCGACGCCAACAAGCCGCAGATCAAACAGGCTGTCGAAGCCCTGTTCGGTGTAAAGGTCAAGGCCGTGAACACGACGATCACCAAGGGCAAAGTGAAACGCTTCCGCGGTTCGCTGGGCACCCGCAAGGACGTCAAAAAGGCTTATGTGACGCTTGAAGAAGGCAACACGATCGACGTCAGCACCGGTCTGTAAGACTCGGTTGCACAATCAACACAAAAGGCCCCTGCGGAAACGCAGGGGCCTTTTTTCATTGTGCCGTGATCTTGGTGCGGCGGGCTAAGCGTAGGGGGCGCTTATTCTGCCATCAGCGTGACCTGTGTTGTTTCTGAATCCACTTCGTTCACCATGACCATGACGGCAGACACCTCTGTCAGACCAAAGAACTGGGTGCCACCGTCTGGCATCGGTGTGGCCTGTACGGGGACGTCGCGGGCCTGCAGCGTCCGTTCGACGATGTCACTGACGTCGCCCAACGGGGCATTGACGTACAGAAATGGATTGGTGACCCCAAGACCCGGCAGGTCTTCGTCCAGCTTGCCAGTCGCACGCAGTGCGTCTGTCAGGTCGGCTGCCAATGAACTATCGTTGCCTGTGGACGGCTGTTCGCGCGGGGCGTCTTGTTGCGATAAAAACATCACCGTGATTTCGAACAGGTCGGGCAGGATGGTCACAACCTCTATGCGCGCGCCGTCATTGAATTCGTCCAGATCGGACAGGCCGATGTCGGAAAATAATTGCGCCAGAAACGCACGCACCTGCGGGTTCTGTGGTTGTGATTCCAGATGCAACACTTCGGCGGCCGACCCGGTCGCACGGTAATTCGCGGGCATATCGGGTGCACCGATTGGGGCCAGTTGTTCTATTGGCAATGCGATAAGTCCAGCGGGCTGCCAATCGGCCAGCACACGGTCCCGCACATCGGGCCAATCGGGGATTTCGACGATTTCGACGATTTCGTTGCTTTCAAGATAGCGCCACAGCCCATCGTCGGTAGTTACGATGGATTGCGCCGTTGCAACGGACGCCATGAGCGCCCCCGTCAATCCACCGACGATCAGCGTTTTGATTGCAGTCATCAAATGTCTCCTTAATATTTCTCGACGTAAAATTATGAATGTCTGTTTTATAGCGATCCGTAAGAGTCTTGGATACAGGATGAGAAGGCAACGGATATCGCAAATTTGATATCTGCCGTCCGGCCCGACATCAGGGGTGCCGGTTCGAACTGGACCGCGATGACGTCGCATATGAACGATCATTTAAAGATGGCGACCATCTGGACATAAGATGGTGCCAAGGGCTGACAGCAATGCCGTGCGGGACCGGCTGACCACGCAATCGCGCGCTAGCTGAAAACCGACAGACCACGCCTAAAACCCAATACGGAACATGACGACGATCTGTGTGTTTTCCCGTTCAAGGCAGGCGATTTGTCGCATGTCATCTGCATGATTTGGGAAAAGGATATGACACCCCAGCAAGACCACGAGCAGAGAGATGATCCAGCACCGACGTCCGTGCAACCGGACCTGATCGACAGGCAAGGTCTGTCTGACGCGGACAGGCGCGGTATGGTGCGCCAGCTGGACCGTGATCTGTGGCAAAAGCTGCGTGCGGCCTGTATCGGCACCCGAACCATTGCCGCCAGAGAGATATTCAGCCGCACCGGTCAAGACATGGATCATAGTGCTTTGCTGCTGCAGGGTATTCTGGCGCGATATGTTGGTTCAGCGGGCGACACCAAATCACAGCGGCTTATGGTATCGATGCAGGTGCCTGGGGATTTTGTCGATCTTCATGGGTTGCCGCTGGGGTATCTGGATCACGATATCGCCACACTGACCGAAGCGACAGTCGCCCTGTTCCCGCATCAGGTCCTGAAAGAGATTATTTCGGAAAGCCCGCAAGAGGGACGGGCGCTGTGGCGTTTGACCATGATCGATGCCGCAATTCATCGGCACTGGATCTATCGCAGCGGGCGCTTGCGTGCTGTGGCGGCGATGGCGGATTTCATTTGCGAAATGGATATGCGGATGCACGCTTGCACCGCTGATCCTGCCGATAGCATTTCATTGCCGATGACACAGGCCGACCTGTCCGATGTGACCGGCATTTCGACGGTTCATGTCAGTCGCGTGGTCAAGGAACTGCGCGAGTCCGGGTTGTGTACGATCCGCGACGGGCGCGTCAAGTTGCATGATCGTGATGGTCTAAGGCAACTGGCGGGATTTGATCCGACCTATCTTTACCACACGTGCGGTGAAACGGACGGGGCTACAAAGCCAGCAATGGATGGTCACGACCCGGACGCCCGGATCGTCCGGTAATCTGGGCGGTTGGCAATGGGCCGCATCAGGCAGCCGCCACCCGTTGCTGCGCCCCCGACCGCATCAGCCGGGGGTGGGCAGTCATCGCTGTGATGTGGCCCAGCTTGGATGTATCCAAGGTTGCACGTTTTCGCGTGGCAACGGGTCTAATCCAAGGATGTGATCGGACATCTTTTCGCCCACCATGATCGATGGTCCGTTCAAATTGCCGTTGGTGATCTGGGGAAAGATCGAACTGTCGCAGACCCGCAGCCCGTCCACACCGATCACGCGTCCTTGTGGATCGACAACGGCATCCTTGTCGTCAGCGCGGCCCATCCGGCAGGTGCCGCAGGGGTGGTAGGCGCTTTCTGCATGGTCTGTGATAAACGCGTCGATCTGTTCGTCCGTGATGACGTCTGCGCCGGGCTGGATTTCGTGCTTGATATATAGAGCAAAGGCGGAAGCGCCGAAAATCTCGCGTGTGTGGCGGACGGCGGCGCGGAATTCCGTCCAATCGTCAGGATGGCTCATATAATTGAAACGGATGTCGGGCGCCTTGTTCGGGTCCGCTGTAGCCAGCCGCACCGTGCCGCGGGATTTTGACCGCATGGGTCCGACATGCGCCTGAAATCCGTGGCCTTCGGCTGCGACTTTGCCATCGTAACGCACGGCAAGCGGCAGGAAATGATACTGGATGTCGGGGTATTCGATGCCGGGGCGGGACCGGATAAAGGCCGCGCTTTCGAATTGGTTCGATGCGCCGGGTCCAGCGCCGGTGAACAGCCAGCGTGCGCCGACATAGGCCTTGCCGAGCAGGTTCCAGTAACGGAACAGCGTGATGGGCTTGCTGGACGCCATCTGGATATAAACCTCTAGATGGTCCTGCAGGTTGCTGCCGACGCCGGGACGGTCGGCGATCACGTCGATCCCGTGTTCGCGCAGATGATCCGCCGGGCCGATGCCCGACAGCATCAGCAGCTTGGGTGAATTGAGCGATGACGCCGCCAGAATAACCTCGCGGTTGGCGGTGATGATTTCGGTGCGCCCACGCCGTTTGACCTGCACGCCGGTGGCGCGACCATCGGTCATGACGATCCGTTCAGCCAACGCGCGGATCAGACTGCAGTTCGGTTTCTTCAGCGCAGGCCGCAGATAGGCGCGGGCAGCAGACCAGCGGCGGCCCCGCCAGATCGTCGCTTCCATCGGGCCAAAGCCTTCTTGCTTTTCGCCGTTGTAGTCGGGCGTTACCTCGTACCCGATTTCGCGGCCTGCTTCGACAAAGGCAGACACCAGCGGGTTGTCACGCAGCCCGCGCGTGACGTTCAGCGGTCCCTTGGTGCCGCGCCAGCTTTCGTCGCCGCCGTGGCCTGCGTGGTGCCAGTTTTCCATGCGCTTGAAGTAGGGCAGGACGTCAGCATAGCTCCAGCCTGTGGCGCCCATTTCGTCCCATGTATCATAGTCGCGGGCGTGGCCGCGTACGTAGACCATCCCGTTGATCGACGACGATCCGCCGATCACCTTGCCGCGCGGCACGGCCATCCGGCGGTCGTTCAGGTTCGGTTCGGGCGCGCTGAAATAGCCCCAGTCGTACCGCGGCATGTTCATCGGATAGCTCAGTGCGCCGGGCATCTGGATAAAAGGCCCGGCGTCCGATCCGCCATGTTCGATGACGATCACGGATTTTCCAGCCTCAGCCAGACGGTAGGCGATCGCGCACCCGGCAGAGCCTGCCCCCACGATGACGTAATCAGCGTTCATATCAGTCAATTCCGTTCAGTAGGGTGCTTCGACGGTGCCAGCGCCGACATAAACGCTTTTGACCTGCGTCCAGTGGGCGATGGCCTCGCGCGAGTTTTCGCGGCCGATGCCCGACATCTTGACGCCGCCGAACGGCATTTCGACGGGGGTCAGGTTGTAGGTGTTGATCCATGCGGTGCCCGCTTGCAACCGGGCCGCAACGCGGTGACCGCGCGCCAGATCGCGGGTGAACACACCGGCTGACAAACCGAACGGCGTGGCATTGGCGCGGGTGACAGCCTCTGCTTCGGTATCGAATGTCAGGACGGACATGACGGGGCCAAAGATTTCTTCCTGGGCGATGGTCATGTCGTCTGTGACGTCGGCAAAGACCGTGGGCGCGATGAACCAGCCGTCGCGGTCCGCCCGCGCGCCGCCAGCGATCAGGCGCGCGCCTTCGGCCTTGGCCTTTTCGATGTAGTCCAGCACGATCTGCATCTGGCGTTCGGTTGTCATCGGGCCAAAATTCGTCGTCTCGTCCAGTGGGTCGCCCATTACGACGCCGTTCAGACGTTCGGACAGCCGGGTCAGGAACGGGTCCAACAGGTCGCGCTGCACAAAAACGCGCGTGCCATTCGAACAGATCTGGCCAGAGGAATAGAAATTGCCGTTGATCGCACCGGACACGGCGGCATCCAGATCGGCGTCGTCAAAGATCAGGATCGGGGATTTGCCACCCAGTTCCATGGTGACATGGCGCATGCCTTCGGCCGCACTTGCATACACCTTGCGACCCGTTGGGACCGATCCGGTCAGCGATACCTTGGCGGTGCGCGGATCGTCGATCAATGCGGCCCCGACAGCGCCGCGCCCCTGCACGACGTTGAACAGGCCGGGCGGTGCGCCCGCCTCTGTCAGGATTTCCGCCAGTTTCAGCGCGGACAGCGGTGTGGTTTCGGACGGTTTGAACACCATCGCGTTGCCGCAGGCCAAGGCAGGCGCGGCTTTCCAGCAGGCGATCTGAATTGGATAGTTCCACGCACCGATGCCGACACACACCCCCAGTGGCTCGCGCCGGGTATAGAAAAAATCGTCGCCCAATTGCACGTGTTCGCCGCCGATGCTGGCAGCGATCCCGCCAAAATATTCCAGCGCATCGGCCCCGCTGGTGGCGTCCGCGACCAGCGTTTCCTGCAAGGGTTTGCCGGTATCCAGCGTTTCCAGTTCAGAAAGTTCACGGTTGCGTTCGCGCATGATGTCGGCTGCGCGGCGCAGCACGCGACCCCGTTCGACACCGGGCAACGCGGCCCAAGCGACCTGTGCCCGCGCGGCAGAGGCCAGCGCACGGTCGATCAGGTCAGGCGTCGCGTCGTGCAAGGTGGCGATTGTCTCGCCGGTATAGCCATAAAGGCTGTCAAAGCTGTCGCCCGTGGTGTCGTCCACATAGGCACCGTCGATATAATGGCTGGCGGTGGGTTGTGCGCGCATATCATTCACCCCTTGGAAAGCGTTGGTTTTCTTCAAGAACGTTCAGGTCCATGTGGTTTCGCATGTACCGTTCGGATGCGCGTTGCAGCGGTTGGTAATCCCACGGATAGTAACCGCCCTTGCGCAGTGCCTCGTAGACGACCCAGCGGCGCGCTTGGCTTTCGCGTACTTCGCGGTCGAATTTTTCCAGATCCCATGTGTCGTTCGCCATCTGCCGAAATGTATCCATGGTATCGGCGTGACCCGGATCGTTGGCTAGATTCGTCAATTCCAACGGGTCTGCGTCCAGATCAAACAGCTGTTCAGGGTCCAGCATGCAGCGGGTATATTTGAATTGCCCCTGCCGCAGACAAACCAATGGCGCGTCGGATGCTTCGGCGGCGTATTCGATCCGGACGGGGGTACTGCGCGGTTCACCCTTTGCCGTGGGGATCAGGCTTTGGCCGTCGGTCCACGGCATGATGTCTTCCATCGAAATGCCCGCCAGTTCGCACAGGGTCGGCGTGATATCCATGGTCGATACGGGCACGTCGACCCGGCCCGCATCCAGACCGGGGGCCGCAATCATCAGTGGCACCCGCGCCGACCCTTCATAAAAGCTCATCTTGAACCAAAGACCGCGTTCGCCCAGCATGTCGCCGTGATCCGACACGAACAGGATGATCGCTTCTTGTCGCGTCGTTTCAAGCGCGTGCAGGATTTCACCGATCTTGTCGTCCAGATAGGACAGGTTGGCGAAATAGGCGCGGCGTGACCGGCGGATATCATCGTCGGTGATGTCGAATTCGCGCCAGTTGTTGGCATCAAAGATGCGCTTTGAATGGGGGTCGTGGTCTTCGTAGTCCATGGCGGGCACCTGCGGCAGCAGATGTTCGCAATCTTCGTAAAGATCCCAGTATTTGCGACGCGCGACATAAGGGTCGTGCGGGTGGGTGAAGCTGACGGTCATGGACCACGGGCGGTCGTCCTTGCCACGCGCATAGTCATAAATCTTGCGCGTCGCGTGATAGGCGACTTCGTCATCGTATTCGAGCTGGTTGGTGATTTCCGCCACGCCTGCACCGGTGACGGACCCCATGTTGTGATACCACCAGTCGATCCGTTCGCCCGGCTTGCGATAATCGGGGGTCCAGCCGAAATCAGCGGGATAGACATCGGTGGTCAGACGTTCCTCGAAACCGTGCAACTGATCGGGACCGACAAAGTGCATTTTGCCCGACAGACAGGTCTGATAGCCCGCGCGGCGCAGAAAATGGGCATAGGTCGGCAGGGCAGACCGGAATTCGGCAGCATTGTCATAGATGCCGGTGCGTGACGGCAGTGCGCCGGACATAAAGGCACCGCGACCCGGCGCGCATAACGGAGACCCGGTATAGGCGTTGCGGAAGCGGACCGATCGCGCGGCCAGTTTTTTCATGTGCGGCATATGAAGGAAATCCGCCGGACCATCCGGAAACAAGGTTCCGTTCAACTGGTCGACCATCAGGATCAGGATGTTTGGGGCGGTCATGATTTCTCCAAAAGCAGGTTTAGGGTCGAAAGGGTGCGCTGTGCAGCCTCTGCGCCGTCGATGACCTTGGTGGTCAGGGCGGCGCGGATGTAGATTCCATCGATCAAGGCCGCGATCGTGTCTGCCACAGGTGGCGCGCGGTCACCGATGATAAGGCGCAAGTCGTGTTGCAGATTGGACCGAAGACGCCCCTGATAGATGTCCAGCAGGCGTCGCACCTCGTCCGATACGCGGGCCTGCACGTAGAAATTCATCCATGCCGCCACAGCATCACGATGGAAATTTTCGGCGGCAAAGCTTGCGTTGATGATGGCGGCAAGCCGTTCGTGCGGTGTGTCGGCCGCAGCCTGTGCGCGTCTGACCGAATCACCGTAGCGTTTCAGGATGGTTCGCATGGCGGCGCTGAATAGCTGTGCCTTGCCGCCAAAATAATGGTGCGCCAAGGCGCTGGACACGCCCGCGCGGCGGGCGATCTGTGCGACGGTGACGTCCAACGTGCCTTTGTACCCGACCTCTGCGATCGTGGCATCGACAAGCGCGGCGCGTCTAATGGGTTCCATTCCGATCCGAGGCATTGCATCTCTTAAGTGTTTGCATCCCTGACGTAGGTGATGCTTAATTGACTCGTCAATCAATAAACGCAACTGGGAGAATGATCAAATGACGAACTTCAAGACAACAGCGGCCACGCTCGCGGCGTCGACGCTTTTGACAACGGCTGCTTATGCGCAGACACAATGCGACAGCGTCAGCTTTTCCGATGTCGGCTGGACCGATATCACCACCACCACCGCCGCCGCCGAAGAAGTGCTGACCGCGCTGGGCTATGACGTGAACGTGCGCGTTCTGTCCGTGCCGGTGACATTCGCGTCGCTGGCCAGTGGCGATGTGGATGTGTTTCTGGGCAACTGGATGCCGACGCAGACCGCCGCGATTCAGCCCTATCTGGACGAAGGCACGATCGTAAGCGTCAACGAAAACCTGACCGGCACGATCTACAACCTTGCCGTTCCGACCTATGCCTATGAGGCCGGTTTGCAGTCTTATGACGATCTGGCCAACTTTTCCGAAGAACTGGAACAGACGATCTACGGGATCGAGCCGGGCAACGAAGGCAACACCTATCTGATCGATCTGATCGAACAGGGCGAACACAATCTGACTGGCTTCGAACTCCGCGAAAGTTCTGAGCAGGGCATGCTCAGCCAGGTGCGCCGCGCCGTTGACCGGGAAGAACCGATCGTTTTCCTGGGTTGGGCACCGCACCCGATGAACGCCAACTTTGACATTCAGTATTTGCAGGGTGGCGAAGACTTCTTTGGCGGTGAAGGTTCGGTTTACACCGTGACGCGCGCCGGTTTCGTAGAAGATTGCCCGAATGCCGGCGCCTTGATTCAGCAGATGGATTTCACGCTGGAGATGGAAAACTCCATCATGGGCATGATCCTTGATGACGGCATGGATGCGAACGAGGCTGTGCGTGCATGGCTGAGCGACAACGCTGACATCCTTGACGGATGGCTGGACGGCGTCACGACCGTGGCAGGCGAGCCGGGTCTGCCCGCTGTTCAGCAGGCACTGGGCCTGTAATCGCGCAACCGACGGGCGCGCCATCCCGGCGCGCCCGTCACACCGGACCGACGCAAAGGAGAGCACGCCTTGGAGTGGCTTCAGGACAATAAGATACCCGTAGGGGATGCGGCGGCTGCCGCGTTTGACTGGTTGCAAAAGGTCGGGCAGGGCGTCTTTGACGCGATTGCGATCGGTAGCGAAGGCATGATCGACGGCATTTTGGTGCTGCTGCAAGGTCCGCCCGAATGGGTGGTCATCGCCTTTTTCGTGGGCTTGACGTGGATACTGCAACGGTCATGGCAGGTCTGCCTGTTCATCGCGCTGGGGTTCATGTTCGTCCTTAATCAGGACTACTGGGAAGAAATGACCGAAAGCCTGACGCTGGTGTTATCCGCCTGCGTGGTTTGCATGGCCATTGGTGTGCCCATCGGTATCGCGGCGGCGCACCGTCCGAAACTATATGCAACCCTGCGACCCATTCTGGACCTGATGCAGACGTTGCCCACATTCGTTTATCTTATTCCTGCTATCGTCTTTTTTGGGATCGGCATGGTGCCCGGATTGTTCGCAACCGTCATCTTTGTCCTGCCGGCACCCATCCGTCTGACACACCTTGGTATTTCGAATACACCGCAACCCCTGCTGGAAGCGGCACAAGCGTTTGGAGCGACCGGACGGCAAGTCTTGTGGAAAGTCGAATTGCCCTACGCCATTCCGCAGATCATGGCGGGGCTGAACCAGACGATCATGCTGTCGTTGTCGATGGTTGTGGTGGCGGCCCTTGTCGGGGCTGACGGGCTGGGGGTGCCGGTGGTGCGTGCGCTTAATCAGGTGAACACGTCGCTAGGATTTGAAAGCGGGTTCGTCATCGTCGTCGTGGCGATCATGCTGGACCGGATGCTAAGGGTGAAACGCTGATGAATGCGCTTGTTTTCGATAACGTCTCCATTGTCTTTGGCGATAAACCAAAGGATGCATTGCCGCTGATGGACGCGGGGCAGACACGATCCGAAATTCAGGAAGCCACGGGGCAGATTCTGGGTGTCCACAACTGCAACCTGACCGTCAAGGAAGGCGAATTGCTGGTTCTGATGGGTCTGTCGGGATCGGGAAAATCCACGTTGCTGCGTGCGGTCAACGGTCTGAACAAGGTCGTTCGCGGCGATGTCCAGATCAAGGACGGGGACGGTATGTCGTCCATCACGCAGGCCGACAAGAAAACGCTGCGGCGCCTACGGCTGACGACCATTTCCATGGTGTTCCAGCAATTCGGCCTGCTGCCATGGCGGTCGGTGCGTGAAAATGTCGGGCTGGGGCTGGAACTGGGTGGGATGGATCGCACGACCCGCGCCGACCACGTTGATCGCCAGCTTGAAATGGTCGGTTTGTCTGACTGGGCGGAACGCAAGGTCGGAGAGCTGTCAGGCGGCATGCAGCAGCGTGTCGGTCTGGCCCGCGCCTTTGCCACCGATGCGCCGATCCTGTTGATGGATGAACCGTTTTCAGCACTTGACCCGCTGATCCGGACGCGGTTGCAGGACGAACTGATCGAATTGCAGCAGCGGCTGAAGAAAACCATCATCTTTGTCAGCCACGATCTGGACGAAGCGTTCAAGCTGGGCGACCGCATCGCCATCATGCAGGGGGGACGGATCGTGCAAGAAGGCACGCCGCAGGAAATCTATTCCGACCCTGCCGATGAATATGTCGCGGATTTTGTCGAACATATGAATCCGTTGGGTGTGTTGTGCGCCCGTGACGTCATGGAACCAACGGTCGGGACACCACAGGCAAGTGTTGGGGCAGACGAAAGCGTCCGGTCCGTCATGGAACAGGTCCGCAAGACCGATGCGCCCATCGGGGTGATGCAGGACGGCGCGATTATCGGGCAGGTCACATCGGATAGCGTTTTGACAAAACTTCTGGACCCGCGCGCACGCTAGGCTGGCAGCAGCGTATCCGGCTTTTGCTTCTTTCTGGCTTGCGCTAGCCTGCCCCCAAATGGGGAGAGTAGAATGCAGAATCCGACCAATCTGTTCAAGGCTGCCTTGCGCGACGGGCGCCATCAACTGGGGGTCTGGAACTCCCTTGGTGGGAATACGGTGGCGGAAATGCTGGCCGGTGCCGGGTTCGATTGGGTGCTGGTGGATTGCGAACATGCCGCCATCGAAACGGTCGAGGTGCTGCCGGCATTGCAGGCGATTGGGCAGTATCCGCAGGTATCCGCCATCGTGCGGCCCGCGGCGAACGATCCGATCCTGTTCAAGCGCCTGCTGGACATGGGTGCCCAGACTTTGCTGGTGCCCTATGTCGAAACCGCGCAAGAAGCACAGTCTGCCGTCGATGCCATGCGTTACGGTCCGCGCGGCATTCGCGGCATGGCGGGCATGACCCGCGCCAGCCGCTACAGCCGGGTGGAAAATTACTTTGCGCAGGCGGAAACGGAACTGTGTCTTGTGGTGCAGGTCGAAAGCGTCAGGGGCATGGAAAACCTTGAACAAATCGCAAACGTCGATGGGGTCGACGCGGTGTTCATCGGGCCATCGGACCTGAGCGCCAGCATGGGATATCCGGGGCAGCCCGCGCACCCCGATGTTGTCGCTGCGATACAGGACATCATCGCGCGGCTGGCCAAAATCGGTGTGCCGGTCGGGGTCATGTCGCTGAATCCACCCGTGGCCCAAGGTTATATCGATGCCGGGGTGGCGTTCACGGCTGTCGGAATCGACCTTGCACTGCTGGCCAATGCCGCACACGTGCTGCGGGACCAGTTCGCGGATTAACAAAGGGCACAGCGGCGCAAAGTGATGGAACAGGTGGCCCGGATGCGTGTTGTTCGGGCAAATCTTTCCGACATCACAAGGAGGCCAGAATGGCCAACGCCCCAGACATCCCGCCCCAAGAGCAAGACAGCATGCCAGCCGACGAATACAAGATGGACCCGGCGCCCGATTACATGCCGCGACATCCCGGCGTAGGTAAACTGAAGGGCAAGGTTGCTTTTGTGACTGGCGGCGACAGCGGCATCGGACGCGCGGTGTCGGTGCTGTTCGCGCGTGAAGGCGCAAAGGTCGCTATCGCCTATCTGGACGAAGACAAGGACGCAGAAGAAACGAAGCGTCTGGTCGAAGAAGAAGGGTCAGAGGCACTGCTGATCCCCGGTGATCTGGGTGTAAAGACCCACGCCGACGACGCAATCAAACAGACGGTCGACCATTTCGGGCAGCTGGACATTCTGATCAACAACGCCGCGATGCAGTGGATCGACGATCCGCTGACCGACCTGTCAGAGGAACGTCTGCGCCGTGTGATGGACAGCAACGTCATGTCCTATTTCTTTTGCACGCAAGCCGCCTTGCCGCACCTGAAACAGGGTGCGGCGATCGTCAACACCACGTCTGTGAATGCGTTCAAGGGCAACAGCAGCCTGATCGCCTATTCCACGTCGCGCGGGGCGTCACTGGCGTTTACGCGGTCAATGGCATCGAACCTTGTGGACAAGGGAATCCGCGTCAACGCCGTGGCACCCGGACCTGTCTGGACCCCGTTCATTCCCGGATCAATGCCTGCGGAAATGGTCGAAGATTTCGGATCGGGCTCTCCGATGGGGCGGGCCGGACAGCCGTGGGAAATCGCTACAGCGTTCCTGTTCCTTGCGTCCAGTGACGGCAGCTATTTCACGGGCCAGACACTGCACCCGAACGGCGGCAAGATCGTCGGCGCCTGAATATCGGCGCATAAGACCGATCTTGCCTTGCCAGCCTCACGATGGTTCAACGGGGGAAATGCCGGGCGTCGGTGCCTGACGCTTTCCGGACCCCAAGGGTGGATCACGTGATGCTGGCGGCTGACTGGACAGATCGGTTCGACGGAACGCGCGCCCTGCCGCGTGCTGTACGGGACAGACTGCGGGCCGTGGCCCAGATCCGGCATCATCCACGAAACTACGTTGTCTTTGGCCCTGACAAGGTCCCCGACAGCCTGATCTTTCTGTACGACGGCACGATCCGCGTATCGCAAACCTCTGGAAATGGCCGAGACATCGTGCTGTACCGCGTCGATGCGGGCGAAAGCTGTGTTCTGACCACGGCCTGCATGCTTGCGGAAGAGGCATACAACGCCGAAGGCATCGCAGAAACCGATATCACGGTGGTGGTGTTACCAAAACTGTCCTTTGACCGCTTGGTCGCAGAGGAACCTGCATTCCGGTCGTTTGTCTTTGCCGCCTATTCGCGGCGATTGATCGATTTGTTGCGCGTGGTCGATGATGTCGCATTTGGCCGTATCGATGTGCGATTGGCCGAACGTCTGTTGGTTCTGGCGGGCGGTGACAAGGAAATCGCTGCAACCCACCAGCAGATCGCCAGCGAACTGGGCACCGCCCGCGAAGTCATTTCGCGTGTTTTGCATGATTTCCAGAAACGCGGTCTGATCGCCCAGTCACGTGGCAGGATCACCCTTGCGGATAAACCTGCGTTGCGCGCGCTGTCCCAAAGCGATTGACCCGGTGCATGAAAATCGGCGTTCGGTGACAATATCACTGATGCAGCCCGCTGTGCTGCCTATGTCTTGGATATCAAATGCAATCCAAGGACAAAACCATGACCGCCAATGTTGGAACAATCGACCGCATCCTGCGCGCTGCTTTGGGCATCGTGTTGCTTTATCTTGCGTTTTTCAGTGGCCTGCCCCTGTTTGACGCCGTGTTGATCCAGATCGCTGCCGCCGTGATCGGCATTGTGATGCTGGCCACTGCGGCCATGCGCAGCTGCCCGCTTTATGCGATGTTGGGCATCAATACTTGCAAGGCGGGCTAAGATGGAAACCGTATTTACGCCATTTGCATCCCTTGGGGGCGGTGCTTTGATCGGTCTGGGTGCAGTTCTTTTGATGCTGGGCCTTGGGCGGATCCTTGGGGCGACCGGTATCATGTCGGGGATCGTGTTTGCCGAAGGCCGCGATGAACTGTCATGGCGTGTGGCCATGGTCGTGGGCATGGTGCTGGCGCCCGGTCTGATCTTTGTGGCGACGGGCCGGATGCCGGATCTGGATGTGCCTGTCAGTCCGCTGATGATCGTGGTCGGCGGCGTCATCGTCGGTTTGGGCGCAAGCCTTGGATCGGGGTGCACGTCGGGCCACGGCGTGTGTGGACTATCGCGCCTGTCTCTGCGGTCTATCGTGGCCGTTCCCACATTCATGGTGACGGCAGCGGTCACTGTTTACCTGTCTCGCCACGTGTTCGGAGTGTGATCTGATGAAATTGATTTATGCTGGCCTGACCGGCCTCGTATTTGGGATCGGTATCGCGATTTCCGGAATGATGAACCCGGCCAAGGTGTTCAACTTTTTCGACCTTGCGGGCAGTTGGGACCCCAGCCTTGCCTTTGTGATGGGCGGTGCGGTGATCGTCACCTTTGCCGGCTACCGTCTGGTCTGGCGGCGTGATGTGCCGTTGTTCGGCGGCACCTTCACACAGCCGAACAGCCGGATCATCGACAAGAAGCTAATCGGTGGGTCCGCATTGTTTGGCGTGGGCTGGGGCATCGCCGGGTTTTGCCCGGGTGCCGCGATTCCCGCGCTGGGCACGGGCCGCTGGGAAGTGGCGCTGTTTCTGGTTGCTGTGACGGGCGGCTTTTACGTGCGGCGCCTGTTCCTGCCAGCGCGGCTGACCGCCAAAACGGCCTGACCCGCGCCAACGAAGACCCATGACCAATCGTCGGCCCGCATGTGTCATTGCGGGCGACAGAACCGCGGCTGCTGGCCGCCTGATACGCAAAGGACACATGACATGACACAATATCCCGTCACCATGGACCTCATCCCTGATGTCGAAGCCATCTTTGATGCGCCCACCAACACGATCAGCTACATCGTCAAGGACCCGACATCGAACGCATGCGCCATCGTCGATAGTGTCATGGATCTTGATTATGCCGCGGGCCGGATCACGCACGACAGCGCGGACAAGATGATTGCCCGCATCCGCGAACGTGGGCTGTCGCTGGAATGGATCATCGAAACCCATGTCCACGCCGACCATCTGAGCGCCGCACCCTATTTGCAGCAAGAGCTGGGCGGCAAGATCGGCGTTGGTGAAGGCATCCTGATCGTGCAGGACACCTTTGGCAAAGTGTTCAACGAAGGTACTGAATTCCAGCGCGACGGGTCGCAGTTCGACGCGTTGTTCAAGGACGGCGATACCTACATGGTCGGCAACATGCAGGCATTCGCCATGTTCACCCCAGGCCATACGCCCGCCTGTATGGTGCATGTGATGGGGAATGCGGCCTTTGTGGGCGATACGCTGTTCATGCCCGATGCCGGGTCGGCGCGTGCCGATTTCCCCGGCGGGGATGCTGGCGTTCTGTACGATTCCATCATGAAGGTGCTTAGCCTGCCGGACGACATGCGCCTGTTCATGTGCCACGACTATGCGCCGGGCGACCGCGAGATCGCGTGGGAAACCACGATCAGGGAAGAAAAGGCTGAAAACATCCATGTCGGCGGCGGCAAGACGAAAGAGGATTTCGTCACGTTCCGCACCGAACGCGATGCCCAGTTGGCCATGCCGAAACTGATCATTCCATCGCTGCAGATCAACATGCGCGCGGGCGAGGTGCCGACCGATGCAAGCGGTCGGCCCATGCTCAAAGTGCCAGTCAACGCACTGTGATTGTGGGGAACGCCATGGATATCAGAAAAGTCAGCGACAGCCTGTCGGTGTCGCCACAGATTACGGCCAGCGATATCCCCGCGATAAAGGCGGCAGGGTTTCGCGCGGTCATCGTCAACCGTCCCGACGGTGAGGGCGCAGATCAGCCCGGTTTTGCGGAAATCGCGCAGGCGGCGCACGCCGCTGGGTTACACATTGCCTATGTCCCGGTCGACACTGGCGTGGTTACCGACGCGGATGTGGCAGCCTTTGGTCAGGCATTGAACGATCTGCCCGGGCCGGCTTTGGCTTATTGCCGCAGTGGGATGCGTTCTGCGACCCTGTGGTCACTGCACATTGCGGGTCACAGTCCGCTGCCGGATAGTGTGGCCAAACCGCATAAAATGACAGCGCACACCAAATAGCTGCGGACTGCCATGTTGCCGAAACAGACAGTCCAACGGTCAGCGTGGTCCACGCTGACCGAAATTTGATCAGGACAAGACCAAATGCCATCGTTTCAACAGTATCTGCCGATCCTCGACTGGGGGCGCCGCTATGACCGCACTGCCCTGTCCAACGACATGGTTGCGGCGGTCATCGTGACGATCATGCTGATCCCGCAGTCGCTGGCCTATGCCCTGCTTGCGGGCCTTCCGGCAGAGGCGGGGATCTATGCGTCAATCGCGCCGATCATCCTGTATGCGATATTCGGCACCAGCCGCGCGCTGGCGGTCGGTCCGGTCGCTGTGGTGTCCCTGCTGACCGCGTCTGCCATCGGGCAGGTGGCGGAACAGGGCACGGCGGGTTATGCGATTGCGGCCCTGACGCTGGCATTCCTGTCGGGCGGCTTTCTGGTTTTGCTGGGCGTGTTCCGCCTTGGATTTTTGGCAAATTTCCTAAGCCATCCTGTCATCGCGGGTTTCATTACCGCGACGGGCATCCTGATTGCGACAAGCCAGTTGAAACACATCCTTGGCATCACAGCGGGGGGCCACACACTGCCGGAAATGTTGGGGTCACTGGTTGCCAATCTGGACCAGATCAACTGGATCACCGTGGTGATCGGGGGGGCGGCCACCAGCTTTTTATTTTGGACCCGCAAGAACCTGAGGCCGCTGCTGAACAAAACGGGTCTGCCGCCGGTGATGGCGGATATCCTGACAAAGGCCGGGCCGGTGGCCGCTGTTGTGGTGACGACCCTGTCGGTCTGGTTTTTCGATCTGGCCAACAAGGGCGTCAAAATCGTCGGGGATGTGCCGCAAAGCCTGCCGCCGCTGACCCTGCCGGGCCTGTCGCCTGATCTGCTGGGCGCGCTGCTGGTCCCGGCAATCCTGATTTCCGTCATTGGTTTTGTCGAAAGCATTTCCGTCGCACAAACCCTTGCCGCGAAGAAGCGGCAAAAGATCGACCCCAACCAAGAGCTGATCGGTCTGGGTGCGGCCAATCTGGGTGCGGCGTTCACCGGCGGATTTCCCGTGACGGGTGGATTTTCACGATCCGTCGTCAATTTCGATGCGGGATCGCATACGCCTGCCGCTGGAATCTATACCGCAATGGGTTTGGCAATCGCGGCAGTGTTCCTGACGCCATTGGTGTATTTTCTGCCCAATGCGACACTGGCGGCGACGATCATCGTCGCGGTGCTAAGCCTTGTCGATTTTTCGATTCTCAAAAAGACTTGGGACTATCATCGCGGTGACTTTGCCGCCGTACTGGCGACCATCGTGCTGACGCTAGGATTGGGTGTCGAAGTCGGCGTTGCAAGCGGTGTGGCTCTGTCGATCCTGCTGCACCTGTACAAGACATCCCGCCCCCACGTGGCAGAGGTCGGACTGGTCCCCGGCAGCCATCATTTTCGCAACATAAACCGCCATGATGTCACAACCACCGCCACGGTTGTGACGCTGCGGGTCGACGAAAGCCTGTATTTCGTCAATGCGCGCTTTCTAGAGGATCTGGTCCAGTCGCGTGTCGTTGATGGCTGCGAGATCAAGCACGTCATCTTGATGTTTTCAGCCGTGAACGAGGTCGATTATTCCGCGTTGGAAAGCCTGGAGGCGATCAATCACAGGCTGCATGACATGGGTATCGGCCTGCATCTGTCAGAGGTCAAAGGCCCGGTCATAGATCGTTTGAAAACCTCGCATTTTCTGGATCATCTGAACGGACGCGTCTTTCTGTCGCAATTCGACGCATGGACCGCGCTGACCCAAAATCCGCAGGTGCCGGACCAAAAGGGGGCGATGTGACAAAAGCCGGGTAACGTCGTCGGTGGTAACAAATGTTTCGCGGCGATTTGCAAGGTGACACCTTGTAACCTGCGTCCGCGGCTTCCTATATCGCGCTCGCATTACGGCTGCGTATGGTATGCAGGCGCCGTTTCTTTTTGGCAGGTTTCCGATGATCCTTCTTCAACTGGCCTTCGGGTTCGTCCTTCTGGTGGCGGGAGGCGAAGCGCTGGTACGCGGTGCCGTGTCCGTTGCGGGCCGCCTTGGCGTGTCGCCGCTGCTGATCGGCCTGACGCTGGTTGGGTTCGGCACCTCGACACCGGAACTTGTGACCAGCCTGCAGGCCGCATTCGACGATCGCGCCGGGATTGCTGTCGGCAACGTTGTGGGATCGAATATCGCCAACATCCTGCTGATCCTTGGTGTGGCTGCTATCATCGCGCCAATCGCCGTCACGCGGTCAAGTTTCGGGCGCGATGGCGCGGCGCTGGTCGGGGCGACATTGCTCAGCATTTTTGCCGTTTTGTACGGATCGCTGGATCGCTGGATGGGTTTTATCCTGATCGCAGGTCTGATTGCCTATCTTGTGACCGCCTATCTGACGGACCGTTCCAGCACGGCCCAACAGACTGCGACCATGGACACGGATATACCGCCTGTCACGGGTTCGTTGTGGATCGCGCTGGCACTGGCGGTCGGCGGTATTGTAATTACCATCGTGGGGGCGCGGATCGCCGTCGATGCAGCCGTGGCGCTGGCGCTGGCATGGGGTATGGCGGAAACCGTCGTCGGGCTGACCATCGTAGCCGTCGGAACATCCCTTCCTGAATTGGTGACCTCGGTCATGGCGGCCCTGCGCCGGGAAGCGGGGATCGCGTTCGGCAACGTGATCGGGTCGAATATCTACAACATCCTTGGCATTCTGGGGGTGACGGCGCTGGTCCGTCCGATCACCGTTCCGTCGCAGATCGCAACGCTGGACATATGGGTCATGACGGGCGCGACGCTGGCCTTGATCGCTGCGGTCGTGCTACGCCAACGCATCGGACGAATGACAGGCGGACTTTTTCTGGCCTCTTACGCGGCCTATACAATATGGCTTGTGACCAGCGTATGATCGTGGCCAGATCGCATCTCATAGAAAAGTATCCAGTGATGACAAATTCATGCCGCCCATTCGTAAAACGCGTTGCTGCGGCGTCGCTGCTGCTTTGCTTTGCCACCGTGTCCAATGCCCAGCAGGTCGAACTTGATATCGACAACGTTCGTACGCTTGGCGATTGTGAGGACTGCGTTATCACGGATCAGGACTTTGCCGGTGACATGCTGATGGGGATCAATTTCACCGACGCGGAATTGTCCGACATCGCGTTTGACGGGGCGTCGATGGGGATCGCGGTGTTCGATGGCGCGGTTCTGACGGGGGTCAGTTTCGAGGGGGCAGGCCTGCGTGGGGCAAGCTTTGTCGGGACCCGGCTGACTGGCGTCAGTTTTGCTGGTGCCGATCTGCGGGGTGCAGTGTTCGAAGGTGCCATTCTTGACGACACCGATCTGCAAGCAGGGGACCTGTGCAGCACCCAACTGCCAGAGGATGTCATGGATAATTCCGACTGCGATTAAGGCGCGGTATCGTCGTCAAGCAGGATGCGCGCAGCGTCGCCTTCAAGGTCTTCATACTGCCCGAACCGCAGGGTCCAAAGGCACGCGGCAAGGCCCACTGCGCCAAGGCAGATGGAAACCGGGATCAACACGATCAGGATGTTCATTTGCGCACCGCGTTCAGGACAACAATGATCGACGACGACGACATCACGGTCGCGGCCATCAGTGGTGTGGCAAACCCGGCCACGGCAAAGGGGATCGCCACGATGTTGTATATGGTCGCCACCAGCAGGTTTTGCCGAATTCTGCGACGCGCCAGCCGGGCGAGTGCCAGCGATTCCGCGACGACGGTCAGATCGTCAGCCAGCATCACGCCGTCTGCCGCGACGCGCGCGGCATCCAGCGCGCGCGACGGCGCAAGCGACGCATGGGCGGATGCAAGTGCCCCCGTATCGTTCAACCCGTCCCCGACCATCAGCACATGCGCGCCACGGGCGGCCATGGATTGCAGCAGGTCGGCCTTGCCCTCTGGACGGACGTTGGCGTGGTAGCTGTCGATCCCCAGCCGGGCCGACAGGTGTTGCGCCCTTTCGGATGTATCCCCTGTCAGCATCTCGACCTTCAAGCCTTGCCGCCGCAGATCATCGACCAGATCCCGTGCCCCGGGGCGTAATTCTTCTTGAAAGGGCAGTGTGATGCGGCGGTCCGGCAGGTCCAACACCGGATCTGTGTCGCCTTTGCCCAGCCGGACGATTGCACCGTTCCAAACGCCCTGCATGCCGTCGCCTGAAATTTCCTGCAAATCGGTCAGCCGTGCGGGTGTGTGCCCCGACAGCGCGTTGCACAGGGCGCGTGACGTGGGATGGTCCGATGCCTGCGCCAGTGCCAACGCCACCGACCCGGCATCCGGGTCCAGATCCGGCAGCCGTGCCACACCTGTCGTCAGCGTCCCGGTCTTATCCAGAACAACGGTGTCAATCTCTGCCAGCCGTTCAAGGGCGGTGGACGATTTCAGCAAAACACCCCGTTTGAACAGCCGCCCGGTCATCGCCGCTGTCACAGCGGGGATCGCCAGTGCCAATGCGCAGGGACAGGTGATGATCAGGGTTGCAGTGGCAACTGAAATTGCAAGGTGCAGATCGCCAGTCATGCCCCACCAGCCCGCAAACGCCAGTGCTGCCAATCCGTGGACCACCGGCGCATAAAGCCGTGCCGCACGGTCTGCCAACCCGCTATAGCGGTGCCGCCCGGTTTCCGCGATTTCCACAAGGGCGGCCAGCCGCCGCAATGTGCTGTCTTCTGCGCGGGCCGTCGCGCGCAGGATCAGGGGACGGGCAAGCACGACTTCCCCGGCGCAGATGGCATCCCCGGCAGCAATGGTGGCGGGGTCCGATTCGCCTGTCAGCGCCGACCGATCAAGAAGCGCGGTGGTTTCCGACAGCCCGTCGACCGGTGCGCGTGCGCCTGCGGCAAGTGCGATCTGGTCCCCCGGTAAAATGCTGGACACATCCACCAGTTCACGGCCCTGCGCGGTCAGGCGCTGCACGCGAAACACCTCTAACGCGGTTAATTCAGCTGCGGCGGATCGTGCTGACGCGCGTGCGCGATGTTCCAGATAGCGGCCCGTCAACAAAAAGAACGTCAGCGAAAGGGCTGCTTCGAACCATGTCTGACCGCCGGTTGCGACGATTGTTTCGTACAGCGACATGCTGGCCGCCAGCAATATGGCAATGGCGATCGGCACATCCATGTTGACCCGTCCCGCACGCAGCGCGCCAATGGCCGACCGAAAGAACGGCGCGGCCGCATAGGCCAGGGCGGGCAGGGCGATCGCGGCTGCGATCCAGTGGAACAGGGCCAGCGTGGCATCGCCTGCACCCGACCAGATGGCGACCGACAGCGCCATGACATTCATCATGCCAAAGCCTGCAACGGCGATGCGGGCCAGCAGGCTGCGGCCCTCGTCATCACCGATGGGTCGCAGGGCGGTGGTGTCCAGCTCGTGCGCTTCATAGCCGGCGGCGGTCAGGGCCTCGATTGCCGGGTCGGGCGAACACCCCGGCGCCAGACTGACGCGTACGCGCTTTTCGCCCAGATTGACGCGGGATGATACGACTGATGGCAGGGCCGACAGCGTGCGTTCGACCCCGGCGATACAGCCAGCGCAACGGATACCCGGCAGTGACAGGTGGACGGTCGTGCCGCGGTCCGCGACCTGCGAGATATCCATCGGGACGGCGACGCACCCTGCACAGGCTGTGACGGTCATTGGTTGCCCCGCAATATGATACGACGCCGGAACGGTGTCCCGTCAGGCGCGTGCATTTCAATCCGCAGGTTCCAGTTTCCCGGCCCGGCGTTGATCGGCGCGGTCCAGGCTAATCCGTCCCACGCGAAAACGGGCACCATGTCGCTGGCAACCGTGGTCGCGCGGCCCAGCGTGGCCGACACAATCGTCGGTTTCACGACGGCCCCGGTGGTGTCCGTGATGGCCAGACGCAGCACATCGGTTCCCAATGTCGTATCGACGTTCCAACCCAATGCGTCTTGGGCGGCACGGTCGGCGTCAAAGTGCTGTGACGCGACATAGCTTGATTCCGTCTCCTTGCCGGGAAAGGTGCGAACCGCGTTGAATGCCAAGGCAAGGTTGACCGTGATGATGATGGAAAACCCGCCCACGAACATGGCCAACACGTGCAAGCCTGTCAGCTTGCCACTATCCTGCGTTTCCGGTGCGTACATCCGCGCTCTCCCGTCCGTTGAAAATTGTATCATCATAGGCGCGTTCGCCTGACACGACGTCTTCGACCCAGATTCGCATGTCGCTGCGTTCGCGCGCTGCGGCGGGGGCTTGTGGCGGTGCGCTGACATAAACGCGCTGGAACCATGTCGAATCTGCCGGCACGTCAACGACAGTGTCGCTGTCACCTTCCAGTGTCAGCGAAAGCGCGCTGTCAGACGTGACCGACAGATCAAAGGCCCGTGTTTCGCCGTGTTTGTTGCGCAACCGGACGTCATAGGTGTTGCGGATCGTGCCGTCAGACAGCGTTACGAATGTTGGATTTCGGACCGGTGCGACGGTCATGTCGATCTGCGGTCTGATGAACAGCGCGACGACAAGCCCCACACCGATGGCGGCCCAGGCAGTCGTGTAGAAAATCGTGCGGGGCCGAAAGATATGACGCCAGATCGGTTTGGGCGTCCAGTCCGGGCGCTGCGCGCCCGTGACCTGACCCGCGGGATTTGCGGCAAAGGCTGCTACATCTGCGGATTGACCCGGCCGGACCGGTGGCTGGTCGTCCAGCGCCAGATAATCGATCAACCCGCGTGGGCGCCCGATCTTGGCCATGACCGTATCGCAGGCGTCGATACACAGCGCGCAAGTGATGCATTCCATTTGCTGCCCGTCACGAATGTCGATTCCCATCGGGCAGACCGCCACGCAGGCATTGCAGTCGATGCAATCGCCCAGAATCTCGTCGTTGCGTGACAGGCGGGGTGCCGCTGTATCCTTGTCCACGGCACTGCCGTATTGTGCGGTGACTGCGCCGCCGCCGACGGACTCTGCTGCGATGTGGCGCTGTTTTACCCCACCCTTGCCGCGCGGTTCGCCGCGCCAGTCGCGGTAGCCGACCGTCAGCGTGCCGGGGTCCATCATCGCGGCCTGAATACGCGGCCAGGGACACATGTAGATGCAGACCTGTTCACGCATGAACCCACCGAACACGAATGTCGTCGCCGTCAGGATTGCGATGGTGGCATAGGCGACGGGGGCCGCGTTCAACGTCACAAGGTTTTGGGCCAGCGTTGGGGCGTCGGCAAAATAGAACACCCATGCCCCGCCCGTCGCCACGCTGATCAGCAGCCACGTGGTCCATTTCGTCAGGCGCAGCCGCCATTTCCGCAGGCTCCATCCGGCGTCATGCAGTCGGATGCGGGCGTTGCGGTCGCCTTCGATCCAGCGTTCGACGGTCAGGAACAGATCGGTCCAGACCGTCTGTGGACAGGTATAGCCGCACCAGACACGGCCAAGGGCAGACGTGAACAGGAACAGGCCCAGCCCCGCCATGATCAGCAGGCCAGCCACGAAATAGAATTCATGGGGCCAGATTTCGATCCACAAGAAATAGAAGCGGCGGTTGGCAAGGTCGATCAACACAGCCTGATCGGGTAGGTTCGGGCCGCGATCCCAGCGCAGCCACGGCGTGATGTAGTAGATGCCCAATGTGACGATCAGGACAGCCCACTTCAGCCGGCGGAACGTTCCACTGACCCGGCGGGGAAAGATCGGGGTGCGGGCTGCAAAAAGGGCGGGGCTTTCGGTGGGCATGTCGGATGCATTTCCTGATACGATTACCCCCGCCTACAGTGTTGCGGCGGGGGCTGCGTTGACCTGAATCAAAAGGCGCGTTTTTCGTGCGTGGTTCAGTCGGCTGGCTGGACCGGCGGTTCCCCGGTTTCGGTGGGTGTCTGTGTCGCCCCGGCTGGAAAGCTGGCGTCGGGGACATCGGCGGCGTTTTCCGACTCTGGGTCTGACATTGGATCAGCGACGGGATTTTCGCCGCCGCCCAGCCCATGAACATAGGCTGATACCGCGCGCACCTCTGCCTCGCCAAGCCGCTGTCCCCATGGTGGCATGACGCCGTGACGTGGGGCGATCATCTGTTGGATGATGTCTTCTTGTGTGCCGCCGCGCAGCCAGATTGCGTCGGCCAGATTGGGCGCACCGACCTCGCGGTCGCCAAGGCCGGATTCGCCGTGGCAGGCGCTACAATTATCTGCAAACAGATCTGCACCCCTTGCGGCGGCCTGTGCGTCATGGTCCAGCCCGGACAGGCTGCGGACAAAATCCGCCGTTGCCGCCAGTTCGCCGGTTTCCATCCAGTCAAAGGCCGGCATTTCGGAATAGCGCGAATCCCAGTCTTCTTCGTTACGGATGCCATGGCGGACCGTATATGCGATGTCTTCGAGCGTGCCGCCCCAAAGCCAGTCATCGTCCAAAAGGTTCGGATAACCCGATATCGCGACACCGGCCGCCCCTGCGCCATGACATTGCGAACAGTTAGCAGCGAACACCGACCGACCGGCCTGCACGGCAAAGCGGTGCAGTTCTTCGTTCCGTTCCAGCGCGTCCAGATCAATCGTGGTCAGGCTATCGGTCAGCGCGGCGTTCGACTGTTCCACGCGGGCGATGTCAGCCGCGACCTCTGCCCGTGTCGAATAGCCCAGCAGACCGGTGGTCGCACCGGACACCATCGGCCAGGCGGGGAACAGGATCGTATAACCCACGCCCCAGACGATCGTCGCGTAAAACGTCCATAACCACCAGCGTGGCAATGGTGTGTTCAGCTCTTCGATGCCGTCCCAGCTGTGCCCTGTGGTTTCGGTGCCGGTTTCGGGATCAATCCGTTTGTCGTCATGCATGGCCATCGCCTTTCATGAAATCGGGGGCGTTGCCGCAGGTGCAACCGGGGCAGGCGTTCGTGCAGCGGTTGCTGTCGGCTTTTGGTGTTGCCGCGTGTGCCACCGTGCCGACGGGCGTTTGTTGCGTCATTTGTTCACGTCCGGCTTCAGGTGTCATCGCGGTCTCCTTCGGTTGGGTCGGCATTGCGGAAAGGAACCGCAGCGGCGTCGTCGTGAAGCCCGCGAGAGCCGGGGCGAAAGGCCCAACCAATGACCCCCAAAAAGAACAGGGTCAGGAACAGCAGAACCCAACTGTCAGCGAGTTGTCGTAGAAATGAGTAGGTATCCATGTCGGGACCTCAGCGGCTGTCGTCGGGAACAAAGGTCGAGAAATCGACCAAGGTCCCCATCATCTGCAGATACGCGATCAGCGCATCCATTTCTGTCAGGGCGGGTTGGCCGTCGAAATTGCGGACCTGCGCCCTGGGGTAGCGTTCCAGAAGTCCGTCGATGTCGCCCAGCGGATCGACCTGCACGCGCAGGTCCGTCTTGGCCGCTGCGATCATGTCATCGGTATAGGGCACACCGACAAAGCGGTGGGTTTCCAGCAGGTCGGTGACATAATCCGCAGTCACCGGCGTATCGGACAGAAAAGCGTACTTCGGCATGACGCTTTCAGGGACGACCGATTGGGGATCCGTCAGGTGATCGACGTGCCATTCGTCGGAATACCGGCCCCCGACACGTGCCAGATCTGGTCCGGTGCGTTTCGATCCCCATTGAAACGGATGGTCATACATCGATTCCGCAGCCAGCGAATAATGCCCATAGCGTTCCGTTTCGTCCCGCATTGGCCGGATCATCTGACTGTGGCAGACATAACAGCCCTCGCGGACGTAGATGTCGCGGCCCACCAGTTCGAGAGGTGAATAGGGCCGCATGCCTTCGACGGTTTCGATCGTGTTTTCCAGCCAGAACAGGGGTGCGATTTCGACCGCACCCCCGATCGTCACGACCGCCAACGATGCGGCTAGCAGCAGGGTCGCGTTGCGTTCCAGTCGCTGGTGAAACGTGATGGTCTGGGTTTCGGGGGGCAGTTCGTTCGGAACGCCCCCGTTCTTTGCAGCCTCGCCTGCGGTCACGACCTTTGGATCGTGCTTTGGGTCGTAGTCAGGGCTTTTTGGGTCTTCACTCATCTCATTTACTCCGCAGGGGTGGCGACGACGGCGACGCGCGCCTGGGGGGCACGGATCGTCATCCACATGTTCCAGACCATCACCAGCCCGCCCGCCAGGTAGAGTCCGCCGCCAAGTGCGCGGACCACGTACATCGGGAATTTGGCGTCGACGGTGTCGGCAAAGCTGTTGACCAGGAAACCGTTGGCATCGACTTCGCGCCACATCAGGCCTTCCATGATGCCGGTCACCCACATCGAAGACGCGTAAAGAACGATCCCGATGGTCGCGAGCCAGAAGTGCAGGTTGATTGCGGACATGGAATGCATCTCTTTGCGGCCCCACAGCTTTGGTGTCAGGAAATACAGCGCGCCGAATGTAATCAGCCCGTTCCAGCCCAATGCACCGCTATGTACGTGGCCGATGGTCCAGTCGGTGTAATGGCTCAGGCTGTTGACGGCCCGGATCGACATCATCGGTCCTTCGAATGTCGACATGCCGTAAAACGCGAGGCTGGCGACAAACATGCGGATGATCGGATCGGTGCGGATCTTGTCCCATGCGCCTTGCAGCGTCATCAGGCCGTTGATCATCCCACCCCAGCTGGGCATCCACAGGATGATCGAAAACACCATGCCCAGCGTGGCCGCCCAGTCCGGCAGCGCGGTATAGTGCAGATGGTGCGGACCCGCCCAGATATATAGAAAAATCAACGCCCAGAAGTGGATGATCGACAGCTTGTAGCTATAGATCGGGCGGCCTGCCTGCTTGGGCACGAAATAGTACATCATGCCCAGAAAGCCTGCGGTCAAAAAGAACCCGACCGCGTTGTGACCATACCACCACTGCGTCATCGCATCCTGAACGCCGGCGAAAACCTGCACGGACTTCGATCCCCAGATCGACACCGGGATCGACAGGTTGTTCACCACATGCAGCATGGCGACCGTGACGATGAAGCTTAAAAAGAACCAGTTGGCGACATAGATGTGCCGTTCCTTGCGGTTCAGGATCGTGCCCATGAACACAAAAAGATAGGTGACCCAGACGATTGTCAGCCAGATGTCGATATACCACTCCGGCTCGGCGTATTCCTTGGATTGGGTCGCGCCCAGCAGGTAGCCTGTCGCGGCAAGCACGATAAACAGGTTGTAGCCCCAAAACACGAACCAGGCGGCATTGCCGCCCCACAGGCGCGCCGCACAGGTGCGCTGTACAATATAAAACGACGTTGCGATCAGCGCGTTGCCGCCAAATGCAAAGATCACGGCAGAGGTATGCAGCGGCCGCAATCGCCCAAAATTCGCGTAGGGTTGTGCCCATTCGATGTTCAGTGCCGGGAACGCCAGTTGAAAAGCGATATAGGTGCCGACAAGAAAACCCACGATCCCCCAGAACGCCGTGGCGATTACGCCGAACCGGACCGGGCCATCCATATACGTGCCGGGTGCCGTGCGGGGTGTGATCGGGTCTCCGGGCACCGGCATCGTCCGAAGCTGCCACAAGAACAATCCGGCAGCGATCCCCATGATAAGTAAGGCGTGAAACATGTAAGCGGCGTCGCGGGCCCAGTTGGCCGCAATCGCCGCGATCAGCGCAACAAGCGCCAGTGCGATCAGTTTGATCAAGTCGAACATATGCCGATTCCCCTTGTAGTCGGGGTCGGAAATCGCACGGCAGGCGCGCGGACGCTTTGATCTGTGTCAAAGTCCGCGTCGTTGTCGCGTCAGCTGGGCATAATACCGTCTTCGTCGTCGCCTGCGGCGGTCAACAGTGCGGCAAAGTCGTCACACAGGACCGTGCGACCGCCACCATCCAGCCGGATCACACCGTCACGGCGCAGGGCCGTAATCTGGCGGCTGACCGTTTCGATGGTCAGACCCAGATAGGATGCCATCGCTTCGCGGCCCAGCGGCAGGTCGGCCCGCAGGGGGTTGGCATCTGTCGGGGCGCGGCGCAGCACAAGCGCCAGCAGCGTGGCGACCCGTTCGCGTGCCGTCTTGCGGCCCAAAAGCAGCATCCAGTCCCGCGCGGCGTCCAGTTCATCCAGTGACATTTCAACCAGCCGGGACGCCAGATGCGGCGCTTCGTTCAGCAGCGTCTCAAACCGTTCGCGGTCGAACATGCATAGCGTCAGGTCGGTCACGGCGGTGACTTCATACGGGGCAACAGTCCGACCGGGGCGACCGACAAAATCGGATGGCATCAACAGACCGACCATCTGCACGCGGCCGTCTTCAAGCGACCGGGTCAATGTGGCGCAGCCCTGCACGACAGACCCGACAAACGGCAGAACGTCGCCTTCAAGCGCGATGGTCTCACCTGCTTCCCAACTGCGATAGGATTTCATGTCTGCCAGATGATCCATTTCCGCGCCGTCGCATTTGGCGCAGACCGCCCGATGACGGATCGGACAGCTTGCACAATCCTGCGAGGCAAGTGCGCCAAAGGCGGTGAAATTCGGAATATACCGGGTCATTGGGGTGCCATGGCTGATTTTGGTCCTGACTGACAGCGTTTTTTGATCTTGATCAATGCGCGGCGGGCTGCGGGCTGCAACCGTCAGGCGCATGACACATCTTGAACCCTATCACGCCGCAAGGGCACCCCGCTACACCAGCTACCCCCCGGCTACGCAATTTACCGACCGGATCGGACCGGACGTGGCGTCCGGCTGGCTGCAACAGGTCGCGCCGGGCGCGTCGATATCTCTTTACGTGCATATTCCGTTCTGCCGGCGGTTGTGCTGGTTCTGTGCCTGCCGCACACAAGGCACCCGCAGCGATGCACCGCTTTTACCCTATCTGGACACGCTTGACGCTGAAATTGCACAGGTCAGCGCTTTGTTGCCGGATGACGTGCAGGTCAGCCAGATCCATCTGGGCGGCGGCACCCCCACGTTACTGCCGCCCGATCTGCTGGGGCGGCTGTTTGACATGCTGGACCGCCGGTTTACCCGCCGTTCCGATGCGGAAATCAGTGTAGAGGTCGATCCCACCGAAATCGACGACCCACGGCTGGATGCACTGGCCGCGGCAGGAGTAACCCGTGCGTCGCTGGGGGTGCAGGACTTTCACAGTGACGTGCAGGCGGCCATTGGCCGTCCGCAAAGCGTCGCACAGACCCGTGCCGCGATCGACGGTCTGCGTGCGCGGGGCGTTCGGGGAATAAACCTTGATCTGCTCTATGGATTGCCGCGGCAGACCGTGTCCACACTGGATGAAACGCTGGATATCGTCACGACACTGTCGCCCGACCGGATCGCGCTTTATGGCTATGCGCATGTGCCTTGGGCGTCGCGCCGCCAGACGATGATCCGCGATGCCGATCTGCCAGGGGCCAGAACCCGGCTTGCGATGGCGGCACGGGCGTCGGCGCATTTGCAAAAAGCGGGATATGATCCCATCGGGTTCGATCACTTTGCCAGACCCGGTGATGCAATGGTGCGGGCGGCAAAATCCGGCACGCTGCGCCGTAATTTCCAAGGTTATACCGTCGATCCATCTGATGTGTTGATCGGTCTGGGCGCATCGTCGATTTCCCTGCTGCCCGGCGGCTATGCGCAGAACGCGCCCCGCACCGGCGATTGGGCGACGCGGGTTCGGGCGGGACGGCTGCCGACGACGCGGGGCCATGCCCTGACGGCTGACGACCGGTTGCACGGCGCGGTGATTGAGCGCCTGCTGTGTGATTTTGCCATTAATCCGGACATGTTCAGCAACCCTGCTGCCGTGCGTGCCATGACACATCGGATGGCCATCAACTGGCCGGATGCGGTGCTGCGGACGCCCGGCGGTGATCTGCAGGTTGCGGTGGATGCCCGCCATTTGGTGCGCCTGATCGCCATGGAAATCGACCAATACGCCGCACCAGAGGGACGTCACAGCCTTGTCGTTTAGCGGCGTTGGTTGTGCGAGGGTCGACGCCAAGCTAATGCTGGGCGCAGGATTGCACGCGGGAGGGGTGGCGCATGACGGAATTTGGCATTGGAATCGTCGGCGGTGGCTATATGGGCAAGGCACACGCGGTCGCCATGTCGGCGGTCGGTGCGGTGTTTCAGACGGCCCTGCGTCCCCGGCTGGAAATGATTGCGGCCACATCCGACGCCAGCGCCGAACGCTACCGGCAGGCCTATGGCTTTGCCCGTGGGACGGGCGATTGGCGTGCATTGGTCGATGATCCGCGGGTCGACGCCATCATCATCGCCTCTCCCCCCGACACGCACCGCGACATCGCGGCTGCGGCCTTTGCGCTGGGCAAGCCTGTGTTTTGTGAAAAGCCGCTGGCCGATACGCTGGACCAGTCCCGCGCCATGGTGGCTGACGCAGAAGCGGCAGGCGTCGCCAATATGGTCGGTTTCAACTATATCCGCACGCCCGCCAGCCAGTTCGCACGGCAGTTGCTGGCCGATGGCGCGATTGGACGCGTCACATGGTTTCGCGGCGAACATACAGAGGATTTTCTGGCCGATCCTCGGACACCGTTTAACTGGCGCTGCGACGGGACGGGCAACGGAAATATGGGTGATCTGGCACCGCATCCGATCAATGCAGCCCTTGCGCTGATGGGACCGATCACCAGCGTCATGGCAGAAATCGAAACGCTGCACGTCGACCGCCCCGGTGGGCAGGTGACGAACGACGATCACGCGCAGATCATGTGCCGTTTTGCCAATGGCGTGCTGGGCCACATCTATTCCAGCCGCACGGCGACAGGACGCAAGATGGGCTATGCGTATGAAATTCACGGCACGGCAGGCGCGATCCGCTTCGATCAGGAAGACCAGAACGCCCTGTGGCTTTACCGTGCCGAGGGGCCAGAGGCAGAGCGCGGTTTCCGCAAGATTCTGACGGGTCCTGCGCATCCGGACTATGAACCGTTTTGTCAGGGGCCGGGGCATGGCACCGGTTATCAGGACCAGATCATCATCGAAGCCAAGGATTTCCTGACCGCGATCCACACAGGCAATCCAGTTTGGCCCACGTTTCGCGACGGGCTTGCCGTGGCCGAAGTGGTCGACGCCGTATTCGCATCCGCGCGCGACCGACGCTGGACCGACGTGACACAGGTATAAGGACAGACCATGACCATCCGCATCGGCAACGCGCCCTGTTCCTGGGGGGTGGAATTTGCAAACGATCCCCGCAATCCCGATTGGCGCCACGTACTGCGGGACTGTGCCGCCGCCGGATATACCGGCATCGAACTGGGGCCGGTCGGCTACATGCCCGAAGATCCCGCCACGCTGGCTGCGGCGTTGGACGAAAACGGATTGTCATTGATTGGTGGGGTCGTGTTTCGCCCGTTCCACGATCCTGCCGCGTGGGATGACGTGATGGACGGCGCGCTGCGGACCTGTCGCGCGTTGCAGGCGCATGGCGCCGCACATCTGGTGATCATCGATTCCATCTCTGCCCGCCGTGCCCCGACAGCCGGGCGCGCCGATGAGGCGGAACAGATGGATGCAGCCGAATGGCAGGCGTTCCGCGACCGGATCATGACGGTTGCGCGGATGGCACGGGACGATTTCGGCCTGATCCCGTCGCTACATCCCCATGCCGGTGGCTTTGTCGATTTCCAGGCAGAGGTCGAACGCATCCTGCTGGAAACCGATCCCGATACCCTGAAATTGTGCCTTGATACGGGCCATTGCACATACGCCGGGTTTGATCCGGTTGCATTCATGGCGCGCTACCGTGACCGCATCAGCTATGTTCATTTCAAATCGACCGACCCTGTCGTGAAAACGCGTGTGATCGAAAACCGCACCGGGTTCTATGACGCCTGCGGTCAGGGCATCTTTTGCAACCTGTCGGACGGAGAGGTCGATTTCAAAGCCGTGCGCGATCTGCTGCGTGACACCGGATACACAGGCTGGTGCACCGTCGAACAGGACTGCGACCCGACGCTGGCGGGATCGCCCGTCGCTGATGCGCGTGCGAACCGCGATTACCTGAAAACCATCGGTTTTGACTGACTGATGCGATTGCACGGTTTCCATGACGGGAAATGATGCCTAGGATGACGTGAAAGCATCATGGGGTGCGCGGCATGGCGAACAGACCGACGATCAAGGATGTCGCCCGTGCGGCGGGTGTCAGCCCCACGACGGTGGACCGTGCGCTGAATGGCAGGACCGTGGTGCGCGACGACACCATGCAAAAGATCGCGGACGCCGCGCATCGGTTGGGCTATCACGGCAAGGGGCTTATTCAGGACAAGCTGAACCGCAGCGTGCCGGAACTGCGTCTTGGCTTTGTGCTATTGAAAAAGTCGCAGGAATTTTACCGTAATTTCGCCCAGCAGATCGCGGTCGAGGTCGGGGCACGCACCGATTTCCGGATCAGCGCCGATGTGCGGTTTTCGTCGTCGCAGTCGCCTGACGAATTTGCGGCGCTGCTGACCGATCTGGGACGCACCTGTGACGCCATCGCCTGCACCGCCGTCAACGACAAACGTCTGGACCCCGTGGTGCAGGGGTTGAAAGATCGCGGTGTGATGGTTGTTTCGGTATTGAACGATTTCGCCCAAGGCATCCGCAAAGGCTATGTAGGGTTGAATAACCTGAAAATCGGGCGTGTCGCGGCGTGGACCATCACCAAAACCGTGCACACCCCCGGTCCGCTTGCCATCTTTGTCGGGGGCAACCGCTGGCATGGTCACGATCTGCGCGAAGTGGGTTTTCGGTCACTGGTGCGAGAGGCTGACCGCGGATTCACAGTGCTGGACACCTTCGTCAACCTTGAAACCCGGCAAGTCACCTATGAGGCGACGCTGGACCTGATCGACCGCCACCCCGACCTGCGCGGCATCTATGTGGCGGGCGGCGGTATGGAAGGCGCGATTGCTGCATTAAGAGAGGTCCACGCCACGCCGCAAGTGGCCTTGGTGGTGAACGAACTGACCGCCGAAAGCCGGAGCGCGCTGATCGACGGTTATGCGACGATGGTGATTTCTACACCCTTGGCCGATGTCTGTCGCACGCTGGTCGATCTGATGGTCGAATCCCGTGCCAGCGGGGCGCAGGGCGCATCCACGCAGCATTTTCTGGACCCAAGGCTCGTGATCCCTGAAATACTATGACGTAAATGCGTCGTTTCTGGCAGTCATAACGCGTCATGAATGACGTGAAATGATAGCCTTTGTATTGACCGAATCTGATCCACAGGCGCAAGGTTTGCCCAGAAATAGATGACCCACCCATCGCGGGTGGTCCGGTTTTCTGGGGAGGAAGCCATGCAGACCGCGTTGAACCATATGACGGTGCCGCACCTGTCCTTTGTTGACCTGCTTGATCTGGCCGCACGACTGGGATGCGTCGGGGTCGAGGCGCGCAATGACATCGCACGCCCATTGTTCGACGGACTGGACGCCGCCGACGCAGGGCGAATAGCAGCAGACAAGGGGTTACGGCTGGTCGGGCTAAGCCAGGTTTATCCGTTCAACAGCTGGGACGCGGACCGCGAAGCCGCTGTGCGGCAACTGATCGACACGGCTGTCGCTGCAGGTGCGGAAACCATCAGCCTGATCCCGCGCAACGATGGGACCGGGCTGGGCAATGGCGAACGTCAGGCGAACCTGCGCGTCGCGCTCAAGGCGATCCTGCCGATGTTGCAAGACGCGGGACTGACCGCATTGGTTGAACCGCTGGGGTTCAAACGGTCGTCGCTGCGGTCCAAATCCGATCTGGTCGACACCATCACCGCGATCGACGGGCAATCGCATTTCAAGCTGGTGCATGACACGTTCCACCACACGCTGGCGGGTGGCGGCCCGATGTTTCCTGAATACACAGGCATCATCCACATTTCAGGCGTGGTTGATCCCGATCTGGGCATCGATCAGATGGAAGACGAACACCGGGTGCTGGTCGATGAACACGACCGCTTGGGCAATATCGACCAGATCCGTGCATTGCTGAACGCAGGCTACGATGGGCCGGTGTCTTATGAATGCTTCTCTCCGGCGACCCACGCGATGCGAGAGCCGTATGCAGAGATCAAACGCTCATTCGAATTCATTTCCGCGCAACTGCGGGCCAAAGCGGCCTGAGGTGCAGGGGTGATGGTCCCCTAACGGGGGCCCCGGCGGGAGAACGGTGTGGCCGGGCACCACTAACGGGAGGAACACAATGAAAAAGATCATTATCGCCGCGGGCCTGACATCGCTGATGTCGACGACCGCAATGGCACAAAACATCGGCGTTTCCATGGCGCTGTTCGACGATAACTTTTTGACGGTTCTGCGGAATGGCATTGAAGAAACCGCCGGTCAGCGGGACGGCGTAGATGTCCAAATCGAAGACGCGCAGAACGACGTCGCGCGTCAGCTTGACCAGATCAATAACTTTGTGGCGTCCGGTGTTGACGCGATCATCGTGAACCCGGTCGATACCTCTGCCACGCAGGCGATGACCGATGCGGCATCTGACGCCGGTGTGCCGCTGGTGTTCGTGAACCGCGAGCCGATCAACGTCGATACGCTGCCCGACAATCAGGCTTTCGTCGCATCCAACGAAATCGAATCCGGCACGTTGGAAACATTCGAAGTCTGCAAGATGTTGCGCGCCCAAGGTCTGGGCAACGGTGCAAAAGCCTATGTGCTGATGGGTGAGCTGTCCAACCAGGCCGCCGTTCAGCGGACAAAGGACGTCGAGGACATCCTTGGCATCGACATGTGCAGCTTTATCGAAGTGGTCGATCAGCAGACGGCCAACTGGTCGCGTGAGCAGGCGAATTCCCTGATGACGAACTGGCTGGCGTCGGGTGAAGAATTCCATGCCGTCATCGCCAACAACGATGAAATGGCATTGGGTGCCATTCAGGCGATGAAATCCGCTGGCATCAGCATGGACGCCGTCGTCGTCGGTGGTGTCGATGCCACGCAGGACGCACTAGCCGCGATGCAGGCTGGCGATCTGGATGTGACTGTGTTCCAGAACGCCGGCGGGCAGGGCACGGGCGCACTGGATGCCGCGATCGCCCTGTCGAAAGGCGAACCGGTCGATCAGAAGGTCTATATCCCGTTCGAACTGGTCACGCCTGACAACATGGCAAACTACATGACCCAAAACTAAGTCTGACGGCTTGCAATTCGTCCGGGGCGGCGTGCCGCGCGCATCGCCCCGGATCGTGAACGACAATCGGGCCGGGCGGGGCCGCGGAGGGGATTATGGCAGATCAGACATCGCACGGTATCGGCGGGCTAAGTTACGACACGTCGAAACGAACCTGGCCGAATGAGGCAAACGTATTCATCGCACTGGTTCTACTGATCCTGGGGTTCGAAGCGCTGGGGCAGATCCTGCCGTACATGGACAACCAAAGCATGTTGCTGGATTTCGAATCCACGCGGGATGGAACGATTTTGAACATGGCCCGGATCAGGATCGTGATTTTGCAGGTCGCAATCATCGGGATCATTTCGCTGGGTGTCACTCAGGTCATTATTTCTGGCGGGATCGACCTGTCGTCTGGGCCGCTTGTGGGCGCTGCCGCGATGATCGTGATGTCCTTTGCGCAAACCGAATTGGTAAACGGACAACTGAACCCAAAGGCGGTATTTGGTGACTGGGCATTCGATTTGCCCATTATCGCGCCGATCCTTGTGGGCCTGGCGTTCGGCGCATTCATCGGCGCCATAAACGGCAGTCTGATCGCATTCACCGGTATCCCGCCGTTTATCGCGACGCTGGGCATGTTCCTGATCTGTCGCGGCATTTCACAGTGGTGGACAAAGGGTCAGCCTGTGTCCTTTCCGTCCGATCAATTCGCGGCCATCGGGTCAGGCATGATGCCCGTCGTGTGGTTCGCGCTCTTGGCGATCGTGCTGGCGTTGATCATGAAATTCACGGTTTATGGCAAACACACCTATGCCATCGGATCGAACGAAGACGCGGCCCGCATGTCCGGCATCAACGTCAAGCGTCATAAGGTCATGGTCTATATGATCGCGTCGATGCTGGCCGCCTTTGCCGCCATTGTGCTCAGCTCCAAAAACCTGACGGCACAGGCGGGGATGGGGCAATTTTATGAACTATACGCCATCGCCATGGCGGTCATCGGTGGCGTCAGCCTGCGGGGTGGGCGCGGATCGATCCTGGGTACGGTGCTGGGTGCGATGGTTTTCGGTGTGATCCAGTCCGGTTTCACATTCATCAAGCTGGATGCCTTTTATCAGTTGATGGCGATGGGTGCGATTATCATCGGTGCCGTGGTGCTGGACCAGTATCGCCAACGCCAGTCGAGCTTGCGCTAGGGGAGTGCCAAAAATGAACGACTACATTCTGGAAACGCGCGACCTGACAAAACACTATGGCGGCGTTCACGCGCTTGAAGGTGCGAATTTCAAGCTGCGGCCGGGCGAACATATCGCCATCATGGGTGACAACGGGGCGGGCAAATCCACCTTTGTGCGCCAGATCACCGGTGTCGAAAGCCGCACCCGTGGCGAAATCCTGTTCGACGGAAAACCGGTGCGGTTCGACGGCCCGCTGGACGCCCGCGAAGCGGGGATCGAAACGGTGTTCCAGACGCTGGCGCTGGCCGACGATCTGGATGTGCCCGACAACCTGTTTCTGGGGCGCGAAATTACGAAATGGAATTTTCTGGGCCCGTTCCGAGTGCTGGATTACAAAGCGATGCGTCAGGCCACGCTCGAAGGTCTGGAACGCACGGCGGTGAAAATTCCAAATATCAAGAATTCGATCCGCAACATGTCGGGCGGTCAACGGCAATGCGTCGCCATTGCGCGCACCGCGACGTTCCATTCCAAACTGACGATCATGGACGAACCGACCGCTGCGCTGGGTGTGCAGGAAACCGCACAGGTGGAAAACATCATCCGCACCCTGAAAGAAGCGGGCGAACCGTTGATCCTGGTCAGCCACAACATGCGGCAGGTCTTTGATCTGGTGGACCGGGTCGTGGTGTTCCGGCGCGGGCGCATCTGTGCCGATCTCGACATCAAGGCTGAAAAAATCACAGGAGAAGACGTCGTGTCCTATATCACAGGCGCCCGGACGCAGGCCGGGTTCGAGGACGCGGCCTGAACCATGGCAGATCATCATGACACACACGCGCTCGTCATCGGCGGGACGCAGGGTCTTGGCCACGCCATTGCCGAAAGACTGATTGCGGACGGTTGCACGAACGTCATTATCGCAGGCCGTGACATCGCCAAGGGCAAGGCGGCAGCCGCAGAGATCGGGGCGACGTTTCGCGCCGTCGATCTGGCGGACACGGGCGCGGTCATGGCATTGGTGGACGATGCCGCGACCACGATGGGGCGGCTGGACGCGCTGGTGAACGCCGCCGCCATGACCGACCGTGGGTCGATCCTTGATACCACACCGGATCGCTGGGATCAGATCATGACCGCCAATGCGCGTTCGCCTTTCTTTGCGATACAGCGCACGGCACAACTGGCAATTGACGCAGGGCATCCGGCGCGGGTCGTCAATATACTGTCCATGGTGATTCACGGCGGGCAGTCATTTCTGGCGCCCTATTCGGCATCAAAGGCCGCATTGGCCAATGTCACCCGCAACGCGGCACAGGCCTTGCGACAGCATCGCATTCAGGTCAATGGCATCGCCTGCGGCTGGATGGACACCCCCGGAGAGGACATGATCCAGCGCCGCTATCACGATGGCGGCGATGACTGGCTGGCCAAGGCCGAGGCCAAGCAGCCGTTCGGGATGCTGGTCAAACCCGTCCATGTCGCGGAACTGGCCAGCTACATGCTTAGCCCCTCGTCCGGTGTGATGACCGGATCGGTGGTGGATTTCGATCAACACGTCGCCGGGGCATACCCGGAATGACACACAGCAGGAGAACGACATGACGGTAAGATTTGGGGTGCTGGGGGCCGGACGGATCGGTCAGGTCCACGCCCGCGCCATTGCATCGGTGGACGGCGCGACCCTGACCGCGATCGCCGACCCCGTGAACGCGGCGGCAGTATCGGTGCGCGACGCCTATGGCTGCGACATCCGCACGATTGATGAAATTGCGGCATCCGACGATGTTGACGCGGTCGTCATCTGCACGCCCACCGACACGCACGCCGACCTGATTGAACAATTCGTCCGCGCGGGCAAGGCGGTGTTTTGTGAAAAGCCGGTCGATCTGTCAGTGGCGCGGGTCAAGGATTGCCTGAAAACCGTCGCGGCGGAAAACGGCACCCTGATGGTCGGCTTTCAACGCCGCTTTGATCCTGATTTCCAAGCGCTCAAGCAGGCCATCGACGACGGCAAGATCGGTGATGTGGAAATGGTCACGCTGATCAGCCGCGATCCCGGTGCGCCGCCTGCCGACTATATCAAACGTTCTGGCGGGATATTCCGCGACATGACGATCCACGATTTCGACGTGGCCCGTTGGTTGCTGGGTGAAGAGGTCGATAGCGTGCAGGCCGCCGCATCCGTCCTGACCGATCCCGAAATTGCAAAGCTGGGCGATTACGACAGCCTGAACGTGATTATGACCACCGCATCGGGCCGCCAATGCACGATCAACAACACCCGGCGCGCGACCTATGGCTACGATCAAAGGATCGAAGTGCACGGTTCCAAAGGGTCGGTCCGTGCCGAAAACCACCGCGAAGCCAACATCGAAATCGCCAACGCCGATGGCTATACCAGACCGCCGCTGCTGAACTTTTTCATGTCGCGCTACACTGCTGCCTATGCCGCCGAAATTGCGTCTTTTGTCGATGCGGTGACCAACGGCACCGCGACGGTGACCACCGGGCACGATGGCCTGATGGCGCTTGCACTGGCGGATGCGGCGCTGCAGTCGGTGGCCGAAGGCCGCGTTGTCAAACTGTCGGAAATCACGGGTTGATCCATGACCAAATCGCTTGACCTGATCACCATTGGCCGCAGTTCCGTCGACCTTTACGGCGCGCAGGTCGGCGGACGGCTAGAGGACATGCGGTCGTTCGATAAATACATCGGCGGCAGCCCCACCAACATCGCCTGCGGGACGGCGCGATTGGGGCTGCGGTCGGCGGTCATCACCGGTGTCGGTGATGAACACATGGGGCGATTCATCCTTGAACAACTCTCGCGCGAGGGTGTCAGCACCGACGGCGTAAAGGTCGATCCCGAACGCCTGACGGCGCTGGTGCTGCTGGGGATCAGGGACGAAGACAGTTTTCCACTGATCTTTTACCGTGCCGATTGTGCGGATATGGCCCTGACCGATGCCGACATCGACGAAGGTTTCATCCGGTCCGCCCGCGCGGTGGTGGCGACGGGCACCCATCTAAGCAATCCGCGCGTCGAAGCCGCGACGCGCAAGGCGCTGGACATCGCCCGTGACGCGGGCATGCAGACAGCACTCGACATCGATTACCGCCCGAACCTGTGGGGCGTGGCGGGGCATGGCGACGGCGAAAGCCGCTTTGTCGAAAGCGCTGCCGTCACGGCCAAGTTGCAAGGCACGCTGCATCTGTTCGATCTGATCGTCGGCACCGAAGAAGAATTCCATATCGCGGGCGGCACCACCGATACCATCGCCGCCCTGCGCGCGGTCCGCGCGGTCAGCAGTGCGACGCTGGTGTGCAAACGCGGTGCGGCAGGGGCTGTGGCGTTCACCGGCGCGATCCCCGACAGTCTGGACGACGGGCAGGCCGGACCGGGTTTCCCGATCGAGGTTTTCAACGTGCTGGGGGCAGGCGACGGTTTCATGTCCGGCCTGCTAAAGGGCTGGCTGGACGGGGCGGATTGGCCAACCGCATTGAAATACGCCAATGCCTGCGGCGCCTTTGCCGTCAGCCGCCATGGCTGCACGCCCGCCTATCCCAGTTGGGAAGAGCTGCAATTCTTCTTTGATCGCGGACTGACGCGCCCGGATCTGCGCCACGACGCGGAACTGGAGCAGGTGCATTGGGCGACGACGCGTCCGGGTGACTGGTCGTCGGTCAAGACCTTTGCCTTTGACCACCGCAGCCAGATTGAAGACATGGACGGCTACACCCCGGCCAAAGGTGCCGCATTTAAGAACCTCTGTCTGGATGCCGCGCTGCGGGTACAGAACGGGCGGCCGGGTTACGGTATTCTGTGCGACAACCGGATCGGGCGCAGCGCGCTGCACCGCGCCACGGGCACGGGCCTGTGGATCGGGCGTCCGACAGAATTGCCGGGATCGCGCCCGATAGAATTTGAACCCGAACTGGGCGACGATCTGGGCCAGTTGCGCGAATGGGCGTCCGAGAACGTGGTCAAGCTGCTGGTGTTCTGTCACCCCGACGACGACGACAAGACGGCCGGGATGCAAACGGCACGGGTCAAACGCCTGTTCACGGCCGCCCGGCGGCAGGGTCTGGAATTTTTGCTGGAAATCATCCCGTCAAAGGTCGGGCCGGTGGACGACATGACCTCTGCCACCTTGATCCAGACGTTCTATGACGCAGGTATCTACCCCGACTGGTGGAAGCTGGAACCGTTCAAGACGGACGCCGCGTGGGCCAATGCGGTGGATGCCATCACCCGCAACGATCCGCGCACGCGCGGGATCGTCGTTCTGGGCCTTGACGCGCCAGAGACAGAGCTTGCCGCAAGCTTTGCGCTGGCCGCACGGCAGCCGCTGGTCAAGGGGTTCGCGGTGGGGCGCACGATCTTTGGCGATGCCGCACGGGCATGGATGGCGGGCGATATGACCGACGCCCAGGCCGTGGACCAGATGGCCGAACGGTTCGCATGGCTGTGCGACACATGGGACAAGGCGCGGCAGACCGCGCGAAAGGACGCAGCATGAGCAACACGATCCGACTGACCGCAGCACAGGCCATGGTCCGCTATATCGCGGCGCAAAAGACCGATACCGGTGAGCGTTTTATCGCAGGCACATGGGCGATTTTCGGGCACGGCAACGTGGCCGGACTGGGCGAGGCGCTGCACGGCGCCAAGCATGATTTTCCCACATGGCGCGGGCACAATGAACAGACGATGGCGCATGCGGCCATCGCCTATGCCAAGCAATCTGGCCGCAAGCGCGCGATGATGGTGACGTCATCCATCGGGCCGGGGGCCACGAATATGGTGACGGCGGCGGCACTTGCGCATGTGAACCGCCTGCCGCTGCTGCTGGTGCCGGGTGACGTGTTCGCCAACCGTGGCCCCGATCCGGTGCTGCAACAGGTCGAGGATTTCAACGATGGCACCGTGACAGTGAACGACGCGTTCAAACCGGTGACGCGTTATTTCGACCGGATCACGCGGCCTGAACAGTTGCTGACGGCCCTGCCGCGCGCTTTCCGCACGATGACGGACCCGGCGGACTGTGGGCCTGTGTGCCTGTCGTTCTGTCAGGACGTGCAGGCCGAAGCGTTCGACTGGCCCGAAAGCTTTTTTGCCGAAACGATCTGGCGGCAGCGCCGCATCCGCCCCGATCTGGATGAACTGTCTGACATGGCTGACGCGATCCGTGCAGCCAAGCGTCCGGTCATCGTCGCGGGCGGCGGTGTGCATTATTCCGCAGCAACCGACGCACTGCGGGCCTTTGCCGAAGCGCACAACATTCCCGTGACCGAAACACAGGCAGGCAAATCGGCGCTGCCGTGGGATCATCCGCTGAACCTTGGCCCCATCGGCGTCACCGGTGGCACCCCCGCCAACGACACCTGTGCACAGGCCGATCTGGTGCTGGGCGTCGGCACGCGGTTTCAGGATTTCACGACCGGGTCATGGGGGCTGTTCGCGCATCCTGACCGCCGCATCGCCTGCCTGAATGTCGCGGCCTATGACGCGATGAAACACGGCGCAATGCCGCTGCTCGCCGATGCACGCGTGGGGCTGGAAGAGCTGTCAAAGAAACTGGGCGACCACCGTGCCCCCGCGTTGCCTGATGGCATAAAATCCGATTGGTTCGCGCAGGTCGATCCATTGACCGCCGCACCTGACGATGGAAACAGCCTGCCCACCGACATGCAGGTGATCGGCGCCGTGCAACGGGCGGCGACCGACGACACCGTAGTGATGTGCGCCGCCGGCACCATGCCGGGCGAGCTGCACAAGCTGTGGAAGGCCACGCGCCCGATGTCCTATCACATGGAATACGGGTTCAGCTGCATGGGATACGAGATCGCGGGCGCGATGGGAATCAAGATGGCCCAGCCCGACCGCGATGTGGTCTGCTTTACCGGTGACGGCACCTATATGATGGCCAATTCGGAAATGGCGACGGCGGCGATGATGGGCATCGCCTTTACCGTCGTGGTGACCGACAATCGGGGCTTTGCCTGCATCAACCGGCTGCAAATGGGCACCGGCGGGGCAGAGTTCAACAACCTGCTGGACCACACGATCCACGACACGCCCAGCGCCATCGATTTTGCCAAGCACGCGGAATCGATGGGCGCGGTCAGTGTCCATGTCGGATCAATCACCGAACTGGAATCAGCGCTGACAAAACGGCACGAGATGAACGGCCCCTTTGTCATCGTCATCGACACTGATCCCTATGCCAGCACGGAACCGGGCGGGACATGGTGGGATGTCGGCGTGCCCGAAGTATCCGACCGCGAACAGGTGAATGCCGCCCGTGCCGCCTATGAAACCAACAAGACAAAGCAAAGGGCCGATTGATGGCTGTCAAAATAGGTATCTCGCTGATCGCGTGGCAGAACGACGACCTGCCCGATCTGACGGCGGATTTCACCACCGAAGGCGCGATGGAAGACGCAGGGGCGATTGGATATCAGGGTGTCGAACGCGGTCGCCGGATGCCTGCCGATACCGAAGGGTTGCGCGAATACCTTGACCGTTACGGCGTCGCGCTGTGCGGTGGTTGGTGTTCGGGCAATCTGCACGTGACGTCGGTGGATGAAGAATATGCCGCCATCCGCCAGCAGGTCGCGCAGTTCACCGCCCTGAACGCGCCCTGCATCGTCTATGCGGAATGTTCCAATACCGTACAGGGCATGGTGAACACGCCTGTCAGCCAGCGGCCCAAACTGTCCCGCGCCGACGTGACCGCCTATGCCGCCAAACTGACCGAACTGGCCAAGCGGGTCAAAGACGACGGTATGACCCTGTCCTATCATCACCACATGGGCAGCATGATCGAAGACGCGGACGACATCGACTGGCTGATGGACGGGTCCGGTCCTGAGGTCACGCTGCTGTATGATACCGGCCACCTGCTGATGGCGGGCGCCGATCCGCTGGCGGTGCTGCAAAAATGGGGCGACCGGGTGCACCATGTGCATTTCAAGGACGTGCGGCCCGATACGCTGTCATGGGTCCGTGACGGCGACCGCAGCTTTCTGGATGGCGTGCGCGAAGGCGTCTTTTCCGTCCCCGGCGACCCCGACGGCTGCATCGATTTTCAGGCCATCACGAACGAACTCAAGACGATGGGTTACGACGGATGGATCGTGGTCGAGGCCGAACAGGACCCGGCCAAGGCACCGCCTTTTGCATTCTCTAAAATCGGTTTTGACCACATCCATGCGGTCTGCGACCGGGCGGGACTGAAGGTTTACAAAACATAACATAGGGAGCACGGCATGCGGGACGAATGGAACAAATCGGCGGGCTACTACACAGCGGATGATGGCGATATCGACGCCTTTCGCGTCCTGATCGACCGCACCCTGGACCCTGCATCGGTGCCGCAGGCTGCCAGCATCGAAAAGAATGTACCGATCTATGATATGGGCGCACTGGCCCCCGCGCTGGACGATCCGCAAAAACGACGGGTGCTGATGGCAGAATGGGCCGATGTGTTGCGCAACACCGCAGGGGTGATCGTGTTAAAAGCGGCCTATGCCGACACAGCACCCATCGACCGCGCGACAGGAGTTTTCAACGCGATCATTGTTGACGAACGCCATGACGGGGCGGGTAAGGGCGACCATTTCGCGGCATCCGGTGCGAATGATCGGATCTGGAATTCGCTACAGAAACATTGTCTGCACGACGCCGCCGGGTTCGCCCGCTACTACGGCAACACCGCCATCGCTGCCGTGGCAGAGGCATGGTTGGGCCCGGCGTATCAGATGACCGCGCAGGTCAATCAGGTGCGGCCGGGTGGCAAGGCGCAGCAGGCGCACCGTGATTATCATCTGGGTTTTCAGACGGCACAACAGGCCGCCCGTTATCCCGTCCATGCCCATGATCTGACGGCGGCGCTGACCTTGCAGGGGGCCATCGCCCATTGCGACATGCCGGTGGAAAGCGGTCCGACGAAACTGCTGCCGTTCTCGCAGCTTTACGATGCAGGCTATATCGCGTTCCACGATCCCGATCATCGCGCGATGTTCGAGGACCGCTGCATCCAACTGCCGTTGGCCAAAGGCGATGCTGTGTTCTTTAACCCGGCGCTGTTTCATGGGGCTGGCGATAACCGCAGCGCGGACATTGCGCGCATGGTAAACCTGCTGCAGGTCTCGTCCGCCTTTGGCCGGGCGATGGAATCCGTCGACCGGGGTGCGATGGTCCGGGAGCTGTTCCCGATTCTGGCCGACACCGATCTGACGGCGGCGCAGGCTGACGCCGTGATCGCGGCTAGCGCCGAAGGTTATCCGTTTCCGACCAATCTGGACACCGATCCACCCGTGGGCGGCAACGCACCGCCGTCGCAGGCCGATCTGATGCGGCAGGCACTGGCAGAGCGCTGGGATGCTGATAGGTTCGATACGGCATTAAAGGACATGGATCACAGACGATGGCCCTGAAAGACGTAATCAATGTCCGCGCGCCATTCTTTGCGCCGCGCGGACGACGGATGACGGTTTGCATCGTCCTGTGGGGCTGGACGGTGTTCGAACTGGCGACCGGAAATTTCCTGTGGGCGGCGGTTTCTGCGGCGGCCGCTGCGTGGTGCACCTATGAATTCTTCGTGGTCTTCGATCCCGACAACTACAAGGAGCCTGACGATGGCTGATCTTTTGAAAAAGCCCTTCGGCACGCGCGGCAAGGTGCATCAGATCACGCCCGAAAGCGCAGGCTGGCGTTACGTTGGGTTCTCACTGTATCGGCTGCGCGCCGGCGACAGCGCGCACGAACCGACGCTGGACCGCGAAGTCATCCTTGTGATCGTCGAAGGCAAGGCCGCGATCACCGCCGCCGGACACGATTGGGGCGTTTTGGGCGACCGGATGGATGTGTTCGAAAAGACCCCGCCGCATTGCCTGTATGTGCCCCGCGATTCCGGTTGGGACGCGGTCACGCAAACCGATTGCGTCATCGCCGTCTGTTCCGCCCCCGCCGATGCGGATGGCGGTTACACCGCCCAGCGCCTTGGCCCCGACGGCATTACGCTGACAGAACGCGGACGCGGTACCAACACCCGCCACATCAACAACATCGCAATGGAAGACCGCCCCGTCGCCGACCGCCTGCTGGTGACAGAGGTGTTCACCCCCGCGGGTCACTGGTCGTCCTATCCCAGTCACCGGCATGACGAAGATGATTTTCCGCGCATCACCTATCTGGAAGAAACCTATTACCACCGTCTGAATCCGGCCAGTGGTTTCGGTGTGCAGCGGGTCTATACCGACGACGGCCTGCTGGATGAAACCATGGCGGTCAAGGATCATGACGTGGTCTGCGTGCCGCGCGGCCATCACCCCTGCGGCGCACCCTATGGGTTCGAGATGTATTACCTGAACGTCATGGCCGGGCCGCTGCGAAAATGGCGTTTCGTGGCCGCGCCAGAGGTGCAGTGGATCATGGATCGCGACGCCTAGAACGATTCTGGCAGATATAGCTGCGGCGTCAGAAAATGCTGGCTGCCCCCTGTATTTGTGCCGTCGCGCACGGCGTCGATCATCGATTGGATCAGGATGCGGCACAGATCATCCAGTGGGGTCGCGATCACCATGGTGGCGTAGCGATCCACCAGCGCCTTGCGGCTGTCGTCGGTTAGCTCGTTGACGATCAACGCGATCTTGCCGGGCGGTCGCTGTTCGCGAATGGCGGCGATCGCGCCCTCCATCCCGCCGCCCGCGACGTAGATGCCGCGCAGGTCGGGTTGACGGTCCAGCAGGTCAAGCGTCGCTTCGTATGTGACCTGCCGGGTCTCCAGATTAACGACAGTATCCAGCATGGAAAAGTCGGGCGCACATTCGCGCAGGTAGCTTTGGAACCCGGTTTCACGCAGCAGGTGACCGTGCCAGCGATTGCCACCGACAAACACCGCCAGCTTGCCGGGGTCGCGGATCTGGGTGGTCATCATCCATGCGGCCAGACGTCCGACCTTGACGTTGTTCAGACCCATATAATTCTGGCGGATGCCTTGGGCGAAATCATTGAGCAGGGCAAAGACCGGCGTGCCGTTGGCCGTCAGGTCGCCCACCAGATCTGACAGGGTCGGATGATTGATCGCGGATGTGGCTATGGCGTCGGTCTGGGATGCGACATCGGCAATCTCGTGCGCGAAATCGCCGGGGGACTGCGACGCCGCGAACCGGATGACAGCGCGCCCCCTGATGTCGGTGCGCGCGTCCACCGCGCGTTGCAGGGCTAGCGCGAAGTTCCGATAGAATTCCTGCGCGCCCTTATGCAGCACGAACCCGAACCGGACCTGCGGACGGTCCGCCGCCTGTTGCCGAAGGGCCAGCCCACGGGTGGGGTAGCCGATCTGTTCTGCCGCCAGTCGCACGCGGTCCAGCGTATCGGGCCGGACATGCGACCGCCCGTTCAGGGCACGATCCACCGTTGCCACGCCAACCCCTGCGGCGCGGGCCAAATCCTTGATCGTCGGACGTTTTGTCATGCGGTGTTCCGATGTAATTACATCAATTATCAGGGGTGTCGGTGATTTAATTTGATGTGAATTTACGCGGCGCGCAAGACCTGCCGTTCTGTTGCTGTTAAGCCCTGATCATCTGTTGATGACGGAGCTGACGATGAACAAACGCGATTATTCCCTGTTGGGCGCCAACGCCCGCAAAGCCGTCGAAACCGGCCTGTCCGCTGCCGATTGGTATCTGACCGACATCCCGCGCAAGGACATGAAGGCGCTGATGCAGCGCAAGGATGGCCCGGCAATCCGCGACGCGATCATCCTGTTCGGCAGTATGATCATCCTTGCCGGGATCGGGATCGCCCTGTGGCCGACGTGGTGGTCGGTTCCCTTCTGGTTGGGCTACGGCGTGCTGTACGGGTCCGCAATGGACAGTCGCTGGCACGAATGCGGCCACGGCACGGCGTTCAAGACGCCGTGGATGAACAATGCGCTGTATCAGATTGCGTCGTTCTGCATGGTCCGCAACCCGGTCACATGGCGCTGGGGCCACGCGCGCCACCACACCGATACCGTCATCGTCGGACGCGATCCCGAAATCGTCGCGATGCGCCCGCCCGCGCTGTTCCGGATCGCGCTGAACTTTTTCGGCATCCTTGATGCGTTCAGCGGGTGGAAACGGATGCTGGTGAACGCCACCGGCCGTCTGGACGCCGAAGAAGCGAGTTATATTCCCGAAAGCGAACAGCCCAAGGTCGTGCGGGTCGCCCGTATCTGGGTCGTGATCTATGCTGCCGTCATCACACTTGCGGTCGCAACCGGATCGATCCTGCCGCTGATGGTGATCGGGCTGCCGCGTCTGTATGGCGCTTGGCATCATGTGCTGACGGGCCTGCTGCAACATGCAGGACTGGCTGAAAACGTGATTGACCACCGACTGAACAGTCGGACTGTCTATATGAACCCGGTGTCGCGGTTCATTTACTGGAACATGAACTATCACTGCGAACACCATATGTTCCCGATGGTCCCCTACCACCGGCTGCCCGACCTGCATCAGCGTATCAAACACGACCTGCCCGCGCCGAACCCGTCGATGTGGCACGCCTATTGCGAGGTGTTGCCGATCCTGCGCCACCAGTTGCGCTATCACGACGATTTTCTGCAACGCGATCTGCCACATGGCGCAGCGCCCTACCGGGTTGACCTGCACCGGACGGCACTGGGCATGGCCGAGAACGTGACGACGGCAGTGCCCGCAGAATAACCTAAACCGGAGGAGACTAACATGGCCGACTGGATCGACGCCTGCGCCAAGGACGACATCGAGGAAGAAGACCTGATCCGTTTTGACCACGACGGGCGGACCTTTGCCATCTACCGCAGCCCCGACGACGAATTCTTTTGCACCGACGGGCTGTGCACCCATGAAAATGTGCATCTGTCGGATGGGCTGGTGATGGATTACACCATCGAATGCCCCAAACATAACGGCCAGTTCGATTATCGCACCGGGGCCGCGAAACGCGCGCCCGTCTGCGTGAACCTTGGCACCTATCCGGTCCGGTTGGATGGTGACCGCGTATTGATACAAGTCTGATCCGGCATGACCCTATATCACAACCGCCCGACCGTCGCGGACATCCGCGCGCTGAAAGGCACGCGTCAGCTGTCGATGCTGTATGTCGAAACACCAGAGGAAGCGGCTGCCGCAGCGGCCGCAGGCATCGACATGCTGTCAATCATCGACCCGCTGTGGACGCCCGACATGCGCGTGGCGGCAGGCGACTGTTTTGTGCAGGTCGGATTGCTTTACGGTCAGCTTGTCACGGCAGAGGATTATCAGCGCGCGGCCCACCGTGCGATGCAGACGGGCGGCGATTGCGTCTACTGCGCGTCGTCCATGACCACGATCAAGGCGCTGGCCGACGACGGGATTCCCGTGGTCAGCCATGTCGGATTGATTCCATCCAAAGCGACATGGACAGGCGGATTCAAGGCTGTTGGCAAAACCGCCCAGAGCGCACTTGCAGTCATGGACCACGTGCAGGCGCTGGAAAGGATCGGCTGTTTCGGCGTCGAACTGGAAGTCGTGCCGGACCGTGTCGCCGCCGAGATTTCAAAACGCACGACCCTTGTGCTTTTGGGGATGGGTGCGGGTCCATATGCGGACGCGCAATATCTGTTCGCCAGCGACGTGTTGGGCGCGACCGAGGGCCACAAACCGCGTCATGGCAAAAGCTACCGTGACTTTAGGTCGGAATTCGCCCGATTGCAGCGCGAACGGATTGCGGCGTTTGCAGAATTTAAGGCAGATGTGGACCGTCAGTCCTATCCGGGGCCGGAACACAGCGTGACGATCCCGGATCAGGAACTGGCTGCATTCGTCGCCGCCTTGGCCGATCGCTAAGGTCCACTTTACCGCCACCGATCCTACTGAAAGAGCACCATGCCGAAATACGCACTAACAGCCGCCTGCGAGTCGCAGATTGGTATTGTGTCAGCCATCTCGACTTTTCTGGCCGACAATGGTTGCAACATTACCGACAGTGCCCAGTTCGATGACCCCGACACCGGCAAGTTTTTCACCCGCGTCAGCTTTACCACGCCGGATTCCATCACGCTGGACACGATGCGCGAAGACTTCGTCGAAGTTGCGAAGCCACTGGGTCTGGACTGGTTCATCCATGATGAAGCGGTCCGGATGAAGGTTGTCGTGATGGTGTCGCGCTTCGGGCACTGCCTGAATGACCTTTTGTATCGTTGGCGCATCGGTGCGTTGCCGATCGATATCGTTGCCGTTATTTCGAACCACACCGATTATCAAAAGGTCGTCGTGAATCACGACATCCCATTCTACTGCATCAAGGTCACGGCCCAGAACAAACCCAAGGCCGAAGCAGAGATCATGGACATCGTCGAGGAAACAGGTGCCGACCTGATCGTTCTTGCGCGCTACATGCAGATTCTGTCGGACCAAATGTGCCAGAAGATGTCGGGCCGGATCATCAACATCCACCATTCATTCCTGCCCAGCTTCAAGGGGGCAAACCCCTATAAACAGGCGTTTGAACGTGGCGTGAAACTGATCGGGGCGACCGCACATTACGTGACTGCCGATCTGGACGAAGGCCCGATCATCGAACAGGACACCTGCCGCGTCACCCATGCGCAAAGTTCGGCTGACTATGTCACGCTGGGCCGTGATGTCGAAGCGCAGGTGCTGGCCCGTGCCATCCACGCACATATCCACAACCGGGTTTTCCTGAACGGCAATAAAACGGTGGTGTTCCCTGCCAGCCCCGGCGGTTACGCGTCCGAACGTCTGGGCTGACCCCCGGTGATCTGACAAACGCCAAATGCAAAGACAGCGACAGCCACCTTGGGGTGGCTGTTTGCATTTTATGAGATCGGGCGCGGCTTGCCCGGCTTGGAAAAAATTGTTCAGTTAGGACTGAACAGACTTGCGAATTGCCGTGGGCTGACCCATGTGGTGACCAGCCACAGGAGCAGCGCTTGCCAGATACACACACGACAGACGCCTTACGGACCCGATTTATCGAACAGACCGGGCTAAGCCTTCAGGCAGAAGGTCTGCCGCGCATTGCCGGACGTGTTCTGGGCATGCTGATCTTTGACGGAGAGCGTGTCGCGTTCGGCGATCTGGCGACGCAGCTTCAGGTCAGTCGGGGCAGCATCAGCAGCAGCATCCGTCTTCTTGAAGAACGGGGTCTGGTCAAACGCACGACCGAACCGGGGGTGCGTCAGGATTTTTTTCAGCTGGCCGATAACCCCTATGCGACCATGCTGGCGGGGATCCAACAACGCCAACGCAGCCGCCGCGACGAAATCGCAAAGACCATCAACCTGCTACCTGAAGAATCTGATGCAATCGGCCGTCTGCGCGCACACGCGCAGTTCTATGCCTCTATCGACGCCGCGATGGGGGTGGCGTTGGCCCAGTTGAACGCATCCGAAGAAACATATGTCGGGCAACAGCCTGTTAAGCCCGGGGAATAGACCATGAATCAATATGTAGAACAGACCAATGTGCCCGGATCGAATGCGCCGACCCTGGTGCCGGTCCCGTCCGCCAACACCGATGGCCGCAAGCCGCTGGAATTCCGCGATGACAAGGGCGCGTCCCGGTCATCCTGGATTGCGGGTGCGCTGGTGTTGGCCATCGTTGGCTGGATGGGCAGTGGATTTTTTCTGTCCGCTGCACCACCTACAGAAGCCCCGGTGCGCGAATCGATTGCGCCTGTGGCTGTGGCCGTGGCCCCGTCGTCGGCAGAAACTGTCACCCAGTTTTATCAGGCAGAAGGTCAGGCGCTGCCTGACCGTGATACGATGCTGCGCGCCGAAACATCTGGTGACGTGGCGCAAGTGCTGGTGGAAAAAGGCCAGACCGTCACCGCAGGAACGGTGATTGCACGGCTGGATTCGACAAATAACGAGGCGGATATCAACCGTGCCGCCGAAGACCTGGCAATTGCCGAACGTGAATTGCAGAATGCGGAACAATTACTGGATCGTGGTGTCGCCACGACCGACCGTGTGACGCAGGCGCGCGCACAGCTTGCTGCCGCACAGGCGCAGGTGACCGCCGCCAGTCAGGCGGCGCTGTCCCTGACGATTACAGCCCCGTTCGATGGGCGCATCGAAACGCTGGATCTGGACGAAGGCGTCTTTGTGTCTGCCGGGGCCGACATCGGACGGCTGGTCGATATTACCCCGCTAACCGTATCCATTCAGGTGCCGCAGCAATCGCTGACCCGTTTGTCTGTCGGACAAACCGCCAATGTCCGATTCATCACCGGCGAAGAGCGCGAAGGCATCGTCAGTTTTGTCGGCACATCGGCTGCCAGTGAAACACGTACGTTTCTGGTCGAAATAGAGGTGCCGAACGATGACGGTGCGATCCCCGCCGGCATTTCGGCAGAGGTGGTGATCCCCACGGGGGAAACAACGGCGCATTTCCTGCCCGCATCCATCGTGTCATTGGACACCGACGGCACCCTTGGCGTCAAAACCGTGGCGGACGACGACACGGTCGCTTTTTATCCCATCGAAATCGTCAAGGCGCAGGTCGACGGGCTGTGGGTCGCAGGATTGCCTGACACCGCCAACGTCATCACCATCGGACAGGGCTTTGTGAACGCAGGCGAAACCGTGGCACCCAGCTTGCAGGATGACGCGCAATGAACGGTTTGATTGACGCCGCATTTTCCCGATCCCGTGTCGTGGTCATGACATTGATGGTCATCATGGCCGTCGGCGCCTATGCCTATACCGCGATTCCAAAAGAAGCGAACCCAGAGGTGCCGCTGCCCCTGTTCTACGTTTCGACCGGGCTGGACGGAATCAGCCCGTCCGACGCCGAACGCCTGCTGCTGGAACCGATGGAGACTGAATTCGCATCCATCACCGGGCTGGACAGCATGAATTCCGAAGCGGCCGAAGGATTTGCCAGTGTGCAGCTGGAATTTTCGCCCGGCGGCGACAATCAGGAAGCGCTGGATAAGGTGCGCGTCGCGGCTGACCGGGCGCAAAACGAACTGCCCGACGATGCCTATGAAATTACCATCACTGAAATCAACACCGCGCTGTTTCCGATCATCACCGCGATCCTGTCCGGCCCGGTGCCGGAACGGACGCTGAACGATCTGGCCGAAAACCTGCAGGAAGAGCTTGAAGGTCTCGAAGGCGTGCTGGAAGTCGATATCGGCGGCCAGCGGTTCGAATTTCTAGAAGTGCTGATCGACCCCACGGTATTCCAGACCTACAATCTGTCGTTCGACGAATTGATCGGGCAGATCCAGCGTAACAATCTGCTGGTCGCTGCGGGGGCAATCGAAACGGGGTCTGGCCGGATCGTGCTCAAGGTGCCCGGGCTTATTCAGGATCTTGATGACGTGATGGCGATGCCGATCAAGGTGCGCGACGATGCCGTCGTGACCTTTGGCGATGTCGCCACGATCCGCCGCACGTTCGAAGATCCGGACTCGTTCGCGCGGATCAACGGTCAGCCTGCGCTGGCGCTGGAAATCAAGAAGCGGTCGGGCGCCAACATCATCGAAACGGTCGCCGCCGCCAAGGCTGTGGTCGAAGACCTGCGCGTCGATTGGCCCGACAGCGTCGAAGTGACGTATTTGCAGGATCAATCCAAACAGGTCGAGGATCTGCTCAGCGATCTGGAAGCCAACGTCATCGCCGCGGTCATTCTGGTCATGATCGTCATCGTCTTGGCACTGGGCCTGCGGTCATCGATCCTTGTGGGTCTGTCCATTCCGGGCGCGTTTCTGGTCGGTGTCATCGCCCTGTGGACGCTGGGCTACACGATGAACATCGTGGTCCTGTTTTCGCTGATCCTAGTAGTCGGAATGCTGGTCGATGGTGCAATCGTGACGACCGAGTTGGCCGACCGCAAGTTACAGGAAGGCGCATCGCCGAAAGAGGCCTACAGCTATGCGGCAAAGCGTATGGCATGGCCCATCATCGCGTCGACGGCGACCACGCTTTGCGTGTTCTTCCCGCTTCTGTTCTGGAGCGGGCTGGTCGGGCAATTCATGAAATTTCTGCCCATCACGGTGATTCTGACCCTGACGGCATCGCTGTTCATGGCTTTGATTTTCATTCCTGTTGTGGGCGGCCTGATCGGCAAACGCCAGCCACAATCCGCACGGGCCAAAGCCGCACTTCACGCGGCAGAATTCGGTGATCCGCGCGACATGGGCGGTTTTACCGGCGCCTACGTTCGGTTCCTGCAATGGGCCATCCTGCGCCCCGGTGCGACCGTCCTGCTGGCCGTGGCGCTGCTGCTGGGTGGCTTTGGCCTGTATGGTCAATTTGGCAAGGGGATCACTTTCTTTCCGTCCGTCGAACCCGATTTCATGCAGGTGCAAGTCCGCGCGCGCGATAACTTTTCCATCTTTGAACGTGATGCATTGGTCCGCGCCGTCGAAGACCGTCTGGTCGAATACGATGAGATCGCAAGCATCTACGCCCGTTCCATGATGAGCGCGGGGCAGGGCGACGAAGAAACCATTGGCACGCTGCAACTGGATCTGACGCCGTGGGATACCCGACGCACCGCCGCCGAAATCGGCGAGGACATCCGCGAAAGCGTGTCTGACATCGCCGGGATCGACGTGCAGGTGCAGACCGAAAGCGGCGGACCGACTGCCGGTAAGCCGGTCAACCTGCAGGTGACGGCGCGCAATCCGGATACGCAGGCCGCAGCCGTGCAGCAGATCCGCGATATCATGGACCGGATCGGTGGCTTTACCGACGTCACCGATACACGCCCCGTGCCGGGGGTCGAGGTGTCGATTTTGGTGAACCGGGCAGAGGCGGCGCGCTTTGGTGCCGATGTCAGCCTGTTGGGACAGGCGGTTCAGCTTTTGACCCAGGGAATCACGGTCGCCGATTACCGGCCAGAGGACGTGGACGGATCGTTGGACATTCGGGTGCGTTTCCCACGCGAAGAACGTTCCCTGTCGGAACTGGCCAGCCTGCGCGTTCCGACCACATCGGGACTGGTGCCGATTTCGAACTTTGTCACTTTTGCGCCGTCCGACCGCACCGGCATTATCCGCCGGATCGACGAAAAGCGCGTGACCACGATCGAAGCCAACGTCGGCCCCGGCGTGCTGGTGAACGATCAGGTGACCGAACTGACGGCGGCCTTGAATGACGCGGAATTGCCCGAAGGCGTGGAGTTTTCTTTTGCCGGCGAAGCAGAGGATCAGGCCGAAAGCATGGCGTTTCTGGCAACGGCGTTCCTGACCGCGATTTTCCTGATGTTCGTGATCCTTGTGATCCAGTTCAACAACTTCTTTCAGGCCTTCGTCGTGATGAGCGCGATTGTCTTTTCGGTGGCGGGGGTTCTGTTGGGCCTGTTGATAACGGGGCGTCCATTCGGGGTCGTCATGGGCGGGATCGGTGTGATCGCGCTGGCGGGGATCGTGGTGAACAACAACATCGTGTTGATCGACACCTACAATGACCTCAAACGTATCGGCCAATCCCCGATGGAAGCAGCTTTGCGGACGGGCGCGCAGCGTCTTCGCCCGGTGTTCCTGACGTCCATCACCACGGCGTTGGGTCTGATGCCGATGGTGATCGGGGTGAACCTTAACTTTTTCACCCGCGAAATCGTCTTTGGTGCACCGTCAACGCAGTGGTGGACCGAACTGTCGTCCGCCATCGCCGGTGGCTTGGTGGTTGCAACGGTTCTGACATTGATCGTGACACCGGCCATGCTGATGCTGGGTGAAAAACGTGCCAAACGGGCGGTCCCGCCTGACGCCGTGCCAGCCGAATAGCTACGGCCAAGCAAATATTGGAACAAACAGGGCCGGGTCAGTGATGATCCGGCCCTGTTCATGCGGGGCACATCCTTGTGATGAAGATGCATCTAGGGGTTGCGCACCACCTAATGAAATCCATATACCATCCACATGGATGGAGAAACCTTATGAGCAACGTACGACAGTTACGGGACAAGACCCCCGACAGCGAAAAGATCACGATTAATCTGGGTTACGTCGACCTTGGCCGTATCGACCTGCTGGTGCAGGAAGGTTTCTATTCCAACCGCAGCGATTTCATCCGCACCGCGATCCGCAAGCAACTGGATACGCATGGCGAAAGCGTCAGCCGTTCGATTGAACGCCATACGATGGAACTGGGCCTGCGCGACTATGCGCGGGCCGATCTTGAATCGCTGAAATCCGCTGGCGAAATCTTGCACATCAAAGTGGTTGGTCTGGTGCGGTTCGATACCGACATCACGCCGGACCTTGCCCGCGCGACCATCGGGTCGATCACGGTGTTGGGTGCGTTGCAGGCTAGTCCAGAACTGAAAAAGGCGCTTGCCGACCGCATCCAGTAGACGCGGACCTAACCCCTAAAAGGACAACAGATGTTGAAACTGAACCTTGGCGCCATGCGCCGGGCGACGGATGCTGCGCGCATCACGGACGCCAACGACCTTGTGCGCCGCACGCTGGCGCAGCACGGATTGATGCCCGATGCCTTGCCTGCCGGGCCACAGGCGCGCCGCACGCCGGTCTTTGGCGATGCGCCTGCAATGGCAGATCTGCCCGCCGGTGCCGGTTTCGCCGCGCGCGATTATGCAGGGTCCGACGGCAGCCGCCGTTACTGGACCTATGTGCCCGCGACAGCGCCCGACGGGATCACCGGTGTCATCGTGATGCTGCATGGCTGCACGCAGACGCCGCAGGATTTTGCGACCGGGACGGGCATGAACGCGCTGGCAGAAACGCACCGGCTGGTCATCGTCTATCCCCAGCAGTCACGCGGCGACAACGCCCAGTCCTGCTGGAACTGGTTCCGGCGCGGCGACCAGATGCGCGACCGGGGCGAACCCGCCATTCTGGCCGGGATCGCGCGCCGCGTCGCTGCGGAACATGGGGTGCCGCATGACCGTGTCTATGCGGCGGGTCTGTCGGCGGGGGCCGCGATGGCCGTCATACTGGGGCAAAGCTATCCGGACGTCTTTGCCGCAATCGGTGTGCATGCGGGCCTGCCATATGGCGCCGCCAAGGACGTGCCGTCCGCCTTTGCCGCGATGGCGGGGCGGTCGGACGCTGGGGCCAGCGGCTTTGCCGCACGGGCCGCCGTGCCCACCATCCAGTTCCACGGCACTGCCGACGCCACAGTCCACCCGACCAATGCCGACAGCATTATGCGTGACACCGCCACCCACGGTCCCGCCCAGACAATCGAAACGTCGCAGACGGGCAGCATCGGGGGCCGCAGCTACCAGCAGACGACCGTGACCGACACCGACGGCCGCCCCTTGTCCGAAGACTGGCGCATCGATGGTCTGGGTCATGCGTGGTCCGGCGGGCAGGCAGGCGGAAGCTATACCGACACCAGCGGACCGGACGCCAGCACCGAAATGGTCCGCTTTTTCCAACAGATCAGCCCGAAAGGCTAACCGATATGAGCATGACATTGACCATCGACGCCGTTCACGAAGCGACGCCCGGCCCCAAATGGACCGCCCGCTGGGCGCGGTCCTGGCCCGCGTACGAAGCGTGGTTTATCGCCCGTGGCGGTGACAACGGACCGTCGGCCGCCGCCTGCCGCGACGCCATCACGCAGTATATGCCGGAACTGACCCCCGTGCATGACCGACTGACCGCGCTGGCGGGGGGGACCGACCGTGCGGCGCGGTTCCTGTCGACATGGTGCCCGCCCGCTTATCTGGGCGGCTGTTCGCTGGCGGCTGTCGCGGATGCGACCGATGTGCGGTTGGTCCGGAACTATGATCTGTCGCCCGATCTGAACGAAGGTCTTTTGCTGCACAGCGCGTGGACCGGACGTGGGGTCATGGGCATGGTGGAATTTCTGTGGGGCCTGTCCGACGGGATCAACGACGCGGGACTTAGTGTGGCACTTGCCTTTGGCGGGCGGTCTCAAACCGGGCGCGGTTTCGGGATCACGACGATCCTGCGCTACGTGCTGGAAACCTGCGATACGGTTGCGCAGGGTATTGCAGCCCTGCGACGTATCCCGTCGCACATGGCCTATAATATCGTGCTGGCCGATGCCGATGGTCGGACCGCCAGCGTCGAAATGGCGCCGGGCGGGGGCGCGCGGCTGATGCCGCAGGCCATCGCCACCAACCATCAAAGCGGACCGGAACCCGCTGACCGGCCGGATTTTACCCGCAGTTTCGAACGGCACGATTTCCTGAAATCCACCCGCCTGCGACCAGCCGACGTGAACGCGGCCTTTCTGAAACCGCCCCTGCTGCAAAACCGCTATGCCGAAGGTTTCGGCACCTTGTTCACGGCGGAATATGCCCCGCTGACGCGCAGGCTTGGTCTGACAATCGCGGGCGACCGTTGGGATCAGGCGATTGACGATTTCACCGAAGGCCAGCGCGTAGTCCACTATGGACAGGCCGCGACTGCTGTGTCTGGCGGTCAGCCGGATTGGTCGCGTGCCGCACAGATCGACTGGATCGCCGTGGCACAGGATTATGCCACAGGGCGGGGGCGCGCCATTGCCGACTACCTGCCCGATCAGTCCAACGCGGCCTGATCACAGCGCGCCCGGGCGATGCAGGTCCGGGCGCGACTTTTTGCCAGATCAGTGGCAACGAAATCGGTGTGACGGGGTTGGGGCGGGCGACAGATCGAAAGCCCTGACATGACCCACCACACCATGACCGACCGCGACCATGACCTGCTGTTCGGCGACGACGCGCTGGAACGCGGCGATGCGGTTGTCCATTTTGAACACGGTCTCGCGAAATATGACGGGCAGGAAAAATACGATCTGGGTGACACGACACAGACCCTGACCACGCTGATTTATCGCGAGGGCGGTAAACTGACCCTGCCCGCAGAGGAAGGCCGGGATTTCTGGCGCTACGGTGCCCCGGCAGAAGATCTAAGTCTGGACCGACTGAAAGCTGGCGATTGGATCCGCCACCGTGACGCAATGATCGTGGAATTGCGGCAAAGCGCCGAGCATATGCTGGAAGAGGACAAGCGCCGTCGGTCAGCAAAAGCGCAATCCTTGACCCCCGATGCCGAACGCTTTGCCGCATTTGTGCAGGCGTTCGCACATGAACCGACCGTCGATCAGGACCATACCTTTGCCGTCGTCGCCGATGATCTGGCGGCGACCGAGCCGATGAACCGCCTGCTGGTGGGTGACGTCGGTTTCGGTAAAACAGAAGTGGCGATGCGGGCTGCCGCCGCCGCCGTCCTGTCGGGCCATCAGGTTGTGATCGCGGCCCCGACAACGGTGCTGGCGCGGCAGCACTTTGACACGTTTCGCACACGTTTCGCGCCGCTTGGCGTTGACGTGATCGAACTGTCGCGCCTGACCCCCGATGCCGACCGTGCCGCGGCGACGGACCGGATCGCGGCAGGCAAGGTCTGCATCGTGGTCGGCACACAGACGCTGCTGGGTGTTGATTTGCGGTTCGGCCATCTGGCGCTGGTCGTGATCGACGAGGAACAGAAATTCGGGCAGGAACAAAAAGCTGCGCTGCGCGATCTGGCCCCGGGCGCGCATATCCTGAGCATGACCGCGACGCCGATCCCCCGCTCGCTCGCAGCGGCAGAGGTCGGTTTAGTGGACGTATCCGTGCTGGCGACACCGCCAAAGGCCCGCAAGCCCGTAGAAACCCATGTGGCCGAATGCGACGAGGCACACCTGTTAAGGGCGATTGCCACCGAAATTGCGCGCGGCGGGCAATGCTACGTTGTGTCGCCCCGTATTGCGGGGGTCGAGGAACTTGACACAAAGCTCAGGCAAGCGGGTGTCGATTTCACCTATGCGGTTGCGCATGGCCGGATGGCGGATGACGATATGTCGGCGGCGATGCTGGGCTTTATGAACAAGGACGTGGACGTCTTGCTTTGTACGTCGATCATTGAAAACGGTCTGGACAACGCCCGCGCCAACACGATGGTTGTCTGGAACGCCGATATGTTCGGCCTGTCGCAATTGCATCAGCTGCGCGGGCGGATCGGACGCAGCAAGCGGCCTGCACATATGCTGTTGCTGACCGACGTGGACCGCGCCGGGGATTCCGAAGCTGCCCATCGGTTGCGGGCGTTCGTGCAGATGTCCGAAGTGGGGGCCGGGTTCCGGATCGCGCGACGTGACCGCGATATTCGTGGCTTTGGTGCGCTGGACGGAACCGAACAATCGGGGCAGTTGTCGCGGCTGGGGATCGGGCTGTATCGTCATATCCTGAAAATGCATATCGCGGAAAAACAGTAAATCGTGGGCGTTCGTTCTGATTATATTGAAAGTCCTGTCTGACAATATCAGCGGATTTGGGGTGCCACGTGGCCGGTGTTCGCCCTAGATTGCCGTAAACCGACCGGTGCGATGCGATCCGGTTGCGCCAATAACCGCAGGGATGACAGATGACAGATCGATCAGATAACCAATACGTGGATCGCGCAGGCTTGCAGGTCGCCGGTGTATTCGCATCCTTTATCGAAAACCGCGCCTTGCCGGGCACCGGCGTCGATGCGGCGGACCTATGGGCAGGGTTTGCGACGCTGATCAACGATTTCGGGCCGCGCAATCGTGCGCTGCTGGACGAACGCGCATCGCTTCAGTCCCAGATCGACGATTGGCATCGGTCACAATCGAACACGCCGCATGACCCGGACGTCTATAAGGCGTTCTTGGAAAATATCGGCTACATCGTTCCCGAAGGCGACGATTTCCATATCGAAACCGAAAACACCGATCCTGAATTCGCCACCATCGCCGGGCCTCAGCTTGTGGTGCCCGTGACAAACGCGCGTTTCGTGCTGAATGCGGCCAATGCGCGGTGGGGCAGCCTGTATGATGCATTCTACGGGACTGATGCGATGGGCGCGCCGCCTGCACCTGGCCCGTTCGACACAGGGCGGGGTGCGCGTGTGGTGTCCCGGTCCGCCGTGTTTCTGGACGAAGCGTTCCCGATCACTGGCACCAGCCACGCGCAGGCGGAATCGTATTGCATCGTGGATGGACAGTTGCAGGTCGATGGCACAGGTCTGATGCAGCCGGAAAAGTTTGCAGGCTATCAGGGTAGCGCCGATGCGCCCGACGCGATCCTGCTGCGCAACAACAATCTGCACGTCAAACTGGTGTTCGACCGCAGCCACCCGATTGGCAAAACCACGGCGTCCGGCCTTGCCGATGTCACCCTTGAATCGGCCATTTCCGCCATCATCGATTGCGAAGATTCCGTGGCCTGCGTCGATGCCGAAGACAAGGTGCTGGCCTATGGCAACTGGCTGGGCCTGATGCAGGGCGATCTGTCGGAAACGTTCGACAAAAATGGCAAAACGATCACCCGCGACCTGCACGGCGACCAGACATTCACCGCGCCGGATGGATCGGACTTGACGCTGAAGGGCCGCGCGCTGCTGCTGGTGCGTAACGTCGGCCACCTGATGACAAACCCCACCGTGCTGGATGCCGACGGAAACCCCGCGTTCGAAGGGTTGCTGGACGCGATGGTTACAACCCTGATCGCCATGCACGACCTGAAAAAACAGGCAGGGTTGCGAAATTCGACCACCGGGTCGGTCTATGTCGTGAAACCAAAGATGCATGGCCCTGCCGAAGTGGCGTTTGCCAACGACATTTTCAGCCACGTGGAAACCGTGCTGGGTCTGCCGCAATATACGGTCAAGCTGGGGATCATGGATGAAGAACGCCGCACGTCCGTGAACCTGAAAGAATGCATCCGCGCCGCCCGTCACCGTGTCTGTTTCATCAACACGGGCTTTCTGGACCGGACCGGCGATGAAATTCACACCTCGATGGAAGCGGGGCCATTCAGCCGCAAGGATTTCATCAAGCGCAAGGGCTGGATCACGGCCTATGAAAACCAGAACGTCGATATCGGGCTGGAATGTGGCCTGTCCGGCAAGGCGCAGATCGGCAAGGGGATGTGGGCTGCCCCCGACAACATGGCCGCCATGCTGGATTCCAAGATCGAACATCCGCAAGCCGGTGCAAACTGCGCATGGGTGCCCAGCCCGACGGCGGCAACGTTGCATGCGCTGCATTACCACAAGGTCGACGTGGCCGCTGTACAGGCGCGTCTGTTGCGCGCCGGTCGCCGTGCCTATGTCGATGCGTTGCTGGATATTCCGCTGGCGCGCTATCGCAAATGGACCGACGATCAGATCGTCCGAGAGGTTGAAAACAACGCCCAAGGCATCCTTGGCTATGTGGTCCGTTGGATCGATCAGGGTATCGGCTGTTCCAAAGTGCCCGACATCAACGACGTGGGCCTGATGGAAGACCGCGCCACCTGCCGCATTTCTGCCCAGCACATCGCGAACTGGCTGCATCACGGCGTCGTCAGTCGTGATCAGGTCGTCGACACGATGAAACGGATGGCCGAAATCGTGGACAAGCAGAACGCTGGTGATCCCCAGTACAGGCCGATGGCGCCGGATTACGACGGTATCGCGTTTCAGGCGGCTTGTGATCTGGTGCTGCTGGGGCGCGACCAGCCGTCAGGCTATACCGAACCGGTGCTGCATGCGCGCCGTCTGGAATACAAGGCGCAGTGACCATCGACAGGGGGCGGTCATATCCGCCCCCGCAGACCTTTTGCAAAACAGCCAAGGAACAGTCCATGTCCGCAAAATACTATGCCCCGACCGGCGGCCATCCGGGGCAGGACCAGTTGCTGACCGACCGCGCGGTGTTCACCGATGCCTATGCGGTCATTCCAAAAGGCACGATGCGCGATATTGTCACCAGTTACCTGCCGTTCTGGGATGACACGCGGTTGTGGGTCATTGCCCGCCCGCTGTCAGGCTTTGCCGAAACCTTTTCACAATACATCATGGAAGTCGCACCCGGCGGCGGGTCCACCCGGCCAGAGGCTGACCCAGAGGCGCAGGGCGTGCTGTTCGTGGTGGATGGCACCGCCCGTCTGACGGTGAATGGCGCGTCCCACGATCTGACCGAAGGCGGTTATGCCTATTTGCCTGCCGGGTCCGACTGGACCCTGCGTAATGACGGTGATGCGATGCTGCGGTTCCATTGGATTCGCAAACATTATGCGGCGGTGCCGGGGTTGGATGCGCCTGACGTCATTATTGCAAACGAACAGAATATCGCCCCGACCGTGATGCCTGACACGGACGGCAAGTGGGCCACGACACGCTTTGTCGATCCCGCCGATTTGCGGCACGATATGCATGTCACCATCGTCACGCTGCAGCCGGGTGCTGTGATTCCGTTCTTGGAAACCCACGTCATGGAACACGGGCTGTATGTCCTGCAGGGCAAAGCGGCCTATCGCCTGAACAGCGACTGGGTCGAAGTCGAGGCGGGCGATTTCATGTGGCTGCGCGCCTTTTGCCCGCAGGCCTGTTACGCGGGCGGGCCGGGGCCGTTCCGATACCTGTTATACAAGGACGTGAACCGCCACATGCCGCTGCGCCCCATGGGGATCGGGCGCTGACGACGGCATCTTGCGGTTTGCCTGATGTTGGTCCAGCTTGCGCGCAACGGCGGGTATGACGCCGATCCCGGTCGTCAATTATCAGGCGGTGCCACGGCATGACCCGACCCATCCGTATCGTCATCAACGGCTTTGGCCGGATTGGCCGCACCGTTTTGCGCCAGTTGCTGACAGATCCTTGCCATGGCGATATTCGGATCGTTGCGATCAACGATATCGCACCGCTGGACGCCTGCGCCTATCTGTTCCGCTATGACAGCGCATTTGGCCCGTTTCCGGCCCCGGTGACGGCGCAGGATGGCCGTTTGCATGTGGGTGATCGCAGCTTTGATTTCTGGTCCTGCCCCGATTTGCGGGTCAGGGATTTGTCCGGGGTGGATGTGGTGCTGGAATGCACGGGCCGGGCCGCTGCACGTCCGGTCGCACAGGCAGGTCTGGACGCAGGCGCGGCAGCTGTGCTGATTTCTGGCCCTTCGCCGGCCGCGGATGTGACCGTGGTGATGGGCGCGAATGATACGGCGCTGGGGGATGCGCGTATCGTATCAAATGCGTCGTGCACCACGAACGCCATTGCACCGTTGCTTATGGCGCTGGATACCCGGCTGGGCATCGTCCGCGCGCATGTCACGACGATCCATTGTTACACGGGCAGCCAGCCGACAATCGATCTGCCCGGTCCCAGCCCGGAACGCAGCCGGGCTGCTGCGGTGTCCATGGTGCCCACGACCACAAGTGCCGCCAGCCAGATTACGCAGGTTCTGCCGCAGTTCATGGATCGGCTGACAGTGGCCGCCGTCCGTGTACCGGTCCATTCCGTGTCTGCCATCGATGCGGTATTGCAAATGGAAACGTTGCCGGATGGTGATCCGAACGATCTGTTGCGGGCGATCTGCGCGGATGTGTCGGTGATCGGCCTGACAGACGATCCTTGCGTATCCACCGACATGCGGGCGCGGGCGGAGTCGTTGGTACTTGCTTTGCCGCAAACCATGGTGACCGGCGACGGGCAACTGCGCGTTTTTGGCTGGTACGACAACGAATGGGGGTTTTCCGCGCGGATGATCGCCATGATGCGCCAGATGCATGCGCGCCCCACCTGACACAATTGCCCCCGCCGATGATCCCGGCGGGGGAAATCTTTCAGACGCCGGGCAGGCCATCCTTCATCGGTTTGACCGCGGCGCCCGACACTTCTGTTTTGACCGGTGCGTTCAGGTCTTCGGGCAGGATAAGGTTCAGCACGATGGCGATCACGGCAGCAGGCAGCAGCCCGCTGGTGGCCAGCACCCGGATCGTATCGGGCAGATATTGCACCGATAGCGGGTCAAGCTGGAGACCCAGACCGATCGACAGTGAAATGGCAAAGATCACCATGTTGCGTCTGTTCCAGTCCACATCCGACAACATCGACACGCCAGAAGCGACAACCATGCCGAACATCACGATGACGCCGCCGCCCAGCACTTCGATCGGGACCGTGTTGATGACCGCGCCAACCTTGGGCACCAGACCGCACACGATCAGAAAGATGGCGCCAATCGTGACCACGTGCCGCGACATCACGCCTGTCATGGCGATCAAGCCGACGTTCTGGCTGAACGACGTATTCGGCAGGCCGCCGAACACACCCGCAACAGCCGTGCCGACACCGTCGGCATAGGTCGCACCGGTGATTTCGGCTGTGGTCGCCTCGCGCCCCGCGCCGCCCTTGGTGATGGCGGACACGTCACCGACCGTTTCAACAGCCGACACGAATGCCATCATGCAGAACCCGACGACAGCCGCGATGCTCAGCTCGAATCCATATTTGAACGGCATTGGAAAAGAGATGACAGCCGCCCTGTTCCAGCTTGCAGCGATACCGTCCAGTGTGATCATGCCCATTCCCAAGGCATAGAGATATCCGGCGATGATCCCGATGACGACGGCGGAAACGGCCAGCATGCCACGGGCGTAAAATTTCAGCCCCAGCGTCACAAAGATGACGACCAGTGCGGCGGACCAGTTCAGCAGGCTGCCGTATTCGGGCTGGTTGATGGCGGGCACACCGCCTGCCGCATACTGGATACCGACCTTGATCAGTGCCAGACCGATCAACATGACGACCAATCCTGTGACAAGCGGGGGCAGGGCGAACCGGACGCGACCGATGAACGTGCCGATCAGCGTGTGAAACAGGCCACCGATGATGACACCACCGAACAGGGCGGGCAACGCCTCCACGCCTTTGCCCGCGACCAGCGGAATCATGATCGGGATAAATGCAAACGACGTGCCCTGCACGATGTGCAGACGCGCGCCGACGGGGCCAAGACCGATGGTTTGAAACAGTGTGGCGATCCCTGCAAACAGCATCGACATCTGGATCAGATAGGTCATGTCCGGAAAGCCCTGTGCGCCCGCATCGGACCCAAAACCGAACCCGGCAGCACCGGCAATGATGATCGCCGGTGTGACGTTCGACACGAACATCGCCAGAACGTGCTGAATACCCAATGGAATGGCCTGATGCAGCGCGGGCATGTAATCGGGATCCCGCAGTTGTTCGGGTGTTCCGATGGAATTGTCTGGCATGGTGTGCGTCCCTATGTCGTCATTGTTGAAATGCGGCTGACAGAACCCTCCCCGGTCGAAGTCAGCGGCCTGATCGTCACGTTGCAAAGCGGTGTTCCTGCACCGGTGACACGGCGGAGTGTATGTCCTTTCCAAATCGTTCCGGCGACGCTACGGCAAAACAATTCCGATCATTTTCAAAAAATTCGCGAAGGACTCTATCCCGTGTGCCGCTTTGTGCGAAGATGCCTGGGGCGGCTATAGAGTGCGCGATATGCAAGGGGATGCGGACATGGCAGGATTTTTGACGACGCACGTGCTGGATACCGCGCGGGGCATACCCGCCGCCGGTCTGCGGATTGATCTGTTCCGGATCGATGGCGATGACCGTATCCATGTCACGACGTTGACCACCAATGATGACGGCCGCACGGATCGCCAGATCCTGCCCGCCACGGATTTCAGCATCGGCGTATTTGAACTGGTGTTTCACGCCGGGGATTATCTGGATGCCACCGGCGCAGCCGCAGAGACGCCGCGGTTTCTGGATGTGATCCCGATCCGGTTCGGCATGTCACAGCAATCGCACTATCATGTGCCGCTGTTGTTGTCGCCGTTCGGGTATTCCACCTATCGCGGCAGCTAGTCGGGCAGGGCGCTGTTCTGGATCGCCTTGCCGATCCGTTCGATCACGTATTCCATGAAAAGCCGCGTTTTGGGATCTTGGCGTCTGCGGTGCGCAAACAGGCAGGCCATCTGGATCGGTTCGGGCGGGTTCTGCGTTGCCACCGGCACCAATCGGCCCGCCTTGATATGCTCTGCAACCTCGAACAAGGGTTTCATGGCGATCCCGCATCCCGCGACGGCCCAGTCTGTCAGCACGTCGCCATCGTCGCTTTCAAACCTGCCTGACACGGGAAATTTTCGCGGTCCGTCGGGTGTCATCAGCCGCCATTGAAATTCCGTGGCACCGGGAAACCGCAGGTTCAGGCATTCATGTTTGCCATCAATCAGGTCCTGCGCAGTATCGGGATGCCCGCGCTGCGCCAGATAGGCCGGTGCCGCACATAAAACGCGGGTCACGTCTGAAATCTTGCGAATGCGCAGATTGCTGTCTTCTGGCTGACCCAGAAAAAATGCCAGATCCAGCCCTTCGGTCGTCAGATCGACCTTACGGTCGGTCAGGCGAAGCCGCAGGCTGATGTCGGGATAGAGCGCCAGAAAGCCCGCGATTTGTGGTGCGATCAGGCGTCGCCCGACACCCAAGGGCGCGGCAACGAACAGCGACCCGCGCGGATTTTCCGTAATATCGACCACCTGCGCTTCTGCGGCGTCGACGGATTCCAGGATTTCGCAGGCCCCGCCATAAAACGCCTTGCCCTGTTCGGTCGGCGTCAGGCTGCGGGTCGTGCGCTGAAACAGGCGCACGCCCAGATGCTGTTCCAGTTGTGAAATGCGCGACGACGTCACCGCAGGCGATACCCGCAGGTCACGTCCTGCGGCGGACATGCTGCCCAGTTCGTAGACCCTGACAAAGGTCCGCACGTTGTCGAGGTATGACATCTTATTGCAATTTTTGATACTGTTTGGCGTTTGAAATTGATACCAGAACAATCCACGATCGCCTAGTCTGATCCACGGACCTGTCAGGAGCGCGCCATGTACGATTTTGCCGTCATCTGGGACTGGATCGCGTTTTCGGTCCGGTGGTTGCACGTCATTACGGCGATGGCATGGATCGGTGCGTCGTTTTTTTTCATCGCGCTGGACCTTGGCCTGAAAAAAGCTGCCGACATGCCACAGGGTGTCAGTGGCGAAGAATGGCAGGTCCACGGCGGTGGCTTCTATCATATCCAGAAATACATGGTTGCCCCCGACAACATGCCTGCCCACCTGATCTGGCACAAATGGCAAAGCTACATCACTTGGGTGTCCGGCGCGGCGCTGCTGATGATCGTCTACTGGGTCGGGGGCGAGCTGTTTTTGCTGGACCCGACCAAGGCTGATCTGACGCTGTGGCAAGGCATCGTGATTTCTGGTGGGTCACTGACAATCGGCTGGCTGGCCTATGACGCGATGTGCAAATCGCGGCTGGGTGAACGCCCGACGCTGCTGATGCTGCTGCTGTTCGTGATCCTTGTGGTCATGTCGTGGGGTTACAATCAGATTTTCACCGGGCGCGCAGCACTTCTGCATCTGGGCGCGTTTACCGCCACAATCATGACGGCCAACGTATTTTTCCAGATCATGCCGAACCAGCGGATCGTCGTCGCCGACCTGAAAGCGGGGCGCACGCCCGATGCGAAATACGGCAAAATCGCCAAACTGCGGTCCACCCACAACAATTACCTGACGCTGCCGGTCGTGTTCCTGATGCTGTCGAACCACTACCCGCTTGCATTCGGTACGCCATATGCCTGGATCATCGCCAGTCTGATCTTTCTGACGGGCGTCACGATCCGGCATTATTTCAATACGATGCATGCCACGGGAAGCGGCCCGCACTGGACATGGGGCGTGACCGTGATGCTGATGATCCTGATCGCATGGCTGTCGTCGGTGCGCCCGACCGAAACCTATGAACAGGCCGAAGCACGGCCCATGACTGCACAGGCACAGCGTTATGCCGCTGCCGACGGATTTGACGCCGCCTACAACACAGTCATTGGCAATTGTTCGATGTGCCACGCGCGCGAACCGGTCTGGGCCGGGATGCAATGGGCGCCCAACGGTGTCTATCTGGAAACCCCCGGCGATGTGGCGCAGCACGCCGGTCAGATATATCTGCAGGCCGGGATCAGCCACGCAATGCCACCGCCCAACGCATTGCAAATGGACCCCGCTGCGCGCGAAACGCTGGTCGCATGGGTACGCGCCGCCCGTGCGGGATCATGAACCAACCCCGCGCTTGAGCTTCCCCCAACCTGCTGACAAGGTGACGCCCGGAGGCATCACTTGATCAAGATCCTGCACACGGCTGACATCCACCTCGATTCACCGCTGAAATCGCTCGCACTGCGGGACGAAAGCCTGCGTGATGTGGTCGCCGCTGCCACCCGCACGGCATTCGGACGGATCGTCGATTGCGCCCTGTCGGAACAGGTCACGGCGTTGCTGATTGCCGGTGATCTGTTCGACGGCAAGGAACGCAGCGCGCGCACGGCGGCATTCCTGACCGCACAGATGGAACGGCTGCAAAGCGCGGGTATTCGCGTGTTTTATATCAAGGGCAACCACGACGCCGAAAACCCCATCACCGGTGCGCTGGATTTGCCCGGTAATGTCCATGTGTTCGACGCACGCGGCGGCAAGGTCGATCTGGGATGCGATGTCTGGGTGCATGGCGTCAGTTTTTCCGACAAACACGCGCCCGACAGCCTTGTACCGCGTTTTGGCGCACCGGTCCCGGATGCCGTCAACATCGCGATGCTGCACACATCGTTGGCGGGGGCTGCGGGGCATGACCCGTATGCGCCCTGTGCGCTGTCCGATCTGACAGGGGCGGGGTTTGATTATTGGGCGCTGGGCCATGTGCATCAGCGTTGCGTGCATGCCGAACACCCTTGGGTCGTGATGCCCGGCATGCCGCAGGGCCGCGATATCGGTGAGACCGGCGAAAAATCCGCAAGCCTTCTGACCGTCGAAGACGGCACCATCACGGTTGAACCTGTGGCCAGCGCTGTGGTGGCTTTCGTGTCGGACCAGTTGTCGATCAGCCATGTCATCGATGATGACAGCCTGCGCGCGTTGCTGCGTGATCGTTTGCGCACGATCGCGGCTGGTTTGACGGCTGACGCTGGCGTGGTGCGGCTGACGCTGACGGGTGCGCCGCTGCGGCACTGGCATATCATGCGCGACCGCGATGTCTGGACAGAACTGGTCCGCACGATGGCGCGCGATACCGGCGCGCTATGGCTGGACCGGCTGGTGCTGCAACTGGATGCGCCCGTTGACAGCGCGGACACAACCAGCGCCACGGCAGAACTTGCGCAGATCATGACAACGCTGTGCGACGATGCCGCGACAATCGCCGCCGCCCGCGCGCAGGTGCAGGACACGCTGTCGGACATGCCGCCCAGCCTGCGGGCGCGTCTGTTGCCCGACGACGATGCCCCGGCCCTGTTGGCTGACCGTCTTGCACGTCAAGGGGCGCTGCGCGTCACGGCGCTGATGAAAGGGTCGGAAAGCTGATGCGGCTGCGCAGCCTGATGCTGGAACGGTTCGGTCACTTCACGGACCGCACCTATGATTTCGGGGACGCCGCCGGGCGCCCTGATTTCCACATCGTCTATGGCCCGAACGAGGCGGGCAAGACCACGACGATGGAAGCGGCCTTGCGCCTGTTTTATGGGTTCCCAAAGCGTGACGGATACGGATTTCGCCACCAGCATGACAATCTTCAGGTGACTGCCCTTTTGGAAACGGATGGTCAGATCACCAAACTGACACGCGTGGCTCAGGCCAAGTCATCGCTGCTGGACGCCGCTGGCCACGTCCTGCCCGAAACCGCGCTGTCGCAACATCTGGCAGGGTTGTCGCTGGACGATTACCGCAATCTTCTGTGCCTTGATGACGAAACCATCGAACGTGGTGGCGATGATATCGCGCAGGCCAAGGGCGATATCGGGCGCCTGCTGTTTTCCGCCGCAGCCGGTGTCGCAGACCTGAGCACGGTGCTGGACAAGGTGAAAACCGATGCCGACGCGATCTATCGCAAACGGCGATCAACGACACGGGTGGCAGAGCTGAAGCGCGCGCTTATCGATGTGGAACGCGCGATCCGTGATCTGGATACGACGGCCAGCGCATGGCGTGGCCTGAAAAAATCGCTGGCCGACGCTCAGCAGGCAGAGGCAGAGGCCCGCCAAAACCGCGACGGCCTGCATGATGACGCGGCACGGGTCGCGGCAGAACAGCGGGTTCTGCCGATGCTGGGTCGGATCGATCTGCTGGACACCCGGATCGCGCCCTTTTCAAACTATCCTGCACGGCTGGATTTCGATCCCGAAACGTTGGTCGACATGCTGGCACAGCACACACGACTGGATGCCGATGTTGCGCGGTTGACCGCTGAAATAGCTGCGGTGACGACAGCACTGGACGAACTTGGGCCGGTGTCCGATCCGTCCGACCTGACCGCGCAACTGGATGCGCTGGACGGGTTGCGCAGCCGTGATGCGACCGCCACGCAGGATATCGACCGCCGCCGCACCCAAGCGCAAGACGCATTGCGCGCCATGGTGCAGGCCGCCCGCGATCTGGGCGCGGCCGACGGCGTAGACCCGCAGGCGCTGGTCATTGACGCGGAAAGCATCGAAACGCTGGATCAGACGCGCCAGGTTTTGCGCGCCTGCCGCGATGCCGCTGCCGTTGCAGCGCAAGAAGTCACAGACCTGTCCGACCGCCGTGACGCTGCACAATCTGCTGTGGATGCCATGATTGCACGCGCCCTGCCGATGCAGGGTATCGGCGCAATCCTGTCGCGCTATGATGTGGACCGGCTGGCACCCGCAGTCTTGCGCGCGCAGGACGCGATTGCAGGTGCGGTGACGGCTGCCGACGCCGCCCGCGATGCGCTGGGCTGTGGTGCCACGCTGCCGCCTTGTCCGACGACACAGGCCCAGGCCCAAGCGTGGGTGGCGCGTGATGCATCACTGGAAACTCAGACCGAACAGACGACCGCGACACTGTCGCAACACCGCGAAGATATCGCCGCCCGGGCCGCACAGGCCGCGCAATTGGTCGGCAGCAGCGGTCTTTTGCGGGACGCAGACCTGCGTGACTTGACCGATCGGCGTGACCGTTTCTGGACCCAGCACCGACAGGCATTGGACGCTGACAGTGCCGATCAATTCGCAGACGCGATGCAGGCGGTGGACGCGGCCTTGCGTCGTCAGGTGGCACAGGCCGGTGATCTGGGACAGTTGCGACAGGTGGAACAGTCCCATGCCGAAGCGACCGCACGCGCGGACGCGACAGAAGCACGTCTTGCAGCCCTGCAGGCAGACCGGGCATCGTTGCAAGACGCCATCGACGCAGTGGCCCGTCAGGTCGGATTTCCAGCGGGGCAAACCGCGACGGGCTGGCTGGACTGGGTGCAGGCCCATGCAACTGCACAGGCGGCGCGTGATGCGTTGGCGCGCCTGCGCGACCAGCACGCGCCGACACTGGACAAGGCCGATGCGTTGATGGCCGATCTGGCACCGCATCTGGATCTGGTTGCACCGACGTTCGATGGCGCGCTGGATGTGGCGCGTCGTTTGGCCGGGGCAGAACGCGACGCGCAAAATGCGCTGGATCAGGCGCGCGCAAGCCTTCACGCGCTGAACGGCGATCTGGCGCGGCGCAACGCGCGCGCCGCCACGGTGCAGGCCGAACGGGATGCCGCGGACAAGCGGTGGTGCGACCTGATCGACGATCTGTTCGGGCAGGCGCTGTCACCCGATCGGTTGATGACCTCTTTGGCGGCACTGCGCAGCCTTCGCGCGCAAGAAGATCGCCGTGCCGAAGCGGCGGGTCGCGTGGACAAGATGGTCGCCGATCAGACGCAGTTCGGGGCGGCGATCAATGCGCTTGCGGAAACCTGTGGTATCGGTTGCGGGGATACGGCTGCCGCGACCTTTGCTCGCCTGCGGCAACGGGCCGACGCCGATCGTGCGCTGGCAGAAAAAGCGGCACGTGACACCGACAGGCTGACTGCGGCGCGGGCGGAATTGGCCCACCAGCAGGATGCGCAGGCGCAGCTGGACAGTCGTCGTCAGGCGATGGCCGGGCTTTTCCCGTCCGGCGTACCCACCAATACGCTGGACGATCTACGGCAAAGCGCGATGGCGGCGGCACAGGTTATCGCAGACCGTGCGGAACGAGCCGACCTGATCGCCAAAGTCACAGCGGAGCTGGCCGAACCCGATCTGACGTCGGCCCGTGCCCGATTGTCAGACGCAACTGCCGCAGCGCTGGACGCAAGGGCAAACCGAACTGCCGATGCCCTGAAGCAGGCTGAACAGGATGTAACCCGTGCCGTCGAAACCCGCGTTGCCGGACAGGCCGCACTGGCGCAGGTTACCGCAAGTGCCGAGGTCGCACAGTTGACGGAACAGCGCGCGACGCTGGAACTGGAACTGGAAGCGGCGATACTGGATCATCTGGAACTGTCGCTGGGACACACCTTGGCCGAAGAGGCGATCCGCCGTTACCGTGATAGCCACCGCAGCGCGATGATGTCCGCAACTGAACGCTGTTTTGCCATGCTGACCGACGGTGCCTATGCGCGGTTGGCCACAAAGGCCGACGGCGCGTCCGAAACCTTGCTGGCCATTGCTGCCGACGGCACCACGAAGGGCGTGCTGGACATGTCCAAAGGCACACGATTCCAGCTGTATCTGGCACTGCGCGCTGCGGCGCATGAACAGATGGTGGCGCAGGGCACACGGTTGCCGTTCTTCTGCGACGACATCTTTGAAACCTTCGATGAAACCCGCACCAGCGCGGCCTGCCGCGTGATGGAACAGATTGGACGGTCGGGGCAGGCGATCTATCTGACGCATCATCGCCATGTGGTCGATCTGGCGCGCAAGGTCTGCGATACACCGCCGATGGTGCATGAAATCTGACCGACCCCTGCTTTGGTATGGACGCCGTCGGTTGGAACAAGGGATAAGACCGCTATATAAAGTAACGACACCGTGACGGCGCGCGAAGCCTTTCGTGGCCGCTGCAAGGACCGGAAAAAAGGACGCAAACCATGACGAACGTGCTGGACCAGCTACGCGAAATGACCACCGTGGTCGCCGACACCGGAGAGGTCGCGGCGGTCAAGAAATACGAACCCGTCGATTGCACGACCAATCCGTCCCTTGTTCTCAAGGCACTGACCGACCCCGCATCGGGCGATCTGATGGAGCGTGAATTGGAAGCAGGCTGCAAGGCGGGCCTGACCGCCACACAACTGGTCGATGTGCTGACAGTGGCGATGGGCGCCGAACTGTCCGCATTGGTTCCGGGGCGTGTATCGACCGAAGTGGACGCGCGCCTGTCCTTCGACACCGAAAAATCCGTCGCCCGCGCCCGCGAGATCATCGCTGAATATGAAAAGCGCGGCGTCGGCAAGGAAAAGGTGCTGATCAAGCTGGCGTCGACATGGGAAGGTATCCGCGCTGCCGAAATCCTGCAAAAGGATGGAATCGACTGCAATCTGACGCTGCTGTTTTCGATGGCGCAGGCCGTGGCCTGTGCGGATGCGGGCGCGTTCCTGATTTCACCCTTTGTCGGGCGCATCACCGACTGGCACAAAAAGGCCGAAGGCCGCGACAGCTATGCCCCCGACGAAGATCCGGGCGTCAAATCCGTCCGCCGCATCTATGACTACTACAAATCCAACGGCATCGACACGATCGTCATGGGCGCATCGTTCCGCAACACCGACCAGATCAAGGCGCTGGCGGGCTGCGATAATCTGACGATCTCTCCGGCGTTGCTGGACGAAATGAAGCAGGACACCAGCACCCTGACCCGTGCGCTGTCACCCGAAAGTGCTGTGCAGATGGACCGCATCGAAATGGACGAGGCGACATTCCGCTGGGAGCTGAACGGTGATCCGATGGCTGCGGAAAAGCTGGCCGAAGGCATCCGCAATTTCGACGCTGACCATCAAAAGCTGATCGAGGTTATCGCAGAACGTATGTAAGCCGACTGCTGACGGGCGTCGTTTTGGCGTCCGTCAGCTATCCTGCAGGGCAGCGAACCCCTTGCCGATGATCGGACCGGTCGGCCTGCCGGTGGGTGAACCGCCCAGTGGTTCCAGCGTGACCTCATACAGTTGCTGGGCTTCGGGATCAGGCAGATCCCCAAAATCCAGAACGGTAGATCGCGCACCGTCCAATACCCCCAGCGACGTGGCACCCAGTTCGGCAGACGGCAGGGTCCACGCCTGCAGGCTGCGATCTGCGGGCACATCGATATCAGCCACAAAACGCACCGTGGCGGTGTCGTTGCCGTAATCTTCGACCACGGCCTGCGGCACACCTGCGTCATCCACCAGAACAGCGACGACCACGGGATCGGGCAGGGGCCGCTGCCAGCCCGCACCGAACCCTATGGCAAGCGCGACGATACTGGCCGCCAACGCACCGCGCCATGCACGTGGACGATGTGGATCGTTGGCCGGTTTCGGGTGCGACCGGGGCGCCGCCGGCAGTTGTTTTACGGCCCCCAGCCGATCCTGCACAGCGTCCGCGAACCCGGCAGGCAGATCCTGCACAGATGCCGACAAGTCCAACGGCAGCAATCGGTCACGCAGATCGCCGACATAGGCCGCGACGGCGGGGTCGCGCTGCATCACTTCCTCGAACAGCATGGTTTCAGATTCGGACAGCAATCCCAGCACGTAATCGTCGGACAACGCCGTCAGATGATCGGGCAACACGGTCATGTCAGGCACTCCTTCAGGAATGCAAGGCCACGGCGGATCCATGATTTCGTTGTGCCCAGTGGCACATCCTGCCGTGCTGCGATTTCGCCGTGGCTATAGCCGCCGACATAGGCCAGCAGGATCGCTGTGCGGGCCTGATCTTCCAGTCCGCGCAGACAGGTTTGCAGTTTGGATGCACCGGCCAGAATTTCCCAGTCCTGTGCGGGCACGCTGCGTTGTCGCGCCTCTTGCAGGGTGGTCAGTTCGTCCGGTGACAGCAGGCTGATCCGCTTGCCGTCGCGCAGAATGTTCAGGCAGCGGTTGCGCAGGATCGCATAGATCCAGCCGCGTGCCGATCCGCTGGCGTCGGAAAACTGCGCCGCCTTGCGCCAGACCTGCACCATCGCGTCCTGCAACGCCTCTTCGGCCAGATCGCGGCGGCCCAGCATTCGCGTCGCGACGCCCAGCAGTTGCGGACCTTCCAGTGCGATGATCCGTTCCACGCCGGTCTGCCGCCCGGCCCTGCAATCGTGCAGCGCATCGTGAAGCTGTTGGTTGTGGTCTGTCACGACGGCGGTCCTTTTGTTCATCCAGACGCCGGGCGTCATCATGGTCTGGCAAGGTGTCGGTGCTTTCAGGGCGTGATGCAACATGTTCTCTCCCGTCAAGTAGAAGACACGCGGGACCGCCGATTGGATGCGGCTGACTGCAAAGACAGCGCGCGCGGCCCTGTTATTCGGGCGGGGCATAGGGCGGGCAGAATAATTCCGAAAAAGTTGCGGTCCGCTGCATCCGTTTTCCGGTTTGGCGTGTCTTCAGGGCAAGGACGGCAGGAATTGCTGTCCATCATGAAGCCAAAAAGGAACCAACCCATGTTTCGTATTGCAGCACTTTCCACGTCCGCACTTGCCCTGACCGCGACCGCGGCGCTGGCCGCACCTGCCGTCGGGCTTGTCGGGGAAAAGACGCTGGTGATGTTCGACACCGAAACGCTGGCCGTGTCCGGCACGATGGATGTTGCCGGTGTGGACAGCCTGCTGGGTATCGACCTGCGCCCTGCCAACAAAACGCTGGTCGGTGTGACGCCCGATATGACAGTCGTCAGCATCGACACCGCCACCGGCGAAGCGACCGAAATGTCGACGATGGATACCCCGCTGCCCGTCGCCGATGCGCCTGTTATCGTGGATTTCAACCCAGCCGCCGACCGTCTGCGTTTCATGACCGGCACCACGAACCACCGCGTCAACGTCGATACAGGTGAGGTCACCGTCGACGGCAGCCTTGACTGGGCCGAAGACGACATGCACGTCGGTGAAACCCCCGACATCGTCGCTGCCGCCTACATCAACAGCTTTGGCCAGCCGGAATCGACTGCGATGTATGACATCGACGCGACCATCGTGGCGGTCATCCAGCAGACATCGCCCAACGACGGCACGCTGGCCGCCATTGGCAAGCTGGGTCTGGATGCACCGGGCGAGATCTATGCGTTCGATGTACAAACCAGTGACGCGCTGGACAATATGGCGTGGCTGGTGAACGGCAACACGCTGTATTCCGTCGATCTGGAAACCGGTGCCGCCACCAGCGTCGGCATGATCGAAGGCGTGGATGGCGACATCCGCGACGTCACGATCCTGCCCGCGATGTAAGCTGCGCCATTTGGGCCATCAGAGGGCGCGGTTTGCGGACCGCGCCCTTTTCGCATGTTTACGGATGCGGCGGCAGGATCAGCAGCGCGCGAAAATCGTTCACGTTCGTCAGCGTGGGGCCAGTGATGATCTGGTCGGCCACTGCGGCGAAAAATGTATGGGCATCGTTCCGGTCCAGCGCCGCCCCTGCATCCACGCCGCAGGACGCGGCACGGTCTAGCGTATCAGGGCCGACGTAGGCGCCTGCGACCTCTGCCGCGCCGTCGACGCCGTCGGTATCGCAGGCAATCAGGTGGACACGGGGGTGACCGTTCAGGGCAATGGCCGCCGCCAGCGCAAATTCTGCATTCGGCCCGCCGACCCCGTCGCCGCGCCGCGTCACGGTGCATTCCCCGCCAGACAGTAGCAACACCGGGGCCGATGCGGGGGTCATGTCGTCTGCGATGGCCCGCGCCCTGTGGGCATGGTCAGCGGCCAGCGTGCGCGCCTCGCCTTCCAGCGCGTCGCCCAGCAGGTGCACGGTGATCCCCGATGCGCGGGCCAGTGCGGCGGCGGCGTCCAGCGACTGGCGCGGGGCCGCGACCACATGTGCGACGTTTCGGGACAGGCGCGGGTCGGTGCTAGGTAGGGGGCCGGGATTGGCCAGCAACGCCGTCCGCACATGGTCGGGCAGCGCGATGGCGTAGCGGTCCAGCAGTGCTGCGACATCAGCCACCGTATCGTCACCGACAGTGGGGCCGGATGCGATTTCTGCCGGGTCATCACCGGGCACGTCAGAGATGATCAGACTGACGATGCGGGCGGGCGCGCAGGCGGCGGCCAGTTTGCCGCCCTTGATTGCGCTTGCGCGTTTGCGGATGACGTTCATTGCCGAAATCGGCGCACCGGACGCCAGCAGCGCCCGGTTCAGGATCTGTTTATCTGCCAGCGTCAGACCGCCGTCGGGCGCGCACAGCAGCGCCGACCCCCCGCCCGATATCAGTGTCACCACCAGATCGTCCGGTCCCAGCCCCGCCACCCGGTCCAGCAGCGCCCGTGTCGCGTCAAACCCGGCCTGATCGGGTACCGGATGCGCCGCTTCTGTCACGGTGATCCCGGCGCAGGGGCGGGCGTAGCCGTAGCGTGTCAGGACCAGCCCGTCACAGGGGCCATAGTGGTGTTCGGCGGCTTCAGCCATGCGGGCGCTGGCCTTGCCCGCGCCGATCACCAGCAACCGACCGGCAGGGCGCGGCGGCAGATGCGGCGGCACCACCAGCATGGGATCAGCGCGCGCGACAGCGGCGTCGAACAACGCCGTCAGCAACGCGCGGGGGTCTGTCAGGCCAGCCATGTCGCATAGTCGCTGACCAACAGATGGGTCGGTGGCGCGTCTTCCTCTATCTTGGAAAACCGGCCGATGGGTTCGCGAAAGATGTTGTCGGTTTCGTCGTCGTTGACGGTGCTGACCTCTCCGATCAGGACGTCACCGTCTTTGCCCCAGAACGCGTGCCAGTCGCCCGGTTGCAGCGTCACGCTTTCGCCGGGGGCCAGATGCAGCCGTTCGCCCGGTGCGAAATCGCGCATGATCCCGTCGCACATCACCGTGCCGCCTGCGGTTTCATCGAAATTCCCATCCGCGTCCGACCCGAACAGTTCCACCACCAGCGTGGCCCCGCCGCGGTTAATGATATCTTCGGCCTTGAGCGCATGGGTATGCATCGGGCTAAGCTGGTCCGATCTGCTGATCAGCAGCTTTTCGGCATAGCACATGCCGCCGCCGCGCTGCAGGTCGCGCAGCAAACCGTTGCGCAGCGTGAACAGGAAAAGCCCCATATCGTCAAAGTTGCCCGCACCGTAATCTGTGATGTCCCAGCCACATCGGGAATCGATCACATGGCGGGCGGCGCTTTTTTGGGCAACAAACTCATCGGGTGACCAATAGGCGAACGGCGGCAGGGTGAACCCCTGTGCTGTGATCATGTCGTTTGCACGGGCCATGATGGCATTGATCCGCGAGCGTTTCATGGGCGAACTCCTTGGGTGTCAGGCATTCGATAACGCTGACAGCGGTGTCTGTGAAGCGGTTCTGCGTCCTGACCCGCGCCTAAAAATGGATTGACCCCTGTTGCCGCGTCACCCTAGCCTTTGACTGGGCACGTCAGCTGCGGGCGGCACCATGGTCGATGACAGCAAGCGGTGACTTTACATATGGCCGGGCGCCGCTGCGGTGTTGGGCAATAATCAATAGGGAGCACGAGATGTTCAAGACAACGACTTGCGCCTTTGCGGCGGCCGCCGCGATGGCGATGACCGGTCAGGCTGCGACGGCGGCAGCCCATAGCGAACTGACGGTCGGTTATTTTCTGGAATGGCCGATGCCGTTCCTCGCGGCCAAGGCTGACGGAAGCTATGATGAAGCATTGGGTATGACGGTGAACTGGGTGTCTTTTGACACCGGTACAGCAATGTCGGCAGCGATGGCGTCGGGTGACGTGCAACTGTCCGTCAGTCAAGGTGTGCCACCGTTCGTCGTGGCCGCATCGGGCGGGCAGGACATTCAGGTGGTCGATGTGGCGGTCAGCTATTCCGACAACGACAACTGCGTCGTCAGCGCCAATCTGGAAATCGACAAGGAATCCGCCGACGAGTTGGCTGGGAAAAAGGTTGCCGTTCCGCTGGGCACCGCTGCGCATTACGGGTTTCTGCGCCAGATGGACCATTTCGGTGTGCCGCTGGACAGCCTGACGGTCGTCGACATGGCCCCCGCCGAAGGTGCTGTGGCCCTCGGGCAGGGTGACGTGGACTTTGCCTGCGGCTGGGGCGGTGCGCTGGCCCGGATGAAAGAATACGGCAACGTCCTGCTAACCGGTGCCGAAAAAGAAGAGCTAGGGATCTTGGTGTTCGACGTGACGTCTGCCCCGGCATCCTATGTGGCGGAAAATGGCGATGTCGTGGCCCAGTTCCTAAAGGTGACGGCCGATGCGAACGCCGCATGGAACGACACCCAAAGCGATGAAATGCTGGAAGTGATCGCAGAGCAATCCGGCATGGATGTCGAAGCGACACGCAACTCTCTTTCGACCTTTACCTTTCCGTCCATCGACGCGCAGTTGTCGGATGCCTGGCTGGGCAGCAATGCGGCAAGCTTTATGAAAGGCGTGGCCGATGTGTTCGTCGAAGCCGGATCGATCGACAGCGCGCTTGACGATTACACGGGCACGGTCAACACCGGACCCCTGATGCAGGCGCAGGGCATGTAAACGTCACTGACGGGTCCGGGGCATGTGCCCGGGCCCGTCATCTTTCGGCTGGTCCGACCTGCCGCAACACCACTGACAAGGCAGGACATGTCGGGACTTCATATCGAAAATCTATCGATGCGCTTTGACCTGCCAGATGGCGGGCATGTGCAGGCTTTGCAGGATGTCAGCCTCGATCTGAAGGCGGGCGAATTGCTAAGCGTGCTGGGCCCATCCGGCTGCGGCAAGACCACCCTTTTGAATATCGTCGCGGGCTTTCTGGCGCCGACCGCTGGTCAGATGACGCTGAACGGCCACCGGATCACTGGACCAGACGCGGAACGCGGCATGGTGTTTCAGCAGGGCGCGCTGTTCGAATGGATGAGCGTGCGCGACAACGTCAGTTTCGGTCCCCGCATGGCGGGCCGCAAGGCCAAGGATTACCGGTCAGAGGTCGATCACCTGCTAAACGTCGTAGGCTTGCAGGATTTCAAAGAAAAGATGGTCTATGAATTGTCGGGCGGGATGCAGCAACGTGTGGCATTGGCCCGTTGTCTGGCCAACGATCCTGACGTGATCTTGATGGATGAACCGCTGGGCGCGCTGGATGCGCTGACCCGCGAAAAAATGCAAAGCCTGGTGCTGAAGCTGTGGCAGGAAACCGGCAAGACGATCATTCTGATCACCCATTCCGTCGAAGAAGCGCTGCTTTTGGGTGAACGGCTGATCGTGATGGCCCCGCGCCCGGGCCGTATCCACAAGGAATACAATTTGCCGTTTGCGGCAATGGGCGTCGATGCCGACCTGCGAGAGGTCAAGAAACACCCCGATTTCGCCACCCGGCGAGAGGAAATTCTGAACATGATCTGGGACATGGAAGCCGAGATCATGGGAACGACTGGGCCTGCGGCATGATCATCCTTGCACTTTACGTCGGCATCTTCGTGGCCGCCTATGTCATCGTGACAAAGTTGACCGGCGCACGGGCGACATCGGATTATGCCGCGCTGAAAACCGTGACCTTTGGTGACGAAAGCGCCGTGCGCCCGAACCGGGCTGCAGGTGTCATTTCTGTCCTGACGATTTTCTTGCTGTGGTGCATGTTCACGGGCTCTGCGTTGATCCCGCAGTTTCTGCACGCGCCGGGCCCGTTTCTGGGCACGACGTCATTTACCTATACGGCGGCGCTGGACGGGCAAACCGATGATGCAACGGTCACCGTCGTCGTCCACCCCCGATCCGAAAACCCCGACGCGCCGGATGTCGAACCCGGTGACGGGTTTGCCAAGAACGACAGCGCCACCGTCGCGCAATGGCGCAACGTGCTGGTCGCTGTCGACCGCAACGATGAATTGACCCGCGACGACGGCGCGCAGGTTGTAGCCGTCGACGGACAGCCGGTGTCGCCCGGTGGCACGGTGCAGGTCGCGGGCGGCAGCGTCACCATTTCAGACAAGGGCACGCCGAACTTTACCCCCGCCGCAGGCTGGCAGATGGAATCGCTTTATCTGCCCGCCCCCGAAGAGGTCGCGGCCCGCACCTATGATGTGGCGGTCAACGGATTTCGCGGTACATCACTGCTGGGGCATCTGGGCTGGTCGCTGTTCCGGGTCGTGACCGGGTTCGTCTGCGGTGCCATCGTGGGCATACCACTGGGCTATGCGATGGGCCTGTCGAACTGGTTTCGCGGCTGGTTCGATCCGATTGTCGAATTCATGCGCCCGGTGCCACCGTTGGCCCTGATCCCGCTGGTCATCATCTGGGCCGGCATCGGAGAGGTCGGCAAAGTCATTTTGCTGTTTCTTGCCGCCCTTTGGATCATGGCGATCGGCGCGCGGTCGGGCGTGTCCGGTGTCGCCATCAGCAAGGTCCACGCCGCCTATTCGCTGGGTGCGTCCAAGGCGCAGATCCTGCGGCACGTCATCATCCCCAATTCGCTGCCGGAAATCTTTACCGCAGCCCGCGTGGCGATGGGCGTCTGTTGGGGCACCGTTGTGGCGGCGGAATTGGTCGCGGCGGAAAAGGGCGCTGGCATGATGATCATGGTCGCGTCCAAGTTCCAGAATACCGATATCGTGCTGCTGGGTATCATCCTGATCGGGATCATCGGTTTCGGCATCGACATGCTGATGCGCTGGGCGGAACGGCTGCTTGTCCCGTGGAAAGGCAAGGGCTGAGGGGAACTTCGGCCGCGGCACAACGCTTCTGTTCCAATGCACGCGACGTCGCGTGCGGCAGCAACAGGGGTTTCGAATGACCGATGCAATCGTATTGGGCGGCACAGCGGGTGTTGGACGCAGTATCGTTGACGCATTGGCGTCGCGTGGGATGACCGTCGGTGTCGTGGCGCGCGGGCAGGACCGGCTGGACCAGTTACGCAGTGATTATATGGTGGGCCGCGTCCAGACCGCTGCCGCCGATGTCGGCGACGCCGCAGCGCTTTCTGCGGCTGTGCAGACATTATGCGCCGACCGCGCGCCCAAGGTCTGGGTCAATTGCGCGATGAGCACCGCCTTTTCGCGCTTTACCGACATGGAGGTGGACGAATTCGAACGCATCGTGCGGACGACCTTTCTGGGTCAGGTGAATGGTACGCGATTGGCGTTGCAGCACATGTGGCATGGCAACATCGTCCATGTCGGGTCTGGTCTGGCCTATCGTCCGGTGCCGGGCCAATCGGCCTATGTCGCATCGAAACATGCGATCAACGGGTTCGTTGGGGCAATCCGGTCAGAAGTCATGCAAGATCGGCCCGGCCTGCATCTGTCGCTGGTGCAACTGCCCGCGATGAACACACCGCAGTTCGAATGGGCGCGTAACCGGCTGAATTACAAACCCCGCCCTGCCGCCCCTGTCTATGATCCGCAAGTCGCGGCGACAGCGGTGCTCAAGGCCATCGACGGCAACCTGCGAGAGGTGCTGGTGGGCAAATCAGTTCTGAAACTGATGTTCGGTGACATGCTTTTGCCGAACTACATCGACCGCACACTGGCCGACAACGGAATAGAAATGCAGGAAAGCGACACGCCGGCCTGGGCTGTGCCTGATGATGACAACCTGTTCGCGCCGGTGGCGCGCCACGCCTCTGCCGATGGCGATTTCAGCGGACCGATCAAGCCATCTGCCCTGACGGTCGACGGCGATACCGCCCGCAAACTGGTTGCGGGCGGTATCGTCGCGGCAGCATTCGGATTGGGGGCGCTGGCTGCTACAGCGGCAACACGCCGCCGGACCAGCCTGCCGCGTCCCGCGCCGCGCCGTCTGCGGTAATCAGCGGATCATGCGCGATTGGCGACAGGTGGATCGGTGACAGCCAGATCGCGTCAACACTCAACCCCGCGACCTTACCTAATCAAGACGTGATCCCGGGCAAGGTCACCTACGCCCCCCCCTTGGTCCGTAGGGCGCACTTTGTCGCACCTATGGTGATCGCATGGAACAGATCGGCCACTGGCCCTGTTGGCATGGGTATCATTTGTTAGGAGCAACCCATGGACTTGGGTATCAAAGGCAAGACTGCGCTGGTGACTGGCGGCACGGGTGGCATCGGACTGGAAACGATCAAGCTGCTGATGGAAGCGGGTGTCGCTGTCACCCTGACCGATCTGGATGCCGACGGCGTCGCCGAAACCGCAGACGCGCTGGGTATCACCGGTGTCACCGCCGATCTATCCAGTGTCAAAGGTGTGCACGCCCTGGTCAATGAGGTCGGCACCGGGTTTGACATCGTTGTCCACGCGACAGGCGTCACGGGTGGCAAAGGCGACCCGCTGACCATGAGCGAGGAAGACTGGGTCGACGCGCTGAACGTCGACTTTTTGTCAGGTGTCCGGCTGGCGCGCCATCTGTGTCCGCCGATGATCGAACGCGGCTGGGGCCGGGTCGTGTTTCTGACGTCTGAAAACGTGGCCCAACCCTATCCCGATGAAACCGTCTATAACGCCTCTAAATCGGCCCTGCTCAGCTTTGCGAAATCCGTGGCGATGCAGCATTCTGGCAAAGGGCTGTTGGTAAATTGCGTTTCACCCGCATTCATCGAAACACCGATGACCGATGGTATGATGGAAAAGCGGGCGAAAGAACGTGGCGTCAGTTTTGATGATGCGGTCACAAGCTTTTTGAAAGAGGAACGTCCCTATCTGGTGCTGAACCGGCGCGGCAAGGTTGAAGAGGTCGCACCCGTCGTCGCATTCTTGTGTTCGGAACTTGCATCATTCGTCACCGGTTCGAATTACCGCGTCGATGGGGGGGCCGTCGGGTCCATTAACGTCTGATGTCACGCGCTGCATTGGAACGGCACATCCGGCGAACCCCTGTGGACGGGTCGCCCGAAGACATGCGCGCGGCGTTTGATACGCTGACCCGCTGGCCCGACCCACGAGAGCTGCCACCGCTTGCAACGGTGGGTGGCTGTGCCGGTCGCTGGTTCGGGCAGGGGGATGACGTGATTGTCTGGCTGCACGGGGGCGGATACGTCTTTGGCGGGTCGATCAGCCATGCGGCCTGTGCAGACTACCTTGCAAATCTGGCGGATAGCCGCGTTTTTGTGCCGGATTATCCACTGGCACCGGAACACGGCTGGCCCACAATTCACTGCGCAGTCGATCAGGTGCTAAAGGCGCTGCCGGGCGCGCGGGTCGTGGGTGACAGTGCGGGCGGGCACCTGGCGTTGGTGCTGGCGCAACGGGGGGCGGACATCCGGCGGCTTGTGCTGTTGTCGCCCAATACCGATCGCAACGGGTCCAGTCAGTCCCGGACCCGCAACGGCGACACGGACCTGATGAACAAGGATGCGCAGGACACACATCTGGCCAAACTGGCCTTTGGCGATCGCGCCACGGACGATCCGGAAGTGTCGCCGTTGCTGGGAGATCTCACGGGGCTGCCGCCGCTGATGATCTATACCAGCCTGACGGAAATCCTGCTCGACGACAGTTTGCTGCTGGCGCGCGCCGCCGCATTGGCAGGGGCAGAGGTTTGCCTGCGCACCGTGCCGGATTTGTTCCACATGTGGCATCTGTGGCCGGGATCGCTGCCAGAGGCGCGGATCATGTTGTCGGATGTTGCGGCGTTTCTGGATGCCTAGAAATCGGCGGTGACGCCCGGCAGGTTCAGCGCCTTGATCAATTCGCGCAACTCCTGCCGTGCCGCCACGTTCGAGATGTTCAGGTTCTTTACGCCGATGTCGCGCAAATCCAGCAGGGTCAGGCCACGCGGGAACAGTTCACGAAAAATGACGCGCTCGTTGAAACCGGGCGCGATGCGAAACCCGATGCGACGGGCCAGTTTTTCGATCACGCGTTCCATCTTGTCCTTGTTGACCATCTGCTGCGCGCCAACGCGGTTGCGCGCCACGACCCAGTCGATCGGTGACAGCCCGGCCTGCGCCCGCAACTGCCGTGCGTTCCAGACCATTTCCGAATAGACCGATGGCCCGGTGATCTGCTCGCCCGCCGTGTCGACATGCGCCAGCAGATCGAAATCAACAAAGCTGTCGTTCAGCGGGGTCAGCAGCGTGTCGGCCAGCGAATGCGCAACCTGGCTTAGCCGGGTATGGCTGCCGGGGCAGTCGATCAGGATGAAATCCGATGTGGGTTCCAGTGCCGCCACGGCCTTTGACAGGCGGTGATCATAAATATTTTCGTTCGGACCGATGCTGTCCTGATCAATTTCGGGCAGCTCGGCATAGGTGGGTGACGGCAGGTCCAGACCTTCGTCTTTGAGATAGGTTTGCCGGTTCAGCATGTAGCGGCCCAGCGACTTTTGCCGCATATCCAGATCCAGCGTGCCGACCCGGTGCCCCATCCGCGCCAGCGCGGTGGCGACATGCATCGCGACAGTCGATTTGCCGGCACCACCCTTTTCGTTGCCGACCACGATGATATGCGCCACGTCTCTGCCCTTCTGTTGGTTGATCGCACCCTATCTTGTGTGTCGATGCAATAAAAGCGCAAGCAGGCAGGCGCATCCGCTTTTGTCGTGGCTGTTGACATATCGTGTGCGACAGGCCATGTGGCATGCAGACGGTTGATCCTGCCGCGTGAGCAGGGCCGGGCGCACAATGCCCCGCAAGATCGCCGTCGTATTTTCAGGTTCCCACGGTCACGCAGGGGGTCCAGCGCCGCAAGCGGCGTCCGGGCAATTCGGCGTGGACGATACTCTTGCAGCGACCCATCTGCGCCGCACACGTCCGTCGTGTGCCGCAAGGGGCCGTTCGGTCCCGGAAAGAGTTATTATGGATTTCGACATGTTGGGCCTCGCGCCCCGTCTGGTGGAAAAGCTTGCCGAACAGGGCATCACCGATCCCACCCCCATTCAGAAACAGGCGATCCCCTACGCCATGCAGGGCCGCGACGTCATGGGCCTGGCCCAGACCGGCACCGGCAAGACGGCAGCCTTTGGTCTGCCGATGATCGACGCATTGATGAAAACGGGCACCAAACCCGCACCCAAGACCGTGCGCGGCCTGATCCTTGCGCCGACACGCGAATTGGCAAAGCAGATTTCCGACAATCTGACCAACTACACCCAAGGCACGCACCTGAAGGTCGCGCTGGTCGTCGGTGGTGCCGGGATCACCGCGCAGACAAAGCGTTTGCAAAATGGTGTCGACCTGCTGGTTGCGACCCCCGGCCGGTTGATTGACCTGCTGGACCGTCGCGCCGTGCGTCTGGACGAAACGGTTTACCTGGTTCTGGACGAAGCCGATCAGATGCTGGACATGGGGTTCATTCACGCGTTGCGCCGGATCGCCCCGTTGCTGGCAAAAGATCGCCAGACCATGATGTTCAGCGCAACCATGCCCAAATTGATGAGCGAGCTGGCGGATACCTACCTCAAGGATGCGGTCCGCGTGCAGGTCAACCCGCCGGGTCAGGCCGTCAAGAAGATCGAACAATCGGTGCATTTTGTGGCGCAGGCTGCGAAATTCGACCTGCTGGTCGAACTGTTGGACAAACACCGCGACGAGCTGGCCATCGTGTTTGGCCGGACCAAGCACGGCTGTGAAAAAATCTACAAGCAGTTGGAAAACAAGGGCTTCGCCGCAGCATCGATCCACGGCAACAAAAGCCAGGGCCAGCGTGACCGCGCGCTTGAATCGTTCAAGCAGGGCAAGGTTCGGGTGCTGGTCGCCACGGACGTCGCCGCACGCGGTCTGGATATTCCCGACGTGGCTTATGTCTACAATTTCGATCTGCCGAACGTCGCGGAAAACTACGTTCACCGGATCGGGCGGACGGCGCGCGCGGGAGCCGACGGCAGTGCCGTCGCCTTGGTCGCCCCGGACGAGATGATCGAACTGCAAGATATCGAAAAGGCGATGAAGGACACGATCCCGACCGCTACGGGCCGTCGCTGGGAAATCCAGCCGGGCCAGAAAAAACGCCCGAATGGTGGCGGTGGCGGCGGTGGCCGTGGTCGTGGTGCACCCCGCGCCGCTGGTGCGGGCAAACCCAAGACCCAGACCCAGAACAAGCCGGGTCACACCAACGCCAAACCGGGCGGCGGCCAGCGTCGCCGTCGCAGCGGTGGCGGTCGTTCCTCTGCCGCATAATTGATCAAGGCGCGCCCCGGTGGCGCGCCTTTTTCGTTCGGGAACACTCTGTCGATGGGCGTGTTGAATAACACAACCCAGACAGGAGAGATCGAATGTCCATCAAGGAAATGATTGCCGAACATCCCGACGTCGCAGGCCACGACAACGAACCGCTGACGCAAGCCGTGCGTTACGCCATGTATTGCGCCGCGATCTGCAATTCCTGCGCCGATGCCTGTTCGGCAGAAGAAGAGGATCGCCGCCAGTGCATCCGCCTGTGCATGGATTGTTCCGACATTTGCACCGCCACCTACCGCGTCGCCACCCGCCGCACCGGTGAAAACGTAGCCATCATCAAGGCCACGCTGGAACTGTGCATTCAGGCCTGTGAAACCTGCGCCGCCATGTGCGAACAACACGAGGACGACCACTGCAAACGCTGTGCCAAGATGTGCCGCGAGACCGCAGAAGATTGCCGGAAAGCGCTGGGGACGATGTAACGTCATGGATCGCCGCCAGTTATACGGCGGCGATCCTTTCCTATTCAATCGAACCGGTAGATGGCTCCTGATCCATAGCGCGACTCTACATTGATCCGAACGCCGCGTCGTACAAATTTTCCACCAATATGTTCGACGATTTGCCTGATCATACGACCTGTCATTTTTTTGTACTCGTCTTCAAACGCGATATGATCGCATCTGTGCTCGACGATCCATTCGGTGGAAACTACTGCTGGCCTTGTTGGGGCGGCGGCAATCGCCCCTATCAGGCAGGCTATTCCAACATGAGATGTAAGCGCCTTCTCAATATCTCTGCCAGTCTCACTTTCGTAGATGTTACGAAAACTGCCCGGATCGAAGTTGAATTTCGACAGATTGGGATCCTGCTCCAAGTGTCGGTCTTCAAGGGAAAAGTTAATCGGATTTGCCATGGCTGAGTTCCTTAATTGAGGTTTCCTGCGACTTTTGTCGCTTGCGCTGCGACTGAGGCCGTTTGCGCTGATAGCTTTGTGGCACAGGTCGATCTTTACCGCAAGGCCCCATATAGGCACCCTTAGAAAAAACTCTCCCAGAACGCAAAACGCCGCCCCGTGGGGCGGCGTTTGTCGTTTGTCTGGCGCGGTTGGCTTAGAAGCCCAGACCGGCGTATTTGCTCTTGAACTTGGACACGCGGCCGCCGGAATCCATCAGGCGGGATGTGCCGCCGTTCCAGGCGGGGTGGACCGAAGGGTCGATATCCAGCGACATCTGATCGCCTTCCTTGCCCCAGGTGGATTTCATCTGAACCACGGTGCCGTCCGTCATCTTGACGTCGATCGTGTGGTAATCGGGATGGATGTCTTTTTTCATGATGTCCGTCCTTATGCGTCGTTGCGGGGCTTGTAGTTCGACATTTCCACGATACGCGCCGATTTGCCGCGACGTGCGCGCAAGTAATACAGCTTGGACCGGCGGACCTTGCCGCGGCGGACGACGGTGATTTCGTCGATGTTGGTCGAATGCAGCGGGAACACACGTTCCACGCCTTCGCCAAAGGAAATCTTGCGGACCGTGAACGATCCGGCAATGCCTTTGCCGTTCTTGCGGGCGATGCAGACGCCTTCGTAATTCTGAACCCGTGTGCGGGTGCCTTCGGTCACTTTGTAACCGACGCGGATGGTGTCACCCGCTTTGAAATCGGGGATGGTTTTCCCCAGCGCAGCAATTTGCTCCGCTTCGATCTGTGCGATGATATCCATATCATGCGCTCCTATGATAGCACGGGTTTTCCCGCGACGTTTATGCGAACCTCAGAGCTCTCGGTCTTCATCCGGGTCCCTACCATGCACCGCACAATAAGCCCGCCAGAGGTCAGGTCTGCGTTCCTTTGTCAGCCTTTCGGCCTGTGCCCGCCGCCAGTCGGTGATTTTCGCGTGATGTCCCGATAGAAGCACTTCGGGTATCGCGCGACCGTTCCAGTCGGCAGGTTTCGTGTACTGTGGATGTTCAAGCAATCCGTGAGAGAAGGATTCCTCCTCTACCGATGCTTGATTCCCAAGCACGCGGGGTATAAGCCGGACCGTCGCATCTATCAAGGCCATTGCAGCGATCTCTCCGCCGGTCATGACAAAGTCGCCCAGACTGACCTCTATCACGTCGTGGGCTTCGATCACGCGTTCATCGACACCTTCGAAACGGCCACATAACAGGGTGACGCCATCGCTGGTTGCCAGCTTGTGCATCAGTGCCTGTGTCATGGCGCGTCCGCGCGGTGTCAGGTAAATCAACGGATTGCGGCCCCGCGACCCGGCCCGCACATCGCGCAGCGCCCGGTCCAGGATGTCAGCGCGCAACACCATGCCTGCGCCGCCGCCTGCGGGGGTGTCATCGACGTTGCGATGCTTGCCTTCGCCATAGGTGCGCAAATCGGTGATCTGCAATTGCCACAAATCGTCTTTCAGCGCACGTCCGATCAGGCTTTCGCCCAGAATACCGGGAAAGGCTTCGGGCAGCAGCGTCAGCACCTGTGCCGTCCACACGCCGGACAGGTCAGGCGCATCGGTCATCAGTTCGCGCGGTTGCAGCGTCGGGCGGATGGTCTTGCGGCCAGCGGATCGGGGCGTGTCAGTCATGGCCGGCGCTATAGCGCGGCGCGGGCCAATTGGCACGTCCCTTTATGCCAGCGCGATGAAGCCGAACAACACCAGCAAGAACAGGACCAGAACCACAAGGATCAGGATTTTTGCGCCAGACAGGGCGATCCCGCTGATTCGGCCAAATCCCAGCAGGGCGGCAATAGCAGCAATGACAAGCAGGGTGATGATCAGTTCGATCATGATGCATTCCTTTGGATAACGTTTCGTTGAACACAAAACGCGGCTCGGGATATGCAGGTTCCGTCAGCGGCGGCGTGCGTCGCGTAACATGGCGTCTTTGCGTCGTTTCAGATCGGCCTTTGGGCCGCCCGCCCGGTTCATGTCCAGAAAGACCTGTTCCATCGGGGCAGTCTGGCCGCTGTTCGCACGGCCCGCAGGGGGCAGGGCGGCCCTGACCGCTGACGGCACATCCAGTAGATCAAGGATCGCGCTTGCCGGACCCTCGCGCCGCGACCCGATGTCGGCCAGATCGAAATAATGCGCGTCCGCAACCCCCAGCGTGGCCACGATGCGGCGCGCCTCTGCCGCGGGGTCCATCAGGTCGGGAAAACGCGCGCGGAACGCGTCGAAATCCTGTGTCAGATGGATCGACCGCAGCAGATGGCCATAGACGGATCTGATCCAACCCTCGCGGTCGCGCAGGGTATAGACGAATGTGATCTGGACCTGTGGCCCGAACCGCGCCTGCAATGCAGCGATAATCTGGCGTCCCAGCGGCACGGCGACCCCGTGATAGCCGGTGATCGTACGGCCCAGCATCCGCCGATGTCCCGGCATCGCACCGCTGAATGTCTCGCGGCTCAGCATGATGACGGGGGCGTCCGGGATGCTGGTCAAAAAGGCGTCCAGCCGCCGCCTGAACGCACGCAGCCGCCATGGAAACGGCTTTTGCGCATAGATGCGCGCGGCGCTGCCCGCCTTCAGGAAATCGTCCTTGCCGTAAAACGCGACATAGGGTGCCAGTGCGGCACGGTGACGGTGCAGATAGCTTTGCAGGCTGGATGTCCCGGTCTTGTGAAATCCGGGATGAACGATGACGCGCACCGGATCATGCAAATCGCCAGCCCCCAAGGTTCGCATCCTGCGCCAGACGTTCCTTTTCGGCGCTCACGGCGCGGTCGGACAGCGTGCTGCGGTTCAGCGTCAGGAATTGCTGCCACAGCGCGTCATCGGGTCCGGCGTTGCCTGCGCCGACGGGCTGCAATCGGTCCATGATGTCGTCCGGCACGCCGATCCGCGCGCAAAATGCCCCGCCGGGGCCAAGCGGGTGCATGGCCGCCTGCGCCATTGGCAGCGTAAGCGTCGGGATCGGTGCGATGGCGTCCGACACCTCTGCCACGGTTTCGTCCAGATCGACCGTGCTGGAAAGAAGCGTTGCGAATGCAGCACGGTCCAGCGTCATACGGTGCCCGCGCAGAAGGTGGCGATAGGTGCTGAACAGCCAGCCATCGGCATCGCGGGTGGACAGGATCATGTGTTGTTCCGCGTCTGGAAACCGTTCCGCCAGATACCCTGTCAGATAGCTTGCAAGCGTCGGCGCTGCGTCATAGCCCGTGACGCCGGGGCCGCCGGGCAGATTGCCCAGCAAGCCTTCGCAGGACACGATGATGTTCTGATCGTCGCGGGGGGCCGCCACGGCAAAGGCGTCGTCCAGCCGCGCCACGTAATCCATCAAATCCAGCGGGTTCAGCGTGCGTGAAAATCGACCGATGACCTGTAGCAACGGTTTCATGTGGCGCAGCATGACGGGGGCGGCAAAAGGTTCCAGTGTTTCGCGGTTGAACCACAGGAAATGTTGGATCGAACTGGTCCCTGTCTTGTGAAAACCCGGGTGGACGAAAATCCGCCTCATGCGTCGAACAGGCCGTCCGGCGGGTCCGCCACGATCCTGCGGCTTGTCAGGTCGACAGTCGGCACGGCTGCACGGGTGAACGGCAACAAGACCGTTTCGGACCTGCCCGACACCGCGATATCCAGTAAATCCCCCGCGCCGTGATCGACCACGCGGGCCACGGTGCCCAGCGTTACGCCGCCGGTATCCACCACGGTCAGGCCGACCAGATCGGTGTAATAATATTCGTCGTCGGGCAAGGTCGGCAGCGCGTCGCGTGGCGCATATAGATCGACGTTGCGCAGCGCGTCGGCGTCTTCTTTCGTGATGACGCCGTCCAGCCGCGCGGTAAAGCCGCCGTTGGTCTGCCCCGTCAAAACCATCTGGGCAAAGACCCGGTTATCTTCGGTTGTCAGCGGCGCATAATCCGCGATGTCCTGCGGGTCCGCGCAGAACGATTTGATCCGCACTTCGCCCTTGACGCCGAAAGAGCCGCCGATCCGGCCCACAATTACCGTTTCTGTCATGTCTGGTCTTTCGATTACGCACCACGACCCCACGCAAAGGGCCGACCGCACCCTAACGCGTCACCCGACCCTGCGGAATAGGTTTCACCACGAAAAAGGCCCGCCGTGCATCAGCACGACGGGCCCTGATCCAGCGCGGAAAAGCGGCTTACTCTTCTGCGGCTGCTTCTTCTGCCGGTGCTTCTTCGGCGGGGGCGTTTACAGCTTCGTCGATGGCGGCCTGCTTGGCTGCTTTTTCTTCAGCGCGTGCCTTGGCGGCCTTGCCCGGCTCACCTTTTTTCAGGTTGGCACGGTCTTTCTTGGGCAGGTGGCCTGCGGCTTCCAGCATACGGGCCACGCGGTCTGTGGGTTCTGCGCCCTGGCCCAGCCAGTACTGCACGCGTTCCATGTCCATCCGGACACGGTTTTCATCGTCCTTGGACAGCATCGGCTGATAGGTGCCCAGCTTTTCCTTGAAACGACCGTCACGCGGCATGCGGCTGTCGGCAGCAACGATGGAATAATACGGACGCTTTTTGGAACCGCCGCGTGCGAGACGAATTTTCATGGCCATGAGAGTTTTCCTTTTCTTGGCTTTGTCGACGGCAGCGCCGTCAGGATTTGTGTTGTTCGTGGTGGTGGATGACTTCCTGAATGATGAAATTCAGGAATTTCTTGGCGAATTCCGGGTCCAGATCGGCCCGTTTCGCAAGATCGGTAAGCCGGGCGATTTGCGTCGCCTCGCGCTGTGGGTCGGACGGTGGCAGGTCGTGCTGCGCTTTCAGGTGGCCCACGGCCTGCGTATGCTTGAAGCGTTCGCCCAGCGTATAGACAAGGATCGCGTCCAGCCGGTCGATGCTGGCGCGGTGGTCCTTCAAAAGCTCTGCGGCACGGCTGGCGGCGTCTTGGGTCACAGGTCATACTCCGGCCGCGGGTGGCGCCAGATTTCGCAGCCGTCGTGCATTTCGCCTTGCACCTTTTCGGCGCCCAGACGTTTTGCCAGCGCGATCGCCCGGTCGTTTTCGGGGTCGATATAGCTGACCAGCGTCTCAAAGCTCAGTGCGTTCCACGCGTTGTTGCGCGCCTTTTCAGCCGCTTCAAACGCATAGCCTGCGCCTTCGGCTTCTGCGGTGAACAAAAAGCCAAGTTCGGGTTCCGGGTCGCCGGTTTCGTGACCCAGCAGGACAAAACCCAAAACGCGCTTGTCGTCCTGATGTTCGACGGTCCACAACCCGCACCCGCGCAGGATCCAGCTTGCGGTCAACTGGATGAAATCGTCCCACGCGCCTTCGCGTGTCAGCGGGCCAGAAACATAGCGCCCCCGATCCGACGTCACAAGATCGGCGAAGACGTCGAAATCTTCCATGTAGGGGCCGCGCAGAACGCAATGGTCCGATGCGATGCGGGGCAGCGATTGCCCGATGCGTTCGACGGCGACGGCGGCTTGTCCTTGCGGCGGTGTTTCCCAGGGATGTAGTGTCATGTCAGTTCCTTTGGCCGGGGGTGTCGCCAGACGACCTGACCCGGATAAGCGGCGGGCGGTGTGGCGGATGGATCGGGTGTTGCGCCCAATTTCGCGGCAAGTGCGGCAGAGCGGGAATTGTCCGTGGCGATATAGCTGACTGCCGTGGTCCAGCCGAGCGTCGAGAACGCGTGCAGGATCGCGGCCTTGGCCGCTTCTGTGGCGATACCCTGGCCTTCGATGGCGGGGTCCAGCACCATCCAACCGATTTCGGGTTCGGGCCAGTCCGGTGGTGTCCAGGGGCCGATCAGTGCCACGATGGCATCGGACCCGCGCTGCGTGACGGCCCACATGCCATGGCCAAAAATCTGCCAGTGTCCCAATTCGGCGGCAAAACTGCGCCATGCCGCACCTGCTGTCGTGTGGCCGAAACGCGCGCCACGGTCAGACAGCATGAAATCACGAAACGCAGGCCAGTCGGACCCATTCGGGCGGCGCAGGATCAGGCGCGCGGTCTGCAGATTGTCGTCGATCATTGCGACACCTCCAGCCATTGGGCACGGGCCAGCGGTGCATCATGCGCCAGATGGCGATGCACAAGCGCTTCGTCGCCGTCGATGGTCTGCACGTCTTCTTCGATGGCGCCCAGCCGTCTGGCCAGCGCGCGGCTGCGCGCGTTCGTCGGTCCAATGAACGACGCCAGCGGCCCAAGACCCAGTACCTCGCCAGCCCAGTGGCGTACGGCGACAGCGGCCTCGTATGCTATTCCGCGGCCTTCGGCACCGTCGAACAGGTGATAGGCCAGTTCGGTTTCGGGCCATCCCACATGGCGCAGCAGGCCGCAGCGGCCATAGGTCTTGCCCGTCGCGCGGTCGGTGATCGTGAAAAACCCGAAATCGCGCATCTGCCAGTGACCGATGCCGGAAATGAACGCGCGCCACGCTTCGGTCGGGGTGCCATTGCCGCCAACAGCGCCCATGCGGCTGGATTGCGTCATCATGTCGGTCAGCGCATCAAGGTCGCTGTCCTGCGGGCCGCGCAACACCAGACGCCCGGTGGTCAACACCGGGGCGCAGGTTAGCAAACGGCTGGGCAGGGCAGACGACGGGGTCATGGTTTATTTCTTCTTGCCGAAACCGGACAGACCGGGGGGCAATGCCGAACCGCCACCCAGACCGGGCAGGCCACCCTGCGGCATCCGGCCCTGCATTGCTTTTGCAGCTTCCTGCATGGCGGCGGGATCGTTCATGTCGGGCATGGCGCCGCCCTTGCCCATCATCTGTTTCATCGCCTGCTTCAGCATGCCGCCCTTGCCCATCTTTTTCATCATGTCGGCCATCTGACGGTGCTGTTTCACCAGCTTGTTCAGTTCCGACACTTCTAGGCCGGCACCCTGCGCGATCCGCTTCTTGCGGCTGGCGGCCAGCAGTTCGGGGTTGGCACGTTCCTTTTTGGTCATGGAGTTGATCAGCGCGATCTGGCGTTTCAGGATGCGGTCGTCGATCCCGGCCTTGTCCATCTGGCCCTTCATCTTGTTCATGCCGGGCATCATTCCCATCATGCCTTCCATGCCGCCCATTTTCAGCATCTGGTCCAGCTGCATCTTCAGGTCGTTCATGTTGAAACGGCCCTTCTGGAACCGCTTCATCATGCGTTCGGCCTGTTCGGCTTCCAGCGTTTCCTGCGCCTTTTCAACCAGCGCCACGATGTCGCCCATGCCCAGGATACGGCCCGCGATGCGTTGCGGCTCAAAGGTTTCGATGGCGTCCATTTTTTCGCCAAGGCCCACGAACCGGATCGGCTTGCCGGTGATGGCGCGCATCGACAAGGCGGCACCGCCGCGACCGTCGCCGTCCATCCGGGTCAGCACGACACCGGACACGCCGATCTTGTCGTCGAATTCCTTTGCGACGTTGACCGCGTCCTGACCTGTCAGACCATCGACCACCAGCAGCGTTTCGCGCGGGTTGGCGATGTCGCGCACCTCTGCCGCTTGGGCGATCAGTTCGGCGTCGATGTGCAGACGTCCCGCCGTATCCAGCATGTAGACATCGTAGCCACCCAGTGACGCCTGAGTTTTGGCGCGTTTGGCAATCTGAACCGGTGTTTCACCAATGATGATTGGCAGGGTATCGACGCCGATCTGCGTGCCAAGGATCGCCAACTGTTCCATCGCGGCGGGGCGGTTGGTATCCAGCGAAGCCATCAGGACCTTTTTGCCTTCGCGGTCCTTCAACCGTTTCGCCAGTTTGGCGGTGGTCGTGGTTTTACCCGACCCTTGAAGTCCGACCATCAGGATCGGCGCGGGCGGGTTGTCGATTTTCAGCTTGCCGGGGTCTTCGTCGCCGGACAGCATGTGCTGCAATTCGTCATGGACGATCTTGATGACCTGCTGGCCGGGTGTGATCGATTTGGTGACCGCCTGACCGGTTGCCTTTGCTTCGACCGCCTTGATGAAATCGCGGACCACGGGCAGCGAAACGTCGGCTTCCAGCAGGGCAACGCGGACTTCGCGCAGGGCGGTTTTTACATCGTCTTCGGACAGCGCGCCCTGTTTTGTCAGACGGTCAAAGACGCTTGATAGCCGGTCGGAAAGATTCTCGAACATGGGTCGTCCTGTCGTCGGTTGCGTTGCGGACCATATAGGTACGAACGCTCAATGCGGTAGCGCCCCCGTGGGCGCAACGCGCTGACGGAGGGCGATCCCCTGAAGCGGGGACCGGAAGATCAGACTTCCGGGTGTTGGTCGCGGATTACGGCTGTCGCACCGCAGAGTCAAGTCTGTGGCAGGAACAGCAGGATATCGGCCATGTCGTACCACACAAGCACCGCCGCACCTGCGATCAGTGCAAACATGTGCGCGCGGGGCAGGGTCGTGAACAGGCTTAACGCTGCCGTGCCGGTCAGCACCGTCACCAATAGCCCCAGCGCCGCAATGCCCTGAAACCCCACCACCCACAGCCCGATCGCGCAAATGACCTCTACGCTGCCGGTGATCGGGCGCGGCCATTGGCCAAACCCAAGCGCGTCATAGACCGCCACATCAGCCGTGCCGCCGACAAGTTTGCGCAAGCCATAATATAGAAACGCCACCGTCAGGGCGATCCGCAGGATCAGGATCAAGAGTGTCATTCAGCCTCCTTTGACCGCATCTGCCAGAAACGCGCCGATCTCTGCGATGCTTTGGTCTGCTTCTATCGTGCGACCGACATTCAGGTGCCATACATGATACAGACCATCCGTTTCGGTCAATGTGACATCGACGCCTTGCGCACGCAGGACTTCTGCCATCCGGTGCGCATCATCGTTCAGGATCTCTGACCGGTCGGTATGGATCAGCACCGGTGGCGCACCGGTGAAATTCCCCATGATCGGCGAGGCATCGGGCCGCATCGGGTCCGCCCCCGCCAGATAGGCCGCAACGCTGCGGCGGCCCCAACGGGCCGAAACCAGCGGATCGGTCTTGCGGTTTGCTGTCAGTGACGGGTTCTGCAAACGCAGGTCCGTGACCGGACACAGGGCCGCGACGGCGCACGGTCGGGTCAGCCCGTTTGCCACAATGCGGTGCAGCAGCGCCAGCGCCAGATTGCCGCCCGCACTGTCCCCGGCCAAGGTCAACGGCCCGGCGTCGGGATCGTCGGACAAGGCGCGCCAAGCCGCTTCTGCATCGTCAATGGCCGCTGGAAACGGATGTTCGGGCGCAAGCCTGTAATCCAGAAAAATCGCCCGCGTGCCCGCAGCCTTGCCCAGCCGCGCGACAAGATGCTGATAGGTCCGCAGGTTGCCGATCACGAATCCACCGCCATGCAGATACAGCGTGGTGCCGTTCGGGGTGGCGTGCCCCGTGTCGCAGGCATAGGCCCGGCATCCCCCGAGCGTGAGTGGCGTCACAGACAGGCCGGGGGGCGTCTTGTTTGCGATGATCGCGCTTAGCGTGAACAGCTGACGCAACAGGCCGACGTGACGCACAATGGCCAGCGCCGGTTTCTGGACCGTCCACGCGTGAATGCGCAGGATACGTTGCTTGAACGACGTCATGTCCGTTAAACTGTGCGACACCAGCCATGCGGTCAAGGCGGGGTGATCATTGGTGATTGCGCAAAGCCGCGAAATACCTGACCCTGCGTGCGTGCAATGTCACGGCGAATGAAAGAGCGATATGGACAGTTGGGATGAAATCCGCACGGCCTTTCAGGTGGCGCGGGCGGGCACAGTCAGTGGTGCCGCAGAAAAACTTGGGGTCCACCATGCGACTGTGATCCGGCATATTGATGCGCTGGAACAGCGACTGGGCGTCAAACTGTTTCAGCGCCATGCACGTGGCTATACGCCGACGGATGCGGGCACCGATCTGTTGCAGGTGGCGCAGACAACCGACGATCAGTTCACGCAGCTTGCGGGCCGGATCAAGGGGCAGGGCGAAGGCGTGTCCGGCGATCTGACCGTCACGTCGCTGGCTGATTTCGGCGGGGTGCTGGCGTCGATCATGACCGATTTCCGTGTCGAATATCCTGACATTCGTGCCCGTATCCTGACCGATCATCGCGTGTTCCGGCTTGAATACGGCGAAGCGCATGTCGCGATCCGCGCGGGCAACCGTCCATCCGAACCCGACAACGTCGTACAGCCCTTGTTTCGCATCAAACCTGCACTTGTGGCGACCCAGGGCTATCTGGAAAAAAATGGTACGGTCACGTCCGAGGCCGATCTGGCACACCATGATTTCGTCACCCACGTCGATAATGACCATCGCGCGCCGTTTTACCGGTGGCTGTTCGACCGTGTACCCGAAGATCGTCGCATCCTGCGTTCCTCTGACGACCGCGTCATCAGAGAGGGCATTTTGGCGGGTGCAGGGATCGGTTTCATGGCCAGTCTTAACCTGATGACGATGCCCGAACTGGTGCCCGTGATCGAGGCACCCGACGAATGGGCCGTCGATGTCTGGGTCGTGACGCATGTGGACCTGCACCGCAGCAAAAAGGTGCAGGCCTTCGTGTCCTTTCTGAAAGACTGGGTCAAGGACGCCAAGCTTGATACCTGACGGACGTGCCGGGCATCTGGCAATGCTTGCTTTTTCCGCGTTGGTGGCGGGCAGTTTCGCGCTGGGCAGTCTGGCGGCCAACGACATCGATCCCGTCGTGATGACCGCCGCCCGGTTCTGGGTCGCAGGGCTGGTGCTGCTGGCAGCGTCCGCGGCGACGGGGCAAATCGAGCGGTCGGCATTTCGCGCGCCTTGGCGGTATTTCGTGCTGGCCGCACTGATGAGCGTTTATTTCGCCACCATGTTCGAAGGTCTGAAAACAGCGCCGCCGGTCAGCACCTCTGCCGTGTTCACGCTGACGCCGATCATGGCGGCAGGCTTTGGCTGGCTGTTGTTGCGGCAACGTCTGACGGGGCGCATGGCACTGGCGTTGTCGATCGGTGGGGTTGGGGCGCTTTGGGTGATCTTTCGCGCGGATTGGGGAGCGGTGCGCGCTCTTGATGTGGGTAAAGGCGAGGCGATTTTCTTTATCGGCTGCATTGGGCATGCGCTTTATACGCCGATGGTCCCGCTGGTAAAGCGCGGCGAAGGCACGCTGATCTTTGCCTGTGGCACGCTGTTGGCGGGGGCGCTGCTGTTGACCGTCTATGCATGGGCCGACATCGTGGCGACGCCTTGGGCCGACCTGCCTGCCATTGTTTGGATCACACTGGCCTATATTTCCGTGGCGGCATCGGCATCGACCTTTGCCCTGCTGCAATTCGCGGCGGTCCGCCTGCCAAGTGCAAAGGTCATGGCCTATACCTATCTGACGCCGTCATGGGTGATCTGTTGGCAGTTGGCGCTGGGTGAACAGGCACCGCCCGCGTTGATCCTGATTGGTATAGGTTTGACTGTTCTGGCGTTATTCCTACTGTTGCGCGACGATAGTGCGGTCAGTGGACGAACAGCCACGGAACCAAACGTGGTCGGGGGCAGTTAGCCTGTGAACTCAAGAAAAGGTGAACGGAAATGCGAAACATTATCTACATCGTCGGGCTTGTCGTTATTGTGCTTGCGATCATCCAATTCGTGCTTTGATCAAAGCCTAGGCTGCAATTCAATCGCCGTCGGCTGCATCCGCAGTTGGCGGCGTTTTCATGTCCAGTTCGCGTTGCAAGAACCCTTCGAACGCGTCCAGATCCAGCGGCCCCATCATGCCGAACGCCTGCATCCAGACTGCGGCGGCATGCAGCGCGTCAGGTTCTAGTTTGCACCATTTGACGCGCCCCCGCTTTTCCTGAGAGATCAGACCGGCGGCCGTCAGCACGCCCAGATGCTTGGAAATCGCGGCCAGCGACATCTGAAACGGTTCTGCCACGTCGGTGACGGCCATGTCGTCTTCCAGCAGCATCGACAGGATCGCGCGCCGCGTCGGATCGGCCAGTGCTGCAAAAGTGGTGTCAAGATTGGAAGCCATGCACAGCGTTAGTCCTGTAACGTGCAAACCGTCAACCGAACGGTTGAATGTCTATCGCGTGGTGCACGGCGGCGGTCTACGTCGTAAAAGCGACGAAGTTCTGTATTTTCAATGGTTTGACGTGATTAAGCACTTGTTGACTCTGACTGGCGCGCAACATAGACCCTCGGCAACGAAATGACGGGGTCCAACCGACGTGTCACCGAACCCGGACCAGACCGATCCGACAGCGCGCCTGAAGGCGCTGGAAGAAAAGCTGGCCGCGCGGCGCAAGGCACAAGAACCGGTGAAGGCTCATGGTGAAAATCATTATTCTCAGGCGCAACATGCTTGGCGAATGGTGATCGAACTGGTGGCCGGTCTTGGGATCGGTTTCGGCATTGGATATAGTCTGGATCTGTTCTTTGGAACGATGCCGATTTTTTTGGTGCTGTTCATCTTCTTGGGCCTCGCGGCTGGTGTGAACACCATGATGCGGTCGGCCAAGGAAATGCAGGCGAAACAAATGGCGGGTGATCCCGCCGAAAACGAGGATGAGACACGTGGCGGGTGAAAACGATATCGTGACCGAAGTTCCGTCTGTCGCTGAAAGCGTCACCGAAGGTGCGACGACCGAACATCTGGTCGAAGGTGGTGCATATCCCGCAGAAGAAGGCGGTCTGGTGTTCCACCCGCTGGACCAGTTCATCGTGCGCCCGCTGTTCGGCGACGGCCCGATCAGCTGGTACACCCCGACGAACGTAACGCTTTGGCTGGCAATCGCCGTGCTGTGCGTCGCAGCCCTGTTCATTTTCGCAACGCGGAACCGGTCCACGATCCCGTCGCGGTCGCAATCCATCGCTGAATTGCTGTACGGCTTCACGCACAAGATGGTCGAAGACGTCGCCGGCAAAGAAGGTTTGCGGTACTTCCCCTACATCATGACACTGTTTGTGTTCATTCTGTTTGCCAACTTCCTTGGCCTGATCCCGATGTCGTTCTCGACAACCAGCCATATCGCCGTGACGGCGGTGTTGGGTTTTGGTGTGTTCTTTGGCGTGACCATTCTGGGTTTCATCCTGAATGGACCTGCGTTCCTGAAACTGTTCTGGATGTCCGAAGCGCCGCTGTTCCTGCGTCCGATCATTGCCGTGATCGAAGTGATTTCCTACTTCGTCCGGCCGGTCAGCCACTCTGTCCGTCTGGCAGGCAACATCACCGCCGGCCATGCCGTGATCAAGGTGTTCGCAGGCTTTGCCGCCATCGCGGTGCTTAGCCCGGTGTCCGTCGTGGCCATCGCCCTGATCTACGGTCTGGAAGTGCTGGTTGCCGGAATTCAGGCATATGTTTTCGCAATTCTGACCTGTGTGTATCTAAAGGATGCGCTGCACCCCGCACACTAAGGTCCGACAAATCACGACCCTCAAATTCCATCTGTAAGGAGAAAAGATCATGGAAGGCGATATCGCAACTCTGGGCGCCGGCCTTGCCGGCATCGGTACCGGTCTGGCAGCTCTTGGTGTCGGCAACGTAGCTGGCAACTATCTGGCAGGCGCACTGCGCAACCCCTCTGCCGCCGCGTCGCAGACAGCGACCCTGTTCATCGGCCTTGCGTTTGCAGAAGCCCTGGGGATCTTCTCGTTCCTCATCGCTCTGCTGCTGATGTTCACCTAACTCTGACACCGTCAGAGAGGTAAATTATCCTTACGGCTGACCGGGGCACACTGTGCCTCGGTCGTGTCCGTAACCAGCATTCCGAGGGAACCGATGGCTATTCAAACCGAGGCAATGGCCGAGAATGTCACAGAAGCGGGCATGCCGCAGCTGAACTTCGAGACATTCCCGAACCAGATTTTCTGGCTGCTGATCGCCCTGGTCGCGATCTATCTTATATTGTCGCGGATCGCCTTGCCGCGGATCTCTGCGATTCTGGCAGAACGTTCGGGTACGATCTCGAATGATCTGGCGGCGGCCGAAGACCTGAAAAACAAAGCGTCCGAAGCAGAAAAATCCTATGAAAAGGCACTGGCTGACGCCCGTGCCGAAAGCAACCGTATCGCTGATGAAGCCCGCGCCGAAGCGCAGCGCGATCTGGACGCGGCACTGACCGAAGCGGACACCAAGATCGCAGCCCAAACTGCCGAAGCCGAAGCCGCGATTGCCGATATTCGATCCAACGCGAGCGAAAACGTCGGCGAGGTCGCACGCGATGTTGCACAGGCTCTGGTTGCTGCCTTTGGCGTCGATGCGTCTGCTGACAGCGTGAACGCAGCTGTCAATGACCGGATGAAAGGATAAACCATGCGTCACATCCTGATTGCAATCCTGGCCCTAACAGCCAGTCCCGTATTGGCTGCAGGCGAGACATTTGTTTCGTTGGCCAACACGGATTTCGTGGTGTTGCTGGCATTCATCCTGTTTGTCGCCGTCCTGTTGTATTACAAAGTGCCCGGCAAGATTTCGGGCATGCTCGACAAGCGGGCGCAAGGCATCCAGTCCGATCTGGACGAAGCCCGCGCGCTGCGTGAAGAAGCGCAGACCTTGCTGGCGTCGTACGAGCGCAAGCAAAAGGAAATGCAGGAACAGGCTGACCGCATCGTCGCCAATGCCCGTCAGGAAGCAGAACGCTCTGCCCAGATGGCAAAGGACGAGATTGCGGCAAACATCGACCGCCGGTTGGCCGGTGCCGAAGACCAGCTTGCCGCCGCCCGTGCCGACGCCATCCGCGATGTGCGTGATCAGGCGATCACCGTTGCGGTCGCGGCAGCACGTGATGTTGTCGCCAAAAACATGGACGCGGCACGGACCAATGCCCTGATCGACGAATCGATTGAAACGGTCAAAGCCAAGATGCACTGATCGACCGCTTTCCCGTTTCACGACAAAAGCCCGGTGCAGTCTGCACCGGGCTTTTTTGTTGGCCACAGGATCGCCCCGCCTGTCGCAAAACTGGCGGGGCGACCCTGCGGGTCCGATTGTCGATCAGTTCGGAGTGATGACGATTTCGACCCGGCGGTTTTGCTGACGCCCGGCGGGTGTCAGGTTCGTCGCAATGGGCTGGTCCTCGCCGCGGCCAATGGACCGAATGCGTGCCGGGGACACACCCGCATTGATCAGGACGTTGCTGACAGCCTGTGCACGGCGTTGCGACAGATCCTGGTTGAACGCAGCAGCCCCCACATCGTCGGTGTGTCCGATGACGTTCACCGTCGAATTCGGATAGGCTTGGATGCTGCGGGCCAATGTGTTCAGGTCGCCCTGTGCCGACGCGGATACGGCAGTCGAATTGGTTGCGAACAGAATGTCCTGTGGCAGTGTCACGATCAGGTTGTTGCCGTTGTTGACGATGCCGACATTGTTGCCCAATGCGTTGCGCAATTCCTGTTCCTGACGGTCGAGCACGTTGCCGACGCCTGCACCAGCGGCAGCCCCCAGCGCGCCCCCGATCAGCGCATTGCGGCGACGTTCCTGATCGTCGTCCCCTGCAGCGACACCGGCGATGGCCCCAAGGCCTGCACCGATCAAGGCGCCGCTGGCAGCATTCTGGTTGTCGTTCGGACCGCCGGTTCCGGCGCAGGCAGTGGTCAGCAACAATGCGGCAGCTGCGACCGTCATATTAAGACGCGTGATTGTCATGTCTGTTTTCCCTTGGTGAGAACCCCGGTCATCCGGGCATTCGTGATATGTGACTATATGGCGCAACTGCCGCTGCTATCAAATAGCGCGGTCACCACAGAGCATATCAAGGTGCGCGGGCGTCGGCGCGCGCGCCTTCATGGGCCAGCAGGGCACGCTTGATCGGCAGCCCCCAGTGATAGCCACCCAGCGCACCGGATTTCCGCAAGGCACGGTGGCACGGAATAAGCAGGCTGACCGGATTGCGGCCAACCGCCGTGCCGACAGCGCGCACCGCACTGGGGCTGCCGATGCTGGCGGCAATTTCCGAATAGGTGCTGACATGGCCCGACGGAATACGCATCAGCGCCTCCCAGACCTTGATCTGGAACGGTGCGCCGATCATATGCAGCCGCGCCTCGCCCATGCCGTGCAGGGCGGCATGGGCCCAGCTTGCGACGGCGGTCGGGTCTTCGACGAAATTCGCATCGGGCCAGCGTGCCGTCAGATCGGACATCGCGGCATCCGGCCCGGTTTCGGCTGAAAAGGCCAGTCCGCACAGGCCACGTGCGGTCGCCATCGCCAGAGCCGGACCAAACGGGCTGTCAAACCATCCCCACCGGATCGTCAGCCCTGCCCCCGCCTTGGCAAATGCACCGGGCGTCATGGCCTCCCAGCGCACAAACAGATCGTGCAGGCGGCTTGTGCCCGAAAGCCCTACGGCATCTGCGGTTTCTAGCGTCGTGAACCGGTCACGCAGCATGTGCCGCGCGTGATCCAGCGTCAGATACTGGTGGTAGCGTTTGGGTGATACGCCAACCCATGCCGAAAAAAGCCGCTGGAAATGCGCGGGGCTCATGTCCAATGCACTTGCGATCTGTGTCAGGCTGGCGGGTTCCCCCTGCCGCGCATCGATGGCGGCAATTGCACGGGCCATGACGGCATAATGATAGCTGTGGTCATGTTTCATTTCACTAGCATAAGTTTCGGTATCCAACGGCGCGACCCGAATCCTGCGGAACTTGCGCATGCTGCCGCGTCGGGGCATCAAGTGGCATGGCCAAGCAACTTGATTATTTGACAATCCGTGAAATCTTTCGCCGGTTTCACGCGGTCCAGCCCGAACCCAAGGGAGAGCTGGATCACGTCAACGCCTATACGCTTGTCGTCGCGGTTGCCCTGTCGGCGCAGGCCACCGACAAAGGCGTGAACAAGGCGACGCGCGATCTGTTTGCGATTGCCGATACCCCGCAAAAGATGCTGGATCTTGGTCTCGACGGTGTGACCGCACATATCAAAACCATCGGTTTGTTCCGCCAAAAGGCAAAGAACGTTATCAAGCTCAGCCAGATCCTTGTGGATGACTACGGCGGAGAGGTGCCGAATTCCCGCGCTGCCCTGCAATCGTTACCGGGGGTCGGCCGCAAAACGGCGAACGTGGTGCTGAACATGTGGTGGCAGTATCCGGCGCAGGCCGTCGATACGCATATCTTTCGTGTCGGCAACCGTACCGGGATCGCGCCGGGCAAAGACGTGGATCAGGTCGAACGCCGAATCGAAGACCACGTCCCAGCCGATTATCAGCAACATGCACACCATTGGCTGATCTTGCACGGACGCTACACCTGTGTCGCCCGCAAACCGAAGTGCGCGGCCTGCCTGATCCGCGATCTGTGCCTGTTCGACGACAAGGTGCTTTAGCCGCCCGCGCGCAGCCACATCTGATCGAGTGCGTCGATCTTGGCGGGGTCAAAGCGGGTTTCCTCTTTCCAGTATTTCCCGCTGGGGACACGGTAATCCAGCTTCGCTTCTTCGGCGTCGGCCAAATCTGCGACCGACACGTCGTATAACGATGGGCCATCTGGCAAGGCGTCGGGTGTCGCGCGCGGAAACGCCAGAACGCTATCTTCTCCAGTGACGATTACACAGGCACACCCTTGGCGCGCGGCGTGAATGCGCAGACGCGCGGATTTCGCCGGAAGCGATCGGAGGGTGACATCGGGGCGCAACGGGTCGGCGGTGCCGGTGCCATAAAAATGCGTTGGGCCAGCGGTGGGGTACACCATGTTGCACCCCGCAAACGCCATGACACGGGGCCGTAGCGCCCCCAGCGCCCAGTACCCGGCAGTAAACGCCATCGTGCCGCCAGCATAGACAAACCCGCCATAGGTGTTCTGTATCGGCACGTAATCAGCCGCCTGAACGATCCGCTGTCCCGGCAGCAGATGCACGGGCTTGCGATCATCGGGGAAATCTGACGGATGGATCAGAACATCCCAATCATCGCGGATCCGCCAAGCGTTGTTGATCGCGACTATCACATCGAATGGCGCGCGGGACCAATCGGTGACCTCTGCAACGTCGGGGCCAGACCCCAGGATCAACACGCGTGTCATGGTGGCTGGGTCCACTTTCTTCTTGCTGAAAATATCCTGGGGGAGCGCCGCTTGCGGCGCGGGGGCAAAGCCCCTGGGGACATATGCCCCTTAATCCCCCAGCTTTGCGTGAATTTCGCGCAGGTCCAGATCACCGGTTGGCATCTTGTTGTCTGGATTGTCAAAATCATAACGGAAAAGCTGGAAATCCTTTTTGTAGATTTCCCACATCAGGTGCATCGACAGGTCGTCGAAATACTCTGACACCTTATGCAACCGCTTTGGCCCGTGGCCTTCGCTTTCGTTAAAACGCGGGATCGCGTCCAGATCGACGGGATGCGGCGTTTCAACGGCCGCCAGAACATCGGCCATGCCGTCGTTGAACTGTTCGGTCCAAAAAATGCTGTCGTAAGTGCCGCCGTTGTGGATGAACGTGCTGATATGGCCCGACATCGCGGACCAGTGGATATCGGGTTCCATCGGGCGTCGCCAACGGATCGTGTCACGCGCGAACAGCAAAAAGCGCCGGAACGATTTGATCTGGTCGAATTCGAACCCGGTTTCCGGGTCGCCGACCTCGATACCGTATTTCTGGATCAGCAGCGGTACAAGGTTGCCGCGATAGCGTTTGCCGTTGCGCTGGATACCGCAGATCTTGTCAAAAAATGACGACAGAATCCGGGTATAGGGATTGCGCACACAGGTGAACGCATAGGATTTGTGCGCCTTGACGTTGTCCGCGATCAGCGGCTGACTGCTATCCAATGCCCATTTGTGCAGCCCGTCCTGCGCGTCGTGAATGTCACCATCGAAAAAGCTGCCATGATCCGAATAGAACATGATCTGGCCAATGGTCGAACAGGCGCATTTTGGCACCACGCGATAGACCATGCTTTCGCTTGTCGTCATCCATGTGCCGGGAAACCCCATGGGTCGCTACCTCGTCGGTTTGGGAATATACCCGATTTCAAACTTCATCATGGCTAAGTAAAGCGTGATTGGCAAAGAAAGCCTGTCTATTTGCAACCTGTTGTTGATATGAGGACACGGTACAACAGTCTTGAACCGGACCCGCGCTGACACATGGCCACGATCGCTTTTATCCTTTTGTGCCACAAGGACCCCGATGCCATCATCCAGCAGGCGCGGCAATTGACTGCGGTTGGCGACTGTATTTCCATTCATTTTGATGCCCGTGCACCACGCGAATCCTACGAACGGATCCGGGCCGCCCTGGTCAATAACCCCAATGTCACCTTTGCCAAGCGACGGGTGAAATGTGGCTGGGGCGAATGGAGCCTTGTCGGTGCCACCTTGTCCGCGGTCGAGGCCGCAGTTGACGCCTTTCCGCGGGCCACGCATTTCTACATGGTCTCGGGGGACTGCCTTGCGATCAAATCGGCGCGCTATGCCCACGAGTTTCTGGACCGCAACGACCGCGATTATATCGAAAGTTTCGATTTCCTTGAAAGCGACTGGATCAAGACAGGGTTCAAGCAAGAACGGCTGATTTATCGCCACTGGTTCAACGAACGTACGCAGAAACGCCGTTTTTACTGGAGTTTCTGGACACAGCGCAAGCTGGGCCTGACCCGCAATGTCCCTCAGGATATTCAGGTGATGATCGGAAGCCAGTGGTGGTGCCTGCGTCGTCAGACCATTGAAATGATCCTTGATTTCACAAGGGCGCGGCGTGACGTGATGCGGTTTTTCCGCACGACATGGATTCCGGACGAAACCTTTTTCCAGACACTCGTGCGCCATCTGGTGCCCGGCAAGGAAATCGAAACCCGCACGCTGACATTTTTGATGTTCACCGACTACGGCATGCCTGTGACGTTCTTCAACGATCACTTCGATCTATTGCTGAATCAGGATGCCCTGTTCGCCCGCAAGATCAGCCCGGAGGCGGCGGATCTCAAGACACGTCTGGGGCGGCTTTATGCATCTGAACGCACCGATTTCCAGATCTCGAACGAGGGGCGCAACCTGTTCAAGTTCCTGACGGGGCGGGGCCGGATCGGGCGCCGCTTTGCCGACCGGTTCTGGGAAACCGAAAGCACGTTGGGCCGCGAACGCGAGCTTTTGATTATCGCCTGCAAGAAATGGCACGTGGCCAAGCGATTGCTGGGGGCGATCAAACACAACACCAACATTCCGGCCATCGCCTATCTGTTCAACGAGGAAGACACCGAAATGCCTGATCTGGGTGGGATTCAGGCGTCTTTGGGCAAACGCACGCGGCATCGGCGGGCGCTGATGCGGATGCTGTTCGATTACTACGAAAGCGACCGCATGCTTATCTGTCTGGACACATCCAATATCGAGTTGATGCACGATTTTGTATCGGACCGGTCCACCACACGGGTGCTGGAAATCGAATGTGACTTTACCGAAGACTACCTGATCGGGCATGCAAAACGGGTTGGGCTGGCCGGTGAACAGACCCCGACAGAGGCGCTGCAGCAGCTTTTGCCGACAATCAAACAGGACGTGACCTTTGAAAGCGACCGGATCAGGGAAGCAAATTTTCCGCATATGTACCGGATCAAAGAGCGCGCAACGCCCATCGAAAACGCGCCGGCCCTTGCCAGTTTCCTCAGTGTGTCGGAAGACGTGGCCAAGACACTTGCCGAAACACCCTATCTTTTCGTGGACTGAGGACCGACATGAACTTTGAATACGATGACCAGAACATCTTTGCCCGCATCCTGCGCGGTGAAATCCCCAACAAGACCGTTTTTGAAAACGATCACGCCTTGGCGTTTCACGATATCGAACCGCAAGCGCCCGTGCATGTGCTGATCGTGCCCAAAGGGCCGTATATGTCGTTCGACCACTTCGCGGATGCGGCCAGTGCGGACGAACAGGTCGGGTTCATGCAAGCCGTTGCCGAAGTGTGCCGGATCACCGGCGTGACGGACGGATTCCGGGCCATCGCCAATACCCGGACGCATGGCGTGCAGGACGTGCCGCACTTTCATCTTCACATCCTTGGCGGGACGCAACTGGGCCGGATGCTGCCAAAGTAACGCCGCCCGGCGCTGTTCGCGGCCGCCGCCGCAAAGGCGCCCCGCCCGCCGTCCCACCATCCTAGCGCGTAGACGTCAGCGACAGGAACACGTCTTCAAGGTCGGGCTGTTCCGATGTCACGTCGCGGATCGTGATACCTGAATTGCGGACCATTTCGATGATCTGCCCGGCTGGCGTTTTGCTGGATTGATAGGTGAATGCCAGCGTGCCGTTCGCCCGTTTTTCGCCGGTAACGCCGCCGGGCATCTGGGGCAGGTCGGGATGGTCGGCATCCGGCGTGATGACCAGCGTCTTTTGATCAAGCGTCCCCAGCAAGTTCGCCGTGGTATCACGGACAATCATTTCGCCGTGGTTGATGATGGCAATCTCGTCACACATCGCCTCTGCTTCTTCGAGGTAGTGGGTGGTCAGGATGATCGTCATGCCCTGTTGGTTCAACTGCCGCACGTTCTGCCACAGCAGATTGCGCAGTTCGATATCGACGCCTGCGGTGGGTTCATCCAACACTAGGATCTGCGGTGAATGCACCAGCGCCTTGCCCAAAAGCAACCGCCGCCGCATCCCGCCCGACAGCGACCGGGCATAGGCGTCGGCCTTGTCGGCCAGACCGATCAGTTCAAGGATCTCATCGGTGCGGCGCTGTTTGCGCGGCACACCGTACAGCCCTGCCTGCACATCCAGCGACCCGCGCGGGGTGAAAAACGGATCAAGGTTCGGTTCCTGCGGCATGATTCCGATTGCAGCCCGCGACTGGCGCGCGTTCACATCCTGATCGAATCCCCAAATCTTGACCGCGCCTTCGGTTTTGATGACCAGACCCGCCAGAATATTGATCAGCGTCGATTTGCCAGCACCGTTCGGTCCCAGCAGACCAAAGATCGACCCGCGTGGAATCGTCAGGTCGATGCCTTTCAGCGCCTCCTTGGCCGGACTGCGGCCTGTGGCGGCATAGGTCTTTTTCAGACCGGTGATTTCGATGGCATTGTCGGTCATGGGTCTTTCACCCCTCGCTGGGCTGGGCTAGGCTGTGGGTCGAACATCGGCGGGCATGGCCCGCAGCAACGCAAGGCCATCCCATGACACGTCCCGCACCGGAAACCAAGATCGTCGACCAATGGCGCATCGCCTGTGATGGCAGCGGCCCCGGCCTTGGCCATCCGCGCGTCTGGCTGGCCATCCCACATGACAAGGGCTTTGTGGAATGTGGGTATTGCGATGCGCGCTTTATCCACGAGGATTTCAAGGACAAGGTTTGATGGCCTTTGGTAAGGGGTGCCATCTGCACCTGATCGACGGCTCTGCCTTTATTTTTCGGGCCTATCACGCGCTGCCGCCACTGACGCGCAAATCCGACGGCTTGCCCGTCGGTGCCGTGTCGGGATTCGTGAACATGCTGCAACGCTACATCGAAGGGAATTCTGGCCCCGATGCGGCAACGCACGTGGCGGTGATTTTCGACAAGGGCAGCCACACGTTCCGCAACGACATGTACGACCAGTACAAGGCGAACCGCGATGAAATGCCCGAAGACCTGCGCCCGCAGATTCCACTGACGCGTGACGCCACCCGTGCTTTCAACATCGCCTGCGAAGAAATGCAGGGGTTTGAAGCCGACGACATCATCGCCACCTTGTCGTGCGTCGCGCGCGACGCGGGCGGGCGCGTCACGATCCTGTCGTCGGACAAGGATCTGATGCAACTGGTCGGTGACGGCGTCGAAATGCTGGACCCGATGAAAAACAAGCGTATCGACCGCGACGGCGTGATCGAAAAATTCGGCGTCGGCCCCGAACGTGTGGTCGATGTGCAGGCGCTGGCAGGCGATTCCGTCGATAACGTGCCCGGCGCACCCGGTATCGGGATCAAGACGGCGGCGTTACTGATCAACGAATTCGGCACGCTCGAAGACCTGTTGGACCGCGCGTCGGAAATCAAACAACCCAAGCGGCGCCAGACCCTGATCGACCATCGCGCGCAGATCGAATTGTCGAAACAGTTGGTGCAACTTGATTGCGGCATGACGCTGGATTTCACGCTGGACGATCTGGAAATCCGCGACCCTGACCCCGACACCCTGCTGGGTTTTCTGGCAAAGATGGAATTTCGCACCGTCAGCAAACGCATCGCCGCCAGCCTTGGGGCAGAAGCACCGGCAATCGAGGTCGAAGCCTCGCAAGATGTGGCCCAGCCCGCAGAAAAACCGTTCGATGTTGACGCCTATGACTGCGTGCGCGATCTGGACGCGCTGCAAGTCTGGATCGACCGGATTTACGAACACGGCTATGTTGCCATCGACACAGAAACCACCAGCCTGAACGAAATGCGCGCCGATCTGGTCGGCATCAGCCTGTGCGTCACGGCGGGGCAGGCGTGTTATATCCCGCTGGCGCACAAGGACGCGGGTGCCGACGATCTGTTCGGCACCGTGGCGCTGGCAAACGGACAGATGGATTTCGACACCTGTCTTGCGGCCCTGAAACCCGTGCTGGAGGACGACAGTATCCTCAAGATCGGGCAGAACATGAAATACGATGCCAAGATATTTGCGGGTTACGGCATCGCCATTGCGCCCATCGACGACACGATGCTGCTGTCTTATGCGATGCATGCGGGGCTGCATAACCACGGCATGGATGTGCTGTCTGAACGCTATCTGGGGCATATCCCGATCCCGATCAAACCGCTGTTGGGCACGGGTAAAAAGGCGATCACCTTTGACCGTGTGCCAATCGAAGACGCGGTAAAATACGCGGCAGAGGACGCGGACATCACCCTGCGCCTGTGGCAACATCTGAAACCACAACTGCACGTCAACAAGGTCACGACAGTTTACGAAACGCTGGAACGCCCGCTGATTCCTGTGCTGGCGCAGATGGAACGCACCGGGATCAAGGTGGACCGCGATACGCTGTCGCGCATGTCGAACGCGTTTTCCCAGAAAATGGCAGCACTCGAAGACGAAATCCAGACGCTGGCCGGGCGCAAATTCAACGTCGGATCGCCCAAACAACTGGGCGAAATCCTGTTTGATGACCTGTCCCTGCCCGGTGGGAAAAAAGGCAAGACGGGGGCCTATTCGACCGGCGCCGACATTCTGGAAGACCTTGCCACCGAACACGAATTGCCCGGTCGTGTGCTGGACTGGCGGCAGTTGTCAAAGCTGAAATCGACCTACACCGACGCCTTGCAGGACCACATCCACCCCGACACGGGCCGCGTGCACACGTGCTATTCCATCGCGGGCGCGATCACGGGGCGGCTGGCATCAACCGATCCAAACCTGCAAAACATCCCCGTCCGGTCCGAAGAAGGTCGCCGCATCCGCGAAGCATTCGTGGCAGAGGACGGTAAGCTGCTGGTCAGTCTGGATTACAGTCAGATCGAATTGCGCATCCTCGCCCATGTCGCCGGGATCGAAGAATTGAAACAGGCGTTCCGCGACGGCGTGGACATTCATGCCCTGACCGCGTCGGAAATGTTCAACGTGCCGCTGGATCAGATGACGCCAGAGGTGCGGCGTCAGGCCAAGGCGATCAACTTTGGCGTCATCTACGGTATCAGCGGCTTTGGCCTTGCGCGCAATCTGCGGATTCCGCGCGATCAGGCGCAGGGGTTCATCGACCGCTATTTCGAACGTTTCCCCGGTATCCGCGCCTATATGGACGACACCGTCGCATTTGCCAAAGACCACGGCTACGTCCAGACGTTGTTCGGTCGCCGGATCAATACGCCTGAAATCAATGCAAAGGGACCGCACGCCGGGTTCGCCAAACGGGCCGCCATCAACGCACCGATCCAAGGCACCGCCGCCGATGTGATCCGCCGTGCCATGATCCGGATGCCCGACGCCATTCAGGGACAGCCCGCCCGCATGCTGCTGCAAGTCCACGACGAATTGTTGTTCGAGGTGGACGCCGATGCCGCCGACGCATTGATCGACACGGCACGCACCGTCATGGAAGGTGCAGCCGCCCCTGCGGTCCATCTTGACGTGCAACTGTCCGTGGATGGCGGCAAGGGTTTGACTTGGGCAGCGGCACATTAACTGGATTAATTTTTTGAAGCCCTAGGTTTTTTGTCATCACAAAAAACCGGAGGCCGCCGTGAACGCCATAGCCAGTGAAGACAAGAACCTGCCAAGCTTATGGCTCGCACTTTTACCTGTTGTGCTGACACTGGGCCTGCTGGCGTTACAACTTTTCTACTATGGCGACTTCACACCGCATATCCCGCTGATCATCGGTCTTGCGATCACCGCACTGCTGGGCCGGATGCGCGGCCAGGTCTGGCCCGACATCCGCGAAGGCGTGTTTCACGTCATCCATGTGTCGATGCCATCGCTGGCGGTACTGATCATCGTCGGCATGATCATCGGTGTCTGGATCGCGTCCGGCACGGTGCCGACGCTGATTTATTACGGGCTGACGCTGCTGAACCCGTCAATCTTTCTGGCCGCCGCCATGATCCTGTGTGCGGTGGTATCGCTTTCGCTGGGGACCAGTTGGGGCACGGTCGGCACCATCGGTCTGGCGCTGATGGGGATCGGCGCGGGGTTTGACGTGCCCGTCTATTGGACAGCGGGCGCGGTCGTATCGGGCGCATTTTTTGGTGACAAGATTTCACCCCTGTCGGACACGACGAACCTTGCGCCTGCCGTCACCGGTGTCACGGTTTTTGACCACATCCAGAACATGCTGCCGACCACGGTGCCGGCCATGCTGATCGCGCTGACCATTTATATCGGTGCGGGCTTCATGCTGATGGGCGAGGGCGAGACATCGTTCGACGCGATCAATGCGATTACCAGCGGCTTGCAGGATCAATTCGTCATCGGTCTGGTGCCACTGCTGCCAGCACTTGTGGTTGTGGGGCTGGCCGTCACGAAACAACCGCCCCTGCCATCGCTGTTTTCGGGCGTTCTGGCCGGCGGATTTGTTGCAATCTTCTGGCAGGGCGAAGGTTTGCATGACGTGTTTACCTATGCGCAATCGGGTTTCGCCATCGAAACCGGTGTGTCGGATATCGACAGCCTGCTGAACGCGGGTGGCATCCAGTCGATGATGTGGACGATTTCACTGATGCTGATCGCACTTGGTTTTGGTGGTGCGCTGGAACGCACCGGCTGTCTGGAAGCCATCATTAACGCAATCATCAAACGGGTCAGCAGCTTTGGTGCGGTCCAAAGCTCTGCCATCGCGACCAGTTTTGCGACCAATGTCGTGGCGGGCGATCCCTATATCTCGATCGCGTTGCCGGGGCGGATGTATGCGCCGCTGTATCGCGGCATCGGCTATTCGACGCTGAACCTGTCGCGCGCGGTCGAAGAAGGCGGGACGCTGATGTCGCCACTTATCCCTTGGAACGCGGGTGGGGCATTTGTCATCACGGCACTGGGTCTGGGCATCATGGACGGCAACCTTGAAAACCTGCTGTATATCCCGCTGGCGTTCGCTTGCTGGACTGCACCTGTGATCGGCGTTTTCTACGCGCTGACCGGGCTGTTTTCACCCAAAGCGACCGATGATGAACGTGCCACGTGGAAAGACCAGAACGAGGACGTCAAGGATATGTCCGGCCACGCCCTGACCGCATGACATCGACCGGAACCGCGCGGCACAGCCGCGCGTTTCAACCCAGATCAATTAACAGGAGGCCGCGATGAGCGACGCCAAACAAGATTTCTGGGACCGTGTGGACGATGTGCAAGCCGGTATGCTGGGACTGGGAAAGAACGACAAGCTGGTGCCGATGTCGCCTACACTGCGCAAGGAACGCGATGGCAAGATATGGTTTATCGCTGCTGCCGGTGAAACACTGGTCGAAAACACGACTGGTGCGCCGCAAGACGCCCGTTTCGTCATCGCGGACGGCAAATCGGGGCTTTACGCAAATATCGACGGCACGCTGAAACTGCACGACGATAAAAAGGTGCTGGACGAGATCTGGAATTTCGTCGCATCCGCCTGGTTCGAGGATGACAAGCAGGACCCCGACGTGCGCCTGCTGTGCTTTGAACCGACAACGGCTGCTTGCTGGTTCTCGACGACCAGTGCGGTGCGTTTCTTTTACGAAATCGCCAAGGCGAACGCGACCGACTCTGAACCCGATCAGGGCTACCAGGCCGACCTGACGTTTTGAGCGTCCGGCTTCAAAATTAAAAAGGCGGGCCGCGATGGCCCGCCTTTCGTGTGTCTGGGTGGATCAGTTGACAGCTTTGGCGTCGACGACATCGGCGTCGGTCGGGGCCTGCTTTTCAATCGCGATGCGGCGCGGTTTCAACGCTTCGGGCACTTCGCGGATCAGGTCGATATGCAGCATCCCGTCCACATGGCTGGCGCCCGTCACATGGACGTGGTCGGCCAGATGGAACCGGCGTTCAAACGCACGGGTTGCGATGCCACGGTGCAGGAACTTGCGTCCCTTGTCGTCATCGGTCTTGCGCCCGGTCACGATCAGGTTGCGGTTGTTCACTTCGATCGACAGGTCGGCGTCGGAAAATCCGGCAACGGCGATGGAAATGCGCCACCCGTCGTCTTCGGTCTTTTCGATATTGTAAGGCGGATAGGTCTGGCTGCCCACATCAGAGGCAAGTGCACGGTCCATCAGATCGGCGATCTGGTCAAAGCCGACTGTGGCACGGTAAAGCGGTGTCAGGTCTAGATTTCGCATGTCAGGTCATCCTTTGGTTCAAGCGATAACACGGTAAGGCCGCCCCGAACGGGCCCGGCCCCGGTTGATGCCGCGACCCTCAACGGCATCGCGACGCCGTATATCTGGGCACCCTAAATCCCCCGTTCAAGAGGTGCTGCGCGCGAAACAAAGACCCGTTACGGGCGGACGAATTTGGCCCCGGTGCCGTCGCGTGATCCCACCCCGATGGTGCGCGCGACAGGTGGTGGCAGGGCGCCCGTGCCCTGCGCGTGGGCCTGCAACAGCGTCGCCAGTGGTGCCGCCAGCGACGTGCCTAATGATACGTCACGGTCGCCGGAACGCCCTTTGGCCGAAATGACCGAAACGATGCGCGGAACACCCCCGTTCATCCAAAAGACAGGCGACCCGCTGGCCCCGAAATCCGCCGAACAGGTCAGCACCAACATTCCGGTTTGGCGATCCAACACCTCGCATACTTCTTGCAGGCTCGGAATATTGGCGCGGCCGCTGGCATAGGACACGACGCCCACCTGCGCGCCGGTCACGGGTTCCGACGCCAGCGTGAACGGCACGATCCTTCCCTGCCGGATCGGGCGATCCAGTTCCAGCACGGCGATATCCATGGCAACCGCATCATTTTGCGGACGGTCGGACCGGTGAACGTAACCGGGATGCGCGGTCACGCGCAGCACACCACGCGTCGCTTCGGCCCTGCCATCGCGCAGACCTGCCAGAAATGTGAACCGGTCTGCCGCGATCCGCGTGCCGTCCGCATCGAACAGACAATGCGCTGCCGTCAGGATCAATTTTTCTTCGATCAATGATGCGGTGCAAAACCCCCCGCGATCCACGTCCAACCGCCCGACGGCTTCCCAACCGCGCCCGGTGTCAGACGTTTGCAGCGCCATCAACGATGTGTCCTGCGCGGACAGTGTCGTGCCGAACAAGGTCAGGAACAGAAAAAGGATCGGTCGCAAGGTCAGGTGTTCCTTTGGTCAAGGCCATGCTGTGGCAGACGCAGATGGCAACACTATGACCGATCAGCGCAACCGTGGAACGGCCCGATGCGCCGATGCGCGGGATAACGCAGGCGGCTGTGGCCCCCCGGTCGCCCAGTCCAGCAATTCCACCGTATGGACGATGGGCGCGCCCGCCGCATCCCCGATCTGCATCATGCAACCGATATTGCCTGCCGCCACGATGTCAGGCGTCAGTGCGGCCAGTGTCGCAACCTTGCGGTCCTTGAGCTGGCCCGCAATGACGGGCTGCATCAGGTTATAGGTGCCCGCCGATCCGCAGCACAGGTGACTGTCGGCCGGTTCCAGCACGGTGAACCCCGCCCGCTGCAACAGCATCTTTGGCGCGGCTTTCACCTGCTGGCCATGCTGCAACGAACAGGCCGCATGATAGGCGACGCGCAAGCCCTCACCTGCGCCCGCCGCCTGTGACGGCAAACGTTGGGCATCGGTTCCCGCAATGCCGCCTTTGGCGACGTTCAGATCCAGTTGCGGGCAATCGGCGGGCATCAGATCCAGCAGCATCTCGCTGATATCGCGCGCCAGCGCAGACACGCGTGCGGCGTCGGCAGCCAGCGGATCGTTGCGGAACATATGGCCATAATCCTTGACCGTCGTGCCGCAGCCGGACGTGTTGATGACGATCGCGTCCAGATCCCCCGCCTGCATCCACGCGCGGATATTGGCGGCGGCGCTGGCGTGCGATGCGTCTTCCTTGCCCATGTGATGGGTCAGCGCGCCGCAGCAGCCCTGACCGTCTGCAATCACGACCTCTGCTCCCAGCCGGGTCAACAGTCGTATCGTGGCATCGTTGATATCGGTGTTCAACGCGCGCTGGGCGCATCCCGTCATCAGGGCCACCCGCATTTTGGCGTCCGGCACGGCAAATGTTTGCGGATCATCGTTACGCGATACCGGCGGGATCACTTTTGGCGCCATGTGCAACATCGCACGCAGGCGCGGGTCGGGCATGAACCGCGCCAGCGGGCGCGCCAGTTTTGCCCCTGCCAATGCCAGCCGGAACCGCCGCGGATAGGGCAGCACCTGCGCCAATACCCAGCGCAGCGCCCGTTCGGGCCATGGGCGGGTATAACGCGCCTCGATATAGGCGCGCGCGTGATCCACAAGGTGCATGTAATGCACACCGGACGGACAAGTCGTCATGCAGGCCAGACAGGACAGGCAGCGGTCGATATGCTTGACCGTCGTGGGGTCCGGATCGCGGTCGTTTTCCAGCATGTCCTTGATCAGGTAGATGCGCCCGCGCGGGCTATCCAATTCGTCGCCAAGCACCTGATAGGTTGGGCAGGTGGCGGTGCAGAACCCGCAATGCACGCAGGCCCGCAGGATCTGGTTCGACCGTGCAGTCGCCGGATCGTCCAGTTGGGCCGGGGTAAATGTGGTTTGCATCAGCCCATCACTCCGGGGTTCAGGATACCGCGGGGGTCGAATTTCGCACGCAGGCCTGCGCTGATCGCAGCCACCGCTGCCGGTTCCGGCTGGAAACGCGGGCTGGCGAAATCGCCCTTGATCCCGGTCGCATGCCCGCCCAGATCGGCGCAAACAGCCTGTGCCGCACGCAGCAGTGCCGTAGCGTCGTCGCCCCCCAGCCAGATCAGTCCGCCGCCCCAGTCCATTTGCACCGCGACATCATCATCCAGCCGCGCCAGCACCTGCGGCGCCTGCGATGGCCTGACCGATACGCGCACAACGCCTGCATGGTGGCGCAACACGGCCACATCGCGCAGCTCTGCCCACGGGTCATCGCCATCGTCCAGCCGCAACGCATCACGCAGTCGGCCCGCACGATACCTGACGCTGGCGTCAAATCCTTCCAGCCGGACAAAAACGCGGAAACCGCCGTCCTCTTGCAGTGCCGCAGCCCCCGTCACGTCAAAAGCCGATCCCAGTGCCTGCGACATCAGCGCGACGGCAGCACCTGCGTCGGCCACATGGGCGGTCAGGGTGGCGGTGCGTTCCGGCTGCGGCAGCACCTTCAACGATACCTCGGTCAGCACGCCAAGCGTGCCGTGACTGCCCGCCAGCAGCTTTACCAGATCATAGCCGGTCACGTTCTTCATCACGCGGCCCCCGTTCTTGATGATCTGCCCGCCACCATCCACAAACCGCACGCCCAGCAGGTGATCGCGGCAGGCGCCGACTTGAATCCGGCGCGGTCCGGCTGCATTGACTGCCACGGCCCCCCCGATCGTGGGCGTGCCCGTCGTGCCCAACAAGACCCGGTGATCCAGCGGCTCGAACGCCAGACGCTGGTTTTCAGCTGCCAGTGCGGCCTCCACATCCGTCATCGGCGTCCCGGCCCGCACGACCAGGGTTAACGCGCCGGGTTCGTATAGCGTCATTCCCGACAGACCGGCCGTGCTCAGCGTGTCCCCCTCGGACATCACGCCGCGCGTATCACCGCCACGCACCCGTAACGGTCCTTGTGCGTCGCGTACCATCTGCGCCACATCGTCTTCGGTTTGCGGGGTCATCATCTTCTTCTTGCCAAAAATATCCCGGAGGTTTGGAGGCAGCGCCTCCAAGGCGGCCTCAGGCCGCCCGGTGTTGCGCCGATGCATCCAATGGAAACACCTTTGCGGGGTTCAAGAGCCACCTTGGATCGAACACATCCTTGACCGCCATCTGTGCCGTCAGATCGACGGGGTCGAACTGCACGTGCATCAAATCGCGTTTCTCGATACCGACACCATGCTCCCCGGTCAGGCAACCGCCGACTTCGACACATAGTTTCAGGATCGCGGCGCCCATCGCCTCGCAGGTTTCCAGCTGGCCGGGCATATTGGCGTTGTACAGGATCAGCGGGTGCATGTTCCCGTCGCCTGCATGAAACACATTGGCCACGTCCAGCCCGTATTCCTGCGACAATGCGCGGATGTGGTCCAGCACGCGGGGCAGTTCCGACACCGGGATCGTCCCGTCCAGACACATGTAATCGTTGATCTGACCCATCGCGCCGAACGCCGATTTGCGCCCCAGCCAGATCCGCGCGGCCTGATCGGCATCCTGCGCTTCTCGGATTTCCACCGGATTGTGCCTCCGCGCAATCTGGCTGATCAGCCCCAACTGGTGATCGATTTCGGCGTCGGACCCTTCAACTTCCACGATCAGCAGCGCTTCGCAGTCGGGATAGCCCGCTTTGGCGAATGCTTCGCAGGCCTCGATGCAGGGACGATCCATGAATTCGATGGCGACCGGCAAGACACCCGCCTTGATGATATCGCTGACGCAGGCGCCCGCCACGGCGTTGCTGTCAAACCCGATCAGCACAGGGCGTGCGCCTTCTGGTTTGGCCAGAATCCGCAATGTGGCTTCCGTGACGACCCCCAACTGACCCTCTGACCCGCAGACCACACCCAGCAGGTCTAGCCCGGCGGCATCCAGATGCCCACCGCCCAGTTCCACCACGGTGCCGTCCATCAGCACCATCGTGACGCCCAGCAGATTGTTGGTGGTCACGCCGTATTTCAGGCAATGCGCCCCGCCGGAATTCATCGCGATATTGCCCGCGATCGCGCAGGCCAGCTGGCTTGACGGATCGGGCGCATAGAAAAAACCGTCCGCTTCCACAGCGCCTGTGACGCTCAGGTTCGTCCGTCCTGTCTGCACCCGGATCAGACGGTCGGCTGTGTCGATTTCCAGTACCGCGTTCAGCCGTGCCACACCCAGTATCACACAATCCGCCGTCGGCATCGCCCCCCCTGCAAGCGACGTCCCGGCCCCCCGCGGCACCACGGGCACACCCATGTCATGGCAGATCCGTAGCACGTCAGCCACTTCGCGGGTCGAGGACGGCAGGACCGCCAGCAGCGGCGGGCATTTATAGGCGCTCAATCCGTCGCATTCATAGGCGCGGGTTTCGGCTTCGGCATCGATGACGGCATCGGCGGCCATGACCTGACGCAACCGCGCCGCAAGCTGCGATTTCAGGTCCATGATCCGCGCGTCCGGGGCTGGCATATGCATCTGCGTTCCTCCTGCGCCAAAGCCTACGGTGCCGACGCCGGTGTGACAAGCGATGCCACCGCGGGCAGCCGCGGCACTTTGGTCAGGGCTGGCGGCGACGCCCGCGCCCTTCCAGCAGCCAGGCACCGATTACCAGCAGCGCCGCAATCAGCAAAAACGCCCAGGCGGGCAGGATTGGCGCGATCGTGATGTCGGCCGTGCGATACGCCCCGCGCGGTGTGATCCCCAGCCACCCGCGCCCCGCGGCTGGACGGCCTTCACGGACCGTGCGCAGATCGACAGCACCGTCGGACACCCGGACGCTGCCGCCGTTCGTAGTAGCGATCGGCCCCGCCAGCGTGTCTTCGGTTGCGATGGTCTGTTCGAACTCGCGCGGTGCTGCCGGTCCAAGCGCGATGACCGCATCCAGCGTGCCGTCGGTCAGGCGATACAGACCCGTTTCCGGCGCGTCCCATAGCGTCTCGAACCGACCGGGGCTGACCTCTTCCAACGACAGTGTGACGGTGTCACCATCAGGTGTGGTCACGACAACCTCACCCGGCGAGTCATCGAGCGTGCGCCGGATGATCCGCATTGTCTGGCCCGTCGGTTCGACCCACAGCGCCTCTTCTTCCAGCTCGGGTTCTTCCATCATCCAGTGTGCCAGACGGCGCAGCAGTTCCGCCTGTGGTCCCCCACCTTCGAAACCGCGATCCCACAGCCAGCTCTGGTCGCTGGCGATCAGTGCAACGCGGCCTTCGCCCACACGATCAAGCATAAGCAACGGGCGATCGTCCAGCGCGGTCATCAACACCTTCGCGCTCTCGGTCACGGTGACATCCACCAGCCGGAACCAGCGGCCCCATCCCGGACCCTCATCGTCAGTCGCAGGCGACATCGCTTCCAATCCCGCCGTCACCGGATGACGGTCGCCCAGATCGGTCACTTGCGGGATATAGCCATCCTCGAACACCTGCGCGGACGGCGCACCGGGCAGAATTGTCTGCAACGGCGAACGAAAGATGCTGTCCGCACTGCCGTATTCCGGCCCCGAAGATACCAGCACAGCACCGCCGTTCATCACGTAATTTGCGATGTTTTCCAGATAAAGCGACGGCAGGATACCCCGCCTGCGGTAGCGGTCAAAGATGATCAGATCGAAATCCTCAATCTTTTCCATGAACAGCTCGCGGGTCGGAAACGCAATCAGCGACAGCTCGTCCACGGGGACACCGTCCTGCTTTTCAGGCGGGCGCAGGATGGTGAAATGCACCAGATCCACCGCCGCGTCCGCCTTGAGCAGGTTGCGCCATGTGCGTTCGCCCGCATGCGGCTCGCCCGACACCAGCAGTACCCGCAGGCGGTCGCGCACGCCGTTGATCTGCACGACGGCAGCATTGTTGCGCGCGGTCAATTCCCCCGCGATTTCGGGTGTCTCGAATTGCAGGACGTTCATCCCGCCGTGCGGCAGGTCTACCGGCAATTCGATGTCGCGCCCCACCGGCACCTCGAACGGCAGCGGTGGCCCGCCATCGATGCTGATCTGCAGTGATGCGACCTCTGACCCGGCGGGCACCGCCCCCTGATCCTCGACCCGCAGGGTCAGCAAGACAGGTTCGCCCAGAATGGCGAATGCAGGTGCATTGGACACCACCAGCCTGCGGTCCCAGTCGTCGGGCTGTCCCGTCACCAACGCGTGCAGCGGTGCGGGCAGGGGCGGCGCGCGGTCCAGATCGTGGATACGTCCGTCGGTGATCATCAGGATACCAGCGATCCGGCCCTGCGGTTCTTCGGCCAATGCTTCGGCCAGTGCCGTCATCGCCTGCGTCCCGCCATCGCCCGCGCCGTCCCTGACGGTCACCACGCGCAATTCTGTATTGTCCAGCCGCGCGACCTCTGCCTCGACATTGGCAATCGCGGCGGCGGTCTGGTCGGGTCGGTCGCTGATCTGCTGGCTGGCGCTTTCATCGACCACCAGCATGACAATATCGGACAGCGGCTCGCGGTCTTCGCGGCTCAATGCCGGGTTCAGCAATGCCGCCATCAGTGCAAGGCCAGCCAGCCCGCGCAGCCACCAGCCGGACAGCCGCCGCCAGACCGCCAGCACCACGGCCAACAGCACCAGCGCGCCCACGCCATAGATCGCCACCAGCGGCAGCAGCGGGTCCAGAACCACCGTTTGCATCAGCAACCCCTGCTTCTTCTTGCCAAAAATATCCCCGCCGGAGGCATCCCGCACTCACAACGCGCGCACCATCCGATCATTGGCCCAACCTTTCCAATAGGTTCGGCACGTGGACCTGATCTGATTTATAGTTGCCCGTCAGCACATGCATGATCAAATTGACCCCGAACCGGTAAGCGTATTCGCGCTGCGTTTCGCCTGCGCTGCCGCGCCCGACGGGGAACATCGGGTCGCCATATTGGTCCACCGCCCAGGCCCGCGCCCAGTCGTTGCCGCCGATCACAACCGGTGTCACACCGTCGTTGAGGTTGCGGAACGGCATCCCTTCGGATTGTTCGGCGTCGGGGGGGGCAGCTTCGACCCAGACGTCGCGGCTGGCGGTGCGGCCCGGAAAATCCTGTATCAGGTAGAATGTCCGCGTCAGCACGTGGTCATCGGGGATCGGTTCCAACGCAGGAATGTCCAGCGACGTGGCAATGGCCTGCAACTGCCGACCTTCGGGGCTGGACGATCCGAACCGCGCGGTATCCGCATCACGGGTGTCGAACAGGATCATCCCGCCCGACCGCAGATAGCGGTTCAGCTTGGCATAGGCGTCGCGTGACGGCAGTGGCTGGTTCGCCGTCAGCGGCCAGTAGATGAACGGAAAGAACGCCAGTTCGTCGGATTCCAGATCAATCGCCATCGGCGCCGATGGCTCGATAGAGGTGCGGTGGAACAGGACGTCGGACAAGCCGCGCAATCCCGCTTCCGACACCTCGTCGATCTGCGGGTCACCGGTCTGGACATAGGCCAGCGACACCGCTTGCGTGGCGTCGATGGCAAAACTGTCGTCGGGCGCCTGCGCGCTGGCGCCCTGCGGCAGGGCGGGGATCAGCAGCACAGCCAGCAGGGCCGCGGCCACATCGGCACGCGGGCCGCGCAACCGCCCGCCCACCGCCAGCGACGCGATCACATCGACCGCCAGCAGCACTAGTGCTGCGGCCAGCAGCCAGCCTTTCAGCGGGCGTTCGCGTGCGATGTCCAAACCTTCGACCGGGATGCGCGCGGGCCATTGCGCGGTGGCAAGCGTCGTATCTGCGTCCGCCACGTTTACCGCCACACGGGCATCCTCGAATGCATAAACCCCCGGCGGCAGGTTCGGTCCGGGCACAGCCCCTGCCAGTGTTTCGCCGGGCACCCCCGCCTGGGCCGTGGCGTCGATCAATGCGCCAAAGGCGTTCAACCGCGCCTGCGGCAACCAGACCGTACCTGCAAGGTCATCAAGGTCGGGGGATGCGGGGCGCGTGGACACCGCCAGCCGTTCCAGCATCTGCACAAACAGTCCCGACAATGGAAGCGACGACCATTCAGCGTTGGCGGTCACATGCATCAGCACGACCTGTCCCTGACCCAGCGCCTTGCGCGTCACCAATGGCGTGCCGTCCGCCAGCCCCGCGATCACGCGGTCCGCCAGCGTGGGATCGGGCTGGGCCACGACCTGCGCTGTCACGGTCACGTCGCCCGGCACCGACAGGCCACGAAAAGGTGAATCATCCGGAAAGGCTGCCAGACTTTTGGGTTCGCCCCAGCTCATCGCGCCACCGACACTGCGGCCACCGGCACGCAGGCGCACGGGCAGCAGCGGGTCTTCGGTGGTGCGGCCCACGTCGGATGCCGCCAGCCGCGGACCGGCAAAACGCAGCAGCAGGCCACCATTTTCGACCCAAGCGATCAGGCCATCGGATTCGGCACCCGACAGGTTGGCCACATCGGCCAGCACGATCACATCCGGATTGGCCAGCAGGACGTCTTCCAGCGTGCCGTCGATCAGATCGGCGGTCGGTTCAAGCGCTTCGCGCAGGTAGTAAAGCGGCGACAAAAGATCCAGCCCTTCGGCGGCACCGCCACCGGCGATCAACGCCACTTCGCGGCGGCGCAGGGCGTCATCGGTCAGCGTCACGGCACCTGCGGATCGTACCCCGGCCAGCGCAAAGCGGGTGACGCGGTTGCGCAGCTCCGGTGGTAAGGACAGCAGTGTTTCGCCTACGCCGTCACCGGCGGCAAAATCGATGTCGATGGATGCCAGCACCCGTTCCGTGCCCGCAGGGTCCAGACCGATGGCCTGCACCGGCACGCTTAGCGGCAGACCGATCGGTGTGCGTGCGGCAGACAGCGCAATATTGCCGCTGTCGAAAACGGCGGGCCGCAGGGCCACGGTGCTGCGCGGGGTCTGGACGACGCGCAGGATGCCGTGATCCTCGAACGCGGACAGCATCGTGTCGCGCCCGTCGCGGGCCAGCCCGTCGGACAGCCACAGCGTATCGAATGCACCGGACAGCGTGTCGGCCAAGGTGGCCATCGCCGTTGGGTCCGGTGACCACGGCGCGGGTTGCAGGTTTGGCAGGGTCTGGGCGACGGACTGTGCGGGCTGGAAATCGGGCATTGCGTCCGGGGGATCGGTCAGGGTGATGACCGCCGCTGGCCGACCGGTGCGCGCCGCGTCATCCAGCGCAAGTCGGGTGCGTTCCATCCGTTGCGCCCAGTCACGTGCGTCGGCCCATGTGCCATCCAGCACCACCAGCAACGGTCCGGACCCGTCGCGGGGGTCCTGTGGGTTCAACACAGGTCCAGCAAACCCGATGATGATCGCGGCGACAGCCAGTAGCCGCAACAACAGCAGCCACCACGGCGTGCGGTCGGATTGGGTTTCCCGGTCGGTCAGCCCCAGCAGCAGCGCCACCCCCGGAAATCGGCGGCGCACCGGGGCGGGCGGCACCGCGCGCAGCCAGATCCACAGGATCGGCAATGCGATCAGCCCCAGCAGCAACCACGGCGCGGTAAAGGCGATCGGTCCAAGGCTAGTCATGATGCAAGTCCCGGGGGCGCTGCCCCCGGACCCCCGGGATATTTATGGCAAGAAGAAGGATCATGCCGATTGCTCCAACGCGGAATAAAGCCACAGCAGGGCCTGCGTGGCGGGGGCATCGGTGTGCTGTGTCGTGAACTGCCAGCCCGTCGTGCGGCCCAGACCGCTGAGCCGGTCCTTGCGTTCGGCCAGCCGGTCCAGATAGCGGTTGCGCAGATCTCCGGCCTTGAGCGTTTCGTGACGCAGGCCACCGGTCATCGACTCAAATACGGTGCGCCCGTCAAAGGGGAACGCTTCTTCCTGCGGATCAAGGATCTGGACCAGCGCGCCATGCACGCCCTGATCGGCGGCACGGGTCAGTGCTGATTCAATCGGGGCGAGGTCCGACAGGAAATCCGAAACGAACACCGCCCGGCTGTGGGGCACCATGCCGCGTGCTTCGGGCAGGGCGTAGTCGGCGGGGTCGTCCTGCGACAGCAAGGCGGCCATTTGCGTGATCTGTGCGGTGCCACGACGGGGCGGCAAGGCGGACCCGGTCAATCCGATGCGTTCACCCCCCCGGTTCAGCAAGATTGCGCAGGCCAGCGCCAGCGTGCGTGCGACCGTTGCCTTGTCCGGCACGCCGGAGTCAGAGCTGAACCGCATCGACGCGCCCTGATCGACCCAGAATACGACCGACTGCGCGATCTGCCATTCCCTGTCCTGCACGAATGCGCTGTCGGACCGCGCAGAGCGTCGCCAGTCGATACTGCGGGCGGTGTCGTGGCTTTGTGCGGGGCGGTATTGCCAGAATGTATCGCCGGTTCCGGCGCGACGGCGACCGTGATCGCCCAGGATCACGGTGCTGGCCAGATGTTCCGCGGTCGCCAACAGGGGCGGCAGCGCGCTGGCGGTCCGTTCGGCGCGGGTGCGCAGGGCGGTGGGGTCGGTCATGCGGCGGCGGCGGTCCGGGTGATGTCGGCGGCCACGCTGTCGATCAGCGCGTCCAGATCGACGCCGCGCGCGCGCGCTGCAAAGGACAGCGCCATCCGGTGTTTCAGCACGGGTGTGGCCATCGCGCGCACATCCTCTGGCGTGGGGGCAAGTCGGCCTGACAGCAGTGCCTGCGCCCGCACACACAGCATCAGCGCCTGCGATGCACGGGGGCCGGGACCCCAGCTGACGCTGTCGTTCACGTCGCGTGTGGCATCCGCGCCCGGACGGCAGGCGCGCACCAGATCAAGGATCATTTCCACGATCCCGTCACCCACTGGCATCCGGCGCAGCAAATCCTGTGCGGCCAGCAGTTCGGCGGCGGTAAAGACGGCGGTGGATTGCGCATCGACCGCACCCGTGGTCGCAATCAGGATGTCACGTTCGGTCTGGCGGTCGGGATAGGGCACGTCGATCTGCACAAGGAAACGGTCCAACTGCGCCTCTGGTAGGGGATAGGTGCCTTCTTGTTCGATCGGGTTCTGGGTGGCAAGTACGTGAAACGGAACGCCCAGTTTGCGGTGCTGGCCTGCGATCGTGACTTCTTTTTCCTGCATTGCCTGCAGCAGCGCGGACTGCGTGCGTGGGCTGGCCCGGTTGATTTCGTCTGCCATCAGAAGCTGGCAGAAGATCGGACCCTCGATAAAGCGGAACGCGCGGGCGCCGCCTTCGCCGGTTTCCAGCACTTCGGACCCCAGAATGTCGGCTGGCATCAGGTCGGGGGTGAACTGAATACGGTTGCCGTCCAGCCCCATGACCGTCGACAGTGTATCGACCAGCCGGGTCTTGCCCAGACCGGGCAGGCCGATCAGCACTGCATGCCCGCCGCAGATCAGCGCGGTCAGCGTCAGATCGACGACCCGATCCTGCCCCAGAAATCGCGCCGCGATCGAGGCGCGGGCAAGTGCGAGCTTTTCGCCCAATGCTTCGATCTGCGCTACAAGGTCGTCGGTATTCGCCATGACAATCCATCCTTCGCCGCTATGTCCCGTTATAACAGCACTTATCGCGGATGACCCCAATGACAAAGCGACCCGGTCCACAAAAGAACGTGACACCTACTGCCGAAAGCCTCGCGGATGCGGCAAACAAGGCGCAAAAGGCAGGTGGGCTGCCGCCGGTGCATCTGTGGAACCCCGATTTCTGCGGTGACATCGACATGCGGATCGCGCGGGACGGGACGTGGTTCTATCAGGGCACACCGATTGGCCGGACCCGGCTGGTGCGGCTGTTTTCGACCATCCTGAAACGGGAGGGGGATGATTATTTCCTTGTCACGCCAGTGGAAAAGGTCGGCATCACAGTCGAAGACGCGCCGTTCGTTGCCATCGATTTCCGGCGCACGGGCGATGATCTGGTGTTCGAAACCAACGTGGGCGATCATGTCACCGCAGGCCCCGACGCGCCGATCCGGGTGACGCGCGACCCCGAAACGGGCGAACCGTCGCCATATGTGCTGATCCGTCGCAACCTTGAAGCGTTGATCGACCGCAAAAGTTTTTACCGTCTTGTGGATCTGGGAGAGACTGAAAACCACGATGGCGACGATTGGTTCGGTGTGCGGTCGGGCGGCGCGTTCTTTCCGATCATCAAGACGTCGGAACTGCCCGATGGTGTCTAGGGCACCAGCACCGGTTTGAATGTCATTGTGACGACATAACCATCCGGCCCGCTTTTGCGGTCCAGCTTTGCCGCGATCTGCTGGGCAGAGGCTTCCATGATCCGCTGGCCCAGACTGGTCAGCATTTCGATGGGACTGTTGGCGGTGTCGGACCCGATGCCGTTGTCGGCGCAGCGCATTTCCACTCTGCCATCGGGACAATATTGCAAGGTCACGTCGATCACCCCGTCGCGCTGGTCCGGAAAGGCGTGTTTCACCGCATTCGCCACACATTCCGACACCACCACGGCCACCGCCGTCGCTTCGGCAGATGCCAGTTCAAAGTCGGCGACCTGCGATTTGATCGTGATGCTGTCCGGACAGGTCTGGCGCAGATGAGACAGGATCCCCGCCATGAACGGCTGCATCCGTACCCGTGCCACCGCGCTGGATTGATGCAACTCGCGGTGCAGCGCCACAACGGCGGTCAGGCGACGGTCCACGGCGGCGAACGCTTCGGTTGCGACGGGGTCCGTCACCTTGCTTCCGTAAAGCCGGATCAGCGATTGCACGGTCTGCAACGAATTCTTGACCCGGTGGTCCATTTCCTGGCGCAGGATTTCCTGATTGTGCAGCGTGCGGCGCAGTTCAAGCTGGGTCATGACCTGATTTGCAAGCGTGCGCAGCGTCTGGCGTTGCAGGTCCGTCAGTTTGCGCGGTTTGTTGTCCAGCACGCACAGCGTTCCGATCGCCAATCCCTGCGGCGTGCGTAGCTGAACACCGGCGTAAAATCGCAGCCCGTTGTCCCGCACAATCAACCCGTTATCGGCGGTGCGCGGGTCAACCTGCATGTCTTCGATTTCCAGCAGATCGTCTTGCAGCAGGGCATGGGCGCAGATCGCGTTGTCGCGGGGCGTATCATCGACTTTCACGCCCACGCTGGATTTGAACCATTGGCGGTCCTTGTCCAGCAGCGACATCAGCGACACGGGTGTTTCACAAATCTTGGACGCCAGATCGACGATATCGTCGAAATCGGATTCATGCGGCGTGCTTTTGAAATCATAGGCTGACAACGCCTCCAGCCGTTCATCCTCGTTCGGGGGCAACGCTGCGCGCATGGACCGATCCTTAATTAAAACGCAGGACGGTCCTGCCATGTGAGATGTACAAAAAGAAAAAGATGTGCGCAATCGGATGACCGAAAGCGGCAAAATACCGCTTTCGGTGCGGGCGATCCGGGTATTCAGATAGCCGTGCAGATGTATTTCATCTCAAGGTAATCGTCGATGCCGTGGTGGCTGCCTTCGCGGCCCAGACCCGATTGTTTCACGCCGCCAAAGGGCGCGACTTCGGTGCTGATGATCCCGGTGTTCACGCCGACGATGCCGTATTCCAGCGCCTCTTGCACCTTGATCACGCGGGACATGTCCTTGGCGTAGAAATAGCTGGCAAGACCAAAGATCGTGTCGTTCGCCATGGCGATCACCTCGTCCTCGTCCTCGAAGGCGAACAGCGGCGCAAAGGGACCGAATGTTTCGTCGGTCGCCACCAGCATGTCCTGCGTCGCGCCCGTCACGATGGTTGGCTGAAAGAATTGACCGCCCAGCGCGTGTTCTTCGCCGCCCAGAATGACGGTGCCGCCCTTGGATACGGCGTCGGCCATGTGTTCCTTGACCTTTTCCTTGGCCTTGGGTTCGATCAGCGGTCCCAGATCGGTACCGTCCTTCAGTCCGTCACCCACGGTCAGCTTTTCCACGGCGGCCTTCAGCTTTTGCGCGAATGCGTCATAGACGCCTTTTTGCACATAGATCCGGTTGGCACAGACGCAGGTCTGGCCGTTGTTGCGGAATTTGCAGGCGATGGCGCCCTGCACGGCGGCGTCAATGTCGGCGTCGTCGAACACGATGAACGGCGCGTTGCCGCCCAGTTCCATCGAACATTTCATCACCTGATCGGCAGCCTGTCGCAGCAGGATGCGCCCCACTTCGGTCGATCCGGTAAAGGTCAGCTTGCGCACGGCGTGGTTTTCGCAAAACTCCTTGCCAATGCCGGAACTGTCGTCGGACGTGACGACGCTGAACAATCCATTGGGGATGCCTGCTTCTTCGGCCAGCTTGCCCATCGCCAGCGCCGACAGCGGGGTCAGCGATGCGGGGCGCACCACGAAACCGCAACCGGCCGCCAAGGCGGGTGCCACCTTGCGCGCGATCATCGCGTTGGGGAAATTCCACGGCGTGATCGCGGCGGCAACACCGATCGGCTGCTTTATCACCGTAATGCGGGCGTTTTCCAGATGTGCGGGGATCGTTTCGCCGTAGATGCGCTTGGCTTCTTCACCGAACCATTCGACGAAACCCGCACCGTAAGCGACCTCGCCGCGCGATTCCGTCAGCGGTTTGCCCTGTTCTGCGGTCATGATGACGGCAAGGTCTTCTTGGTTGGCCATCATCAGATCGTACCATTTACGCATCACCGACGCGCGGTCCTTGCCGGTGCGCTTGGCCCATGAATGGCGCGCCTTGTCGGCGGCGGCGATGGCGCGCGCCACTTCTTCGCGCGTCAGGTCGGGGACGGTGGCGATCACGTCGCCACGGGCCGGGTTGACCACGTCGATGGTCTTGCCGGATGCGGCGTCCACCCATTCCCCCGCGACATAGGCCTTTTGGCACAAAAGATCGGGGCGCTTGAGTTGCGCGGCAAGGTCGGTTGTCTGATCGAGCATGGCTGATCCTTTCGGAATCCGGTTGCGTTGCGTCGGATATAGTTTGGTTGGTGACGGGGGAAAACCGCTAGTCTGCCGATGCGTTCCGTGGCGGGCCGTGTCGTGCCGCGTAGGTTGGAACCAGATCGCCGGGTGCCGCTGTCGCATGCCAGATGGCACGGGCGATGGCGCGGGCCGTAACGGTCGCGGCGGCATGACCCATCCCAGCGGCGTCCGTCATGGGGCGGCGGCCATGGGACAGCGCAAACACCAGATCGCCGTCCATCGGGGTGTGGCTGGGCACCAGCGCACGAGCAAACCCGTCGTGCGCACTGATGGCAAGCCGGGTGGCCTGCGCCTGCGTCAGGGCCGCGTCGGTTGCGACGATCCCAAGGGTCGTGTGGCGTCCGTCGCCTTTCATCGCGGGGCGCCCTGCCGGATAACGCAGCGCGGGACCGTGGCCGCCGTATTCGTCGCCGTTTTCCCACGGTGCGGCCCAGAATTGCGGGCCGTCACCGACCACGGCAGACCCTAGCGCGTTCACGGCCACTAGTGCCGCGACCATGGTGCCATCTTCCAGCATGGTGGACGCCTGTCCGATCCCGCCCTTGAACGTTGCCGTCGTGGCCCCGCAGCCCGCGCCCACGCTGCCCAGACCGGGCGCATCATCGGCGGCCAGCAGCGCCGCAGCGCCCAGCGCGGCATAAGGGTTTTCAGTCCAGTCCTTGTCACCGCCGTTCAGCAGATCAAACAGGATGGCGGCAGGCACGATGGGCACCCGCTGGCCACCCACATCGAAACCGCGCCCCTGACTGCGCAGCGCGTTGGCCACACCGGACGCCGCATCCAGACCCAGCGCCGACCCGCCCGACAACACCAGTGCATCGACCCGTTCAACCAGTTTGTCGGGGGCCAGCAGATCGGTTTCGCGCGTGCCCGGTGCCCCGCCCATGACGTGCACGCCGCAGACGAAAGGGGTGTCCGCTGTGACGACGGTGACGCCCGATTTCAGCCGGGTGTCATGTGCGTGACCGACCAGCAGCCCGGCCACATCCGTCAGCAGATTCCGCATCCGTCAGACCCGCACCATGATATCGCCTAGATACGTCAGATCCTGCGTGTCATCCAAGCTGAAAGGCATGCCACAAAAAGCACGTTCTGTCAGGATGATCAGTGTGTTGTCACCGGCTAGCCGCAGCAACACATCATCGGTGTCTTCGTCTTCCAGAAACGTGTCCAGCCGTTGTTTGATCGCGCCGTGCACCACCTCGACCTCTGCGTGATCGACAAAGGCACCGTCCAGTTGCACGGTCAGGGGGCTGGGCAGATCGGTGCCCGGTGGCTGGGTGCAAAACCCGATGGCGTCCGCTTCGTGTTCGAAATTCGCCCCGAAGAGGTGCAACCGCATCTGCCCGTCAGGCGCGGGCTTGGCGCGGGATGGCTGTTCCAGCCGGTTGCTTTCCGATGGGATCAACCGCGCGGCATCGCGCAGGCCGCGCTGGGCAATATAGCGCAGCAGGCGATTGAACAGGCCTGTCATTTTCACGTGCACCGTCCCCCATCGACGTCCACCGCGTCGATAGCGTGGTGAAAGTAAGCCAACGCCCTCGCCCCTGCGGTGGCAAAAGGTCGGGCGATTCGCGCGATGGGCCCGGTCACGATCCGGCAATTCAACTGTTTCATTCTGCAATCTTGCCGTTCAGCCCCGCGCAAGGCAAGCAATCCGGTCAACCCATCGTGAGCGATTGCAACGCGGGGGCGCTGACGATTTGCCAAATCATTCCGGAATGATAAAGAGGATTGAAATAAAGATCGGTGAAAATAGAAATGACAGTCACGTCGTCCATGTCCCGCCGGGCCTTTGGGTCCATGCTTTTGGCTTCTGGCGCGGCGGCATGTGCCCCGCGTGTCCCGGACACCGGAATTGTGGTCGAAATGCCCGCATTCTTGCCGGAATACCCACCCCTTCAGGATGCGGGCTACGATCTGCCGCCGATCCCGCTGGAATACACCCAAGGCATCAATCGCCGGATGGAAGGCGTTTATACCGGCGAAGCGCCGCGCGGGTCCATCGACGTCGATCCCTATGCCAAGTTTCTGTATCACGTGAAGATGGATGGCACGGCCACCCGCTATCCCGTCGGCGTTGGCCGTCAAGGTCGCACATTGTCTGGTCTGGCGACGATCCAGCTGAAAAAGGCATGGCCCGGCTGGACGCCAACCGCCAACATGATCCGCACCGAACCAGAGGTTTACAGCGATTTCCGCGGTGGCATCCCCGGCGGTCTGCGCAGTCCATTGGGTGCGCGGGCGCTGTATATCTACCGCAACGGGCGCGATACCTACTATCGCGTGCACGGGACCAACGATCTGGCCAGCATCGGCAATTCCGGCTCTGCCGGCTGTATCCGCATGTTCAATCAGGACATCATTCACCTGTACAACAATGTCACCACGCCGATGACTATCAACATCCGGTCCGAGGCGGAATCACTGCGCGTCGATCCTGAATATTTTAACCGTGGCGTCGAACAGCCGCCGACCATCATCAGCGCTGACGAATTGCTTGGCCCGGCGGCGGTGTCGGCCGATCGTGAACCGCAACGCGACCAACTGGCCAGCAATTTCTGATTGCGGCCATTCGGTCGCGGCCCGCTGACAAAGCAGGTGGCCCCACGTTCTACCCGGCGACCCCGCGCCAAAAGCGGCAGGGGCGCGGGTTAGGTTCACGCCATAAATGGAAATCCGCCCGACGACGGGATGGACAAATCCGGCCTGTTTCTGCTTCTGTTCCATGACAAGGACACAAAGTTTGCGTTGATCGCAGTACCGCGACATCCGATCAGGCCCGAACGTCATGCAGATAATCAACCGCGACACTGAAATCGCAGTCCGCCGTGCCGACATATCCGACGCGGCAGCCATCGACAGCGCCCTGCGCGATCCGCTGCGTCTGGTTGCAGCGTTCCGCTGCCTTGCCGCATGGAAAACGCCATGACCGCCGCACTGCTGATACCCGCGATGGCGCTGGCCCTGATCGCGTGGCTTGTGCCAAAGCTTTTGTCGATGATCCTGCCCGAAGGCATCAAACCGCTGATCGTCAATGGTGTGCTGTCGGCGCTGATCCTGTGCATATTGACGGGGGTTTATTTCGTTTTCCTCTATCTCCAAGGGGGAATTCCGCTGAACCGGATCCTTGATCTGGGGATTGTCGGAAACGTGGTATTCTTTGGCCGTCTGGCGTTGTCGACCTCGTTGATCTGGGCGCCGTTCATGCTGCTGTCGCTGGCGGGTTTGCCGCGCACATGGGTCAATGCGGTCTGGTAGGCGGCTGGCCACGGACCGCTTGCGCATCGCTTTTCGGCCCGACAGCGTCTTTGGCTGATTGGCGCGTTCTGCGTGGCGCACATGCACGAACGCGACTACCGTGGTGGCACGGCGGTGGTGCGCGGGGACATAGCGGACCGCGGTCAGGATCCCTGCCACGGCCCGCCCGGCGCAGACCTTGGGGTAAAAGAAAGGACGATATGGCGTTTATCAAACTCTTGGGTTTCGGACTGATTGGCTTGACCGTCGTTTACTGGTCGCTGTCGCTGTATTCCGCATCGCTGCGGCGCGAACGTCTGGAAGACGATTATGATAAATCACCGCATCCTGGCCAGACCCGCGAAGCGTATGTCGCGGATGGCATGGCCGCCTATCGCGCGGGATTACGCCCCAAGCTGTTGCTGTCGGTCTATATCGTGCCGATTGTCGTGGTTTCGACGATCATCTATGTCGTGAATTCAGGATAAGGGGACAACATGCGCACCTTGGGATTTTTCTTTCGCCTGCTGCCGATCCTGTTGGTGGCGCTTTTCCTGCATTACGTCTTGCCGCAGCACGACACAGTGCAAATCACCTCGACCGAGGTGATCCGCACGGATTTCAGTTCATATAACCGGATTTTTTACGCACAGCCTGACAGCGGTGCCGTCGAACAGCCGACCCGCGACCTGCGACTGATCAACACGTCCAAGATACGCACCTATCTGCTGGGGTTCATCCCGCGCGACCGGACAGAGGTCATGGTGTACCGCAACGAAGACACTGGCTGGATCTGGCCCCCCTATTTCAAGTTCGACAGTGCCGATCTTCAGGCTGAATCCGCCGCCGCCGCCCGGACGGAAGGCTGGTATTCCATCACGCATTACGGTTGGCGCATCCGCTGGGCATCGATCTATCCCAATGCCGTGGCGATATCGCCCGTCGATGGGCCGCGACCGGGCATCGTGCCGTGGTTCAACATCGGGTTTTTCGTGTTCCTGTTCGCCGCGTTTTTCGTCATCCGGGGCATGTGGCGGCAGTTTCGTGAACGCATGATCGACCCCTCGCTGGATGCGGCGGGCGACCGGATGGATATCGCCCGCGCCGATCTGGCGAAACGACGCAGCGGGTTTCGCCGCTGGCTCGATAACTGGACATCAAAGGATCGCAGATAGGTCAGGACCGGGGCGCTGCCCCGGACCCCGGGATATTTCTGGCAAGAAGAAACGGGACCCTACGCGCCGTAGGGCACCCAGATCGTCTTGACCTCTGTCGCGTGTCCCAGAATGTCCCGGGTCATGTCGGCACTGGGATCGAATGGTCCGGTCCATGTGCGTTTCAGATTGCCGGCGCTGGCGGCTTCGATCATCTGGGCGTGACCCGCCAGCCCCCAGACCGCATCCAGATCAAGATGCCGGGCCAACGGTTCGGCCAGATCGGCGTGCATGCCGGTCAGGATATTGACCACGCCGGCGGGCAGGTCAGAGGTGTCCAGCACTTGGTAGAAATCGGTTGCAGCCAGTGGAAACGCCTCTGAAGCGGCGATGACGACCCTGTTGCCCATGGCGATAGCGGGGGCCATCAGCCCGACCAGTCCCAGCAGCGGCTGTGCGTCGGGACACAGGATGCCGATCTTGCCGACCGGTTCCTTCATCGCCAAGGCAACGCCGCGCAGCGGCACGCCCTTGGTCTGACCGTCGTATTTGTCAGCCCATGCTGCGGCGCTGAACAGGCGGTCGATGGATGCCGCGACCTCTGCCTTGCCATCCTTGCCGGTCAAGTCCTGTAAGCGGTTTGCAAATTCATCCGCCCGCGCCGACAGGTTTTCGGCAATGTAATAGATGATCTGCGCGCGCTGGTGGCCTGATGTGCGTCCCCAGCCGGACGCGCCATTCATCGCCTCGACCGCGTTGCGCAGATCCTTGCGGTTGGCAAGACTGGCGTGGCCCAAAAGCTTGCCCTTGGGGCCATGGACCGCGCGGGAATAGCCGCCATCGGGTCGTGCCTGTTTGCCGCCGATGTAAAGCTTTGCCGTGCGGTCGATCCCGTCCCCTGTGGCGTCGCCACCGTGGGCCGCGACCGCTGCGGGCGATGTCATCGCCACGGCGGGACGGGTGTAGCCCGTCAGACCTTCCCAACCGCCTTCACGGCCGAACCCGCTTTCACGGACGCCGCCGAACGGGGCAGCGGCGTCCATCATGTTGGTGCCATTCACCCAGACGATCCCGGCCACGAGCCGCGGCGCGATGTCCAGTGCGACGTTGACGTTTTCCGACCAGACAGAGGTGGCCAGCCCATACGCCGTGTTGTTGGCGATCTCGACCGCCTCTGCCGGGGTCCGAAAGGTGGTAGAGACCAGAACCGGGCCGAATATTTCCTGACCCATCAACGGCGATGCCGGTGACAGGCCTGTGATCAGCGTCGGCGGGTAGTAGCAGCCGTCAGGCACCGGCACCTGATGCATGTCGCCATCGGTATTCGCGTCGACAAGGGCGCGGACACGATCCAGTTGTTCGGGATGCACCATTGCGCCCACGTCGATGCATTTATCCAGCGGATCGCCCACACGCAGCCCGTCCATGCGGCGGCGTAGCCGGGCGTGAAAGTCGTCTGCGATGCCTTCTTGCACCAAAAGCCGCGATCCCGCGCAGCAGACCTGCCCTTGGTTGAACCAGATCGCGTCAACCAGACCTTCGACCGCGCTGTCGATGTCGGCGTCCTCGAACACGATGTAGGCGCCCTTGCCACCCAGTTCGAGGCTCAACGCCTTGCCCGTACCAGCGGTCACGGCCCGGATGCGGCGCCCGACGGCGGTGGATCCGGTAAAGGCGATTTTGTCGACCTCTGCGGCAACGATCATTTCGCCCACGGCACCGTCGCCGGTCACGATGTTCACGACGCCTGGTGGCACACCGGCCTGACCACAGATGTCCGCGAACAGCAGGGCGGTCAGCGGGGTCCACTCGGCGGGCTTCAGCACAACGGTATTGCCCATCGCCAACGCAGACGCAATTTTCCATGCCAGCATCAGCAGGGGAAAGTTCCACGGGATGACTTGCCCGCAGACACCCAGCGGCGCGCGGTCCGGCAGTTCGGACGCCATCAGCTGGGCGTAGCCTGCGTGATGATAGAAATGACGTTGTGCCAGCGGCACGTCTATATCGCGCGATTCCCGGATCGGCTTGCCATTGTCCAGCGTTTCAAGCACGGCGAACAGGCGCGCATGTTTCTGCAACAGCCGCGCCAGCGCATACAGTACCCGCGCCCGGGCGCTGCCGTCCTTGGCCCATCCGGACTGCGCCTTGCGCGCGGCCTTCACGGCGGCGTCTACGTCGGCTTGAGTCGCCTGCGTGACCTGCGCCAGCGTATCGCCGGTCGCAGGGTTCACGGTGGCGAACAGATCACCTGGGGCAGTCCATGCCCCGTTGATGAAATGTCCAAAATCACCTTTTTCGGCCAACCAGGCAAAGGCTTCTTTCGCACTTTCGGGGGCGGGGCCATAATCCATGGTCTCAAAGATCTCCTTGACGGTCATCGCTGAACCCCTCTCATCATCTTGCCAAAAATACTCAAAACACGACGCCTATGACATCGCGTGACGCCAGCCGGCGGAATAGCTGCCGCTGACGTGGTGTTCCAGTTGCCGTTCGATATCGCCCAGCAGGCTGGACGCCCCGAAACGGAACAGGTCGGGTTGCAGCCAGCGGTGGCCCAGTTCGTCCTTGATCAGGGACAGATAGACCAGCGCGTCCTTGGCTTTGGAAATGCCGCCTGCAGGTTTATACCCGACGTGGATACCGGTGGCCGCATGATAATCGCGGATCGCACGGATCATTGTCAGCGACACGGGCAGGGTCGCGTTGACGCTTTCCTTGCCGGTCGAGGTTTTGATGAAATCCGCGCCTGCCATCATGCAGACCAATGACGCCATGGCGACGTTGCGCAGGGTGCCCAGCTCTCCGGTTGCCAGGATCGCCTTGACATGGGCCTGCCCGCAGGCGGCGCGCATCTGTGACATTTCATCATATAGCGCCTGCCAGTTCCCCGACAGCACATGGCGTCGGCTGATAACGATGTCGATTTCCTGCGCGCCCGCAGCGACGCTTTCCCCGATTTCGGCCAGCCGCAGGTGGAATGGCGACAGGCCCGCAGGAAACCCGGTGGATACGGCCGCCACGGGAATGCCCGATCCTGCCAGTGCAGCGACGGCGGTCGGCACCATGTCGTGATAGACGCAGACAGCACCGGTGGTCAGCCCCTGCATGCCCAGCGTATCAAGCAGTGCGGCCGACACGGGCTGGCGCGCTTTGGCGCACAGGCGCCGGACGCGGGCGTCGGTGTCGTCACCGGCCAGCGTGGTCAGGTCGATCAGGCTGATCGCCTTGCACAGCCATGCGGCCTGATAATCCTTTTTGACGCTGCGCCGGCCGGGCAGGGTCGCGGCCCGGCGTTCGATGGCGGATGTATTGGCCTGCGTCCGCATCACCCAGTCCATGTCCAGCGGTCGCCCGGGATTGCGGGGCAGGTGCGGATCTTCGGTTTTTGTCGGGCTCACGGGCGGCACTCCTTCGGGCGTGGGCGAAGCGTCGCATGACCGCGTGTGCCGCGCAAGGTTTGACCGAATGGTCAATTATGTCCGACGCTGCGTCAGGGGCGTGACCCGGACCGCGTTTGGCGCTAAAGACCGACGCGAACCCGTGCCGGAGACACCCATGACCTTTGACCGCAGCCTGAAAATCGCCCCGTCGATCCTGTCCGCCGATTTCGCAAATTTTGGCGCGGAAATCCGCGCAATCGAAATGCAGGGTGCCGATTGGGTGCATGTCGACGTGATGGACGGTCATTTCGTGCCGAACCTGACCTTTGGCCCGCCCGCGGTCAAAGCGTTCCGGCCCCACGTCAAGACGGTGATGGACGTGCATCTGATGATTTCCCCGGTCGACGCCTATATCGACGCCTATGCCGATGCGGGTGCCGACATCCTGACCGCGCATATCGAGGCGGGACCGCATATCCACCGCACCTTGCAGGCGATCCGTGCTGCCGGGATGAAGGCAGGCGTCGCGCTGAACCCCGGCACCCCGGCGGATGCCATCGCCCACCTGCTGGACATGGCCGATCTGGTCTGCGTGATGACCGTGAACCCCGGTTTCGGCGGGCAAAAGTTCATCGACATGACCGCCAAGATTCGCAAGCTGCGCGACATGATCGGGGACCGCCCGATCCATATCGAGATTGACGGCGGTGTCGATCCAACGACCGCCCCGCTGGTGCGTGCGGCCGGCGCCGACGTGCTGGTCGCGGGATCGGCGGTGTTCAAGGGCGGTTCGGTTGACAGCCCAGAAATCTACGGCGCGAACATGCGGGCGATCCGCACGGCGGCGGGCTGACGGCTGACTAACAGCGGGCCTGCGCTGTTTCGCTGACGCGAAAGGCGCCTCGCCCGCCGTCCCGTCAGGCGCTGACCGTCAGGGTGTCGCTGTGGTCTAGGTAGACAAATCCATTGCCCGGCAACGTCAGCGTCTGACCCGTCAGGTCCGCGTGGTGCGGCCCGGTGATTGTGGCGGTCTTGTCCAACGTCAGCGTCATCGCATCCCGGCCCATGTTGAACAGGCAAGTCAGGTTCCGGTCGTCCACGCTGCGCCGCTGCCCCAGAATCGGATCGGGCAGGTCAAGGAACGTGGCGCGCCCGCGCGTCATGCAGGGATGATCCTTACGGAAGGCAATCAGACCGCGATAGAATTGCAGCACACTGTCGTTGGCCTTGTCCTGCAGGCTGACCGCATGCGCGCGCTGCGGCGCCTTGATCGGTAACCAGGGCGTACCGTCGGTGAATCCCGCATTCTCGCTGTCGGTGTCCCAGACCATTGGCGTGCGGCACCCGTCACGCCCCTTGATCCCCGGCCAGTAACGGATCGCCTGCGCGTCGGTCAGTTCGTGGTATTCCATCACGGTTTCAAGCTGTCCCAGCTCTTCGCCCTGATAGATGCCGATGGTGCCTTCAAAGCTGAACAGCATCGCCGCTGACAGGCGGGCCATCGCGTCCTCTGATACGGCGTGGTCGGTCCAGCGCGACACATGCCGCACCACGTCGTGGTTGGAAAAGGACCATTCGGGGTGGCCGTCCGGCGCGCCCTGCTGAAAGCTTTCGATGCAGTTGCGAAAATGCGCGGGCGTGAATTCATCCGACAGCATGGCAAAGCTGTAGGCCATATGCAGGCGCCCGTTGCCTTTGGTGTATTCGGCCATGATGTCGATGCTGCGCTGGCCGTGGTCACCGACCTCTCCGACCATCATGATGTCGTCGTAGCGGTCGGTCAGGGTGCGCAGGCGTTCCAGAAACGCGACGTTTTCAGGCCGGTTCTTGTTGTAGATATTGTCCTGCATCCCGAACAGATCCGACGCCATGACGATCATGCCTTCGGGGCGCGGGGCAGGCGGGTTCGACCGCAGTTTGGCATCGTGCACGTAGTAGTTCACGGTATCCAGACGGAACCCGTCCAGCCCGCGATCCAGCCAGAATTTGCAGGTGTCCAGTATGGCGTCCTGCACATCGGGGTTGTTGAAATTCAGGTCCGGCTGGCTGGTCAGAAAGTTGTGCTGGTAATACTGCCGCCGCGTCGCGTCGTATTCCCATGCGGGGCCACCGAAATGGCTGTGCCAGTTGGTGGGCGGGCTACCGTCCTCCAGCGGATCGGCCCAGACAAACCAGTCCGCCTTGGGGTTTTCCTGATCCATGCGCGATTCGATGAACCAAGGGTGCTTGTCGGACGTATGCGACAGCACCTGATCCACGATCACCTTCAGCCCCAGATCATGGGCCGTTTTCAGCATCTCGTCAAAATCGGCCAATGTGCCGAACAGCGGGTCGATGTCGGTGTAATCCGACACGTCGTAACCCATGTCGTCCATCGGAGAGGTAAAGATCGGCGACAGCCAGATGCAATCCACCCCCAGATTGGCCACATGCGGCAGCCGCCGTGTAATACCGGGCAGATCGCCCACGCCATCGCCGGTCGTATCCTGAAAGGACCGGGGGTAAATCTGATAGATCACGGCGTCACGCCACCATTCGCGCTGGGTCATGGCTGTCTCCTGTCTTGCGGGTCAATATTGCTGTTAGCGCAACCACGTCAGCGCGCAAGAGGGCAAATCGCACATTGCCATGCCGCCTTGCACGGGTTCTACAGTGGCAAGAACGACCAATGGGAGTGATGGAATGGCACAGGATAGACCCGCACCGACATGGTTCAGCGTGACGATCATGCTGGGGCTTTTGTGGAACGTCTTTGGCGTGATCCAGTTCATTGGCGGCGTTGGCCGCACGATCGACGATTACATTGCACAGGGTATGCCTGCCCGTCAGGCCGAAGCGATGGCAAGCTATCCGGGCTGGATCGACGCGTGTTTCGCGCTTGGCGTATTGGGCGGCACTGTGGGTTGCATTCTTGTGCTGATGCGCAAACCGGCCTGCGTGCCGGTGCTGGCGCTGTCCGTTGTCGGGTTCGCGGCGATGTTCGCGGGCAATGCCGCCGTCGGGCTGTTCGCCGTGATGGGGGTGCAGCGGTTGGTCACACTGTTGTTCACGCTGGCTGTGGCGCTGGTGTTGCTGGGCTGTGCCGTCTATGCGCGCCGCCGTCGTATCATTGTATAAAGGTTGGCCATGTCGATCACACCTGTCTCCGAACTTGTCGCGGCGGCCCGCGCGCGCATCACGCAAACCCCGTCTAGCGATGCGATTGCGTTGCTGGATCGGCCCGACGTGGTGTTTGTCGATCTGCGCGACGTACGCGAACGCAAGGCGGGTTTTGTGCCCGACAGCTTTCACTGTCCGCGCGGCATGGCCGAATTCTGGGTGGATCCGGCCAGCCCCTACCACAAGGATATCTTTGCCCGGCCCGATACAAGGTTCGTTTTCTACTGCGCGTCCGGCTGGCGGTCGGCGCTGACGGTGGCAGCCTTGCAGGACATGGGATTTCAGGCAGAGCATCTGACAGACGGCTTCGGTGGCTGGACGGCGGCTGGCGGTCCTGTCGATCATCCCGCACCGCGCGATTGATCTGACCCGGACAACCGCATAAACCGCCCCTGAAATCACGAAAGGGTCATCTATGCGCGTTCTGGTTACGGGTGGTGCGGGGTATATCGGCAGCCATACCCTGGTTGAACTGTTGGGACAGGCGCATGAGGTTTGCGTGCTGGACAGTTTCGCCAACGCCAAACCCGTCGTGCTTGACCGCGTCCGCAGCCTGACCAACGGCAAGATCAGCCTTGTCACTGGTGATGTGCGTGACGGATCGGTGCTGGACGATACGATGTCCGATTTCGCGCCCGATGCCGTGATCCATTTTGCCGGGCTCAAGGCTGTCGGTGAAAGCAGCCGCCAGCCGGTCGATTACTACGATGTCAACGTCAGCGGCACATTGGCACTGCTGCGCGCGATGGATCGCCACGGCTGCAAGCGGATCATCTTTTCCAGCTCTGCCACGGTGTACGGTGAACCCGAATACCTGCCATACGACGAAGCGCACCCCACGAACCCCTTGTCGGTTTATGGCCGGACCAAGCTGATGGCCGAACATGTCCTGACCGACTGGGCGGCCGCGACCCCCGGTGCCAGTGCCGTGCTTTTGCGCTATTTCAACCCGGTCGGGGCCCACGCCTCTGCGCGGATGGGCGAAGATCCGGCAGATTACCCCAACAATCTGATGCCCTTCATCGCGCAGGTCGCCGTCGGAAAACGTGCGCAGCTTCAGGTGTTCGGGGACGATTACGACACAGACGACGGCACCGGAGAGCGTGATTACATCCACGTCGTGGATCTGGCCCGCGCCCATGTCGCGGCGCTGGATCATGCCGCCGCCATCAGCGGCGCGCGGGTGTTCAACATCGGCACCGGGCAGTCCTACAGCGTGCTGCAGATGGTGACAGCATTCCGTGCCGCGTCCGGCCACCCGATTCCATTGGCAATCGCGCCGCGCCGCGCGGGCGACATTGCCCGCATGCAGGCGGATTCGACCCGTGCGCGCAACGAACTGGGGTGGCAGGCCACGCATTCGCTTGATGACATGGCCGCCAGCGCCTGGGCGTGGCAGCGCGGCAATCCCGACGGCTACGGCGACTGATCCAATCCCGCGCGTCGTTTGATTCGGACAATCCGTCGCAGACCGCCGGAACTAATTCGCGTGTCAGGCATTAGGCCAGCGATGAAAGTTTCGTGATGATGTCTCCGCTCATGCCGAACATCCCCGCGACTGAAGAAGGATAAGAACATGGCCGACGCCAAGGAAAACATCAACGACGCCGTCGAGGACGCAAAGTCCCATGCCAAAAGCGTGGTGGACGAGGTGCGGGAAAAGGCGAAGTCCGTTGCAAGCGATGCACGCGAGACCGTCAAATCCGAAGTTGACGCCCGCGCCGGTGCTGCACGCAGCGCTGCCGCCGGAGAGGTCAACAACGTGGCCGCCGCTCTGCGTCGCGCCGCCGAAGAAAGCCGCGATGGCAGCGCGCAGGAACGCACATTCGGCCAAATCGCCAATTCGCTGGCGGACGTGTCCGAAACCATCGGCAACAAGGATCTGGGCACGGTCGTCAATGACGCCAGCAGCTTTGCCCGGCGCCACCCGCTGACCTTTCTTGCCGGTGCCGCACTGGCCGGGTTCGCGTTAAGCCGGTTCGTAAAATCGTCGGAAAACGACGGTGAATACGGCACGGCCTATGGCCGCGACACCGATCCCGACGATATCGTCGGTCGGGGGTAGGTATGCAGACTACCAAGGATCCACGCAGCACCGGGTCGTTGCTGTCGGACGTTCTCGGCAGCATTGGCACGCTACTGCGGCAAGAGGTCGATCTGGCCCGCGCCGAGGTTGATGAAAACCTCAAGCGCGCAACGCGTGCGCTGGGGCTTCTGGTCGTGGCGCTTGTGCTGTTCTTTATTGCGATGTCCGTGCTTGTGACGACTGCAATCAGCGCATTGGTGCTGGCGGGTGTCGCTGAAATCATGGCGACCCTGATCGTCGGTGTCGTGACACTGATCCTTGCGGTCATTCTGGCCGTCATCGGTGTCAAACGGCTTAAGCTGTCCAGCCTTGCCCCCAGCCGTGCGGCCCGCAACGTCAAACGCGACGCCGCCGTGATGAAGGAGGCCTACAATGACCGCTAATCACCGCACCCCGGCCCAGATCGAAAAAGAGATAGAGGCCGAACGCGAACGCCTGACCCGCGATCTGGACGTGCTTCAGGATCGTCTGACGATTGATGGCCTAATGGACGAAGTCCGGCTTCAGGTCCGGTCACAGATTACCGATGTCCAGCGTCAATTGCGCGGACAGGTGTTCGAAGTCACAGGTGTTGTCGGCGCCGAAGTGCGTGACCAGCTATCGCGCGCGGGCACCACTTTGTCCCGCACGACGCGCGACAATCCGTGGCCAATCGCGCTGACGGGGCTGGGTTTGGCTTGGCTGGCCTACAGCGTGATGAAACCCAAACCGGTGCGCCGTGTGGGATATGCCCCGACACAACCCGCGCGACCCGTGCGCGGAGTCTCTGATTACGATTCGTCGCCTGCTGACATGGCGGCGGTCGAACTGGAACGGGACGCCGACCGGTGGGCGCGTGACAGCGGCGCCGCGCACGCGCAGCGGACCCCGACATACGATCCGCGCCCCACATGGGCGCGCGATGATGATGATGAACTGACGACGCGCCGATCCTTAGGCAGCGCAGAAAGGACCACAACATGACCGATTCACGCCCAACCCCCGCAATGGTGCCGGGTCAACCCGCGTTTGGCGGCACCGACAGCCAGTCACAGCAGTCAAAGTCCCGGCTTGAAGATCTGCGGCACCGCCTGTCCGAAGGCACCGAACATCTGTCGGAATCCGCGCGTGCCCGCGTGATCGACGCGCGCCAGCGTGCGGTCGAGGCACAGCGCAGCGCCCGCAAGGCGATGTCGGGCGGCAGCGATGCCGCGTCCGATCTGTTTGATCGCCAGCCGCTGATCATCGGCGCGCTTGCCTTTGCCGTCGGTGCCGCCGTCGCCGCCCTGTTGCCCAGAACGCGGACCGAAAACACGTACTTCGGATCGCACCGCGATTCCCTGATGGAAGAAGCGGAACGCATCTTTCATGAAGAAACGCAGCGCGCCCGCGCCGCAATGAATACGGCCACATCCGAAGCGCAGACCGCGGTCAAGGACGTGACAGACACCGCTGCAAAAGCCGCGAAAACCGCCGTGGATGATGCGAGCGACGCGGCCAAGGACGCTGCTCATAAAGTCGAAGAGCAGGCCAAGACGTCTGCGTCCGACGTAAAGTCCAAAACCACAAAAGCCGCGAAAAACTGAACTGAATTTCAGACATGAAAAAGGGCGCCGCGGATATCCGCGGCGCCCTTTTTTGGTGTAGATTTCAGACAGCCCAGCTGAAATCGATACATTCGTACCTGTCTTTATAGTTGAGCTGTGAAATCCACTGAGGTTTGTCAATAATACGGAAATATGGGCGTGAGATTTCCAGAACACCCCTTTTCTGCAACCCGCGCAGCAACCGATTGACGTAGATATCCGTCAATCCCAGAACGTCGCCAATTTCCTTTTGCGATAAAGGCATCGGGAAACGATCCGACCCCTGTTCACTGACCTGATCAGTCTTGCTTTTGACGGTCAAAAGGAAGTGCATCAGACGGTCTTCGGCGGAATACCGCGTAACGGCATGTAGCCTGTCCAGCAAAGCGACTGAATCCAGGCTGGCCATAGACAGCAGTAATGCAAAGACCTGCGGATTGGTTTTCGCCAATTCGCCAAGCTTGCGCCGCGAAATCAGGCTGACTGATCCATCGGTCTGCATCGACGTGCAGTATGGAGAGCGCGAAAATCCCAGTTCTGACAGGCCGACGACGTCGCCCGCCATGAATAATTGGGCAATCGTCGTCTGGGAACCCGACGTGATACGGGTGATGGCCAGACCCGACCGCACAATCGCAATCCGGTCTTCGGGGTGTTCTGGACAGAAAATGTCGGATCTCTTGCCCAACGACTTTGGATTGTCTTCAAGCGAGGCCAGTGCGCTATGATCCGAATCGGACAGATCCGTTATTTTCGACATGCGCATCATGAATGCGCTTTGGTTGGTTTTTTTCATCGTCTTTCGCTCTTCAAACAGGTCCGCAAGTGTTAGCACCGCGTTATGGTCGATGGGTATCTTGATTCTGTTTTAGGCGTCTTATAAAAACCCGAATATAAACTAGTTTAAACTGATGTATCATTTAACATAAGTTTCCTGACGCGGCGTTGTCAGCATCAAGCCAAGCAATGCCATGTGTTTTGCTTTATCATTGCCTAGTAGATCGCTTGAATTGGGTGCATTGTTCCAAAAGTGCTTTAGCTGGATATCAAATGTTATGACTGAACTTTCAAATCTTCTGCCGCGATCTCTTTATGTGTTTTTGGATTTCGACGGCACGCTTGTCAGCTTGGCGGATACACCCGACAGCATTGTCGTGCCTGATGAACTGAACGGGGTCTTGGCCGATCTGCACCAGCGCCTGAATGGGCGACTGGCCATCGTATCCGGCCGAGAGGTGTCGCAGATCGAACGGTTCCTGCCCGATTTCCCCGGTGACATCTTTGGTGCCCACGGGGCAGAGGCGCGGATCGACGGTGCGCTGCGCCGTCACCGGCTTGTTGGCAGCGATATTGTCGCGGATGCGCAGGCCCGTGCCCGGTCGCTGACCGACAGCGATCCTGATCTTCTGCTGGAACTCAAAGACACCGGGGCCGTTGTTCACTACAGGGCAACGCCACAGAAAGGCGATCAGGTGAAAGCAGCTTTGCAAGATATTGTCGACGATCATGGCGATTTGGTGCTGCATGCGTCCAAAATGGCCTGGGAAATGCGCCCTGCAGACGCGACGAAAGCTGCAGCGGTGCAGCACCTGATGCAAGGCCAGCCCGACACGATCCGTCCTGTCGTCATCGGTGACGATGTCACTGACGAAGAAGCAATGGCCGTGGCGCACCAGATGAACGGCGTCTGCATCAAGATCGGCACGGGCGATACCAGCGCGCAGCATCGTCTGGATGGGCCATCGGAACTGCATGCGCTGCTGCGGATCTGGTCTGCAGGTGATGTATGATGGGACGACTGATCGTTGTATCCAACAGGGTGCCGTCCGATGGCCCGCCGTCTGGCGGCCTTGTCGTCGCGTTGCATGACTGCCTGAAACACAACGGCGGCGTGTGGTTCGGCACATCGGGGGATATTGTCGAAGACCCCGAAGACAGCTTTGCAGAGCTTTCGGGCGACGGCTATAAGATGCGCACCTTTGATCTTAGCCCGGCGGAACAGCAGGGATATTATCTTGGCTACGCCAATTCTGTGCTCTGGCCGCTGTGTCACCGCCGCGCCGATCTGATGGCGCTGAATGCCGGCGACTACGACGTCTATGACAGCGTTAATCGCAGGCTTGCACGGATGATGGCGCCAGAATTGCGTCCGGACGACCATATCTGGATTCACGACTACCATTTTCTACCACTCGCGGCCTGTCTGCGCGCCGAAGGTGTCACCGCGACCATCGGCTATTTTCACCACATTCCGTTTCCCGCGACCCATGACCTGATGGCCTTGCCGCAGCGTGATCTGTTTGCGGGCTGGATGGCCAGTTTTGATCTGTTCGGGCTTCAGACTCAGCGCGACGTGGCAGCCGCGCTTGAAATGTTCCGTGGTCTGAACGGTGCCGAACAACTGCGTGACGGGTCGATTTCGCTGAATGACCGCCGGTTTGAAATCCGCAGTTTTCCGATCGGGATCGACGCCGATGCTTTTGTGAAAGAGGCACAAAGCACCGATGGCCGGTCCCTGCTGAATTTTGCACCCGATGAACGGCTTGTCATCGGTGTGGACCGGCTTGATTATTCAAAGGGGCTGGACAACAGGTTTCGCGCGTTTGGCCGCTTTCTTGAAAATCGGATCGTGGACGAACCCCGCGCATCGCTGCTGCAAATCGCGCCGCCGACGCGTGAAGACGTCGATGCCTACCAGCAGATCCGCGACGCGCTGGAAGGCACCGCAGGCAAGGTGAACGGTGAACATTCCGACCTTGGCTGGACACCGATCCGCTACATCCATCACGCGGTGCCGCGCGACACGCTGGCCGCGCTTTACCGTGCGGCGGATGTCGGGTTCGTGACACCGTTCTGCGATGGCATGAACCTTGTCGCCAAGGAATTCGTCGCCGCACAGGATCCTGCCGATCCCGGTGTGCTGATCCTGTCGCAATTCGCGGGCGCGGTGGAACAGATGGCCTCTGCGCTGATCGTGAACCCTTATGACATCGGGGAAATGGCACAGGCGCTGAAACAGGCGCTGGCGATGCCGCTGCACGAACGACAGGACCGACACGAAGCGCTTGCCCGTGGCGTATTTCGCAACGATGTCGCACATTGGACGCAGACCTATCTTGATACGATGGCCCGCATTTCGACGGAACGCGCCGCCCTGACCTAGCGTGTTGTGCATTTACGCACAAAATCTGACAGCCGGGGCAGGGATGATTTCGGACGAAAGATGTGTAGGTGTGTCTGACCGTATCAGACAGGACATAAAACATGCTCACGCAGATCAAAGGCCTACATCACGTGACGTCCATCGCCTCGGACGCCGTCCGCAACAACGCGTTCTTTACAGATGCGCTGGGTCTGCGCCGCGTGAAAAAAACCGTCAATTTCGACTCTCCGGACGTTTATCACCTGTATTACGGTGACGAACAGGGCACGCCCGGCACCGTGATGACCCACTTTCCATTTGCCCGCGCGGCACGCGGCAGGCCCGGCACGGGCGAAGTCGGTGAAACGGTGTTTGCCGTGCCGCAGGGGTCGCTTGATTTCTGGGCCGACCGTCTGGCTGACCGGGCAGAGGATCTGGCCCGCGTCGATCATTTCGGTGAAAGCCGCCTAAGTTTCCGCAGCGATGATGGCGAAGCGTTTGCGCTGTCCGAAAGTGCGGACGACAACCGTGATCCCTGGACCGGGAACGGTGTCGGCGCCGATCATGCGATCCGCGGTTTTCGGGGTGCCACGATGCGGCTGGCCGATACGGGCGCCATGGCGGAACTGCTGACGTTCATGGGGTATCAGAAATCCGACACCCGCGACGGTGTGACCCGCTACGTGATCGAAGGCGGCAATCCCGCCGACACCATTGATCTTGCGCAGGCGTCAGGTGTCCGCGAAGCACAGCAAGGTGCGGGTTCGGTCCACCACATCGCATTTGCCGTCGAAGACCGCGCCGCCCAGCTTGCGGTGCGGCGCGCGCTGACCGACACAGGCCATGCCGTCACACCGGTGATCGACCGCGATTATTTCTGGGCGATCTATTTCCGCACCCCCGGCGGCGTGCTGTTCGAAATCGCGACCAACGAACCGGGGTTCGACCGGGACGAAGATACCGCGCATCTGGGCGAGGCGCTGAAACTGCCCAGCCAGCACGAACACCTGCGTTCCGCGCTGGAAGGCCACTTGCAGCCTTTGGGTTAATTTCCGCCCAAACCGCCCAAGATGTTGTCCAGCACGTTCAGGATCTGGCTATCCGCCACGATCCCCGTGCTGGACAGCGTGTCGTTGCGCGCCGGTCCGGGAATATCCATCGGCAGCGGTTTTGGCTGTTGCCCTGCCACGACGCGGCGCATGGTTTCGCGCCAGATGTCGGCGGGCAGACCGCCGCCGGTGACGCCCTTCATCGGGCTGTTGTCGTCGTAACCCATCCAGACGCCGATCACGTAATCGGCGTTGAAACCGATGAACCATGCATCGCGTTGGCTGTTTGTCGTGCCTGATTTGCCCGCCAGTTCCCAGCCGTCGATCTGTGCCCGTGTGCCGGTGCCGCGCACCACGACCTGATTCATCATATAGGTCAGCTGCCGTGCGGCGCGTTCCTGAATGACGCGTTCCTGCATCCCGGTGCCGACATTATCCATCAGCGGCGCGTCGTCACCCTGCAACCGCAGATCTACAAGGCCGTAAGGTTCCACCGCCGACCCGCCGTTCAGAATGCCTGCGTAGGCGCCGCTCATTTCGACCAGCGTGCTTTCGGACACACCCAGCGCCAGCGCCGGTCCTGCAGCAAGCTCGCTGTCGATGCCGAAACCGGATGCCACGGTGCTTACCAGTTCGCGGCCCACTTCTTCGGACAGGACGACGGCCGGGATGTTGCGGCTTTCGTACAGCGCCTGCGTCAGTGTCACCGGCCCCTTGAATTCCCTGTCATAGTTGTCGGGCCGCCACGGGCCTGATCCCGGCACGGTAATCGTCAACGGTGCATCGTCGATCAGGTCATTGGGCGAAAATCCCAGATCCAGTGCGGTGGCATAGATGAACGGCTTGAACGCCGACCCGGTCTGCCGCTGGGCCTGCGTTGCGCGGTTGAACGCGCTTTGCGCCCGCACGTCGCGTCCGCCGACCATGGCGCGCACGGCACCGTCCGCGCTCATCACCAGAACGGCGGCTTCGACGTTGGACCCCTCTGACAGCTTGCTGTCAAACACCGACAACAACGCCGTTTCCGCCGCCGTCTGGATGCCCTGATCCAACGTGGTGCGGATCACGACATCTTCTGTCGTGTTGCGGGTAAAGAAATCCGGACCCTGGCTCATGACCCAGTCCGCGAAATATCCGCCCGCCCGCGCCTGTGCCGCCTGTGACAGCGTCGCGGGATTTTCCAGCGCATCGCGCGCCTGTTCGGGGGTGATGTAGCCCTGTTCTTCCATCAGGCTTATGACCACTGCCGCCCGGTCCACGGCGCGCCCCATGTTGCTGGTCGGCGCATAGGACGACGGCGCTTTCAGCAGGCCCGCCAGCATGGCGGCTTCTGCCGGATCGACAGCACGGGCAGATTTGCCGAAATACCGCTGTGCGGCGGCTTCGAACCCGCGCGCGCCTTCGCCCAGATAAGCGCGGTTGATGTAGATCGACAGGATTTCTTCTTTGGAATAGGCGGCTTCCATGCCCATGGCATAGATCGCTTCCCTGATCTTGCGCTGGATCGTCGTGCGGCGGCAGTCGGCTTCGTATTCGCGTTCGTTTTTCCATGTGTCGGGGTCATAGGGGACGCCCAGACACAACAGTTTTGCCGTTTGCTGCGTGATCGTCGATCCGCCGTTGCCCGACAGTGGCCCGCGGCCTTCGCGCAGGTTGATCCGGATGGCGCTGGCCACGCCGCGCGGACTAATCCCGAAATGGCTATAGAACCTGCGGTCTTCGGTCGCCACGATCGCATCGTGCAGGTAGCCGGACACCTCTTGTGCGGTGACCATCCCGCCATATTGATCGCCCCGCCAGGCAAAGACATCGCCGTTGCGATCCAGCAACGTGACCGATCCACGCGTGCGCCCGTCCACCATGTCTGCGACGGGCGGCATCTGTTGCGCGAAATACCAGACGACCACGCCCAGTGTGACCGCCCCGGCGATCCCGATGACGATCATCAGGCGCAGGATCAGCCGGAACACCCAGACAAACGGGAACAGCAACCAGCCAACCAGCCCGCGTGGGCGTCTGGTTTTGGCGCGGCTGCGCGTTGCGCGGCCCCTTTTGGGGGTCGATGCCTGCTTTCGGGTTTGCCTGCGTTCCGCCACCAAGGGCCGAGAGGTTTTGCGATTCTTGCTCATATGCCCGCGATCTTCGATTTCTTGCTTTTGCGCACCATACCTGCCCGGACAACGCTTGTCCCGCCAGCTTAACACATTTTTCATCTGCCCAAAAAATGAGCATAGATGCATTTTTGTGCAAAAGTTATGGCTGTTGTGCCATTTAGCAAGTTTTTCCACCCCTTGAAAACTTGGCCTTCCCGGTTTCACGCGTCCTTGATCGGGCATCCAAACCGCGGGCCGTTTCGGGGTCCGCCCAGAATATGAGGGCGTATTAGTGAAACTCATCATCGCAACGATCAAACCGTTCAAGCTGGAGGAGGTCCGTGAGGCACTGACCACCATCGGCGTGCGCGGAATGATGGTCTCAGAGATCAAGGGCTTCGGCTCACAGTCCGGGCATACGGAAATTTATCGCGGTGCCGAATACGCCGTGAACTTCGTGCCAAAGGTCAAACTGGAAATCGTGGTGCCAGACAGCATGGCCGAACAGGTCGTCAGCACCATCGCCAGCACCGCCAAGACCGACAAGATCGGCGACGGCAAGATTTTCACCCTCGACGTCGAAAGCGCTTTGCGCGTTCGGACCGGCGAGCTGAACGACGACGCGCTGTAAAGGCGATCAAGGAGAGATGAAAATGAATTTTAAGAAAACACTTTGGGCCGGGGCCGCACTTGCGCTGCTACCCGGTCTGGCCTTCGCACAGGAGGTCGCGGAAGAAGCCGCCGTCGCCGCGCCGTCGTTCGACGAAATCGGTCCCTACATCATGACCACGCTGCTGTTCCTGATCGGCGGTTTTCTGGTCATGTGGATGGCCGCAGGCTTTGCCATGCTCGAGGCAGGCCTCGTGCGGTCCAAGAACGTCACCACCCAGCTGACAAAGAACATCGCCTTGTTCAGCATCGCCGGTATCATGTACTGGCTGGTCGGCTTTAACCTGATGTATCCGGGCGACGGCTGGATCATCGCTGGCTGGGTCGGCGGATTCTTCAACATCACTTCGCTTGAACCGGTCGGTCTGGACGCTGCCAGTGCCACGCTGGATTACGCATCCGTTGCATCGGACTTTTTCTTTCAGCTGATGTTCTGTGCCACCACCGCATCGATCGTGTCCGGCACGCTGGCCGAACGCATCAAGCTGTGGCCATTTCTGATCTTCGTTGTCGTGCTGACCGGCTTCATCTACCCGATCGAAGCATCCTGGCAGTGGGGCGGCGGCTGGTTGTCGGAAATGGGCTTTTATGACTTTGCAGGGTCCACACTGGTGCACGCCGCAGGTGGTTTTGCAGCACTCGCCGGTGCCATCGTGCTGGGTAGCCGGATCGGCAAGTACAAGGACGGTCGCGTCATCCCGATGCCCGGTTCCAATCTTGCACTGGCCACGCTGGGGACGTTCATCCTGTGGCTGGGTTGGTTCGGCTTCAACGGCGGTTCGCAGTTGGCAGCCGGCACCGTGGGCGACATCACCGACGTCGGCCGGATCTTTGCCAACACCAACATGGCGGCATCCGCCGGTGCAGTTGCAGCCCTGATCCTGACGCAGGTGATGTACAAAAAGCCCGACCTGACGATGGTGCTGAACGGTGCGCTGGCCGGTCTGGTGTCGATCACCGCAGGTCCGCTTGACCCGTCGCTGTTCGGTGCCCTGCTGATCGGTGCCGTGGGTGGTGTCATCGTGGTCGTCGTGGTGCCGCTGCTGGACAAGCTGAAGATCGACGATGTCGTGGGCGCAATTCCCGTGCACCTCGCCGCCGGTTTCTGGGGCACGATGGTTGTTCCGTTCAACTCTGCGGATACCAGCTTTGTCACCCAGTTCATCGGCTTTGCCGCGATCGGTATCTTTACCTTTGTCGTATCGCTGGTCGTCTGGCTGATCCTGAAAGCCACCATGGGCATCCGTGTCAGCGAAGAAGCAGAGATCAACGGTCTCGATGTTTCGGAACTGGGCATGGAAGCCTATCCAGAGTTTGCGAAAGGCTGATCCTCCCCTCCGGCCTTTCTGCTTGATCCGGGCGCGGCCATGCCGCGCCCGGGTTTTTCTTTTGTCCCGGCGCCTGACGTGCAAGGGTCCGGTCGATGACTGACAGGTGACTATGATGCTACAGACCCCGTATCTTTTGTTTCTGGGCGATGCGCCCGATCCGCTGGCCGCCAAGGTGGCGCAGGGGATCAAGGACTGGCGCCCGCAATACGCACTGGGCCAGCTGCGGCTGAACGGCTGCCGGGCCGATATGAAGATCCCCGACATGACCTTGGCTGACGGTCTGGCCGCTGGCGCGCGCACGCTGGTGATTGGCGTGGCCAACCGCGGTGGCGTGATTTCCCCAATGTGGAAATCGGTGCTGCTGGACGCGCTGGCGCAGGGCTACGATCTGGCATCCGGCCTGCACAACCTGCTGCGTGACGATCCCGATCTGGTCGCCGCTGCCCATGCCCACGGGCGCGCGCTGTATGATGTGCGGGTGCCGACGGTGAATTATCCCATCGCCAACGGTCTGAAACGGACCGGCAAACGCTGTCTGGCCGTGGGCACCGATTGTTCGGTCGGCAAGATGTATACCGGTCTTGCCATGGACGCCGAAATGAAACGGCGCGGCCTGAAATCGTCATTCAGGGCCACCGGACAGACCGGCATCCTGATCACCGGCGAAGGCGTGCCGCTGGATGCGGTCGTCGCGGATTTTATGGCCGGTGCCGTGGAATGGCTGACACCCGATAACGATCCCGACCACTGGGACCATATCGAGGGGCAGGGCAGCCTGTTCCACGTCAGCTATTCGGGGGTGACGATGGCGTTGGTGCATGGCGGCCAGCCCGACGCGCTGGTGCTGTGCCACGAACCCACACGGACGCACATGCGCGGCCTGCCCGACTATGATCTGCCGTCACTGGAACAGGTGCGCGACACCGCCCTGATGCTGGCGCGCGTTGCCAATCCCGCCTGTCAGGTCGCAGGCATTTCCATCAATACATCTGGTCTGGACGATGACGCCTTTGCCGATCATCTGGCGACGGTGGAACAGCGGATGGGCCTGCCGACGGTGGACCCGTTCCGGCAGGGCGCGGCGCGGCTGGTCGATGCGCTGGAAAACCTATGACGGGGTTTGCTGCGCGAACCCCATGCCTCCGGCGGGAGTATTTGGGGCAAGATGATGCTTGAGATAAGCCGCGATACCTTTCGGCTGGCGCAGGTATTCACCATATCGCGCGGGTCGCGGACCCAGGCACAGGTTTTGACCGTGCGCGCGGGGGCGGGGTGGGGCGAATGCGTGCCGTATGCGCGCTACGGCGAAACGATGGACAGCGTGTCGGATCAGATCGCAACATTGCCTGCGGGGATCAGCCGTGCCGACGTGCAGGATGCGTTGCCGGCGGGTGCCGCGCGCAACGCGGTGGATTGCGCGTTGTGGGACGCGGCGGCGAAACAGGCGGGGGTCCGGGTCTGGGACCTGATCGGCGTCCCCCCGCCCGGTCCTGCAATCACCGCCTATACCCTGTCGCTGGATACGCCGGATGCCATGCAGGTGCAGGCCGCAAAGAACGCGCACCGGCCGCTGCTGAAGATCAAGCTGGGCACGCCCGACGACATGGCCCGGCTGGAAGCGGTCCGCCGTGGCGCGCCCGATGCCACCATCATCGTCGATGCCAACGAAGGCTGGACGGCAGATGTTTACAGCGATCTGGCGCCGCATCTGCTGCGGCTTGGCGTGGCGATGGTCGAACAGCCGCTGCCCGCCGGGGCCGATGACATGCTGGGCGACATCGCGCGGCCATTGCCCGTTTGCGCCGATGAAAGCTGCCATGACCGGGCGTCGCTGGCAGCCCTGCGCGGCAAATACGACATGGTGAACATCAAGCTGGACAAGACCGGCGGTTTGACCGAGGCGCTGGCGCTGAAAGCCGACGCACAGGCGCAGGGCTTTGCCGTCATGGTTGGCTGCATGGTCGGATCGTCGCTGGCGATGGCCCCTGCGACACTGCTGGCGCAGGATGCGGCCTTTGTCGATCTTGACGGCCCGCTTCTTCTGGCCGAAGACCGGGATTATCCGTTGCAATACGACGCCGCCGGTGTGCACCCGCCCCGGCCCGAACTTTGGGGTTAAAGACATGCGCACCGTTTACCTGAATGGCGAATACCTGCCCGAAGATCAGGCCAAGGTTTCGATCTTTGACCGGGGTTTCCTGATGTCCGACGGCATCTATGAAGTGACGTCGGTGCTGGGCGGCAAGCTGATCGATTTCGACGGCCATGCGGTCCGCCTGCAACGGTCGCTGGATGCGCTGGACATGAAACACCCGTCATCCAAGGATGATCTGCTAGAAGTGCACCGCGAACTGGTGCGCCGCAACGACATCACGGACGGGATGATCTATCTGCAGGTTACGCGCGGCAACCCCGGTGACCGCGATTTTGCTTATCCGCCCGAAGACACGGTGCCCACGGTCGTGCTGTTCACGCAGGCCAAGCCCGGCATGGCCGACAGCCCGATGGCAAAAACGGGCATGAAGATCATCAGCATCGAAGACCAGCGCTGGGGGCGCCGCGACATCAAGACGGTGCAACTGCTGTATCCGTCGATGGGCAAGATGATGGCCAAGGCCGCTGGCGCCGACGACGCCTGGATGGTCGAAGACGGTCACGTCACCGAAGGCACATCCAACAACGCCTATATCGTCAAGGGCAACACCATCGTCACCCGTCATCTGGGAAATGAGATCCTGCACGGTATCACTCGTGCCGCCGTGCTGCGGTTCGCCCGTGAAGCGCAGATGAAGGTCGAGGAACGCCCCTTTACCATCGTTGAAGCGCAAAGCGCGGACGAGGCGTTCATCACCTCTGCCAGTACCTTTGTCATGCCTGTCGTCGAAATCGACGGGGCGGCGGTCGGACAGGGCACCCCCGGTCCGGTGGCCACGCGTCTGCGCGAAATCTATCTGGACGAAAGCCGCAAAGCGGCGGTTTGATCAAGCGTTGCAGTGCCCATCAATCACGCAGCGGGTCGTGGCCCCAGTTCATCAGGCTGTAGCGCCAGTCTGAATGTTCGACGTCGTCATCGGGTCCGCCCTGTGCCAGATGTCGGTTGATGTAGCCTACGACCTTGGCCATGTGATCCCACTGGTCATCGGTCAGATCGGGCTTGTTGGTCCGCTGGATGTCGACGATCCGGCGGCCTGACTGGTGGCCGGTCGATTCACCGCTGTCGCTGTCACCGACGCGCTTTGATTCGTCTGTCTCCAGCCAGTCTTCCAACTCTTTCGGCGCGATGTTCACCAACTCGCGCCATTCGTTCCAGATGTCGTCCCGCGATTTCGATGACATGCCGGTCTCCTGTGATTTGGGTCTGGGGTCAATCGTCGGTTGGTGTCTTTTGTTCCCCCGGTGCGGGGGGCAGATCATAGGGTGCGGCGAGACGCCATACGTGATCGGGTATCATCGTTTTCATCCGGGCGGGGGCGTGGCGACGCAGGTGCAGGATCGTTTCTGCGGCTTTCATCTCGACCCGGGCGCGGGCGAATTCCAGACCCTTGGGGCCGATGCGGGGCATCAGCCAACCCATGACCGGGCGCAGCCAGTCGGGCATCCGCCGCAGTGGCATGCCCCCCGCCGCGCGCCGGGTGTTGGCGATAAATCCTGTGACCGACCCCTGCCGCTTGCCCTTGTCACCGGGTGCGGCCAGCCGGACTGCATCGCCCAGCCCCGCCAGCATCTGCGCGCCGCGTGCATTGCGCACGATCAGCCATTGGTCACCTTCGCCTGCCATGTAGCCTACGGTGATATCGGCCAGACGGTTGGTGTAATCGACGCAGGTCCTGCAGGTCAGGGGAAAGAAATCATCCGGCAGGTCCGAAATTGGCAGTTTCAGAAACGGAATCAGCCGTTTTGTGCCATCGGCAAACCGCAGTTCCACATGAAAATCAGCGCGGAATTCCAGATAGGTCACATCACCGGGCCGATCGGTCAGGCGGCCCAGAAAATCATGGAAATGCGCCGTGGTGGTATTGTCCGAACAGGGCGTGCCGATCACGTACAGATCAAGCCCCAGCCGTTTTTCCAGCGCGCGCAGGGCAAAGACCTGACAGGGAATGCCGACCACCGCAATGCGGCGATGTCCTGCAGCGACGGCGGGTTCCAGTGCGGCCAGCAGCGGGGCATAGCCCATCCGCATCCCGCGCGCGCGCACCAGATCGTCAGGGTCGGTCAGGATGGCGGGCACCGGTGCCCAGCGGTCGGCTGCATCGGGCACGCAGGCCAGTACCGCGTCAACGGTGCCCGCACGCAGCAGAGACGCGGCCAGTGACGTCGTGATCCCCGTCCATTGCGCGCCGTCGCGCGGTTGCACCATGGCGGCGCGATACATCGCCTGCGTGACGCCAAAGAATGCTTCGTCCCCGTCCGTGCCTGCCACGCGGCCATGCACCTGCTGTTCCTGTGCGGGATAATCCGGCGCGATGAACTGGCAGGCGGTGCCGCAGGCCGACGGGTCCGCCATGCGACTGACGCCGCAGTCGGTACACAGATTGCGGTGCGCCGGGGATCGCAGATGATCGGCTGTCAGGTCCATGGGCGGACTGTGAACCGCCCGCGGTCAAAGGGAAAGCCCCGCCGATGTTCTGCGCAAAATCGGCTAGCCCGCCCCGATCAATGCGCCCGCACCGAACACCAGCGCGCCGCCCAGCACGACCTGAAATGCCGCCCGCAGGAACGGCGTCTGCATGTAACGGTTCTGGATCCACGCGATGGCCCACAGTTCGACAAAGACCACGATCATCGCGATGATCGTCGCGGTCCAGAAATCGGGGATCAGATAGGGCAGCGCATGGCCCAACCCGCCCACGGTCGTCATGACACCCGCCGCGATCCCGCGCTTGATCGGTGATCCCCGGCCGGAAATCTGGCCGTCGTCCGACGCCGCCTCTGTAAATCCCATAGAGATTCCGGCCCCGATACTGGCGGCCAGTCCCACCAGAAACGTCGTATGCGTGTCCTGCGTCGCAAATGCGGTGGCAAAGATCGGTGCCAGCGTGCTGACCGACCCGTCCATCAGTCCGGCCAACCCCGGTTGCACCCATGTCAACACGAATTGGCGGTGTGCTGCGGCGTCTTCGTCCTGTGCTGCACCCGCGTCCAGGGTGTCGTGCGCCAGTGATCTTGCGGTGTCGACATGCCCGCCTTCGGCTGCGGCCAGATCGCCCAGCAGACGGCGCGTTCCCGCGTCGGATGTCACCTGTGCGGCCCGCGCGTAGAACCGTTCGGCATCCCGTTCCATCTGGCCCGCCTCTGCGCGGATGCGATCCAGTGGCAGGTTTGCGGTCAGCCAGACGGGCCGCCGGGCGTAGAAACCTGCGACGTGTTCGCGCCGGATCAGCGGGATCACGTCGCCAAACCGATCGCGGTGCAGGTCGATCAGGCGCTTGCGGTGGGTGTCTTCTTCGGCGGCCATCCCGTCGAACAGGGCGGCACTGGCGGCGTAATCGTCGCGCAACATCTCGGCATAGGTGCGGTAGATGCGGGCGTCGTCCTCTTCGGACGAGATGGCAAGCGCCAGCACCTCTTGTTCGGACAGGTCGCGGAACCGGCGACGATGATTGAAACCGGGGATCACGGCGGCCTCCTAGTTTAGAATGGTTCTAAACTATGCCATTTTGCCATCAACGCAAGCCCGTTAGTCCAGACGGCGGACCTCCAGATGGTTGCCCTGCCGTTGTGCGACCTCGAACCGGCCAGCTTTCTTCAGCAAATCCGACAGTTTCGGGCTGCCGTAGGTGCGCGGATCGAATTCGGGATTGGCGCTGACCAGATATTGCCCCAACTGCCCCAGCGTGTACCAATCCGCATCCGGATCAATCGACCGCATCGCCGCCAGCACCAGCGGTATGACGTTATGCGGCGCATCCTTGGCGTTGCTGTCGGGTTTCGCGGCAGGCACGCCATTCGTGCTGGGGACCGGCGCGGGGTCGGTGGCATCGCCCAGATTTTCAACAAAGATGAACCGCTTGCACGCCCGCCGGAACGCGTCCGGAGTCTTTTTCTGTCCGATCCCGTAGACATCGACGCCCTGTTCACGGATGCGCGCCGCCAAAGAGGTAAAGTCGCTGTCCGAACTGACCAGCACAAAGCCCTGAAAGCGGTCGGTGTGCAAAAGATCCATTGCGTCGATCACCAGCGCAATGTCGCTCGAATTCTTGCCGGTGGTATAGGCGGGCGACTGTTGTGGGTTCAGCCCGTGTTCCAACAACACACGGTTCCATCCCGCGAGCTGGTTGCTGGCAAAATCGCCATAGATCCGCCGCACCGAAGCTTCGCCAAAGCTCGCCACTTCTTCAAAAATCGCGGCGGCATGTTTCGGGCTGGTGTTGTCGGCATCAATCAGCACAGCCAGCAGCGGGCGTTTGTCGGGCATAAAAAGGTATCCTTTCCGGTTCCCCCAGCCCTAACGCAGGCGCGCGGGGGGCGGAAGGGGGAGTGGAGCGAGAATAAGGGAACGGACCATAGTGGATATTGATGCGCTGCGCTGTGAAAGTTGGGAAAGCGTCCAGAGTGGCTGAAGCTATCAGTCGCAAAAGTCGTGGCTAAGTAGTCAGATGTAGCTCACCAGAAAACATTTATAACTGTTCGCAGTGTATTAACTATCCGACTTGAAAATATATGCGGGATCAACCAAAAAATGATTTTAAATTTTTTGGACTCTACGATCAAATTGTTGTCGCCAATATATATAATCTGATCCAGCGGCGAATACGGCATTGGACAAATCCAAATTACTGAACTATGCTTCAAAATATCTTTCGGATTCATTTCCCATCGGCCTTCGTCGTGCAAGTTAATGGGGTTTAATAAGTGATTGTAAAATACCCTTCGAAAACCCCGAGAGGTTTGCTCTGCAAGGATTGGGGGCACATGGCTGGGATAAGGTGCTTTTCCCGCGCATTCAAATGCGCCAACTACAACCAAGTTCATGCTGCTTCAAACACTCTATTACTGTTTTTCTAGGATTATAGTAAACTATCTTTGAGGCCTCAACTTTAGCGGCACTTCGACGTAGAGCGTGCTTATAAGTGTTTGGAATGAGGACAGATCTTACGTCTGAATTTTGGACTTCCAACGCCCCTTCGAGGCAAAATTCAATACGTCGGGCAGCCTGCATAGGCTGCTTCAACATGCCGTCAATAACTCGGTCAGAGACCAAGCCTTGAATGGCTGCGCAAAAGCTTTTCGATTCCCTCTTGGATAGAACGTCTCTGATGCATTTTTTGGATAGCGTATCGATCTTTTCCAAGATTTCCAAAAAATGGAGATAGTCGATTCGTATAGACTTATATGATTCCTTTGAGAGGTAGGGTAAAAATCCATATCTTACTCCACCGTTATCCGGAATAGATGCCCATAAAAATAATTCTAAATTTCGGTAAAGAAAGCTACGTTCCAAGATAATCGCTATAGTTCCAACAGGAGAAATTGGTTCAAACATAGGGAATCCAATATCAAAATACTCACGAGATCCTTGCGATGTCTGTGCCCCTAAGCTTTGGTCCAAGGGAGAAATCTTTCCTAGCATCGTTGGCCTGTTTAGTGATATTATTTTGGAAATCATTTTGCCTTGTGGGCCCTTTCAAACGAAGCGTCAAAACTAACCGATTGTCCGTCTAGGACCTCAATGATAGTATTATGCCATTGAGCGTAGTCTAAAGTCTCTCCAGACTTTAACATGCTGATGTCGAGTTCAAGCCTTGACTTTAGCGTTCGAAGTTTTCCAGAAGCCTGCACATTCTGTTTAAAACGAGTCTCAAACCCAAAGGCGGTCGAAATATCGGACCCAAGTGCAGCCAACGAAGTGCTCACAATAGCTGCAATATTGAGCCCAAATTTAATCTCTCGATCAAAGCCATCGGCGGCGAGTAATGCTACGAAGAGCACTGCTAGCACACCAGATACCACGCGTAACAATTTGAGGGAGTTCATGAAGAACGAATTAAGTCGACGCTTACTTTCGCAGCTTCGAATTCTCGCATCCAAAAAAGTAAACAGAATTTTTTGGGGACTTCCCGAGACTTCCTCCGCTGAAACCATAAGGGCACCTATTTTTATAGCTTTGTCACCAAAGTGTATCCTATTGCGCTGCAGTGTACGAGTTCTATTGGCGTCTAGGCGACCATGGAGATTGGCTGCTCCGTTCTCAGATGAGGTTTGCACGCACTGCAGCGTACCGCCGCCACCCAGACCATCCCCCCAAAAAAGCCCGGTCGCATCGACCGGGCCTTTCACACGTCCCTTACGCAAACCTGTCGTCAGTAGATCACGACGCCGCGGATGCTTTCGCCCTTGTGCATCAGGTCGAACCCCTTGTTGATGTCGTCCAGCGGCATCGTGTGGGTGATCATCGGGTCGATCTCGATCTTGCCGTCCATGTACCAATCCACGATCTTGGGCACATCCGTCCGGCCGCGCGCGCCGCCGAATGCGGTGCCTTTCCACGTCCGCCCGGTGACCAGTTGGAACGGGCGGGTGCTGATTTCGGCGCCGGCGGGGGCCACACCGATGATGATGCTTTCGCCCCAGCCCTTGTGCGCCGATTCCAGCGCCTGCCGCATCACGGTGACATTGCCCGTCGCGTCAAAGGTATAATCCGCGCCGCCGCCGGTCAGTTCGACCAGATGCCCGACGATATCGCCGCTGACCTGCTTGGGATTGACGAAATGGGTCATGCCGAAATGTTCGGCCATCTTCTTTTTGTCGTCGTTCAGGTCGACGCCGACGATCTGGCTGGCACCCGCCAGCCGCAGCCCCTGAATGACGTTCAGGCCGATGCCGCCCAGACCAAAGACGATCGCGGTCGATCCGATTTCGACCTTGGCGGTGTTGATGACGGCACCAATCCCCGTGGTGACGCCGCAGCCGATGTAGCAGATCTTGTCGAACGGCGCATCCTTGCGGACCTTGGCCAGCGCGATTTCAGGCAGCACCGTGTGATTGGCAAAGGTCGAACAGCCCATGTAATGCAGGATCGGCGTGCCATCCAGCATTGAAAAGCGCGAGGTGCCATCGGGCATCAGCCCCTGACCCTGGGTGCTGCGGATCGACTGGCACAGGTTGGTTTTCGGGTTCAGGCAGTAATCGCATTCGCGACATTCCGGCGTATACAGCGGAATGACGTGATCGCCGACTTCCAGCGTGGTGACACCGGGACCGACCTCGACCACGATACCTGCGCCTTCGTGGCCCAAAATGGCGGGAAACGCGCCTTCGGGGTCGTCACCGGACCGGGTGAACTCGTCGGTATGGCATAGACCGGTGGCTTTGATTTCAACAAGCACCTCTCCGGCTTTCGGGCCTTCAAGGTTGACCTCCATGATTTCGAGAGGTTGCCCTGCTTTCAGGGCGACGGCTGCACGGGTGCGCATTTCACAAATCCTTTGTTGCTTTGCCGCGATGGTCCGCGAATTGACCGGGGATTTCAAGCCGCGCGGGCTTGCCAATTGGCGCGATTGCTTGGCAAGATGTTGGTTATGAGAGCATTGTTTATCCTGCCGCTTCTGGCGGCCTGCACCATCGGCCCGGCGCCCGTGCCGTCCGAAGACGGCTGTGGCGCCGCATCCTATAGCGGCCTGATGGGTCAGAACATCGCGGCGGTGACACTGCCGGCCGACCTCAATGCCCGTGTGATCGGGCCGAACGACATGGTGACGATGGATTACATCGAAAGCCGGATCAATTTCGAGACCGACAGTTTCGGTGTCATCACGGCCATCACATGCGGCTGATCCTGATGTTTCCGTTGCTGGCGCTCGTGGCGTGTGGATCGCCGCGCGGGATGACGCCGGGTGCCGATGCCGTGGCAGAAAACCCTGTGCCAAAGGGGACCGATAACAGCTGCGGTGGGCGACGTTACGGCAGTCTGGTTGGCAAGGATGCGACCGTGCTGGAAACCGTGCTGATCCTGGGTCCGGTGCAGGTCATTCGACCGGGCATGGTCACGGCGCAGGATTATCAGCCTGACAGGATCAATTTTATCGTGGGGCAGGCCGGGACAATCACGCAGATCACCTGCGGCTGAACCATCGGTGCGAAGACCACCACCGGCACCGCATACTGGGTGGGGGCTTAATAATACGGTGCCGGGGCAGCTCTTCTGTCGATGAACATGGCTTTGAACCATGGCATGATCATGGCCTAGGTCGGACCATTACACGACAGCGCGCGGCAGGGTTGATTTATCGTCCGCTTGCGTTGATCTTGAATGGATGACTGATCAGACCCCCATTCCGTTCGCGGCGTTCCGCGATGACCGCGTGTCGTTCCACCGGACAGAGATGTCGCCCATTCTGGCGGTTTACGGACGGTTCGTGGCGGCGGGCGAATGGCGCGACTATGGGATCAGCGCGTTGCGTGATGTGGCGGTGTTTTCGGTGTTTCGGCGCACGGCGGAAAACCCGATCTACCGGATTGAAAAGCGACCAAAGTTGCGCATGAAGCAAGGGCAATACGCCGTCGTCGGCATGGATGGCCAGATCCTGAAGCGCGGCAACGACCTGCAACAGGTATTGCGGGTTCTGGAACGCAAGCTGATCCGCACTGTCGATTGAAAACTATATCAACGTTTCGACATGTTTCGCATGCGAAACATATTATGTTATATTTAACAATTACTTAACCGGATAGCGCGGTCAGTCTGCGGCGCTGCGTCACCTCTCCTCCGTCTTGGGCTTGGATGCGCAGGATCGCTGCATTGACGGGTTCGTAGGTGCAGGCCATCGCGTGACCGTTGGCGTGGATCATCACCTGCGCATCGACCATCAGGCCGACATGACCAACCCAGAACAACAGGTCACCACGTTGCAAGGGCGCGTCCGCAGACAGTGGTTCACCAACGGCGTTTTCCTGCAGGTCAGCATCGCCGGGGCAGGGGATGTCGCAGGCCGTCAATGCGGCGTGGATCAGGCCGGAACAATCCAGCCCGCGCGTGGAATTGCCACCCCACAGGTAGGGCACGTTGAAATGCAGTTGCGCCACGGTGACGGGATCGGCAAAGGGACGGTCCAGCGGGCGCAAATGTTTTTTCGGCACGAACCCCTGCGGTGTTTCAAAAAATTTCGCCCGTTCGTCCAGAACACGTAGTCGCGCGCCAAAGGGCAGCGCCATGACGGCCTGTGATTTCATCGATTCTTCGGCATAGGCGTGGGTTGCAAATGTGCCGACCCGGTGTGTGGGCCAAACGGTGTTGTCCAGCCGGTCGGCGGGCACATAGCCGCAATAGCCGTTATCGGTCTGCACGAATGCCCAGCCGTCACGGGTTTCCAGCACGGTCACAGTGTCGCCCAGCAACAGCTGGCGTTCGCGTGGACCGTCCGGCGCGCGGCACAAGTCCGTCACCGGGCGGGTCAGTCGTGCGGGGGTGCCATCAACCGCAATGCGGTCGGGCAGGCCCAATGACTGCAGGGCAACCCGGTCATTGGCGGGCCAAAGCCTGTGGTCGGTCATCGGGGCAACAGATGCGGCAAGGCATCAAGCAGTGCCCGCGCGCCCATGCCGACACCGCCCTTGGGGCGGCCCGGCTTGGCGCTGGGGTTCCAGCCATAGATATCGAAATGGATGTAGGGCGCATCGACGAAGCGGCGCAGGAACAAGGCGGCGGTCGTGGCCCCCGCCATGCCGCCCGCTGGCGCATTATCCAGATCCGCGACGCCGGGTTCGATCATGGATTCGTAAGGATCGTGAAACGGCAGTCGCCAGACCGGATCGGCCACGGCACGCCCTGAAACGGTCAGGGCATCGGCATGTGCGTCGTCATCGGTAAAGAACGGCGACAGGTCAGGCCCCACGGCGACACGCGCAGCCCCGGTCAGGGTCGCCAGCGACACGATCAGATCGGGGTTTTCTTCGGATGCGAGTGCCAGCGCATCGGCCAGCACAAGCCGGCCTTCGGCGTCGGTGTTGTTGATTTCGACCGTCAGCCCCTTGCGGCTGGTCAGAATGTCCTGCGGGCGGAACGCGTTGCCCGCGATGCTGTTTTCGACGGCGGGCACCAACAGACGTAGGCGCAGATCCAGCCCCAGCGCCATGATCATATGCGCAAGACCCAGCGCCGTGGCGGCCCCGCCCATGTCCTTTTTCATCAGGCCCATGGAACTGCCGGGTTTGATGTTCAGCCCGCCGGTGTCGAAACAGACGCCTTTGCCCACCAGCGTCAGGGTCGGGCCGCTGTCGCCCCAACGCAGATCAATCAGGCGCGGCGCGCGGTCGCTGGCGCGGCCGACGGCGTGGATCATCGGAAAATTCGCGTCCAGCAGATCGTCGCCAGTGGTCACATCGATCTGCGCACCGTGCTGATCTGCAAGGGTGCGCGCTGCGGCCTCCAGTTCTGCCGGGCCCATGTCGGACGCGGGCGTGTTGATCAGGTCGCGGGTCAGGTATTCGCCGGTGGCGATGGCGGCGATCCGGTCTGCATCGATGCCTTTGGGCGCGATCAGGCGTGCGGGGGTACGGTTGGGTTTGCGGTAGCGGTCAAAATCATAGGATTCCAGCAACCAGCCCAACGCGGCTTCTTCCAGCGCGCTTGGGGGCAGGTCCGATACGATTACATAGGTGCCTTCTGGCAGTTTACGCGCCGCGCTGCCGACATCGAACCGGCTGCGTTTGCGTGATGCGGGCGATCCGGCGCCGACCAACGCCAACGCCACATTGCCATCAGGGCCGGGCACACAAAGAACGGCGCCTGCCGTGCCGGTGAACCCGACCGCCGCCGCCCATGCGCGGGCCTGTTCGGGGATGGCGTCGGTGTCGTCGGACTCAATCACGTAAAGCGGGATGGATGATGTATCGTGCGGTGCGAATGTCGCGGACATAAGGTGCCTTGCGTCTTGGGGTTCACACCAGCCTATCCCACTGGTCGCCGACGACAAGGCATCACCCTTTGCGCATTGACCAGATCTGGCCGATCGCCATATCGAACCCGCGTTCCAGACGGGCCAGCGTTGCTTCGACGGCGATGCCGTCGCGTTGCCGGGCACTGTCTGAAAGATGGTGTGCTGCGGTCGCCACCTCTGTCAGGCCGATGTCGGCGGCGATGACGGCCATCCGTTCGGCGCGGTCGGTCAGGTCGTCAAAACCGCTGCTGATCCGCGTGACGTGGATAATATTCAAGCGTTGCGCAAGATCTTCCAGCATGGTGCAAATCGCCTGATCGGCGCCTGCAGCGCCAAGCGTGTCATACAAATCGGACAGTGGGCCGGGATCGATATCGGACCGATGATGGCATTGAAGAACGGTAACGCAGGTCATGGTGGACTTCTTTACTGTGGGGCTGCCAACATATGCGGGCCACAAGGTTCCCAATTCGTTGCGCAAATCGGCTTTAGTCTCTCGAATTCCAATCAAAATGGCGATAAACGCTGTCTAAATTACAGGGAGATCACAACCGTGGATCTAGCCAGACCCCTTCCGGAATATCTGATCAAACGCTTTCATGGTTGGAAAGCGACGACCTATTCCGAAAACAAAACCTGGTACAAAAGGCTTGCGGACGAAGGTCAGCGGCCCCGCGCGATGATCATTTCATGCTGTGACAGCCGGGTGCATGTCACGTCGCTGTTTGGGGCGGATCAGGGCGAATTTTTCATTCACCGCAACATTGCGAACCTTGTGCCGACCTTTAACGCGGATGGCGAACACCATGGCACCTCTGCCGCGGTTGAATATGCCGTTTCATCCCTGAAGGTGGCGCATCTGGTGGTCATGGGCCATTCTGGATGTGGCGGCGTCGAAGGCTGTTATGACATGTGCGAAGGTCATGCCCCCGCGCTGGATGAAAAGACCAGTTTCGTGGGGCGGTGGATGGATATTCTGCGCCCCGGCTACGACCGCCTGCCCGCAGGTGACGATGCAACCCGCAAACGGGCATTGGAAAAAGAGGCGGTGCTGATCAGCCTGGAAAATCTGATGACCTTTCCCTTTGTGGCCGCGGTGGTCGAATCGGGTGACTTGACGCTGCATGGCCTTTGGAATCATATCGGGGATGGATCGCTGGAAGCCTATGATCCAGCCAGTCAGGCGTTTCATCCGATCTGAACGGCATCTTAGCGACGCAACAGATCACCGAACAGGTCCAGCATTTCTTCTTGCGTCACGACATCGCGGGACGGTTGTTGCGTTTGGTGGCGCTGCGTTGGTTTGATCGCACGACGCAGAAATTCGATTGCAATTGTCACGGCGGTTGGTCCTGTTTTGCGCCCCCACGCAGCAGCAGTTACGCAGGTTAGCGCAAAAGGGTTTCACGCCCGCCGCAGGAATTATCCCTTGCCCACGACGTTGGGTACGGTGCACGGCGGTGGAAATGTTTGATTAAGGTTTTATCCGCACACTGCATGGCATGATGTCATGGCCGCTATCCCGTGTTGAAACCTTTCCGGCAGGCACCGGGTATGATCGGCTGTTGCGTTTTGCGCCCGCCGTCGATGCCAAATATGAAACCGAACAGGGCCAAGACCGCAGACAGCATATCGCGCGCATGATCCTGTTCGGACTGGTGTTGTACAATGTCTATAACCTGACCGCCCAAGTGTTGCTGACGGACATTTTCGTCGTATCTGTCATTTTGCGGGTCGGGATCGTGACGCCGTGTTCGCTGGTGTTGATCGTGATCATCTGTCGCGTGGGCCCTGTCTGGCGGGAACGTCTGCTGTTGCTGGGGCTGATGAACGCCTATCTTCCGCCGCTGGGGTTGTTCTGGTGGTCCCGCGTGCCGTCGGCATTGCTGTCTTTCAACGAACTGACGCTGGTGATTGTCTTTGCCACGGTGCTGGTGGCGCTGCGGTTCCGACACGCCATTTTATATACCGCGTTCGTCTTGTGCAGCACGCTGATCGCCCTGATGACAAAGGCCGATCTGACCGTGCATCAGCAATTCGCGTTCACGATCCAGATATTGACGGCTTGCGTGTTCTGCCTGTTCGCAAACCATCACCGTGAAGTGCAGCGATGCCGTGATTTCATGCTGGCGCACCGCGCATCGCATCGTGCCGATTCCGCGGAATCGTCAAATGCGCGCATGACCGCCCTGTCGTTGACCGATCCGCTGACCGGGATCGCCAACCGCCGCAGTTTTGACCGGATGATGCAGTCCTGGGTCGCTGACGATACATCTGTCGCGCTGATGATGATCGATATCGATCATTTCAAGCTTTACAACGATTCCCTGGGACATCCTGCGGGGGATGCCTGCCTGCAACGGGTCGCGTCCGTCCTGTTGGCTGCCGCTGATGGCGCCGGCGTGCGCGTCGCCCGCATCGGCGGTGAAGAATTCGCCATTGTCGCAAGGTCGATGTCGGTTGCGCGTGCCAAGGCGCTGGCGACGCGGATCGTCGGTGATATCCGTGCGCGGGCCGACCCGCACCCCGGTCGGATGGATGGGGTCGGGGTGGTCACCATCAGTCTGGGATTGACCGTGACACCGGCAGGTGCGCCGTTTGACCGTGCCGGATTGATGACCCGTGCCGATAGCGCGCTTTATGATGCGAAACGCGCAGGCCGCGACTGCTGGCGCATGGCGGGTGACAGCCCCCGCGCGGTATCGCTGCTGTATACAGCCTGACGCAAACACGGTCCGGAACGTGCAAAGGGCGGACCCGAAGGCCCGCCCAAAGATATCAGACAACCGCGCCTGTTGCGGCGGTCAGCCTTTTTTTAGGCACTCACGGCCCAGCAGTTCGGCGATTTGCACCGCGTTCAGCGCGGCACCCTTGCGCAGGTTGTCGGACACGCACCAAAGGTTCAGGCCGTTATCCAGCGTGCTGTCCTGCCGGATACGGCTGATAAAGGTGGCAAAGTCGCCCACACATTCGATCGGGGTCACGTAGCCGCCGTCTTCACGCTTGTCGATCACCATGACGCCCGGCGCTTCGCGCAGGATGTCGCGCGCTTCGTCTTCGTCGAGATGGTCCTCGAATTCGATGTTGATCGCTTCGGAATGGCCGACGAATACGGGCACGCGCACGCAGGTCGCCGTGACCTTGATGGACGGGTCGATGATCTTTTTCGTCTCGACCATCATCTTCCATTCTTCCTTGGTCGATCCGTCTTCCATGAAGACGTCGATGTGTGGAATCACGTTGAACGCAATCTGTTTGGTGAACTGGTCCATCGGTGGATTGTCGGTGGGATTGTAGATCGACTTTGTCTGATCCCACAGCGCGTCAATGCCTTCCTTGCCCGCACCGGACACGGATTGATAGGTGCTGACCACCACGCGTTTGATCCGGGCGCGATCATGCAGGGGTTTCAGCGCCACGACCATCTGGGCCGTCGAACAGTTCGGATTGGCGATGATCATCTTGTTCTTGTAATCGTGGATCGCTTCGGGGTTTACCTCTGGCACGATCAACGGGATTTGGCTGTCGTAGCGGTAAAGCGACGAGTTATCGATCACGACGCAGCCTGCCTTGGCGGCGATGGGGGCATATTTTTTCGTGGCCTCTGACCCCACGGCGAACAGCGCCATGTCCCAGCCGGTAAAATCAAAGGTATCAAGATCCTTGGTCTTCAAGGTCTTGTCGCCAAAGCTGACTTCGGTGCCCAGCGATTTGCGGCTGGCGAGCGCGACGATCTCGTCCACGGGGAACATCCGTTCCGCGAGGATGTTCAGCATTTCGTGGCCCACGTTGCCCGTGGCCCCGACGACGGCGATTCTGTAACCCATGGTCTGCTCCTTGAATGACGAAGGGCTGTTACGCTGATTAGCGGCAAAGGGAAAGGGTGGATGGTGTGGCAGGGGGCGCTGCCCCCGGTGCTGCGCACCCCCCCGGGATATTTTGAAAACAGCGGATCATCGCGGTCAGAGCGTTTTGACCATCGTGGTGCTGCTGGCAAAGCCGAAGATATGGCGCAGCGGGCCCATCGTCTGGGTCGCGACGGGCACGAAGCCAAGGCGTTGGTAAAGCGCGCGGGCGCGGGTGTTGCGATCTATGACGTCAAGGCGCACATGGGAATAACCGCGCTGGCGTGCTTCGCCGCAGATCGCGTCCAGCAGGGCGGTGCCGACGCCTTGGCCGCGTGCATCGGGGTGAACGCAGATACCGTCCATCAAAAAGCGTGCATTGTCGATATCGCGGTCCAGCAGGGCCAGTGGCACGGCCCGCCAGAGCGCGCCGATGGTGCCATAGGCCGCGCGCATGTCTGCAAGACCGCCTTCGACAAAGGCGCCGTCGGGGGTTTTGAAACCAACGATGCCGATCAGGCGTCCGGTTGCATCATGGGCTGTCAACGCGTGATCGCTGCGCATGGCCCGCCCGATATAGGCTAGGGCGCGGGCGTCTGGGCCCATGACACGGCCCAGCTTGCCGCCGAAGGCCTGCCAGTAAAGTCGGGCTGCCGCTGATCTGTCGGCTGTGGGCACGCCACGGCTGATGATCATGAAAATCCGGTGAACGGCAGGAATGTGACCGGGGTGCCGGGGCGAACGTCGATGCCGTCGTCGGGCAATGCAACCAGCCCGGTTGCCCAGCTTAGCCCAGAAACGCGGCCCGACCCTTCGGAGGGGAATACCTGCGCGGCGCCGTCGTTGATGCGTGCGCGCAGGTATTCGCGGCGGCCGGGTTTTTTGGATTTGCTGAACCCGGCGGGCACGGTGAACGATTGCGGCGGCTGCCAGTCAGCCCCCGCCAGCACCGCCAGCGCAGGATAGGCAAAGATCAGCGCGCAGACCTGTGCGGCGACCGGATTGCCCGGCAGGCCGAAGACCGGCACGCCATCCCACAGCCCCAGTGCCAGTGGGCGGCCCGGCTTTACCGCGATACGCCACAGGGCAAAGCTGCCGGTGGTCGCCAGCAGGGCGGAGACGTGGTCTTCGTCCCCGGCAGATGCGCCGCCAGAGGTCAGGATCGCGTCGCAACGGGTGGCGGCCTGCGTCAGGATGTGGCGCAGGCGGTCGCGGTCATCGGGCGCGCGGCCCAGATCGACGGGCGCATGGCCCCAGCCTGCCACGTCGGCCAGCAGCATGGCGCGGTTGGCGTCGAAAATCTGGCCATCGTCGACGACGCTGCCGGGGTCGCGCAATTCGTCACCGGTGGACAGCACGCCGACGCGCAGCCGCTGCCGCACGGTGATGTCACCGGTGCCGCAGGCGGCAAGGGTCGCAAGGTCGGCGGGCGTCAGGCGCCGGCCCGCGGGCAGGACGATGTCGCCTTTGGTCATGTCCTCTCCGGCGCGGCGGGCATTGGCGCCTTGTTTCAGGGGGCCGTGCAGGGCGATGCGGGTGTCGCTGGCGGTCACGTCCTCTTGCAGGACGACGGTATCGGTGCCGGAGGGGATATTCGCACCGGTCAGGATTCGCAGCGCGTGTCCCTGCGGCACGGTCCCGGCAAATGGCGCACCGGCGGCAGACCGGCCGGGGTGCAGCGGCAGGTCATGTGTGCCCGGTGGCAGTGGTCCGGCAAAGGCGTAACCGTCGACGGCCGCATTGGGGTGCGGCGGGTGGCTGCGCGCGGCGATGACCGGGCGGGCAAGGATTCGCCCGGCGGCACCCGTCACGTGGATGATGTCCTGACCCGTCACCGGCGACAAGTGCTTTTGCAGATGATCGAGGGCGGCATCGACCGGCGTCCAGTGTGCGCCCTGCGGCATGGCGAAACAATCGTTGCGCAGGGGTGGCGGGGTCAGTTTGGTGCCGCTTGCACTGTCGCTTGTCGGTGCGACGGGATCTGGCATCGCCGCACGCAGCAGGTGCTGGCTACCAAGGCCCAGAACCCAGCCTTCTTGTGATGCTGGCACATCAAGACACTGGGCCATATCCGTTTGCGACAGCGCAGAGAAGGCCGTGGCGTAAAGGGTGGTTTGGGCGGCATCCTTGATCGGGTGCAGGTCCCTGTCCAGCCCGTCGGGCAAGAGCGAAAAATAGCTTTCGGCCAGCACGATCGGGGTTGTGGCGGGCTGGAAGGGCCAGACAGACAGGTCCGCGCCAAAGCCGCGGCGCAATCGTGACAGCATCGGCAATCCCATGATGACCTGACTGCCGACAACGCCGACCCCCGACAGTTTGAACGGCGATTGCGCCCCTTTTGCTGCCGTGTCGGTGTCGCGGAATTCGGGCAGGCCGTGGCCGCCGTAGCCGGATGTTTTCTGTGTCCGAGGCAGATGATCGACATCGTGGTGCGGTCTGCCGTTGCCCCAGAAGGGGCCGATGCCGGGGAACATCGCGTTGATCTGTCCCGCAAGATCAAAGCGGTTGTTGGCGTGCTTGCTGTCCTTGACCCGTTCTTCGAACCAGTCCCAGACGGCAAGCGGATCGGATGTGCCGGTCAGGGCCTGCGCAAACCCCGCAGGATAGGCAAAGCACAAATCGAAAATGACCAGGACACGGCGGCCCGCTGCGTGTTCCTGTGCGATGGTATCAGCGATGCTGGCTTCTGCGACCTGCCGATTGCGATGATAGACCGGGTCAGTGGGCTGACCGCTGCGGGCAAGACAGGTCCAGATCGCATCTTGTTTGGGGGCCGCACCCCGATCGTGGCCGCTGGACCAGTCGACGGCAAGAACCGTGTCAAATGCGGCATCGTGGGTCATGCCATCCCCAGATCGGTCAGGATGAAATCGACGATGGCTGTCGTGTCGTCCAGATCGACGACAGGGCGGTCGGTTTGGAGCGGTGTGTCGGATGCGATCAGGCGGATGGTCGGGTCGTCCGCGGCGATCAGCGGGTTGCCGGTGGCGGCGCGAAAGGCTTCGACCTTGGGGTGGGTGTCGCGCTTGTAACCTTCGACCAGCACCAGATCGACGGGGTCCAGTCGCGCCAGCAGGTCTGACAGGGGCGGTTCGGGCGCACCGCGCAGTTCGGTCATCAACGCCCAGCGGTTGGCCGAGGCAAGCAACACCTGATCCGCACCCGCCTGTCGGTGTCGATGCGAATCCTTGCCCGGCTGGTCCACGTCAACGCTGTGATGGGCGTGTTTGATGGTGGACACGGTCAGGCCGCGGCGCACCAATTCCATCACCAGACGTTCCATCAGGCCGGTTTTACCTGCGTTTTTCCATCCGGTAACGCCATAAAGGTTCATGTCATGGCCCGCGCTGTGGCCAGATCATCCGGCGTATTGACGTTAAAGAACGCGGCATCGTCAGGGAATGTGGCGGTGCCCGCGTCATGGGCGCGGGTGAACTGCACGACCTTGCGGATGCCGTCGGTCAGCGCCTGTCGCAGCGGGCCGCGCAGGGCCACCGGCCAAAGGCCAAAGGTCGGTTGCCGCCCGCCGGGGCTGGCGGCCAGCGCCAGACCTGCGTCGCCACCGGCCAGTTGCAGTTGCGGCACCAGATCGCAGGGCAGGAACGGCGTATCGGCGGCGGCAGTGACGATATGACTGTGGCCCGTGGTCGCCGCGTGATCGAGCCCCGCCAGCACACCGGCAAGCGGGCCCGGGAAATCCGCCATGCCGTCGGGCGCCACGGGCAGACCAAGGGCGGCAAAGCGTGCGGGATCGCCGTTGGCGTTCAGCACCAGACCGTCACACTGCGGCGCGAGACGCGCGATGACGTGGTCGATGATGCGGGTCTGGCCCAGCAGCAACAGCCCCTTGTCGCCGCCGCCCATCCGCGTGGCCTGCCCGCCCGCAAGAATGACACCCAGCGGGGCGTTCATATGCGGTAGCCCGTCGGGGATGGCGCACAGCCGGGGCGCTGCCCCGGACCCCGGGATATTTTTGGCAAGAAGAAGGTCATGTGGCGGCCTTGCGCCCGGCTTTTTGTGGCTCTGGCGGTTGTGCTGCGGGGTCGGCGTCACGGATCAGACGGTGTTCGCCCGACAGGCAGACGAATCGCTGCCCTTTCATCCGTCCGATCAGGGTCAGGCCGACCTGTTGGGCGATTTCGACGCCCCAAGCCGTGAAGCCAGAGCGCGACACCAGTGTCGGAATTCCCATCAGCGCGGTTTTGATCACCATTTCAGACGTCAGGCGGCCCGTGGTGTAAAGCACCTTGTCGCCGGCGTCTTGCTGTTCGGAAAACATCCAGCCCGCGACCTTGTCCACCGCGTTGTGGCGCCCGACGTCTTCCATGTAGATCAGTGGCTGGTCGGCCTTGCACAGCACTGTGCCGTGGATCGCGCCGGCGGCCAGATAAAGGCTGGGCGTGCGGTTGATGGTGTGGCTGAGGTTATAAAGATCGGAGGTCCGGACAGAGGTATCGGGAAGGGTCACGCCATCGAGTCCGGCCATCATGTCGCCAAAGACCGTGCCGACGGCGCAGCCCGATGTCCGGGTCTTGCGCGCCAGCTTGTCTTCGTGGTCGGTCTGGACGCGGGTGCGCACGACGACGGTTTCGATTTCTGCGTCATAGTCGACGCCGGTGACCTGATCGCTGCGTTTGAGCATGCCCTGATTGAGCAGGAAGCCCAAAGCGAGATACGTGGGATGGTCACCGATGGTCATGGCCGTGACGATTTCGCGTGCGTTCAGGTAGATCGTCAGGGGGCGTTCTTCGACCACGTTCAGGCTGACCGCAGCACCTGACTGGTCGGTGCCGGTGACGATGCGGGTCAGGCGCGGATCGTCCGGTGCGGGGCCGATCAGGTAGCTTGCGTTCTGGGCGGTGGCCAATTGAAGTTCCTGTTTGTCAGGCGTAACCGGGTCGTTGTGAAACCTAGGGGGAAACCATGGCCTCTGCCACAGCGAAATCGGTTTATTTGCAAGGCGTGCGGGACGGCATGCCATTTCTGCTGGTGGCGATACCGTTTGCGGCCTTGTTCGGTGTGTCGGCGATCGAGGCGGGACTGACCATCGGGCAGGCGATGGGATTCAGCGTTCTGGTCATCGCGGGGGCGTCGCAATTCGCGGCGCTGCAGATGATCGTTGATCATGCGGGCGTCGCACTGACTCTGCTGGCCGCACTGGCGGTGAATTTGCGGATGGCGATGTATAGCGCATCGCTGGTGCCCTATTTGGGTGATGCGCCGCTGTGGAAACGCGCCTGCGTGTCCTATCTGCTGTTCGACCAGACCTATGTCGCGGGGGTGGCCCGGTTCGAGGCGGCACCGCAGATGACGGTGCGCGACCGGATGGCGTTTTTCGTTGGGGTGGCCACGCCGATCGCACCGGTCTGGGTGGTGGCGACGCTGCTGGGGGCGCTGCTGGGCGCGCGGATACCAGAGGCGGCGGCACTGGATTTCGCGTTGCCCATCACATTCATCGCCATGGTTGCCCCGATGCTGCGAACGCTGGCGCATGTCGTGGCGGCACTGGTGTCGGTGGTCGTCGCGTTGGCGCTGATCGGGTTGCCGTCGGGCACCGGCCTGCTGATTGCGGCAGCCTGTGCCATGGCTGCAGGCGTTATCGTCGAGGAGCGCACGGCATGAGCGACACCACCATCTGGACAGTGATCCTTTTGTTGGGGATCGGCACATTCGTGATCCGGTTTTCGTTTCTGGGGCTGATCGGCACGCGTCCGATGCCGCCGCTGTTGCTGCGTCTGCTGCGCTACACGCCGGTCGCGGTTCTGCCGGGTCTTGTGGCGCCACTGGTGCTGTGGCCCGCGGCCACAGGGGGGACGCCCGACCCCGCGCGGCTGTGCGCGGCAGCGGTTGCGATGGCGGTGGGATTATGGACGCGCAGTGTGCTTCCGGCGGTGATCACCGGTTTTGCCACTCTGTATCTGGGGCTGTGGCTGACGGGCGCGTTCTAGCGCATCTGCATTTCGATTTCGGCCAGCGCCAGTGATTTGTTGTCGGGGTCGTTTTCACGCCATTCGCGTTGCGTGACGCCGGGCAGCTTGCCAAAAGCATTGGCCAGCCGGTTTGGTGAAAACGTGCGCGGCAATCCATCGAAACCGGGCAATTGACGCAGCAGGCCAGATGTCGCTTGTGCGCAAAATGCCTGCGATACCGCACCGTTGGTCAGGGACAACCGCGCCGCCTGTTCGGCCACGCTATCAGTGACCCGAACCGTTTGGGCCAGCACATAGTATGTTTCGCGGGCATGATAAGAGACGTAATAGGCTTCGACCTGTGGGGTCATGCCGAACAGCACATCATTGCGTTCCGCAATGAAACTGTGGCGGAACGATCCGGCGGGATCGAACATGATCCGCTGGCTGGGGGCGTCGATCAACACGGCAGTATGCGCACCATTGCCGGTGCGGATGCCGCGCATGGTATACAGCGTCAGAACGCGCGGGCCGGGACCCGCGAATTGACGCTGCGCAATCAGTTCAGGGGTCGAAGACGTCTGCGGTGCGGCACAGCTGGCCAATGCCGCGGCCCCGCCCAGCAGGGCAGCACGGCGGGTCAGCATCAGCCGTTGACGAGCGCGAGGAAGATCAGGAACGCGATGATCAGAATGGTCCCGCGTGACACGAACCACATGAAACCGTCGAACGTCTTTTCCTGTGTTTTGATGTCCATTTCGCCGTGTTTGTGATCTGACATGAGACTGTCCTTTGGTAAGCGTTTGGGGTGAAATAGACCATTCGCAGGTGGCTGTCACGCCCCGCTGGCGGCATCCTGCGGGCTGATTTCAAGATTGTCATTGGCCGTGAAATACCACGCGCCGTCCTGCCCCATATGCCGGGCAACCCGCCCTGTCTGGTGCAGGTGATTCAGGTGTGCGACCGATTCCGCCAGCGCCAAGCCATAGGTGCCCGCGTCGATCTGTCGTTTGAACAGCGGGGCAAAGCATTGCGCGGCGCTGCGCGGCTCCCCCAGATGTGCCAGCAGACGGTCCAGCGCGTGATGGTGATTCTCTATCATCTGGCGCAGGCGCAGGGGCAGTCCGGTATAAGGCAGCTTGTGCCCGCCAAGAATCAATTGTTCGGCGCGCGCGTGGGGCTGAAATCTTTCGCAAGATGCGATCCAGTCGGCCACGGGGTCGGCGTCCGGTTCGGTGGGATAGACGCCCAGATTGGGGCTGATCGACAACAGCAACTGGTCGCCGCCCAGCACGACAGCATCGTCGCGTGACCACAGGGTCGCATGTTCGGGCGCGTGACCGTCACCCATGCGGATATCCCACGTGCGGCCCCCGGCGGTCAGGGTGCCGCCGTCGATCAACCGGGTAAAGCCCAGCGGCAGCGGATGCACGCAATCGGCAAAGTTGAAAGGCCGTTCATTACGGCGCTGGGTCAGGATGTCGGCATCCATGCCGGCACGGGTCCAGAACGCGATCTGTTCGGATTGCGCGGTTGTCTGTTCATCCAGCACCAGCATGCGGGCCTGCAAATAAGCTGTCCGCGTGGTCAGCAGCGTCGCCCCCTGCGCCATGAACCAGCCTGCAAGGCCGACGTGGTCGGGGTGGTGGTGGGTGACCAGCACGCGCTTGATCGGCTTGCCCGCCAGCGGGCCGTCGATCAGGTCTTGCCAAATCGCGCGGGTCTTGCGGGTGTCGAACCCGGTGTCCACGATGGTCCACCCATCGCCGTCGTCCAGCGCATAGACGTTGACATGGTCCAGCGCCATGGGCAGCGGCAGGCGGATCCACAGGATGCCGTCGGCAACGGTGATCGCCGTGCCCGGCGCGGGCGGATCGGGGAAGGGTGTGTTGATTTTCATAGCGCGTCTGGTGACGCAGATGCAGGCAGGACGCAACTGCGCCCCGCCTGTCGTGCCATCGTGGCAGTGATCATGCGACCGCCAGATCGTCCGGCGAGATCGCCAGCAGGTCCACGCCACCGGCGCGCACTTGGGCCAGCAGGCCCGACACCTCTGGCAACAGGCGCGTGATGTAAAACCGCGCCAGCCGCTGGCGGGTTTCATCGCCGTGCAACGCGGCCTTTAGGTGGGCATGGCCGCCCAGCACGCGGGCAAAGGCGGATTGATAGGGCACGGCACCCGCGAACCGGTCCTGCATATCGGTGCGCGCGACAAGCCAGTCGGTCGCTTCGGACAGTTCGACAGAGGCGTTCCAGACCGCTTCTGCCAGTTCGGGAAACTGACCTTTGGCTGCGTCGGCACCGGACTGGACTTCGTCCAGCAGCGCCTGTGCCGCTTCGCCGCCGTCCATCATCTTGCGACCGACCAGGTCCATAGCCTGAATGCCATTGGTGCCTTCGTAGATGGCGGTCACGCGCACGTCGCGGACGTATTGCGCGGCGCCGGTTTCTTCGATCACGCCCATGCCGCCGTGAACCTGAATTCCCAGCGACGCGACCTTGATCCCTGTGTCAGAGCCAAAGGATTTGGCGATCGGCGTCAGCAGGGCGGCGCGGGCGCGGTGTGTCGCGTCACCGGTTGCTGTCGTCATATCCAGCGACACGGCGCACATGGTGGAAATCGCGCGTGCGGCAAAGATTTCGGCCTTCATTTCAGCCAGCATCCGGCGCACGTCGGCGTGTTCCACGATAGAGCCGCTGCCGCCTGCGCGGCCTTGCTTGCGGTCCAGCGCATAGGCCAGCGCGTGTTGATAGGCGCCTTCGGCGGCGCCGATGCCTTGGGTGCTGACACCGACGCGGGCGTTGTTCATCATGGTGAACATTGCAGCCATGCCGCCGTGTTCCGGTCCGACCATCCAACCGGTCGCACCGTCGTACTGCATCACTGCGGTGGGTGATCCGTGCAGGCCCATCTTGTGTTCCAGCGACACGACGCGCAGGTCGTTCTGCTTGCCGGGGTTGCCATCCGCGTCGGGGATGTATTTCGGCACCAGAAACAGGCTGATCCCCTTTGTCCCCGGCACACCGTCGGGCAAGCGCGCCAGCACGAGATGGCAGACGTTTTCGGTGAAATCGTTGTCGGCCCAACTGATATAGATTTTCTGGCCCGAAATGCTGTAGGTGCCGTCGCCGTTCGGTTCCGCCTTTGACGCCAGCGCGCCGACGTCGGACCCGGCTTGCGGTTCGGTCAGGTTCATGGTGCCGGACCATTCGCCGGACACCAGTTTCGGCATATACAGATCCTTGATCGCGTCGGAGGCGTGGTGTTCCAGCGCTTCGATCTGGCCCTGTGCCATCAACGGTTTCAGTTGCAGCGCAAGGCAGGCGCCCGACATCATGTCGTTGACCGCGACCGACAGGCTGAATGGCAGGCCCATGCCGCCGTAGTTTTCACTGGCACACATGCCGATCCATCCGCCGTCCGCAATGGCGCGATAGCCGTCGCCAAACCCCGGAGAGGTCCGCACCACGCCGTTTTCCAGTCGCGCGGGGTGGGTGTCACCATTGCGTTGCAGTGGGGCCAGCACCTCGTCGCACATCTTGGCCGCTTCGGTCAGGATCGCGCCGGTGACATCGGGCGTCGCTTCGGCGAAACGATCCGTTGCGGTGACATCGGCAAACCCGGCGACGTGATCAAGTATGAACCGGATATCGGTGGCGGGTGCGTGATATGGCATGTGCTCAGCCTTTAAGTTATGGGTCCGGGGCGCTTGGCACCGGCACGCGTGATCGCTATGTCGGCCCCAACTGTGCCAAGGGTAGCCGTGTCATGCAATCGCGCAACGCAAACGCCACGTCAGAACGGCTGGGCCCCGATGCCGCAGGTGTGGCGCGGGCCGCGGCACTGCTGACCAGTGGCGGGCTGGTCGCGTTCCCGACTGAAACGGTCTACGGCTTGGGTGCGGATGCCTGCAATGCCGATGCCGTGGCGGGCATCTTTGCGGCCAAGGGGCGGCCCAGTTTCAACCCGCTGATCGTGCATGTTGCCACCGTCGAAGCGGCGCGCGCGTTGATCGATCTGGACAACCGTGGTGATCTGCTGGCGCAGGCGTTCTGGCCCGGTGCGCTGACGCTGGTCGGTCGATTGAAACCCGGCGCTGGGATCGCGTCATTGGTGACGGCGGGGCTTGATACGCTGGCGGTGCGGGTGCCTGATCATCCATTGGCGCAACGGCTTTTGGCGGCATTCGGCAGGCCAGTTGCGGCCCCGTCGGCCAATCCATCGGGGCGGGTTTCACCGACGACGGCGGCGCATGTGCTGGCCGGATTGGATGGCCGAATTGACGCAGTGCTGGATGGTGGTGCCTGCGGCGTCGGGCTGGAATCCACCATCATCAGTGTTGTCGGTGCACCGGCGCTGTTGCGCGCCGGTGGTGTTCCTGCAGAGGCATTGGAACAGGCGTTGGGCGTCGCCCTGCGGCATCCGGGCGACGATCCATCCGCGCCGATCTCACCCGGCCAGCTTGCCAGTCATTATGCCCCGCGCGGGCGTGTGCGACTGAATGCCACAACCGCGCAAAACGATGAGGTGCTGCTGGGGTTCGGTCCGGTCAGTGGTACGCTGACCCTGTCTGCTGCAGGCGATCTGCAAGAAGCGGCGGCGCGGCTGTTCGATTGCCTGCACCGGCTGGATGCGATGGACGCACCCGCCATTGCGGTGGCACCCGTTCCTGATCGCGGGCTGGGCCGCGCGATCAACGACCGGCTGCGCAGGGCGGCCGCGCCGCGCTGATCGAACGGCGCTGCCTTAGTCTCGGCGGGTTATTTGCTTTTGCAATCGTGTGGTGGGGGGCCATGTTCGGCCCCCCCGCCTGAGTTTGTCAGATCAATGTAAGCAGTTTTTCAGCGGCTTCTTCAGATGAAGCGGGGTTCTGGCCGGTGACCAGTTTGCCGTCCATCACAACGTATGACGCCCAGTCGTCGCCTTTGTGGTATATGCCACCGTTGGCTTTCAGCATGTCTTCGACAAGGAACGGCACAACGTCCGTGAGGCCGACGGCTTCTTCTTCGGTGTTGGTAAATCCCGTGACCTTACGGCCAGCGACCAGTGATTTGCCGTCCGTGCCCTTTGTGTTCTGGAAAATGGCGGGTGCGTGGCAGACGGCACCCAGCGGGCGGTCGGATGCAACGACGGTTTCGATCAGCTTGATGCTATCGGCGTCCTGGCTCAGATCCCACAGCGGGCCGTGTCCGCCGGGATAAAAGACCGCGTCAAAACCGCTGGCATCCACAGTGGACAATACGTCGGTATTGGCCAGCGCCTTTTGCGCATCGTCGTCTTTCTTGAACCGGCCGGTCGCGGGGGTCTGCGCGTCGTCGGTGTCGGAAGACGGATCAAGCGGGGGCTGCCCGCCTTTGGGTGAGGCCAGTGTGATTTCGGCACCCGCGTCCTTGAACACATAATAGGGCGCTGCGAATTCTTCGAGCCAGAAACCGGTTTTCTTGCCGGTGTCGCCCAATTGATCGTGCGAGGTCAGAACCATCAAAATTTTCATCGCTGTATCCTTTTATCGAAATGCACAACGCCGCAGACAAAATCTGCGGCGGTCATACATTCAATGCGTCGGACGGGATGAAGTTCCCTGAGGCGCCATATCACGTGGCGTCAACGCCACCCCGGTACGTCAGTCGCGCAACTGACTGCGCAATTCTTCGGCCTCGCGCCGGGCGTCGCGCAGGCCTTCCATGGCGGCGCGCAATTCGGCTTCTGTCTGGGACAGCTGGTTGGTGATTTCCGCCTCGCGCTGCTGCAGGTAGGTGATGGCCTGATCGCGGGTTTCTTCGGCTTCGTGCAGCGCTTGCGCCATGCGGTCCAATTCCCCGATCTCTGCCTTGGTGACGCGCGTGGCGCGGGTGACCAGCCAGTTGGCGAACCATCCCAGCGAAAAGGCAATAAAAAGGATGATGGCGGTGGCGACGATAAATTCAGTGCGGTTCAAGTGCTGCGGTCCTGCATTATTGGTCCTCGGCGGTGTCGTTATCCGCGTCGGTCGTTGTTGCGTCGTCGTCAGCCGTTTCAGCCTGGATCAGTGAAAATTCGATCCGGCGGTTTGCTTCGCGGCCTTCTGCGGTGTCGTTATCCGCGATCGGGTCAACTTCGCCAAGTCCGTCAGCCGCGAATGTTGAAATGGGGATACGGCGCACGCGCAAGGCGTCCAGCACGGCCTCTGCGCGCTGCTGGGACAGTTGCTGGTTCATGTCTTCGCCGCCCTGACTGTCGGTATATCCGGCAATCTGCAGTGCAATGTCGGGGCATCGGCGCAGGATGTCCGCGATGTCATCCATGATGTCCTGCGATGCGCTGGTCAAAGAGGCAGAGCCGGGATCGAACAGGATCTTGCGTTCCGATGTGACCACGCCGATCTGTGCAATGCATTCATCCGGCGTCGGCAATCCGGCGACGGGGTCCAGTGCTTCTACATAGGTGATGTCCAGTTCGGCATTCGCTGTGGCACCCAGCTTGTCGATCAACAGGGCGGTGATCTGCGCATCCGCATTCGCGTTGCCGGTTTGACCTGCAACAGACACGGTTTCGGGTGTGACGGAAACGTTGCCGCTGCTTAGTTGGGCCAGTGCTTCGAGCGCGGCCAACACACGGACCGACCAGTCGGCGGGCAGGCCTTCGGCCACGTTGGTGCCCATCGTGACGTTCACCGCGCCGAATTTTGCCGCCGCATAATTTTCCGCCGTCAGATTGGACAGATCGGTTTCGATCCGGCCGCGCAGTTGAACCTGACCTTCGGGGCTGCGCGTGGCGGTAAATGTCGGCGGACCTTCGGCGGTGGGGTCCGCCGGGCGTGGCAGTTCCGTCACCAGTTCGAACAGGTCCGGCAACGTATTGCCCAGCGTGCCTGCCGCCTGTTCAAACGCGGCCTGATCGGTGGTTTCCAGCCCCTGCAACGTGACGGTCGTATCGGCAACGGTGACCGTGCCGCCGTCCAGATCGGACAGCGCGCGGATGGCTGTGGCCACGGCGTCGCCCCATTCGGACGTCGGCGCGCCCAGTGCCTGCACGCAGGACGATTTTCCGCTGAACCCCAGCGCGCTGGCGGCCGAAATGATTGTCCGTTCAGATTCGGGGCTGTTGGCGGCGCACGCGGCAAATCGCGCGCCGTCGGGATCGACTGTAAAGCGGACGGTATAGGGCGAAATCACCGGGCGCGGCGCTGTGATCGTGATGGCGCGCTGCACACCCGTGGGTGCCGTGCGGGCCAACGAGGTCTCAAGCTGCGACTTTTCCAGCGCACTGTCCGCGATGGCCGTGATTTCGACCCGTTCGGCGCTGACCGAAATCTTTGAGCGCGGCAAAAGGTCGAGCGCACGCAAAGCGTAATCCATCGCGGCGCGCCAATTTGGCGGCACCGGGTAATCGGCAGCTTCGAGAAAATCCGTGACCTCTGCCCCGCCGGCGATACGGGCGATGCGGGCGTTCAGCGCCTCGCGGTTGGTGTCGGCGGGGATCAATCCGATCAGCGACACGCCGCTGTCGTTGCGCAAGATTTCGACCGCGAATTCCGGCGCTGCGATCCCGTCGGTATCCACCACGGTCATGTTGTCGATGACCCGGCTGGCATCCACCACCCGTCCGGCGGACGACATGGCGCGAAAGCGCGCAGCTTCTGACGGGGCGGACCCTTCGAGGATGACCTGAAGCCCGTCGCCGATCACCGATGTCCACGGCATGTCGGCATCGACCAGATTTTCCTGCACCGACATGACAGAAATGTCTTCGACCATGGCGACGGTGGTGCGTGCGGCAAGCACGCTGACCCCGGCGGCAAGGACAAACGCGCCGGCGCGCAGGAAAAGGTGGGATAGGCGCATGGGCCGGAATCCTGTCAGTTATCGTGCCGCAGGGTGTAGGCCGACCTGTCGCAGGGTGCAATCATAGCAGCAGTGCAACGGCGAAAAACGGCAAAGCCAGCAACCCTGCGTTGCGATTGGACCGGAACAGCCGCAGCAAACCTGCGTCATCCTTTGAATCGAACTGGGCCAATTGCCACGATAAATGCCATCCCAGCGCCCACGGCCCGCCGATTGCGATGACCAGTGACAGGAAAGAGCGGTCCGCCACAGCACCCAAGGTTGCGAACAAAACGCCCACGACCGTAGCGACCAGAAACCCCAGCAGCCATTTTGGCGTGCGGTCACCGAACAGGCGGGCGGTGGATTTGACGCCGATCAGGGCGTCATCCTCTGCATCCTGATGGGCATAGATCGTGTCGTAAAACAACGTCCATGCGATACCCGCGCCGTAGAGCACAAAGGCGGGCCAGTGCAGCGCGCCGGTATGCGCGGTCCACAGCAAAAGCGCGCCCCAGTTGAACGCGAGCCCCAGAAACACTTGCGGCCACCACGTAAAGCGTTTTGCAAAAGGATAGATCGCCACCGGAAAAAGCGCCGCAATCCCGACAATGATGGCCACAGGCGGAAAGGTCAGCAGGATCAGGAACGACACCAGCGCTTGCGCGATCATCCAGGCCAAGGCCTGACGGATTCTGACCTGCCCCGACGGGATCGGGCGCGAACGGGTCCGCGCCACGCTGCCGTCGATATGGCGGTCCGTGATGTCGTTCCATGTGCAGCCCGCACCGCGCATCAATGCCGCCCCGACGCCGGACCCGACAAACAGCCAGACGTCAAAGGCGGTGAAGCTGCCGGTATAAAGACTGGCCAACAGGATCGCCCACCAGCAGGGCAACAGCAACAGCCACGTGCCGATCGGACGATCAAACCGCGACAGCCGCAGATAGGGGCGCAGGAATTCGGGCGCGCGGGTGTCGACCCAGTTGCCTGCGGAATCCGCGACGGCGGCGTCTGGTGTCCGGGGGGAAGGGGTCATATGTATCGCTTCATGGTATCCAAGGTTCGGCTCTATGTAGATCACCCGCTGTCCGAAGGGCAAACACTCCCGCTTGACCGGGCGCAGGCGAATTACCTCTTTGCGGTGATGCGGCTGGAACCGGGGGACGTGGTATGTCTGATCAATGGACGTGACGGTGAATGGGATGCCTGTGTCGAAGCTGGCAACAAGCGCGGTGGATTGATGCGTTGCCTGTCGCAGACCGCAGCGATGCGACATCCGCCGGATCTGTGGCTGGTGTTTGCCCCGATCAAAAAGGCGCGCACCGATTTCATCGTGGAAAAGGCGGTGGAACTGGGCGCGGCGCGGCTGGTGCCGGTGCAGACCGCGTTTACCAACGAACGGATGCGCAAGGACAAGCTGCAGGCCCACGCGATCGAGGCGGCAGAGCAATGCGGCGGGCTGTATGTGCCGCCCGTGGATGATCTGCAAAAGCTGGATGTCCTGTTGGACCACTGGCCCGCGGATCGTCATATCCTGTTTTGCGATGAGGGTCTGACCGGCGCACCGCTGGACCTGTCGGCATTGCCGGTCGGGCCATGGGCCGTGTTGATCGGACCCGAAGGTGGTTTTTCCCCTGCCGAGCGGGCGCGGCTGCACGCAATGCCGCAGGCCCACGCGATCAGTCTGGGACCACGCATTCTGCGCGCCGATACCGCCGCTGTTGCGGCCCTGACGTTGTGGCAAGCGTCGCTGGGCGACTGGCGATGAGGATGCCACGATTTCTCTGCGAAAAATCGGTTTGGGGCGCTGCCCCCGGTGCTGCGCACCTCCCCGGGATATTTTTGGCAAGAAGAAGCAGGGGACCATCGCGATGCGGTTGATGAAAATGCAGGATCCGCCGGTGCGTTTGCATGATTGCGTGCATCGGGCGACATTTGCGAAGATTACGAACAGTGGCGGTGTGAATGGTGCTGCGGGCCACGCCCCGTTGATGCGGGTTTGTCTGACTGTGATGCCGCACGATTGTGGTCCGCTGGCCCTATCGCCGGACGCGCCGCGCGGCGCGGTGCTGCATCTGGCGCAGGCCGTGGCGACGCTGGCCGTGACCAGCCGCGCTGCCGTGTGCGTCTTTCGGGCGACCCGACGCGTCGCGGTCCGACCGTGGGTGACAATGTTATGCGGCGGGTTGCCCGCCACCGGGAGGGGCAGATGCCGCGATTGATACGACCGCAGGCGCGGGCCGCGCTGTGGCGCTGGCGCGAAGTCCTGCTGGCGGGCGGTCTTGTGCTGCTGGGCCTGTGGTTGGCGCAAAGTTTTGGCGTGGTGCGCTGGCTGGGCTGGACGTTCATGGTGATCGGCGCGGGGCTGGCTGTGGCGGGGGTCCAGCGGGCCCGGTTCCGGCAGGACGGGCAGGGTCCGGGAATCGTGGCACTGGATGAACGGCGTCTGGTTTACATGGGACCGCTGACGGGCGGGGCGATGGATGTCGATGATTTGATCGCGCTGGAACTGGAACCGATGGCGCTGCCAGCGCCGCATTGGGTGCTGTCGGGGGCGGGCGGTCAGCAGCTGGAAATTCCGGTCAATGCAGAAGGCGCTGACCAGTTGTTCGATGTTTTCGCAAGCCTGCCGGGTATCCGCACCCGCGCCGTGCTGGATGTGCTGGAACGCACACCGGGTGCGCGGGTGACGGTGTGGCAAAAGACCAAGCCTCTCTTGCATTGACGCGGACCTCCGGTCACGCCAGTTACTGATCAGTCAAACATCTCAAGCGAAGGCGCCCGACATGTCTATTCCTCAATCCGGTGGCGGGCCCATCGAACATCACGACCAGTTGGCCGAACTGCTGGAACAGGGCTGCAAGCCCAAGGATCAATGGCGCATCGGCACCGAACACGAGAAATTCGGCTATGACGTCAAGACCCACCTGCCGCTGCCCTATGAGGGCGATTGCGGGATCAAGGCGATGCTGGAAGGGCTGGAGGGCCGGTTCGGCTGGGACCGGGTCGAGGAAGGTGGCCATATCATCGGCCTGACCAAGGACGGTGCCAACGTGTCGCTGGAACCCGGTGGGCAGCTGGAATTGTCCGGCGCCCCGCTGGAAACGATCCACCAGACCTGCGACGAGGTGAACGAACATCTTGCACAGGTCAAGGAAATCGCGGACGAGATCGGTGCGGGTTTTATCGGGCTGGGGGCTGCGCCCGAATGGACGCACGACCAGATGCCGCTGATGCCCAAGGGGCGATACAAGCTGATGGATGCCTATATGGATACCGTGGGCACCCATGGCAAACAGATGATGCGACGGACCTGTACGGTACAGGTCAACCTTGATTTCGGGTCAGAGGCCGACATGGTGCAAAAGCTGCGCACGGCGATTGCATTGCAGCCGGTGGCGACTGCGCTGTTTGCAAACTCTCCGTTCTTCGAAGGCGCGCCCAACGGTCACAAAAGCTGGCGCAGCCGGGTTTGGCGCGGGCTGGACGACAGCCGCACCGGCACGCTGCCGTTCGTATTCGAAGACGGCTTTGGGTTCGAGGCATGGGTCCAGTGGGTTTTGGATGTGCCGATGTATTTCGTCTATCGCGATGGCAAGTACATCGACGCGCTGGGCCAGTCGTTCCGCGATTTCCTGAAAGGCGAATTGCCCGCCCTGCCGGGGGAAAAGCCGCTGTTGTCGGACTGGGCTGACCACCTGACGACCGTATTTCCGGAAGCACGGATCAAACAGTTCATGGAAATGCGCGGCGCCGATGGCGGCCCGTGGCGGCGGCTGTGCGCGCTGCCCGCGTTCTGGGTCGGCATGATGTATGACCAGACCGCGCTGGATGCGGCATGGGACCTGTGCAAGGACTGGACCGCCGAACAGCGCGAGGCGCTGCGCGTGGCGGCATCGGTCGATGGGCTGCAGGCCAAGGTGGACGGCATCGACATGCATGCGCTTGCGCGCGACTGCGTCGCCATCGCAGAAGCCGGTCTGAAGGCGCGCGCGCGCCCCGGCACCGGGGGGTTGATCCCGGACGAGACGCATTTCCTGAACGCGCTCAAGGACAGCATCGAAACCGGGCAGGTGCCCGCGGACGAGTTGCTGGCGCGGTATCATGGGGCGTGGGGCGAAACGCTGGACCCGGTCTACAACGAATTCCAATATTGATTTGTGGCGCCGGGGGGCTGCCACATCTTTGCCGCAATGTTCGGGATTCCTGTTCGGATGGGACTCTTGATCAGACGCGGGCTGTTGCCGCTACTTTTTGCCGGACCGATGTTTCTGGGCTTGCCCATGGGCAGCGGCGTGGCTGTCGCCGCAGGCGCGCTGGTTGGCGTAGCGCTAGTTATGCCAGTGGCGATTGTATTGGGTGTGCTGCCGTTGCGGGCGGTACTGGGCTGGCCGGTTTGGTTGCTGCGCTTTGTTTTCGTGCGTTAGGGGCTGCGCCCCAGTTTCGGTTCGGTGCCTGCCCACAGTCGTATGATGTTGGCGCGGTGCCGCCAGAAAATTAGAATGGCCAACACAATCGCCAAGGCCACAGTGTCGTATGATCCGGTCAGCAGCATCGTAAAGGGCGTCAGGGCCGCGGCCACAAGCGCCGACAGTGACGAAATTTTCGACAGCTTCGCGGTGCCTGCCCAGATCACACAGGCGATCAGCCCCGACAGCGGCGCCAGAACCAGCGCCAGACCCAAAAATGTCGCAACCCCCTTACCGCCGATAAAACGCAGCCAGACCGGGTAGCAATGTCCGATGAATGCGGCAAAGGCGGCGACTTGTGCCGCATCCGGGCCCGCGAACCGCTGGGCCAGCATCACGGCGGCGATCCCTTTGATCGCGTCGCCCAAAAGGGTGATCAGCGCCGCCGTCTTGTTGCCGGTCCGCAGCACGTTAGTGGCGCCTGTATTGCCAGACCCGATTTCGCGCAGGTTGCCCAGACCCATGGCGCGGGCGGTCACGACGCCGGTGGGGATCGATCCCAACAGATAGCCCAAGATGGCCCACAACAGCAGAACGCCCGCAGGACTGGTGAATTCAGGCATCGGTGTCTCCAAATATGCGCCGACCATCGACCCATGTGCCCAGCACGCGGCCTTGCAGGCGGGCACCGTCAAACGGCGTATTCTTTGATTTTGACCGCAGGGTTTCGCGGTTCAGCACGAACGGCGCATCAGGGTCGAACAGGATCAGGTCGGCGGGCGCGCCATCGCGCAGGCGACCGGCCTGCAACCCCAGACGACGGGCGGGGTTCAGCGCCAGGGCGCGGAACAGGCGCGGTAACGACAGATGGTCTTCGTAGACCAGGCGCAGGGCGGCGGGCAGCAGGGTTTCCAGACCGACGGCGCCTGATGCCGCGTCTTCGAATGGCAGGCGCTTCGATTCCTCGTCCTGTGGGGTATGCATGGAACTGATGATGTCGATCAGCCCTTCGGCCAAGGCCGCGATGACGGCGCGGCGATCATCCTCTGATCGCAACGGCGGCTTCAGCTTGAAAAAGGTGCGGTAATCCGCGACGTCCAGCTCGTTCAGGGTCAGGTGGTGGATGCTGACGCCTGCGGTGATGTCCAGCCCGTTGCGTTTCGCGCGTTCAAGTGTGGGCAGGGCGCGGGCGGTGGTGATCTGGTCTGCGTGATATTTCGCGCCGGTCATTTCCAATAGGGATATATCGCGGTCCAGCGCCATGCGTTCGGCCATTGGGGACACGCCGGGCAGGCCGCGCAGGGACGCGAATTTACCAGATGTCACGGCGGCCCCGTCCGACAGGATCGGGTCCTGCACATGGCCGATGACAAGCGCATCTAGGCTATGGGCGTAGGTCAGTGCGCGGGCATAAACTTTTGTGTTGGTGACCACGCGGTCGCAGTCGGAAAAGGCAACCGCCCCGCCATCCTGCAACAGGCCGATTTCCGTCATTTCATGTCCGTTGCGGCCCTTGGTCAGGGCGGCCATGGGCAGGACGTGGACAGCGGCATCCGCAGCCGCGCGGCGGGCGACAAATTCCAGCGTTTCGGGGGTGTCGATGGCGGGCAGCGTATCGGGACGGGTGACGATCGTGGTGACACCGCCTGCCGCAGCGGCGCGTCCGGCGGATCGGAACGATTCCTTATGCCGTTCGCCGGGTTCGGACACCTTGACCCCGATGTCGATGATTCCGGGCGCAAGACAGTGACCGCCGCAATCGATCACCTGTGCGTCAGGCGGGGTCGGTCCATCGACCGCCACGATCACCCCATCGCGCACAGTCAGCGTCCCCTGCGCGTCGGTCAGTGCCACGGGGTCGATCAGGCGGGCGTTGGTGAAATGGATCAATGTCATCTGGGGCGTCCGTCAAAGGTGCCCGAGGTTTAGGCAGGTCCACGGACAGGGTCAATCATGCGCGGTCGGTGTGCTGCGCAATCCAGGCGGGAACATCGGCTTGCGATCCTGCGTTTGCTTCGCAGCCAAGACCAATTCTGACCCGAAACGACACAGGTGATTTATGCTACGAACGACTGCAATCATGCTTTGCCTTGCAGCAGCCCCGGTGCTTGCACAGGATCTGTTTGTGAACGTGCAGAACGATATGATTTTGCCGGGCTTCCCCTTTGATGCGGAACTGGCAGAGGGTTTGGACGTGGTCGATGATAGCGGCAATCAGGTGGGAACGGTGCGTCAGGTCATCGGACCGGACGCCGCATCGCCAGAAGCCTTTGCCATCGACTTTGCGCAAGACATGGTCGCGGATGGCGATACGGAACGGGTCGTGCCCCTGACGGCGTTGACGTTCGATGAAAGCGTGATGGTGATGGCCGACACGTCAGACATCGCGAACCTGCCGGTGTGGCAATACGAATGACGGATCAGCTGGCGACCCAGATCATCAGGGCGACCAGCACGAACAACACCAACAGGGCAATCGTGGCGACACGACCGGACATGGCGGCGTTTGACGGCGGCGCCTTGCCCGTCACGATGCCCGCAGCGCCCGCGCCGGGCAATGGCGACAGCGGCGCCTGCAACCGTGCCGGCTGGCCGATTGTGGTGACATGGCGCACGCCTGCTGCGGGGTGCAGCGTGACGGCGGCACCCGATGTGGCGCGCGACATCACCAGAATGACCGGGCCGCGCAAATCGCGCAGTGCTGCATCATCGGCCAGATCGGCTGGCACGTCGTATCCCTGATGCAGATAATCCAGCAACGACAGACCGGCCAGATTTTCGGTATCGACCACATCGACAAAATCAAGGTTCAGCGCGTCCGTCCCCAATGCCTGCGCGACGGCGTCAGGATCGGAATTCAACAGCGCCTCGCTTGCGGGGGGTGGCACGGAAAAGATGCGGATCTGGCCGTAGTCGTCGGCGGGGATTGTCAGGGTCATGGCAGCCTTTTTCTAATCTTCTGTTAACAAACGCTATTGCGATTGTCTGGTTCCGTGTCGGGCGGTCACGCCGCAGCGGCGGCGCGCGCGGCGCGCAGGTTCTGGGCCAGCAGGTCCATCGCGGCCATGCGGACAGCGACACCCATTTCCACCTGTGTCTGGATTACGGACCGATTGATATCGTCGGCGATGGTGCCGTCGATTTCCACACCACGGTTCATCGGGCCGGGGTGCATAACGATGGCGTCCGGCTTGGCGCAGGCCAGCTTTTCCGCATCCAGCCCGTAGCGGTGAAAATATTCCCGCTCTGACGGGATGAAACCGCCGTCCATCCGTTCTTTTTGCAGGCGTAGCATCATGACGACATCGACGCCTGCCAGACCTTCACGCATGTCGTGGAACACCTCTGCCCCGAAATCAGCGATTCCCGTGGGCATCAGGGTTGGCGGCGCGATCAGGCGGACGCGGTTTTCCATCTTGCCTAGCAGCAGGATGTTGGACCGGGCGACGCGGCTATGGGCGATATCGCCGCAGATCGCGATGGACAGCCGGTGCAACCGCCCCTTGGCCCGGCGGATCGTCAGCGCATCAAGCAGCGCCTGCGTCGGATGTTCGTGCCGGCCGTCGCCGGCGTTAAGCACTGCGCAGTTGACCTTTTGCGCCAGCAGATCGACTGCCCCCGATGACGGGTGCCGCACGACCAGCAGGTCGGGGTGCATCGCATTCAGCGTCAGCGCCGTATCGATCAGCGTTTCGCCCTTTTTCACGCTGGAGGTCTGCATCGCCATGTTCATCACGTCGGCACCCAGCTTTTTGCCTGCCAGCTCGAAACTGGCCTGCGTGCGGGTGGAGTTTTCAAAGAACATGTTGATCTGCGTCATGCCCGCCAGCCGGTCGCGCGGCGCTGTGCCGGTGCGGTTCGCCTCGGCGTAGGTGTCGGCCAGATCCAGCAGGGTCGTGATTTCGGTCGGGTGCAGGTGTTCGATGCCAAGCAGATGGCGGGCGCGAAAGGTCATGGGCGGGCTCCTGTTGCCTGCGTTGATTATAGGGTCGGCGGTGCAGGGGGGCCAGCCCCCGGCCCGTGCTGCGGGTTTTTTCACAAGCCTGCGGTGGGGGACTGCCCTTTTGCCACGCGGGGGGGTATCTGTGGGGCATGGAATCGTCTGACACCTATTGGTCCGATCTGGCGCTGCTTGACTGGCAGGTTTCCTTGGGCGCTGTCGATGCGGTGGGCGACATGCCGGTCGACCGTTATGCGCTGGATCCGGTGAAGCCCACGCCAGCGCCTGCCGCACAGCCAAAGGCACCGCCGCCCCCGGTCACGCCGGACGACATCGATGCCGTAGCAACGGCCTGGCACGCGGCCGAAGGGGCCGCCGATCTGGATGCGCTCGCCGCCGCGCAATCCGCGTTCGATCTGTGCGAGCTGAAGAAAGGCGCGCGCAATTTTGTCTTTGCCGATGGCATGCCGGGCGCGCGGGTCATGATCGTGGGCGAAGCACCCGGGCGGACAGAGGATCTGGAAGGCAGGCCGTTCGTCGGTGAAGCGGGGCGTCTGCTGGACCGGATGCTGGCCGCGATCGGGCTGGACCGCCATGCTGCCGACGCGGCGCAGGCTGTCTATATCACCAATGTCATGCCGTGGCGGCCGCCCGGCAATGGAACGCCTGCGCCTGCGGACGTGGCGATGATGGTGCCGTTTCTGAACCGCCATATCGCGCTGGCGAACCCCGATATTCTGGTTCTGATGGGCAATACACCCTGCGGTGCGCTGCTGGACCGTCAGGGGATCACCCGCCTGCGGGGGCAATGGGCGCAGGTGCTGGGCCGTCCGGCTTTGCCGATGTTCCATCCTGCCTATCTGTTACGCAATACCGCTGCAAAGCGCGAAGCATGGGCAGACCTGCTGGCGCTGAAATCCAAGCTGAAGGACACTGCATGAGCCGTATCGACGACACCCGCGATTTCATTCCCGTCCGCATCGCCGTCCTGACCGTCAGCGACACACGCGGCACGGACGACGACCGGTCGGGCGACACACTGGTTGCACGACTGACCGACGCGGGACACAGCCTTGCAGCGCGCACGATCCTGCGTGACGACCGCGACGTGATCGCCACGCAACTGCGCGATTGGTGCGCCGATCCGGATATCGACGTGATCATTTCGACGGGCGGGACCGGATTGACCGGACGCGATGTCACCGTCGAGGCGCACCGCGATGTCTATGAAAAGGAAATCGACGCCTTTGGCACCGTGTTTACCCATGTCAGCATGGCCAAGATTGGCACCAGTGCCGTGCAGTCGCGCGCGACGGGCGGTGTGGCGAATGGCACTTATTTGTTCGCGCTGCCGGGGTCTCCGGGGGCGTGCCGCGACGCTTGGGATGAAATATTGGGCAAACAGCTCGATTATCGGCACCGGCCCTGCAATTTTGTGGAAATCATGCCGCGCTTGGACGAACATCAACGTCGCAAATGACGTGCACGCTGCTGTGACCTCGTGCCGCTGGTAAAAACCCTGATCCGCTTTAGGTTCGGGTGCAGGCTGACAAGGACCATTCTATGCGTTTTCTTCGGCGGAGCCTGACGGGCCTGTTCCTGCTGGCCGTGACATTTGCCTTGCTGGCGGTCGCGGTCAATTCCGTGCGCGGTGCCGTCGTGGCCCGCATGAACGAAGAACCGCGCAGCTTTCCACAGCGTGAACGCATTTTTGCGGTGAATGTCACCCCGGTCGATGCGGGAACCGTTACGCCTGTCCTGCGGACGTTTGGTGAATTGCGCAGCCGCCGGACATTGCAGGTGCGGCCCGCTGCCGGGGGGATCGTGCTGGACGTGTCCGACGCATTGATCGATGGCGGACGGGTGGCGCAGGGCGACGTGTTGCTGCGGATCGACCCGGTTACGGCAGAAGCCGCACGCAACCGTGTCGCCGCACAATTACGCGATGCACAGGCAGAGGTTCGTGATGCCGACCGTGGCCTGACGCTGGCACAGGACGAACTGGTGGCCGCCGAACGGCAGGTCGCATTGCGTCAGACCGCGCTGGACCGGGCCCGTGATCTGGCCGACCGCGGGATCGGCACGCAACAGGCATTGGAAGAAGCCGAATTGTCACTGTCCAGCGCAGAAGGCGCGGTCCTGACCCGCAGGCAGGCGCTGGCCAGTGCAGAGGCACGGATCGACGCCGCCGGAACCGCGCTGGACCGTGTCCGTATCGATTTGGCAGAAGCCGACCGCACGCTGGAAGACACGACCGTCACCGCACCTTTTGCCGGGGTGCTGGCGGATGTCACGGTGACGCCGGGGGCGCGTGTGACCGCCAACGAACAGGTTGCCACACTGCTGGACCCTGATCTGCTGGACGTGTCGTTTCGCGTCTCCACCAACCAATTCGCGCGCCTGCTGGGTGAAAACGGTCAGGTGACGGGACTGCCGGTGCGGGTCACGCTGGATGCCGGTGATGGGGCCGCCGCGACGGCGACGGGCCGGATCGACCGGGTTGGCGGCGCTGTGGGTGAAGGCCAGACCGGACGTCTGTTGTTTGCGACACTGGATGCCGGGCGTGCTTTCCGTCCCGGCGATTTCGTGACCGTGGCCGTCGAAGAACCGCCGATGGATGATGTGGCACAGGTGCCCGCCACCGCCGTTGCCGCCGACGGCACCGTGTTGCGTGTCACGGCAGACGATCGCCTGGAAAGCGTCCAGACAGAGATTCTGCGCCGTCAGGGCGACGATGTGATCATTGCGGCGGAGATGCTGGACGGTGCGCGCATCGTGACCGAACGCTCGCCATTGCTAGGGGCAGGGATCGGTGTGCGACCGTTGTCGCCCGATGGTGCTGTGGGTGATCCGAACCCGTCGTTGGCGCTGGACGATGACCGCCGTGCCCGGCTGCGCGATTTTGTGCAAACCAGCCAGATGTCCGATGCGGTCAAGACCCGCATCCTTGCCCAGTTGGACCAGCCAGAGGTGCCTGCCGAAACGGTCGCAAATCTGGAACGCCGGATGGGAAGCTGATGGCCAGCGGGGGCGACAGGCTGATGGCGGGCGCGGGCGGCATCCTGTCGTATTTCGTCCGGCACCGGACCATCGCCAACCTGTTGTTGTTCCTGATGATCGGGGCCGGTCTGTTCGCATGGCCCAACATGCGCGCCCAGTATTTCCCTGACGTCGTGGTCGACGGCATCGATGTGACCGTCGTCTGGGACGGTGCCGGGGCCGAAGCGGTGGACCAAGGCATCGTGCAGGTGCTGGAACCGACGCTGTTGGCCGTCGAAGGCGTGACCGGGTCCGAATCGCGTTCCACCGAAGGCCGCGCCCGAATAGAACTGGAATTCGCCCCCGGCACGGACATCGACCGTGCGGCGGAAAATGTGCAGGCGGCGGTCGATGCCGCGTCGAACTTGCCCGACAACGCAGATGAACCTGAATTACGACGCGGTGGCTGGTCGGACCGTGTGACGGATGTGGTCATCACCGGCCCGGTCAGCGTCGACCAGCTTGGCCGGTTTGCGGACGAAATGGTGATCCGCCTGTTCGAAGAAGGCGTGACACAGGCCACCGTGCGCGGCATCGCTGCGCCATCGACCATCATCGAAGTGCCGCAGATCAGCCTGATCGAACATGATATTGGCCTGTCAGACATTGCCGCCCGCATCCGCGAAGAAGCGACAGGCAGCCCCGCAGGTGACGTTTCCGGCGCGGCGCGGGTGCGGACCGGGATCGCCAAACGGTCCGCCGAAGAAATTGCCGCGATCACCCTGCGGTCGAATCCGGACGGGTCCACACTGACCATAGGTGACGTGGCGAACGTGCGTGTTGAAGGCGCTGATCGCGGTCGCGCCTATTTCGTGGGCGACAATCCGGCGGTGCAGATCAGCGTCGTGCGGTCCGCCACGGGCGACGCCATCGGTTTGCAGGAAAGCGTGGAACTGGTCGCGGCCGAACTGGCCGCAACCCTGCCTGCGGGAACGACCATCGACCTTGTGAATGCGCGTGCCGAACAAATCACCGGACGGCTGGACCTGCTGTTTGAAAACGGGCTGATGGGGTTGGGTCTGGTTGTGATCCTGCTGTTCTTGTTCCTGAACGCGCGGACAGCCTTTTGGGTGGCCATGGGGATTCCGGCAGCGATGTTTGCCGCGATTGCGCTGATGTATGTGACAGGTGTGACGATCAACATGATCAGCCTGTTCGCGTTGATCCTGACCTTGGGGATCGTGGTGGACGATGCCATCGTCGTTGGCGAACATGCCGACTATCGCGCCCGCGTGTTGGGTGAACCGCCCAAGGTTGCAGCGGAAAATGCCGCCAAGCGCATGTTCAGCCCGGTGTTTTCCGCGACATTGACGACCGTCATCGCCTTTTTCGGGCTGGTCGCCGTGGGGGGGCGGTTTGGCGACCTGATCGCGGATATTCCATTCACCGTGATCGTCGTGCTGCTGGCGTCACTGATGGAATGTTTTCTGATCCTGCCGCATCACCTGAGCCATTCAATCGGCGCAGATCAGGGGCAGGCATGGTACGATGCGCCGTCCCGGTTCGTGAACCGTGGCTTTGCGTGGTTCAGCCTGCGCGTCTTTCGCCCGTTTATGGCGCTGGTGATCCGCGCGCGCTATCCGGTGATTGCCGCCGTTGTGCTGATCCTTGCGACCCAAGTGACGCTGTTCATTCGGGGCGACGTGCGCTGGCAGTTCTTTTCGTCCCCCGAACAGGGCGAGGTGACGGGTAACTTTGCCATGCTGCCCGGTGCGTCCCGTGCCGATACCGTGGAAATGATGCGCGAAATGCAGCGCGCCGTCGCGGCGACCGCCCAATCGTTTGAAGACGAAACCGGGGCCGATCCGGTGACCTATGTGGTGTCGGAAATCGGCGGCAACGCGGGGCGCGGCATTTCCGGCGCGGATCAGAAAGAGCCCGATCAGTTGGGCGCGGTCAGCATCAGCCTGACCGATGCCGACAGCCGGCCCTTCAGCTCGTCCGATTTTGTCGAACGGTTGCAGGAAACGGTGGTGCAGCATCCACGCGCCGAAACTGTCAGTTTCCGGCGCTGGGGCGGCGGGCCGGGCGGCGACAGTCTGGACGTGCAGATGTTCGGGGCCGACGCCATCACCCTGAAAAACGCGGCAGAGGCATTGAAATCCGAACTGGCGCAATTCCCCGAAATCAGCGGACTGGAAGACACGCTGCCCTATGACAAGGAAGAACTGTCGCTGGAACTGACGCCGCAGGGGCAGGCGCTGGGGCTGAATATCGACACCCTTGGCCGGACCCTGCGGGACCGTCTGGGCGGGATCGAAGCGGCCAGTTTTCCGGATGGCGTACGGTCCGCGACCGTCCGTGTCGAACTGCCGGATGGAGAGTTGGAGGCCGATTTTCTGGAACGCATGCAGGTGCGCACCGATACAGGCGTCTATGTCCCGTTGGCCGATGTGGTCAGCGTGACCAGTCGCACCGGATTTTCGACGGTGCAGCGTGAAAACGGAATTCCGCTGTTGTCGGTGATCGGTGATCTGGCCGACGACGACCCTGACCGCGCCGCACAGATCAACCAGATCATCAACGACACGATCCTGCCTGACATTCAGGAACGTTTTGGCATTCAGACGCAACTGTCTGGTCTGTCGCAACAAGAGGCGGATTTCCTGAACGATGCCCGCACCGCGCTGATCCTTGTGCTGGCGGGCATTTACCTAAGCCTTGCCTGGATTTTCGGCAGCTGGACCCGTCCTATGGTTGTCATGGCGATCATCCCCTTTGGTCTGGTCGGCACGATCTATGGCCACAACGCATGGGGCATCCCGATGAGCCTGTTCACGGTGGTCGGCATGATCGGCATGGTGGGGATCATCATCAACGATTCCATCGTGCTAGTGACGACCATCGACGAATACGCACAGGACCGGGGACTGGTCCCGGCGATCATCGACGGCGCGACGAACCGCCTGCGACCGGTGCTGCTGACGACGCTGACCACCGTGCTGGGCCTGTCGCCGCTCTTGTACGAAGGGTCCATTCAGGCAGAGTTTCTGAAACCGACCGTGGTGACGCTGGTCTACGGTCTGGGCTTTGGGATGGTGCTTGTCCTGCTGGTGGTGCCGTCGCTGATCGCGATGCAGGCCGATTTTGCGCGTCAGGTGACGGCAGCGCGCCGGGCACTGCGCGGGCGCAGGCGTGCGATGTGGCTTCCGGCGGGGCTGGGCGCGGTTGCCGCCGTGGCGCTGTTTTCGGGGCTGGTCCTGCCGGTCCTGCTGTTCGGGACCGGCTGGGCTGCCGTGATGGACGTTATGCCAATCCTGGGCGACAGCATCGGTGCTGCGCTGGGCGCGTATCTGGTGGCGTTGGCGTTGGTCTGTCTGCTGATCTACGTGATCGGACTTGCGACGTTCGGTCTGCGGCGGCGCGCGACCTAGGGTGCGCTGCAGCCATGCAGGTCGATGGCGCGGTCCGATCCCAGCACGGTGAACCGTAGACCGCCGCGATCCAGCCCGAAGGCCTGACCGCCGCGCACCAGCCGTGCGGTTGCAAGCAGCGTATCACCGCGCCGTTCGATGACAGGTTCCGACACCCAGATCGCAGGATCGGCCGTTTCGATCACCAGTTCTTCTGTCGTGCCGGTGGGCGGCAGGGTCAGTGTCGCGTGCAGGATCAGACCGTCATCAGCCGCTTGCAAATGGCAGACCGCATGGCCGCCGGGTTGCGGCTGATCAAGCAGGGCCGCCAAAACGGCCGGTTCCTGTGCCGTTTGTGCGGGCGGCAGTGCTGTATCGAATGTCAGACTGACCGGGACGCAGATATCCAGACAGACGCCGATGTCCAACGATCCTGCCAGCCGTTCCAGATCGCCCGGCACCTCGATCGGCAGGACCACGCTGTCGTGATAGCCAACCGACCGCATGCCATTCTGGTCAAACACGTCGGGCGTCGGCCAATGCAGTTGCGCGCCCGGGGCATCGTTCAGAACGATAAGCGGTGGAATGCCCGCATCACCCGGCGCGCGCCAATACGTTTTCCACCCGGCGGGCAAGGTCAGCCGCAGTGCCGCCATGCGCGTGCCCTGCGGTGTTGCATGACCCGGCAGGACGGACACCTGCACGTCAATCGCCTGAGCGGTGGCGGCTGGGCCAAGCAGGGCCAGTGAAAAGACAAGCGCGGATAAAATTCTCATGCGTCCTGAATGCCCCGGATATGACCGCGCGGGAAAGGCGTGAAATCGCTTCTCTCTCAACCGTGACCGACTTGCACCCGGCGATGTGCAGGCGCATCATCGCGTCATGGATGTATTCGATAACCTGTGCGGCAAATTGTTGATTGCCATGCCCGACATGGGCGACCCCCGTTTTGCGGGGGCTATCATCTATTTGTGCGACCATTCCGAAGACGGCGCCATGGGGCTGATCGTGAACAAGCCGATCCCCGATTTACGGCTGTCGGCCCTGCTGGTTCAGATGAAGATCGAAACGGGCGACGCGACCCGCGATATGCGGGTTCACTACGGTGGGCCTGTCGAAAAACAACGTGGTTTCGTGTTGCACGGTGAAGATTATCAATCCGATGGCAACACCGTCGCGGTGGCGGACGGGCTTCACATGACGGCCACGCGCGACGTGCTGGAAGCACTGGCAAAAGGTCGCGGCCCGGAATCGTGCCTGATGGCGCTGGGCTATGCAGGCTGGTCGCCCGGCCAGCTGGAAAACGAGATCGCGCAGAATGGTTGGTTAGTCGGGGATGCCACCCCCCACCTGTTGTTCAGCCGCGCGAACGAGCTGAAATGGACCGGGGCATTGCGTGCCATCGGAATCGACCCGCTGCTGTTGTCGGCAGCGGGCGGGCACGCCTGACGGTCAGGGTGCCGCCAGCGCCCGGACAATGGCCTGGGCGCTGTCTGACGACCAGTCGGCTTCGCCCAGCAAGCGGGCGATTTCCTGCCCCTGTGCATCCACGATAATGGTGGCGGGCAGACCCAGAACGCCAAATGCGCGCGCCATGAACTGATTGGCATCCGTGGCCTTTGGCAGGTTATCAACGCCGATTTCGTCAAAAAAGCGGTCTATGGCGGCGGGATCGTTGCGTCCCGTGGCGATGGTCAGCACGGTCGCATCATCGCCAAGCGCTGTTTGCAGGCTGGACAGATGTGGCATTTCCACCCGGCAGGGTGCGCACCATGTCGCCCAGAAATTGATGACCACGGGCTTGCCCGCATAATCGGCTAGGCTGACGGTCGTGCCATCCGCTGACTGGAATGTCGCATCGGGTGTCGGGTGGGGGCCTGACCACGTCAGTTTGCGCATGTCGCCTGCGACCAGCTCTTGAAGCGCGCTGGTATCGACCGGGTTGGGTTCGGACGCGGTTGGCAGGGCGCCACCCACCAATGCCAGCACTGCGATTGCAAGGCAGGCAGCCCCCGTATAGATCACCGTTGTAGTTTTGAAAGCCAAGGGGCGGGTCCTTTTCGTTATGACCGATCACGCGAACACCATGTGGGGCGGCCGTTTTGCTGCCGGACCAGATGCGATCATGGAGGCAATCAACGCCTCGATAGGCTTTGACCGCCGTTTGGCGCAACAGGACATTGCGGGCAGCCGCGCCCACGCAGCGATGCTGGCCGCAACCGGCATCATCACAAATAGCGATGCCGACGCAATCCGTGAAGGGCTGCTGACGGTCTTGTCAGAAATCGAAGGTGGCGATTTTCCGTTTTCGGCAGCGCTGGAAGACATTCACATGAACGTCGAGGCACGGCTGAAAGAGGTCGTTGGCCCTGCCGCCGGTCGTCTGCACACGGCACGGTCGCGCAACGATCAGGTCGCCGTCGATTTCCGGCTGTGGGTGCGTGACCAATGCGATGCTGCCGATTCGGCGCTGGCCGCCGTGCAAAAGTCACTGCTGGGACAGGCAGAGGCGGGGGCCGACTGGGTCATGCCGGGGTTTACGCATCTTCAGGTGGCGCAACCCGTGACATGGGGGCATCACATGCTGGCCTATGTGGAAATGCTGGGCCGCGACCGGTCCCGTTTTGCCGATGCGCGCCGCCGGATGAATGTCTCGCCCTTGGGTGCGGCTGCGTTGGCGGGCACATCGTTCCCCATTGACCGGCACATGACGGCGCAGGCGCTGGGTTTCGACGGGCCGATGACCAACAGCCTTGATGCCGTGTCCGACCGTGATTTCGCACTGGAATATCTGGCCGCCGCCAGCATCTGCGCGCTGCACCTGTCGCGTCTGGCCGAAGAGCTGGTGATCTGGTCATCCGCACAGTTCCGGTTCGTGCGGATGTCGGACAAGTGGTCCACCGGCAGCAGCATCATGCCGCAGAAGCGGAACCCCGACGCAGCAGAGCTGATCCGCGCCAAGATCGGCCGCATCTTTGGCGCGAATGTCGCGTTGATGACGGTGATGAAGGGACTGCCGCTGACCTATTCCAAGGACATGCAAGAGGATAAGGAACAGGTGTTCGACGCCGCCGACAACCTGATGCTGGCGCTGGCCGCGATGGCTGGCATGGTGGCGGATATGTCGGCCAACCGCGACGCGCTGCGTGCCGCCGCGGCGACGGGATTTTCCACCGCAACCGATCTGGCGGACTGGCTGGTGCGCGAACTGGGCCTGCCGTTCCGCGATGCACACCACATCACGGGATCATTGGTCGCCATGGCAGAGAAACAGGGCTGCGACCTGCCCGACCTGAGCCTTGCACAGATGCAGTCGGTCCATGACGGTATCCGGGCCGATGTTTTCGATGTGCTGGGTGTCGACAATTCGGTCGCGTCGCGGACCAGTTTCGGCGGCACGGCCCCCGTCCGCGTCAGAGAGGCGATTGCGCTGTGGCAAGAACACTTGGGATAATCGCCGCGTTGGCGGTGCTGGCAGGGTGTGGGGTGCAGGGCGACCCTGTGGCAAACGTGGGCGACGTGGCCGCGCGCGACCCCGTGGCACCTGTGGACGCGCCGCCTGTCGTGCTACCGGGGGGTGCGGGCAGTGTCACGCTGGGTCCGGGCGGGCTGCGTCTGGGGGCTGCGGGTATTCCCGGGACGTTGGGACAATAAAGGGGTGAGCGGCATGAAGGATATGACTCCGTTACGTTGGGTCTGGGCGGCCTTGGCTCTCTGGGGTGCGATCCATCCGATGTATTGGTTCGTGACATGGTTCCGGACCGAAGGCTGGTCGCTGGGCCGGATGATCGACGCGTGGTATGTCAACGCGGCAACCACGGGACTGACATGGGATCTGACCATTGCCGCGATCACCCTGACCGTCTGGATCGTGGCAGAGGTCGCAGTGCGCCGGAACTGGGTCGCGCTGCTGGCAATCCCTGCGACATTCTGCATCGGGGTGAGCTGCGGTCTGCCGCTTTATCTGTTTTTGCGCGCGAAACCGATCCGCTGACGTCGTGCGGCGCCTTGGTCCGTGCCGGACCAAGGCGCCCCGCCCGCCGTCCCATTGCACCACGCGCCTGCCATGGTATGAGGACGGCGCATTGCTGGTCGGGGGCTGATTTGGACCATTTCACATATAAAGATGGCGTGTTGCACGCCGAAGACGTGACAATACAGGCCATCGCGGACTGCGTGGGCACGCCGTTCTATGTCTATTCCAGCGCCACCCTGTTGCGGCATTTCAACCTGTTCAACGATGCATTGTCGGGGATGGATCATCTGGTCTGTTTCGCGATGAAATCGCTGTCCAATCAGGCGGTGATCCAGCTGCTGGGCGATGCGGGCGCAGGTATGGATGTGGTGTCCGAAGGCGAATACCGCCGTGCCCGTGCGGCAGGGGTGCCGGGCGACCGCATCGTGTTTTCCGGTGTCGGCAAGACCCGGCACGAAATGCGGGTCGCGCTAGAAGGCGGCATCCGGCAGTTCAACGTCGAATCCGAACCCGAAATGGATGCCCTGTCAGAGGTTGCGGCGGGGCTTGGCCTGCGCGCGCCGATCACGATTCGCGTGAACCCCGACGTCGACGCAAAGACCCATGCCAAGATCGCCACCGGCAAATCTGAAAACAAGTTCGGCATTCCCATTGACCGGGCGCGTGCGGTCTATGCCCATGCGGCGACGTTATCCGGGGTGGATGTGATCGGGATCGACGTGCACATCGGTAGCCAGCTTACGGATCTGGAACCGTTCCGTGCCGCCTACGCCAAGGTGGCGGACCTGACCGTGCAACTGCGCGCGGACGGTCACGATATCCGGCGGCTGGATCTGGGCGGCGGACTGGGCATTCCCTATAGCCTTGGCAATGCAAATCCGCCTTTGCCCAGCGACTACGGCCAGTTGATCCGTGACACGGTCGGCCATCTGGGGTGCGAGATCGAGATCGAACCGGGTCGGCTGATTTCCGGCAACGCGGGCCTGCTGGTCAGTGAAGTGATCTATGTCAAACAAGGGGCCGACCGGCAGTTCCTGATCATTGATGCGGGGATGAATGATCTGATCCGCCCGGCCATGTATGACGCCCACCACGATATCGTGCCGGTGATCGAACAGCCCACGGGCGCGGACCGCGCGACATACGACGTGGTCGGTCCGATCTGCGAAAGCGGCGACACCTTTGCCAAGGGGCGGCAGATGGCACAGGTCGGTCCCGGCGATCTGGTCGCATTCCGGTCTGCTGGTGCCTATGGCGCGGTGATGAGCAGCGAATATAACTCTCGCCCGATGATTCCAGAGGTGCTGGTGCAGCGCGATCAATTTGCGGTTATTCGGCCGCGTCCTACCTTTGATGAAATGATTGCGCGCGATACAGTCCCAGCATGGTTGTGACGTGCGCGACCTGACACGTCCGAAGGAGAAGGCTGCTGAGCCGTTCACATGACGACCTGCCGCATCTGAACCGACCTGTTGCGCTGACGCGCGCGGGGCTTCTGGCCGAACGCGCGACACGCGCCTTCTGGCCCTTGTGGAGCGTGGCTTTCGTCATTCTTGCGCCGTTGATGTTTGGCTGGCACGACAGCCTGACACTGGAAGCGTTTTGGGGGCTGTCGGCACTGGCGCTGCTGGCGTTGGCTGTGGCGCTGGTCTGGGGGCTTCGGCTGTTCCGCTGGCCCACCCGATCAGAGGCCGTTGACCGTCTGGATGCCAGTCTGCCGGGGCGACCAATCGCCGCAGTGCAGGATAAGCAGGCCATCGGCACCGGCGATCCCGCGTCCGAAGCGGTCTGGACGGCCCATGTGGCGCGGATGCGACGCGCGTCCGAAAATGCCCGCGCGGTACAGCCCGACCTGCGGGTCAGCGACCGCGATCCGTACGGTCTGCGGTTCATTGCGCTGCTGTTTTTTGTCTGCGCGCTGTTGTTCGGGTCGGTCCTGCGGGTCGGGTCTGTGACGGACATCGCCCAAGGCGGTAATCAGACGCTGGCCACCGGTCCCGTCTGGGAAGGCTGGGTCACCCCCCCCGCCTATACCGGGAAACCGACGCTGTATCTTAATGATATCCCGCCGGGGCCGCTGACAGTGCCAGTCGGGTCCGAAATAGCGCTGCGGCTGTACGGTGAAGTCGGCGCCTTGACCGTCGATGAAACCGTGTCCGCCCGCACGCAGGATATCGCACCGGCGTCCGATACCGAACAAAGTTTCGACGTCGCGCAATCAGGGCGGCTGGCGATCAGCGGCGAGCGTGGCGCGGAATGGGCGATCACGGCGCAGGCCGATGATCCGCCGTCGGTTCGGTTTGACGGCGAAATCGATTCCGACGCGATGGGCGAATTGCAGCAGCCCTTTGCGGCGGCTGACGATTACGGTGTGGAAACCGGCTTTGCGACCATTGCGCTGGACATCGATGCGGTCGACCGCCGCTATGGTCTGGCGACTGCGCCCGATCCTGTCGATCCGCTGGTGATCGACCTGCCGATGCCGTTTGGCGGTGACCGTGCCGATTTCGAAGAGTTGCTGATCGAAAATCTGTCCGAACATCCGCTGGCGAACCTGCCCGTGACGGTGACGCTGACCGTGACCGATGCCGCAGGACAGGATGGCACCAGTGACGCTGAATCCCTGACTTTGCCCGGGCGGCGGTTCTTTCAGCCGGTCGCACGGGCCGTCATCGAACAGCGCCGGGATCTGATGTGGGCCAACGCCAATGGTCCACGCGTGGCCCGTGTGCTGCGGTCGATCAGCTATACCCCCGAAGATCTGTTTACCAACCAGACAACCTATTTGCGGCTGCGGCAGATCATCCGGCGGTTGGAAACCTTTAATACCTTTGGCCTGACCGAAGAGAACGAGGCCGAACTGGCGACCGCGTTGTGGGAACTGGCCGTCCAACTGGAGGATGGCACGCTGGCCGATGCCCGCGAACGGCTGCGTCGCGCGCAGGAACGGCTGGAAGAGGCGATGCGCAATGGGGCCAGCGATGAAGAAATCGCGGAACTGATGAACGAGCTACGCGAAGCGACCCGCGACTACATGCAGATGCTGGCCGATCAGATGGAGCCGGGCGACGATGGCACCGACCAGCCCGATATGGCCGAAAATACCCAAGAGATGTCGCAGGATCAGCTGCAGGCGATGATGGACCGCATCGAAGAGCTGATGCAGGAAGGCCGGATGGCCGAAGCGCAGGCGCTGATGGAACAGCTGAACCAGATGCTGGAAAACATGCGGATCACCCAAGGTGACGGGCAGGGGGACGGGCCGCGCACGCCGGGCCAACAATCCATGCAGGATCTGGCCGATACGCTGCGCGAACAGCAGGAATTATCGGACGACGCATTCCGCGACATGCAGGATCAGAACCAGCCGGGCCAGCAGGGACAACAAGGTCAACAGGGGCAAGGTCAGCAATCCGGACAGCAACCCGGCGAGGGCCAGCAGCCCGGCGAAGGACAGGGGCAGGCCCAAAACCAGCAGGGCCAGAACCCGCAAGGCCAGAACCCGCAGGGTGAAGGCGGTCAGGGCGGCGAAAGCCTTGCCCAGCGTCAACAAGGCTTGCGGGACGAATTGAACCGTCAGCGGGGCCAACTGCCGGGTCTGCCGGGCGAGGCAGGCGAACAGGCGGCGCGCCAGCTTGACCGTGCCGAAGGTGCGATGGACGGGGCCGAACAGGCGCTGCGCGAGGGTGATCTGGGACAGGCCATCGACCAGCAGGCAGAGGCGCTGGACGCCCTGCGTGGCGGGATGCAGGCCTTGGGTGAAGCGCTGGCCCAGAACGAACAGAACGAACCCGGACAGGGGCAGGCGCAAGGTGAAAATACCGATCGCGTGCAGCCGTCTCGCCGTGATCCGCTGGGCCGCCAGTTGGGAAATTCGGGGCAATACGGCACGGACGAAAACATGTTGCAGGGCGAAGATACCAACCGGCGTGCCGAAGAATTGCTGCAGGAACTACGCCGCCGGTCGGGGGAACAGGACCGGCCCCTGGTCGAACGCGATTACCTGAACCGTCTTCTGGACAGGTTTTAGGACGAACTGTTCAGGGCGCGGGCCAAGGCCTGCGCCTGTGCGTCCAGCCAGATCCGCCCGTCGTTCACGGTATCCACATATTCGACCATGACCCCGTCCAGCGCGGGTACGGCGGCAACGATGGGATCGGCAAACACATAGACCAGCACCGCGACCAAAATCAGACCCATCATGCCGACGAACCCGGTACGGCCGCTTTTGCGGTCCTTTGCGGCCTGTTCGGTCGGCAATGGGTCCAGCGGGTCACGGTCCGCATCGGACCGCAGCGTTGAATTGATTTCCTCGATATCGGGGAAAAGGTCGCTGCGTTGCGCGGGTGGGATCTGCGCCCGTGCCGCCCCCTTGAGCCGGGCCAGCCTGTTCTGGCCTTCGTCGGTCGTGGGGCGCGGGGCCGGGGGCACGGCATCTGCGCGGGGGACATCGTCCAGCCCCAGATCGCCCTGTTCGACAAACGGATCGTCGGCGGCCTCGGCCTTGCGCGCGGCTTCTTCGCGCGCGGCTTCTTCGCGCAGGATTTCAGCGATGGACGCTTCCAGCGGGCGGCGCTGTCCCGGTGGCGGCGGGCCTGGCGCGTCTTCTGTCAGCCTGTTGTCGGATTCCGGGTCGTCATCTGCGTCCTGCGCATCACCTGCGTCCTGCGCGTCCTGTGTGGCAAATGGATCGTCCATCGGTGCCGCATCAGGTTCACGTTCCACCGGCGGTGGTACGTCGGACGTGCTGTGCGGGTCTTCGGCGGTGGCAGATGGCGTTTCGCGGGATTCAAACCACGTGTGAGCGCAATTGGAACACTGCACGTCGCGCCCGTCCTGAGGGATCACATCGGCATCCACCTCGTAGGTGGCGCCGCAATTCGGGCAGATCAGTCTGATCGTTGCCATAACGTGTCCTTCGCGGGATTGCCGTCTTTGCGCCACAATATTCTGAAGCAATAATTAACGTCACCTGCGATAAAGCCAAGAGGACCGGGCCGTCATGCCCCTTTGCATTGTAACCTGTTGCAAATTTGGGCAAAACGAATCTACCGAACAGGGGCAGGAGGTCCGCATGATCGAGCTGGACAACGTTGCATACAGCTACGGCGGGGATTCCCTGTTCGCGGACCTGTCGCTGCAGTTGCAACCGGGGTCATTCCAGTTCCTGACCGGACCGTCCGGGGCTGGCAAAACCACGCTGCTGAAATTGTGCTATGGCGATTTGCTGGCCACATCCGGCAGCGTCACACTGTTCGGCAAGGACGCGGCCACCCTGACGCGCGACGATGTCGCGATGACCCGTCGCCGGATCGGTGTCGTGCATCAGGATTGTCAGTTTCTGGATCACCTGCCGTTGACCGAAAACGTCGCACTGCCGCTTCAGGTGTCCGGTCGCACCCACGAGGCAGAAGGCAACCTGACGGATCTGCTGGCCTGGGTCGGGCTGTCGCGGCAGGCTGACCAGACGCCGCCGCAACTGTCAGGCGGCGAACGCCAGCGGGCGGCGCTGGCGCGCGCTGTGATCACGTCACCGGATGTCATCATCGCGGATGAACCCACCGGCAACGTGGATTGGGAAATGTCGCAGCGCCTGCTGACCTTGTTGATCGAACTGAACCGCATGGGCAAGACGGTGCTGATTGCGACCCATGACCTGAACCTGATCCGATTTGCCAAATCGCAGGTCGTTGCCAATGTCCTGCGGATCAAGGGCGGCCGTATGGAAACGGGGGTCACGCTGTGAAGGACCGTTTTGTGCAGCTTTGGGCGCTGTTGCAGGGTGATCGTCACGCCGACCGGGCCGTGCCGCCGACCGGTTTCACGGCGCGGCTGACAGTGTTCACCGCAGGCGCGATGGCGTTTCTGGCGGTGTTTGCGCTGGCCTTGTCGGTGGCGACGGGGCGACTGGCTGATCGGTGGGCGGCGGAACTGGCGCAGACTTCGACCTTGCGCATTTCGGCCCCGGTGGGAGAGGTGGACGCGCAGGTCACGGCTGCCCTGCGGGTGCTGGAAACGACGCCGGGCGTGGGGTCTGCCCGGTCACTGACCGAAGAAGAGGAGCGCGCGCTACTGGAACCGTGGTTCGGCCCCGATCTGCCGGTTGACAGTCTGCGCCTGCCACAACTGATAGAGATCGTGGAAACAGGTGACGGCTATGACGCGTCCGGCCTGCGCGCGCGGTTGCAAGCCGAAGTGCCGGGGGCGGTGCTGGATGACCATACACGCTGGCGCGCGCCGCTGATCGATGCCGCGACCCGGCTGCGCACATTGGGATGGATCGCGCTGCTGCTGATCGGCGGTGCGGTTGCCGCAATGATCACGCTGGCCGCGCAATCGGCCCTGTCTGCCAACGCGCAGGTCATCCGCGTGATGCGGCTGGTCGGTGCGCGGGATGCCTATATCGCGCGTGCCTTTGTGCGGCGGTTTACACTGCGTGCGGGCGCGGGCGCGCTGATCGGCACGGCGCTGGGTCTGCTGGCCGTGGCACTGATGCCCGATGGCGATACGGGCGGTTTTCTGACCGGGCTTGGTTTTAGCGGCACAGGCTGGCTGCTGCCCCTGTTGATCCCGCCACTGGCTGCGGCGGTCGCCTTTTTCGCCACACGGGCCGCAGCACTGCGTACATTGAGGTCACAGGCATGACGTATACGATCCAATGGATACGGTCCCTGCTGTTCAGCATGACCATGTATGTCATGATGCTGGTCTTTGGGATTGTGTTTCTACCCTACGCATTGATTCACCCGAACGGTGCGCGTCACACCTGCCGGATGTATGCGCGATCGGTCATGTGGCTGGCGGGATGGATGATCGGGTTGCGGTTCGAATTTCGCGGCACGCCGCCGACCTTTGGCTGTATGGTGGCGGCCAAACACCAAAGCTTTATGGATGTGATGGCGATCTATCAGGTCATGCCGCGTCCGCGGTTCATCATGAAACGCCTGTTGCTGTGGGCGCCCGTGCTGGGCCTGTTTGCCTATCGCGCGGGTTGCATCCCGGTGGATCGTGGCAAGAAGGGCCAGGCGATCAAGGATATGCTGGCGCGTGTCCAGTCGGGCGATCAGGAACCGGGCCAACTGTGCATTTATCCCCAAGGCACGCGTGTCGCACCGGATGCGGTCGCGCCCTATAAAAAAGGCACAGCAGCGCTTTATGTCCAGTTGAACCAGCCGTGTGTTCCTGTGGCGACAAATGTCGGTGTGTTCTGGCCCAAGCGCGGGATATACCGCAAGCCCGGCACGGCGGTCTTTGAATTCCTGCCTGCCCTGCCGCCCGGCCTGCTGCTGCGGCAATTCATGCAGCAAATTGAATACGACATCGAACTGCATTCCAACCTGCTTGCGCGCGAAGCGGGGCTGATGATTCCCGAACGCCCGAACCCCCTGCCAAAATCCGAAGGTCCGCCGGTATGAAACCGATCACCGATCCTGCCGCGTTGCAGGCGCTTTACGCAGCGCCGTCACCCCGGTCGCTGACCAAGGTGCAACCGCATCTGACCCCGGCCTATCGTCGCTGGATCGATGCGTCACGCTTTGTCATCGTCTCGACCGTCGGGCCAGAAGGCACGGACAGTTCGCCGCGTGGCGACGCAGGGCCGGTGGTGCGGATCGCGGACGACCGGACCGTGATGTTGCCCGACTGGATGGGTAATAACCGGCTGGATACGCTGCACAACATCATCCGCGACCCGCGCGTCAGCCTGCTGTTCATGGTGCCCGGCAGCGATAACGTCGTACGGATCAACGGGCGGGCCATTGTGACCGCCGATACGGCCATCTGTGCGGCGTTCGCGCAGGCCGGCAAGCAGCCCCGCAGCGTGATCGTGACCACCGCGACAGAGGTCTATTTTCAGTGCGCCAAAGCGATCATGCGGTCGCACCTTTGGTCGGGCCGGGACGATAGCGCGGATCTGCCCACGGCCGGTGAACTGCTGCAAGAGGTCGAGGCTGATTTCGACGCCGACACCTATGATGTGACCTATCCCGCACAGGCCCGGGACCGGATGTGGTAACGGCGATCCGCTGGCTGAAATCTGCGCTGCACCCCCACGCCCTGACACTGGACGACGATTGCATTGCGGCGGCGTCCGATCCTGCGGCGTTGACGCTGGCCGTGGCCGGACTGCGTTTGCCGGGGTTCATCCACCATCTGCGGGTGGTGCTGCCTGCGGGAATGGACATATCCCCGTTCAGCGCCTGTGGTTTCCGCCCAGTGCGGCAGACCCGGCTGGTAGCGCTTGATCCCGTTGGCTTTGCCGCAACACTGCCGGACTTGCCGGCGGGATGGTCCGCGCACTGGCGGCGCCCGGTCGATGGGGCCGATTGGCCGGGGTGGTATGCCGCGCATTGGGATCACTATGCCCGCATGCACCGCAGCAATCCGCCCCGCGATCCCGGCCCACAGGGCCGCGCGCTGGTCTTTGGTGGCGACGATTTGCAAGAGTCGCTGTTCGTGACTGACGCCAAGGGTGCGCTGGCTGGTTTCGGCAGTTTGCGAACCGGGCAGGAACTTGGCTGGCTGGACAGCACCGATTACCGGTCGCAGCAGGTTCCGGCGATCCTTGGCGCAGTTTTGCGGCGTGCGGCCGCCAGCGGCTGGACCAGCGCCACGTGTGAGGTCGATGACGACCACCGGGCATTGTGGGATTGCCTGCGCGACGCGCCGGATGGGGCGCGCTACGTCACGCTGCAACGGGCCACGTGATCAGGCCGCAAGACCCTTTTTGCCCAGATCAAGATACTTTTTGCGCCGTCCCGCCATAATCTTGTCGGGGCTAACCCCGTCAAATGTTTTCAGCAGATCGATGATCGCATCGCCCACGGCGCGTAGCGTCGTCGTCGGATCGCGGTGCGCGCCGCCCTGCGGTTCGGGGATGATCCGGTCACAGACACCCAGTTCGTGCAGGTTCTGTGCGGTCAGGCGCAGGGCTGCGGCGGCTTCTTGCGTTTTGCCCGCGTCTTTCCACAGGATCGATGCACAGCCTTCGGGGCTGATGACGGAATAGATCGAATGTTGCAGCATCGCGACCTTGTCGGCGGTGGCAAAGGCGACGGCCCCGCCTGATCCGCCTTCACCGATGACCACTGAAATCAGCGGCACCTTCAGGTCAAGGCAGGCTTCTGTTGACCGCGCGATGGCTTCGGACTGGCCGCGTTCTTCGGCCCCTTTGCCGGGATATGCGCCGGGGGTGTCGACCAGCGTGATGACGGGCAGGCCGAACCGGTCGGCCATTTTCATCAGGCGGATTGCCTTGCGATAGCCTTCGGGGCGGGCCATGCCGAAATTGTGGGCGATGCGCGTTTTGGTGTCATGGCCTTTTTCATGGCCGATCACCATGACCGGGCGTCCGTCAAGACGGGCCAAACCGCCCATGACGGCATGATCGTCGGCAAAATTGCGGTCACCCGCCAGCGGTGTGAATTCGTCGAACAGCGCGTCGATATAGTCGCGGCAATGGGGCCGTTCGGGGTGACGTGCGACCAGACATTTGCGCCAGGGCGTCAGGTCCGCATAAAGCTGGCGCAACAGGTCGCTTGCCTTGTGATCCAGTGCGGCGGCTTCTTTTTCGATATCCATTTCTTCGTTGTCGCGCGCCATGGCGCGCAATTCTTCCGCTTTGCCTTCGATTTCGGCCAGCGGTTTTTCGAATTCAAGATATTGGGTCATCGCACACCTTTACTGGAATTGAACCCGATATAGGCGCGCGTTGACCCCAATTGCAATGCTGCGGACGCGTCAGCGTCCTGCGATCATCTCTGACTGCTTCACAATCACCTCTGCCTGCTTGATCGAGGCAATATCGACCAGCCGTCCCTTGTAGACGGTGGCGCCTTCGCCCTTGGCTTTGGCGTCTTCCATCGCGGCAAGAATCTCGCGTGCTTCGGCCACGGCCGCGTCTGACGGGGTGAACACTTCGTTTGCCAATGCGATCTGGCGGGGATGGATCGCCCATTTACCGACCATGCCGAGCGTAGCGCTGCGGCGGGCCTGCGCGCGATAACCGTCGTCGTCGCTGAAATCGCCAAAGGGACCGTCGACCGGCAGGATCCCGTGGGTCCGGCAGGCGGCGACGATGGCGGTCTGTGCCCAATGCCACGGGTCGGAATAGTGCCGCGCGCCGTCGTGCAGCATATAGTAATTGTCCTGTGTCCCGCCGATGCCTGTCGTCTGCATCCCCATGCTGGCTGCATAATCGGCGGCCCCCAGCGACATGGCCTGCATCCGGGGGCTGCTGGCGGCGATGGCGTTGACGTTCACCAGACCGGCGGCGGATTCGATGATGACCTCGAACCCGATTTTCTTGGTGCGGCCCTTGGCGGCCTCGATCGCGGTCACCAGCGCATCGACGGCATAGACATCTGCGGCGTTGCCGACCTTGGGTATCATGATGATGTCCAGCCGGTCGGACGCCTGTTCCAGCAGGTCCACCACGTCACGATACCAAAACGGCGTATCCAGCGAATTGATCCGCACCGACAAAGTCTTGTTGCCCCAGTCATGCGCGCCGATGGCGTCGATCACATTGGCGCGGGCGGTGTCCTTGTCGGTGGGCGATACGCTGTCTTCAAGGTCAAGGTTGATAACATCCGCATCCGACGCGGCCATTTTTGCGAACAGTTTCGTGTTCGATCCGGGGCCGAACAGCTGGCAGCGGTTGGGGCGGGCAGGGGGCGTCGGTTGCAGGCGGAATGACATATGCGGGACACTTTGTTTCGTTTGAACATGTGGCCCGCATAGAATGTTACGCGCGGGTGCGCAAGTTTCTTTCGCACCCGCAGCAATTACCGGCGTCAGACGCCAGCGTCGACTATCGCCTGGGCCAGCAGCGGCACGGTGTCCGCGTTCAGGCCGGCGATGTTCATCCGGCTGTCACCCACCATGTAGATGCCATTTTCGCGGCGCATGGTTTCGACGGCGTCGGGCGATGCACCGATCCGGCTGAACATGCCGCGATGCCGTGCCACGAAATCGAACCGGTCGTCACTGGCGCGCTGGCGTAATTCGTCCGCCAGCTGCTGGCGCAGGTCCAGCATGGTGTTGCGGGTGTCTTCCAGTTCCGATTCCCAATCCGCGCGCAAGGCGGGATCGGTCAGAATCGTCGTAACGACCCGTGCGCCGTGATCGGGAGGGAACGAATAATTCTGGCGGTTCAGAAAGTTCAGGTTCGCCTGTGTCAGTTTCGCTTCGTCCGCGTCGCGGGCGATCCCCATCAGGATGCCGGTGCGTTCGCGGTAAACGCCGAAGTTCTTTGAACAACTGGCGGCGATCAGCACGTTGTCAAAGGCAGCCGCGACCTTGCGCGTGGCTTGGGCGTCCTGTTCCAGACCGTCGCCAAATCCCTGATACGCGATATCGACCAGTGGCACGGCACCGCGCGCCTGCACCGTTGCGATGATTTGGTCCCATTGGTCCGCTGTCGGGTTGGCACCTGTCGGGTTGTGGCAGCAGCCGTGCAGCAAAACCACGTCACCCTGCGCCACGCCTTGCAGGTCTGCGATCAGTCCATCGAAATCGACGCCGCGCGTCGCATCGTCGAAATAGCGGTATTCCTGCATTTTCATGCCAAGGAATTTGATGATCGACGGATGGTTCGGCCACGTCGGGTTCGACAGCCAGACCGTGGCGTCGGGGCTTGCGATACGGATCAATTCCAGTGCTTGCCGGATGGCACCTGTGCCGCCCGGGGTAGCAATGGCGGCGATGCGGTCACGCTGAATGGTGTCGGACAGCACCAGATCGATCATCGCGTCCGCAAAGGCCGGATCGCCTGCAAGGCCGGTATAGGCTTTGGTCGTCTGTTCCGCGACGAGACGGCGTTCCGCCTCTTTGACGGCGCGCATCACGGGGGTGTTGCCGCTGGCGTCCTTGTAGACCCCGACACCCAGATCGACCTTGGTGTCGCGCGGGTCTTCGCGGTAGGCGGCCATAAGCGACAGGATCTTGTCGGCGGGTTGCGCGTTCAGTGTTTCGAACATCTGGGGGGTCCTTCAGGTGGCAGAGCCGGTGGCGATGGGCATGTCCGGATACATGCCCCATTCGGACCATGACCCGTCGTATAGCGCGTGGTCGGTCTTTCCGATCCGTTCCAGTGCAAGGTTAATGATGGCGGCGGTGACGCCCGATCCGCAGGTCGTAATGACCGGCTTGGTCAGGTCCGCGCCCGCATCGGCAAAGACCTGTTGCAGGGCGGGGGCGTCTTTCATCGTGCCATCCTCGCGCAGCAGCGCGCCATAGGGCACGTTGCGCGATCCGGGGATGTGACCTGCGCGCAGTCCGGCGCGGGGTTCTGCGACCTCGCCGGCAAAGCGGGGCGCGCTGCGCGCATCAAGGATCGTGTGGTCGCCCAGTTTGGCCGCACGGGCGACCTGTGTGACGTCCTTGACCATCTGGTTCTGGCGGCTGACTGTCATGTGCCGGTCACGGATCACGGGGGGCATGTCTTCGACGGGGCCACCAGCGGCGATCCACGCAGGCAGGCCACCGTCCAGCACCGCCACGTCGCGCTTGCCCATCAGGCGAAACAGCCACCAGACACGGGCGGCGGAAAATATTCCGGTGCTGTCATAGACAACAACCTGATGCCCGTCGCCCACACCCATCGCGCGCAGGCGGGACATGAATTTTTCCACCTCTGGCACCATGTGGGGCAATTCGGACCGCGCGTCAGAGATGTCGTCGATGTCGAAAAACCGCGCGCCGGGAATGTGCCCGGCTGCAAATTCCGCGCGTGCGTCGCGCCCAGCGTCCGGCATGTGCCAGCTTGCATCCAGCACGCGCATATCGGGGTCGCGCAGATGCGCGCGCAGCCAGTCGGCGCTGACAAGTGTGCGGGGGTCGTCGGCTTGGGACATCGGCCAATCCTTTGCGCCTGAAATCGCAAGTGCAGCTACCGCAGGATGGGCTGTCAGGCAAGCGGCTTAGGTGTCGTGCCGCAACAGACGCTGCTTTTGGCGCGCCCAGTCCCGCTTTGCATCGGTTGCGCGCTTGTCGTGGTTCTTCTTGCCCTTGGCTGTCGCGATCTTCAGCTTTACCAGCCCGCGGTCGTTGAAATACATCACCAGCGGCACCAGCGTCATGCCTTCGCGCTTCGTCGCATTCCACAGGCGGGCCAGTTCGCGGCGGTTGACCAGCAGTTTACGTTTGCGCCGTGCTTCATGGCCGAACATCGCCTGTTCATAGGGCGCGATATAGGCGTTGGTCAGCCACAACTCTCCATCATCGACAGAGGCGTAGCTGTCCGCGATATTGGATTGTCCGGTCCGCAGCGATTTGACCTCGGACCCGTGCAGGATGATCCCGACTTCCAGATCGTCCTCGATCGCGAAATCATAGCGCGCGCGCCGGTTTTCCGCGATCACCTTGTAGTTCTTGTTTTCGGGTTTCTTGGCCATGCCGACCAGATAGGCCGTCGCGGCAGGCAGGGCAAGGCTGGCGGGCCGATCCGCGATGCGCCAGACTGACGACCAAAGGGAGATGCCATGGCGGTGACGGTTCTGGACAATGCCCATGCGCGCCGCGTGTTTCTGGACCGGCACGGGCTGGGCCGGACACAGGCGGCGACGGCCAAAGGCGTGATCGACGATCTGGGTTTCGTGCAAGTCGACAGCGTCAATACCTTTGCCCGGGCGCACGACATGATCCTGTGGTCGCGCCACGCGGGCTGGCGTCCGCCCGTCATGGACAGGTTGATGGCGCGGGATCGCGCGGTGTTCGAACACTGGACCCATGATGCGTCTGTCATCCCGATGGAGCTGTGGCCGTTGTGGCGCCTGCGCTGCGCGCGCGATGCGGCCCGGCTGGAAAGCCGATGGGAACGCCAGCGCCCGGCCGGTTTCGGGCAAGAGGTCGATACCGTGTTGCGCCAGATCGCGGATCACGGTGCCTGCACGTCCGGCGATGTGGGCGCCGGAGAGGTGCGGGGCGGCGGTGGCTGGTGGAACTGGCATCCCAGCAAGACGGCGCTGGAATACCTGTGGCGCAGCGGTCGGGTGGCGGTGGCGCGCCGTCGCGGGTTTCGCAAGATCTATGATCTGACCGAACGGGTAATCCCCGGCGCGGTGCGTGATGTGCATCTGCCCGACGATCAGATCATTGACCGCCTGTGTCATATGGCGCTGGACCGGCTGGGGTTCGCCACCAGCGGCGAGATCGCGGCGTTCTGGGCCATCGTCACCCCGGCAGAGGCGCGGGACTGGTGTGCGGAGGCCTTGGCTGACGGGCATGCTGTTGCTGTCGATGTGACCGGATACGACGGAAAGCAGCGGCGCTGTCTTGCGCGGCCCGACGTGCCTGACAGCGCGCCAGAGGTGACGGGTCAGGTGCGCCTGCTGTCGCCGTTCGACCCCGCGCTGCGCGACCGCAAGCGGGCGGAATGGCTGTTCGGTTTTCGCTACCGGATCGAGATTTTCGTGCCCGAAGCGCAGCGCCGCTATGGCTACTATGTATTTCCGGTCTGGGAAGGGGATCGCGCCATCGGGCGGATCGACATGGCGCGGCAGGGCGATGTGCTGCAGGTCCGCGCCTATTGGCCGGAACCGGGCGTGGCGATGGGCAAGAGGCGGCTGGCCCGGCTGGATGCGGCGCTGAATCGGGCGGCGCGGTTCGGGGACTGCGCGCAGGTGGGTTTCGCGCCGGACTGGCTGCGCGCGGCCGGGTGACGCTGTCCGCGGGCACGCCCGCGAAGGCGCCCCACCCACCCGCAAACCACAGACAGCCTAGTTCAGCAGGCCCGCATGGCGCATGGCTGCGCGCATCTTGTCTTTGGTGTCGTCGGTCAGCCCGACGAGCGGGGACCGCACCTCATCCGCACACAGGCCCAGTTCGGACATGCCGAATTTCGCGCCGACCAGTCCCGGCTCGGTAAAAATCGCCTCGTGCAGGGGCATCAGGCGGTCGGTGATCTGCAACGCGGTGGCGAAATCACCTGCGAGCGTCGCTTCTTGCATCTGGGCGCACAGGGCCGGGGCCACGTTGGCGGTGACGGAAATACAGCCCACGCCGCCGTGCGCGTTGAACCCAAGGGCAGTCGCGTCTTCGCCGGACAATTGGCAGAAATCGGGGCCGGCGGTCATGCGGGTTTTCGGCACCCGCGACAGATCGCCGGTGGCGTCCTTGACACCCGCGATCATGGGATGTTGCGACAGGGCCGCCATTGTGGCGACAGACATGTCGACGGCGGACCGACCGGGGATATTGTAGATGATGATCGGCAAGCCGCAATCGGCGGCGGCAGTGAAATGCGCAATCAGCCCCGCCTGTGTGGGCTTGTTGTAATAGGGTGTGACGACCAATGCGGCATCCGCACCCGATTCCTTGGCCGCACGGACCAGCCGTACGGTTTCGGCTGTGTTGTTCGACCCGGCCCCGGCGATGACGGGAATGCGGCCCGCCGTTTGATCCACGACGATGCGCACGACGGAATCATGTTCGTCGTGGGTCAGCGTAGGGCTTTCACCCGTTGTGCCGACCGGGACCAACCCGTGTGTGCCCTGTTCGACGTGCCAATCGACCAGTTTGCGCAGGGTATCCACGTCCACCTTGCCATCACGGAACGGGGTGACGAGCGCGACAAAGGAACCTTTGAACATGGGGCGGAGTCCTGCTGCTGGAGGCCGGGCGTGTGCGTCGGCGAAATCGCGCGGACACTAGCCGGGATCGCCGCCAATGCCAAGAATGTGCGTTGCCTGTCGTGGCCATGGCCCCCAATGTAGTCGCGTTCCATTCTGTTCCGTGCCCAAGGTGCCCTGATGCTCACGAAGACCCCGCGACATGTTTTCGCCGCCTGTGTCCTCATCCTGCCTGCGATGCTGTCTGCCCAGACGGTAACCGACAGCGACATCGAAGCGGTGAGGCTGGCCAACGACCGCACCTATGCCCCGGCCTATGTCGCGGCGGGGCGTAACGATGCGGCCATCACCGATCTGGTGACATGGCAAAAGCTGCGGTTCGGTGATGCTGAATTTTCGGAATACGTGGCCTTTGCTGCCAAACGTCCGGATTGGCCCGGTGACGACGTGCTGCGCGCGGCGGGCGAACAGAACATCCCGCAGGGAGCTGATCCCGCGCAAGTGATCGACTGGTTCGGTGATCGCGCGCCGCGCACCGGCAAGGGGGCGGTGCGGCTGGCGCAGGCGTTGATCGCAACGGGTGAAGCGGCCCGCGCGCGTGACATCGTCCGCACAGGCTGGACAGAGCTAAGCCTGTCGGAACAGGATCAATCGCTGATGCTGGCGACCTTTGGCGAAGATATTGCTGATCTGCACAGGACACGCGTCGACAACCTGCTGTGGGCCTGGCGCACGTCAGAGGCAGAGCGGATGCGCCCGCTGCTGGACGAAAGCCAGCAACTGTTGCTGACCGCCCGCGTGCGGCTGATTACGGATGCTGGCGGCGTCGATGCGGCGCTGGACGCCGTGCCAGAGCCGCTGTGCGACACGCCGGGGCTGATGTATGACCGTTACAACTGGGCCGCTGACAAGGGCCGCCGCGATCAGGCGGTCGAATTGTTGCTGGCGCAATCCACCAGTGCTGAAGCCTTGGGAAATCCGTTCCGCTGGTCGGGGTGGCGCAGGACGCTGGCACGGTCGGAAATGCGGACCGGCGATGCGGAACGCGCATATCGCATCGCGTCGCGGCATTTCATGACTGCTGATGACGGTTACAATTATTCCGATCTGGAATGGCTGTCTGGCTATCTGGCGCTGACCTATCTGGACGATGCCGAACTGGCGCTGCAACATTTCAATACCTTCGCCGATGCGGTCAGTTCCCCGATCAGCGATGGCCGTGCGGGGTACTGGCAGGGCCGCGCACTGGAATCGCTGGGGCGCACGGAAGAAGCGAACGCCGCCTTTACCCGCGCCGGGGTGAACCAGACCAGCTTTTACGGATTGCTGGCGGCCGACCGTATGGACATGCAGCTTGATCCTGCCCTGATCGGGGCGGACGAAGGGCTGGACTGGCAGACATCCGACATCATCGAAGAAGACCGCGTGCGCGTCGCCATCGCCCTGCTAGAGGCTCGCCAACGCAGCAAGGCCATCGCGTTCGTCAACGATCTGGGTGAAACGCTTGCTGCCGACGATATCGCGCGGCTGGGACGGGCATTTGCTGCGCGTGACGAAACCTATCTGACGGTTCTGCTGGGCAAAGCTGCGGCAGCGCGTGGTGTCGTGGTGCCTTCGGCCTATTTTCCGCTGCATCCGGTGGCCGACATGGATCTGCCGGTGCCTGCCGATCTGACGCTTGCCATCGCCCGGCGGGAATCGGAATTCTATATCCGCGCGGGCAGCCCGGTAGGCGCGCAAGGTCTGATGCAGTTGATGCCCGCCACCGCACAAGAGGTCAGTGGCCAGTTGGGCCTGACTTATGCCAAATCGAAACTGACGGCGGATTGGCGCTATAACGCCGAACTGGGGGCGGCTTATCTGGCAGGCCTGCGCGAACGGTTTGGTGATTCACCTATTCAGGTGGCGGCAGGTTACAACGCGGGGCCAAGCCGTCCGGCGAACTGGATGAACGAACGCGGCGATCCCCGCACCGGAGAAGTGGATATCGTCGACTGGATCGAACACATTCCGTTCCGCGAAACCCGCAACTATGTGCAACGTGTCAGTGAATCGCTGCCAGTCTACCGCGCCCGCCTGACCGGTGTCACCGCAGAGATCGATTTTCTGGCGATGATCACCGGCAGCACGGCGGCGGTGCGCCCGACGTTGCGGCCCGATGGATCGCTGGAACAACCGGTCCCCCAAATGGTGGTCGCAGCACCGCGTCCAGAGGTGCGTCCCAACGCCGAACTGGTGCAGGCCCGCGTCGCCACATCGACAGCGCCCGAAGACGTGGCAAACCGCATCATCATTCCCGAAGGCAGCGCGCCGGAAACAACGCTACGACCGATCCCGCGTCCTTAATAGGCCGTGCTATCGTTGTTGGCCGCGCCGCGCAGGGCGGCGACCGGGCAGGTCATCGTCCAGTGCAGTCCTGTGGGGTCGAAATCGCGGGTGACGGTGCCGTCAAGCGTGGCGGCCGTCATCTTTTGCAAAACAGAACTGCCGAATCCCACATACGACGGTGCGACGACCGCCGGGCCGTCGATTTCCCGCCATTCGAACGTCAGCATGTCGGCTGCAATGGTCCAAGTGATCGACAGTCGCCCCTCTGGCACCGATAGCGCGCCGTATTTGGTCGCATTGGTCGCCAGTTCATGCAGCATCAGGCCCATCGACTGAAGCGCGCTGTTCTGCAGACCCAGATCAGGCCCGTCGATGGTGACTTGTGCGCCGATGATGTCGATGAAGGGGCTCAGTTGTTCGCGCACCAGATCGCGCAATTGCGCGCCGCCTTCCATCTGTTTCATCAACAGGTTCTGGTTCTGGCCAAGCGCGCGCATCCGCGCATTGAAGCGCGGCAGGAATTCGTCGGGTTCTGTTGTGCGGGCGGTCAACCGTGCCAGACTTTGCACGATGGTCAGCACGTTTTTCAGCCGATGGTTCATTTCGCCCATCATGGCGATGATGTGATCCTCGTGGCTTTTGATGTCGGTGATGTCCATGACCGCAACCAGCCCGCTGACGGGGTGCGGTTCGCTGGCGCTGTCGGTATCGAACTGCACCTGTTTGCGCGCCCGCAGCCAGCGCCACGATCCATCCGGGGTTCGCACACGGTGCACCAGATCGACGATGTCGGGTAGGCCGTGGGTCAGCAGCGTGTCGATCTGGTGTTGGGTTTGCCCGATGTCATCGGGATGAAACCGCGCGTGAAGCGTGGGGCGGGGCACGGGCGTATGGGCGGGCAGGTCAAACAATGCGGCTGCGCGATCATCCAGCGTGATCGTGTCGTTGACGTAATCGATTGATCCAAGGCCCAGACCCGCGACCTTGATCCCAAGCCCCAGAAGCGCGGCTGTCATTTCGGGTGAAGATGCGCCGATCAACGCGGACGATTGAGACATAAATATATCAAATGCTTAAAGTCTGGATGCGCCGACACTTAAGACGAGGGCCGGAGTGTGACAAGCCTAGCTACATCATGTCACGATAAAGCGATTTTAGCGAAGCGCGGTTTTACCCTTGCGGCTGCGGATCAGGGTAAAGACGCCCGCCGCCACGACAATGATGGCCCCAAGTGCGACGTTCCATTCCAGCGTTTCATTAAAGATCAGCAGGCCAATGGCGCTTGCGAAGACCAGTTGCAGATAGGCAAAGGGCTGCACGGCACCTGCCTCTGCGATCTCGTAGGTTTTGATCAGCAGCCAGTGCCCCGTCACGCCCGTCACACACAGCACCGCCATGATTGCCCAGTCCGGGCCAGTCATCGGTTCCCAGAACCAGATGCCTGCCAGCGTCGATGCCACTGCACCCGCCACCCCGGTCCAGAAAAAGCTGGTGGCCGCGGTATCCAGTTTTGCAACGTGCCGCGTCAGCAGACCATATAGTGCGAACATCACGGCGGCGATCAATGGGACAATGGCGGCGGGTGCAAAGACATTTATCCCCGGTTCAAGGATGATCAGCACGCCGACGAACCCGATGCCGATGGCGATCCAGCGCCGTGGGCCTACGCCTTCGCCCAGCACTGGTCCGGACAGCGCCGCGATCAGCAGCGGATAGCAGGCAAAGACAGCGTGGCTTTCGACCAGCCCCAACAGCACAAAGCCCAAGACCATCACCATGATCTCTGTCGCCAGCAGCAGCCCGCGCAAAATCTGGATCAGCGGTTGCCGCGTGCGGGCTGCAGCCCGGATCGAGCCGGTGCGCAGCCGTGCGATGGCAATGACAAAGGCCGCAAAAAACCAGTAGCGGACCATGACGACCATCATCACGTTGTAATCCGTCGCCAGATGTCGTGACAGCCCATCCTGGACCGCAAAGATAAAGGTCGTCAGCGTCATCAGGCCGATGCCTGCCCGTGTGTTCGCGGATTGCATCGGCTAATCCTTTATGCCGGTGGTCATGTGTCGCTTGTGGCCATACCCCGGCACGCGGGTGACGGTGAATCCCGCATCCGCCAGCGCCATGCGCACATGCCCCGCTGCCGAATAGGTGGCGCATGTGCCGCCGGTCACGCAATGCGCCGCGACCTCTTGCAACAGCGCAGGTTGCCACAGCGCCGGGTTTTTGGCGGGGGAAAATCCGTCCAGAAACCATGCATCCGCAAGGCCGGGCCATGCGGGCAGCGTGTCATTGGCGTCGCCCGCAATGACCCGCAGCGAAAAATCAGGCCCGGACAGATCGGTGGGATCGTCGATATCCAGCACCGCAAGTGGCAGATGGTCGAAAGGTGCCAGCGCGCGCATCCGGTCCGCGCGGGTCATCGGATGCAGCTCGAAACTGGTGAAATGCAGTTGCCCGGATATACCCGTGCTACGAAACGCGTGCAGCGCGCACAAAAAGTTCAGGCCGGTCCCGAACCCCAGTTCCGCGATGTGAAACCCGTCGCGGAACCGCGCGGGCAGGCCGTTACCCCGCAGGAACACATGGGCTGTTTCCGCTGCGCCGCCCCCCAACGAATAATAGGGATCGTCGAACAGGTCCGACACCGGCACAAAGCCGTGCGGCGTGTCTTTCCACGTCAATCGTGCGGGCTGGTCGGTCATGCGGGTTTGCCTTAAGCGTCGCGTCAGGTCTGACCAAAGGAGCGGCCATTGGCAAGAGACGTGACAGTGCGCGGGGCGGGTGTGTTCGGCCTGTCCATCGCGTGGGCCTGTGCGCTGCGCGGTGCGCGGGTGCAGGTGATCGATCCTGCCGGCGTCGCATCCGGGGCCAGTGGCGGGATCGTTGGTGCATTGGCACCGCATGTCCCCGAACAATGGAATGACAAAAAGGCGTTTCAGCTGGATAGCCTGTTGATGGCGCAGGCGTTCTGGGACGGCGTGGCCGATGGCGCTGGCATGCCCACCGGATATGCGCGCAGTGGCCGGGTGCAACCGCTGGCGGATGCCGCCGCCGTCGCACTGGCGCGGTCGCGGTCGGACAGCGCGCGCGAATTGTGGGGCGGTCAAGCGACGTGGCAGGTGGTGGACGCCCCGCAGGGCGATCTGGTGCCCGACAGCCCGACGGGATTATGGGTGCACGATACCTTGTCTGCGCTGATCCAGCCACGCGATGCGACACGCGCACTGGCGCAGGCGTTGGTGGCACGCGGCGGCGTGATCTGCACCGAAGGCCCGGATCAGGGCAGCGTCGTCTGGGCAACCGGTTGGCAGGGCTTGGCAGACATGACGGTGATCCACAGCCGCATGGTCGGCACCGGGGTCAAAGGGCAGGCAGCGCTGCTGGCCCATGACGCGCGCGGGCAGGCGCAGGTGTTCGCGGGCGGTGTGCATATCGTGCCGCACCACGACGGCACCACGGCTGTCGGATCGACGACGGAACGCGACTTTGACGATCCCGCCGCAACCGACGCGCAACTGGACGAGGTGATCGCCGCCGCGCGCGCCGCTGTGCCCGCACTGGCGCAGGCACCGGTGATCGCGCGCTGGGCCGGGGTGCGCCCGCGCAGCCGCAGCCGCGCGCCGATGCTGGGGCATCATCCATTCAGGTCCGGCCAGTTCGTCGCCAATGGTGGGTTCAAGATCGGGTTCGGCATGGCCCCCAAGGTTGCACAGGTCATGGCGGACCTGATCCTTGACGACCGCGATACGATCCCCGATGCGTTTCGCGCGGAGCTGAACCTGTAGTTGCCCGCCTGTCAGGTCGCGCTGGCCGTCATGCACAGCCGCCCGTCGGGGCCGCGCACCCAGAAATCATGTCCGCGCCGGCACAGGGTCCCCCGCTGGTGGTGCATCAGGGGCGATGTCGCGCGGTAATCGAAACTGGCGATCCTGCCCAGTTCTGCCGCCGCATATCCCATCAGCAGATGCGCCAGCAGCGGACCGTGAACCACCAACCCGTCATAGCCTTCGACCTCGCGGGCATAGGTTTCGTCGTAATGGATACGATGCCCGTTAAAGGTCAGCGCTGAATAGCGAAACAACAGCGTGCTGTCGAAATCCACCGGGTGCGACGCGTCTTCGTCGGTGGGGGCCTGCAGCGGTGCCGCCGCCGCACCGCCGTCCGCGCGGTAGACCAGATCCTGCCATTCGGTGACAGCCAGCGTCTGGCGCTGGCGGATGTCGTGCCGCACCCGGACAAAGGCCAGCTTGCCGGATCGCCCGTCCTTGCGCGTGATGCTTTCAACGCGCGATGTCTTTTCGGCGCGCACGCCAGCCAGCAGATCGGTGTGAAAGACCAGCCGTCCTGCCGCCCACATCCGGCGCGGCAGACCCAGATCGGGCAGAAAACCACCCAGCGCGGGATGACCGTCGCGCCCCAGTGCATCAGGTGGTTGGGGTGTCCAGAAATAGATCTGGTGCGCAAAGGGCGGCAACGGATCACCGACCGCATAGCTGTGCCCGCAGCCCAACGTCGCGGCCAACGCGGTCGCGCGGGCGGGGTCCATCGGGTCCGTCAGGGTTTGTGTGTCGGTTGGGGCTGTGTTCATCTGTCGTAATCTGCCGCAACACGGAGCGAAGGGCAAATGCCACGACTGACCACGCTTGATCATCTGGTCCTGACAGTGACCGATCTCGACCGGACGGTGGCATTCTACCGCGACGTGCTGGGGATGGGGGTTGTTGCATTCGGTCCCGATGACCGCATCGCGTTGACCTTTGGCGCACAAAAAATCAACCTGCACGCAGCAGATGCCCCGGTGCGCCCCAATGCCACGCACGCCACGCCGGGCAGCGCAGATTTGTGTTTCTTGACCGATACGCCGCTATCCGACTGGCAGACGCATCTGGCACAGCAGGGCATCCCGGTCGAGATTGGTCCGGTCCCGCGCACTGGTGCAGGGGGGCCGATCACATCAATCTACCTGCGCGATCCCGACGGGAACCTGATCGAACTGGCGGTGCCTGACGCAGGCGTCTGATCCCGCGCCACATGCGTCATTTCGGCATGGCAGCCGGGGCTGTTTTGCGTGACACTGGCCGCACGCAGGCCGGTCCGCGACCGCCTGCGCCCACGCGAAAGAGGTATGCGATGCGACACGGTGGCAAGATCCTGTCCGACCAACTGGTGAAACTGGGCGTGGACCGCGTCTTTTCTGTGCCGGGCGAAAGCTTTCTGGCCGCACTGGATGGTCTGTATGACAGCGGCATCCAGAACGTGGTCTGCCGTCACGAAGGCGGAGCCGCCATGATGGCAGAGGCGCACGGCAAACTGACCGGCAGGCCGGGTGTCTGTTTCGTCACCCGTGGACCCGGTGCCAGCAACGCAAGTGCGGGCGTGCATGTGGCGATGCAGGACAGCACGCCGATGGTGCTGTTCGTGGGTCAGATCGACAACCGCCACACCGACCGCGAAACATTCCAAGAGGTCGATTACAAACAAATGTTCGGCGGGTTGGCCAAATGGGTCGCACAGATCGACGACACGGACCGGCTGCCGGAATATATCGCGCGTGCATTCCGCGTCGCGCAATCGGGCAGGCCCGGTCCCGTGGTGCTGGCCTTGCCCGAAAACATGCTGAGTGCGACCTCGGACGTGCCAGATTTCGGTGGGCGTATCGGTGCCGTGTCCGACAACCACGACGCCGCATGGACCATCGCCGTCGATCACCTGCGGCAGGCCAAGCGTCCGCTTATCGTGATTGGTGGTCCGCATTGGTCCGACGGGGACGCGCGCAGGCTGGCACAGTTTGCGGACCGCACAGGCGTGCCGGTGGCGGCAGGGTTCCGGCGGCAGGATTATATCGATAACCGCGATCGGCATTATGCAGGCGATTTGAACGTCGGCGTGAACCCAGCACTGGCGCAGCGCGTCCGCGATGCGGACTGCCTGCTGCTGATCGGCACCCGCTTTGGCGATATCGAAACGCAAGGCTATACGCTGGTGGATCCCGCTGCACCGGGCAAGACGATCATCCACTGCCACGCCGACCCGTCAGAGATCGGCCGTGTCTATGGCGTGACAGAAGGGTTCGTCGCCACCGCCCCGGCCGCGATTGCGGCACTGTGGCACCATGTTCGCGACGACGACCCCTGGCACGGATTCCATGACTGGACCGCCAGTGCGCGGGCGGATTACGAGGATTGGATCACGCCGCGCGAGACACCGGGTCAGGTCAAGCAAGAACAGGTGATCCGCTGGCTGTCGGACAGCCTGCCCGATGACGCAATCCTGACCAATGGGGCGGGGAACTATGCCGCCTGGCTGCATCGGTATTTTGTCTACAAACAATACGGGACGCAATTGGCGCCGACCTCGGGGTCGATGGGCTACGGTTTTCCGGCGGCGATTGCCGCATCCCTGCGCCATCCGGACCGCACGGTGGTCTGTCTGGCGGGTGACGGCTGTTTCCAGATGACCTGCAACGAGTTGTCGACTGCCGTGCAGCATGGTGCCACGCCCATCGTGATCGTCATGAACAACGGGCGGTATGGCACGATCCGGATGCATCAGGAACGCAGTTATCCGGGCCGTGTATCCGGCACGGTGCTGGCCAATCCCGACTATGCCGCGCTGGCGCGCGCCTATGGCGGGTTCGGTGCGACCGTGACCCGGCAGCAGGATTTTGCGACGGCCTTTGCGGCTGCGCAGGCGTCCGGCACGGTGGCGATCATCGAATGTGTTTTGGACCCGGCTGTTCTGACGCCCGGTATGTCACTGGCAGGGTAGCCGCATTTTCGCGAAAATGCGGATGGGGGCGCTGCCCCCAGACCCCCGGGATATTTTTGGCAAGAAGAAGATCAGACCCGGTGCCAATCGGTTACTGTATTGTCCTGCCACCCCGTGCGGTGCAGCAGCGGTGTGTCGTCGGGCTGCGCTGCGATCCCAAGGCAGAGGTAGGCGGTGAAGTGCCAGTTCGCGGGGGCGTCCAGCGTTGCGTGCAGGGCGGCGGGATCGAGGATCGACACCCAGCCCACCCCGATGTTGTCAGCGCGCGCTGCCAGCCACAGGCTGTGGATCGCGCAGACGGTCGAAAAGGTCAGCATCTCTGGCATGGTCTGGCGGCCCAGACCGTGGCCTTCGTCCGGGTCGGTCGCGGTGAAGATCGCAAGGTGAACCGGCGCGTCGCGCAGCCCTGCCAGTTTCAGCGCGGCATAATCACTGCGGCGTTTGCCGGTATAGCGCCGGGCGGCGCTGGCGTTGGCCGTTTCAAAATTGGCGGTGACGGCGGGGCGCGCAGACCGGGCGAGGCCACATGCAGCACCCGCCAGGGTCGCGCGTTGCCGACTGATGGTGCTAGGTCCATGGCCGCGCGCAACCTGTCCAGACGGTCCGGCGCGATCGGATCGGTCCGGAAATGGCGCACGTCGCGCCGCCACGTCAGGATGTCGTTCAGCGCGCGGGCATGGGCGTCGGTCAGGTGCATCGCGGCTGTGTCAGCGTCAGTATTCGACGCCGATCTGCGCCTTGATGCCCGACCGGAAGGGGTGTTTGACCAATTCCATTTCCGTCACCAGATCGGCGGCAGCGATCAGGTCGTCATGCGCGTTGCGCCCGGTCAGCACCACATGGGTCATGGGCGGCTTTTCATCGCGCAAAAAGGCCACCACCTCTGCCACATCGACGTAGTCGTAGCGGATTGCGATGTTGATTTCGTCCAGCAGGACCATCGTGTTCGCTGGGTCGCGGATCAGGTCCTTGGCCTTGGCCCATGCGGCCTGGGCCATTTCGGTATCGCGGGATTTGTCCTGCGTTTCCCATGTGAAACCTTCGCCCATGGTGTGGAACGCGCAGATGTCGGTGAATTTCGACAGGATCAGGTCGCGTTCGCCGGTGGACATGCCGCCCTTTATGAACTGCACCACGGCGCATTGCATATCGTGGGCGATGCAACGAAAGATCATCCCGAAGGCGGCGCTGGATTTACCCTTGCCCTTGCCGGTGTGGACGATGATCAGACCCTTTTGGTCGGTCTTGGTCGCCATGATCTTGTCACGGGCGGCCTTTTTCTTGGCCATCTTGGCGTTGTGGCGTTCTGTGTCGTCGGTCATATGTCGTCCCCCTTGGGTTATCAGTAGGCACCGACCAGCCAAGGTGCAAGCAAGGGTGCGATCAGCGCGGTCAGCAGCGCGTTGAGCCCCATGCCGATCCCGGCAAAGGCGCCCGCGGTTTCATTCACCTGAAACGCCCGCGCCGTGCCGATCCCGTGGCTGGCGACCCCCATGGCGAAGCCCCGCGCGCGGTAATCCGTGATGCGGAGCGCGTTGAAAATAGGGGTTCCGATGATTGCACCCGTCACACCTGTGACGATCACCAGCACGGCGGTCAGGGACGGCTGGCCGCCAAGCGCCTCTGTAATGCCGATGGCAACGGGTGCTGTCACCGATTTTGGCACGAGACTGAGGAGCGTATCGGGTGCCACGCCTGCGGCCCGTGCGATCACAACCGCCGATACCATGGCCGCGCCCGCGCCCACCACCAACGCGGCCAGCATCGGCAGCAGGCTTCGCCGGATCAGGGACAGGTTGGTGTAAAGCGGAACGGCCAGCGCGACTGTCGCCGGGCCGAGCATGAAATGGACGAACTGCGCGCCTTCGAAATAGGTCTGATAGCTGGTGCCGGTCACGGTAAGGACGACCGCCAGCAGCGCCACGGCCAGCAGCACCGGGTTCACAATGGGTTTGCGACCCGATGCGCGGAACGCCCAGTCGCCAATGCCATAGGCGATCAGTGTCACGGTCAGCCACAGCAGCGGTCCCTGCGACAGGTAGATCCAGATATCGGCCACATCGGTCATCGGTCCAGCACCCGCGCCACGGCCAGAAAGGTATAGACCCCGGCAATGATGGCGATGGCCGTCGATCCAAGGATCGCCAGCGCCAGTCCGACACCATCGTTGCCCAGCCGATCAAGCTGGCCCACCACGCCGACACCCGCAGGCACGAACAACAGTGACAGATGGGCAAGCAGCCCCTGCGCCGTGCTGGCGATGGCCGCCAGACGTGGCACCCCCAGCAGGGCCAAAAACAAAAGAGCCATGCCAAGGACGGGGCCGGGCAGGGGCAGGCCCGCCGCCCGACTGATCGCTTCACCCAAGAGTTGAAACGCCAGCAGTATGGTCAGATGTTGTATCATACCCCCGGTCTAAGGGCATAACTTGTGGCAGGAAAGAAACGATTTCGCGCCACGAAGGCCTGCGTGACGAAAATTTATGGAACGAAATGTCGCACCCTGTATTTGATCCACCAGATCGACACACAGAAAGCAGAACGATGCGCCTTTTCGTCCTTAGCGTTTTTGCGCTTTATCTTGGCACTGCGGCATTGGCTGTCGGCCTGTCCTGACGGCCTGTGTGGGGTGCGACGACTGACTGTGGGGCACGTCGGGCAGCCGAAGCGCCCCACATTGTCGACGCAAAGACCAATCACCGTAGATGTATTGCCGCCGCCCCGGTCAGGCGTTGCGCCAATACTGCGTTTGTTTGCTAGCGATACAGCAGGACCGGGATTCTGACGGTTTGAACCATTGCGGTCGTCGTGGACCCGATGATCAGGGTGCGGATACGGCTGTGACCATAGGCGCCCATCACCAGCAGGTCGAAACCGTCGGTCGTGACGACATCGTTCAGCACGTCGCTGGGATCACCTGCCGCAGTGCGCGACGTCGCGGTGATGCCTGCATCACGCAGCTTGGCCACAGCGTCGTCAGCGGTTGCCTGCGCCTTTGCCGTGTCCTGCCCGATACACAGGACCGTCAGGTCAAGGTCCGCAAACACGGCACTGTCGGCCATGCGGGTGATGGCCACCTTGGCGCTGGCGCTACCGTCATATGCGACAAGCACCTTCTGGATTGGTTTATAGGCGCGCGATGCCACAAAGACCGGCACCTTGGACGCGCGGATAATCCGTTCAAGGTTCGATCCCAGATGACCTGATGCATAGGCGGACCCTTCGCCACGCTTGCCGATGGTGATGGCGCGGATGTCCGGTTCTACCGCCTGAACGGCATCCAGCAGGTCACCCTTGCGCAAATGCAGCTTCACCCCTGCGACACCGTCCTGTTCAAGGATTGCCTTTGCGTCTTCCAGAATGGCGTGGCCCTTGGCCTGCGCCAGCTTTGCGCGCTGTTCATCCATTGCCGAAAGTTCAGCCAGCAGGGCCGACCGTGCACCCAGATGCAAGGTGCCGGACAGATCGGTTGACGCGGCCCCTTCGCGTCGGCCAAGCACATGCATCGCATCGACGCCGGCCCCCAGTTTTTGCGCGATCCAGGCTGTATGGTGACAGACGCTTTGCGAATAGTCCGAACCGTCCAGCAGTGCGAGTATCTTGTCCATGTCGTATCCTCCCCTAGTGACCTGTCAGCGCATCCATCGCGCCGGGCTTGTCGTGGATGGCAAGCTTGTCGACGATGGTCTCAGACGCTTCGTTCATGCCGATAACTTCGACCTCTGCGCCTTCGCGGCGGAATTTCAGGATCGCCATGTCCAGCGCCTGAACAGAGCTGATGTCCCAGATATGCGCGCGGCTGACGTCGATGATGACACGGTCGGGCGCTTCGCGGAAATCAAAGGCGTTGGTGAAATCCTCTGTCGAGCCGTAGAACAATTGGCCTTCCAAAACATAGGTGCGTGTGCGGCCATCATCCGACAGCGTGGACGAAATCCGGAACAGTTGCGCGATTTTGGCGGCAAAGAAGATACCCGACAGCAGCACGCCCACCAGCACGCCGATGGCAAGGTTGTGGGTGTAGATGACCGTCACCACGGTCGCCAGCATCACGACGCTGGAAGAACGTGGGTGCACCCGCAGCGCCTGTATCGACGACCAAGAGAAGGTGCCGATCGACACCATGATCATGATCGCGACAAGGGCAGGCATCGGGATGCGCCCGACTAGATCGCCCAGACCCACCACAAGAATCAGCAGCAAGGCGCCGGCGGTAAAGCAGGACAGGCGACCGCGACCGCCGGATTTGACGTTGATGATCGACTGCCCGATCATCGCACAACCCGCCATGCCACCGATGAAACCGGTTGCGGTATTGGCGATGCCCTGACCGATGCATTCCTGATCGCGGCTCGATTTGGTATCCGTCAGATCATCGACGATGTTCTGCGTCATCAAGCTTTCCAGCAGCCCCACGACAGCGACCGCCAGCGCGTAAGGCAGGATGATCAGCAGCGTTTCAAGGTTGAGCGGGATTTGCGGGATCAGGAAGACCGGCAGCGTATCGGGCATTTCGCCCATGTCGCCGACGGTGCGCACGCCGTCCCAGCCCATGACGGTCACGATGATCGTTAGCACGATGATCGTGACCAGCGGCGACGGCACCGCCGTCGTCAGGCGCGGCAACAGGTAGATGATCGCCAGACCCAGCGCCACCAGCGCATAGGTCAGATAGGTCACGCCGGGATTGGCAAGGTTCAGTTCCGGCAGTTGCGCCATGAAAATCAGGATCGCCAGCGCGTTCAGAAACCCGGTCATCACGGATTTTGACACGTAGCGCATGAAGCGGCCCAGCTTCAGAAAGCCTGCTGCAATCTGGATCAGACCCGCCAGAACAGTGGCGGCCAGCAGATATTCCAGTCCATGCTCTTGGACGAGGGTGATCATCAGCACGGCAGTGGCGGCGGTAGCTGCAGATATCATGCCCGGTCGCCCGCCGACAAAGGCAATCAGCACGGCAATTGAAAAAGAGGCGTAAAGCCCGACCTTGGGGTCGACGCCTGCGATGATCGAAAAGGCGATTGCTTCCGGGATCAGCGCCAATGCGACAACGATGCCGGCAAGCACATCACCGCGGACGTTGCCGAACCATTGCTGGCGGTATTCTATGAGTGTCATCAATATTCCAAGACCCTGCATCGAGACGTCCTTTCCCGGACGGTTCGGCAATTTTTTCTTCAGGGTTCATCAAAAATTATCCGGCGGATCAGCGGCCGGAAGAGCCACCCGGGATTTCACCAGGTCCTAACGTTCGCCGTGTCTTAAGCGGAATACCGCTAAAAGATCAACCCGCTTTGGACATGACGTGTCAAACAGCCTTGCCCACACGTCAGGGAACCGCCCGCGACGACAGCATGTCCTGGCCAAGGCGGCACAGGCTTGAATCAACGGCGATGTGACTTTTACAATACCCCGTATGGGTATATCAATGCCGTCATCGACAGAGGGCCAAGGCAATCCGCCCCAGTGTATCACGATGGATGACAGATATGATGAGTCGCTGTTGCATCGCGTCGTGCTGAAATTGGTAGAATGAACTTTACATAGAACGCGGACAGTCACGCGCGTGCCCGTACGAAACAGAATGAACGTCTTAATTGGAGTGTCTTAAATGATCAAAATGAAACCCGCGTTGGCCGTTGTGCTTGCAGCGACTGGCCTTGCTGGCCCTGCCTTTGCGCAGGATGCCGCATTTCAGTTACCTGCGGAATGCACCGTCGCTACTGCAATGGACGGTATGGATCACGCGGCCATGGGCCACGGCGGCGGCGACGAAAGCAGCATGGGAATGGACGACATGGACCATTCTGCCATGGGCCACGGTGGGTCCGATAACGCCGACATGGGCATGGATGCGATGCCAGCGCATGTGCAGGAAAACATGCGGCGCATGATGATCACGATGCCTGCGATGGAACAGGGCATGATGAACGAAGACGCTGATGTGGCTTTTGCCTGCGGTATGATCGCGCATCATCAGGGCGCAATCGACATGGCGCAGGTTCTGCTCGAACATGGCGATAATCCTGAAATGATCGCGCTTGCCGGCGAAATCATTGCCGCGCAGGTGGAAGAGATCGACGAGATGATCTTGTGGCTGGCCGAAAACGGCGAATAGCCAAATGATGGCCGCGCGGTTCAAGACGTGCGGCCATCGCATACCGGGCCGGTCATGATTACTGTCTGTCAGGCGGTCAGCGCCAGCAGCACCCCGCCAAGTGCTGCGACGATGACAACCAGCCATGGCGGTTGTTTCCACGCCATCAGCAGCACGGCACACACAAGTGCCAAGGTGAAATCCCGCACGTTTCCAATGGCGCTGGTAAAGACAGGGTCATAAAGCGCGGCCCCCAGAATCCCCACGACGGCGGCATTGGCCCCCTGCATGAGCGATTGCGCAGAGGGCGTGGTGCGGAACCTGTCCCAGAATGGCAAGACACCGATCAGGATCAGGAAACCCGGCAGGAAAATGGCGATCAGCGCCACGGTTGCACCGACGATCCCATTGGGCGCCGGGCCCAGTACCGCGCCGAGATACGCAGCAAATGTAAACAATGGACCCGGCACAGCCTGTGTCGCCCCATAGCCCGCCAGAAACGCATCGGCGCTGACCCATCCGCGGGCGACTGTTTCCGCTTCTAGCAAGGGCAGGACGACATGGCCGCCGCCAAAGACCAGCGCACCCGACCGAAAGAAAGCGTCGAACACCGCAAGCGTTTGTGACCCGCCCGCGATCATCGGTAGCGTCACCAAAAGCAGCACCAGAACGGTAAGGCTCAGGACGGCGTGGCCGCGCCGTATGGGCAGTGCAATGTGGCCGCCGACGCGCGCAGGTGTTGCGCGACACACCAACAGCCCTGCGATGGCACCCATGGCAATTGCGCCGACCATGCCCCAGGCACCGGGCAAAAATGCCAGTATCATCACTGCGCCTACGGCAATCGTCGCCCGTGTGGGGTCCGGGCACAATGTCCGGCTCATGCCCCAGACGGCCTGTGCGACGATGGCGACGGCCACGATCTTGAGCCCGTCAATCGCCCCGGTGCCGACCGGACCCGCGATGCGTGATGCGGTCAGGGCAAAGATCAGCAGGATCAATGCTGATGGCAGCGTAAAGGCGGTAAACGCCGCCAGCGCGCCCAGCCATCCGCCCCGCATCAAACCCAGTGCAAAGCCCACCTGACTGGACGCGGGACCGGGCAGGAACTGGCACAGTGCCACCAGATCGGCGTAGGCATCATCGGACAGCCATTTGCGCCGCGTCACGCATTCATCGCGGAAGTAACCCAGATGCGCAATCGGCCCGCCAAAAGATGTCAGGCCCAGCTTCAAAAAGGTGACAAACACCTCGGCGCTGCGGCCTTGGGCGGGGTGATCGTCAGCCAGCTGTTCATTCTGTTTCACATCTATCCCGCCCTTTGGTTTCATGCGGACCATGCCGCACGGCAATCGCGACGTTCAAGTGTCTTGCCCGGCGCAGGGCATGATCAGCCGTGCCGTTATCGGTTGCCATGTCAGCTCCAACGTTGAGTTGCATCCCAAAATGCCGCGCGGATGTGACAGTTGCGTAACCGTCGCCGCGTGATTTACGGTAATCTATCTTGTCGTTGGGGTCGGCGATCATGGCGAGGGTGAATGACAATGCGGATGTGTAACCAGCGGACCGGGGTGGGCTCTTTGCTTGGGTTTGCACTTGTGCTTGGGCTGATATCGGGGGGCGGGCCGGTGATGGCGCAGGCGTTGCCGCCGCCAATCACAGAATCCGATTATCTGCCCGTTGATCCCGAAGCCGCGAAACTGGGGCAACTGCTGTTTTACGATCCGATCCTGTCGGGCAATCGCAACGTCGCCTGCGCGACATGCCATCATCCGGCATTCGGGACGGCCGACGCCATGTCACTGTCGTTCGGGGACGGAGGGATCGGGTTGGGGCCGGACAGGCGCGCCGACACCGAAAATCCGCCGCAGGACCGTGTTCCGCGCAACGCACCTGCGCTGTTCAATCTGGGCGCACGCGAATTCAACGTCCTGTTTCACGATGGCCGGTTGGAAAACGATCCCGATCTGCCCGGTGGCATACGCACACCGATGGGCGCTGACATGGTCGCCGGTTTCGACAGCGCCTTGTCGGCGCAGACGATGTTTCCGGTCCTCAGCCGGGACGAGATGGCGGGAAGCCATAGCAGCAACGACATCGGGCGTGCGGTGCGGCAGGGGCTGATCACCGGGCCGGATGGTGCATGGTCGCGGATCGCGCGCCGTGTGGCAGATGTGCCAGCCTATCTGGCCGATTTTCAGCGTGTCTATCCGCATGTCCGAACGGCGGACGATCTGGCGTTTACCGACATCTCGAACGCGATTGCGGCGTTCATGGCGCTTGAATGGCGGTCCGATACATCACAGTTTGACGCGGTGATGCGGGGGCAGGCCCGGCTTTCGGGTGATGCGGCAGACGGGATGGACCTGTTTTATGGTGACGCAGGCTGCGTGGCCTGTCACGCCGGGCCGTTCCAGACCGACCACGGGTTTCATGCGATGGGCGCCCCGCAGATCGGACCGGGCAAGGCCGCGACGTTCGAGACGCATCAGCGTGACGAGGGACGGTTTCGCGTGACCGGAAATCCGGCGGACCGGTTCGCGTTTCGCACACCGTCGCTGCGCAATGTGGCGCTGACCGCGCCTTATGGTCATGCGGGCGCGCATGCGTCGTTGCAGCAGTTTCTAGCGGACCACGGCCAGCCGACGCAGGCCCGGTTCGACCGCGCATTGGTGCGGCTGGACGCACCGGTTGATGCGGATTTCGCGGTGATGGATGACCCCGCGCAGGTGGCAGACATCGCGGCGGCGGTTTCGGTGCCGATGCCGATATTGACGGATGCCCAGATCGACAGTTTGGTCGCATTTTTGGAAACGCTGACCGATCCTGCATCCGTGGACGGGCGATTGGGGGTTCCTGACACGGTGCCCAGCGGTCTGACCGTGCCAGCCGTGGACTAGGGCTTTGTGAACGACAGGATGTGGTCGGCAGCGCTTTGCGTGGTGGTTGTCGTCCCGTCCGGCCATGTGACCGTGACCTGTGCCTGCGTGGCGTTGCCCAGCCCGAAATGGCGGGCAAGCAGTTGACCGCCCCCGTGACCGCCGCCGATCACATGCTGCACGGACTGGTGTGCGCCGTCGGCTGTTACCGACACGACGGCGCCGATCGCATCCCGGTTGCCGCCGGATTGCTGCAACGCCACTTGCAGCCAGTGGCCCGTATCCGGCGTCACATTGCGATACAGTTCCAGCGGGGCGCGGCGGTTTGCGACCAGCAGGTCCAGCCGCCCGTCGCCGTCGAAATCCGCCAGCGCCGCACCGCGTGAGCGTTCCATCGTGGCGATCCCCGCCGCGGCGGCGGCTTCGACAAATGTGCCATCGGATTGCTGCATCAGCAGGTTGTTGGGGTCTTGCATCGCCATGCCGGGCATCTGATCGACGTTACCCTTTGCGATGAACAGATCGCTGCGTCCGTCGTTGTCCACATCCGCGAATTCCGCATGCCAACCGGTCGATGGCCGCCCGTCGCCGCCGGTATGCGGGCGGTGTGCCGTGCTGCCGACAGCAAAGGGCGCTGCGGCGTAGCTGCCATCCGGTTGCGCAAGATGCAGCACCTGATCGCCCATGGATGTCAGCATCACCTCGTCCCGGCCATCGCCGGTCAGGTCGCGGCTGGCGATGCCCATGCCCCAAAGCGAGACATTGTCCCACCCGTCCGCTGGGCCCAGAAAGCGGCGTGTGGCGACGTCCCACATCTGTTCGTGGCCGTCGCTGATGTAATAATGTCGGTCGTTGGACAGCCGCAGCGCCGTTTGCCCGCGTGCGTCCCGCGCCGCCAGCATCGACAGGGGGCAGTATCCGGGTGTCAGCGGCGTTGCCGTGTAGCCATCACCATCGGGGCGCAGGATGACGTTGTCGTCGCAGGCTTCGAACGGGCCATCAGGGTCGCTGCGGTCGACGTAGTTTCCGACCGCCAGCGTCGGCCGGTCGTCGCCCGGTTCCCACCAAGCGGTAAATGCGGTGGACCACGCATCATCCGGCGGGATGCCCCAGTCCGCCGTGGCATCGGTAAATGTGCAGTCAGGACCGCCGCGCAAGGCGACATTGGCCCCCACCCGCAACACGAACAGGTCGGTCAGGCCGTCCGCGTCCATGTCCAGCGGATAGGCCCCTGTCACACCGGTCAGCGGAATCAGCGGCATGTCGGTAAAGCTGAACGCGCCGTCGTTGCGGATCAGACGGGCCGGGGCTGCGCCACCGGCGGCGAAAATGTCGGGCGCGCCGTCCGCGTTGCAGTCCATCACGGCCACACCGCCGCCGACGAAATGTTCCCAGCCACCTTCGTAGCTGTGGGCAGGCAGCGCGGCGGATCGGTCTTCGAACAGCGGCCCCGCAGCGGCGGGGCTGGCCAGCATGATCAGACCAACGGCCCATTTCATGGGGTGCGCGCCTCTCCGATGCGGGTGTCGGTCAGGGCGGACAGGGCCAGTGCGGTGGCCCCGCGCGCCCAGATCAGATCGCCCCAGACATGGATCGCGATTTCACAGGGGGCACGGCCCTGCGACAGGGTCAGCGCCTGCATTTCGGCCAGCACTTCTTTTGCGTACAGATAATCATAACGCATTCGCTCGCCCGACAGGATGATCAGCTTGGGGTCGAACAGCTGCACCACGTTCGACAGGCCCAGCGACAGATAGCGCCCCGCACGGCGAAAGATCGTCTGCGCCGACTGGTGCCCCGCCTTGGCCTGCCGGAACAGGATATCCAGTGTCTGCTGCGGGCTTTGCCGCACGTCAGGCGCATGATCGAGGGCAGTCGCCGCTTCGCGCGCCAGCGCGTAGTCGGCCAGATACGCCTCTAGACAGCCGCGTTGGCCGCACCGGCACAGCGCGCCGTCCAACTGGACCTTGGTGTGGCCCAGTTCCAGCCCCATGCCGCGCGCCCCGCGATACAGCCGATTGTTCAGCACCAGCCCCATGCCGACGCCGTCCTCGATCGTGACGACGGCAAAATCACGGCGCGCGCGTCCGGCCCCGAACCATAGTTCAGCAAGCGTCAGCATGTTTGCGTCGTTGTCCAGATACAGGGGCATCGGGAACTGCGCGGCAAAGGCAGCGGCCAGATTCTGTTCCCCCGCACGCAACAGCGCAGACCACGACACCACGCCTGCGTCGTGATCGACGATGCCCGGCAGTCCCAGTCCCACGGCGTCGATCTGGTTTGCAGTCTTGCCGCTGATGGTCAGCAATTGGTTAATCAGGGCGGTGATTTCGTCCATCAGGTCGGGCAAGGTGCGACGGTGCAGGCTGGTCGGCAGATCTGTATCGGCCAGCATGTTGCCCGCGAAATCGGCAAGCACGGCAGTGTGCCGGGTGTAGGACATCTTGATCCCGATGACGCAGGCGGCGCGTGGCACGACCTCTAGCGCGACGGGTGGGCGGCCTCGGCCCGTGTCACGCGGCACGCCGTCGACTTCACGTAGAAAGTTCGCGGCGATCAAATCTGCGGTCAGCGTGGTCGCGGACCCCGCGCTGATCGACAGATCACGTGCGATGTCGGACCGGGCAGCGCGCCCGTGGGCCCGGACATATTCGAACACTTGCTGACGCAATGGCCGTGGTGCGTCGCCAGTGCCCGGCAGGCGCGGGCCACATCCGGGTGGTGCTTCGTTTTTGATCTGTATTTGCACGATGCGCACGCCCCTCCCGCGTCGTAAGGCGCTTTTTGCCCTCCGTTAGCGAACCTACCCGTCATCGGCAGGGTCTGAAAAGGAAAATGCGCCCGAAAATGGGGCAAAGAAATAATTTATTTTGACAACTGAACTAAATCTGGCACTTTCTGCGCCAGAGTGAGATGACTCGTCCGCACTGCAATCCCGTGTGGAATTTTTTCTGGGAGGAAAACATGAAAAAGATCGTAATCGCCGCTGCCATCGCTGGCACCGGATTCGCCACAACCGCAATCGCGCAGGACGGCATGACCGTCGGCGTCAGCTGGTCCAACTTTCAAGAAGAGCGCTGGAAGACCGACGAAGCCGCGATCCGCGAAGCACTCGAAGCTGCCGGCGCGACCTATGTGTCTGCCGATGCGCAATCGTCGTCGTCCAAGCAGTTGTCCGACGTCGAAAGCCTGATTGCACAGGGCGTCGACGCGCTGATCATTCTGGCACAGGATGCCGCAGCAATCGGTCCGGCAGTCGATGCCGCCGATGCCGAAGGCATCCCGGTCGTCGCCTATGACCGCCTGATCGAAGATCCCCGCGCATTCTACCTGACCTTCGACAACGTCGAAGTCGGCCGGATGCAGGCCCGTGCCGTGCTCGAAGCACAGCCCGAAGGCAACTATGTCATGATCAAGGGCTCGCCCACTGATCCCAACGCGGATTTCCTGCGCGGCGGTCAGCAAGAAGTGCTGCAGGAAGCGATCGACAGTGGTGCTATCACCATCGTTGACGAAGCCTATACCGATGGCTGGCTGCCCGCCAACGCACAGCGCAACATGGAACAGATCCTGACCGCCAACGACAACAACGTCGATGCGGTCGTGGCGTCCAATGACGGCACCGCAGGCGGTGCTGTGGCCGCGCTGACAGCGCAGGGCATGGAAGGCATCCCGGTATCCGGTCAGGACGGCGACCACGCCGCACTGAACCGCGTCGCTTCGGGCACACAGACCGTGTCGGTCTGGAAAGACGCCCGCGAACTGGGCCGCAATGCGGCTGAAATCGCGGTTTCGCTGGCCGGTGGCACCGCGTTGAGCGATGTCGAAGGCGCGGAAGAGTGGACGTCACCGTCGGGTACGACGATGTGGGCCGAATTCCTCGCGCCCGTTCCGATCACCGCCGACAACCTGACCACGGTGACGGATGCGGGATGGATCACGGTCGAAGCACTGTGCCAGGGCGTGACCGACGGTCCTGCACCCTGTAACTGATCCCGGCACGGCGGGGGTGTCCCGCCGTCCGGCAGGGGTCCGGCCCATGTGGCCGGACCCCACACCATTTTTCGCGCGATGGCGCGACACGGGCCGACACAGGTCATAAAATCAGCAAGGTAAGCCATGTCAGACGAAACCGACGGCGCTGTTCAGGCGCCCAAACGCAGCACGTTCAAATCGCTGGAGATCGACACCCGACTGCTGGGAATGGTCGGCGCATTCGTTCTGGTCTGCGTCGTGTTCAACCTGATGACCGATGGGCGCTTTTTGACGCCCCGCAACATTTTCAACCTGACGATCCAGACGGTCAGCGTGGCGATCATGGCCACGGGCATGGTGTTCGTGATCGTCACCCGCCACATCGACCTGAGCGTCGGCGCGCTGTTGGCGACTACGACCGCCGTGATGGCCATGACGCAGACGCAGTGGCTGCCGCAAATGATGGGCGTCGAACTGGGCAGTCCGCTGATCCCGTGGATTTCCATCATCGCGGGCCTGCTGGTCGGCGCGCTGATCGGCGCATTCCAAGGCTATCTGGTCGGCTATCAGGCGATCCCCGCGTTCATTGTCACGCTGGGCGGATTGCTGATCTGGCGTAACGTCGCGTGGCACCTGACCGACGGTCAGACCATCGGACCGCTGAACGAAACCTATCTGTTGTTCGGCGGTATCAACGGCACGCTGGGCGTGTTCTGGTCCTGGGCTGTCGGGATCGCTGCGGCGGTTGCGGCACTGTTTGCCCTGTTTCAGGGTCGCCGGACCAAGATCGGACATGGTTTCGCGGTCAAACCGATGTGGGCAGAAGCCGTGGTCGCCGTCATCGTCGTCGGTGCGATCCTTGGGTTCGTCGCCGTGCTGAATGCATATGAGGTGCCGGAACGTGTCATCGCACGCGATCCCGCGATCTATGGCTGCGTAGAAGCCGAAGGTTGCGTCGCCGCCTATGGCATCCCCTATTCGGTCTTGTTGCTGATTGCTGTGGCTATCGTCATGACCGTGGTCGCGCAGCGCACACGGTTGGGCCGCTATATCTTTGCCACCGGGGGCAACCCTGATGCGGCTGAATTGTCGGGCATCAATACCAAATTGCTGACGGTCAAGATTTTTGCCATCCTTGGCGTGCTGTGTGCGCTGGGCGGTATCGTGGCCAGCGCGCGACTGGGCTATCATACCAATGATATCGGCATTCTGGACGAATTGCGCGTCATCGCGGCTGCGGTCATCGGCGGTACCGCGCTGTCGGGCGGGATCGGCACGATCTATGGCGCGATCATCGGCGCGCTGATCATGCAATCGCTGCAATCGGGTATGGCGATGGTCGGCGTGGATGCACCCTATCAGAACATCGTGGTGGGCCTTGTGCTGGTGCTCGCTGTTTGGATCGACATCCAGTATCGTAAATACACAGGAGCGAAATGATGACGACTCCCTTGGTGGAAATGAAGGACGTCTCGATCTCTTTCGGTGGGGTCAAGGCGGTCGATCACGTCAGCATCGACCTGTATCCGGGTGAAGTGGTGGGCCTGCTGGGTCACAACGGGGCCGGGAAATCGACGCTGATCAAGATGCTGTCAGGTGCTTATCGCATGGACAGCGGCGAAATCTGGATCGACGGCAAGAAAGCGGATATCAACAGCCCGCGCGACAGCCGCGATTACAACATCGAAACGATCTATCAGACCTTGGCGCTTGCCGATAACCTTGACGCGGCCAGCAACCTGTTTCTGGGGCGCGAACTGACCACGACGCTGGGATTTGTGGACGATGGCCGGCAAGAGGCCGAAACCCGCAAGATCATGGCGCGTCTGAACCCGAATTTCAAAAAACTGAAAGAACCGGTATCGGCCTTGTCGGGTGGCCAGCGGCAATCGGTTGCCATCGCGCGGGCGGTCTATTTCAAGGCCAAGATCCTGATCATGGACGAACCGACGGCCGCCTTGGGTGTGCATGAAACCAAAATGGTTGCCGACCTGATTCAGGAATTGAAACGGCAGGGGCTTGGGATTTTCCTGATCAGCCACGACACCCGCGAGATGATGGAACTGTGCGACCGTGTTGCCGTCATGAAAAACGGCCAGATGGTCGGCGCGGAACGGGTCGAGGATGTGACAGAGGACGACATCCTGTCCATGATCATTCTGGGTAAAAATCCCAAAGATGCCGCAGCGTAGCCATACGCGACAGTGCAACGGATGATGCCTGTGGGCCGATCGGTAATCCCGGTCGGCCCACGGGCTTTTACGTGGACCAGGACAAAAACACGAAATCCCCGTCGGGTGTCGCGATTTGTCGTGGTTCATCTGACTGTCATTGCCGTGCCTGCATTGACCCGGTGGCGCAACGGCACCTATCGCATCCATCGCATATAAGAGAGGCAAACGCCGATGGTCATCGCATTGAAAGACGACTGGATCTGGGACAGCTGGTATTACCGCGATGGCGATCTGTGGCATGGCTATTTCCTGAAGGCGCCCAAAAGCATCGAAGACCCCGACCTGCGGCATTGGAACGTCACACAGGGGCATGCCACCAGCACCGATCTGGTCAACTGGACGCACCACGGCACATGCTTTGCACCCGCTGACAGCCCTGCATGGGATGATTACACGACTTGGACAGGGTCCGTCCTGCGCGACCATGATGGCGGCTGGCACCTGTTCTACACCGGCTCATCAAAGGCAGAGGACGGTCTGTATCAGCGCATCGGCCATGCGGTCAGCGACAACGGGCACGACTGGCAACGGGTCGCTGACGGCTGCTGTCTGGATCTGACCGGCGAACATGCCCATCTTTACGAGGCCAGCATGGACGAAAGCGTCTGGCACGACCGCGCCATGCGTGACCCTTGGGTGATGAAAGACCCGCATGGCGACGGCTGGCTGATGTTCTTCACCGCCCGGATCAATGATGAACCCGAACCGAACGCAGGCGGATGCATCGGGTTTGCCACGTCGGACGATTTGACAACATGGACTCTGCAACCCCCGGTTTTTGTGGGTGGCTTCGGTCAGATAGAAGTGCCGCAGGTGTTTGAAAAAAATGGGCGCTGGTATCTGATGTTCTGCGCCTGCGCAGAGCATTTTTCTGCCGCGCAGGCCAAACAGATCCCCACCGGGCCCGTCACCGGGTCGCATTACCTGATGGGCGACAGCCCGCGCGGTCCGTGGCGCATTGCCGACGGTCCGTTTCTGGACGGTGCCTTGCCTGGCAAACGCTACTGCGCGCGGGTGTGCGATACGGACGCCGGGTTGCTGTTGCTGGGCTTTGTGGATCGCCCGGACGGCGATTTCGTGGGGCAAATCGCGGACCCGGCCCCGGTCGATATCGGTCCAGACGGGCGGTTGCGCGTCCGTGCCGATCAGCGGATGGACGACTGAAACGCGGCAAGCATGACGCCGCTCGCGATTTCAGACCGTCGAACGGTGTGGCGATCCCCGCAGCCGATTGAACAGATCGACCGCTGTGCGCATTGATTGCGGGGAACATTGTGGCACATCGGCGCATTTGGTTCCGCACATCAATGACAGGGCCGGATATGGCGAAGCCAACAACATGCGTCATCCTCAACCCCGCCTCTGGCAAGAAAAAGGACAACCCCGACACGCAGACCCTGATCGCCAAGATTAATGCGGAACCCCGGCTGTCCTTGCGCACGCTGGACCGGCCATCGGACCTGCCGCGTGCGGTCAGGGACGCCCTGGCCGAAGGTTTCGATACCATCGTCGCCGCTGGTGGCGACGGCACGATCGGGGGTGTTACGGGCGAATTGATCGGCACCGATGTGACGCTGGCCATTCTGCCGCTGGGCACGTTCAATTTCATGGCCCGAAGCCTGGGCATCCCCGACGATCCCGATGCGGCGCTGCGGGTCGCGCTGGACGGCGAAACAGTCCCTATGACCGTCGGTGAGGTCAACGGCAAGGTGTTCTTGAACAATGCAAGCCTTGGCGCCTATGCGGCGGTGCTGGACGTGCGCGAGGGTGTCTACAAACGCTGGGGCCGCAGCAGGATTGCGGCCTATTGGTCTGTGATCGTGGCGATGTTGACGATCTATCGCCCGCTGCGGATGAAGGTGACCGTCGACGGCAAGGTCCATATGGTGAAATCCCCGATGGCCTTTGTCGCCAGCAGTGCCTACCAACTGGAACAATACGAATTCGAAGGCGCGGATGCCGTAAGAGAGGGCAAGCTGGCCCTGATCCTTGCGCCTGACAACAATCGCGTCCAGCTATTGTGGCGCGCGGTCAAGATCCTGTTCGGCAGCATTCACCGGGACAGCGATTATTATCTTCACATCGGCGAGGATATCCTGATCGAGACGCGGCGCGGGTCGCGGCTTGTGGCCCGTGATGGTGAACGCGCGACGATGAACGGACCGTATCGGTTTGTCATTCGCCGTGATGCGCTGCGCGTGAAGGTGCCGACCCCGGATCAAGCCGAAAGAGAGGGCTGATGCGACTTGTCCTGCTGACTGACCTGCATTTTGGCCGCGCCAGCCCCGATCTGGTTCAACCCTTGTTGGACAGTATCGCAAATGCGTCCCCGGACCTGATTGTGATTGCGGGCGATTTTGTGCAGCGCGCGCGGGGCAAGCAGTTCAGCGCCGCCCGCGATTTTGTTGACCGCCTGCAACACGACTGGATTGCGGTGCCCGGCAATCACGACATCCCGCTTTACAACATTGTGGCGCGCGTCCTGTCGCCACGGGCCGCTTACCGCCGCTGGATTGCCCCAGATACTGCACCGACCGTCACGACTGACGACGCCGTGATCGTGGGGCTGGATACCACCCACAGATGGAGCCATCAGCGCGGCCTGATCCGTCCCGCCCAGATTGCGCAGGTGGCCGACGCGATCCGCGCCAACTGGCAGGACAGGACGGTCGTCGTCATGGCGCATCATCCGTTTCACCAATCCCCGGATGTTGAAAAGAAGGTGATGAAGAACGCGGCAGAGGCTTTGCGCACATGGTCGGATTGCGGCCCGCACATCATCTTGTCGGGCCATTTGCACACTTGGACGGTGGAACCGTTCATCGCCGAAAAGAACCGGTCGATGACCTTGCAGGTTCACTGTGGCACCGGTCTTTCGACCCGGTTGCGTGGCAGTTCCAACGAATATGCGATCCTTGATCTGGACCAAAAAACCTTTTCCGCCTGCCGCATGGTCGCTGACCACAACACCAAGCGCTTTGTCGCGCAAAGCCAGCATCGCTACGGCTGCAACGCAGACGGCTGGCACGACTTGCCCTGACGTCTTGTGGTTCATGTCCCGCGAAACTGCCGCGCTGACCTAGACCTGACGAAACTGTGACCTACCCTTGATCCATCGCCGGCCCGCGTGCGGGTGGGTCCCGGACAAAGAGCTTTATCTATGTCAGTCAGGTCGTCGCTTTTGCTTTTGGCCGGAGCCCTCACCTTGCAGGGATGCAGCGGGCGGCAATCCATTCTGGATACGGCCGGCAGTGACGCGGCTGTTTTGCTGACCATGTTCTGGGTGATGCTGGGAGGTCTGGTCGTCGTCTGGCTGCTGGTGAACGGCATGATGCTGTTCTTTCATAAACTCAGCCCGCGCAAATACGATGAATCACATGCCCAGAAGCTGATCATCGGCGGCGGGATCGTGTTTCCGACGGTGGTGATCGCGGCGTTGCTGGCGTGGGGGCTTTCGATCATGCCGGACCAGCGCGCGCCCGGCGATGGCCTGCGGATCGAGGTTGTGGGCGAACAATGGTGGTGGCGCGTCAACTATTGGCCCAAAGGCGCGGACGCGCCCATCGTGTCCGCCAATGAAATTCGACTGCCCACCGGCCAACGCACCGAATTCACGCTGAGTAGCGCCGAGGTTATTCATTCGTTCTGGATTCCTGCATTGGGTGGCAAGATGGATATGTTTCCCGGGCGTGAAACGATGATGTCCCTGCACGCCACCGAACCCGGCAGCTACCGGGGCCAATGCGCGGAATTCTGCGGTGCATCGCATGCATTGATGGCGTTCGAAGTGGTTGCGTTGGCCCCCGATGATTTCGACGCATGGCTGGCGCGCGAAGCCGCCCCTGCCGTCGCGCCCACAGGTGACACAGCACAACGCGGTGCCGTGGTGTTTCAGGAACAGGGCTGCGGTGCATGCCATACGGTGCGCGGCACGGCGGCGGTGGGGCAGGTTGGGCCGGACCTGACGCATGTCGGCGCCCGCGCCAGTATCGGGGCGGGGATACTTGCACCGACCATCGAGAATTTTAGCGCATGGATCTACCACACGGACGACATCAAGCCAGAGGTCGACATGCCCGCCTACGACACGTTGCCCGATGACGATCTGATGGCGCTTGCCACTTACCTGCAGGGCCTGAAATGACTGATGATCCTTTTGCACGCTTTTCCGGCACCAACCGCCCGGAACCGAACGGGACGTACCCCCCGACAGAGGCGATGCTGGCAGAACCTGTTGATCCCGATGCACAGGCAGCCAGCACGGCGCGGATGCGCAAGGCGTGGCAGGAGCCAAAGGGCTTTACCCATTTCACCGCGGTCAACAATGACCTGGTGGGCAAGTGGTATGCGCTGACGGCCATGTTTTTCATGCTGTGCGCGGGGGTGCTGGCGCTGCTGATGCGGGTGCAACTGGCGGTGCCGGACAACACGTTTCTGGACGCGGACCGCTACAACCAGTTCTTTACGATGCACGGGTCCGCGATGATGTTCCTGTTCGCCGTCCCGATGTTCGAGGCGATCAGTATCTTTTTGTTGCCAGCCTTCCTTGGCGCGCGGGACATGCCGTTTCCGCGTCTGTCGGCGTATGGGTTCTGGTGTTTCGTGATCGGCGGCATTTTCGTGCTGGGATCGGTGTTGTTCGATGTGGCCCCGCGCGGCGGCTGGTTCATGTATCCGCCGCTGACGACGCAGGACATGGGTATCGGTGCAGACATCTGGCTGCTGGGCCTGTCATTTATCGAGGTGGCATCCATCGCGGCGGCTGTCGAACTGATCGTCGGCGTGTTGAAATGCCGCCCGCCGGGGATGCGGGTCAACCTTATGCCGCTTTATGCGTGGTATGTGCTGGTCGTGGGCGGGATGATCCTGTTCGCCTTTCCCCCGCTGATCGCAGGCGATTTCCTGTTCGAAATGGAACGGTCTTTTGACTGGCCGTTCTTTGATCCGACACGCGGCGGCGACCCGATGCTGTGGCAGCACCTGTTCTGGATTTTCGGTCACCCAGAGGTCTACATCGTGTTTCTGCCGTCCATCGCAATCGCCGCGATGGTGATCCCGACCGTCGCACAGCGCCCCATCGTGGGCTATTCCTGGATCGTTTTGTCGGCTGTGGGTGTCGGATTCCTGTCGTTCGGGTTGTGGGTTCACCACATGTTCACGACCGGGTTGCCCAATATCAGCATCGGGTTCTTTTCCGCCGCGTCAGAGGCGGTGGTGATCCCCACGGGAATCCAGATTTTCGTCTTTGCCGCCACGCTGATGGTGGGCAAGGTCAAAAAATCGCTACCGATGCTGTGGATCGCGGGCGCGCTTGCGATTTTTGTCCTTGGCGGGCTGACGGGCGTCATGCTGGCGATTGCGCCGTTCAACTGGGCGGTGCACGACACCTATTTCATCGTCGCACACCTGCACTACACCCTGTTTGGCGGGATGGTATTTCCGCTGATGGCGGGGGTTTATTATTTCTATCCTTTCTTCCGCAAGGGCAAGATGATGTCCGAAACGCTGGGTCGCTGGGCGTTCTGGCTGATCTTTGTGGGCTTCAACGCGGCGTTCCTGCCGATGCATTACACCGGACTGATCGGGATGCCGCGCCGGGTCTATACCTACGGTGAAGGTGTGGACTGGGGTTGGCTGAACATGCTGTCGACCGCCGCCAGTTTCGTCATCGCGGCGGGCTTTGCGGTGTTCGTCTGGGATCTGCTGCGGCCAAAACGCGATTTCACAGGCGATCAGCGCAATCCGTGGAATGCGGGCACGCTGGAATGGTCCCATAATGTGCCAGAAGAACAATGGGGCGTGCGCAGCATCCCCTATATCACGACGCGGTATCCCCTGTGGGATCAGCCGAAACTGGTCGAACGGATGCACAGCGGCCGCTATTATCTAAGCGATACAAAATTCGGCCACCGCGAAACGCTTGTGACCTCGGTGCTGGACGCCCGGCCACTACATATCCAGCGGGTGACCGGGCCTGCGTGGATCACCCTGATGGCGGCAGGGTTCACGGGCGGCGCGTTCATTTTCCCCACGTTCCATTGGTATCCACCCGCGATCATCTGTGCGGCCTTTGCCATCGTTTGTGTGTTGTACTGGCTGTGGACGGTGACCGCGCAGATTCCGGAAGAACCGACAAGCGACGTGGGGCTGGGTCTGACTTTGCCGCGCTATGCCTCTGGCCCGGATGCGCCGGGGTGGTGGGCGGTCTGGATCACGATGCTGGGCGATGCGACCGCGTTCGCCAGCCTGATTTTCGGTTTCTTCTTTTACTGGACGGCCAGTTCTGCCTTTCCGCCCCAAGGCGCCAGCCACGCGGACGGCCTTGCAACGGGCGCGGCGGCGGTGTTGCTGGTGCTGTCATGGGCCGCAACGCGGTTTGCCCGCGATATCAACCGCAAAGGATACGTCCGGTCGGCGCAGGCGCTGTTGGCGACAGGCATTTGCCTGACGGCACTGGGTGGCAGCGCGGTCTATCTTGCCGTGGCCGACCTGCAACCAACGACGCATGTCTATCCTGCGATGATCTGCGTTCTGGCGGTCTGGTTGTGCGCCCATCTGCTGCTGGGGGCGATCGGGCAGGGCTATTGTCTGGCGCGTAGTCTGGCCGGACGGATGACGCCGCTTTACGATGCGGACGTGAACAATGTTTCGCTGCTGTGGCATTTCATCGGGTTGCAGGCACTTGTGACCTGCACCGTGATCGGTCTGTTGCCGGGGTGGATGACATGAGCACGCACAATGAATTCGGGACCGGCGTTGGCCTGCTGATGAAAATCACGATCGGCCCTTGGATTTGGGCGTTTCACTTTGTGATCAGCTACGGTGCGGCGGCCATCTGGTGCGAAAAGCTGACGACCAACGGTGATATCGGCACCCTGCAGCTGGCGCTGATTGCGCTGACTATTGCCGCACTTGCCGGGATCGCGGCAACGGGAATCATCGGTTGGCGCAACTGGTCCGCAGGTGGTGGCAAACGGGCCGGGACAGAGCCGGGCATCGACACCGACGAAAGCCGCAACCGGTTTCTGGGGCAGGTCTCCGTTCTGCTGTCGGTCGTGTCCGCCATCGGTGTTGTCCTCATGATCCTGCCGATCCTGATGTTCGGAACATGCCAATGAAAATCGCAGGTGTTCTGGGTTTGGCCGTATTGCTGCTGATCTGGGCGCCGCCCTGGGGCGCGTGGGTCGGCATGTTCCCGGCCCATATGGTGCGTCACATGGGGCTGGTCGCCGTGGCCGCCCCGTTGCTGGTATTGGGATTTCCGACGTGGACCAGCATCTTTGCTGTGTCGCCGTTGCTGGCGGCGGTGCTGGAATTCGTCGTGGTCTGGGGGTTTCACCTGCCTGCCATGCATCAAGCCGCGATGCATAGTTCGACAGCCTTTGTGGTGGAACAGGGGGTATTTCTGATCGTTGGCCTGTGCGTTTGGGCGGGGTGTCTGCGGACCGGCGGTCTGGCCGGGGCCGGGGGGCTTTTGCTGACATCGATGCATATGACCCTGCTGGGCGCGCTGCTAACCCTTGCACCGCGCCCGCTGTATCGCATGGGCGAGATGGCTGACGGCGCGCTGGCCGAACAACAGTTGGGCGGCATGCTGATGCTGGCGATTGGCACGCCGATCTATCTGGTTGCGGGGCTGTGGCTGGTCAGTGGAACGCTGGCATTGGATAAGGAACAAATCCCATGAAACGCGTGATCCAGACCTTGGCCGCGATGGCCGCCGTGGGGATCATCACCGGGGCAGCGATTGTGTTCGGCGGTCTGTATAATGTGTCCGCGCGCGCCGGGCATTTTCCGGGCGTGACGTGGCTGCTGCATACGGCGTACGTCAATTCGGTTCAGTTCCGTGCGCCTGCGATGGCCGATGTCCCCGATTTGGACGCGGACGGCATGGTCGCATTGGGTGCCAGGCATTTCGATGGGGGCTGCCGCGTCTGCCATGCGGCACCGGGGCAGGATCGCTGGGCCGTGCCAACGGCGATGGTGCCAAAGCCGCCACATATCCAGACGGCGGTAGCGGGCTGGAACGTGAACGAGCTGTACTGGATCGTGGACGAAGGCGTCAAAATGTCCGGGATGCCGCATTGGCCCGCAGACCGGACCGACGACGTCTGGCCCGTGGTGGCATTTCTGGCGCAGGTGCCCGACATGACACAGGCAGAGTATGACGCATTGACCGCCCGTCCGCGTATATCCGACGATGCGCCCGATGATCTGGCGTATTGCGCCATGTGTCACGGTGTGACGGGGTTCAGCACCAACCCGCAAATCCCGCGTCTTGACATCCAGCCACGGCGGTATCTGGAACAGGCGCTGCAATCCTATGTCAACCAGACCCGCGACAGCGGCATCATGCATGTCGCGGCCAGCCGGGTCAGCCCGGCAGCCCTGATGGAACTGGCGGAGTGGTACAGCCGTCAACCGGTCGTCCCCTCTGCCATGTCGTCGCCTGCGGATGCAGAATTGATGGCATATGGCGCGCGGCTGGCGTCCGCCGGTACGCGTGATGTGCCAGCCTGCACGTCGTGCCACGGCCCGAAAGCCGGTCCGCAGTCTGCGGATTTTCCGCGTTTGGCGGGGCAAAGCCGGATCTACCTTGAACAACAATTGACGCTGTGGCGCGACGGCGAACGCGGCGGCGGACCACGCGCAGAATTGATGCAGAAGGCAGCGCATCAGTTAACCGAAGACAAGATAAAGGCACTTTCCGCCTGGTTTTCGGCACAACCTGCCATGAACCCGGAACCCAATTCGTCAGAAGACGGTTAGGGCGCCAAAGACGATTGTTCCAAAAACGTCAGGTGACTTGCATGACTGACCGTCCCGATCTGACCCGTCGCCGCTTGCTGGCCGGTGTCCCGCTTGCATCCGCTGCGTTAAGTTTTGGGACGCAGGCACAGGCCGCTGGTGGCGATGCACAGACGTCCGACCAGCCCGCCGACCCGCGCCAACCCCGATTCACCACGACCGACCGGGTTGCCGAATACTATCGCCTTGCCCGCCGCTGATCCCCGCTAGGATATTCTGATGCTACGACGCCGCTCTGCCACGATTACCGCCGCACCCGCCGCCCAACGCAAGGGGCAGACCCGTCGCGATTTCTTACGCAATTCAGGGATGATGGGTCTGGCATTTGGGGCGGTCGGGGGCAGTGCGGGTCAAGTGCAGCGCGCAGCGGCGCAGACCGATATCGTACCGCCAGACATCAGCTATCACAAAACGATCTGTCAGTTCTGTTCAGTCGGCTGTTCTATGTGGGCAGAGGTGCAAAACGGGGTCTGGACCGGGCAGGAACCGGCATTTGAATCCCCCATCAACCAAGGCACGCACTGCGCCAAAGGTGCGGCCATGCGCGAAATTTCCATCGGGGAACGCCGCCTGAAATACCCGATGAAAAAGGTCGATGGCGAATGGCAGCGTATCAGCTGGGATCAGGCGATGTCCGAGCTGGGCGAAAAGCTGGTGACGATCCGCGATGAATTCGGGCCCGACAGCGTGTATTGGCTTGGGTCGGCTAAATATTCGAACGAGCAATCCTATCTGTTTCGCAAATTCGCGGCGTTCTGGGGCACCAACAACGTCGATCACCAAGCGCGGATTTGCCATTCGACGACCGTTGCAGGGGTAGCCAATACCTTTGGTTACGGCGCGATGACCAATACGTTCAATGATATCCGCAATTCCAAATCCATCCTGATCATCGGCGGCAATCCCGCAGAGGCGCATCCGGTGTCGATGCTGCATGTGCTGAAAGGCCACGAAAACGGGGCCAAGATGATTGTCGTCGATCCCCGTTTCACGCGCACGGCGGCCCATGCCGACGAATATGTCCGCATCCGTCCCGGTGCCGATATCGGTTTCATGTGGGGCCTTGTCCGAGAGATTTTTGCCCACGGTTGGGAAGATACCGAATACCTGCGCCAGCGGGTCTGGGGCATCGACCAGATCCGGGAAGAAGCGGATAAATGGACGCTGGCAGAGGTCGAGCGCGTCTCTGGCATCCCGCAGGAACAGACCGCCCGCGTCGCGCGGACGTTGGCCGAACACCGGCCCGGCACGCTGATCTGGTGCATGGGTCTGACGCAGTCCACCGTCGGCAGTTCCAAAACGCGGGCCGCATCGATCCTGCAGCTTGTGCTGGGAAATATCGGCAAATCCGGCGGTGGGGCCAACATCTTTCGTGGGCACGACAATGTGCAGGGTGCCACCGATATGGGTGTGTCGTGCGATTCACTGCCTGCCTATTATGGGCTGGACGAAGGTGCCTGGAAACATTGGTGCCGGGTCTGGGACGTCGATTATCAATGGATGATGGACAGGTTCGAATCCAAAGAGCTGATGGAACGTCCCGGCATGCCGCTGTCGCGCTACATGGATGCCATTCTGGAACCCGAAGAAAACCTTGACCAGCCCAACCCGGTCAAGGCGATGATGTTCTGGGGGCATGCAGCGAATTCCATCACACGCGGTCCGGAACAGCGCGCGGCGATGGACGCGGTCGATGTGCTGTGCGTAATCGACCCGCACCCCACGCAGGTCGCGATCATGTCGGAAAAGCGGGACAACGTGTATCTGTTGCCCGCTGCCACGACGGCAGAGATTCACGGGTCAGTGACCAATTCCAGCCGGTCCGTGCAGTGGCGCGACAAGGTGTTCGACCCCCTGTTCGAATCCAAATCCGACTATGAAATTACCTATCTTTTCGCACGCGCGTTCGGGTTTGCGGACGAATTGTTCAAACACATCAATGTCGTCAACGACGAACCCATCGCAGAGGACATGCTGCGCGAAATCAACAAAGGCACGTGGACGATCGGCTACACCGGGCAAAGCCCTGAACGCCTGAAACGCCATATGGAACATCAGGACAAGTTCGATTCCGTCACCCTGGAAGGGCGTGAGGAACCGGTCATCGGCGAATACTACTGCCTGCCCTGGCCGGCATGGGGCAATCCGCAGGACGGGCACCCCGGATCGCCGCTGCTGTATGATACGTCCAAATCCGTCGCACAGGGCGGGTTGCCGTTCCGTGCCCGCTGGGGCGTGGAACACGAAGGCCAGAACCTGCTGGCCGAAGACAGTTTTACCGCCGATAGCGAAATTCAGGACGGCTACCCCGAAGGGACGCTGGGGATGCTGGACGCGCTGGGCTGGACGCAAGACCTGACGGCCAAGGAACGCCTGATCATCATCGCTGTGGGGGTAGACCGGTTCCGCCACGACATGCTGAGCATGTCCGAAGATGAAGCGCAAACAGCCATGGACCAGCTGTCGCTGTCATCGCTGCGCCAACAAGCCGGGAACGATACCAACGGGGAAATCGACGAAAGCTGGGGCGGTGCGAACGACGCGACGCTGGGAGACGAGCAGAAATCAATCCTGGATCTGTTTGCCGACTACAGTGCAAATGCGATCACCGCGATCGAAGGCTATCTGGCCGACAATCCCCAAAACAATCCACCCGACAATGCCACGCTGCGCGACATGGTGCAGCGCGTGAACTGGAAAACCGACCTGTCGGGCGGTATCCAGCGGGTCATGATCAAGCACGGTCTTGCCCCCTATGGCAACGGCAAGGCACGGACCGTGGTCTGGACCTTTGTGGACCCGATCCCGCAACACCGAGAGCCGCTGCTGACATCGCGGCGCGATCTGCTGCCGCAGTACAAGACGTTTGAAGACCGTCGAAAATGGCGGTTGCCGGTGTTGTACGAATCCATTCAGGCGGTGGACTACGCCGCCGAATTTCCCATCGTCCTGACCTCTGGCCGGTTGGTCGAATACGAAGGCGGTGGCGACGAAACCCGGTCGAATAAATGGCTGGCCGAATTCCAGCAGGAAATGTTCGTCGAAATGAATCCCGCCGATGCCGCCACGGCGGGTGTGAGCGACGGCAACGACTGCTGGGTCGTGTCGCCGGACGGGCGGATCAAGGTCAAGGCGCTGGTCACGCGCCGCGTCGGGCCAGGCACGGTGTTCCTGCCGTTCCACTTTGCCGGGCGCTGGATGGGCGAAGATCTGACAGGGGTCTATCCCGAAGGCACCGCACCTTATGTCATCGGCGAGGCTGCAAACACGATCCAGACCTATGGCTATGACATTGAAACGCAGATGCAAGAAACCAAGGCAACACTTTGCCGGATCGAGGCTGTATGACGCGACTGAAATTTCTCTGCGATACGGACCGCTGTATCGAATGCAACGCCTGCGCGACGTCGTGCAAGAATGAACACGATGTGCCTTGGGGTATGGTGCGACGGCGTGTCGTGACCATCAATGACGGTGAACCGGGCGAAAAATCCATCGCGATTTCCTGCATGCATTGCACTGATGCCCCCTGCGTGGCGGTCTGTCCCGTCAGCACGCTGTATCAGACCGACATCGGGGTGGTGCTGCATGACAAAGACACCTGTATCGGCTGCGGCTATTGTTTTTATGCCTGTCCGTTTGGCGCGCCGCAGTTCCCGCGTGCGACCCAGTTCGGCACCCGTGGCATCATGGACAAATGCACCTATTGCGCCGGCGGCCCCGAAGAAAACGGGTCAGAGGCGGAATATAGCAAATACGGCGCCAACCGGATCGCAGAAGGCAAATTGCCAATCTGCGCAGAAGTCTGTTCAACTCGTGCCCTGCTGGCCGGTGACGGCGACGTCGTCGCGGAAATCTACCGAGAGCGCGTTGTCGCGCGCGGGTTCGGGTCCGGTGCATGGGGCTGGAAAACCGCATACTACCCGGAGCAAAGCTGATGACCGATCACGCAGGCCCGCAAAAGCATGATGCCGTCTCTCATCATGGGCGCGATTTCAAAGCCTATCGGATCGGTGCTGCAATCGTTGCATTGATTTTGGCGCTGGCCCTGGCTTGGCAGGTGTTTGAAATCTTTGATGGTGATGCCCGCACGGTTCCCGAAGTGCGGTGGGGTGTGACGACTTACAATGGCGAAGACATTGGAATTCAGGACACGGCCAGCAGCCTGTTGACGGGCACAATCCTGACCGACCGCACGACGTTTCAGGCCGAACGCTATCAGACGGGGCCGTCACCGGAACAGAACCGTCCCGATTACGGTGTCGTGCCAGATACGATGATGACCAACAGCCCGATGGACGACGGTGAAAAATTCACGGAATCTTGGGCGATCTTTGATGATGATACCGGCGCGATGCTGCGCGAAGGGCAGCGCATCATCGGTATTTCGTCTTTGCCTTATCCGAACGCGGAATTGTTCGAACGTCCCTTCGCACGCGACTGGCGGCTGGGTATCGCAGATATTGCCACCCATCTGGGCACGCTGGCGATCCTTGGGATGGGGTTTATCCTTGCCTTGTTTCTGGCGGTCAGGGGCCGGGTGCCCATCGCCAAGGGGCGCAGCCCGCGCACCGTCAAACGGTTCACCCTGTTTGAACGGATCACGCATTGGATGACCTCTGTCAGCTTTATCGGGCTGGCCCTGACCGGGATTGTTCTGGCTGTCGGCAAAACCTTGTTCCTCCCGTTCGGAGAGGACGTGCTGGGCGCTGTCGGCTGGATTTCGACATGGGGTCACATGATGTTCTTTCCGCCGTTCGCCTTGGGCGTTGTGGCGATGGCCGTGATGTGGGCGCCCGGAAACCTTCCGTCGAAAATTGACCTGAACTGGATACGCAAAGGCGGCGGCATGTTGTCGGATGAAGGCCCACATCCGCCCGCCAAGAAATTCAACGCGGGGCAAAAAGCGATTTTCTGGTCAGCCGTGCTGGGTGGCGGGTTGATGGTCGTGACGGGCGTCACGCTGATGTTCCCCTACGTCTGGGCCGATCTGGGCACCCTAAGCTGGGCAATGCTGATCCACGCCATCGTGGGGCTGCTGCTGATTTCGGTGTTTATTGGTCACGTCTACATCGGCACGGTCGGGATGGAAGGCGCGTTCTGGGCGATGTGGTCGGGTCGTGTGGATCGGAACTGGGCCGAACAGCACCATTCGATCTGGCTGGAACGTATCGAAACGCACGAAAGGGACGGCACATGAAGGGCTTTGTCATCGGCACGCTGGGCGCTGTCATCCTGTCCGGCCTGACCTATCTGGCGATGCAGGCCGGAACGCTGACAATGGCGGAACGCTACTCACCGCCGACCATCATCGTCTACGAAACCGAAAATTTCGCCGTCGAGTGACGCAATCGTATCAATCTTGTCATGGCTGTCATCGTGCGCGCAGCATCCCCTGGCGCACGGCGGTCACCGGACGACGTCATGCGTCAGGTCAGGCGACTGGCGATATCCTTTAGGGTCTTGACGATTTGGCCGGTGGGATACGGTTTTGGGAAAAATGTAGAATCTAGCGGGGCCAACATACGGTCATAGTCGATCTTGCCGGATGCGATGACAATAGCCACGGGCGGCCAGCGGTCCCGGACATAGGTGGCCAGTTTAATGCCGTCCATCGAACCGGGCATGTCGATGTCGGTAAACAGAATCCCGATATCGTCGTATTGTTCCATCATCAAAATGGCAGCATCGGCAGAAGCCGCGTCATATACCTTGAACCCTGCGTCTTCGATCATGTCGACGGCTTCCATTCGGATCAGCGGCTCGTCCTCAACGACAAGGATGGCTGGAAGCGCTTTGGATGCAAGTGTCATGCCCGCTTTAATCCCGGTGTCCTGTTTGCGTGAAAGTCGTACTTCACGCCTGAAGCCCCATTAAGGGTGCGATTAGCTTGAAACACAAACCACTTCGATCATAGTCCAGTTCCACGTTTCCGGAAAAATATCCGGCCAGCGCCTGTTCGATCATCCGGCTACCGAACCCCCGACGCATTGGTTTTTCGACTGCTGGTCCGCCGGTTTCCTGCCAGACAAAGTTGAAGTTCGGTTCAAGCGGTGTGTTGTCGGTATACCATGTGATCCTTACCTGACCATCAACCTGTGAAAGTGAACCGTATTTCGTCGCATTCGTTGCCAATTCGTGCAGCGCCATGGTCAGCGCAAGCGCCTGCTTTGATCCGATCGGCAGGTCGGGGCCATCGATGGTAAAACGGTCATCGTTCATTCGGTGCGGAATCAGCGCGGCATTGGTCACGTCCATGATCCGGGTTTCGGTCCAAGTCGTGTGGACCAATCGGTCGTGCGCCTGCGCCATCATGCTGATCCGTGACTGGATCGACGCGCGCGCATCGATCAGATTGTCGGATTGCCGCAGCGTTTGCGATACCATCGCATGCACCATTGCTAGCGTATTTTTGACCCTATGGTTCATTTCAGCCAGCAGCAGTTGGCGTTGTTCCTGAGCAAGCTTGATGTCGTGGATATCGGTGCAGCTTCCGTACCAGCGTTGAATCTGGCCTGTGGCATCGCGCAGCGGTTGGGCCCGGCCCAGCACCCAGCGATATCCACCGCTATGATGTTTCAACCTGTATTCTATTTCATAGGATTCGCCGGTTTGCAGGCTGTGCCGCCATGTTCCCCACGCACGATCCTGATCATCAGGGTGAAACATATCGTTCCAGGCTTCCCCATCGGTCGATCCTTCGGGAACGCCGGTGAACTGGTACCAGCGCTGATTATAATAATCGTGAAAACCGTCCGGAAGCGTCGTCCAGATCATCTGGTCCACGGAATCAGCGATGGCGTGGAATTTGGCCTCGCTTTCTTCGAGCTGGCGCTGGCGCAACTGCAATTCTTCCAGCAGACGGCGTGCATGGTGCTGACGTTCACGCGCGGTCAGGGCGGACCGGACAGAACGGATCAGTTCATCCGCATGCAACGGGCGCGACAGCAGGACAGCGTTTTGCAGCGCATCCATACGCTGCATCGCATTATCGGTTCTGTGGTGGGTGCCGCCATTTGACAGCACGACAAACGGAATATCGGACCATGTCGGTTGCAGCGACAGCGCGTCTTTCAGCGTGTCGGTTTTGTCTGCATCCAGCGCTTCTTCGGTGACAAGCACGGCAGCGATCTGCGCATGGATCAGATCAACCAGCGCATCAATGGTCGTGGTGACGATCACGGCGATGCCGGCGTCGGTCAGTAGTCGTTCTGCCACAGCGCCGTCCCGGCCACGGGGGGCAAGCACCGCCACAGCGCTTTGGGGGTCGACGCGGGTTAAGATATCGGACCCGAAGGTCATGTTAAGACGCCCGATCCGCCGGTGCCGTCGGTATGCAAAAGGTCGTCGTCCGTCGCATGAAATTTCGGATGACCCGACAGTATCCCGCTGAAGTTTCGGATCGGCTGTCCCACGATCAGCCCCGACGCGTCTATTCTGAATTCCCGAATGCTGCGTTCATGGTCGGATGTCCGCGTCTTGACGACGGCGATGGATTTGCGCATTTCGCCGCGGGCTTCGAAAAAGCGCAGCAGCATCACCGTATCGGCCAGATAACTGACATCTATATCCGATTTAAGCTGACCTGTGATGCCATGCTGACCAAGAATCATCAGGGACAGGACGCCCTGCTGGGCAAGATAGCTGAGCAGTTCGTGCATTTGCAGAACGAGGAAATTGTCGCTTGGCATGGCCTGAAGATAGGCGTTCAGACTGTCGATGACCACAACGCCGACGTTGTCACGCTCGACCGCCGTGCGTACGGCACTGGCGAATTGACCGGGTGACAATTCAGCGGGGTCGATCTGGCGGATTTCCAGTAGACCATCGTCGATGAATGGTTGCAGGTCCATGTCCAGCGCACGGGACCTGGTCATCAGGGTGGACAGACGTTCATCGAACAAAAAGAACGCGGCCTTTTGCCCGCGTCGCAGCGCCGCGATCATGCAGCGGATGGCTGTCGTTGTCTTGCCCACACCAGCCGGACCGGCCAGCAATGTGTTGGTGCCCGGATACAGCCCATCGCCCAGCAGGGCGTCCAGTTCGGTCAAGCCGGTCGTGACGGGTGCGTTGGGAAATGTCCGTTTGTGATCGGCGGCGACCAGTCGTGGATAGACTTGCAATCCGCCCTGTTCGATCGTGAAATCATGATAGCCACCATAATATTTCAGCCCGCGCATTTTCACGACCCTGAGGCGGCGCCGTTCGGCCCCGAAATCGCTGGCGGTCTGTTCCAGCGATATGACACCGTGGGCGATGGAATGCAGTTGCAGATCGCCCGGTTCGGCGGTCCGGTCATCCAGCATCAAAACAGTGCAGCGCCTGCGGGAAAAGTATTGCTTCAACGCCAAAATCTGGCGCCGGTAGCGTAGCGGATCCTGGGCCAGCAGACGCAGTTCCGACAGGCTGTCCAACACGACGCGGGCAGGGTCCGTGCGTTCGACCAGGTCGATGATGCTGCGCACGGTTTCGCCCAGTTCAACGTCGCTTGGGTGCAAAAGCGACTGTTCGTTTTCGCTGCCAAATTCGGCTTCGGCCACCAGTTCGAACAGGTCTATGGCGTCCAGCGTCCAGTCGTGCGACCGCGCGACGGCGCGCAACTCCACCTCTGTTTCGGACAGGGTGATATACAGGCAGCGTTCGCCCGCATCGCGGCCATCCATCAGGAATTTCATCGCAAGGGTCGTCTTGCCGGTGCCAGGCGTGCCTTCGACAAGATACAGGCGTTCGGCGGTCAGGCCGCCGCGCAGCACTTCGTCCAGTCCAAAGGTGCCCGTGGGCAGGCGCGCGGGAATATCGGTCAAATCGGTATCAGTCATGTCACGTCCGTCGTCTTGAAGCCAGTCGCAGCTTCTACGGGACGGGCATGTTTGAATGTATCTTTTACGCGTGTCAGCGGCCACGACCAACGGTCAATCTATGGCGCCGTGGCGTCGTGACCAGTTGAAATTTCAGTCGCGGTTTCCCGCCAATGCCAAAGGCCGGGAAATTTTGCAGTCATTTTGCCGCGTCACGTATTAGAGAAATTTTCATCAACTATGTTTGTTTGGTGTAAAAGCGATCTTGTGCTGCGCATATCAAGCCGCATACCAGTCAGGTGTTCGGAGATTTTGCAGTATCGGGGGGAAATGCAAAGCATGGCAGAGGCAATTGGACTCGCGATTGCGTTGGTGCTGTCCGGCGATGCGGACCTGCTGGAAATCGTTTGGCTGTCCTTGCACGTCAGTCTGACGGCGACGGCGATTGCCTGCCTGATTGGTTTGCCCATCGGCGCGCTGGTCGCGATTGCGCGTTTCCGCGGTCGCAGCGCCGTGCTGATCGTGATGAATGCCCTGATGGGACTGCCGCCCGTCGTTGTCGGGCTTTTGGTCTATCTTCAGTTGTCGCGGTCCGGTCCGCTGGGTTTTCTGGGCCTGCTGTATACGCCCACTGCCATGATCATCGCGCAGACCATTCTGATTACACCGATCATCGCGGCCCTGTCGCGGCAAGTGCTGGAAGACCTTCATTCCGAATATGCCGAACAATTCAGGTCGCTTTGCCTGACCCGGATGCAGACGGTGCAAGCCCTGTTGTGGGATGGGCGTTATGCGTTGCTGACCGTTGGGTTGGCCGGTTTCGGACGTGCCGTCGCAGAGGTGGGTGCCGTCATTATCGTGGGCGGCAACATCGACCATTTGACCCGCGTGATGACCACAGCCATCGCGCTGGAAACGTCAAAGGGTGATCTGCCATTGGCGCTTGCACTGGGGATCATCTTGCTGGTGATTGCCCTGGGTGTGAACGCCTGCGTGCAATCGGTTCGGATGACTGCGGCACGGCATGCCTATGTCTGATGTCCTACCCTTTGGTGACCTGCGGGTGACGGACCGGTCGTCCAGTCACGCGATCCTGCCGCTAGCGGTGCGCGATCTGACGTTGCGGACCGACGATGCGACCATGCTGGACGGTCTGACGTTCGATCTGGGCCGGACGGGCTGCACCATGATCATGGGTCCGAACGGGGCGGGCAAAAGCCTGTTGCTGAAATTGCTGCATGGCCTGATGCCACCGACGTCTGGGTATATCGACTGGGCTGGCCATACGGCGACGCAAGCCACAGTGCGGCAAGCTTTGGTGTTTCAAAAACCCGTGCTGCTGCGCCGGTCGGTCGCCGCCAATCTGGATTTCGTGTTGAAAGCGCGTGGCAAAGACATGGCGGAACGCGCCCGCCTGCTGGATCACGTCGGCCTGTCGCACAAGGCCAGTCAACCTGCACGCCTGCTGTCGGGCGGAGAGGCGCAGCGCCTTGCACTGGCCCGCGCATTGGCGACCGAACCAGAGGTGCTGTTTCTGGACGAACCGACCGCCAGTCTGGACCCCGCGTCGGTTCTGGCCATCGAAGGGATCGTCGCACAGGCACAGGCCCGCGGTGTCCGGATCGTCTTTGTCACCCACGATATCGGTCAGGCCCGGCGCATGGCCGATGATGTCATTTTCCTGCACCGGGGTCGTGTCGTTGAACACACCCCGGCGGCCATGTTCTTCCTGACCCCGCAAAGTGATGCGGCGCGGGATTACCTGAACGGCAGAATTGTCGTCTGACCCAGCCCATGGAGAGATGCATGCTGAACCAAACGATCACGATGACCGCCTGCGCCATCATGATGGGTGGTGCCGCCATCGCGCAGGACCAGTCCATCATTGTCCAGTCCACGACATCGACTGCAAATTCTGGCTTGTATGATTACCTGTTGCCGATCTTTCAGGACGAAACCGGCATACAGGTCAATGTCGTGGCCGTCGGCACCGGCCAAGCGATCACGAACACCGAAAATTGCGACGGCGACGTGCTGTTGGTTCATGCACAGCCCGCAGAAGAGGCGTTTGTCGCCGCAGGTTACGGCACGGAACGCCGAGATTTGATGTACAACGATTTTGTCATCGTGGGCCCCGCTGACGACCCCGCAGGCGTTGTTGGCATGACCGATGTGCAGGGCGCGCTGGCCCGGATCGCGGCCACAGGTGCGTTGTTCGCATCGCGGGGTGACGACAGCGGTACCCACAAGAAGGAAATGCAATTGTGGGGCAATACAGGTGTCGATCCGACAGCGGCCAGCGGTGACTGGTATCGTGAAACCGGGTCCGGCATGGGCGCGACCCTGAATACCGGGGTCGGCATGGGCGCCTATGTGATGACGGACCGCGCAACATGGGTCAGCTTTGAAAACAAGCAAGCCCACGACATTCAGGTCGAAGGCGACACAGCCCTGATGAACCAGTACGGCGTGATTCCGGTCAGCCCGGCGCGATGCCCGTCGGTCAATGCCGATGCGGCCCGAACCTTTGCGGATTGGCTGGTGTCGGACGCAGGGCAGGACGCCATCGCGGCATTCACGGTTGCCGATCAGCAGTTGTTCTTTCCAAATGCGGCCAAAAATTGATATGCCCATCGACGCGGCAACGCTGCCTTGACAGATCGAACGGAACACGATGATGGATCAACAGCTTTCCGACCATGAATTTCTGACGGTCAAGGAACTGGCTGACCTGCTGCGCCTGAAAGAACGCAAGGTCTATGATCTGGCCGCATCGGGTGCGGTGCCCTGTTCCAAGGCGACGGGAAAGCTGTTGTTTCCCGCTGCGGAAATTCGCAAATGGATCGCACAGTCGAAATCGGGTGGCACTGTGCCGGACGCTGTTGTTCCCGTCGCCCGGCCACCGATCGTTCTTGGCAGTCACGACCCATTGCTTGACTGGGCCATCCGTGAATCGCGCTGTGGGCTGGCGACGTTTTATGACGGGTCCATGGACGGGTTGGATCGGTTCGTCCGTGGCGAAGGCATGCTGGCGGGTCTGCACATCCACGACGCACGATCAAAGCGATGGAACACGCCAGCAGTCGCGCGTGTTGCTGCGGACCAAAATGCAGTCATGATCACATTCGCAAAGCGCCGGCGCGGTCTGGTGTACCGGTCCGGTGACCTTGCATTGGCGCGCCTGTCCGATCTGGCAGGGCGGCGCGTCGTGCCGCGGCAGGCGGAATCCGGGGCCGATACGCTGTTCCGGGAACTGGCCGCGGCGGACGGGCTGGACCTGTCCGACCTGACGTTCACAGACGTCGCCCGGACAGAAGACGCCGCCGTCGAAGAGGTGCGGCGCGGCAATGCGGATGCAGCGTTCGGATTGGAAGCGGTGGCCGTCAGCTATGGTCTGGAATTTGCCCCGATCATCGAAGAGGAATTTGCCCTGCTGGTCGACCGCAAGGCGTGGTTCGACAGCGCATTCCAGACACTTCTGACGTTTTGCGCCACACCCGCATTCGCGGATCGCGCGACAGCATATCGTGGTTACGACACAACGGATCTTGCCCGCGTCGTCTGGAACGCCTGACCCCCTGTCGCCGTGGGGTCAGTCCCGCAACGATGATCTGGCATGAGGCTTTTGCAAAATTGTTTGCGTGTTGCCGCTTATTGTGAGTGGCAGAAGATAACAGTTTGCAGTCTTTTAACAATGCGAGGCAGCGGTGCGCGGTGCGCTGGCATCCATTCCGCTAAAAACTCGCGGGGCTGCTACAACAGTCCTGCAATCCGTGCGCGGGCGGAATTCGACTTGGGTGACCACAGCCCCCGGTCGATGGCTTCCTGCAGGCGTTGGGCGATCTCCTTTAGCGCGGGGGCATTCACATTTGCAATAAATTCGCGGGTGTCGTCGTCGGCCAACACTGCGTCTTCGACCAGATCGAAATGGTGATTGCGCACGGCGCCCGTCGTCGCGGCAAATGCAAACAGGTAATCGACAGTTGCCGCAATTTCAAACGCGCCCTTATACCCGTGGCGTTTTACCCCGGCGATCCATTTGGGGTTCACCACGCGGGACCGGACAACGCGGCCGATTTCGTCTTCCAACGTCCGGATGACGGGTCGTTCGGGGCGCGAATGGTCGTTGTGGTAGATCGGGCGATCCTGACCCTGAAGCGTGGCGACGGCGGCGGCGGCACCGCCTTCGAATTGATAGTAGTCGTCGCTGTCCAGAACGTCGTGTTCCCGGTTGTCCTGATTTTGCACGATGGCTTCGGTCTGGCGCAGCCGCTGTTCGAATGCGGGGCGGGCGGCGTTGCCCTGACCGTCGGCGCCGTAAGCATAAGACCCCCAGGTTAGATAGGCTTCGGCAAAATCGCTGCGGTCGGACCAGATGCGTTCGTCGATCAGCGCCTGCAATCCTGCACCGTATGCCCCGGGTTTCGAACCAAAGACGCGGGTGGCATCCTGACCTGCGCGGGCGCGGGCGGCGGCGGGGTTGATGTCTTTGGGTTCGTCCAGCGCCTGAACGGCGCGCGCGGCACTGTCCACCAGCGCGATCAGCTGCGGAAACGCGTCACGGAAGAAGCCCGAGATCCGCAACGTCACATCGACGCGCGGACGCCCAAGGGCCGACGACGGGATGACGGTGAATCCGGTAACGCGGCGGTTGGCGGCGTCCCACGTCGGTTTGCAGCCCATCAGCGCCAGCGCCTGTGCGATATCGTCGCCGCCGGTGCGCATGTTGGCGGTGCCCCAGGCGGTCAGCAGCATCGTGCGGGGCCAGTCCCCGTGGGTCTGCAAATGCGTGTCGATCAGCAGGTTTGCGGATTTCCAGCCCAGCGCCCAGGCGGTCGGGGTCGGCACGGCTCGGCTGTCGACGCTGTAGAAATTGCGCCCTGTTGGCAGGGTATCCAGCCGCCCGCGCGTGGGCGCACCGGACGGCCCCGGCGGGATCGCGCGGCCATCCAGCGCGCGCAGCAGGGCCGCGCCTTCATCCGGGCCGCAGGCGGCGACGGCGGGGCGGATACGGGTGGCGATCTGGTGAAGGACGGGGGCAGTGGCGGTCAGGCTGACGCCTAGGTCGCCCGCCCGGTCGCGCAACAGTTGTTGTGACAGCAATTCAAGCCGTTCTACGGTATCGCCATTGGTGCGCCAGCCTTGCGGATCCCCCAGAGTGGTGGGTTTTTCTGGGGCCGGGGCGGCCAGATCGCAATCCAGCGGGTCGATGGTCAGACCGAAATCCAGCGCCAGTGCGCGCAGGAGCGACGCATTTTCGCCCTTGCCATCGCCGCGCGGCACGCGTGCGAGCGCGATGGACAGATCGATTTCCTGCTGGCCTGTGGGGCTTTGGCCGAAGATGTGCAGGCCGTCGCGGATCTGCGCCTCTTTCAGTTCGCACAGGTAGGCGTCGAGGCGTCCCAGATCGCCGTAGGCATCACCCTTGAATCCTGCGTCCTGCGACAGGCCCGTCACGTCGGACAGGGACAGAATTTCGCGGCGCAGGTGATCCAGACGGCGCGGATCAAGGCCTGCGGCTTCGTAGTATTCGTCGACGAGTGCCTCAAGATCGCGCATCGGGCCGTAGCTTTCAGCGCGGGTCAGGGGCGGGGTCAGGTGATCGACAATGACCGCCGCCGCACGGCGTTTCGCCTGCGTGCCTTCGCCGGGGTCGTTGACGATGAAGGGATAGATGTGCGGCACCGGACCCAGCGCGATTTCAGGCCAGCAGGTGTCGGACAGGGCCAGCGCCTTGCCCGGCAGCCATTCGAGATTGCCATGTTTGCCCATGTGCACCAGCGCATGTGCGCCCCAGTGATGCCGCAGCCAGAAATAGAACGCGAGGTAGTTGTGCGGCGGCACAAGGTCGGGGGAATGGTAGGTGTCGGTGGGGTCGATATTGTAGCCGCGCGCCGGTTGTAGGGCGACGACCACGTTGCCGAAGCTGTGGATCGATAGCTTGAAGCCGGACACTGGCGTGTCCGGCGCCTCCGGCGGGAGTGTTTCGGGCAAGATGATGAAGGGGTCGTCCTTTGGTGCGCCCCATCGCGTCGTGATCTGTTCGCGCGCGTCCCACGCAAGCGCGTCGAAATGCTGTTGGTAGACATCAAGTGGCAGGAACGCACCGCCTGCGGTATCGGCGCGGTCGGTCAGCCAGTTCGTCGGGCCGGCCATCATCTGGTCCATCAGCGCCTGCGCGCTGACGGGCGGCGTGGTGGTGTAGCCGGCGTCACGTAGCAGCTGCAGCGCGTGGACTGTTGCGGCGGGTGTATCAAGACCCACGCCATTGGCCAGCCTGCCGTCCTTGTTGGGGTAATTGGCTAGGATCAGGCCGACCTTGCGATCCGCCGGGGCCGTGCGTTGCAGACGCGCCCAATGCGCCACCAGATCGGCGACCCAAGTGATCCTGTCACCCTGCGCCTGATAGGTGGCGATGGGGCATTCGGTGGCGGCGTCGAAAAACGCCTCTCCCTTGAAGCTGATGGCACGGGTCAGGATGCGGCCATCGACCTCTGGCAGGGCAACGTTCATGGCGATGTCACGGGCGGACAGGCCCTGCGGGCTGTCGCGCCATGCGGATTCGGTGCCACCGGACAGCACGACCTGAAACACCGGCGCGTCGCCCGCCAGCGGATTTTCAGGGCTGTCGTCGCCATCATGTGGCGATCCCACGGCAAATGCCGTGGCGTTCAAGATCACGGACGGCGGCACGCGGTCGAACAGCCCGGCGAGGGTTGCCGCCGACAGCGGGTCCTTGAGCGAGGCCACGAAGACGGGGAGCGGGTTCATTCCAGCCCGCGCCAGCGCCCGCACCAGCCTGTTGATCGGGGCCAGCCCACCGCCCTGCACCAGCGCGCGGTAGAACACGATGGGCACGACGGGCGCGTCATCGGTCCATGTCGCCTGTGCGGCAGCCAGATCCGCGACCCCCGCACCCGGCCAGTAGATGCCCGCCCGCAGCAGTGGGCTGGCGGGGGCGGGTCGGTCCGTGTCGTCGACGATGGCACGCGCGCATGACAGGAACCGCACCGCGTTCTGCGGCCCGCCTTCGACAAGGTAGGCCCAAAGTGCGTCGTAATCTGCATCCGCCACGGTGGACAATGCGCGCAGGTCGGGGTCTTCCTTGTCGTCGCCGGGCAGAAACGCGACCGGCACGCCCGCAGTCCTGAGCTGGGCTGCGTATTGCGTCAGGCCGTAACGCCAGTAACCCGCACCCCCCAGCACGCGGGCAATCACCAGACGCGATTTTGTGGCGCAGGCGTCCAGATGCAGATCAACTGACATCGGGTGTTGCAGGTGCATCAGGCTGGCCAGCCGCAGGGTCGGCGGGGCATCCATCGCCGCGCGGGCTTCTGACAGGGCGGCCAGTTCGGTATCGGCGGCAGATATGACCACCACATCCGCTGGGGTCTGTCCCAGATCAACCGGTTCGGTGCCGTCGGAAATCGCACCGGCAGAGGCGGCAAGCAGATGCATCAGGGTTGACCTTTCGTGTGTTTGGCCCACATGTCCGAACGATCCGCAGACCAAAGGAGCGCGTGATGGACTATGCTAAATCCGGCGCACCGAAACGGGGCAAAAACACCCCACGCCATGACGAACGCGGTCAGGGGCCGGGGGCCAAGCGGCCCGACAAATCCGAGCTTTTGGCCCGGATGAAGGCCGCGTCGGGGGGCAAGCCATCCGATGATGGCAAAAAGCCCGCCGAAATCGAAGGCCAGCCCTTGGACCGGCCCAGCGAGGGGTCGGACAAGATCGCGATTGACGAACAGGGCACCAAGAATATCCGGGGCCCGGAACAGATCGATGATCCGAAAAAAAAATGACGTCACAGGGCGCGTTCCATGAAAATGGAATGCGGCCCTTTGGCGTAATCACCGAAGGGACCGCAGGGGGTGAAACCGTTGCGGGCGTAAAGCCTGTGGGCGGGATACAGGTCGTCACCGGTTTCCAGTTTCAGCATGGGCAAACCCTGCTCGCGCGCGGCGGAAATCAATGCGGCAACGATGGCGCCACCGGCACCTGACCCACGCGCGGCGGGGTCCACGAACATCGACTTAAGCTCTCCGTAGGTGCCCTTGTTTGCAAGGGCGCCGCATCCGATGGCACCGCTGTCGTCATGGACCAGCAGGAAACGGATATGCGGCGCGGCCAGTTCATCCACGGACAAGGCAAAACTGGCCTCTGGCGGGTATTTGGACAGCAGATAGGCATGGCTTGCCCCCAGCAGACGGCGCGCGTCGGGGCTGCGCGGATCGGCGGGGGCCACCTTTAGGGTCATGCCGACAGCGCCTGCGTGATGGCCTGACGATCCAGACCCGCCTCTCCGATCACGACCAGACGGGCACCGCGCGGGGTCTGACCCAGCGGTTGATCGAAGTAATGATCGACGCGGGGTCCAACGGCCTGCACCGTCAGGCGCATCGGCTTACCCGCGACAGAAGTGAACCCCTTGAGACGCAGGATATCATGCTTGCGGATCACATCGGTCAATTGTGCGGCAAAGGCATCGGCATCCGCAATTTCGGGTCGGTCGATGATGAAGGATTCGAACTCGTCGTGACCATGATCGTGTGCGTGGTCATGGTGATCGTCGTCATCGTCGTGGTCATGATGGTGATGATGCACTTCGTGGCGGGCGTCCAGATCGCTTTCGGCACCGATGCCCTGACCCAGCAGCACATCGACAGGCAGCGCGCCCATCGTCGCACGCACCACCTGCACGCCTTTGCGCGCGTCGGCTTTCAGGCGTTCGGCCAGCTTTGCGGCGGCCTCCGGCTGCATCAGATCCGTTTTGTTGATGACGATCATGTCGGCGCAGGCGATCTGGTCTTCAAACAGTTCGGACAGTGGCGTTTCGTGGTCCAGACCTTCATCGGCGCGGCGCTGGGCATCGACGGCTTCGACGTTGTGGGCAAAGCGGCCTTCGTCCACGGCGACGCCGTCCACCACCGTCACGACGCTGTCCACGGTGACGCGGTTCGCCAGTCCGGGCCAGTTGAACGCCCGCACCAGCGGTTGCGGCAGTGCCAGCCCCGATGTTTCGATCACGATATGATCGGGGGCAGGATCGCGCGCCAGCAGCTTTTCCATCGAGGGAATGAAATCGTCGGCCACGGTGCAGCAGATGCAGCCGTTCGACAGTTCCACCACGTCGTCCTGCGCGCAGGCGTCCTGATCGCAGCCTTTCAGGATGTCGCCATCGACGCCCAGATCACCGAATTCATTGATGATCAGCGCGATCCGTTTGCCGTTGGCGTTTTGCAGCATGTGGCGGATCAGCGTGGTCTTGCCCGCGCCCAGAAAGCCTGTGACGACGGTTGCGGGTATTTTGGTGGCCATGGGAAACCTCTTGTCCATAGGGATGCGGGCCGGAGTCTTCTGACTCCGGCCCGAGGGTATTCAAAGGGTGGGATGTGGATCAGGCTGCGTAAACGCGGCGATCCAGCAGCGGTGTGTCCTTGGCGGCCAGACGCTTTGCACCGGCCAGCACGGCCAGATCGACCAGCGGTTCCAGCAGGACCACGGTCATGTATGCGACGCCAAAGGTGCCCAGCGATGCCAGCGTCGTCATGCTGGTGCCTTCGCCCCACATGACCCAGAACGCGACCCAAGCCACGATCCCGGCCTGATAGGTCGTCGAAAGCTTCAGTGCCTGCGTATAGGTCAGATCGATGTAGGCCGTGCCTTTGGCAACAACGCGCGAGGTGACGGCGTGCAACAGCAGCAGCGGCACCAGCAGCGTGGTGACGTTCATGCCATATTGCGGCAGATCGAACGGCGACATCAACAGGCCCTGCAACAGCAGGCCCAGTGCCAGACCGACGGCGGCGGGTGCGGTGCCCAGCATCAGCAACAGCGTGGACCCCAGAATCAGGTGCACCTCTGACGGGCCGACGGCGACGTGCGGCAACACTTCGAAAAAGATGACAGTGGCGGCGGTGGCGATGGCGCTGCGAGCGATCAGGGACGCGGCCCCGCGCTGCACAAGGCTTTCCCAGACCAGTTTGGCGCTGACAGTGGCGGCGCCTGCCGCGGTAAATGTGCCAAGCGCCAGTTTGGCGCCCGTGACGACGCCCGGTTCGATATGCATATGTCTTCTCCCATTGCCCGCCATCCCCGGCGGGTGGATTCCATTTTGTGCAGGGCCGGTCTCCTGGCTTGCGGGTCGATGCGTGCCGTCGCCTTCCCGGAGCTGACCCCAGTGGCATCGTGACGGCGCGCTCTCCGCATACAGTCGCGGGGGCGGCTGCGGTTTGGGGCCTCCTGTCCGGATCGGCCCGTTCCGCATTCCCAGTTTACTCCCCGGTGCTTTGCACCTGTATGGGGAACCTTGCCCGTCCGTTGTGCGCCTGCCACGCGTCCCGCGTCAAGGGCGCCACACGGCGCAATGCCATGCAAATGCGACCTGTGGCTGTCGGCAGATGTTGCGCCATATCTTGTGGATAACTGCTGATAGCCCGCCAGATAAGGTGGTTTGCGTTGACTCGTCCCGCGCGAAACCGTCATTCTGTGCATCAAACACCGGGAATCAATCGCGCGATGCGTTTTACCAGACTGCGTCTGAACGGCTTCAAAAGCTTTGTGGACCCGACCGATCTGGTGATCGCGGACGGGCTGACCGGCGTTGTCGGGCCGAATGGCTGCGGAAAATCCAATCTTCTTGAAGCGTTGCGCTGGGTCATGGGCGAAAACCGCGCCAGCGCCATGCGCGGCGGTGGCATGGAAGACGTGATCTTTGCCGGCACTGCGACACGCCCCGCCCGCAACTTTGCCGAAGTCGTTCTGCAGATCGATAACGGTGAACGACTGGCCCCGGCTGCGTTCAATGACAGCGATTCGCTTGATATCACCCGGCGGATCACCCGCGACGCCGGATCAGCCTATAAGGTCGGGACAAAAGACGTGCGCGCCCGCGACGTTCAGATGCTGTTTGCGGACGCGTCCACCGGGGCACATTCGCCCGCCTTGGTCCGGCAGGGGCAGATCAGTGAACTGATCAATGCCAAACCGAAATCGCGCCGCCGTATTCTGGAAGAAGCGGCCGGAATCTCTGGCCTGTATCAGCGCCGACACGAGGCAGAGTTGAAACTGAAGGGCGCTGAATCCAATCTGGCCCGTGTCGATGACGTGATTGCGCAACTGGCATCCCAGCTTGGCACCCTGGCACGGCAGGCGCGGCAGGCGGCGCGGTACCGCGAAATCGGCACGGCATTGCGCCAGTCCGAAGGTCTGTTGCTGTATCGTCGTTGGAAAGACGCGGACGCCGCATTGGCCACCGCCCGCGATGCGTTGCGCGACCGGACCACGCAGGCGGTTCGCGCCGAAACCGCTGCAACGCTGGCGGCAAAGGCGCGCGCCGCCGCCGACGATGCGCTGCCCGCACTGCGCGAAGAGGACGCGATTGCCGGTGCATTGACCCAGCGCCTGCTGATCGAACAGGACCGGTTGGATGACGCGGACCGACAGGCGGTCAAGGCGATCGAGGCGCTGACCGCCCGCATCGCGCAACTGTCCCGCGATATCGCACGCGAGGTGCAGCTGAACGCCGATGCAGGCGACAGCGTCGCCGCACTAGAAGCCGAACAGGCCGAACTGGACGCGGCAGGGGCCGGGCATGACGATGCGCTGGCGCAGGCGCAGTCCGATGCCGCACAGGCCGCAGCGGTGCTGGGCACGCGAGAGGCCGAACTGGGCCAAGCGACCGAAGACGCCGCCCGTCTGGCCGCCCGTCACCAATCTGCGCAACGGCTGGCCGAAGACTGCATGAAACGGTTGGCACAGGCCGAAAGCCTTGAACAGCAGGCAAAGGATACAGTCGCCACTGCGACGGCAACGCTGGCCGACCTTGCCCGCACATCCGATGCAGCACGCAAGGCCGAAGAAACCGCCAGCGACACTGCCCGCCGGGCCGAAGAAACGCTGGTGATGGCCGAAGCCGCCCGCGCGAAAACGCAAGTCAGCGAATCCGATGCCCGCGCGGCCCGTTCCGCCGCCGAAGGCGAAGCCGCCGCCCTGCGTGCCGAAGTCGCGGCCTTGGCGCGGCTTGTTGACCGTGACCGCGGCGATACGACGGCCCTGTTGGATGCGCTGACGGTCGTTGCAGGGTTTGAACGCGCGCTGGGTGCAGCATTATCCGACGATCTGAAAGCGCCTTTGGTCACCGGCGATGCGGCGACCGGCTGGGTCAGGCTGGACCCCTACGATGATGTGCAGGCGTTGCCTGCCAATGCGCGCCCCTTGGCGCAGGTGGTGCAGGGCGCGCCAGAGTTGAACCGCCGTCTGGCGCAGGTCGGTCTTGTCGATGCCGCCGAGGGTGCCCGATTGCAGGCCGATTTGCGGCCCGGTCAGCGGCTGGTGTCGGTTCAGGGCGATCTGTGGCGCTGGGACGGTTTGCGCGTGGGGGCTGCGGATGCGCCATCGACTGCGGCGCTGCGGCTGGAACAGGTTAACCGTCTGGCAGCGCTGCGCGGCGATCTGGACCGCGCCGAAACGACCGCCGCCGATGCGCGTGCGGCGCATGAAAAGCTGGCCACCCGGCTCAAGGATCTGACCGACGCCGACCGCCACGCCCGCGACGCACGCCGCGCTGCCGATGCGCAGGTCACCGATGCGCGCCGGGCTGCATCGCGGGCCGAAGCGGACCGCGATCTGGCGCAAAGCAAGCGCGACGCATCGGCGCTTGCACAAAAGCGCCACGCCGATGATGCGACCGCCGCACGGGCAGAGCTGCGGCAGGCGCAGGCGGCTGTGGCCGGGCTGGACGATCCGTCCGCCGCGCGCGCCGTGGTCGACGATCTGCGCGTCACCGTCGAAGCCGCGCGCATGACGCTGATGACCCGCCGTGCCGCCGCCGACGAGGTGCGCAGCGCGGGTGACGCCCGCGCGGCGCGGCAACGCGCCATCGCCAAAGACCTGACAGGCTGGCGCACGCGTCTGGGCAACGCGGCCGGGCGGCTGGACGAATTGCAATCGCGCAAGGCCGGGGCAGAGACGGATTTGGCCACCGCACAGGATGCACCCAAAACCATTGGGGCACAGCGTGCGGCGTTGTCGGAACAGATCGTGGATGCGGAAAAGCGGCAGACGGCGGCGCGCGCGGCCTTGTCGTTGGGCGATGCCGCCGCGCGGGACGCGACCCGCGCCGAACGTGACGCCGAACGCACTGCGTCCGATGCGCGCGAAGCGCGGGCGACGGCAGAGGCGCGCAAGGATGCCGCACAGGAAACCGTGGATGCCATCGTCATCCAGATCCGTGACGCCCGCGATGTCACGCCCGCTGCCCTGCTGGATGCGCTGGTCGTGGACCCCGACACAATCCCCGATGCGGCCCGGATCGAAACCGATGTCGCCGCCCACAAACGCCAGCGTGACGCGCTGGGCGCGGTCAACCTGCGGGCCGAAGAGGACAGCCGCGCGGTGCAATCGGAACACGACACGCTGGTCGCGGAAAAGCGCGATCTGGAAGACGCAATCGCCGCGTTGCGCAGTGGGATCGCCAGCCTGAACCGTGAAGGCCGTGAACGCCTGCTGACCGCTTTTGAACAGGTCAACGAAAGCTTTGGCACCTTGTTTGTCCATCTGTTCGGCGGGGGTGAGGCGCGTCTGGTGCTGGTGGAAAGCGACGATCCGCTGGACGCCGGGCTGGAAATCATGTGCCAGCCGCCCGGCAAGAAGCTGTCGACCCTTAGCCTGTTGTCGGGGGGCGAACAGACGCTGACGGCGATGGCGCTGATCTTTGCGGTGTTTCTGGCCAACCCCGCGCCGATCTGCGTGCTGGACGAGGTCGATGCACCGCTGGACGATGCCAACGTGACGCGGTTCTGCGACCTGCTGGACGAAATGACCCGCCGCACCGACACAAGGTTCCTGATCATTACCCACCACGCCGTCACCATGTCCCGCATGGACCGCCTGTTCGGTGTGACGATGGGTGAACAGGGGGTCAGCCAGCTGGTGTCGGTCGATCTGAAAAAGGCCGAACAGATGGTCGCCTGACGGCCTTGGTTCGTGTCAGTCGCGCCAGAACCGCGGTGCGAGCAGCACAAAGACGGATAGTAGTTCCAGCCTGCCGATGATCATTCCGACGATCATCAACCACTTTGCCGACGTTGGGAATGCATCCATGGCACCGGTCGGCCCAACTGGCTGACCCCACGCGGGGCCGACATTCGCGATGGCTGTCCATGCGGCCGTCAGGGACGTCAGAAATGGCAGGCCGCACCATGACAAAAGAATACAAAGCGCGCCAAAGCTAAGAAAAAAGAGCACAAGGAAAGCGATCACCGAATTCAGCACGTCCCCGGTCACATCCTGCCCCTGAATTTTGGGCCGAAAGACGCCGTGGGGATGGTTGATCGACCTGACCTGACTTTTGATGGCCTCGATCACGATGAGCCATCTGAATATCTTTATCGAGCAGCCGGTTGACGCCGTGCAGCCACCGATCAGGCCGACGATCAGGATGATTGCAAACGGAAACGCGCCCCAGCCGAACACGTCAGCACTGCCATAACCGGTGCCCGAGAACAGCGTGACGACGTTGAACGTGGTTTCGCGTAAAATGGTCCAGAAGTCATCTCTGCCATCGTAGATCCGAAAGGCGACGATCAAGCCGACCGCATAAAATATCCATCGGATGTAGGCCTGTGCCTGAACGTCTGAAAACAAGGGCCGCGCATCGCCTGCCACGATTTGCACGTAGCGAATGAACGGCAGGCTGGCGAGGATCATGAAAACGACGGAAACGTATTCCAGCGGACCGGAAAATAATACGAACGACGAATCTGACGTCGAAAAGCCGCCCGTCGAGACAGTCGTAAGTGCATGCACGATGGCCTCTAGCCATGTCATCCCGAACACACGGTATGCGATCACGCATGCAATCGTCAGAACCGCGTATATTTGCAAAAGCCGTTTCGAGATATCCAGCGCCCTCGGCAACACCTTCCCAAGCGTGTCGAACCCTTCAGCGCGAAAAAACTGCATGCCGCCGACTTTCATGACCGGCAGGAAGATCAATGCGACAATGACAATTCCCAGCCCGCCCAGCCACTGCAGAATGCCACGCCAGAGCAAAACGCCTTCTGGCATATCGTCCAAGCCGACGAACACCGTGGACCCTGTGGTCGTCATGCCGGATACGGCTTCGAAATAGGCGTCGATAAATGATGCCTGCGGAACGCCCAACATAAACGGAACAGCCCCCGCCAAGGGCAGAAAGACCCACAGCGCAGTCGTCAAAAGAAAGGCCTGTCGTATACTTAGACCGCGAACGTCCTCGCTGCGCGTTGCAAGAAATACAAGCATGCCAAGGGTAATCGTCAGAAAGCTTGCCGTGAAAAACACCTGCCAGTCTTGACCACCGTAAACCGCGTCAAGGATTGCCGAAGGCAACATCAGCGCGCCCATCGGCAAAAGGGCCAGGCCCACTATTCTTGCCACTGGGCGAATGTCGATGGTTTGGATGTGTCCGCGCGGCGCAGAGCGATCAATATTCTTCAAAATGTTGCCTTATCCACGCGAACCCAACCGCAACCTTACTATGAGCGCGGTCGCGCGTCACCATTGTGTTGGAAAATACGCCTGTCCTGTTTTGTTTGGGGTTCTTGTGGACCCACCACGTTTTGATGCCGTTCCATTGCCCGCATTACGGCAGCAAACACGGGTCATGCTGACCATTGCGCTTTGATTTGTGGCAGTGTTTTTGCCGTTGACGTAGCGTTGCATTCATTTTGATCATTGTCCTGAAAGGGATTGCAAAAGTGACTGAAAACATAGGTTTTTATGACATGGCGGACGCAGGCCAGCGGCGTAAGGGGGGCAGCCTTGGCTTTTCCAACCGACCAGACGGCCGCGATGGTTTTCCACGTGTCAGCCCAGAACATCCGATGAGGGTGCCCGCATGAGCATTTTTGAACGATATCTGACTGTCTGGGTCGCGCTGGCGATGGTGACGGGGATCTTGGTTGGCAATGCAGCACCGTCGCTGATCGACGCGGTCGCGGCAGCAGAGGTGGCGAACGTCAACCTAGTTGTCGCTATCCTGATCTGGGCAATGGTCTATCCGATGATGGTGGGCGTCGATCCGGGCAGTTTGCGCGACGCGGTCAAACAGCCCAAGGGGCTTGCGATCACGCTGATCGTCAATTGGCTGATCAAACCCTTTACCATGGCCGCACTTGGGGTGCTGTTTTTCGAGGTGATCTTTGCCGATCTCATTTCTCCGCAGGACGCACAGCAGTATATCGCGGGCCTGATCCTGCTGGGGGCCGCCCCGTGCACCGCGATGGTCTTTGTGTGGTCACAACTGGCGCGTGGCGATGAAAGTTACACTCTTTTGCAGGTCTCGGTGAACGATGTGGTGATGGTATTCGCCTTTGCGCCCATTGTGGCATTTCTGCTGGGTGTCACTGACATTGCCGTCCCATGGGAAACACTTCTTTTGTCGGTCATGCTGTATGTCGCGCTGCCGCTTGCTGCCGGGCTGTTGACACGGCGTCGCCTTGGCACTGCGGAACGGATCGATGCGTTTCGCAACAGGATAAAATCTTGGGGCATGGTGGGTCTGATCGCCACCGTTGTGATCCTTTTCGGCCTGCAGGGCAAAGTCATCATCGACAGGCCGCAGGTCATCGTGCTGATCGCTTTGCCGATCTTGATCCAGTCATATGGCATCTTTGCTTTGGCCTATGGCGCTGCCTACGTCATGCGGGTTCCCCACAAAATTGCGGCACCCTGCGCGTTGATCGGAACGTCGAACTTTTTCGAATTGGCCGTTGCCGTTGCGATCAGCCTGTTCGGCCTGAATTCCGGCGCGGCACTTGCCACGGTGGTGGGCGTGCTGGTCGAGGTGCCTGTGATGTTGTCGCTTGTCGCGTTCGCCAACAGGACCCGCGCAGGTTTTGTCGATAGCTGAACAAAACGACTCGACAAAACTAGAAATGTAGTTATGTTTGGGTTATGAGTATCACCAGTCCCACCGCCCGCGCGCTTGCTGCCCTTGGCCATGACGCGCGACTTTCGATCTTTCGCCTGCTGGTCAAGGCGGGTGATGACGGGCTGCGCGTCAGCGACATCACCGACCATCTTGGCCTTGCGCCATCCACGCTTGCGCATCATCTGTCGACATTGGTTGATGCAGGCCTTGTGAAACAGGAAAAGCAGGGCCGTGAGGTGTTCAACCGGGTAGACTATCCTGCAATGCATCACGTGTTGAATTTTCTGACATCGGAATGCTGTTCTGGTGTCGCCCTGCAATCGTCAGAGGATGCAGCGTGATATCGGGAACCTGTTTTTTATTTTTCCAAAACAACTGAAAAACCGGAGATTTAGTTATGACAAACACAACACTTTTGCCCCCCGCGTCACGTTCGGCCGTGTCGCATCTGTGGAAAGACCAGCGGGTCTGGATCGTCTCTGTCTTGATCCTGGCAGGTCTTGCAGTGTTCGATCCGGCGCAGGCGAGCGACAGCACATTATTCGCGGTCAGTGCGCTGCTGCGGACGGCGCCTTACCTGCTTTTGTCTATCGGCATTGCGTCATGGGCTACTGCGACAGGTGCCGACAATCTGATTGCAAAGGCGTTTACCGGCGCGCCAGCTTTGATGATCGCACTCGGTGCGTTTGCGGGCGCGCTGTCGCCATTCTGCTCTTGCGGGGTCATTCCGCTGATTGCCGCGCTGCTGGCGATGGGCGTTCCGCTTTCGGCGGTGATGGCGTTCTGGCTGGCTTCGCCCATCATGGACCCCTCGATGTTCGTCCTGACGGCTGGGATGCTGGATCTTGAATTTGCGCTGGCCAAAACCCTTGCCGCCATCGGTCTTGGCATCTTTGGCGGTGTCGTCGTCCACCTGCTTGCGCGGCGCGGTGCGCTGGCCGATCCGCTGCGCGACGGGATCGGCAACGGCGGCTGTGGCGGCGCCAAGATCCGCACACCCAAGCCTGTTGTCTGGCGATTCTGGATCGAACCCGACAGGCGCGCAAAATTCGGACGCGAGGCCACGAAAACCGGTCTTTTTCTGGCCAAGTGGCTGACACTCGCCTTTGTTCTGGAAAGCCTGATGTTGGCGTGGATTCCGGCTGAAACCGTGACATCGGTTCTGGGCGGAGAAGGGATTGTCCCGATCATCATGGCGACAATGGTCGGCGTGCCAGCCTATCTTAACGGCTACGCCGCTTTGCCGCTGGTGGGCGGATTGATGGAACAAGGGATGGCGCCGGGTGCAGGCATGGCTTTCCTTGTGGCGGGCGGTGTGACGTCAATCCCTGCGGCGATGGCGGTCTGGGCGCTTGCGCGTCCGCAGGTTTTTGCGCTGTACATCGGTCTTTCCCTCAGCGGGGCGTTTTTGGCGGGACTTTTGTTCCAGTTCTGGCGTGTTGCCTAAGACGGCTTCTGCGGAAATTGCAATTCCCCCAAGAATCGCAAACCCTAGCCTATGAATATTGCGCACAGGCGTACAGCAGGCGACTAATATTGCGCCATGATGCGCGAAATTGCTGAAATAGTCGCCAGTTTTGCGGCCAGGACGCGCGGCGGTCCGCGCGATCCGATGGCAGGCTTGACGAACCGACAAGGCGCTTTCGAGGATGGCCCTGCAGGATATCTAGGGTTCCGCCGACACGGGTCTGGTCCGAGAGATATCGTCACCCCGGCACATACCGGGGTGATACACGGCGGGGGAAAATCCCGGGAGGCTACTGCGCCGGTTTGATCCGCGCGCCGCATCCCACGTCCATGCGGTCAAACCATGAATGCAAATTTGATGGAGACCGACATGAAAAAGCTGATCACCACAACTGCCCTGGCCCTATGCCTTGCCACCGGTGTCAACGCGGAGTCCAAGACTGATTTCAAACTCGCATGGTCGATTTATGCGGGCTGGATGCCGTGGGGGTATCTGTCTGACAGCGGGATCATGGATAAATGGGCCGAAAAATACGGCATCACCGTCGAGATCACGCAGATCAACGATTATGTTGAATCCATCAACCAATACACCGCAGGGCAGTTCGATGGTGTTTCAGCGACCAACATGGATACTTTGTCGATCCCGGCGGGCAGTGGCGTTGATACGACGGCATTGATTGTCGGTGATTATTCCAACGGGAATGACGCTGTCATCCTGAAGGGCGAAGGCGATCTGACCACGCTTGCAGGGATGCCCGTCAACCTGGTGGAACTTTCGGTGTCGCACTACCTTCTGGCGCGTGCGCTGGATACGGTCGACCTGTCGGAATCCGATCTGGGCGGGGTCGTGAATACGTCCGATGCCGACATGGTCGCGGCGTTTGCCACCGACGATGTGCAGGCAGTCGTGACATGGAACCCGCTGGTATCGACCATCATGGAAGACCCTGCTGCGAACAAATTGTTCGACAGCGCCGACATTCCGGGGGAAATTATCGATCTGATGGTCGTGAACACGCAAACGCTGGCTGACAACCCCGATTTCGGCAAGGCCGTTGCGGGGGCCTGGTATGAAGTCATGGCGCTGATGGCCGCGGGCGACGAAGACGCCCTGACCGCGATGGCAGAGGCATCCGGAACCGATCTTGCAGGCTATCAATCGCAACTGGACGCGACACAGATGTTTTATGATCCCGCCGACGCGGTCGCATTTACATCCGACGCGGCCTTGCCCGGCACAATGACCAGCGTGGCTAAATTCCTGTTTGATAAGGGAATTTTGGGCACGGGCGCACCGTCGGCTGATTTCGTCGGCGTGGCCTATCCGGACGGCAGCACAAGCGGCGACGCGGACAACATCATGTTTCGTTACGATGTGACCTACATGCAAATGGCCGCCGACGGGGCACTATGATCTAGCCGGTTCCGGAGCCGCGCAAATGCGGATCATCAATATCAGACTCGGTCGACCGGCTGTTGTCACACTGGCGTTGCTGCCGTTTATTGCTGCGCTGATCGTCTATGCCGTGGCGTCCGACATCCGGCTGACGGCGAACCCGGCAGACAGGTTGTTGCCGGCACCTGGCACGGTGCTGACGACGGCGGGGCAGCTGCTGTCGGAACCGGATCGCCGCAGCGGCGATATCCTGTTCTGGCAGGATACATGGGCCAGCTTGCAACGGCTGCTTCTGGGTGTTGGAATTTCCGCGACCATTGGCCTGATCTTTGGGCTGTTGATTGGCCTGATTCCGGTCGCGCGTGCGCTACTGGCGCAATTCGTGGCTGTCGTGTCGATGATCCCGCCGCTGGCGCTGTTGCCGATCCTGTTCATCGTGTTCGGGCTGGGCGAGTTGTCAAAGGTCGTGCTGATTGTGATCGGCACACTGCCGTTTCTGATCCGGGATCTGTCACAGCGCGTGCTGGAAGTGCCGCAGGAACTGGTTGTCAAAGCCCAGACACTTGGGGCGTCGACCTGGGTAATCGCGATCCGTGTCGTGCTGCCGCAGATGATGCCGCGCTTGATCCAGGCGGTTCGCCTGTCGCTGGGGCCCGCGTGGCTGTTTCTGATCGCGGCAGAAGCGATTGCGGCGGATGCGGGCCTTGGCTACCGCATCTTTCTGGTGCGGCGCTACCTCGCGATGGACGTGATCCTGACCTACGTCATCTGGATCACGCTGCTTGCCTTTGTCATGGACTGGGGCCTGCGCACCCTGTCGCGCAAGGCGTTCCCATGGGCAGAGGCGGGCCTATGAGCTTTGTGACCGTCGAGAACCTGTTTCAAAGCTATGGCCGCCGACCGATCATTGAACGGGTCAATGTCACCGTGGCAGAAGGTGAGTTCATTTCCATCGTCGGGGCGTCCGGCTGCGGCAAGTCGACCTTCTTGCGGCTCCTGTTGGCGCAGGAAACACCCACGCGGGGCGAAATCCGCATCAACGGTGCCGCCCCCGCGCGCGAACCGGGGCTGGACCGGGGGATCGTTTTTCAACGCTATTCCGTCTTTCCGCATTTGACCGTGCGCGAAAACATATTGGCGGGTGAAAGTTTCCGGCGCGGTTGGGGGCGGTTCTGGGGTGCAGAACGGCGCGACGCGCTGGCCCGTGCTGACGAAACACTCGCCCGGATTGGGCTTGACCACGTGGCGGATCAATACCCTGCGACGCTGTCAGGCGGTATGCAGCAGCGGCTTGCCATCGGGCAGGCACTGGTGGCGCGACCCAAGGTGTTGCTGCTGGACGAACCCTTTGGCGCGCTTGATCCCGGCACGCGCGTCCAGATGCATGATTTTCTGACCGAACTTCGCACACAAACGCAGATGACCGTTTTCATGGTCACGCACGATCTGGGCGAAGCGTTCAAGCTGGGTGATCGCGTGCTGGTTTTCGACAAGGTCCGTTGGGACCCGCAGGACCCGAACCTGCACGGGGCCACCATAACCTATGATTTTGACGCCTGCACCGGCGGCATCCCTTTCCAGACCCTCAAGGAGGATATCCATGTTTACCATACCGCGTGACCGGACCCGGTCGCACCATCCGGGCGACATGGGCCATGACGCCCGCCGCCACCACCATCCGGACCTAAGCCAGTTGCGCGGCTGGAAAGCCATGCAGGAAGAGGCAGACATCCCCGGTTCAGGCTGGGCGCAGGAAAAGAAATGGGCACTGCGCATGGGCCTGACCGGCGCCGACAGCATCGAGGACAAATCGATCCCGACCTTTGCGCGGGGGGAGCTACCGCATTACGCGGGCATCAACACCTTTCTCAAAGCACCCTATGCCGAAGACGTGACAGAGGTTGGCGACTATGACGCCACCGTGCTGGGGATTCCGTTCGACGGTGGCACGACATACCGCGCGGGCACCCGGTTCGGCCCGCAAGGTGTGCGCAAGATCAGCGCGCTTTACACGCCCTACAATTATGAAATGGCGGTCGATCTGCGCGAACAGATGACGCTGTGCGACGCGGGTGACGTGTTCACGATCCCGGCCAATATCGAAAAATCCTTTGATCAGATCAGCCGTGCGGTCAGTCATGTCGCGTCTTCCGGCTCGCTGCCGATCATGATCGGGGGCGACCATTCCATCGGCTATCCCTGCCTGCGCGGCATCGCGGAATGCACGTCAAAAAAGATCGGCATCATTCATTTTGACCGCCACGCCGACATTCAGGAAAAAGATCTGGATGAACGGATGCACACGACCCCGTGGTTCCACGCCACGAACATGCCAAACGTGTCGGCCAAGAACCTCGTGCAGATCGGCATTGGCGGCTGGCAGGTGCCGCGTGACGCGGTGAAGGTCGCGCGCGAACGTGAAACCAACATCATCACGATGGGCGACATGGAAAAGATGGGCATCGACCGCACGGCTGAAATGGCGCTGGAAATGGCGTGGGACGGTGTCGACATGGTCTATCTGTCGTTTGACATCGACAGTATCGACTGCGGTTTTGTTCCCGGCACTGGCTGGCCGGAACCCGGTGGATTTCTGCCGCGCGAAGCCTTGGGTCTGGTGTCCAAGGTCGCAGCCGAAGGCATCTGCGGTATGGAACTGGTCGAGGTCGCACCACCCTATGACCAATCGGAAATCACCGCCCTGATGGGAACCCGTGTGATCGTGGATGTGCTGGGATCGCTGGTCGCATCCGGCAAGATGGGCGCGCACAAGCGGCATATGGACAAGCCGGTCGTCATTCCGCACGGCGAATTCGAAGGAAAGCGGTGGTCCAATGCCTCACGATAATGCCCCCGATCATCATCACCACCATCCTGGCGATAATCACAGCCACAACCCGGCGGACCATTTACATTCCCATCTGCAAGAGGCCGACGAGGCAGCCGAGCTTCACGTTCTGACGACGCAGTTCATCGACGGTTTCATCGCGGCCAAGGACAAGATGTCTTATCTGCGCATCGCCGGCGTGCCGCTGGAAGTTCCGGCCCCTTCAGGGGGGCCGACGATGAAGCTGGTTGACGTAAAGCTGACGACCGAATGGCAAGTTGGCACCGCGTCGCCGTCCTTTGGGTCACGCGAATTGTCTTATCTGCCCTATCCCGGTCCGATGGTGATGGAACGCACAAACATGGGCCTTGTCTATGTCTCGCTTGACGCCAAACACGTCACCGACCTGCGCAGTTTTCTGCAAAATCATTCCGCATCCCGAAAGGATCACGCATGAAATACGTTTTGACACTGACAGTTATCGCTGCTGCCGCCGCCAGCCCGGCGTTGGCCCATGGGGACACACCGATCCACGCAGATTCGCCCGTTTCGTTGATTGCAGGCGTTGCGGTGCTGGGGTGCGCAATGGCGCTTGCATATGTCCGCCGACGCCCCGGCTGACGGGCGTTTTGGCGCAAAATGACGTCACATGATGGCGATAAGCTGCGGGCGTGACAGGACTGCTGACTACACCCGTCGACCGGGGATACAGCAACCCCGGTCTGACGGTGCGCCGTTACCCGCATCGTTCAGGTGGCGTGTTCCGGTCCTGCGTTTCTCGAAACGCTTTCGAACATACCGATAATCTCTGACGGCGGAATGCGGTCAAGAATGCCGTCGTCAATTTGATCCTTTGTCCATATCAATGACTTTGCCGGATCGTGCAGCATTGCCCAGTTTCCGAACATGCGGCTTGTGACCTGTCTGCTCACCAACTTGTGGACCGCGACGTGGCGGTCATCGCGGCAGATGCGTGTGTAGGCGGCGGTCACCTGTTCAGTCGGGCCTTCGAGCAATTGCAGGTATATGTCGTGTCGGCAGACAAGTGCGCCGGTAATGTCATCGCGCAGGTTGCACGCCCGCGCATCGTTCAAAATGTCGCTGAGCAATATTGCGTCATACCCAAAGGGCTGGGACGCATAAATCAGTTGGGTCAAATCGGTGATGATTGTCTCTCCTTTTGGCGCCATGCGGTTCCGGGCTGGGTCGAACCGCAATTGGATCGTCGACAGCCTAGCTTAGCCAAGATTGGTTGCCGCGCAACAAGACACCACGGCGGTTTTGAATCTTTCGCTGGCCGACTGCCGCAGCACAAGATGCTTGCTATCGCCAGTCTTGCACTATAGGCACTGTCAGCTGGGGTCAGAATTGACCGCAACCGGCGCGCGTCGTGCCTTGCCGATCTACCAAAACATTTTAATTCATTTTCTGCGGCCGACGGCAAGCTGGTGATCATCGCGCGATGCTGGTTTATTCCACACGGCGACTGTAGCGACGTCCGGTTTAGATCTGCCTGCGTTTCATTTCCGGACGACCTGTTCCACGGCACCTGTTCTGGTCGTGATTTCGAAATCGATTTGTGCCCTCTCGATGTTCATGCGCGTTCCTCGCACGTGGAGATATCATGGGCGCCGCGGCTTTGTGTCCAAGGGCGTGAAGCCGAAGAAGATTGAACTTGTTTTGGACAAATACCTGCTATTCACGCCCGGTCCTGTCAATGTGGCTGCTTCGCTTCGCGATGCGGTTTGCAAGCAGGACATATGCCACCGCGAACCTGATTTCGATGTTCTGTTAACGAGCATCGAGCAAAAGCTGCTGACACTGTTCGATATCAAAAAACGAAAGCGTTACCGGGCTGTCGTCATCACCGGTTCAGGCACTGCCGCGAACGAGTCGATGTTGTCGTCAGTCGTTGGGAACGGTGCCATCCTGATCCTGTCAAATGGCGAATTTGGAGAGCGTCTGCATAAGACATCGCTGATCCACAACGCGCGCACGCATCTGTTGCAACAGCCGTGGGGGACCCCGTTCGATCCGGATCAGATAGCGGCCTATCTTGCAGTCAACGACATTGATGTCGTCGCTATGGTTCATCACGAAACCTGTTCGGGGATGTTAAACCCGCTTGCCGCCATTGGTGCGCTGGCAAAATCCCACGGTGCAATCTTTGTCGTCGACGGTGTCAGTTCCGTCGGCGCGGAAGTCGTCGATATGGAAGGCAGCAATATTGCGTTCTGTTCCAGTTCAAGTTCCAAGGCGATTGGGTCTTATCCCGGCCTTTCATTCGTCATCGGGCGCAAGAGTCAATTCAAGAAACTGAAACGGCATGCGGCCAAGACGACGTATCTAAACCTTGCGACATTCTATCGTTTTCTCAAAACGCATTGCCAGACGCCCAACACCCCCGCCGTGCCGCTGTTCTTTGCTTTTGAACAGGCGCTGATCAACCTTCTTTCAGAAGGTGTCACAAGCCATTTCGGACGGATTCAAGCGCGGGCGGACCAGCTTCGGTTAGGTATGCGGAAACTGAATCTGGAATTCGTCTTGGACAAGGCGGACATGTGCGCGGTCCTGACGACCGTCAAGGTGCCGCCCGCGATCAAGGTCGGGGATTTGCGCGACAAGCTGCGCGAAAAATCCATCATCATCTACGAAGGCAAGGGCTGCTTTGCTGGAAAAGTCTTTCAGGTCGGCAATATCGGTGCGTTGTCCGAACAGGACGTCGAATTCTTTCTTGGCACGCTAAGAAACGTTTTGCTGGAACTGCAGGCCACGGCGGCTGATGGGATTGCGCCGATCAGATCAAAGACCGCACCCGCGACATTGCCAGCCGTGGCAAAGCTGACTTTGGCAAAGGTCAGATCATGACGGATAAGATGACCCGGCTTTGGGCCACGAAAACCAAGGATGACGAATGGTGGTCCTCTTTCGTGACGGCGCCCCTTGGGATCGCGGGAAACCTGTGGGCCGTTGATATTTCAGCCATCACACCGAACCGCATTACGGCTGCGTCATTCGTGGTCGCTATTATTGCGTCACTTTGCATTCTGGTCGGTGGCTTTGGCTGGTTTTTCGCCGCAGCCATTCTGATTCACGTCAGCCACATCCTTGATTGCATGGATGGTCAGATGGCCCGCTTTCGCAAAGTGTCGTCACCCATTGGCAGCTACTATGACAGATTGACGGATCAGGTGCAGGTGACGCTTTGGTTCGGGGCCGCAAGCTATGCAGCCTATGCGCAATCGCTCAGCGTCGTGCCCGTCTTTCTGGCCCTGATCGGCATCGCTTTCTATGCGCTGCGCGGCTATGTAAAATATATCGCGCTGGAAATCGAAACCGCGATTGATCCGGGGTATCCCGCACGGATGGCTGCCATGAAACGGGATGAAGCTGCAGCCGGGCTGGGCTTTGGCTTCGCTGCCAATATCCGCTGGTTATTCAGGGAACAACGCAAGATACTTGCTTTTGACGAAGGTGTTTTCATCTTCATGCTGTCGGCGGCACTGATCTTTGACCAACTGACCCCGATGCTGTGGATATTCGCAGCAAGCCAGGTGTTTTGGGGCACGTACAGGGCTTGGCAGCGCGGCACGAATATCGACGCCCACCACAAACAATTGTTTCACAAATAATCGATTCCACCGCTCATGACGTCAGGATAAAGTAATGGCATATAACGTAAATCGTCCACCCATGGCGGTCATTCTGGCCGCTGGCGTTGGGTCACGTCTGGCCCCTCATACCGATAATTGCCCGAAAAGCCTGCTGTCTGTCGGCGGTTCCGTCATTCTGGAACGCATGATCCGCAACTGTCTAAGTTGCGGGATGTCCCAGTTCGTTCTGGTGCTGGGGCATCGTGCCGAAGAGATCAAGCAGTTCGTTGACAAGACGTTTCGCGGTATCCGTGTCACCTATGTGATCAACGACCGGTATCGTGACACCAACACAGGCTATTCCCTGATGCTGGCATCCAAAGTCGTGGGAACAGCCGATTTCATCAAGTTCGATGCGGATGTCGTGTTCGATACAAGGATTTTGCGCGCACTGATCGACATCAAACGACCCGATGTCCTGTGTATCGACCGCGATATCGTACTGGCGAATGAGGAAGTAAAAGTTGTCACCGATGACGAGATGCGGGTCACCGAGATCGGTAAATCCGTCGATCCCGCGTCGGCACTGGGTGAATCCATCGGTATCGAAAAGATCGGCGCGGTGACCGCCGGACTGCTATTTGCCGAGCTCAAGACGATGATGGACAGTCCGGCCAATGCGCAGGATTATTACGAGGCCGCATATGCGCGTCTGGTCGAAAAGGGCACTGATTTTCATGCGCTGGACATCACGGGCATGAACTGGACCGAAATCGATACACCGGACGATCTTGCTGCCGCGAACGCGATGTTCGGATCGCCGGTCGTGACTGAATCGCGTGGTCAGCAACGGGCGTTGGACGAGGCACGATCGAACTTGCAGAAGTCCAGCTGAACCCAGCACATCATTCATCGCGCCGCATCAAACGGCGCATGATGCGTACCGCAGCCTTGCCTTGCCATAACGGCACCGGAACGCTGCATCTTGGAAGGACAGACCATGGCCAAAGGTAAAAATACCAACAAGGAAACAAAGAAACCTAAGCAAGAGAAGCCCAAGGTATCTGCCACGGCGAATTCCAATGCCGGAAAACCTGCGATTTCGATCGCGGGCAAAAAAGTGAAATAGGGCAGCAGGCCGACGCATTGGTGCGGTACGCAAAAGTGACGGTAAAGTTCGACCTGTCGCTTTTGTGTCCCGCCCCAACCGCGCGGTCAGCGTCACAAAACTGTAGCGTCAACTTGCTAGCCGGGACGGAATGGAAATTCGGTTCAGGAGACAAGCAAGATGAACAGCACTTATCGGGTGGCGTTTGGAGTCGCCGCGACGGCCGCACTTTTTGCAGGCCAGGCATCGGCACAATCGGTCGGCGAGGTTTGTCCTTCACCACTGCGTATGGCCGATACCGGCATCGAAGGCATGGGCGATCTGACGGAAGCCTTTGGCCCGTTTGCAAAGACGTTCGAAGAACTGACCGGCGTCGAACTGGCGCTTTATTCGCTGTCCAACCGGACGGCAGCGGGCACGGCCTTGCAATTCGATGAAGTCGAATTTGTGTTTGCTGGACCGTCCGAATTCGTCCTGTTTCAGCAGCTCGCAGAAATGGATATCCTGTTTTCGGTCGTGCGTCCGAACTATGGATCGAGCTTTGTCGTCAAAGCCGACAGCGAGATCAAGACACTTGCCGATCTGGCGGGCAAGCGCGTCGCACTCAAGGACGTGGGTTCAACGTCGGGTCACATCTTTCCGATGATGCTGATGGCGCAGGCCGGACTTGACCCTGAAACCGACGCCGAAATCATCATGGCGGGCGACGCGCGCATTCAGGTGCTGATCAATGATGACGTCGACGCAATGGGCGGCGGCAACAAGGACTGGGACGCGGTCCGCGAACAGGACCCCGACACCGAATACCGTTTGCTGGCGCAAACCGACACGCTGCCGGGCGACCCCGTCGTCATGCGCGCATCGCTGCCGCAAGAGTGCCGCGACGCGCTGCGATCGACCTTGGCCGAACACGCTGACGTGCTGTGGGACAGCCTGACCTCGACCGAACGGAACGCCGACAAGTTCATCGAGCGGGACGCCTATATGTCGTTCGAGACCGACCCGGCGATCTACGATATCGTACGTGAAGCCTATACCGTCGCCGGTATCCCGCTGGACGACTGATCGCTGTCTCTCGTTTGTTGGGCGGCCATCCGGGTGGATTGGCCGCCTTTCACTGTTACCGGACCTTACCCCGATACAAGGAGCCCGCCATGACACTGGCCATCAGCGCATCGGACCTGCATGTCAGCTACGGTCGGCTTGACGTCCTGCGTGGCGTGTCGTTCGACATGACCAAAGGGCAGGGCGTCGTGTTGCTTGGGGCCAACGGCTGCGGGAAATCCACGCTGATGCGCAGCTTGAACGGGCTGGAAAAGCTGCGGTCCGGCACAATCCATATCCACGGCGAACAGCTGTCCACCGCCCGCGGGCGCCAGTTGCGTCAGGTCCGGCGCGGCATGGGCTACGTCTTTCAGCAGTTCAACCTTGTTCCGCAGTTGAATGCCTTTCAGAACGTGCTGTTGGGTGCGATGGGTCGGCACCGCATGGGGTTGCTGTCCTGTCTTAGCCTGACGGCTTCGGCGCAGGAACGTGAACGCGCACTGCATTGCCTTGAACGGGTCGGCATGGCTGACCGCGCGCTGCACCGTCCGGCTGAACTGTCTGGTGGCCAGCAGCAGCGCGTCGCCATCGCGCGCATGCTGATGCAGGCCCCCCGTGTCGTCGTGGCCGACGAACCGATCGCCAGCCTTGATCCCAAGGCCGGACGAGAGGTGCTGGACCTGTTGTGGCGCATTGTCCGCGAAGAGGGGCTGACCATGCTTTGCACGCTGCATCATCTGGAATTGGCGCAGGAATACGCCGACCGCATTCTGGGCATGAAAGCCGGGCGCATCGAAATCGACGCCGCCGTCACCGACACCAACACCCCGCAACTGAACGCCCTGTACACCGGGATGACCCGTGTGGATGCCAGACTAGGGGAGGTCGCGGCATGAGCGACACGACCAACCTTCCGCCCCGTTTCCGCGCACCATCGGCACTGTCGTGGGTCGTGCTTGTCGGGTTCGCGGCGTTCTTTATCCAAGGGATCATCGCCTCTGACATCTCGGTCGAACGGCTGGTCAAGGGCGCGAGCAATCTGGTGCGTTTCGTCGGGCAGGCCATTCCCCCCGATTTCTCGCGCATGCCCAACCTTGCCGATGCCATGCTTGAAACGATGAACATTGCCGTCGTCGGCGTCACATTCGGGTGTCTGTTTTCGGTGCCGCTGGCCCTGCTGGCAGCGCGCAACACTGCACCCAACGGGGCAGTCCGGGCGTTCGCGCGTTTTGTGATTTCGGTGGCGCGGACGATACCCGACCTGATCTGGGCCCTTATCTTTGTGGTGACCGTCGGGTTGGGACCGCTGGCGGGCATTCTGGCGATTGTCATGGACACAATCGGATTTGCAGCCCGGTTCTATTCCGAAAGGTTTGAAGAGGTGCAGAAAGGCCCGTCCGAAGCCCTGACCGCCACCGGCGCAGGCAGGCTGTCGGTCATTTTCGGGGCGATCCTGCCCGAAAGCTTTGCATCGACGACGGCCACGTCGCTTTTCAGTGTCGAAAAGGCGATCCGCTCTGCTGTCACGCTTGGACTTGTCGGTGCGGGCGGCATCGGCGTGGAGCTTTCGACGGCCATGCGCCTGTTCCGCTATGATCAGGCCGCCGCAATCATCATCGTCATTCTTGTGGTGGTTGTCGGATTCGAACAGTTGTCCACAAGTATCCGGAAGCGCATCATCTGATGGCTAAGACGGTCCGGCTTTGACAAGATGCAAAGCCGTGATTGACCATGTCGGCCCTCGGCCTTGTGTTACAATGCCTCCAACAACACCGCCGTCGGCCAGGCGTCGGCGGGCAGACCGCGGCGGGCTTGTTCCTGTTGAACGGCCTCTCGGGTCTTTTCGCCAAGGATGCCGTCCGCGCCACCGACGTCATAGCCAAGCGCCTGAAGCCGTTCCTGTAGCTGCACCATCTGTTCGCCCGACAGACCCGTTTCCGGGTTGCCCGTATCGTAGACCGGCGCGCCTTCGATCCGGGTTGCGAAATAGGCGGTGGTCAGCACGTAGGTCAGCGACTGGTTCCATTCGAACAATACCGGAAAGTTCGGATAGGCAAAAAACGCAGGACCGCCACGGCCCATCGGCAGCAAGACAGAGGCCGCGAGGCCGGGATCAGGGGCGGCACCGTTGCGGATGTTGACCCCAAGGGCCTGCCATTCCGCCACGGTCTTTTGTTTGTCCAATCCGGTTTGTGTCCAGTCCAGCGAAGCTGGCACGCTGATTTCCTGCAAGACCGGCTGATCCGGCGTCCAGCCCAGATCTACCAGCAGATTTGCCCCCGATAGCAGCGCGTCCTCTGCGCTGGTTTTCAGCGTGACCTGTCCGTCGCCGTCACCATCCACCCCGTTGTCGATGATGTCGCGGGGCAACATCTGGACCTGACCGATTTCGCCTGCCCACGCACCGGTGGTGTCCAGTGGGAAATCGCCCCGCGCATAAAGTTCGATTGCGGCAAACAGCTCTGGCCGGAACAGGTCCGGGCGGCGGCAATCGTGTGCCAGTGTGAACAGCGCGTCACGGGTGTTGAAGGTGCCCTGCACCTGACCAAAGTCGGTTTCGAACGCCCAAAAGGCCAGCAGGATACCGCGCGGCACGCCATAGGTTGTTTCGATCCGGTCAAATACGGCGTCGTAACGGTCAGAGAATGACCGCGCATTTTGCAGGCGGTTGGCTGAAATCAATCGTTGCGAAAAGCTGACGAAATCAAGCTGGAACACGCCTTGGCTGCGGTCTGCATTCAGAACGGCCGGATCGATATTGGCGGTCATCAGAAAATCACGGGTGGCGGTCGGGTCAAGACCCATGCCGATCGCCTCTTCCAATGCGCCCTGACGAAAGCTGTCGACGGGGCCGCCGCAGGTCTGGCCGATGGCGGGGGTTGCGGCAAGGGTCAGAAGGGCGAAAAGGGTGGTGCGCATGGTCGGTGTCTCCGGTCTGGTTGACCGACAGGTATCAGGACCGCTGCCCGCTTAAAACAGGGTGGCGATCACGACGGCGAAAACCCCCACGCCCCAAGCGAGCCACAGCACGCGACAGGCTGCGTCGATGTCAGTAGGGCCGATGCGGTGGCGACCCTGCGGGTTGACGAAAGGGTAATCGCGCGTGGTCCCGTGATAGACGCGTGGCCCGGACAGCGCGACGCCAAGCACGTGGGCCATCGCGGATTCGGGCCAGCCTGCGTTGGGGGACCGGTGCAGGGGCGCTTCTGCCATGATGGCGGACAGGCGGGCGCGGGATGGACGCAGCACCCAGATCAACAGGGCGGTCAGGCGTGCGGGTATCCAGTTCAGCAGATCGTCGAACCGCGCGGCGGTCCAGCCGAAATCCTGATGCCGCGGGGTGCGGTATCCGATCATGGAATCGGCGGTATTGGTGATCTTGTAGACCAACAGCCCCGGCAGGCCCGCAACCGCAAACCAAAACGCCGGGGCGATCACGCCGTCAGACAGGTTTTCGGCGGCGCTTTCGATGGCGGCGCGGGCGGTGGCGGGTGCGGACAGGGCGGCGGTGTCGCGCCCGACGATCATGGCGACAGCTGCACGTCCCTGCGGCAGACCCGCGCGCAATGCGGTGGCCACGGCGCGGACGTGATCGACCAGACTGCGCTGGGCAAGCAGGACCGCCAGCACAATCACATCGATCCAGTTGCCGGGGATCGCGGTCAAAACCAGACCAATCAGCAGGGCGCAGAGACACATGCCAGCAAAGGCCAGCGTGCCCGCGCGTTTGCGATGCTTGCCGATGTTGAACCGCGCGTCGATCCAGCCCACGGCGCGGCCCATCAGCACGGCGGGATGGGGCGCACGCGACCACAACCAGCGTGGTTCACCCAGTACCGCGTCCAGCAGCAGTCCGATCAGCAGTGTCAAAAGGCGGACTCTATCTGCGACCAGCGGTCGGGGGCGGGCAGACCAAGACGCAGCCAGTCGGTGGCATAGGGAAACACGCGTGACCAGACGCGGTGCTGTGCCAGATGTTCCTCTGCAGCCTGCGCATCCGCGACCCGGTACAGCCGAAACAATGTGGTGCCGCCCAGCACCTCTGCCCCTTGGGAGGTCAACAGGGTATCAAGACGGGCCGCGTCATTGGTCAGTCGTGCATTCGTGTCGTCGGTCCACTGCGGATCGGCCAGCGCTTCGGCACCGATTCGCAACGCGGGGCCTGATACGGGCCACGGGCCAAGTGCGTCGCGCAGCGCGTCGATCAGCACGGGATCACCGATTGCAAATCCCAGCCGCAGACCGGCGAGGCCCCAGAATTTACCAAAGCTTTTCAGGACAACGGTGCCCGGACGGGCCGCAAGGTCGATCAGCGAGGCCTCAGGCGTCGTGTCGCAAAAGCTTTCGTCGATGATGACAAGCGGGGCGTCCAGTTCTGCCCGGGTCCAGATCAGGCCGTCGGGGTTGTTGGGGTGGACGGCGACGATGGCGTCGGTGCCTGCGTCGGTCAGGGTCCAGCCTGCCGCGCGAAACGCCGCACCGTGTTCGTTATAGGTCGGGCCGGGGATGGCGACCTGCCCGGCGGGGCGCAGACGCGGCAGCATCGCAATGGGGGCCGATGCGCCGGGTGTCGCCAGCACTGCGGCACCGGCGGGCACGCGCCAGAACACGCGGGCACGCTGTTCCAGCAGGGTCGCGGCGGCGGTGTCGGGCAGGGCGGTCCAGGCGTCGTTGGGCAAGGCGGGCAGCGGATAGGGCACCGGGTTGATGCCGGTCGACAAATCCAGCCATTCCGCACGTGTGCCGCCCCAGCGGGTGATTGCGGCGTCCAGCCCGCCGCCGTGATCACGCGGCGCTGTCACAGGTCGTCCGGCAGGGGCGGGTGGCGGGTGACAAAATGACCTTTGATCGCGGCGGGCCAATGGCGATAGGGCACCTGCCCGCTGTCGCTGTATGCATGCAGAGTGGCATAGGCGATCAGACCGTCGGCGGCTTCTTCGGTCGGATCGAACCGGCCAAGTGTATAGTTCAGCTTGCCCGTCGCCTGAATGGCGACGTTGCATCCGTGGCTGCACCCCATCAGACAAGAGGTGCGCCGCGTCCGCACCGGCCCTGTGAGGCGTTGTTCGATCAGGGCGGCCAGCGCTTCGCCATCCGTGGGGCGGCCATCGGCGACCCAATCATCGCGTTTGCAGGTATCGCAGATCGTGATCCATGTGGTCATGTCAGTGGCCCCCGTGACGTCGGTCCCTATGAACAGAATTTAAGGAGGCGGGGCAAGGGGGCGGTGTATGGCTTTGTTGCATCGAAAAATGCTGTTGGTTGCCGGGGCCGAGCGCATATTTTATTTTTACTGCGCGTTTCAACCCGACCTTAACACGATCCGGCCTTGCGACCGTATCATCACCGCACCGATCTTTGGCCCGGTGCTGCGGTCAGGCTGGTGCGTGGCCCGCCTGACAGCATCGCAGATTACGATTTCTGAAAAGGCGGGCCAAACCGACGAAACAGCCTACCAGCTGTTATAACCCAGATACTTGCCCGACATCTCGACTTTGACGCGGTCGCCTTTTGGATTTTCGACACGTGTGACGGTCATATCGAAATCAATGGCGGACATGATGCCATCGCCAAATTTTTCCTGAATCAACGCCTTGAGCGTCGGGCCATAGACACCGACGATCTCGTAAAAGCGGTAGATGCATGGGTCCGTGGGCACGGCCTGTTCCCAGATCTTTGTTGGGCTTTCGGTCAAGACGCTTTCGGTCTCTTGCGGCAGACCCATCACGCTGACCATCAGCTTGGCTTTTTCGGGCGGAAAAGCGTTCATGCCCATCGCCGCTGAATGCGTCCAGACGGGGGACATGCCGATTTTTTCAGCGATGTCTTCCCAGGTCAGTCCCGCCTGCTTTTTGGCGGACAGGATCATGGCGGTTGCATCTTCTTTTGTCATCATCGCGGTCATCGTCAGGTCTTTCATTTTTGGTCGCTCCTCCAATTTTTTAGCTGTTCACTGCGCGCAGGGCTGGTCGTTTGTCTTCGGGGTCGTCCGGCGTTTCGGTCTTGTCGATCCGCACAGATACGGGTGAATTGGTCTGCCCGGCCGGTGTTGGCTGCCCGGCCAGTTCCTTTGATCGTTTCCCCAAGAACTGCACCAGATGATTGCGGATCGCGTAATAGTTGGGATGTTCGACGATCTCGGTACGGTTGCGCGGGCGCGGGATGGTGATTTCGACGCTTTCGGCAACGCGTGCCTGTGGCCCGTTGGTCATCAGCAAAATGCGGTCAGCCAAAAGGATCGCTTCGTCGATATCGTGGGTGATCATGAACACGGTCTGTTCCATCTGGCCCCAGATGTTCAAAAGCTCGTCCTGAATGGTGCCACGTGTCAGTGCATCCAGTGCCCCGAACGGTTCGTCCAGAAGCATAAGCTTTGGGTGGTTGGCAAAGGCGCGCGCAATCGACACGCGCTGACGCATCCCACCCGACAACTGGCTTGGCTTGCGGTGAATGACGTCGCCTTCGAGGCCCACCATGGCAAGAAACTTGACAGCGTGATCCTCGATCTTTTGTCTGTTCCAATTGGGGTGGCGGGCTGCGACGCCAAAGGTCACGTTCTTGAGCGTGCTCAGCCACGGCAGCAGCGAATAGTTCTGGAACACGACGCCCCGTTCAAGGCTGGGGCCTTTGACTTCTTGGCCATCCATGATCACGGCACCACTGGTGGGTTCTGCCAGCCCGGCGAGAATGTTCATGATGGTGGATTTACCGCAGCCGGAATGGCCAAGGATGACGACGAATTCTCCTTTTTCGACACCGAACGTAGCGTCTTCGAATACGGTCAGATCTCCGCCAGCGCCGTCAGGGAATCGCTGGGTCAGCTTTTCGATACTAAGATACGGTTTCATCTGTGGTCCTTTATTCGACGTAGGCGACGCGGCGTTGCAACAGGCCGAACATGGCGTCCAGCGACATGCCCACAACGCCGATCATGAGGATGGAAAAAACGACAGAGGTCAGATCAAGGTTGTTCCATTCGTTCCACACGTAATAGCCAATGCCTGTTCCACCGACGAGCATTTCAGCCGCCACGATCACCAGCCACGCAATGCCGATCGAAATCCGCATGCCGGTCACAATCGTGGGGGCGGCGGCGGGCAGGATGACGGTGAAGGCAGTTTTGAATGGGCCAAGCTCATGTGTCCGGGCCACGTTCACCCAGTCTTCGCGCACACCGGCCACGCCAAAGGCGGTGTTTATCAACATTGGCCAGATCGAACAGATGAAGATCACGAAAATCGCTGACGCCTCGCTGTCACCAATGATGAACAGCGCAAGCGGCATCCATGCCAGCGGTGAAATCGGACGCAGCACCTGAATGAACGGATTGAATGCCTTGTAGGCCAGTTGGGACATGCCAATCAGGAACCCGAACGGAATCGCTACAAGCGCTGCCAGAAAGTAACCTGTCAGCACCCGGTAGATCGAATATCCGATCTGGATGCCGATGCCTTTGTCGTTGGGCCCAGCGTCGTAGAACGGGTTGCTCAATTGCTCCCATGCCTTGGTAATGACCGCGCTGGGGGGCGGCACGCCTGCCTTTGCGGCGCCCGCACCGGTCAGTCGTTCGTATTCGGTCAATTCGCCGACGGCATTTTGGGCCGGGATTGCGGCCTCCCAGATCAGGAGGCCGACGACAAGCATGACAACCGATAGAAGTGCGGCCCGCTGATTAAGGGAAAGGAGTTTCATCCCTTAGCCCTTCCGGATCGCAAAGCTGTCGACATAGGCCTCTGGTGTGGCCGGATCAAAGGTTTTCCCCATGATCGTATGCGACTTGTACGTGATGTCGGGCGCGTCGTAGCCGAGGTCTTTCATGACCTTTCGGCAGTCGGCGGCCAGATAGACCTGTTCTGCGACGCCGCGGTAATCCACGTCGCCTTCGATATAGCCCCACCGCTTCATCTGCGTCAGGATCCAGACGCCCATGGAATGCCACGGGAAGGGGTCGAAATCGATACGGTCGGGAACGTTTTTAACCTCACCCAGTCCATCGGCGTAGGTGCCGGTCAGCACCTGTTCGATCACCGTTACAGGCTGGTTCAGGTAATTGGTCGGCGCGATGGCCTCTGAGATTTCCTTGCGGTTCTCGGCGGCCGATGCGTACTGCGTCGCGTCGATAATCGACTTGAGCAATGCACCATAGGTGTTGGGCAGCTCTGTCGCGAAGGACAGCGGTGCCGCAAAGGCGCAGCAAGGGTGGCCTTCCCATATCTCTTTGGTGAGCAGGTGCAGGAATCCGATGCCTTCATAGACCGCGCGCTGGTTGAACGGGTCGGGCGACAGATAGCCATCAAGGTTTCCGGCGCGCAGGTTGGCGACCATTTCGGGCGGCGGCACCACACGGATCTGGATGTCGACGTCGGGGTCCAGACCAAATTCGGCCACATAGTAGCGCAGCAGGAAATTGTGCATCGAATACTCGAACGGCACGCCAAAGGTGAACCCTTTCCACTGCGCCGGATCGCGTTTGTCGAGATGTTCGTTGGACAACACGATGGCCTGTCCGTTGATGTTTTCAATCGCGGGCATGATGTAGGGTTCCGCGATGGACCCCGCGCCCAGTGTCATCGCCAAAGGCATCGGTGTCAGCATGTGGGACGCGTCGTATTCGCCGTTCAGCGACTTGTCGCGGGCCACAGCCCAGCCAGCGGTTTTGATGACCTGCGCGTTCAGGCCGTAGCGTTCATAAAAGCCCAAGGGCTGCGCCATGATGATTGGCGTCGCGCAGGTGATCGGCACGAAACCGATGTTCAGATCGGTTTTTTCGGGTGGTCCCAACTGGTCAAGGATTGCCGCTTTGGCTTCGTTCAGCGGAAAAACGGATGCCAGTGCCGCCGCCATCGTGCCGCCGCCCATCATGCCCATGAAAGAACGCCGTCCGATATCGCTTTGTCCAAACACCGACCGCACGATCGCGCTTTCGACAGCGCGTTCCAGCATGCCCTCTGACGTGGACAGGTCTATGTTGTCATGAACGTCCGGCGTGGGGGCTTTGCAGGTGTGGCATCCGCAATCAGATGCATGCCTCAGGTCGGTCTTGGATGAAAAAGGGTTGCCCAGTGATTTAACAGACATTGCGTGCTCCTGTGCTTGGTCCATGACAGGCTGACAGGGGCAAGCGCCCAAGAGAAGAATGTCGCGCAAATCCGACGATATAGACTTTATGTTTATTGTCAGAGTGTTAAGGCTTTTGCCAATATGATTTTATTACGAAAGTTCGTAAATTACGATATTTCGTATTGCTAGACGCCCTCATATCAGCGCGAATGGGCCATGTCTGATACCGAACCAACCTATGATTCATATCTGCGCGGCGCCTTCGGCCCGACCATCTTGCTTGATCTGGCCCATGATCGCATTTTGGCGGCCACGCCAGAGGCTGTTGCCCTATTGGACGACACTGATCTGGTGGGCGCCGCTTTTGCCCATCGTGTCGCAAAGGGGCTGGGCAATTTCATCGTCTTTATCGCAGAAGTGCAGCACCGCGGGCAGGCGTGGACGCGGCGGGTCACATTGCGGACGGCGGACAGCGATGCGCTGCAGACAGAAATCACCGGGCGGATGGTGGACGGGACGGATCACACCCTTCTGTTGCTTCATATCCTTGACCTTGCGGCGCTAGAACGGCACGCGAATGAATTTTCGGCATCAAAGCTTTACACCGGCGGATTAGTCGAATGGCAGCGGGCGCAAAGCTTTTTTGCCGATCTGGAACGAGAAAACCAATTGATCCTGAACGCCGCAGGCGAAGGGATTTACGGGGTGAATGCCGATGGCAAAACCACCTTTGTGAACCGGGCGGCGCAAGAAATGCTGGGCTGGACCACGCAAGATCTGCTGGGACGCGACATTCACACGATGATCCATCATCATCATCTGAACGGTGAACATTACCCGTCGCATGAATGTCCCATCTACCAGTCGTTTCGCTACGAACAGGTGAACCGGATCGAGGACGAGGTGTTCTGGCGCAAGGACGGCAAGCCGATCCGGGTCGAATATGTGTCGACGCCGATCTACGACGGTGTGCAGCTTGTGGGCGCGGTGGTGATCTTTCGCGACATCACCGAACGCTGGGAAAGTGAGCGCAAGCTGCGCGACGCAATGACAGAAGTTGCGGCCCTGCGCGATCAGCTGGAAGAAGAAAACGCCTATCTGCAAGAGGCGATCAACATCGAGCGCGCGCATCATGATATCATCGGCAAGTCCGATGCCGTCAGGCGGATCATCACCCAGATTGCACTGGTCGGTCCCACAAATACAAGCGTGTTGATCCACGGGGAAAGCGGTGTCGGAAAGTCATTGGTGGCGTCCGCGATCCACGACGACAGCAGTCGCAAACGTCGCCCGATGATTCATTTCAAGGCGGGTGCCGTGTCCCCGGAAAAGGTCGAAAGTGAGCTCTTTGGTCAAGTGCGCGGTGCCTTTACCGGGGCGTTGAAGGACCGACCCGGCAAGCTGGAGCTTGCGCACGGGGGCACGTTGTTCATCGATGAAATCTGCGACATTCCCACCGATGTGCAGGGGCACCTGCTGGACACGCTTCAGAAAAAAGAGGTCGTCCGGCTTGGGGATGATCTGGCGCGCAGCCTTGACCTGCGGCTGATTGCGTCAACCAGTTTTGATGTTGACCGGGAAATTCAGGCCGGGCGGTTACGTCAGGATCTGGCCTTGGTGCTGGGGGTCTTTCCGATCCACTGCCCACCGTTGCGCGACCGGATCGAGGATATCCCGGTCCTGACGGTCCATTTGCTGCGCATCGCGTGCAAACGGTTGGGGCGCAAGGTGCCGATTGTCACCGAAGGGGCGATGCGCAAATTGCAGCAGTATCACTGGCCCGGCAACGTGCGTGAACTGGCCAACGTCGTCGAGCGGGGCGCAATCGTGTCGCAATCTGACAAGCTGCTGGTGGAAATCCAGACCGACATCAGCAGCGCGATCCAATCGAGTTCTAAATTATTGACCGAGGCCGAGGTCGAGCAAATCCGGACCGCAAACACAATCGCCTGCATGAAAGAAGCTGGCGGCAAGGTGGCCGGCACCAACGGTGCTGCCGCACTTTTGGGAATCAGACCGACAACGCTGTATTCACGATTACAGAAACTGGGCCTGAACAACGAAGACTGGTAGTGCGAAACCGTCAGCCCGGTCATAGACCCGCAGCGACGAACGACACATCGTCCAGTCAGGACCGCATTAAATCCTTACTGGGCGATACGATGACGCGGCGCGAAAACCCTGCACAGGCGCGCGGCGGCACAAACGCCGTCAATCACATGGAAATCCACCAGATCCTGCAAATCCTGACGGATCAAAACCGCAGCCGAGCATCCCAAGATCAGATTGCGCGTATCGGACGGCAGTGCAGTTGCGCGGTCATGAAATCTTTTGATGGCACTGGCTGGATCTTGGGCCAGGGTCAGAACCGGAACCTGTGCCGCAACAACCTCCTGAATGGTGGCACCGAAACCCTGCGACTTGATGTTTGCCTTGATGACCGGAATGGCCGCTTCGACGGTCGTCACCACGGCGGTGCGTCCCGACAAAAGCGATGCAAGGATGTAGCTAGCCTGTCCGATCCCGATGACTGGACAGCGGGCAATGCGCTGGGCTTCTGCCAGCCCGGTGTCGTCGAAACAGGCGATGATGATGGCGTTGGCGTCGGATTCAGACGCGCGCTGCACCAGTTCAAGTAGCGGTGGGATGGCCAGCGCCCCGTCACCCGCACCTTCGATCGTGGCCGGGCCACGGGTAGAGGTCCAGCCGTCGAATTGAATGTCGGGCGAGGTCATCCGCGCGGATTCAAGCGCGCTTTGCGTCATGGATTCGGTGCTGTTGGGGTTGATCAGGATCACAGTCATCGGGTCAGACCATGCCCTTGCCCGCGTCGGAAACCTTACCCTTGCGCCGCGACATGAACCAGACAGCCACGAAAAACACCGCGATGATGCAAAAAGAGAAAATCGTTGTAAGTGTTCCCAAGGCAAAGATGACCGGGGTTGTCACGTTGGTCGTCATCCCGAAGATTTCGAGCGGCAGGGTGTTGTAACTGCCCGCAGTCAAAAGCGTTCGGGCAAATTCGTCGTAGCTGAGCGTGAACCCGAACAGGGCTACCCCCAATAGCGACGGGGCGATGATTGGCAAGACGACATGGGCAAACGTCTGCCACGCGCTCGCCCCTTGGTCGCGGGCGGCTTCTTCATAGCTTTTGTCGAAGCGGTTAAAGACCGCAAACATGATCAACAGCCCGAATGGCAGTGTCCAGGTCAACTGGCTGCCGAAACCGGAACTGGCCCAATGGATGGGCAAGCCAAGCTGGTTAAAGATCAGGCCGACGCCCAGCGAGACAAGAATTGACGGAATGACGAGCGATGCGATGGCAAGGTAGAACAGGACTGTTGCGCCGCCAAACCGTTTGCGAAAGGCGAGCCCGCCAAGAACCGACACAACCACTGTCGTGATCATGACCATAAAGCCTAAGGCGAAGGACCGGCGAAAGCTGCCCCAGATGTCGCCCACGGACTGTTCCTGAAACAGATCGCGAAACCAGTGCAGAGACACCCCGTTCATCGGGAATGTCAGCCCACCCTGCGGTCCTTGAAAGCTAAGGATTCCAATGGTCAGGATTGGGCCATAAAGGAACAGGACAAACAGGGCAAAAAATACGGACAGAACACGGAAACTGCGGCTGCGCTTTTCCATCTCAAAGCTCCTTTCGGATATCGACCAGACGCAACAGCAGTCCAATGACGATCAGGACCGCCACCAGCAGGACCACCGCCGTGGCAGAGGCCGACGGGTATTGCAGCAGGCTGATATCGTTCGAAATCAGACGCCCGACATTGGCGCGCTGGCTGCCGGACATGAAACGGACGGTAATGAAATCGCCCATCACGAGGGTCGTCACAAAAATCGTGCCGATCATGATGCCGGGTTTGCACAGCGGGATGATGACATGACGCAGGGTTTGCCAACCGCTGGCGCCGCCATCGCGCGCCGCCTCGATCAGCGATCGGTCGATCCGCATCATCGAATTGAAGATCGGGACCACCATGAACAATGTATAAAGGTGGACAAAGGCAAGTATCACACTGAAGTCGCTGAACAGCAGCCATTCCAGTGGCTCATCGATGATCCCCCAGGAAATGAGTGTGGAATTGGTCAGGCCGTTACGGCCCAGAAATGGAATCCAAGAGATCATGCGTATGATGTTAGATGTCCAGAACGGGATCGTGCAAAGCAGGAACAGCCCGATTTGCCATTTCAAGGATCGGACCTCGAACGCCAAAAAATAGGCCACGGTAAAGCCGATCACCAGCGTCAGCGCCCATGTGATGCCAGCATAATAGAATGTGTTGAAAAACACCGTGTAGGTCACGGGAGAGCCGAAAAGGAACGCGTAATTGTCGAACTGAAAGTCAGGATAGATCGAATATTCGGTTGCGCCCCAAAAGCTGACGATCACGATCATGATGATCGGCGCCACAAGAAATGCGAGCAATACCACCGCCATGGGTGCGGCCTGTAGCCATGCTGTGACTTGTTTTGTCATCGGGGTGTCCGGTCAGAAGTAGGGTGGCACAGGGGCAAAAGCCCCTGTGCGCGGGTGCGATCAGGCCGCGACAAATTCATTCCATTTGCGGACCATGTACTGGTTTTCATCCATGACTGAATTCCAGCAGGCCACGGCGCCCATGCGGGAATAGAAGTCACCGCCGTCGCGGACTTCGCCCACCTGTGCCAGCGGATCACCAAATGGCGACGTGATGACGTCTGTCGCCTCTTTGCCCTCGAACCAGTAGCCCCATTCGTTTTCGGACATGAACGCCTTGGATGTTTCCGGCACAGCGGAATAATAGCCTTGCCGCATCAGGAAGCCGCCGACCCAACCGGACAGATACCAGTTGATGTATTCATATGCCGCGTCCAGTTCCATGCCCGAAAGCGCTGCGGACATGCCGATACCGCCACCCCAGCTGCGATAGCCCTCTTTCAGGGGCTGATAGACGCAGGGAATTCCCCGAGAGCGCACGGCGGTGATGGCCGGGGACCACATCGACTGGATCACAACCTCGCCCGAGGCCATCAGGTTCACGCTTTCATCGAATGTCTTCCAGAACGCGCGGAACTGGCCGTTCTTTTTGGCTTCGATAAAGATCGCGATGGTCTTGTCGATCTCTTCGCGGGTCATGTTGCCCTTGTCGCCATACTGGATCTCGCCCATCGCTTCGCAGACCATGGCCATGTCCATGATCCCGATAGAAGAAATGTCGAGGATCGACGCCTTGCCTGCGAATTCGGGGTTCAGCAGCTCGGTCCAGCTTTCGATGGGGCGCCCGATCAGGTCGGGACGAATGCCAAGCGTATCGGCGTTGTAGATTGTGGGGATCAGGGTCATCCAACCGGATTCGTTGTCGGCGAATTCCGTGCCGTTGGGGCCGTCGACAAACCCGACCGTATGCGGTGCGGTGCCTTGTGCGATGGTGCTTTCGGGTGTCAGTTTACCATCGCGGAACGTGCCGACGATCTTGTCGTAATTGTCGATCTTGCTGGCATCCATTGCCTGCAGGTTGCCTGATGGCCATACCTTTTTGGCGACAAAGTATTCGATGTCCGCGATGTCAAAGCTGTTGGGTTGGGTCGCTGCGCGCTGGGTGACGCTGTCGGTGTCGAGCGCTGTCATTTCTAGCGTGATCCCAAGGTCTTCTTTAACCTTTGTCGCCACCTCGTTCAGGTTGGATACGCCGGTTCCGAACTGGCGCAGGACGATGTTCTTGCTTTCCTGCCCCCAAACCATCGGGGCGGGTAGTGCGGACGCCGCAAGCGCCGCGCCTCCGGTTTTAAGCATGGACCGGCGGCTGTAACGAATCTTGGAAATTGTGGTCATTGAATTGTCCTCTCTGTTATGCAGCGATTGTCAGGCGATGACCGGATGCGCGGCCCGGTCCTGCCAACTGAACCCAACGACATCGCCAAGGTCTTTGGGTGTTTCTAGAAACGTGTGGTCAGGCATCAGTGCGGTGACCTCTTGGCCACCGGCGACTTCGGCGGTCAGGGCCACGTGGGTGCCCTGGTATTCGATCCCCATGACACGGCCGTCCAGTTTGCCAGCGCCCCGTGCGGTGATTTGCATGTCGTCCAGACGCAGGGCGATGTGGCCCTGGGGCATTTGCAGCACGTTGTGACCGCCCATAAAACGCGCGACAAATGCGGTTTTCGGCGTGTTGAACACTGCGCGGGCGGGGCCAGCCTGTTCGATGACCGCGTTGTTCATGACGATGATTTCATCGGCCAGCGCCAGTGCTTCGTCCTGACCATGGGTGACATGGATAAAGCTGATGCCCAGTTCGCGTTGCAGCCGTTTCAATTCGGCCCGCATCCGAATGCGCAAAAACGGGTCGAGTGCTGAAAGCGGCTCGTCCAATAGCAGAACCTGAGGTCGGGTAATCAGGGCTCGGGCAAGTGCGACGCGTTGCTGCTGTCCACCTGAAAGTTGGCCGGGCGTGCGATCGGCAAGCGCCGTCATTTCGACCAGTTCAAGCATCTCATTTGCGCGCTTTTGGCGTTCGGTTTTGTCAACGCCGGCCATGCGCAGGCTGAACGCCACGTTGTCGCGCACGCTCAGATGCGGAAACAGGGCATAGTTTTGGAACATCATGGCCGTGCCGCGTTTGGCAGGCGGCAGATAAGAGATGTCTCGCCCTGACAGAACGATGGACCCGTCAGAAGCATCCTCGTGCCCCGCGATCATCCGCAAGGTCGACGATTTTCCGCAGCCCGAAGGCCCCAGCAGGCACGCGTAGACACCCGATTTGAAGTGATGCGAGATCGAATCGACCGCGACGGTCTCTCCGTAGCGTTTGGTCAATGCTACCAGTTCAAGATCAGTCTTTTTGGTCATACGAGCCCCGATTGGTGGTGACGTCATTCAAACAACCAAAAAGAGGCGCGACCCAGTATTAAGCCTTTTGAGGCGTTCGCCTGCACCCGATTGCCATAAGAAAGAGCGCCGATAGCAGGCGTTGCACAATTTTTGTGCGCAACATTGTATACAATAGGTGATCATTATGGATGCAATCACGCTGCATGTTGAATTGGATTCGCAAAACCCCCATGACGGTATCGAAGGGTCAAAAATGACAAAGCCAAGCGATAATCAGGGTTTCATACAGCCAACGCTCAGCGGTCCAAGCGCGACGCTGGAGGCGTCTTTAAGCTTGGCCATTCACGAGCATCGTTTGCTTCCGGGCACGAAGCTGGGCGAAGATGAACTGAGTGATATCTTCAATGTCTCACGGACGGTCGTACGCACCGCGCTGCAATCGCTGTCGCATTCACAGCTGATCGATTTGAAACGGAACCGCGGGGCGTTTGTGGCGCAGCCGACCATAAAGGAAGCCCGCGAGGTGTTCGAAGCCCGGGCGTTGCTGGAACCGCGCACGGCCCATTCGGCGGCGGAACGCATGACACCTGACGCGCTTGCCCAGCTAGAGGCGCATATTGCCGCCGAACACGATGCCCTTGCCGCGGGCGAACATGGCAAAGCGTTGCGGCTGTCCGGTCAATTCCATATCGAGATTTCGCGCATTGCGGATCAATCGACGATTGCGGGCTTTATTGAAAGACTGGTCGCACGGTCGTCGTTGATCATTGCCATTTATTGGAGAAGGCAAAGCGCATTGTGCGAAAAACACGCCCACCACGCGCTTGTCGATGCGTTTCGGCGCAAGGACGGCACCGAAGCAGAGGCGCTGATGAAAAGCCATCTTTTGGACATCCTGACAGCACTGGATCTGCGCGAAACGTCTGAACCCGCTGGCAATCTGCGCGACGTACTTGTCCCCTGAAGGTCGGCAAAGCCGGCCGGTTCCCGAACTGATCTGCGCGATGTCTGATTCAAATGAAAAATCATCGAACCGGATGCGCCGCAGGCCACGTCGTTGCACGCAACGATTTGACCTGCGGTATTTTCACCATTGGCGGTTATGGCCCGACGTTTCCGTCATTCACCCCCGGTCGTGGGCCTTATCAAAGTCCGGCCACGGGTTGATGGGGATGATGCGGTGCGGGTTAATGGTTTCGTGGCTATAGTGGTAGTGTTGTACGATGTGGTCCATGTTGACCGTGTCGGATACCGGGCCGTCGGGTGTTTGCCATTGATACAGCTCTCTCGTGTAGGCCCAAAGGTTGGGGTAATCCACGATCCGGCGGCGGTTGCATTTGAAATGCGTCGCATAGACGTTGTCGAACCGCACCAGCGTGGTCCACAGCCGCCAGTCGGCTTCTGTCACGCGGTCGCCCATCAGGTAGCGGTGCTGCGATAGCCGATCTTCAAGCCAGTCCAGACTGTCGAACAGCGGGCCGACCGCTTCGTCATAGGCGTCCTGTGTGGTGGCGAACCCGGCCTTGTAGACCCCGTTGTTCACGGTGTTGTAGATCCGGTCGTTCACAGGTGCGATGGCGTCGCGCAAATCTGCGGGCCAATAGTCGTCGGTATTGCCTGTCAGCCCGTCAAAGGCGCTGTTGAACATGCGGATGATTTCCGACGATTCGTTGCTGACGATCCTGTTGCGCTGGGTGTCCCACAGCAGCGGCACCGTCACGCGGCCTGTCATGTCGGGCGTGTCTTTCAGATAAACCTCTCGCAGGTAGTCCAGACCGAACAGTTGGTCGCCCGTGGCACCAGGCCAGTCGTCAGACAGTTCCCAGCCGTTCGACAGCATGTGCGGGTGCACGGCGCTGACGCCGATGTGTTTTTCCAGACCCTTGAGCTTGCGGAACACCAGCGCGCGATGCGCCCAGGGACAGGCGAGCGAGACATACATATGGTAGCGTCCGGATTCGGCCTGAAATCCGCCTTCCCCGGACGGCCCCGCGCTGCCATCGGCGGTGATCCAGTTGCGAAAAGACGCTTCTGTCCGTTCGAACTTACCGCCTGTGGCGTCGGTATCGTACCATTTGTCTTGCCATTGTCCGTCAACCAGCAGGCCCATCTGCGCTCTCCCTTTTTCATGTGTTGTCGTGAATTTAGCCTGATGTGCCGGGAATTCACCCTGCGTCAGCGCGCATCTGCCCTGCGTCGCATTTGTTGTTTGCAAGCCGGGTGGCCGGGCGTATAGCAGGGACCGACGAAGCCCCGCAGGGGGCCAGAGAGGTTGGTTGCGGCACGGGTCGACCCACGACGGGGACCACGCCGTTGCATCGTCCGACGCGGTTTCGCGGCTCTGTCTTCCTGCCTGATGACAAGGAGAGACGCCATGCGTGCAATGACTGCCATCCTGATCCTGACCGGAACCGGTGCTGCCGCACATCCGGGCCATATCGTTGATGCCGCCGGACATAACCATTGGGTTGGGGGTATCCTGTTGGGGGCGGCGGGGATCGCCGCAGCCGTCGGGCTGTGGAAAGGCCGCAAGGACAAACCCAAAACCGAAGCAGAGCCAGAAAAGCAGGCGGCATGAAAACCGGTGTCATGATCTGTGGCCACGGGTCACGCAGCCAGTCGGCAGTGGACGAATTCGCGACGCTGGCGGAAAAGCTGCCGGCCTATCTGCCGGATGACTGGCTGTGCGACTATGGCTATCTGGAATTCGCCAACCCGGTGATCCGCGACGGTCTGGACCGCCTGCGGGATGCCGGCTGCGACCGTATCCTTGCGGTGCCGGGAATGCTGTTCGCGGCGATGCACGCCAAGAACGATATCCCGACGGTGCTGAACACCTATGCCGCCCAGAACGACATCGCGGTGCATTACGGGCGCGAATTGGGCGTCGACCCCAAGATGATCGCGGCCGCCGCCGCGCGCATCCGCGATGCGGTGGATAGCGCAAATGCAGAACACGGGGCGTTGCCGCTGACGGAAACCTGTCTGGTGGTCATCGGGCGTGGTGCCTCTGACCCCGACGCCAATGGCAACGTGGCGAAAATCGCCCGCATGCTGGCCGAAGGCATGGGGTTCGGCTGGTCAGAGGTCGGGTATTCCGGCGTGACATTCCCGCTGGTGGAACCCTGTCTGCAACACGTCGCGCTGCTGCCCTACAAACGGGTCATCGTGTTCCCGTATTTCCTGTTTTCGGGCATCCTGATCGACCGGATCTATGGGTTCACCGACCGTGTCGCTGCCGAAAATCCGGACATCACATTCGTAAAGGCAGGTTATCTGGGCGATCATCCCAAGGTGCTGGAAACCTTTGCCGAGCGCATCCGTGAACAGGACAGCGCCACGCCGCCGCCCAATTGCGGGATCTGCGGTTACCGCGAACAGGTGCTGGCACTCGCGGGTGGAAAACACGTGCATATCACACCCGAACAGCGCGCCCATCCGGCGTTTGCAGCCACACCGCCCGCCACCTGCGTGTTGTGCAAATATCGTGTGCAGGTGCTGGGATTCGAGGGCGAGGTCGGCGCAATTCAGGAAAGCCACCACCACCACGTCGAAGGTCAGGGCGCATCTGCGCCCGGGTCCAACGTGGCAGATTGTGCGTTGTGCGACAGTTTCTGCACGGGCATGTGCCGTCTGAAGGCGATGGACCACGATCACCACCAACATGGCCACGATCATGCCCACGGGCACGATCACGCGCACGGGCATCACCACGACCACGCGCACCCGGTCTATCCGCACGCCAAGCACCCGCATGGGCCTGAAAGCGTGCGCCGGACAAAAGTGCGCTGACCGCCATCCCCCTGCAAACACGTTTACCGGAGGGTCCGCATGCGACCCCAAGAACAGGTGCCTGACCCTTTGAGACCCTATGAGAAAGATCCGCAGGCCATTTATGCCCAAAGCTTTGCCACGGTGCGGGCAGAGGCGCGGCTGGACCGGTTTCCGGTGGCCATGCATCCGGTGATGACGCGGTTGATCCACGCCTGCGGCATGGTGGAAATCGCTGACCGGTTGGCGTTTTCTGCGGGTGTGGCAGAGGCAGGCCATGCGGCGCTGGCAGCCGGTGCGCCGATCCTGTGTGATTGCGAAATGGTCGGTGCGGGGATCATCCGGCGGTATCTGCCCGCGGGAAACCGCGTAATCGTGACACTGAACGATGAACGCGTGCCGGGGCTGGCGCGTGACATCGGCAATACGCGGTCTGCGGCTGCGGTTGATCTGTGGGACGCCGATCTTGACGGCGCGGTCGTGGCGATCGGCAACGCGCCGACGGCGCTGTTTCATCTGCTGGAACGGATCGACGCGGGCGCGCCGAAACCTGCGGTTATCTTGGGCTTTCCGGTCGGTTTCGTCGGGGCTGCGGAATCAAAGGCCGAACTGGCCGCCGACCCGCGCGGTTGTGAATTTATTGCGCTGCGCGGACGGCGGGGCGGGTCGGCAATGGCCTCTGCCGCGGTGAACGCGCTGGCGGCGGGCCTGCCGGAGGACGTATCTTGAAGGGGGCTGGATTGGCGGCGAAAATTTGGGGTGCGCCATGACCGGACCGTGGCTGCATATCGTGGGCATCGGCGAAGACGGACTGGACGGGTTGACCCCCGCCACCCGCGCGGTCGTCGAGGCGGCAGAGGTCATTCTGGGCGGCGAGCGCCATCATGCGCTGGCAGCCAACGTCAATGCAGAACGTCTGGCATGGCCTTCGCCCTTTGACGCGATGATCGAAACGATCCGCGGGCTCCGCGGCAAGCGGGCCGTGGTGCTGGTGACGGGCGATCCGCTGTGGTTCTCGGTCGGTGCGCGGATCGGGCGCGCGATTGATCCCGCTGAAATCGTCTATCATCCGCAACTGTCAGCGTTTCAACTTGCAGCGGCCCGTATGGGATGGAGCCTTGCAGATGTCGAAACGCTGACGGTGCATGGTCGTCCCGTCAGTCAGATGGTCGCGTTCATCCAGCCCGACGTGCGATTGCTGATCCTGACCACTGGGGCGGACACGCCCGGCCAGATCGCGGCGTTTCTGGCGGCCCGCGGGTTTGGTCAGTCCCGCATGACCGTACTGGCTGCCATGGGCGGCAAGGACGAGGCGCGGTTTGACGGGGTCGCTGATAGCTGGGATCATGTGGTTCCCGCATTCAACACGCTGGCGGTGGAATGTATCGCGGCCCCCGATGCGGCCCTGTTGCCGCGCGTGCCCGGGCTGGACGATGCGCTGTTCCAGTCCGACGGCACAATGACCAAGCGCGAGGTACGCGCCGCCACGCTGGCCAAGCTGATGCCGATGCGCGGCGCGCTGTTGTGGGATATCGGCTGCGGGTCGGGTTCGGTCGCCATCGAATGGATGCGCGCCGCACGCTACGCCCGCGCCATCGGGATCGAACCGCGCGACGACAGGCGTGCGATGGCCGGCGCCAATGCGCTGGCGCTGGGCGCGCCCAAGCTGGAACTGGTCGAAGGCGAGGCACCTGCGGCGCTGGAAGGGCTGACGCCGCCCGATGCAATTTTCATCGGCGGTGGTTTGTCCGAGGCCGTGTTTGCCGCCGCCTGGGACGCTTTGCGCCCGCTGGGTCGGCTGGTCGCGAACGCGGTGACGCTGGAATCAGAGGCTGTGCTGATGGCGCTGCACGCCAGGCACGGCGGCGATCTGGTGCGTCTGTCGATCTGCCGTGCGGAACCGGTGGGCGGCCTAACCGGCTGGCGTGCGGCGATGCCCGTCACACAGTGGAGCCTGATCAAGCGATGACCGTTTGGGGTGGATGGGGTGGATGCCTCCGGCGGGAGTATTTTGGGCAAGATGATGCGGGGGATGTCGCATGAACGGGATTCTGTATGGTGTCGGTCTGGGGCCGGGTGCGCCGGATCTGCTGACCCTGCGCGCCGCACGTCTGATTTCAGGCTCGCGCGTCGTGGCCTATCCCAGTCTGGCGGGGGGCGCCAGTTTCGCGCGGTCCATCGCTGCGGAGTTCATCGGGACGGACGTGCAGGAAATCGTCATGGATGTGCCGATGACGGTTGAACGCGGGCCTGCGCAGGCGGCCTATGACGCGGGAGCTGCGCGCATTGCCGCGGCGCTGGAGGCGGGCGATGACGTGGTGTGCCTGTGTGAGGGAGATCCGTTTTTCTACGGCTCGTTCATGTATCTGTTCGCACGCCTGTCGGACCGTTTCCGCTGCGAGGTCGTGCCGGGTGTCACATCCATCGCGGCCTGTGCCGCGCGGGCAGGGCGTCCGCTGGTCGCACGTAATGAACGGCTGACCGTGTTGCCGGGGCCGTTGCCAGAGGCGGAATTGCGCGACCGGATTGCAGGTGCCGAAAGCGTCGCCATCATGAAGGTCGGGCGGCATCTGGCCAAGATCCGTGGCGTGATCGCGGATCTGGGCCTGCTGGACGCTGCGGTCTATGTGGAACGCGCATCGCTGCCGGAAGAAGTGGTCTGTCCACTCGCCGAGGCGCCCGACATGGCGCCATATTTTTCGATGATACTTTTGACAAAGGGGGCCGATCCTTGGCTGTGACTCCGGTTGTGATGGCGCTGTCGCGCGCCGGTGAAGGGGTCGCGCATCGCGTGGCACAGGCGCTGGGGGCGCAGGTTCATGGGCGCGAAGGCCGGGTTGACCGTGCCGACGCGTGGTTTCCCAATGCGCTGGATCATGCGCGCGATCTGTTCGCGGCAGGCGTGCCGGTGGTCGGGGTCTGCGCGTCCGGTATCCTGATCCGGGCGGTGGCGCCGCTTTTGTCGGACAAGACGATCGAACCGCCGGTCGTGTCAGTCAGTGATGACGGCGCGGTGGTCGTTCCCTTGCTGGGGGGGCATCGTGGTGCCAACCGGTTGGCCGCTGACATCGCGCAGGTATTGGGTGCGGTATCGGCCGTGACGACGGCGGGTGACGTGGCGTTGGGTGTGGCGCTGGATGCCCCGCCGTCGGGCTGGCGGTTGGTCAATCCCCACGATGCCAAGGATGCAATGGCGGCGCTGCTGGCGGGCGGTGGTGCGCGCGTGGTGGGGCCGGATGCGGATGCGGCTGACTGGCTGCACGGTTTGCCAACTGGCGACGGCGTAACGATCACCTGCGGGACGGCACCGGTGACGGATCTGTCGGGCGCGCATTTGCATTTCGCACCGCAACGGTTTGCGCTGGGTGTCGGCTGTGCGCGGGGCTGCGACGCGGGCGCGCTGTCGGCGCTGGTCGATGACGTGCTGGCCGAAGCCGGGGTTGCGCGCGCGGCCGTAGCCTGCGTCGGATCGCTGGACCTGAAGGCGGACGAGGTCGCCATGAACGCGCTGGCGCGCGCCATGGGCGTGCCCTTCCGGGTGTTCGATGCCGCAACGCTGGATGCGCTGACGCCCCGGCTGGAAACACCGTCGGATGTGGTTTTTGCCGAAGTCGGCTGCCACGGGGTCAGTGAGGGGGCGGCGCTGGCCTTGGCTGGTGCCGGGGGGCGTTTGGCGGTGGCCAAGCGCAAGACCGCCGATGCCACGGCGGCACTGGCCGTCGCGGATGCGCCGATCACGCAGATGGCAGGGCGGTCGCGCGGGCGGTTGTCGGTCGTGGGGATCGGTCCGGGCCAGGCGGCCTGGCGCACGCCGGAGGTGTCGCGGTTGGTGTCCGAAGCCCAAGAGCTGGTCGGTTACGGGCTGTATATCGACTTGCTTGGCCCGTTGGCCGTTGGCAAGGCGCGGTCGGATTTTCCGCTGGGCGGAGAAGAGGACCGCTGCCGCTATGCGCTAGAACAGGCGGGCCGCGGGATCGACGTGGCGCTGGTCTGTTCGGGCGACGCGGGTATCTATGCGATGGGGGCGCTGGTGTTCGAACTGCTGGACAGGCGTCCGGACCAGATGGGCGTATCGGATGCCGCGCGGCGGGTCGAGGTGGTGTGTTCGCCCGGTGTCAGCGCGTTGCAGGGGGCTGCGGCACGGGCGGGGGCGCCGCTGGGACACGACTTTTGTGCGATCTCTCTGTCGGACCTGCTGACGCCGCGGGACGATATCCTGCGTCGGTTGAAAGCCGCCGCAGAAGGTGATTTCGTAATCGCGTTCTACAACCCGGTGTCCAAGACCCGCAGGACGCTGCTGGCCGAAGCGCGCGACATCCTGCTGCAACATCGCCCGGCGGACACGCCGGTGATGCTGGCCACATCGCTGGGCCGACCGGAGGAGCATCTGCGGTATCGCCGGCTGGATGCGCTGCAGGTGGACGAAGTCGACATGTTGACGGTCGTGCTTGTGGGGTCCAGCAACTCGCGTCTGGCGCAACTGGGCGAGGGGCCGCGAATGTTCACCCCGCGCGGTTATGCCCGCAAGATTGACGGTGATCTGGCGTGACCGGATTTTTTATAAAAACCCGGGCCTCCGGCGGGAGTATTTTGGGCAAGATGATGCAAGGGCGTGCAGCATGACGGTATATTTTATTGGTGCAGGACCGGGCGACCCGGAGCTGTTGACGCTGAAAGCCGCGCGGTTGATCGCGGCCTGCCCGGTATGTCTGTATGCCGGATCGCTGGTGCCAGAGGAGGTTGTGGCCATCGCGCCCGTGGATGCGCGGGTGCTGGATACCGCACCGATGACGCTGGATGATACGCATGCCGAAATCGTCGCGGCCCATGCCAAGGGGCAGGACGTGGCGCGCGTGCATTCGGGCGATCCGTCGCTATACGGCGCGATCGCGGAACAGATCCGGCGGCTGAAGGCGGACGGGATCGACTATCAGATCATTCCGGGTGTGCCGGCCTATGCGGCGGCGGCGGCGGCGATGGGCACCGAATTGACGGTGCCAGAGGTTGGCCAATCTATTGTGCTGACGCGGATGAGCATGAAATCGACCGGTATGCCTGCGGGTGAAACGCTGGAAAATTTCGCCCGGACCGGGGCCACGTTGGCGATCCATCTGGGGATCAGGGCGCTGCGCGACATCGAACGCACGCTGACGCCGTATTACGGCGCGGACTGCCCGGTGGTGGTCATTTATCGCGCATCCTGGCCTGATCAGGTGATTCTGCGCGGCACCTTGGCGGACATTCATGCGCAGGTGCGTGCGGCCAAAATCACGCGGACGGCGCTGATCATGGTCGGACCTGTGCTGGGATCGCAACACGGGTTTCCCGATTCCGCGCTTTACGATGCGGCCAAACCCCATGTCCTGCGGCCGAAGGTGCGCAAAAGCTAGTCATTTTGCCGCACCTGCGCTGCCGCAGTGCGGCAAAAATCGTTACTTGATTTTTACGTTTGCGGCTTAACTCTGGCATAATGTCGCAGGAGGCCACCATGAATGATTATCTGCCGGATGCCGTCACCAAGGGGCTTCAGGATGCGCGCAAGCATTCGCTTGCACGGGGCAAGCGGCTATGCGTGCATGACGGCGATAACGTCTATCGCATCCATCGTTTTTGGCAGGACGGCATGGCACTGGATGAAACAATCTGTGACAAGCTGCGTGGCCGGGTCGATATCTACGACGGTGCGCGGCATCTGTATCAGGCGCTGATCATCGGGTCCCAAGTGACCGGTGGCGAAACGTTGGTCAGCTTCAAATGGCTGCACCCGGTCCGCGACAGTGCGCCGCTGGATTTTGCGCCCGACGTGGCGGCGCCCGCCGGGTTGCTGGCGCGTCCCTGATTATTGCAAGTCGCTGAAGGCCGTTTGCAGGCGTTTGACCGCATCTTCGATCTGGGCACGGGGTGCACCAATGTTGAAACGCAGAAAGGATTCGCCACCTTTGCCAAAGGTCGCGCCGTGGTTTGCCGCGATCCTGGCGTCATTCTGAACGCGATCAATCACGTCCTGCGGCGACATGCCGGTGCCCGTGAAATCGACCCAAGACAGATAGGTCGATTCCAGATGCATCGCGTGGACGCCCGGAATGGCGTTGACGCCGGCATCGAAAATCCGGCGGTTTTCATCAAGATACAGCCGCAGGGCATCGACCCATGCGGCACCATCGGGCGAATAGGCGGCGGTGGTCATGAACAGGCCAAAGCTGTCGGGCGATATACCCAAGGCCATCATGCGTTTCGCAAAACGGGCGCGTAGATCGGGATCGGCGATAATGACGTTGCCGGTATGCGATCCCGCGATGTTAAAGGTTTTGGTCGCAGCGGTCATCATCACCAGCCGGTCCGCAATCCCGTCGATCAGCGGCATGGGGGTGTGCACTTGACCCGGAAAGGTCAGGTCGTGGTGAATCTCGTCGGACACAAGGATCAGTTCGTGCCGTTTGGCAAAGGCGGCGACGGCCTGCAATTCGGGCCGCGACCAGACGCGACCGCCGGGGTTGTGCGGTGAACACAGGATCAGCATGCGTTCGCTGCCGTCCATCTGGGCATCCCACGCGTCGAAATCCATCTCGTAGCGGCCGTCGACATTGGCTAATTCGCATTCCACGACACGTCGGTCTGCTGCGGTAATCACGCGGGCAAAGGCGTGATAGACAGGGGTCATCAGAACGATGCCATCGCCCGGTTGTGTGAACGCATCGACGCACATGGCGGTGCCGTGGACCAGACCATGCGTGGTAAAGATATGGGCGGGGTCGACGACCCAGCCGTGCCGTTCGGCCATCCACCAGCAGATCGCGGCGCGATAATCGCTTTCGTCGCCGAAGTAACCGTAAACGCCGTGGTCCGTCATGGCGGCCAGCGCACGCCGGATACAGTCGGGCGCCGCGAATTCCATGTCGGCAACCCACATCGCAATGCCGTCGTCAGGTGACACACCATAGATCTGTTCCATCGCGTCCCATTTGGCGCAATGCGTGTCACGGCGGTTGATTGGGGTGTCAAAGTTCATGGGTTGGCCTTTCGTTCGGTCATGACCACGTTTGGCACCTTGGCCGCCGCTTGCAAGCCAAAAATCGGGTATACCGGGGCGCGTGTGACGTGGCTTGTGATATTGCAAAACCGGCGTGATCGGCCTAGGTGATGGCCATGACGATACGCCCCATTCTGATCCATCCGGACCCCCGCCTGAAAAAGGTCGCAGACCCTGTTGCAACGGTCGATGATGATCTGCGCGGGCTCGCCGCGGACATGCTGGACACCATGTATGACGCGCCCGGTATCGGTCTGGCCGCACCGCAGGTCGGCGTGATGAAGCGGATTATCGTCATGGATTGTGTCAAGGAAGAGGGCGCCGCGCCGCGCCCCATGGTCCTGATCAATCCGCAGGTAACGTGGTCCAGCGATGAACGCTACACCTATGAAGAAGGCTGTTTGTCGATCCCTGAACAATACGCCGATGTCGAACGCCCCGCCGTGGTCGATGTTGCTTGGATGGATCTGGACGGCGCGATGCAGACCGAACGCTTTGATGGGTTGTGGGCGACCTGCGTTCAGCACGAGATCGACCATCTGAACGGCAAGCTTTTCATTGACTACCTTGGCACGATGAAACGCCAGATGATCACGCGAAAAATGCAGAAACTGAAACGTGAACGGGCCCGCGCATGAGACCGATCCTGCAGGCGCCCCATGATGGCCTGCGGACAGTCTGCGCGCCGGTGACGTCGTTTGATGCTGCTTTGCAATCGCTTGCGGACGATATGTTCGACACCATGTACGCAGCCCCCGGTCGCGGTTTGGCCGCGCCACAGGTCGGGGTGCTGTCGCGCCTGTTCGTCATGGATGTGATATGGAAAGACGCAGATCCCAGTCCGGTGGTCTGTGTCAATCCGCGCGTGCTGGACCGGTCAGTGCAACGGGTTGCGATGGACGAAACCTGTCTATCGATCGCAGGGGTCACGATCGCGGTGTCGCGCCCGGCAGAGGTACGCTTGCGCTGGCAGGATCTGAATGGTGCGGTGCACGAGCGGGGGTTCGACGGCGTCGCCGCGGCGATTGTGCAGCACGAAAGCGACCATCTGGACGGTGTGCTGATCACCGATGACACAGGCCGGCCATGACCCGTACCGTTGTTCGTTGGCCGCACAAGGCGCTGCGCACCCCTGCGGCTGATGTGTCTGAAATTACCGATGATGTCCGTGCGATCTGGGACGACATGATTGCCGTGATGGAAGCGATGCCCGGTGTTGGGCTGGCTGCGGTACAGCTGGGTATACCGTTGCGTTTGGCGGTCGTGGACGCCAGCACAAAGCGCGGGCAGGTCGTGCGGATGGCAAACCCCGAAATCCTGCATGCGAGTGTGGAATTACGCGACCACGACGAAGCTTCACCCTGCCTGCCGGGCGTCAGTGCCATCATCAAACGGCCGCGCGCGGTGACGGTGCGCTATCTGAACGCGGACGGGGTCTGGGATCAAAAGGATTTCGTCAGCCTGTGGGCAACCAGTGTGCAGCACCAGATCGATCATCTGGCGGGGCGCATGTATTTCGATCATCTGGGGCGGGTGAAGCGCGACATGCTGCTGAAACGGGCGGCAAAGCTTGCCCGTTGACGGGCTGGGGGCGCTGCCCCCGGTGCTGCGCACCTCCCCCGGGATATTTTGAAAACAGCGAGTGTGGCGCGTGGTTCAGCCGCGGTGGCAGCCGTCCGCAAGTGATTTGACAAAGGCCAGCACGTCGTCGACGCTTTGACCCGCGCCGATTTTTTCCACGATGGCAGAGCCGACGACAGCCCCGTCAGCGATGCTGGCGATGGATTGCGCCGCTTCTGGTGTCTTGATGCCGAAACCCACGATCACGGGCAGATTGGTGTGCGATTTGATGCGCGCGACCTCTGGTCCGACATCGGTGGCCTGTGCTTCTGCGGTGCCGGTGATGCCGGTCACAGAGACGTAGTAGACGAAACCGGAGGTATTGGTCAGCACCTTTGGCAGGCGTTTGTCATCGGTGGTCGGCGTGGCAAGGCGGATGAAGTTCAGGCCCTGTTTCTGGGCGGGCAGGCACAATTCGTCGTCTTCTTCAGGTGGCAGATCGACGATGATCAATCCGTCGATTCCGGCATCCTGTGCCTGTTGCAGGAACAGATCGACGCCCCGCGAATAAATCGGGTTGTAGTAGCCCATCAATACGATCGGGGTGGTGTCGTCGGTTTCGCGCAAGGTGCGCGCGATATCCAGCGTCTTGTCCAAAGTCATATGTCCGGCCAGCGCGCGTTGTCCGGCCAGCTGGATCGTGGTGCCGTCGGCCATAGGGTCGGTAAATGGCAGGCCCAGTTCGATAATATCGACACCCGCGCCCGGCAGGCCGCGCACGATATCGACCGAGGTATCGTAATTCGGATCGCCGGCCATGACGTAGGCGACGAAAGCCTTGCGGCCTTCGGCGTTCAACTGGGCGAATTTGGCGTCGATACGGGACATGGGCGGACTTTCTGCGTGGGTCTTGCGATGGTTCTGGCGGGGCAGGAATGGCGCATCCCGCCCGGTCTGACAATAGCGATTAGAATAGGACGGTCGAGCCACGGGATTGGGCGGTGTCACGATTGAATTATGCCTGGATTGGCCGTTGAAGGGTAAAGATTGGCTAAACCGCATGGATGATCCGCCCGTAGCCCGGCGGGAAAGCGGCCGCATTGTGAAAAAAGGGGTGGTGACATCGCGTCGCACGATCCTAAGTTATGCGGTATGAATTATTTACTCGCGCTTCTGCTCCCGCCCCTGTCCATCCTGCTGGCCGGTCGTCCGATCATCGGGATCATCATTTTTTTCGTCTGGGTGCCCGCCCTGCTGCTTTCCGGCGGCTTGACGCATCCCATGTTCATCATTCTGGCATGGTTGCTGATCTACGAAGGCCGCAACCGCCAGTCCTGACCGCTTGGGTCTGGCCCCTTGAGTCTGCTGGCGCGCAGGACTAAACGCGCGAACGGGATTTCAAAGGAGCGGCGTCATGGGTTTCAAGATGGGGATTGTCGGGTTGCCGAACGTCGGCAAATCGACCCTGTTCAATGCGCTGACGCGCACGGCGGCGGCGCAGGCCGCGAATTTTCCGTTTTGCACCATAGAACCGAATGTCGGTGATGTCGCGGTGCCCGATGCACGCCTGGACAGGTTGGCCGCGATTGCGGGGTCCAAACAGATTATCCCCACGCGCATGACCTTTGTCGATATTGCGGGTCTGGTCAAAGGTGCCAGCAAGGGCGAGGGGCTGGGCAACCAGTTTCTGGCCAACATCCGCGAATGCGACGCCATCGCCCACGTGCTGCGCTGCTTCGAAGACGACGACATCACCCATGTCGAAGGCCGGGTCGATCCGGTCGAGGACGCGCAAGTCATCGAAACCGAACTGATGTTGGCCGATCTGGAAAGCATCGAAAAGCGTCTGGCCGGTCTGACACGCAAGGTGCGCGGTGGTGACAAGGAAGCGGTGCAGCAGGAACGCCTGCTGAAGGTCGCGCAGGCCGCAATCGAAGACGGCAAACCCGCCCGCACTGTCGATGTGGACGCCGACGATGCCAAGGCCTGGCGGATGCTGCAATTGCTGACGACGAAGCCGGTTCTGTATGTCTGCAACGTCGAAGAAGACAGCGCCGGTGCAGGTAACAGCCAGTCGGCCCGCGTGGCCGAAATGGCGGCGGCAGAGGGCAATGCGCATGTCGTGATTTCCGCCCGGATCGAAGAAGAGATCAGCCAACTGGACGCTGAGGAGGCAGAGATGTTTCTGGGCGAAATGGGTCTGGACGAACCGGGTCTGGATCGCCTGATCCGCGCGGGATACGCCCTGTTGCACCTGCAGACCTATTTCACCGTTGGTCCGAAAGAAGCCCGCGCCTGGACAATTTCCGAAGGCACCAGCGCGCCCAAGGCCGCGGGTGTGATCCATGGTGATTTCGAACGTGGTTTCATTCGCGCGGAAACTATCGGGTACGATGATTTCGTGGCTCTGGGCGGTGAACAGCCTGCCAAGGAAGCGGGCAAAATGCGCGCTGAAGGCAAATCCTATATCGTCAAGGACGGCGACGTGTTGCACTTTTTGTTCAACACCTGACCACAGCTGCGAGTCAGGCCGCCAATTTGGCCACCACGGCGCGCAGGTCATTGACGAATGCATCCTGCGCATCGGGTTTAAGATGGCTGGGTAGGCGCAGCAGATAGGACGGATGCACGGTTAGGAAGACGGGGCCGTGTGGCGTGTCTTCGACCTTGCCGCGCCGTTTCAACAGATCCTTGCGACTGCCTGTCAGGCTTTCGGCGGCGGTGCCGCCCATTGCAAGGATCAGGCGCGGTTTCACCAGCCTAATTTCGGTTTCGACCCAGAACCGGCAATGTTCAATTTCCGGGGTATCGGGGTTCTGGTGGATGCGCCGTTTGCCGCGTTGTTCGTATTTGAAATGCTTGACCGCGTTGGTCACGTAGGCCTGACGCCGGTCCAATCCGGCCTGTTGCGCCAGTTGGTCGAATAATTGCCCGGCGGGACCGACAAACGGCATGCCTGCCAGATCTTCGGCGTCGCCGGGCTGTTCGCCTACGATCATCAGGGGGGCGTTTTGCGGTCCGGTGCCGGGCACGACCTGCGTGGCGGGGCCGTGCAGGGGGCAGCGGGTGCAATCGTGTAATCCTGCGGTCAGCAGGTTCCATGATGCGGGCTGCGGCGTGTCCTGCAGCTGTTCACGAATACGGGCCACACGTGCGGGGGCCAGTGTGGGGGCGGCCATCGCCATGTCGCGCACGCGCGCTTCGGCATTGGCGATCATGTCGGGGATGTGCTGCGCTTCTGGCATGTTTTTCCAGTATTTGCGTGGCATTTCCGATGTCATTGCTTTGACCTTCAACCGGGCGGGATTGAAGATGTTTTTGAAATAGGTGCCCCACAATTCTTCTGTTGCGTCGTCGGGCAGGTCCGGTTTGGTCTGACCGGGATGAAATGTCAGCGTGCCGTCCTTGAAATCAGCGGTCACGTCGGGGGTGACGATCATCCAGTCCATGTCCGCGAAACGGCGGGCAAAGAACGGTGCATTGGGTTCAAGCGTGTGGTGCGTCGGTTCAAACCACGCCGCGAAACTGCGGCGCGGACCGCCAGTGCGCAGGTCGCGGAACCGCACAAAAGCGCGCATCTTGTGCTTGCACCGGTGAACGGCCTTTTCCAATTGGCGCAGCTTTGCCAGATCGGGATCGGCGCGGTCGGCCATGACGCCCTTGTCCAGCCGCAACCGCCACAGCATCGCGTAAAGCCGCGCAAACCGTTGCGGATCGCTGTGCCAGACAACCCAACGGGCCATGTCCACGAAATCGGCAGGCACCTTGACCGTGCCGCGCACAATGGGCGGGGGCAGGGCGGTGGCGAACAATTCACCCGCGCCATCGTCATAGTTCCACAAGATGTCTTCTGGCGGGATGCGCGCGGCGATGCAGGCGCGCGCCGCGTCGCGCCACGCGTCCCATGTGCCGATGCGGGGCAGCGGTACGGTCAGCATCAGAACAGACTTAGCTGTTCCGGTGGCGGCGCGAAACGGGCGCGCAGACCTTCGCTGTCGGTCAGTGCGCCGGGGGTCCAGTCGGCGCAAGTGATAAAGGCCTGCGCCTTTTTCATGGACGCACCCAGTCGCAGCAGATCGTCGTAGCGCAGCGTGCGGTGTCGCCGTGTGGTCAGAATGCGGCCTACCGACTTGGTCCCGAAACCGGGCACGCGCAGCAGCAGTTCCCGGCTGGCGCGATTCACGTCCAGCGGAAAATGGTCGCGGTTGGCCAGCGCCCAAGCCAATTTGGGATCAATGGCGAGGTCCAGATTACCGTCTTGTGCGGTCGATGTGATTTCATCGACGTTGAAGCCGTAAAACCGCATCAGCCAATCGGCCTGATACAGCCGGTGTTCGCGCATCAAGGGCGGTTTGATCAGCGGCAGTTTGGCGGTGGAATCGGGGATCGGGGAAAAGGCTGAATAATAGACCCGGCGCAGATTGTAATCAGCGTACAGCCCGGTGGACCGCGTCAGGATCGTGGCGTCGGTGGCCCCGTCCGCCCCCACGATCATCTGTGTTGACTGTCCAGCCGGGGCGAATTTCGGCGGGCGTTTTCCGGTGCGGCTGCGGTCCTTGGATGCGGCGCGGTGGGTTTTCACGTTGCCCATCGCCGCGCGGATCGTCACCGGGTTCTTTTCGGGCGCAAAGGCCTGAACGGCGCGGTCGGTGGGCAGTTCGACGTTGATCGACAGACGGTCGGCGTGCAGCCCGGCCTGTGCAATCAGGTCAGGCGACGCGTCGGGAATCGTTTTCAGGTGAATGTACCCGCGAAAATGTTCTTCTTCCCGCAAACGCTGCGCGATCCGGACCATGTCGCCCATCGTCTCATCCGAATTACGGACCACGCCAGAGGATAAAAACAACCCTTCAATATAATTCCGGCGGTAGAATTCCAGCGTCAGCTGCACCACTTCGTCGACGCTGAACCGTGCGCGCGGCACGTTGGATGACACGCGGTTCACGCAATAGGCGCAATCGTAGATGCAGAAATTCGTCATCAGGATTTTCAGCAGGCTGATACAGCGGCCATCGGGGGCGTAGGCATGGCAGATGCCGGACCCTTCGGTGCTGCCCAGCCCCTTGCCGTCGCGGCTGTCACGGCGTGTCGTGCCGGACGACGCGCATGACGCATCATAGCGCGCCGCGTCGGACAGGATAGCGAGTTTGCGATCAAGAGACATGGTCATATGTTCTTCTTATGTTCTTGTATCTGGTCCGGCAAGTGTCATTCGATTGGGGCGGCCTTTGCCGACAGCGTGCAATGGTGCCGCAATCGTCTTGCAACGCGGACGCACGGCAGGAATGATGCGGCATGGTGACGCTCAAGGACATATCGCGCGATCTGGGGCTTTCGGTGACACAGGTCAGCCGGGCGCTGGGGGGGCATGCGGACGTGAACGCGCAGACCCGCAAACGGGTGCGCGCGGCGGCGGACCGATTGGGCTATCGCCCCAATGCCGTGGCACGCGGGCTGAAAACGGGACGGTCCGGCATCGTGGCGATGGTCGTGTCCGGCACTCGCACGCCAGAAGCCAGCGCTCATCTGCTGGAAATCGTCATGGGTCTGTCGGCGGAATTTTCGCGTATCGGTCTGCGGTTCGTGCTGCATGTGGCGCAACCCGACGAAGACACGGTGCGCCTGCACGAAGATTTGTTTCTGGCCGGTGGGATCGACGGTTTCATTGTCATCAGCCCGCAGAAATCCGACCCCCGGATTGCGGCCCTGACGCGGATGGGCGCTGCGTTCGTGGTGCATGGGCGCGACCCTGATCAGGCCCATGTGCACGTAGATATCGACAATTTCGAGGTGGGACGGCGTATGACCGACCATCTGCTGCGGTTAGGACACCGTCGAATCGCTTTCCTGACGGCAGGTGACAATACTTTTTTTTCGCGTGAACGGGTCCGCGGACTAAAGCGCGCCTACGCCGACCACGGGCTTGACGCTGGGATGGCGCGGGTGGTTGGCCTGCCGATGATCGCCCCCGAAGGACAACGCGCGGCAAGTACGTTGTTATCGTCAAAGCAACGCCCGACAGCAATCATCGCAGGCAATACGCTGTTGGCGCGTGGCGTCTATCGGGCGGCGGCGATGCACGGCCTGCAGATCCCGTGTGACCTGTCTGTATTGGCTCACGATGATGATCTGGAACTGTTCGCCACAGACACGTTCGATCCGCCCATCGGCGGCACATTTGCCCCGCTTTCGCAGGCATGGGTCAGCGTTGCTGACACGCTGCAAACGATGATTGAACCCGAAAAAGAAGGCTTGAAGCACCGCATTTTGCCGCTAGGATTTCAGATAGGTGGTTCAGCGAAGTCAAATTCTGATTGACGTCAAAACAAGAATTTGCCCTTAATCCGAAACGTTTCGGAAACGACGAAAACTTTATCTGGGAGGATACACATGACCCGCAAACTGACTGGCGTGAGCGTGATCGCGCTACTTTCCGTTGCTGGTTCTGCTATGGCGCAGGACTTGATCGCACCAATCGGCGAAGGCGATTTCAGCTGGGATGCCCTGGAAGAATTCGCAGCCAACCATGACTATAGCGGCGAAACGCTGAATGTGACCGGTGCTACGACAGGCGACGACGCGCAGCGTTATCGCAACCTGTATGCGTATTTTGAAAACGCGACCGGGGCGAATGTCGAGTATTCCGGTTCGGAATCGTTCGAGCAGGACATCGTGATCGCGTCGCAGGCTGGTGGTTTGCCGGATGTGGCCCTGTTCCCCCAGCCCGGTTTGGCCAAGGATCTGGCGAGCCAAGGTGCACTGGTGCCTGTGCCCGACGACATGGTCGAGTTCATGGCGGAAAACTATGCGGCTGGTGATAGTTGGAAGCAGCTTGCAACATTCGTCGGGCCCGAAGGTGAAGAAGACGTGTATGGCCTGTTTTTCGGGACGGACGTCAAGTCGCTGGTCTGGTACGTGCCCGAGCAGTTCGAAGAAGCGGGCTACGACATCCCCGAAACCCAAGAAGAGCTGATGGCGCTGTCCCAGCAGATCGTCGAAGACGGCGGCACGCCTTGGTGTATCGGTCTGGGATCGGGTGCCGCAACAGGCTGGCCCGCGACCGACTGGGTCGAAGACATGATGCTGCGCACCGCGTCGCTGGAAGATTACGACCGCTGGGTCAGCAACGACCTGCCGTTCAACGATCCGATCGTCGTCAACGCGATCGAGCAATATGGCAACTACGCCCTGACCGAAGGTTTCGTCGATGGCGGACCCGAAGCTGCGGCAACAACCGATTTCCGCGACAGCCCTGACGGCCTGTTCGACTTTCCGCCTGCTTGCTATATGCACAAGCAGGCATCGTTCATCCCGATCTTCTTTCCCGAAGGTGTAGAGGCTGGCACGGACGTCGAATTCTTTTACTTCCCGCCGTTCGAATCCGAAGCCGACCTTGGCCGTCCGGTTCTGGGGTCAGGTGGTCTGGCGTCCGTCACCAACGATCGTGACGTGACCAAGGGTTTCCTTGAATTCCTGGGCACGCCGATCGCCCATGAAATCATGATGACGCAGGGCCAGTTCCTGTCGCCACATCAGGATGCGAACCTGGATATCTATACGTCCGACGTGCAGCGGTCCTTGGGTGAAATCCTGACCACCGCCACCTCGTTCCGTTTTGACGGATCCGACCTGATGCCGGGTGAAATCGGAACCAACGCGTTCTGGACCGGGATGGTGGATTACACCACCGGCGCAGATGCGCAGGCCGTGGCCGACCAGATCCAGAACCGCTGGGACGAAATCCAGTAAGCCTGCGGTTGTGATACTGCCGGGCCCCCCTGCGGGGCCCGGACCATAGCCGGGCCAACCCCGGCATGCTGCGGCTTAGGGAGGAGTAGCGCATGAACCCCGTCTTTCAGGGTCTGATCACCATCGCAGTCGGGGTGGGCGGCATTTTCGTCTATTTCATCGCGTCGAATGCTTTTCTGGATAAAGTGCTGTTTCCGGCCAAGGGGCCGAACGCATCCCGCAACATCAACCGCGCCAATACGATCCGCCCCTGGCTTTTCATGGCGCCCACGATCATCGCCCTGTCGCTGTATCTGGTTTATCCGGTCATCGGGTCGTTCATCAGGTCACTGTTCAACCGCTCCGGCGACGAATTCGTGGGCTTCAGCAACTACACGACGATGTTTGCGTCATCCGAATTTCGGACGGCATTCTGGAACAATGTGCTGTGGGCGCTGGTGGTGCCGTCGGTGTCGACGTTCCTTGGCCTGTTGATCGCGCAGCTGACGGATAAGCTGCGCTGGGGCAATATCGCAAAATCCCTTATCTTTATGCCGATGGCGATCAGCTTCGTCGGCGCATCGCTGATCTGGAAATTCGTCTACGCAATTGATCCGGAATTGGGTGTGATCAATGCCATCCGGGTCAATATGTTCGGCGCAAGCCCGCTGGACGTGTTGCAGATCGCATTCTGGAACAACCTGTTCCTGATGGTCATCCTGATCTGGGTACAGACCGGTTTCGCCATGGTGATCCTGTCGGCGGCGCTGCGGGGCATTCCCGAAGAAACGATCGAGGCGGCGATCATCGACGGGGCGAACCCATTCCAGATTTTCTTTCGCATACAGGTGCCACAGGTCACGAACACGATCATCGTGGTGTTCACCACGACGACGATCCTTGTGCTAAAGGTATTCGACATCGTCTATGCCATGACCGGCGGCAATTTCAACACGCAGATCCTGCCCAGCTACATGATGCAATTCATGTTCCGCGACGACGGGCGCGCGACAGCCGTAGCGATTGTCATCATGCTGATCGTTACCCCGGTGATGATACAGAACATCCGCCAAGCCCGCGCCGAAATGCGCTGAGGAGGGACTGACCATGGACAATATCGCAGGTAAGAAATCCAGTCTTTCCATTGTTGTGAACATCACGGTGTTCCTGCTGGTGCTGATCTGGCTGATCCCGACCGTTGGCCTGTTCGTGTCATCGTTCCGCGACCGTGACGCCATTTCCGCGTCTGGCTGGTGGTTGGCACCGTTGGCCACGGAACAGACGTTCCGGGGGCGGGGCGACACGGAATCGGTCACACCCGGGGACGGGGGCGTCGTGCTGACGGGCAATGTGTTTCTAGACCCCGAAATTGCGCCGAGCTTTCCCAACGGCGAAGGCAAGATCGCGGCCTTTGGGGATTCGGGACGCGAGCCGGGTGAATTTCCGGCGGGCGAAGTTGCCGATCTGGGCGACGGCGCATCCTTGATCGTTGAAAGAAGCGGCGACTACGTCTTTACCCTGCCAGAAGATCCGGGCGACCGTGGACCGCGATACTATGTCGTGGCCAAAACACCGCCCAGTTTCACGCTGGATAACTACCGCACGGTGCTCAGTGCGGGTGGCATGGGGCAGGCGTTCGTCAATACGCTGACCGTGACGATCCCGACCACGATTATTCCGATCCTGATGGCCGCCTTTGCCGCCTATGCGCTGGCATGGATGGATTTTGCCGGACGGTCATGGCTGATTGCCGCGATCATCGGTCTGCTGGTGGTGCCATTGCAGCTGGCGCTGGTGCCGATGCTGACGCTGCACAACCAGGTGGGTATCGGGCAGTCGTTCCTGGGGATCTGGCTGGCGCATGCGGCCTTTGGGCAGCCGCTGGCGGTCTATCTTTTACGCAACTACATGATCGGCCTGCCGCGCGACATCATCGAATCCGCACGCGTCGACGGTGGCACGGATTTTCAGATATTCATGAAAATCATCCTGCCGCTGTCGTTCCCGGCGCTGGCCGCCTTTGCCATCTTTCAGTTCCTTTGGACCTGGAACGATCTGCTGGTGGCAAAGGTGTTCCTGCCCAGTTCAGAAGAAACAAAGGTGATGACCGTCAAGATCGCTGACGATCTTTTGGGATCGCGCGGCGGCGATTGGGGCATTCTTGCCGCCGCTGCTTTCGTGTCGATCACCATTCCGCTTTTGGTGTTTTTCACCCTGCAACGTTACCTCGTCCGCGGCCTGTTGGCCGGTTCCGTGAAATAAAGGAGACCTGTCATGGCCACACTCAAACTGACCGACGTCGCCAAGACCTATGGCGGAACAGTCGATGTGTTGCGCAACATCAATCTGGATATCAAGACCGGCGAACTGATCGTCTTTGTCGGTCCGTCCGGCTGCGGAAAATCAACGCTGTTGCGGATGATCGCGGGGCTGGAAAAGATCACGGGCGGCACGCTGGAAATTGACGGGCAGGTGGTGAACGACACGCCGCCCGCACAGCGCGGCATCGCGATGGTGTTCCAGTCCTATGCGCTTTATCCGCATATGACGGTGCGCGACAACATGAGCTTTTCGCTGAAGCTGGCCAAGAAATCCAAGGCAGAAATTGAAGAGGCCGTATCAAAGGCGGCCCGCATCCTGCAGTTGGAACCCTACCTTGACCGTCTGCCAAAGGCGCTGTCAGGCGGCCAACGCCAGCGGGTTGCCATCGGGCGGTCCATCGTGCGTGACCCAAAGGTTTATTTGTTCGACGAACCGTTGTCGAACCTTGACGCGGCCCTGCGGGTTGCCACCCGGATCGAGATTGCGCAACTCAAGGAATCGATGCCGGACAGCACGATGATCTATGTGACGCACGATCAGGTCGAAGCGATGACGCTGGCGTCGCGGATTGTGGTGTTGGCGAACAAGGGGATCGCACAGGTCGGCACGCCGCTGGATCTGTATGAACGGCCCGAAAACGAATTTGTGGCGCAATTCATCGGGTCGCCTGCAATGAACCTACTGTCCGGCGAAATCGTGGAAACGGGTCAGCACACCACCGTGAAACTGGACGGGGGCGGCATCGCTGTCGCGGCTGTGCCCACGCAGGCCGCCGACAAGGGGCTGAAGGTCAATGTCGGTGTCCGGCCAGAGGATCTGTACGAGGCGCAGGGCGGCGATTACATCTTTGATGCCAAGGTCAACATCACAGAGGCATTGGGCGAGGTGACGCTGCTGTATTTCGAACCGCAGGGCGACAACGAAGCGTTGATCGGCAAACTGCCGGGCATTCATAACGGTTTGCGCGGCACACCGGTCAAAATGACGGCCAAACCTGAAAAGGTGCAGATCTTTCACGATGGCCGTTCGCTGCACTATCGCTGATCCTGCGGCCAAATTGCACAGGCGCGGCCGGTGTGGCGCGCCTTTTGCGTTGCGTGATGCGTCAAAACACACATGATCGCGCGAACACAAAAGGAACCGACATGCCGGATATTCTGATCCTGAACGGCCCGAACCTGAACCTGCTGGGCCAGCGCCAACCTGACATCTATGGTGCGCAAACGCTGGATGACGTGGCGCAGATGTGCCGCGACGTGGTGGGGCAGGCAGCCGATCTGCGGTTCGAACAATCCAACCACGAAGGCGCGTTGGTCGATCTGATTCAGGACGCGCGGCAGACGGCGGATGCCATCGTGATCAATCCAGGTGCTTATTCGCATACCTCTGTCGCGATCCTTGATGCGCTGAACACCTTTGACGGGCCAGTGATCGAGGTGCACATCTCGAACATCCACAAAAGAGAGACGTTTCGCCATCATTCGTTCGTGTCGGGCCGTGCCGATGCGGTGATCGCGGGGCTAGGCACCGAAGGTTACGCCGCTGCCCTACGCCGGATTTTGCAACTGCTGACCTAGCGGGATTTCGCGCGCGGCCTTTCGTCACGCACCGATTTGCGCGATGGTGGAACAGCACCCTGCGGGGTGCTGTTTTTGCGATCCGGGGGACCAACATGAGCACGCATATTCTGGCCATCGATCAGGGAACGACATCGTCCCGCGCCATCGTCTTTGACGGCGACATGCAGCCCATCGCCAGCGCACAAGAGGAATTTCCCCAGCATTTCCCGCAATCGGGCTGGGTCGAACACGATCCCGTTGATCTGTGGACCACTACGCTGTCCACCTGCCGCGCGGCCCTGGAACAGGCCGGACTGTCGGCGGGCGACATCGCGGGGATCGGGATCACCAACCAACGTGAAACCACCGTCGTCTGGGACAAGACCACGGGCAAGCCGATCCACAATGCGATCGTCTGGCAGGACAGGCGCACCGCCGCGATCTGCCGCGATCTCGCTGACGACAACGATACCGTCGCGGCCAAGACCGGGCTGCTGCTGGACCCCTATTTTTCGGGGACAAAGCTGAAATGGATTCTGGATCATGTGGATGGTGCGCGCGACCGGACGGATGATCTGTTGTTCGGCACGGTCGATTCATGGCTGATCTGGAACCTGACGGGCGGTGCGGCCCATGTCACGGACGCGACAAACGCCTGCCGCACGATGATGTATGACATCCACAAGGGGTGCTGGTCGTCCACCATCTGCGGCCTGCTGGACGTGCCGATGGGGATTCTGCCGCAGGTCATGGACAGCGCCGCCGATTTCGGCGTCACACAGGCGGGTCTGCTTGGGGCTGAAATTCCGATCCTTGGTGTGGCGGGTGACCAGCAGGCGGCAACGCTGGGGCAGGCGTGTTTCAAGCCGGGGATGCTGAAATCGACCTATGGAACGGGGTGTTTTGCGCTGCTCAACACGGGCGACAAGCCTGTCGCGAGCACGTCGCGACTGCTGACCACCATCGCCTATCAGTTGGACGGCAAGCCGACCTATGCGCTGGAAGGGTCGATCTTTGTTGCCGGTGCGGTTGTGCAATGGCTGCGCGACGGGTTGCAGATCATCACGGATGCCGCAGACACGCAGTCGATGGCCGAAGCGTCCGACGCCGATCAGCCGGTGATGCTAGTGCCGGCGTTCACAGGCCTTGGCGCACCCTATTGGAACGCGGAATGCCGGGGTGCGATCTATGGGCTGTCGCGTAATTCAGGCCCGCAGGAACTGGCGCGTGCAGCGCTGGAATCTGTTGGCTATCAGACCCGCGACCTGCTGGACGCCATGCGCGCCGACTGGAAAGGTGCCGAAGGCGACGCGCCCCTGCGCGTTGATGGCGGCATGAGCGCGTCGGATTACACCATGCAGTTCCTGTCCGATATCATCGGCGCGCAGGTCGACCGGCCAAAAGTGCTGGAAACGACTGCGATGGGGGCGGCGTGGCTGGCGGGATATCGGGCGGGCCTGTATCCCGATCAGGCGGGATTTGCTGACCGCTGGGCAGTGGACGCGACCTTTACCCCGGCGATGGACGATGCGACGCGCGCCGTAAAATACGACGCATGGCAGCGGGCGGTGCAGGCGACGCTGACCTATGCAGGGGGTTAGGGCCGGATCCGTGTTTTCGGCGCACGGCTGACCCACATCCCGGTCAGGATCAGTGCGACCCCCACAATACGGGCAAGCGGCGATCCGGGTGCCCCCATGATGACATCCAGCACCACGCCTGACACCATCTGCCCCGCGATGATCAGCAGTGCGGTCTGGGCCGCGCCGATCCGTGTGACCAGCCAACTGGATGCGGCAATGAACACGACGCCGCCGGTGCCGCCCAGCCATGCCCACCACGGCACCTGCGTGACCTGCGCGTCGCGCAATCCGCCGAACACCAGTGCCGCCGCCGTCAGGACCAGTGCGCCGACAATGTGATTCCAGAACGACGATTCCAGCGCGGATGTGTTCAGGCTGAGCCGCCCGTTGACCTGTCGGCTCAGGATCACCAGCACACCGGCGGCAAAGGCTGTGACGACAGCAATCAGCATCATCCGCGCCCCAGAAAGATCAGGATCAGTGATCCCGCGACGATCAACAAAAGGGCCGCGAAATCGCGGACCGACGGCATCCGTTGCCGCAATCCGAACATGCCGCGTGCATCCGCGATCAGGCCGAATATCATCTGCCCCGCCAGACCGATGGCAAGCGTGCCCGACAGCGCCAGTGGGGTGTTCAGCGCATAGGATGTGGCCATCACAGTCACCGCACCCGACAACCCGCCACTATAGGCCCAGAGGGGTGCGCGCACCTTTAGCCTGCGGCCCGGCCGCAGCAGCATCAATGCCACCATTGCCGCGAACGTGCCTGTCGTGTGGGGCACCCAACTGGAAAACAACAGCGATCCGTAATTTGCCAGCGTGCCGTTGAACAGCACCATCAGCGACAGAAGCCCGCCCGCGCCAAATGCGGCCAGAAAGCTAAGCGGGTGCGGCGAAAGGTCTGGTGTGGGATCGGACATGCGCCGATCTGTGGCGCTTTGCGCGGGGGGGTGCAAGTCTTGGTTGTGTGTGGTTTTGCACAAGCGATACGACGATGTGTTGACTTCATTCCGCGCATGACCTAAGCGCGCCTCTCATTGGTGTTGGTGGGCCTCGCAAGGGGACTCCTGTCAGGGTTCAAACCCAAAGGACAACGCCCTTCACGTCCCTAAAGGACACATACCGAAGGAGAACAGCCGTGACCAAACGCACGTCTGCCAAGTACAAAATCGATCGCCGCATGGGCGAAAATATCTGGGGCCGTCCAAAGTCCCCGGTCAACCGTCGTGAATATGGCCCCGGTCAGCACGGTCAGCGCCGCAAGGGCAAAGTCTCTGACTTTGGTTTGCAGCTGCGCGCCAAGCAGAAGCTGAAAGGCTACTACGGCGACCTGACCGAAAAGCAGTTCCGTCGCATCTATGGCGAAGCCGAACGAGTCCGGGGCGACACCGGTGAAAACCTGATCGGCCTGCTGGAACGTCGTCTGGACGCCGTTGTCTACCGCGCGAAATTCGTGGCGACCGTCTTTGCCGCCCGTCAGTTCGTAAACCATGGCCACGTCACCGTGAACGGCCAGCGCGTCAACATCCCGTCATACCGCGTCAAAGAAGGCGATGTGATCGCCGTCCGCGACAAGTCCAAGCAGTTGGAAATGGTCATGGTTGCAGCGCAACTGCCGGAACGTGACGTGCCTGACTACATGGAAGTCGATCATTCCAAGATGACCGCCACTTTTGTGCGCACACCCACGCTAGGCGATGTGCCGTATCCGGTCACGATGGAACCGAATCTGGTCGTCGAATTCTACGCCAAGAACTGATTTTCGGTTCAGGCTTTCGATGGCAAAGGCCGCCCCTGTGGGCGGCCTTTTTCTTTGTCCGACCAAAACGGACGCAATCCACGTATGCGGCGCGCCGTCTTTGCGCACGGACCCCGCGCCTTGACGCCCGGACCCGCGCAAGTAGACAGGGGTACACCGCAGGAGGATCCACCATGTCGCATCCCGTTTATGGCCGTATCGAAGGGGCCGTTGTCATCATCGGTTTTGGGTCCATCGGAAAGGGCACCTTGCCGCTGATCGAACGCCATTTCGATTATGACGCATCAAAGCTGGTCGTGATCGATCCCGACCCCGCGACGCATACTTTTCTGTCGCAGCACGGGCACCGGCATCTGCAGGTGGCGCTGACGCCGGACAACTACCGGAAGGTGCTGGGCGATTTGCTGGAAAACGGCGGGTTTTGCGTGAACCTGTCGGTCGATACGTCATCTCTCGACATCATGAAACTGTGCCGTGAGCTGGGCGCACTTTATATCGATACTGTCGTCGAACCTTGGAAGGGGTTCTATTTCGACACGGCAGACAACGCGTCCCGCACGAACTATGCCCTGCGCCAGACCGTGCGGGACGAAGCGGCAGCCAACCCCGGCGGATCGACGGCCGTGTCGTGCTGTGGTGCCAATCCCGGCATGGTCAGCTGGTTCGTCAAAGAGGGTCTGCTGACCCTGTCGCGTGATCTGGGCCGGAATGATCCGGTCCCCAGTGACCGCGCAGACTGGGGCAGGCTGATGCGGGATCTGGGTGTTCAGGGTGTGCATATTGCGGAACGTGACACGCAGGCCCGGCGTCTGCCGCGTCCGCGCGACACATTCGTAAATACATGGTCGGTCGAAGGTTTCATTTCCGAAGGGTTCCAACCCGCCGAACTGGGCTGGGGCACATTTGAGCCATGGATGCCAGCCAACGCGCACAGGTTCGACACCGGCTGTCAGGCCGCGATCTGGCTGGAACGTCCCGGTGCGGCGACACGGGTGCGGACATGGTGCCCGACGGCGGGGCCGCAATACGGCTTTCTGGTGACCCATAACGAAGCGGTCAGCATCGCGGATTACTACACCGTCGGCCCGGCACATGCGCCGGAATATCGCCCGACATGCCACTATGCCTATCACCCCTGCGATGATGCGGTGCTGTCGCTGCACGAAATGTTTGGATCGGGTCAGGTGCAAACCACTCACGAAATTTTGGATGTCGATGACATCGTGGACGGGATCGATGAACTGGGTGTTCTGTTGTACGGCCACGCCCGTAACGCCGTCTGGTATGGCAGCCGTCTGTCCAATGCCCAGGCCCGAAAGCTTGCCCCGTATCAGAATGCAACGGGTTTACAGGTGACGTCTGCCGTGTTGGCGGGGATGGTCTGGGCGCTGGAAAACCCCAACGCAGGAATAGTGGAAACCGACGAGATGGACCACGCGCGCTGCCTGCAGGTGCAACGGCCCTATCTGGGCCCGGTCGAGGCGCATTATACCGACTGGACGCCGCTGGATAATCAGTCGGAACATTTCCCGCAAGCACTGGACCGTGACACGCCTTGGGCGTTTCGCAATACGTTGGTGCCCTGACCCGCCTGTATTTATGGAAAACAGGGCGCGTTCGCACGTGTTCAAGAATTCAGCGTCCCCCTGCGCGCGCTTGTCACTGGCCAGTCGTGCAGCAGGTCGCTAGAACGGGCGAGCCGAGAGGACGATTCCGATGACCATAGCCATTACACCCCGCCCGACGATCATGGAAATCTCGCTTTACACAGGCGGGGCCAGTTCCGCGGCGGGTAAATCCAACGTCGTGAAACTGTCGTCGAACGAAAACCCCTTTGGTCCGCCCGACGGGTCCAAAGAGGCCGTGGTGCGCGCGGTGCACGAAATGCATCGCTATCCCCCGACCGATCACGCGGCCTTGCGCCAGGCCATCGCCGACGTGCACGGACTTGACGCTGAACGGATCATCTGCGGGGTCGGAAGTGACGAGATCATCCATTTCCTGTGCCAGTCCTATGCTGGCGACGGCGGAGAGGTGATTCACACCGAACATGGCTTTGCGATGTATCGCATCAGCGCGTTGGCCAATGGCGGCACGCCCGTGCAGGTTACCGAACGCGAACGCGTCACGGATGTGGATGCGATCCTCGCGGCCTGTAACGACCGTACGCGGCTGGTGTTCATTGCCAACCCGAACAACCCCACTGGCACGATGATCGGACAGGCCGAAATTGTGCGATTGGCCGACGGTATTCCGCCGCAGGCCATTCTGGTGCTGGACGGGGCTTATGCCGAATATGTCGAAGGCTTCGATGCCGGTGCCGCGATGGTCGAAGCGCGCGAAAACGTGGTGATGACCCGCACATTTTCCAAGATCTACGGTCTGGGTGGTTTGCGGGTCGGCTGGGGCTATGCGCCGCGGGCGATTATTGATGTGCTGAACCGCGTGCGCGGGCCTTTCAATCTGTCGACACCCGCACTGGCCGCAGCAGAAGCAGCGGTCCGTGACACCGATTTCGTCGCGCGCTGCCGGGCAGAAAACGCGCGCTGCCGCGACTGGATGGCCAATGCGCTGGCGGAATTGGGTGTGCCGTCAGATACTTCGACGGCCAATTTTGTGCTGGCCCGTTTCACATCCCCCGAAGAAGCCAACGCCTGCGACGAACATCTGGTGTCCGAAGGCATCCTTGTCAGGCGGGTAGCGGGCTACAACCTGCCGCACTGCCTGCGCATTACGGTCGGCGACGAATCTGCCTGCCGCCGTACCGTCCATGCGATTGCGCAATTCAAGGCTGGCACCGCGTGACAGTGATCTACGACAAGGTCGCGCTGATCGGTCTGGGTCTGATCGCGTCGTCGATGGCGCTGGCGATGAAGCGGGCCGGTCTGGCCCGGCAAATCACCGGGTACGCCCGCACGCCGGACACACGCGCAACGGCGCGCGCGCTGGATCTGTGTGATGTGTGCGACAGTGCGGCTGAAGCGGTGCACGACGCCGATCTGGTGGTGCTATGCGTGCCGGTGGGCGCGATGGCCGCCGTGATGGCGGACATCGGCCCTGCGATGAAACCCGGCGCGACCCTGTCGGATGTTGGGTCGGTCAAAAAGGCGGTGATCGAGGCTGTGTCGCCCTTTGTGCCGGATGATGTGCATTTCGTGCCGGCACACCCCTTGGCCGGGACCGAACATTCCGGGCCGCGTGCGGGGTTTGCGGAACTTTACGATAACCGCTGGTGCATCGTGGTGCCGCCCGAAGGGGCTGATCGCAACGCGGTCAACCGGTTGATCGATCTGTGGCGCGGCATGGGCGCCAACGTCGACGAGATGGACGCCGACCACCACGATCTGGTGCTGGCCGTAACAAGCCATACGCCGCACCTGATCGCCTATACGATGGTCGGGGTGGCCGATGACCTGTCCCGCGTCACCGATAGCGAGGTCATAAAGTATTCGGCTGCGGGTTTTCGCGATTTTACCCGCATTGCGGCGTCCGATCCGACCATGTGGCGCGACGTATTCTTGTCCAACAAGGAAGCGACGCTGGAAATTCTTGGCCGCTTTACCGAAGAATTGTTCGCGTTGCAGCGCGCGATCCGCACGGAAGACGGTGATCATCTGCATGCCTATTTCACCCGCACCCGTGCGATCCGGCGCGGAATCGTCGAAGCGGGGCAGGACACGGATGCACCGGATTTCGGCCGGTCGCACAAGGTCCGCTGATGCGGGTTGCATTGGCACTGTTGCTGGTCTGCGCCGGGCAGGCCTGGGCGCAGGCACCCGACAGCACGAAACGTCCGCTTGCGCGTGCTGGAACCACGGCGGTGACGGCGCAAACTGTGCCGCAGGTGCCAGCAACGGCGGATGTCAGTGCCTATGCGCCGCGCCTTGTCGCGCGGCCGGACCTGCGGCCCGCCGGGATTGTGACACAGGCGTCTGAACGACAGGCGGCCCGAATCAAGGGCGCGGTTTGCGGTGATCCGGATATTCAGGGTGAGACGATGGGCAACATCGGCGGTCCGGGGGCCTGCGGTGTCGAAGGCGCAGTGCTCGTCCGATCTGTCGTCGGGGTCACGATGCAACCTGCACCGACGATCGACTGCCGGACTGCCAGTGCGCTGAAGGACTGGGTCGCGACGGGAATCAAGCCTGCAGTGGGCACGACCGGCGGTGGCGTGTCCCGGTTGCGGATCGTCGGGCACTATGCCTGCCGTAGCCGCGTCGGCGGCGGTTCCGCAAACAACCGGATGTCGGAACATGCCTTTGGACGCGCCGTGGATATTGGCGGGATCGGGCTGGCATCGGGGCGCGAGATCACGGTGCTGACCGACTGGAACAAGGGGCAGGCAGGCGCACAACTGGCTGACATGTGGCGCAGCGCGTGTGGCATATTCGGAACGGTGCTGGGCCCCAATGCCAATGCAGCCCATCGCGACCATTTCCACGTCGATACGGCCAGTTACCGGACGGGCAGTTATTGCCGCTGACGACACGCGCCCGTGCCGGGCGCTGTGGGGGCGCTGGCCCCACGCGCGTGCCGCGCGTTCCCCCGGGATATTTAAGGCAAGAAGAACAAGGGCCCGCTTGCCGCCGCTGGGTGCGGGTTCTATAAGCGCCCGCGATGACGGGATTTCGGATCATACGAATTAGTCTCCCGGCGCGCTGAACCTTCGGCGCTGCCGGGTCACGCTATTTTCAAACCGATTGACCAAGAGGACGCCAGACATGTGCGCCGATACGCCCGAGACCACCGATTACAAATCCACGCTGAACCTGCCACGCACCGATTTTCCGATGCGCGCGGGTCTGCCGAAACGCGAACCCGACTGGCTGGCGCGCTGGGAGCGCATCGGCGTCTATGACCGTCTGCGTGAAAAGCAGGGCCGCACGCCGTTTACGCTGCATGACGGTCCGCCCTATGCGAACGGCAATCTGCATATCGGGCACGCGTTGAACAAGATCCTGAAGGACATGGTCGTGCGGTCCCAGCAGATGATGGGCCGTGATGCGCGCTATATCCCCGGCTGGGATTGCCACGGTCTGCCGATCGAATGGAAGATCGAGGAGCAGTATCGCCAGAAGGGTCGTGACAAGGATGACGTTCCGATCAACGAATTCCGGGGCGAGTGCCGTGATTTCGCCGCCGAATGGGTCGATATCCAGCGCGAACAATTCAAGCGGTTGGGGATCACCGGCAATTGGGCCGATCCCTATCTGACGATGGATTTCCATGCAGAGCGTGTGATCGCAGAGGAGTTCCAGACCTTCTTGATGAACGGCACGTTGTATCAGGGGTCAAAGCCCGTGATGTGGTCGCCCGTTGAAAAGACCGCGCTGGCCGAGGCTGAGGTCGAATATCACGACAAGGAAAGCCACACGGTCTGGGTGAAGTTCGCCGTGCGTGACACCGACAACGATGCGATCAAGGGCGCATCCGTCGTGATCTGGACAACGACGCCGTGGACGATGCCGTCAAACAAGGCGGTCGTCTATGCCAGCGATATTTCCTATGGGCTGTACGAGGTCACGGATGCACCGGCGGACAATTGGGTCACGACCGGCGAACGGTTCCTGCTGGCGGACAAGCTGGCGGAGGGTGTGTTTGCCAAGGCACGGGTGACGGCGTTCAGCCGGATCGGTGATGCGGGTGATCTGTCAGGCACCACGCTGTCGCACCCGTTGCATGGGGTCGCAGGCAGCGAAGGCGAATGGGACCAGCCGCGCGATTTCCGGGCTGCGGATTTTGTCACCGACGACGAAGGCACCGGGTTCGTCCATTGCGCGCCCAGCCACGGGATGGAAGAGTTCGAGCTGTACCGTGATCTGAGGATGCTGGCGCAGGTCATCACCTATAACGTCAACGAAGACGGCCGTTTCCGCGACGATCTGCCGTTCTTTGGCGGCAAGGCGATCCTGAAGCCCAACGGCAAGGAGGGCAACGCCAACACCGCCGTGATCGAAAAGCTGGCAGAGGTCGGCGGGCTGTTTGCGCGGGGCAAGATCACCCATTCCTATCCGCATTCGTGGCGGTCCAAGGCGCCGATCATCTTTCGTAACACGCCGCAGTGGTTTGCCGCGATCGACCGACCGGTCGGCGACGGGCAGGACGACTATGGCACCACGATCCGCGAACGCGCGCTTCGGTCCATCGACGAACTGGTCACATGGACGCCACAGCGGGGGCGCAACCGCCTGCACGCGATGGTCACGCAGCGTCCCGACTGGGTGCTGTCGCGCCAGCGCGCATGGGGTGTGCCGCTGACCTGTTTCGTCAAGAAAGGCACACTGCCGACGGACCCCGATTTCCTGTTGCGCAACCCGGCGGTCAATGCCCGCATCCTGCAAGCGTTCGAAACCGAAGGTGCCGATGCCTGGTATGAAGATGGGGCAAAAGCGCGGTTTCTAGGCGCTGATGCGAACCCTGACGATTACGATCAGGTGTTTGACGTGCTGGACGTCTGGTTTGATTCCGGGTCAACCCATGCATTCGTGTTGCGCGACCGCAAGGACGGGTCAGAGGACGGTCTGGCCGATCTGTATCTGGAAGGCACCGACCAGCACCGGGGCTGGTTCCAGTCATCATTGTTGCAAGGCTGCGGCACGATGGGACGCGCGCCTTATCGTGGTGTGATGACCTGCGGGTTCACGCTGGATTCCAAGGGCATGAAGATGTCCAAATCGCTGGGCAACATCATCCCGCCAAAGCAAGTCACCGACCAATACGGTGCGGATATCCTGCGCCTGTGGGTGGCACAGGTCGATTACACCAATGACCAGCGCATCGGGGACGAGATCCTGAAAGGCGTGGCCGACAGCTATCGCCGATTGCGCAACACGCTTCGGTTCATGCTGGGATCACTGACGGATGTCACCGATGCCGATCACGTCGATCACGCGGACATGCCTGATCTGGAAAAGCTGATCCTGCACAAGTTGGCGGTGTTGGATGACCGGGTGCGGACCGGCTATGCCGCTTATGATTTTCAGGGCGTGCTGCGGGCGATCTTTGATTTCACGACACTGGATCTGTCGGCGTTCTATTTCGATGTGCGCAAGGACACGCTGTATTGCGACGGCGACACGCTGGAACGGCGGGCGGCGCGCACCGTGCTGAAACTGCTGTTTGAACGGCTGACGACGTGGCTGGCGCCGATCCTTGTGTTCACGATGGAAGAGGTCTGGCTGGAAGTGAACCCGGGCGACGAATCCTCTGTTCACCTGCAGGATTTCCCCGTTACCCCCGACGTCTGGAAAGATCAGGCGCTGGCCGACCGGATGGAAAGCCTGCGCGCGCTGCGCCGTGTCGTGACGGGCGCGATCGAGGTCAAGCGCACGGCCAAGGAGATTGGATCGTCGCTGGAAGCAAAGCCAATCGTCTATCTGTCGCCCGACATGGCAGACGTTGTCCGCGATGCCGATGATTTCGCGACGCTGTGCATCACATCCGACATTGAACTGACGACGGATGCGGCGCCGGACGATGCTTACCGGTCCGACGAAGTGCCGGGCGTGGCCGTGCGTGTCGTGCGCGCCGAAGGCGAGAAATGCCAGCGCTGCTGGAAGATCGAGCCGGATGTGGGCCAGCACGCCCATGCGGGCGTCTGCGGGCGCTGCGACGACGCGTTGTCATGATCTTGCATTCCCGCATCGTCCGGTGGACGGTGCGGAAATGACCGAACTGCGAAACCCTGCCGCCCTGCAACAGATGCGCGATGCCTTTGACCGGCAGGGCGTGATGCGTACGCTTGGCGTGTCGGTGGCGGATGTGCAGCCGGGGCGCGTGACGTTGGTTTTGCCGTTTCGCGCGGACCTGACCCAGCACCACGGCTTTTTGCACGCGGGCGTGGTAACTACGGCGATGGACAGTGCTGCGGGATTTGCCGCGTTTACCCTGATGGACGCGGATGCAGAGGTGCTGACGGCGGAATTCAAGGCCAGCTTTCTGAACCCCGCACGCGGCGACAGCTTTCGCATGGTGGGCGAGGTGCTGAAATCCGGACGCACCCTGACATTCTGCGAAGCACGCGCCTATGCGGTTACGGACGGGGGCGAGACGCTGATTGCGACCCTGACGGCCACGATGATGTCAGTGCGGAATCCTGCGCTGCGGCGGGAATGATGAGAAAGACTGCTGTTCTGGCGGACAGCTTTGTCGGGCCGCTGGGGGCAGATGCGACGGACGGTCAGATCACGCGGCTGATCTGGGGCGCGGGGTCGCTGGCCGATGGTGATCTGGCGGACCATCTGCGCGATGAGTTGTCGGGTTATTTCGCAGGCCGGTTGCAGCGATTTACCGTGCCGATGGCATTGCCCGGCACCACGTTTCAGCAGGCTTTCCTGCGCGCGCTGTGTGACATTCCCTTTGGACAGACGCGGACCTATGGCGCGCTGGCGCGGCAACTTGGGGTCAGTGCGCAGGCCATCGGGCAGGCCTGCGGCGCCAACCCGCTGCCGATCCTTGTGCCCTGTCACCGCGTGTTGGGGGCCGATACACTGGGCGGATATTCAGGGCCCGGCGGGGTCGAGGGCAAGGTCGCGCTTCTGCGTCTCGAAGGGGCGGGGGGATTGCTGATATGACACCGCTGGTCTTTGTGGCCGTGCTGGGTGCCGCCTTGCTGCACGCAGGCTGGAATGCGGTCATCAAGACTGGCGCGGACAAGCAGACCGCGATGCTGGTCCTCAGCCTGGGGAACGCCGTCACGGGGGCGCTGGTGGTGGCGACCCGGCCATGGCCACAACCAGAGGTCTGGGTCTGGATCGCCCTGTCGGGTGCCATTCACGCAGCCTATCAGCTGTTTCTGGCCTATGCCTACGAACAGGGTGATCTTAGCCGGGTCTATCCGCTGGCGCGGGGGGCCGCGCCGATGATCGTGCTGGCGGTCACGCTTGTGTTTGCGCTGGACCCGGTTACGCCGATGGAAATCGCGGGCGTCCTGTTGCTGGGATCGGGTTTGGCGGTCATGACGCGCGGAATCTTTACCGACCGGGAATCGGCGCGGATGATCCCATTTGCGCTGGGCGCTGCCTGTTCGACGGCGGGTTACACGTTGGTTGACGGGCTGGGTGTCCGGGTGGGCGGCGATGCGCTGGCCTATACCGGTTGGCTGCTGATCATGGCGGCGGTCTTTTATGTGCCGATCGTGTTGGCCCTGCGGGGCAACGCCGTCGTGCCGCGCAGCGGTGCGATCTGGGCCAAGGGGCTGGTGGCCGGGGCAATGTCGTTCGTTGCCTATGCTATCGTGGTCTGGGCGATGCAGACCACGCCCATCGCATTGGTCGCGGCCCTGCGCGAGACCTCTATCCTGTTTGCGGTGGCGTTGGGCATCGCGGTGTTCGGTGAACGCATCAACCGGGCCAAGCTGGTGGCCGCAGTGCTGATCGTGGGCGGCGTGGTGATGACCCGGATTTAGCCGTCAGGGCCGTAAAGGATCTGCTGCACGGCGCCCGCCAAGGTCAAATAGACGCTGGTGATGACCAACCCGATGTTGACGAAAAGCGGGTCCTGAAATGCTGCGACCGCCGCCCATCCCGCAAAGAACACCCATGCCATCGACATGGGCAGCGTGATCACCCGCCAGCGCGCCGTGCGCGTCGGGTGGACGAACTTGACCGGCGCGAACATGGCAACCGCGAGCACAAACACAAGGATCAGACAGACCCACCATGGCGGCGCGAGTGCGAACAGCACCAGCACCAGCATGTTCCAGCATCCGGGAAACCCGCGAAAGCTGTAGTCGTTGGTCTTCATCCGCGTATCGGCAAAGTACAACGCCGATGTATAGGTGATCACGATTATCGCGACCCAGCCCGACCAGCCGTCCATCAGACCCGACCCGTACAGCGCATAGGCCGGGATGAACACATAGGTCAGATAGTCGATGATCAGGTCCAGCAGTACGCCGTCAAACTGCGGCGCATGGGTGTGGACATCGTATTTGCGTGCCAGCGGCCCGTCGATTCCATCGACCCCGAATGCAACAACCAGCCAAACGAACATCATCGACCAGTCCATCTGGACAGCTTCCAACATCGCGAGCATGGCAAGCACGGCGCCTGTCGCGGTCAGAAAGTGAACTCCAAGGGCTTTTTGGGCGGCAGACATGGGGAACCTTTCGGGCTGGTGATGCGGCATCATGTCGTGTCAGGCAGCGGAAGGCCAGCGCGCAGCGGGCGTCAGCAACCTAAATTAAACCAATGCCGTCACTTTGAAGTCGAGAAAATGGCGCACGTCAGGAACGGCACGACCGGGGTGCATCTGGGCGATGCTGCGAGTGTTTGTGATTGACCGACGTTCAGGCACGGGGATGCGCTGCGTCATATATTTCCATCAGCCGCGCACTATCGACAGAGGTATAGGCCTGTGTTGTGGACAGACTGGCGTGGCCCAGCAGTTCCTGAATCGTGCGCAGGTTGCCCCCGGCCGTCAGCAGATGGGTCGCAAAGCTGTGGCGCATGGCGTGCGGCGTGGCGCTGGCTGGCAGACCCAGTTGCAGGCGTGACTGTTCCATGACCTTTTGCACGGCGCGCGGGTTCAGCGCGCCGCCGCGAATACCACGAAACAGCGGCGCATTGCCGGTCAGGTCATGTGGACACAGCCGCGCATAGGCATCGACGGCATCGCGTGCGGCGGGGATGACGGGCACCATGCGGTCCTTGCCGCCCTTGCCGGTGATCCGCAGCACCTTCGGCAACGGCAGCGCACGCCCGGTCAGGCCCAGTGCTTCGGAAATACGCAATCCGCAGCCGTAAAGCACGGTGACGACAGCGACATCGCGTGCGGCAACCCAAGGTTCGGTGGCCTGACATTCGACACGGTCGATCATTGCGCGGGCCGCGTCGATTTCCAGAGGGCGGGGCAACTTTGCCGTGAATTTCGGTGCGCGGATCGATAGCACGGCGGTGGGTTCGAACCCTTCGCGGTCTGACAGCCAGCGGTAGAACGTCTTGACCGCCGACAGGCTGCGCGCAAGGCTGCGCGCGCCGACGCCGCGCCCGCGTTCATGCGCCATCCACGCCCGCATGTCGCCTGTCGTGATCCGGGACACAGGGCCCAGCCCTACGCGGTCGCCGTGATGCATCTGCATAAAGGCCAAAAAGCCCAAAACATCGCCGCGATAGGCCGTGATCGTGTTTGCTGCAGCCCCGCCCAGTGCCCGGCAATGGTCCAGCCATTGTTCCAGTGCGTGGGTCAGCTGCGGGGCGATCATGCGACGCCCATTTCCAGCCAGCGTTTCATCGCCCGTTCAAACACACCGCCAAAGAATGTCAGCAGGTCGGTGCCCTGCTGGGCGGTGAACAGATGCGGATCTTCGGACCCCATCACCAGCATACCGGGCAGACGCCCGTGACCCAGATCAAGTTTTAGACAGGCTTCTGACCGGATGTAGTGGGCAGCGTCGCCGTAAACCTCGGCGCCATGGCTTTGGACTTGCCGCAGGGTGACAGCACGCACCGGGATATCGCGGCCACGGCTGATATAGGTGTCGCAAAACCCAGGCTCTCCGACGGCCAGAACTTCGCCAAGTGTTTGAATTGCGGGATCGTCAGGCGTGGCTTTCGTTTCCAGCACCAGCCGCATCGCATCGACGCGCATGGTGTCGGCGACATCGCCTGCCAGATCATGAAGAAACGTCTCGAAACGGGTGGCATCCATCAGGCGCAATACCGCGCGATGCACCTGATTTGTGCCGGCTAGATTATCGTAGGCAGCGGCGATGACGGACCGATGCGTGTCTTCCAGCCGATCAAGTCGTGCCTCCAGCCGTTCCATGGCGATACCGCGCAGGTCGACGATATTGCTGCCCATGGTTTTTTCGTTCGCCGCCACAAGGGCGCGCATGATGTCCTGATCTTCCAGCACAAGCTGGGGATCGGACAGGATTCGGTCCCGGATGGGACCGTTGCTTTGTAAATTACTGCTCATGTCACCTGCTTTGACAGTGTGTTTTTTATAAGCCTAGCAGACCGGTGCTGCATTGGGACAGCCTGAAAGCGCATGGACTGGGCAGGTGGTGCTGCGAGGTGACATTGAAGAATGTTTATAAACTGCTGTGCCGATGGTCGCGTTGTCGGCACAAACCCGCCAATCGTGGCGGAAAGTGAAGGTGTTTTGCCACGGTCGGCAATTATCGCCATTCTGGAAAAAGTCTGGATTGCGTTGTCGTGTCGCAAGCGTAAAGAAAAATGTGAGTGGATGATCACCCTCACAGCGCGTCCCGGAAACGGGGCGCGCTGACCTTTTCCCGGCACAGCGGACACCGCTTGGCGTTTGCGACCGAAGCGACTACCTAGGACGCTCTTTCGCCAAAGGTCGCCATGACACCGTCGCATTTTCACGAAGGCCAGCTTGTCGGTGTGCTGACGGCACAGCCGCTCGGCCGCATCCTTGACTATAAAGCGCCGGAAGGTGGCTGTTTTCTTGGCGCATTCGTCGAGGTGCCGCTGGGCCCGCGCAAGGTGCTGGGGGTCGTTTGGCAGGCGGGGGCGGGCGATTTTGACTATGCCAAGGTCCGGTCGATCATGCGGGTGCTGGATGTCGCACCGATGCGCGAAGAGATGCGCGCCTTTTTGACCCGCGCTGCGGATTACACGCTGACGCCGCTGTATCAGATGCTGCGGTTGGCGAGCCGCGCGCCGGGGCTGGGTGATTCGCCCGGCACCCGCAAGGTTTACCGTCTGGGCGATACCGCACCTATGCGGCTGACCGACGCGCGCAACCGCGTGCTGGATGTGCTGCGCGAATATGGGGGGCTGTCGTTCACGGGCAAGGAACTGGCCGACATGGCGGGCGTCGGCACATCCGTCGTCAAAGGGCTGGCGCAACAGGGTGCCGTCCGCGAGGAGGAAGCGCCCCGCGACACGCCCTTTCCCGCGCTGGACCCAGATCATGGCGGCAAGACGCTGACCGACGATCAGGACCGCGCGGCACAGGTATTGCGTGACGGACTCCAAGCGCAAACCTATGGCACGACGTTGCTGAAAGGTGTCACCGGATCAGGCAAGACAGAGGTGTATCTGGAAGCTGTCGCGGCGTGCTTGCATCAAGGACGTCAAGCCTTGGTGCTATTGCCCGAAATTGCGCTGACCGGCGAATTCATCGAACGGGTCGAGGCGCGGTTCGGAGCGCGTCCGGCAGAATGGCATTCCGGCGTGACCCAGACCGAACGCCGCCGGGTCTGGCGTATGCTGGGTCAAGGGCATGCACAGATGGTTGTGGGCGCGCGGTCGGCCCTGTTCCTGCCCTATCAAAATTTGGGGTTGATCGTCGTCGATGAAGAACACGACACATCCTACAAACAAGAAGATGGCGTTCTGTATAATGCAAGGGACATGGCTGTTTTGCGCGCGGCGGGCTTGGGTGCGCAGGTCGTGCTGGCCAGTGCGACCCCCAGTCTTGAAAGCTGGGCAAACGTCGAGGCGGGCAAATACCGCAGGCTGGACCTGACATCGCGCTTTGGGGATGCGGTGCTGCCAACCATGCGTGCCATCGACATGCGGGCCGAAGACCTGCCCGGTGGTAAATGGGTGTCCCCAACCCTGCGTGCCGCGATGCAGGACAGGCTGGACAAGGGGGAACAAAGTCTCGTGTTTTTGAACCGGCGTGGTTATGCGCCGGTGACGCTGTGCCGGGCCTGCGGTCATCAGATCGGATGCGATCACTGTGACGCGCGGATGGTCGAACACCGGTTCCTGAAACGCCTGATGTGCCACCAATGTGGCGAGACAAAACCGATGCCCAACGTCTGCCCGCATTGCGCGGCAGAGGATCGTCTGTCCGCCGTCGGCCCCGGCGTCGAGCGGATGGGAGAGGAAGTGACAGAGCTTTTTCCTGATGCGCGTGTCGCCGTCCTGTCCAGCGACCTTTACGGCAGTGCGCGCGCGATGAAGGCGCATATCGCGGATATCGCAGCCGGGGGGGCGGATATCGTGATCGGCACGCAATTGGTGGCAAAAGGGCACAATTTCCCCAATCTTACGCTGGTGGGGGTGATCGACGCCGATCTGGGGTTGCAGGGGTCCGATCTGCGTGCGGCGGAACGCACATTCCAACTGATGCGACAGGTTGCGGGCCGTGCGGGCCGGGCCGCAAAACCCGGAGAGGCATTGTTGCAGACCTATCAGCCCGATCATGCGGTCATTCGCGCCACGCTGGACGGGGACGAAGAATCGTTCTGGGCGGCAGAGGCTGCTGAGCGCCGCGCGGCGGGCGTGCCGCCCTATGGCCGTATGGCCGGCGTGGTCCTGTCCAGCACCGATGTCCAAGAGGTGTTCGATCTGGGTGCAGCGATGGCGCGGCAGGATGCGCCGTTGCGGCGGATCGGTGCGCAGGTGTTCGGGCCAGCCCCCGCGCCGATTGCGCGGATCAGGGGGCGGCACCGCGTCCGGCTGCTGGTCAAGGCGGACAAGAGCGCCCCATTGCAAAAGGCACTGGCCGAATGGGCTGCGCAATTCAAACTGCGCGGAGAATTGCGGATGGCGATCGATATCGACCCGCAGAGTTTCTACTGATCGGCACCCGCCGCAGCACCCGTCGCCGTGCCCCGCTGTTTGCCCGGTCCAGGCAAAGGCGCCCCGCCCGCCGACCCGCAGGCGCGCGCTTTTGTCCAGATAGGCCGAAACAGAACAGTCCGGATCGCACGTCTGGTTCGCATGATGTGTTCCCCCTCGCCAACCCCGGCGGGCGGCAGTAGAAACCTGTCATGCAAATCGTAAAACTTGAACACGCCCGTACTCTGCCGTTCTGGCGTCGCCCCTTCACCCTGCTGTTTCTGATGGCGATGGCCATGCCCGTGGCCTTTGCCACATGGTCGGCGTTGCTGAACAATTTCGTGATAGAGGTCGCCGGATTCGATGGGGCCGACATCGGTCTGTTGCATACGGTGCGCGAAATTCCGGGGTTTCTGGCGATTGGCGTGATCGCGTTAATCATGTTCATCCGTGAACAGGTACTGGGGCTGGTCGCGCTGCTGCTGCTGGGTGTGTCGACAGCCGTGACGGCGTGGTTCCCCCAGATGGGCGGTATCCTGACGATCACGATGCTGTCGTCGATCGGATTTCATTATTTCGAGACGGTGAACCAGTCGCTGCAACTGCAATGGATCAGCAAGGATCGCGCGCCGCAAATGCTGGGCTGGATCATGGCGGCAGGGTCGGGTGCGACGCTGGTGGCCTATCTGGCCATCGTCATGACGTGGCAGACATTCGGCTTGTCCTATAACTTTGTCTATCTGGTGTCTGGCGGCTTCTGTGCTGTGGTCGCGCTGTTTGCATTGCTGGCCTATCCGCAGTTCGAGGCACCGCACCCGCAACTGAAAACCTTTGTCCTGCGCAAACGCTATTGGCTGTATTACGCACTGCAATTCATGGCGGGCGCGCGGCGTCAGATATTTGTGGTCTTTGCCGGATTCATGATGGTGGAACGCTTTGGGTTCGACGTGCATCAGGTCACATCGTTGTTCCTGATCACGTTGGTCCTGAACATGCTGATCGCGCCCCTGCTGGGGCGGATCGTGGCGGTATTTGGTGAACAACGGGCGTTGCTGTTCGAATATATTGGCCTGATGTTGGTCTTTATGGCCTACGGTGGGATCTATGTGTTCGGCTGGGGTGTGGTCGTCGCGGCAACGCTATACGTCTTGGATCACATCTTTTTCGGGCTGGCATTGGCACTAAAGACCTATTTCCAGAAGATTGCCGATCCGCAGGATATCGCACCCACGGCTGCGGTTGCGTTTACCATCAACCATATCGCGGCGGTATTTCTGCCGGTGCTGTTGGGTCTGTTGTGGCTGATATCGCCGGGGCTTGTTTTTGGCTTGGCGGCAGGGATGGCAGGGGTGTCGGTCTGTCTGGCCCTGTTGATTCCACGCCATCCCGTGCCCGGCCATGAAACGCGTTTGTCGCGGATGGTGGTGGCGGTCGGGGCCTAGAAATGAGCAGCTTGCGTGCCTATATCCAGCTACACCGCTAAAGGAGCTTTCACATGTTTTTCATGTCCCGTGCCAAGTCTGAAATGGTTGCCCCGGAAAATGCGCTGCCCGGACGCGACGCGCCTATTCCGACCGAACGTCAGCATTTTGTGCTGAACACAGATATACAGGATGTCCCCGCCGGAATGGATGTCGCCGTCTTTGGGATGGGCTGTTTCTGGGGTGTGGAACGCATGTTCTGGAAGCTGGACGGTGTTTATTCAACGGCTGTCGGTTACGCTGGTGGCTATACCCCGAACGCCACGTATGAAGAGGTCTGTAGCGGCAAGACCGGTCACAACGAAGTGGTGCGCGTGGTCTATGATCCATCGCAGATCAGCTATGATCGACTATTGCAGGTGTTCTGGGAAGGCCACGACCCGACCCAGGGGATGCGGCAAGGCAACGACGCGGGCACGCAATATCGGTCCGGCATCTACGTCGCCAACGATGACCAGCGGGTGGCGGCAGAAGCCAGCAAGGCCGATTTTCAGCCGCGCCTGACGCAGGCGGGCTATGGTCAGATCACCACCGAAATCGTCGATGCCCCCGCGTTCTATTTTGCCGAAGGCTACCACCAGCAATATCTGGCGAAGAACCCGAACGGTTATTGCGGGATCGGCGGGACAGGCGTGACTTGTCCGATTGGCACCGCCGCCTGATCCGATAAACCCCTGCCCTGACCGGCGGGGGTTTTTCTTTGCAAGCAACCAAGCTAGGCGATGCGGCAAAGGAGACACCGCCATGACCACCTGGACCGCATTGACCACCACACAGGGCCGCGCACCCGCCGAAAATCTGGCGCAGGCGCTGGAATCGCTGGACCCCGAAGCGACGGGAATCGGCGTGTTCGAGGTGGAGGACGGTTCAGGTCTGTTCGAGGTCGCGGCCTATTTCACCGATCCACCCGATGCGGTGCAACTGGCCGTTCTGGCCAAAGTCGCCGGAGCCGCCGATTTCAACATTTCGGAAGTGCCCGACGAAGACTGGGTCGCCAAGGTGCGGCGCGATCTACCCCCGGTTGCGGCAGGGCGCTTTTTTGTGTACGGCAGCCACGATGCCGACAAGGTGCCGGACGACAAGATCCCGCTGTTGATCGAAGCGGCGATGGCGTTCGGCACGGGCCATCACGGCACGACATTGGGGTGTCTGCTGGCCTTTGACCGTTTGCTGGACGATGGGTTTGTGCCGCAGAATGCCGTTGATATCGGCGCCGGGACCGCTGTGCTGGCGATGGCGGCGGCCCACGTCAGCCCGAACCGTGTGATAGCGACCGACATTGATCCCACCGCGGTCGAGGTCAGCGCCGCCAACGTCATCGCAAACGGCTTGACCGGCCGGGTCGACAGTCTGATCGCCGCCGGTTTCGATGAGGCAGCATTGGATGCGGCCGCGCCGTTCGATCTGGTATTTGCCAACATCCTGAAAGGGCCGTTGATCGCCATGGCGCCGGACATGTTCCGCGCGACCGCAAAGGACGGTTATGCGATCCTGTCAGGTATCCTGAATGAACAGGCCGACAGCGTCGCCGGGGTTTATGCAGAATCCGGATACAATGTGCAGTGTCGCGACAGTATTGGTGACTGGACAACGTTAACGCTTCGGAAATGAGGCGCAAAGATGGCTTAATTGTGTGAATCTCTTGCCCCATTCCAATCCGATGCGATAAAAGGGTGTATCGCTGGGTGGGGGCCTGGGGATTGAATTATGTTTTTATCGAACCAAGGCTCGGGCGACAGCCGGAAAGTCGTTCATGTTGAGCGTCGTCGTTTGCAATACGGTCGGACATTTTCGATCGACGGCAATAATCTGATCGTTGCGCATAGCAGAAAATACCGTCCGGCGTTCCCGTGGCGTGGTCTGGTGATCGTTGTGATTTGCTGCTTCAGCATGAAAGCGTTTTTAATGACGCTGATCGGCGAAGCCGACTATGCCGACCGCCTTGCCCGTCTGAGCGAGGGCGCCACGGTCGAACGCGTGGGCGCGTGGCTGATGACGCCCGATCCTGTGTCCGCTGCGATTGTGCAGATCTGGCAGCGCAGCGCTTCATAATACAAAAAACGGCCGACGCTATCAGGCGCGGCCGTTTTTTTGCATCATGCTTTTGCGGCAGGTCAGCGAAACGTGCCGCGTGCAACGGAATCGATGTCGCTGCGGCACAGGCCCAGATCATCAAGTTCACGATTGGTCAGTTTGGAAAGTGCCTTGCGCGTGACGCGGGCGTCGTTCCATGTCGCGACCGATGCGAACAAGGCACCGATGAAACGCAGGGATGTGGGCAGGGAAAACGTGCGAGAGTTGGAAATTACAGCCATGGGGGTATCCTGTCAGGTTTATACACCGCCTAATACGGCGGCGAGCGATATCAGCATTGCCACCTAGTTGTGCAATGTGCTGCCCGGAACCCCCATTTTTTGCATGGCATCCATGCAAAAAATTATCGGGGTTACGTCCGCAAAGGACAATCATGGTTCTGCTTGGTCTTTGTTCCTGTTTTGTGCTAGCCCGGTCCCTAACAAGGATAACAGGCAGGACGTCAGATGCGCGTATTGGGGATCGATCCCGGGCTGCGGAACATGGGTTGGGGCATCGTCGATGTGGTCGGCAGTCGGGTCACGCATGTGGCCAATGGCATCTGTCACGGCACGGGCGATGATTTGGCGCAACGTTTGCTGACGTTGCACGTCGGGTTGACGCAGGTCATGGTGACCTACGCGCCTGATCACGCGGCGGTCGAACAGACCTTTGTTAACAAGGACGCGGTCGGCACGCTGAAGCTGGGGCAGGCGCGGGGGATCGCGCTGCTGGTCGTTGCACAGGCTGGGCTGATCGCGGGCGAATATGCACCCAATGCGGTCAAAAAGGCCGTTGTCGGTGTCGGCCACGCCGCCAAGGCGCAGATCGACCACATGGTACGGCTGCAACTGCCCGGTGTGCAGCTTGCCGGGCCAGATGCCGCCGATGCGCTTGCCATCGCCATCACCCATTCGCATCATCTGCAATCGGCGGGGCATCTGTCCCGCGCTATTGCAAAGGCTGCATCATGATTGGCAAAATTTCGGGGCGGATCGACTATCGCGGCACGGATCACGTGCTGATCGACGTGCGGGGTGTCGGCTACGTCGTCTATGTCAGCGACCGTGTCATGGCCAGCCTGCCGCCGAATGGCGAAGCGGCAGCACTTTATACCGATCTGCTGGTGCGCGAAGATATCTTGCAGCTGTTCGGATTCACGACGCTGGTGGAAAAGGAATGGCACCGGCTGCTGACATCGGTGCAGGGCATCGGGGCCAAGGCGTCATTGTCCATCTTGGGCGCGCTGGGCGCGGATGGTGTCAGTCGCGCCATCGCGCTGGGCGACTGGAACGCGCTGGCAAAGGCACGTGGTGTCGGTCCAAAGACAGCGCAACGCGTGGTTAACGAATTGAAAGACAAGGCACCTGCCGTCATGGCAATGGGTGCGGGTGCATCGGTGGAACTGGATCCTTCCGTGATCGACGACAGTGATACGGTCCCGCGCGGGGTGCCAAAATCCGCACGTGCAGCCCCCAAGGCCAATCCCGCCCAGTCCGAAGCGCTATCGGCGCTTGTCAATCTGGGCTACGGTCCGGGGGATGCGGCGGGTGCGGTGATGGAGGTCATCACCCCCGACATGGCAACCGGGGACGTCATTCGCGCCGCCTTGAAGCTGCTGGCTCCAAAGGGATAGGGAAGGCGCATGTCCGAACCCGATCCGCTAATGCGGCCCGAACCTCTGCCCGAAGATTCCGACCGCGCGTTGCGGCCGCAGACGCTGGGCGCCTTTATTGGACAGGCAGAAGCCCGCGCAAACCTGAAAGTGTTCATCGAAAGCGCGCGCATGCGCGGCGAAGCGATGGACCACGTGCTGTTTCACGGACCACCCGGTCTGGGCAAGACCACGCTGGCGCAGATCATGGCGCGCGAACTGGGCGTCGGGTTTCGCATGACGTCCGGCCCTGTGCTGGCCAAGGCCGGTGATCTGGCGGCGATCCTGACCAATCTGGAACCTAAGGACGTGTTGTTCATCGACGAAATCCATCGTTTGAACCCGGCGGTCGAGGAAGTGCTGTATCCTGCGCTGGAAGATTTCGCACTGGATCTGGTGATCGGTGAAGGGCCGGCTGCGCGAACGGTGCGGATCGATTTGCAACCCTTTACGCTGGTGGGGGCGACAACGCGGATGGGCCTGCTGACGACACCGCTGCGGGACCGGTTCGGGATTCCGGTGCGGCTGGAATTCTATTCCGTCGAAGAACTGGACGAAATCGTCACCCGTGGCGCACGACTGATGGGCGCACCCGCAACACCCGATGGCGCCCGTGAAATCGCCCGCCGCGCGCGCGGCACACCCCGGATCGCCGGCCGGCTGCTGCGCCGGGTCGTGGATTTCGCCCTGGTCGAAGGGGACGGGACGGTTGAAAAGGGGATCGCGGACCGGGCGCTGACCCGCATGGGCGTTGACGATCTGGGACTGGACAATGCCGACCGCCGTTACCTGCGGCTGATCGCCCAAAGCTATGCCGGTGGTCCGGTCGGCATCGAAACCCTGTCTGCGGCCCTGTCCGAAAGCCGCGACAGTCTGGAGGACGTGATCGAGCCTTATCTGCTGCAGCAAGGTTTGATTCAACGCACCCCGCGCGGGCGCATGCTGGCGCAGGCTGCGTGGCGGCATCTGGGACTGGATGCGCCCAAGGGGCATAACGATCTGTTCGGTTGACACGGTGGGAGCCTCCGGCGGGAGTATTTTTGGCAAGATGATGCGAGAGGCAAGATGACGGACGTAGCGGACTATTTCACACGCAGCGATGGCACCTATCTGTGCGCGCGCTGGGGACGGCCCATCGTGCCGGTGGTGTTCGGTGTCGATGATGCGACGCTATCCGTGTTCAAGGGCGCGATCGAGGCGGTCGTGGCACTGGCAGGGCACAAGATGGCCGAGACCGACCCTGAACTGGGGGCGAACCTGATGGTATTTTTCTGCCGCGAGTGGGACGAACTGTCGGGCGTGCCGCATCTGGACAGGCTGGTGCCGGAACTGGACGGGCTGGTCGGGCGACTGAAGCGGGCCGACGCCAACCAATACCGCATCTTTCGTTTTGATGATGACGGCGCAGTCAAGGCGGCTTTTGTGTTCTTGCGGATGGATCAACATCTGGAAGCCGTGTCAGCCGACACATTGGCGCTGAGCCAAGCTGTGCAGACCATTTTGCTCTGGTCAGATCGGGCATTCATGGACAGCTCGCCGCTGGCGCTGATCGACGGGGCGGCCGTGATCCGGCCAGAGGTGGCGCAGCTGATCCGGGCGGCCTATGATCCGGTCATGCCGGTGGTCGCCCATGATCCAGCACATGCGTTGCGCCTGCGCGCACGCATGGGACAGTTGCAATGACACATCGGTTGGCTGTGCGCGTCTACTACGAAGACACCGACATGGGTGGGATCGTGTATTACGCCAATTACTTCAAATACATTGAACGCGCCCGGTCGGAAATGGTCGAGGATCTGGGCATGAACCAGCGGGACATGCGCGACCGTGGGATTGTGTTCGTGGTAACGCGGGTGGTGGCCGACTATCTGGCGCCCGCGCGGCTGGATGATCGGTTGACAGTCAAGACGGAGCATCGTGCGCAAAGCCCGGTGCGTTGGGTTTTCGACCAAGAGGTGTGGCGCGGTGACGAGGTGTTGTTCAGGGCAGAGGTAACAGCTGTCTGCATGACGCTGGATGGCAAACCAACCCGCCTGCCGTCTGAATTGCGGGGCTAATCACTGGTCAGTCGGTGGGACCGTTCGTAACCGCGCACCCAAAGCACCCAAGAGAGAGGTAAGGTCCACAGGTATGTTCCGGCAAAGGCGATCTTTTCAAAGATACCGTCCATATTGGTCGGCGTGAGTTTAAAAAGGGCCGCAAATACGAGCCAGATGAACGCAGCGGCCCAGAACGACCACCGCAAATAGCGGTTCAGTTCGCCGACGGCAGAAGCCATGAATATAGGACCGGCCACGTATAGCGGCGCAAGCCCGAAGCTAAGCTGCGTATGCACCGACATGCCGTCGCCATTGGCTGTCGCGCCAAAGGCGTCCCATAGTCCCAGCATGACCTCTACCAGCGCACAAAGAGAGAGCGTCAGAATGCCCAGCGACCACCCGGTGCGGCCCAGATGGGCGTGGGCGCAGCCGATGGCCAATGCCATCAGTCCACCGGCCGCAGCATAAAACCCGACATCCATGATGTAACGATGCGGCCCGCGTGCCAGATCAGAGATCGAATCCGCGATGAAGTCGTGATTCCCAGTGGCGATATCGGCCCAGACAATGGTGATCAGCGGGACAATGTGGCCGATCAGGGCGACTGCGCCGCAGAACATCAACAACTCGGGCCGCTCGCGGGCGACAATCCGGGCGCTTTTATGCCGGCTTTCCTGAAGTTCTGTCATACGTGGCAAAGGCCCTTATTTGTTGGCGAGGTAACGCCAGCGTGAACAGATTGTTCCGTGTGTCATCTGCGACCACGTGATGCGCTTGTGGCAGCGTGCCGATCTGCTAGACCGCCAAAGGACCGAACCACAGCGTGCAGGAGCCGTCAGATGACCGATGAGCCAGCGACCCAAATCCCGATCCGTCATGTCGTTTTTTTCAGCTGCAAGGATCCAGCGGATATAGACAGGGTCGTCGATGGTTTGTCGATGTTGGCCGATATTCCTGCGGTCAGCCATTTCGAGGTCCGTCGCAATCGCGCACAGGATCGTTTTGCCAACGATGTCGACGTGATCGTCTACGCAGAATTCGCCGATGATGCTGCGCTGCGGGCCTATCGCGCGCATCCGATCTATGACGCCTGCATCGATATCGTGCGTCCGCTGCGCGATATGCGTATCGCTGCGGATTTCTGAAGGAACCGCCGATGCCAGGCGCATCTGTCCAGTTCGATGTAGGGCCATTGCTGACCGGGTCCGTGTTCCGTGACCCCGTCGGCATCATCACAGCATGGCACGCGGCAGAGGTTGATGACGCCCTGATCGCAATGCAGCAGGCGCAGGCCGATGGGATGTGGCTTGCGGGTAGTGCCAGCTATGAACTGGGCTATGCGTTGATCCCCCGGTTGGCGGCGCGGATGCCGCCGGATCGGACAGAACCCTTGTTGCGCTTTGGGGTGTTCGCCGGGGTTGCCGCATCGGGCCCGTCGTCGGTGGCAGCACCGGCGCGGTTGGGTCCGTTGCAGCCTGAATGGACGCTGGCGGACTATACCAGCGCCTTTGATGCGGTTCAGGCGTATCTGCGAAGTGGTGACATTTATCAGGCGAACCTGACCTTTCCACTGACGCTGGCCGTCGAAGGTGCGTTATCCGATCTCTACCAGCATCTGAAACGGCGGCAGCCTGTGCCCTATGGGGCCTTTGTCGATTTGGGTGACGTGCAACTGTTGTCGCGGTCGCCAGAGTTGTTTTTCGCGCTGACCGCCGATGGCAACCTGCGGACGCGGCCGATGAAAGGCACGATCAGGCGCGGCAATGGTCCGGCAGAGGATGCCGCCCTGCGCGCACAGCTTGCGGATTCGGAAAAGAACCAGGCGGAAAACCTGATGATCACGGACCTGTTGCGCAACGATTTTGGCCAGATCGCGGAAATCGGCAGCGTCAAGGTGCCCAAACTGTTCGCCATCGAAAGCTATGCCACCGTGCATCAGATGACGTCCGAAGTGACGGCGCGATTGCTGCCCGATCAGACCTTGGCCGATATCTTTCGGGCGGTGTTTCCCTGCGGGTCGATCACCGGCGCGCCAAAGATCCGCGCGATGGAAATTATTGCAGACCTCGAACCTGCGCCGCGCGGCAGCTATACAGGCGCGATTGGCTGGATCGCCCCGGACGGTGCGATGGAATTCAGCGTGGCGATCCGAACACTGATTTGTGCGACAGCCGGGCAGGCGACGCTGAATGTGGGTGGCGGTGTTGTATATGACAGCACGGCAGCCGACGAATACGCCGAAGCGTTGTTGAAAGCCGCGTTCACGCAGAATTTGGGATAAGCGCGGCGTTGCGCGAAGGATCGCCCGATCACGCCGCATTGCTTGGCAAGTCTGGGCATTTTGCGTTACGCTATTGAACAAGAGCCGCAACGAGCGGACCGGCAATCAGAGCAGGCCAATGGAAACAGTCTCCGACTACACGATGTGGGCGCTTTTTGCCCGCGCGACGATCCTTGTGAAACTCGTGATGCTGGCGCTTGTCGTCGTGTCCATCTGGTGCTGGGCGATCATCGTTGACAAGACATTGCAATACCGCCGCGCCCGCCGCGAGGCAGAGGCGTTCGACGCCCTGTTTTGGTCCGGCGAGCCACTGGACCAGTTGTTTGACGATATCGGGGCCGCGCCGCAGGGGTCGGCGGAAACGATATTTGCCGCCGGGATGACCGAATGGCGACGCAGCCACAAACAGGATGGTGATCTGATTGCAGGCGCGCAGGCGCGGATCGACCGCAGTATGGACGTGGCCATCGGCAAAGAAGCGGCAAAGCTGCAAAAGGGTCTGCCCGTGCTGGCGACCACCGGGGCCACCGCGCCGTTTGTCGGTCTTTTCGGGACGGTGTTCGGGATCATGAACGCCTTTATCGAAATTGCGGAATCGCAAAATACCAATCTGGCCGTCGTGGCCCCCGGCATCGCAGAGGCGTTGCTGGCCACCGGACTGGGCCTGATGGCAGCGATCCCGGCTGTGATCTATTACAACAAGCTAAGCGCGGATGCAGAACGTATCATCGCTGGCTACGAAGCGTTTGCCGACGAATTTTCCACCATCCTGTCGCGCCAGTTGGATAGCTGACATGGGGGCAGGGGTTCAGAAATCGGCACAGGGGGGCAGTGGTCGGGGGCGGCGGCGGTCGCGTGCCGTGCCGATGGCGGAAATCAACATCACGCCCTTTGTCGACGTGATGCTGGTCTTGCTGATCATCTTTATGGTGGCGGCCCCATTGATGACGGTCGGTGTGCCCGTCGATCTGCCGGGAACGGCGGCCAACGCATTGCCCAGCGATGACGAAGAACCGCTGACCGTCACCATAGATGCGGGCGGCAGCCTGTCCATTCAAAACACACCTGTCGAGCCGAGCGATCTGATCCCGCGCTTGCAGGGGATCGCGGCGGAACGGACCAGCGACCGTATTTTCTTGCGTGCAGACGGTGCGAATGACTGGAACCGCGTGGCGCAGATCATGGGCGCGCTGAACGCTGCTGGCTTTACCAACATCGGTCTGGTCACGGATATCGGCGGACCGGACCTGACGGGAACGGACGGCTGACGCCATGCAATGGACGCCGGGCAGCACGGTTTCGTCGGTGGGACATGGGGCGCTTTTGGTCTGGTTGATCATGGGCTGGGGGTTTGATTCCGAACCGCTGCCGTTCGACGTCTCGGACGTGTCGATTGTCACATCCGAAGAATACGCCGCCATCGTCAGCGCAACGACGCCCGCCCCGTCTGAAAACGCGCCCGATGCGCCCGTGGCCCCTGCCGTCGAAACAGCCCCGGACACTCCGGTGGCCGAACCGGAAACAGCACCGCCACCACCGCCGGACCCCGTGGCACCGCCCGCCGCAGATGCACCGCCGCCGCCCGCACCGGACGCGTTGCCGGTGCCCCCCGACACACAGGCGCCAGTGGAACCCGGACCGCCACAAGACGAAGTGGTAAATGCGCCCAATGTATCGGACAGCGACCGGGTGATCCCGCGCCCGTCTGCCCGTGTGATGGCGCAACCCGTGGCCCCGCCGCCGCCGGATGCGGCCCCCGATGAGGTCGTGCGCCAAGAAGCGGCCCCCGCACCCGCACCCGACGCCCCCGTCGTGGAAGAGGCCCAAGAAGAAACCGCGCCCGAAGAAGCGGCAACAGAGATCGTGACAGAGGCAGAAGCGCCGTCAGGTCGCGTCACCGAAACACCGCGCCCGCCGCAGCGCCCGAACCGTCCGACACCCGCGCCCGCACTGGAACCAGAGACAGAGCTGGCAGAGGAAACGCCAGAGCCGGAACCAGAGCCCGCGCCGCAAACGGACGAAGATGCGATCGCTGCGGCGCTGGCAGCAGCGGCCGCGGTGGAGGCACCCGCCGAACCTGCGCTGACGCCCGGCCCCCCGATGACGGGTGCCGAACAAGAAGGATTCCGCGTCGCGGTCAACGCCTGCTGGAATGTTGATCCCGGGTCGCAGGCTGCAATGGTGACGATGACGGTCGCCTTTGACCTTGATCAAGGCGGACGTGTGCAGGGCGATGTGCGGCAGGTCGGTGCCATGGGCGGTGATGCAAATGCTACCGAGATCGCGTTTCAGGCCGCGCGCCGGGCGATCCTGCGCTGTCAGGGGCAGGGCGGATATGATCTGCCAGCGGAAAAATACGACCAATGGAAAGAGGTGGAAATCACCTTTGATCCGTCGGGCATGCGACTGCGGTAGGCGGGAAATCGCCAAGACGTGATGGAAACCGAACATGACCGCTGTTAACGTGCTGACAATGACGCAGAAGGGCGGCAAACGCCCGTGGCTGAGGATGAGGCTATGACTTTGAAGGCAGTTGTGATTGCGGGGCTTGTGGCCCTTGCGTCGCTTGGATCAGCGCTTCCGGCGCTGGCGCAGGGCGGTCCGTTGCGGCTGACCATCACGGATGGCGTGATTGAACCGCTGCCCTTTGCGGTGCCGGTCTTTACCGCCGAAACCGCCGGGGCCGAAGGTCTGGCCGCAGATATCAGTAATCTGGTTGCGCAGGATCTGACGGGCACGGGATTGTTTCGCGAAATTCCAGCCAGCGCCTTTATCAGCCAGATGGGTCCGTTTGGCACGCCACCGTCCTATCCCGACTGGCGCGCGATCAACGCGCAGGCGGTGATCGCGGGTGCTGTTGCTGTCAACGGAAACCAGCTGACGGTTAAATTCCGGCTTTACGACATCTTTACCGGTGCTGAACTGGGCGAGGGTCTGCAATTCGCTGGCACTACGCAGGGATGGCGTCGTATGGCGCACAAGGTCGCGGACGCCGCCTATTCCCGCATCACCGGAGAGCTGGGTTATTTCGACAGCCGCGTGGTGTTCGTGTCCGAAGCCGGACCCAAGGATAACCGCCAAAAGCGGCTGGCGATCATGGATTACGACGGCGCGAATGTGCAGTTCCTGACCGACAGTTCGTCGCTGGTTCTGGCGCCGCGCTTTTCGCCCGATGGCAACCGGGTGCTGTATACCAGCTACGAATCCGGCTTTCCACGGATCAACATTCTGGACGTGGGTTCGGTGACGAGCCGCCAACTCGACACCGCACCGGGCGAAATGGCGTTCAGCCCCCGGTTTTCGCGTGACGGATCGCGGGTGATCTACAGCCTTGCGAACGGCGGCAATACGGACCTGTATATCGGCGACATTGCCAGTGGCGCGTCGACGCGACTGACCTCTGCCCCGTCGATCGAAACGGCCCCCAGCTTTAGCCCTGACGGCAGCCAGATCGTGTTTGAAAGCGATCGGTCCGGTGGCAGCCAGCTATACATCATGCCGGTCAACGGCGGTGAGCCACGCCGCATCAGTTTTGGTGACGGGCGTTACGGCACACCGGTCTGGTCGCCGCGCGGTGATCTTGTCGCGTTCACAAAGCAGAACGCGGGCCGGTTCCACATCGGCGTGATGCGCACTGACGGATCAGAAGAACGTTTGCTGACCTCCAGCTTTCTGGACGAGGGGCCGACGTGGTCGCCCAACGGTCGTGTGCTGATGTTCACCCGTGAAACCCAAGGTGCCGAAGGCACCAGTCAGTTGTATTCGGTCGATATCTCTGGCCGGAACCTGAAACCTGTGGACCTTGTGGGTGGGGCTTCTGATCCGTCCTGGGGACCGCTGCAACCGTGATTCACAAAAACCGCGTGCCATGCTAGGCTTTACCAAAAGCGGATCAACAAGGACTTTGACAAGATGCACATGATGACGAAAATCGCGCTGATCGGCTTGGCGCTGGCCACTTCGGCCTGTACGCGTCCGGACCGTTTCGGCGGCACGGACCCGATTGGCACCAACCCCGTGGCCGGGCAAAATGCCGGTGGTGTATCGGGTGGCGTATCCGATCCGCGCAGCCCGCAGTATTTCCAGCAGACCGTTGGTGATCGTGTGTTGTTTGCCGTCGATACCAGCACCCTGTCGCCGCAGGGTATTGCGACGCTGGACGGTCAGGCCAACTGGTTGCAGACCAATGCCGACTACCTGGCCATCATCGAAGGTCATGCCGACGAACAGGGCACACGCGAATACAACTTGGCCCTTGGCGCGCGCCGTGCCAACGCCGTGCGTGAATACCTGATGTCAAAAGGTATTCCGTCGAACCGTTTGCGGACCGTCAGCTATGGCAAGGAACGCCCCATCGAGGTGTGTTCGAACGAAGCGTGCTATGCCAAAAACCGCCGTGCCGTGACCGTCATCTCTATCGGGCAGCTAAGCTGATGCGCGCGCTGGCACTGGTTCTTGCGCTGGCCGCGGGGCCAGCGCTGGCGCAGGACGACGCAACGCTTGCCGACATCCGTCAGGAATTGACGGTGCTTTACGGCGACATCGAAAACCTGCGTGGCGAATTGAGCGCGACAGGTGCGCTGTCCGAAGGCGTGGCAGGCAATACGCCGCTGGATCGCCTGAACGCGATTGAATCCGAATTGCAGCGTCTGACGTCGCGGACCGAAGAGCTGGAATTCCGCATTAACCGGATCACCGTCGACGGCACCAACCGGGTCGGTGATCTGGAATTCCGTCTTTGCGAACTGGAACCGTCCTGCGATATCGCGCTGTTGGGTGACACGCCGTCCTTGGGTGGCGTGGATTCTGTTACAAACGCGCCTGCACCCCAAGCACCCGTCGCGCAGACCCCCAATCTGGCGTTGGGGGAACAGCAGGATTTCGAAGCCGCACAACAGGCGCTGGCCGAAGGTGAGTATCAATCTGCGGTGGACAGGTTGTCGGCCTTTGCGACCACCTATCCGGGGTCACCGCTGGAAATTCAGGCGAACCTGTTGCTGGGGCAGGCGTTGGGTCAATTGGGACAAAGTGCGGCGGCGGCACGCGCATATCTTGCTGCGTTTTCCGCCGATCCTGCCAGCACGTTCGCGCCAGAGGCGCTGTTTCGGCTGGGTCAGTCGCTGGGTGATGTGGGACAGGTGCCCGACGCCTGCGTGACCTTGGCCGAAGTCGGGGTGCGGTTCCCTGCCAGCGATTTCGTGTCAGAAGCCGCCAACACCCGCACCAGTCTGGGCTGTTCCTGACGTTGCTGTCGCAGCGTTTTGCCGACAGTCTGGGGCAGGCGCTGGGGCCTGATTTCCCCACAACCTTGGGCATTGCTGTTTCGGGCGGGGGTGACAGCATGGCGTTGCTGCACCTGACGGCCGCCTGGGCGCGAGTCTACGGGGTGACTGTCGGCGTCGTGACGGTCGACCACGGTTTGCGTGACGCCAGCGCGGCGGAGGCCCGGATGGTCGCAGATGAATGCGCTATCTTGGGTCTGGCCCATAAGACATTGCATTGGACATGGGACGGTAGCGGCAATCTGCAGAATGCGGCGCGCGAGGCGCGGATGACGGCCATCGGTCAATGGGCCAAAGGCCGCCCAGTGCTGTTTGGACATACCCGCGACGATCAGGCCGAAACGCTTTTGATGCGTTTGGCGCGGGGGTCTGGGGTCGATGGACTGGCCGCCATGCAGCGGCTGCGAAACGCGGATGGATGGCAGATCGTGCGGCCGTTGCTGGACGTGGGTCGTGGCGAATTGCGGCATTATCTTAAGGTTTTGAACATTCCTTATGTCGATGATCCAAGCAACGATGATCCGCATTATGCACGGGTGCGGATGCGCCATCTGATCGGGCAGGAAGGATTGGACATTCAGCGATTGGCCGCAACCGCTGACGCGATGGCACGTGCGCAGGTCGCGCTGGCGGCACGGGCATATGATGTGGCGCAGGCGTTGCTGCGCCCGACGACGCCGGGCTGTATCGCGCTGGATCGCGACGGTTTGGCACGGATCGAAAAAGAAACGCAGCTGCGGCTGCTTGCCGGTGCGATTGGGCATGTCGCAGGGGTGCGCTATCGGCCGCGGCTGGCGGCGCTGGAACGCACGCTGGATACCGTATTGGCGGGTGGACGTGCGACAATTCAGGGCGCGGTTGTGGTTCCGCAACGCGACCTGCTGGTGATTGGTCGCGAATTGCAGGCGGTCACTGACCTGATCACGCGCGTCGGGGATGATGTCCCATGGGACGGGCGTTGGGTGGCCAAAGGATGCGATTCAAACGACTTGCTGATCCGGTCGCTGGGACAGGCCGGGTTGGCGCAGGTGCCGGTGCGGCCCGTCGACGCGGCCCCGACGCTGTGCCTGACAGCCACGCCGGGAATTTGGGACGGTGATGCCCTGATCGCCTGTCCTGCTTTGGGTTTTGGCCTGCCGTACCGATTGGTGGACACAAGAAGCGGAAGTTTTCCCCAGTCGCTGCTTGTGCATTGAAGATAAGCCAAGAACGTCTATTTTAAACCGACAGCGATCCGCGCTCCCGCGTCTCGCACCTCTCGTCTTCGAAGGAGCCTCGTTTTGGGCAACGCACGTAATATCGTATTTTGGGTCGTCCTGTTCCTGCTGGTGCTGACGCTGTTCAATCTGTTCAGCAGTCCCGGAACAGGCATGAACAACGCCAAAAGCTATTCCGAATTCGTTTCTGCCGTTGAAAACGATGGGGTGGCAAGCGTGACGCTGGATGGCGAACAGGTCCGGTATCGCGGAACCGACGGGCGCGATTATGTCACGATCAAACCCAGCGATGCCGAAGTCACCAGCCTGCTCATCGCAGAGGACATCCCCGTCACAGCGCAAAGTCAGGAACAATCTGGCCTGACGTCGTTCCTGATCGGGTTGCTGCCCTTCGTTCTGCTGATCGGGGTCTGGATCTACTTCATGAACCGGATGCAGGGTGGCGGCAAAGGCGGTGCGATGGGTTTCGGCAAATCAAAAGCCAAGCTTTTGACCGAAAAGCATGGCCGCGTGACATTTGACGAAGTGGCCGGCATTGACGAAGCCAAGGACGAGTTGGAAGAAATCGTCGAATTCTTGCGCAATCCGCAGAAATTCAGCCGCCTGGGCGGCAAAATCCCCAAGGGTGCGTTGCTTGTCGGCCCTCCGGGCACCGGTAAAACGTTGCTGGCCCGTGCCATCGCGGGTGAGGCAGGCGTGCCGTTTTTCACAATCTCCGGGTCCGACTTTGTCGAAATGTTCGTCGGCGTCGGTGCAAGCCGTGTGCGCGACATGTTCGAGCAGGCGAAAAAGAATGCACCCTGCATCGTGTTCATCGACGAAATTGACGCTGTAGGCCGGTCGCGTGGCGCAGGCTATGGCGGTGGCAACGACGAACGCGAACAGACGCTGAACCAGCTGCTGGTGGAAATGGATGGCTTTGAAGCGAACGAAGGCATCATCATCATCGCCGCGACCAACCGTCCTGACGTGTTGGACCCCGCCCTGTTGCGGCCCGGTCGTTTCGACCGTCAGGTGCAGGTGCCGAACCCCGATATTAAAGGCCGCGAGAAGATTCTTGGCGTGCATGCCCGCAAGGTTCCATTGGGTCCTGACGTCGATCTGCGGATCATCGCACGCGGCACACCCGGCTTTTCCGGTGCGGATCTTGCAAACCTGGTGAACGAAAGCGCGCTGACCGCCGCACGCGTCGGACGCCGTTTTGTGACCATGACCGATTTCGAATCGGCCAAGGACAAGGTCATGATGGGCAGCGAACGCCGGTCCATGGTGATGAGCGAAGATGAAAAGAAACTGACCGCCTATCACGAAGCCGGGCATGCCGTCGTCGGTTTGAACGTTCCGCAGCATGATCCAATTCACAAGGCGACGATCATTCCGCGTGGCCGCGCGCTGGGTTTGGTGCTGTCGCTGCCCGAGCGTGACCAGTTGAGCGTAAGCTGGACGAAGTACACGTCGAAAATCGCCATGGCGATGGGCGGCCGCGTCGCAGAAGAGCTGGTCTTTGGTAAAGAGAACATCACCTCTGGTGCGGCGTCCGACATCCAGCAGGTATCGAAAATCGCCCGGGCGATGGTCACGCAGTTCGGATTTGCAGAAGAGCTGGGTTATGTCGATTATGCGAACGAGCAGAATAGCTACTTGGGCAACTATGGTGGCGGCACGAACCATTCCGCTGACACGCAAAAGATCATCGATGATAAGGTCAAGGAACTGATCGACACCGGCTACCAGACGGCGAAACGTATTCTGACGGAAAAGCGCGACGATCTGGAACGTCTGGCACAGGGTCTGCTGGAATACGAGACACTGACCGGCAACGAAATCACGCGCGTGATCGCAGGTGAAACGCTGAACCGTGGCGATGATGCGGATGATCTGCCGCCGTCCGGTGGCAATGCCATCCCGTCGGTGCCCAAAACGAAAAAGAAGCCACGCGCCGAAGGCGGTATGGAACCCGAACCGACCGCTTGATAGCTTGCCGATATTGACGAACATGCCCCCCGCATCAATGGTGCGGGGGGCTTTTTTATGAAGGACGAATGCCATGCCGATGCTGGAACAAACCGCGCATGTGGGCCAGATCGTCTGGATGGGGCGTGTGCCCCATCGCGACAGACAGGAAATTGTTTCAGAGCCGCTGGACCGGATGCCGCTAAGCTTTGCGGGGTATGAGACAGAGTTTCACGCAGGACTGACACGACCATCTTGCAGTCGGGTTCTGACCCAGCACCCACGTGGCACGGAAATCCGAAACGTGCGTCAGGTGTCGATTGTCAGCGCAGAAGAACTTGATCTGATCGCCCGTGATCTGGACCTGCCGCAGATTGACCCGCTATGGCTGGGGGCGTCCATCGTGATCAAGGGGATCGCGGATTTCAGTCATATCCCGCCATCATCACGCCTGCAGGGGCCGGATGGCACGACGCTGACCGTCGATATGCAGAACGCCCCTTGCACGCTTGTGTCCAAGACCATCGAAGAACAGCGGCCCGGCCACGGTAAAGGGTTCAAGGCAGCGGCCAAGGGGCGCCGCGGTGTGACCGCATGGGTCGAACGGCCCGGCACGCTTCACATGGGGGACACTTTGCGTCTGCACGTCCCGACACAGCGGATTTGGCAAGGCTAAGGGCGCCAGCTGTCGGCTGTGAAATGGTTTTCAAATTCGGGGGCGGTTTCCGACTGATTCAGTCGCTATTCGGGCCTGTAATCGCACTGGCTCTGCCTAGGGTCTGTCGCAACAGGGGGCAGGTGGACTGACCCGTCAACCCGATCCCAGGATTGCCTGTGCGGGTGCGCAGGAGACACTTTAAGACATCGCTGCAAGGCGAAATTGGAGGTTTGTTCTAACGCCTTTCGGCGTTATTGCGCCACTGCAAGGGGGGCTGCGCCCCGAAACCGTCCCATAAGGAGATACCATGACGGCGACTGTGATTGACGGCAAAGCCTTTGCCAGCCGGGTGCGCGATAAGGTTGCGACACATGTTGCGCGTCTAAAGGATGAGCACGGCATCACACCGGGGCTTGCCGTGGTGCTGGTCGGTGAAGACCCCGCCAGTCAGGTCTATGTCAAATCCAAGGGCAAGATGACCAAGCAGGTGGGGATGCTGTCGCTCGAATATCGTCTGAACGCGGATGCAGCGCAGGATGATCTGCTCGCTTTGATCGCCGATCTGAACGCGAATCCAGAGGTACATGGCATCCTTGTGCAACTGCCACTGCCCGGCCACATGGACGAATCATACGTCTTGGCCGCGATTGATCCGGCCAAGGACGTGGACGGATTTCATATCTCGAACGTGGGCCTGTTGGGCACGGGGCAAAAGGCGATGGTGCCCTGCACGCCGCTGGGCTGCCTGATGATGCTGCGTGACCATCATGGGTCGCTATCCGGACTGGATGCGGTGGTGATCGGGCGGTCCAACATCGTGGGCAAACCGATGGCGCAACTGCTGCTGGGTGACAGCTGCACAGTGACGATCGCGCATTCGCGGACCAAAAATCTGGCCGACGTCGTCCGCCGGGCCGATATCGTCGTGGCGGCGGTCGGACGACCCAAGATGGTGTCGGGCGACTGGATCAAGCCGGGCGCGACGGTGATCGACGTGGGTATCAACCGGACCGATGACGGATTGGTCGGTGATGTCGATTATGCCAGTGCGTCGCAGGTGGCAGGGGCCATTACCCCGGTGCCGGGTGGTGTGGGGCCGATGACAATTGCCTGCCTGCTGGCCAATACCGTCACCGCCTGTTGCCGCGCCAATGACCTGGCCGAGCCAGAGGGGCTGACGGCCTGACCGGAACGCAGATCGCGCGCCGTCCGGTCAGGATGGCGCAGGCCTGTGGCCCGAACAGACGGGACAGCACCGGATGGCTTGCGTGCAGACCCCCCGTGTAGGCGCCGTAAGCGGGAAGGATCAAACGCTGATCGTCGAATAAAAAGCAAGGGCGCGCACCGCCTGCGCCGGGGATCGCGTGTTTGGGATGGTAATGGCCCGACACCTCGCCCTTATCAGGGGTGGCAATATGGCGAAAAACCAACCTGCCGACGCGATGATCCGCCAGATGAGAGCCACCCAAGGCGACGGGGCCGGGGTCGTGGTTGCCTTCGATCCAGATCCAGTCGCGGCCGGCTTGCAGGGTGGTCAGTGTGGCGATGTCAGCGTCGGACAGGCTGCGCGCGGCATCCAGATCGTCGAAACTGTCACCCAGACAAATCACTGTCGCGGGTTCGTTCGCGGCGATGTCGGCTGACAGGCGGGCCAGCGTTTCGCGTGTCTCATAGGGTGGCAGCATCTGCCCGGACCGGCGGGCCACGCGGTCGGATTTGCACAGATGCAGGTCGGACACGCACAGTAACCGTTCCGCAGCCCACCACAGCGCACCAGATGGAAGCGCGGTTAGCCTGTCGTCACAAATGGTAAAGTCATAGGCGTTCATGATCCGTTCCTGCCGCCCATTGGCGTGATGTGCAAGAGGCTACAGATCCGCGATACCCGCATCGCGCATCAGTTGGGCGGCGGTTTCCTCCATCAGACGTTCGCGCCCCTTACCGGCGACGGGTATGCGCCCGGCTTCCAGCAGCAGGGGTGCGGCAAGCGGCGTGGGGCGTGTCAGTGTCACGTGATCGACGCGGCCTGCCGTCCGGGTCAGCATTTCCTCGATCCGGCCAAAATCAACCAGACCGCGCAAGGCCTCTTGCCGGGTGATGTCCAGCATCAGGTGGTCAGGGTCGTATTTGGTCAGCGTGTCATACAGAATGTCGGACGAAAACGTCGCCTGTCGCCCGGATTTGCGGGCCTGTGGCAGATTGCGCTGGATCAGTCCTGCGATAGTGGCAGACGCGCGAAATGTCCGTTTCATCACGGCATTGCCAGCCAGCCAGTCATTGAATCCCGCGCGCATCGCAACATCATCGAACAGCGGCGCCGGGTCTGTCACAGGCTTTAATCCCCAGACCAGCGTGGCGTAATCGGTGGCCACAAACCCCAAGGGATCAAGGTTTTCCTCTTCCATCCGTTTGGTCAGCAGCAGGCCCAGCGTCTGCTGTGCGTTGCGCCCCGCAAAGCCGTAAAAACACGTCTGTGCACGACCGTCATGGGGAAAGGATTCCACCAGAATGCGGTCGGCCTGCGGCAGGTGAGAGATTTGGCGGTGCAGGTGCAGCCATTCGGCGGTGTGGTCTGGCAATTCAGGCCAGTCGTCCTGCTGGAACATCCGCAGGATGCGCTGCGACAACTGGGTCGATGTGGCGAATTTCGTGCCCATGAATGTCGCGATCTTGGGCGGCTTGTCCGCGCGGCGCGTCACTTCGACACTTAGCTCGCGCAGCCTTTCGTAGCGGACAATCTCACCACCGATCAGGAATGTGTCGCCCGGCGTCAGTTGCGCGGCAAAGCCTTCTTCGATCTCGCCCAGCGGTTTGTAGGCGCCTTTCAGGCGCACCTTCAACGTGTCCGTATCCTGAATGGTGCCGATATTCATGCGGATGTCACGGGCAGCGCGGGGGTCGCGCAATTGCCAGCAGCCGTCGCGCAGCAACAGCCGTTTCCAGCGGTCATAGGCCCGCAACGCATAACCGCCAGTAGCGCAAAAATCGAGGCAATCATCAAATTCGGCCCGTGTCAGCGCGGCATAGGCGCCAACCGTGCGGATTTCCGCAAACAGCGCGTCGGCGTCGAACGGTCCGGCGCAGGCGCGGATCAAAATGTGCTGGCACAGCACATCGCGCGGGCCTGCGCCCTTTGGATCGCCGTCCAGATCAGCTTCGCGCGCGGCGTCCAGTGCGGCCATGCATTCGACAACCTCGAACCGGTTGGCGGGCACCAGCAGCGCCTTTGACGGGGCGTTGTAGCGGTGGTTGGCGCGCCCGATCCGCTGGATCAGGCGTTTGACGTTCTTGGGCGCACCGATCTGGATCACTAGGTCTACATCGCCCCAGTCGATGCCCAGATCCAGACTGCCGGTGCAGACGATGGCGCGCAGATCGCCGCGCACCATCGCGGCCTCGACCCGCTGGCGCTGTTCGCGGTCCAGACTGCCGTGGTGGATGCCGATGGGCAGATCGGTGTCGTTGGCCAGCCAAAGGTTGTGGAAAAACACCTCTGCCTGCGCGCGGGTGTTGTGGAAAATCAGCGTCGTCTTGTGCTGTTTGACCTGTTCCAGCACGGCGAGGATGGCATAGCGTGCGTTGCCGCCCGCCCACGGGGGGCGTTCTGCGGTGACAAGCATGCTGATATCGGCGGCGGGTCCGGGGTCCGCATACAGAATGTCGCAAGGGTCGGGGTGGCAGGCCAGTTGCGACGCGATGGCGGCGGGGTCTTCGACGGTGGCGGACAGGCCGACGCGCCGCAGATCGGGGCACAAGGCTTGCAGCCGCGACAGGGCCAGCATCAATTGGTCGCCACGTTTGGATTCTGCCAGCGCGTGGATTTCGTCGATCACGATGCGCTGCAAGCCCGCAAAGATGCGCGGCGCGTCTTCGTATGATGTCAGCAGCGCAAGGCTTTCGGGCGTGGTCAGCAGGATGTGGGGCGGGTCTGCGCGCTGGCGTCTTTTGGCGGTGGCCGTGGTGTCGCCGGTGCGGTCTTCGACCCGGATCGGCAGGTTCATGTCCGCGATCGGCGTGCCAAGGTTGCGCCGAATATCCGCCGCCAGCGCCTTGAGCGGTGAAACGTAGAGCGTATGCAGACCGCGGTGTGCGCCATCGGCCAGTTCGACCAGCGTGGGTAGAAACCCTGCCAGCGTTTTGCCGCCGCCTGTGGGTGCGATCAGCAGCAGGGCGGGGGCATTCGACCGGTCCAGCATGTCCTGCTGATGCGGATGCACCGACCAGCCACGGGACGTGAACCAGTCGGTAAAGATCGGGGGTAATTCCATTCCCCCGAAGTGGGCCGCTGGTGGGCGGGCGTCAAGTCAGCGCACGATATCTTCGTCCGCGACAAACATGTTCGCCCAGGCACGGTCCATCAGTTCCGGTGTCATCTGGTTTGGGATGCCTTCGAATTCGCAGATCGAAATGATTTGATCGATCAGGAAGACTGGCTGATAGTTGGCATAGACGTTGTCGATCGTCGGGTAGAGCTTGTTGAGCAGGTGCAGTAACGTCGTTTCGTCCAGCGGCATCTTTTTCTTGCGGGCCACAAGCGAAAAGATCTTGAGAAAATCCGACTGGGTTGGGCCGTCGATCTTGATCTTGTAAAAGATACGGCGCAACGCGGCTTTGTCGAAAATCGCGTTGGGGTGAAAGTTGGTGGAAAAGATCACCAGCGTGTCGAAGGGCACCTCGAATTTTTCGCCCGATTGCAGGGCCAGAATATCCTTGTTTTCTTCCAGCGGGACGATCCAGCGGTTCACCAGACTTTGTGGTGGTTCAGCCTGACGGCCAAGGTCGTCGACGATGAAAATGCCACCTGTCGATTTCATCTGAAGCGGCGCCTGATAGGTTCGGGCGACGGGATTATACACTAGGTCAAGCATGCTAAGTGACAGTTCACCGCCGGTGATGACGGTGGGGCGTTCGCAGCGGACATAGCGTGTGTCGAACATACCGCTGGTCCGGCGCAGCGAATTTGGGTCCTGTTCATCGGCTTCGGCGGCCGAATGCACGATGGGATCATAGACAGAAATGATCTGGCCGGAATATTCGACGGCGCGCGGCACGTAAATCTTGTCGCCCATCGCATCCCTGATCCCGTTCGAAATCGAGGATTTGCCGTTTCCCGGTGGCCCATACATCAGGATCGACCGACCAGAGCTGACGGCCGGGCCAAGGTTGCTGATCAGTGTCGGTGGCAGGATCAGGTGGCCCATCGCGCCCATCAGTTGATCGCGTGTGACCTGAATGTTGCGGATCGACTGACGCTTGATCTGTTCGTGATAGACTGGCAATGGCACCGGCATCGCACCGTAGTATTCCGATTGCTTCAATGCTTCGCCTGCGCGGGCGCGCCCGGCGTCTGTCAGTTGATAGCCCATTTCGGTGCCCGATGACGCAGACATCGTACCGGTCGCTTCCAGCAAAAGCTGGCTGCGCGCCATGTCGATCAGTTCCTGCGTGACGTTGATCGGCAGGCAAATCACCCTGGCCAAGGCACCGGCTTCTGTCAGGTTCGTGCGGAACATCGTTTTTATCAGGATGTCGCGCATCATCGGCAGGGCAAGTAGCATGTCCTGCAACGTTTTCGGACGGGGGGGCGCCATGACGCCGTTAGCCTGCATGTTCATCATTCGACCCTGACTGCTGACGGGGGCGATGACCCCACGTTCGTTAAGCATAAGGATGTCTGAAATTTATGGCCGAATAATGGACAAATTGCTGTCAACGCGGGGCATCGGCTTAGCCAAAGGCCGCAAGTGACAGATAGCTTGTCAATGCGATGGCCAGTGGCAGGCCCATGGGGAACCGACGGCCCGATGACCAGCTTTCCCAGTGGGGATAGGTGCGGCGCAGCGGGGTCAAACGTAGCGCACGATGCAACACAAACCCGCCCAGCATCGCCGCCGACAGCAACATCAGCATCGCGCTGATATCACCTGCAGCGACATAGGGGGCGGCAGCCGCCATGAATTTCGCGTCGCCTGCGCCCAGCCAGCCAGTCATGTTCAGCAGAATTCCGATCACAAGCAGCACGGCCAGATGCACGTAATTCCACAGGTAAACATCCAGTGGCAGCGCGATCAGCCCCAGCACGGCATAACCCGCAAACAAAGCGATCACCGCCTTGTTGGGGATTTTCATCGTGGCGACGTCCTTGTAGGCGACCCACAGCGCCACCGGAATTGCCGGGATCAGGAACAGCAGCGCGGCAAAGGGAGTCAGTTCCAAAATCATGCTTCCAGCGCGCGCAGCGAACGCGCGGCCTCTTCAAAATGCTGGGGGTGCGTTTCGACGGCCTCGTTCAACAAGCCTTTGCCGATGGTGATATCGTTTTGTTTGATCGCCGTCAGGGCCATCGTGTAAAGCAGTTGCGCGCGTTCGACCTGCGTCATCGGAATGACCGGCAGATCGTAGCGGCGCTGCGCGCCGCGGGCCAGCACAAGGTTGTTTTTGGCGGTGAACATCGTGCTGTCCTGCCGAAGCGCGTCGTTGAACAGGCGTTCAGCGCCTGCGTAATCGCCGCGCGTCAACTTGGAAAAGCCCCAGTTGTTCACGACACCTGCCGGTGTCGTCGTCAGTCCGGCTGCGGTTTGATAGAAAGAGTCAGCCTTTTCCCACTGCTTTTTACTATCGGCAACCATCGCTTCAAGCCGATAGCGATTAAAGGTTTCGTGCGTCGGGGGGATCGCGTTCAGCGTGGCGGATGCGGCATCCCACTGGTTCGCGCGGATCTGCGCCTCTGCCAGATTGACCCGGTCGTCGTTGTTGGATTCGGGGTGGGCGATGACGTTCTGCCACGCGCTGATCGCTTCGGTCGCGCGACCGGCACGCATCAGCGATTTGGCCAGACCGCGCTGCAGATCAGAACGTCCGGGGTCATTGGCATTGGCGCTGGCGAAATAATCTACGGCTGCGTCCGGGTCACCGACCGTCAGCATCACATCGTTCAGGTTGGTTTCGTCTACGACATTCAAATCCCGAAGTGCGCGCTGCACTTCGGCCTCGCCATTTTTGGCACAGGCTGACAAAACAAGGGTCCCTGCAAGGGCGATCAAGATAGGGTGGCGCATTATTTTGCGTCCTTTTGCTGCTACTGCCTCAGAGCGGTTCGACGGTCACCCCATCGTCCCTGACGACCAGCTGAAGCTGGTTCTGTTGACTGTCAGCGTAAAGCGCACCATCGCGTTTTGCGAGCGCCAAGGCCAGGTTCTGCCGAATCGCATCTGAATTCCCGTCATCCGTGGCAAAAGCGCGACGGAAAACCTCTGCTGCTTCGGGGTATTTGCCCTGTTCCATCAGCAAAACGCCAAGGTTGTTCCATGCCGGTGGGAAATCCGGCGTATCCTCTGCCGCGCGGCGCAGCAGGCTTTCCGCCTGACCCAACCGCCCCAGACGCAGATTGGCGGACCCAAGTGCGGACAAGGTATCGACGTTCAATCCCTGTTGGGCTGCGGCCCGCGTATAGGCGCGCAGCGCCAGTTCGTGTTCACCCGCAGCCATCAACCGATGCCCGACAATCAAACCGTCTGTCTGTGCCTTGCCCGCAATACCGGGGGCAAATACCGCAGGTTCAGCACGATCAAGCGATCCGCAGGCTGTCGCCCCCATCATGGCGCCCACCATCATCAGATTGCGCCAGTTGTTCATGTCGCGTGTTCCTTAGCCGCCGGTCGACCCCAAAATTTCCCCCATGCTGTAAACCGAGGGTCCAATCAGGATGAGCAGAAGCGGAGGGACCGTCAACATCATCGTCGCCAGTGTCATCTTGGTCGGCAGCTTGTTGGCCTTTTCTTCGGCCCGCATAACACGTTTGTCACGCATTTCGCCCGCATAGACCCGCAGCGCATCTGCGATGGATGTGCCGAACTGCTGGCTTTGGATCAGCACGGTGACAAAGCTGGTGATATCCGGGGTGCCGCAACGTTCAGCCATGTCGCGCATCACGGATTCCTTGTCCTTGCCCGCTTTCAATTCTTGGCTGACCATTTCGTATTCGCTGGACAGGTCGGGGAAGCCTGATTTCAGCTCTCTGGCGACCCGCATGATGGATTGATCCAGCGATTGACCTGCTTCGACGCAGACCAGCATCAGGTCAAGGCTATCGGGAAACCCATTTTCGATCGCTTCGCGCCGGGACGCCTGACGTCGTGTGACCCAGTATTTCGGGAACATATAGCCAGCACCGCCCGGGATCACGACCATGAAAGCGACCGCCTGTCCGGTCAATTCCTCGTTCGTCAGGGAATCCAGAAACGCGTAAATACAGCCAAGAGTCAGACCGATGATGGCAAGGGCGAATTGCGCAAAGTAGAAGTTGCGCACGGCGTTGCGGCTTTTATAGCCCGCCTGAAGCAGCTTCAGCTTGATTGCGGAATAATCGGCTTCATTTTGCGGTTCAAGAAACGTCGCGTATTTTTCCAGCTGGTCCTTTTTCTTTTCCTCGCGCAGGCGCTGCTTCATGTCGCCAGCTTTGAGGGTTTCTGTTTTTTGTGTCGATGCTTTCAGCCGATCCAGTGGGTCGACTTCTTTTTTCAAAAGCACCGGCAGCGTCGCCAGTATCATCACGACGCCCAGCACGCCGACCAGCATGATGGGACCGAACGGACCAAGCGTGTCCGTGATCATGACATTCAATGTGTTCAGAAAATTCATTGGCGCACCTCAGACTTTGATGTTCACAAGCGTCTTCATCACGAACAGGTTCACGATCAGGAACGCGGCGACGACCAGACAGGCCGGGATAAAGATCGGCTTGTCCATGACCTCGTCATAATATCCGGGTTGCACCAGATTGATGCCCACCAGCGCAAGAAACGGGAATCCGGACAGTAGCTTGCCGGACCATTTCGCTTCTGCGGTGATCGCCTTGACCCGGCGGAAGAGGCGAAACCGCGCGCGGATCACCTTTGACAGGCCTTCCAGCACTTCGGCAAGGTTGCCGCCCGATGTCGCCTGGATCGTGACTGCAACCGCCAGAAACCGCATGTCCTGCATGTCCAGCCGTTCCGCGAGTGTTTTCAGGCATTCGCCCATGTCCCGGCCATAGGCGGCTTCGTCCGAAACGATGCCCATTTCGGTGCCCAGCGGATCGGGGACTTCGCGTGCGACAATAGCCACGGCAGAGGCAAACGGATGCCCGACGCGCAAGGACCGCACCATCAATTCGACTGCTTCGGGAAGCTGTTCTTCGATCATGGCCATGCGCTTGTTGGCCTTGCCGTTGATCCAGACATAGACCGCACCGATGCCCATCCCCGTAGCGACCAGCGCGCGGGTTGCAATTTCAACTTTGGTTGCGACCGACAGCCCGATGAACGCCATGATGCTGACGCCGACCATCAGCATCATGATCTGCGACGGGGTAAATGCGATGTTGGCTTTTTGCGCCTTGGTGGCCAGGATGGAATACAGTGGAATGCGCTGTGATCGAATGTGCTGCGTCATCTCCTTGCGCAGTTGTTCCAGCACCTGTTCGCGGTTGCCGCCTTTTTCCAGCATGTCTAGCCGTCGGTTGACCTTGCCATCCATCGAAATGGATTTGCCAAAAATCACCAGATACACACCTTGAACCACGGCCAGAACGGCAATGAAAATCACGATGTAGATGACGGGTTCCATTGAAATCATTGTGATTACTCTGCTGCCATGGGTTCAAAGATCTGCGGCGGCAAATCGTAGCCCCACAGTTTGAAACGATCCGAAAAGTGGCTGCGGACGCCGGTCGCTGTGAAATGCCCGATGATCTTGTTTTCGGGTGTCAGGCCGACGCGCTGGTACTTGAACACCTCTTGCATCGAAATCACGTCGCCTTCCATGCCTGTGATTTCGGTGATCGAGGTCATGCGACGTGATCCGTCCTGCAGGCGGCTGGCCTGCACGATCAGGTTCACAGCAGATGAAATCTGGCTTCGCATCGCCTTGATCGGCATTTCGATCCCGGCCATTGCGATCATGTTTTCCAGACGTGAAACGCCGTCACGGGCGCTGTTGGCGTGGATCGTCGTCATGGACCCGTCGTGGCCGGTGTTCATGGCTTGCAGCATGTCGATGACTTCCTCGCCACGGGTTTCACCGACGATGATCCGGTCAGGTCGCATCCGCAGGGCGTTTTTCAGACAGTCGCGCTGGCTGACGCCACCCTTGCCTTCGACGTTGGGGGGGCGGCTTTCCATGCGGCCCACGTGGGTCTGTTGAAGCTGAAGTTCGGCGGTGTCTTCGATTGTCAGGATGCGTTCGCTGTTATCGATAAACGACGACAGGGCATTCAGCGTGGTCGTTTTACCCGAACCGGTCCCGCCTGACACGATGACGTTCAGCCGCGTGGCGACTGCGGCTTGCAGATATGCGGCCATTTCTTCTGAAAAAGCCCCGAATTGTACCAGATCTTCGATGCCCAATTTGTCTTTTTTGAACTTACGGATCGAAACAAGGCTGCCGTCCACGGCAACAGGCGGCACCATCGCGTTGAAACGCGACCCATCGGCCAGACGGGCATCGACGTAGGGGTTGGATTCATCCACGCGACGTCCCACGGCAGACACGATCTTGTCGATGATCCGCAACAGGTGCTTTTCGTCCTTGAACGTGACATCGGTCAGTTCCAGCTTGCCCGCGCGTTCAACAAAGATCTGCTGCGGGCCGTTGACCAAAATATCGTTGACGGTGTCGTCCTTGAGCAGCGTTTCCAGCGGACCCAGGCCCGTCACCTCGAAATACAGATCCTGGGACAGTGTGACGCGTTCATCGCGCGTCAGCACGATGCCCATTTCTTCCAGCGATTCCGTAGCGATGGCGTTGATTTCGTTGCGCAGATCCTGCTCGCTGGCGTTTTCCAGCGCGGCAAGGTTCAGGTTGTCCAGCAACGCCTTGTGCAGCTCCAGCTTGATTTCGCCCATCCGTTCCTTGCGCTTTTTATCGCGGTCGCCGGGGGCGGCTTCTGCAGGGCGGGCGGCCCGTGGCTTCATCAGGCTGACGCGGTCTGTCGCGGGTGCCGCTGCCGGCGCGGCCACGGGCGCGATGTCCGGAGCAGGTGAACCTGCTGCGGGCTTCATCATCCCGGATTTGACGTCGCCCGGCTTTTTATACTTGGAAAACATCAATTTGCCTTTCAGGAGGCTTCAGCCACATCGGCTTGATTAAGGGCGTGGATCGAACCTGCGAGCTTTGCAATTTCCTTGCGCAGGGGATTCTTGGGCGCACCAACAGCGAGCGGTGTGCCGTGATCACAAATCTGGGACACTTGCTTGCCGCCGTCGGGCATCATCACCGCGATCGAGATTCCCAGTGAATCGGCCATCCGTTTGACCCGCGCCTTGCCCGATAGATCGGTAAACCCCGGCGCTTTGTTCATGATGAACTGCAGTTTCTCAAAAGGCAGGTCTTCGGATTGCAAGATCCGTTTCAGCCGCAGTGTGTTCTGGGCGGACCGCATGTCCAGTTGCAGCGTGGCAAAATAGACGTGCGCTGCTTCCAGCACGGTTTGCGACCATTCCACCATTGTCGCGGGCATGTCGATCACAACGTAATCGAAATTCGTCCGCGCCATTTCCAGTAGACGCGATACGTCGTCCGGTCCGATCAGGTCCAGCGGAACCATGTCGCTGGGGGCCGTCAGGACGTGTAGTTTTTGATCATACGTCACCAGCGCCTGCATGAACGCCGTGCTGTCCATCACGTCTGTCGCGGACAAAAGTTCGGTCACCGCTTCGCGGCGCGGCAGATCCAGATAGGTCGAGGTGCTGCCGTATTGCAGGTCAAGATCCAGCAGGCAGACGCGCGGCTGGTCGCCCTTTTTTATTACGTTGGCCAGTTCCCAGGCCAGGTTCACGCCAAACGTGGTCGCCCCTGTACCTCCCGCCATGCCGTGAACGGCGATTACCACGGCCGAATGCGTGCCTGTGGGCTTCAGGGTGGGTGGCTTATCCGCCAGTTCAACCGCTTCTGCGGGCGCGTGCATGATACGGTCGATCACTAACCCAAGTTCGTTTTCGGGCAGGGGGTAGGGGACAAATTCGTCGCCCCCGTCGCGCAACAGACGATGCAGCGTGGCGGGACGCACATCTTCGGTGATCAAGATCACCTTTATCCCGTGCTCTTTGGCGGCACGGACGACGCCTGCGATCTGGTCAATGTCTTCTTCGTCTTCGGCATCCATGGCAACGGCCAGAAATTGAAGCTCTGCCGCTTCGGGTTGGCCCAGAAATGCGGCGGCTTCATCGAATCGCAGGTCGCCCCAGCGTTCGCCCAAGGCGGTTTCCATATCTTCAATCAAAAGATCAAAAATCTGCACGTCGCGACTGACTGTGCATGCGATCAATTCGGAACTGTCGATCTGTGCTGCTGCGTTTGTCATCATGCCTGCCGTCCTCTTTTATGGGGACTGCCTGAGCCATGACACTTGCGTTTTCGCGTGTTGCCTGCCTCAGGCAATCGTCCCATCTGGGTGATGGAACGATCCCGTCAACAGAGATATGCGGGTCAATCTGGGCGAGATTAGGTCAAATTCATCGTCATTGTGCGGTATTTGGCGACGATGCCTTGCCATCTGTGCGACTGTTCGGGTCGCTGCGGCTCTTTATTCGCCGCCAGCGCCCTGTGTTTCGGATACCGTCGTTTCCGGTGTCGCGCTGTTGACATATTCGCGGAACACGACCTGCGCGTATTTGCCGTTCAGCAACATGGGTGATCCCGAAACAAACCCGGATACCTCTGTCACGGTGCGCCGATTGCGCATCTCTGGTTGTTGGGTTGGCACGACTGGACGTGTTTCGCCAAACGACACCAAAGCTTCCAGACGGGATCGGTTGACGCCCAAAGAAACAAGGTATGACACAACCGCATTGGCGCGGGCGCGGCCCAATTGTTCGTTGTAGGCCGCTGATCCGACCAGATCGGTGTGGCCATAGACGCGGAAACGAATTTCCGGGAACTGCATGATCCACGCTGCTTGCTGACGCAGCGTGGCCTGTGCCAGCGGTGTCAGGACGCTGGAATTGAACGCAAAGGTGACGGTGCTTTCGACTTCTGATGCGAACCGAAGGGCAAGCGCGTCAGTGGCCTGTTGCGGGTTCGTCATGGCCTGCAGGTTTGTCGCCGTTGCAGTGCCGAACACGGGCGCGGTCGTTTCAAGGGCCGTGGGTGAATCGATGGAAAAGCCGCCCTGAGTGGCGCAGCCGGCAAGGGTAAGCGCCAATGCGCCCAAGGTCAGAGAGCTTCGCATCGCAGTATGTCCCATCAGTCCATCACATAGCCGTAAGAGCCGGAAAAGTCTTGCCGCGCGACTTCACCCGCGCCACCCGCTTTGGGCGCATTCGACGCAGAAACACGACCGAACAGGAACAGATCGCGTTCCGATGGGGGCTGAATCCGGTCTGTCGGCAACGCCAGTGCTTCGCCACGGGTCGGTGTGACAAGATGTGGCGTTACGATAATAACAAGTTCCGTCTGTTGGCGCGCATATTCCGCAGAACGGAACAGGGCCCCCAGCACCGGAATATCGCCCAGCCAAGGCACCTGACCTTTCAGATCGGTGAAATCGTCAGACAGCAGGCCGGCGATGGCAAAGCTTTCGCCGTCACGCATTTCAACGGTCGTCGATGTTTCGCGGCGACGGAATGCGTCGACGGTAAATCCGTTAGATGTGAACCCGTTAGAAGGATCAATCGAAGACACGGCCGCGACCAGTTCCAGATTGATGATGTCACCATCCACAACCCGCGGGGTAAAGTTCAATTCCACGCCGAACGGTTTGAAATCGACAGAAATCTGACCGCCTTCTTGGGCGACGGGGACGGGATATTCGCCACCGGCAAGAAACTTTGCTTCCTGTCCCGACAGGGCGGTCAGGTTGGGTTCGGCCAATGTGCGGACAACCCCACGGCTTTCCAAAGCTTCCAGCAAGATGCCGACTTCGACGCCGCCTGCGTTGAACCCAAACAAGAATGCACCGTTGTTTTCATTTGTGACCGGGGTGGACCCTGTAAATGTACGGGTGACTGCGTTGCCGCCGACCAGCGCACCGGTGCCGCCGGACAGCCCCAGATCGCCACCCAGTCCGGTGCCTTGCGCAGCGATGGACGATGACAACGATTTGGACACAGAGCGTTGCATTTCGGCAAAGCGCACTTTCAGCATGACCTGCTGTGTGCCGCCGACGCTCATCAGGTTGGACACACGTTCTGGTGCGTAGCGTTCGGCCAGTTCCAATGCCCGGTCCAGCCGTGCAATGGAACTGACGGTGCCGGATAGCACGATCCCGTTGTTGGCGGTCCGCACTTCGATCGGTTCACCCGGAAGGATCTGTTCCAGACGTTCCTTGAATTCCGCGATGTCAGGGGTGACCTGCACTTCGACGTTGCTGATCAATCGACCATCCACGCCCAGAATGGTCATCGTCGTACGACCCGGTTCCTTACCCAGCAAATAGATCGTGCGGTCCGAAAGCGACAGGATGTCGGCAATGCCGGGGTTCGCGATCGAGAGTTCGGTAAAAGGTTCGTCGCTTTCCACCACGATGGCCCGGTTCATCGGAACCGCCAATGCACTGGATGGCGCGCCGCGTAAAACACGAAGATTTTGTGCGTCCACCATCATTGGTGCCGCACCCGTAAATAAAGTCAGACCTGTTAAAACGGCCTTTAACGTCCTGCGATAGCTCATTGTGACCTGCCCCTCGGATCACGCCCAGCGGAAATTATATTCCGTCATTGACACCATCTATGACCGACCCCTGCGATTATTGCAAGAATCAATGGCTTGAGGTGCTGCCTTCATGTGGGTTGGCGGCAACATCACAGCATTTTTGCCAGTCCAGAACACGCAGCGGCCACCCGATTACACCGAGTGGCCACTTGATTTATATCAGTCTGTGCAGGCGATTTGCGCTTGAACGGCCTCTGTGCCGCGACGGACAGTTGTAAAGCATTCGCGCGGTGGCGTGGGTGCAACAACCGGGGCCTGAACGACCTGAACAGGCTTTTCTGGCGGCTGCGGCAAAAAGATTGCCTGTTCGCCGATTGCGACGGCCATGTTTTCGTTGCCGTCCCCAACCAGTGCCAAACTAAGCCGCCCCTTGGACTGCGCTTCTGCCAGACGGGCCACATCGCCGGGAATGACTTCAACGGTAACGGTGCTGGGAATGGATGTTGACGCCCGGTTTCTGTCGATGCTCTGGTCTACGGCGATCAGTCGGATGGAACTGCCGATCACGTTGGTTTGTTCGTTTGATCCAGGTTCGCCGACGGTACCTGTCCAATAGATATCGACCCGGTCATTCGGTCGCAGAAATCCCGATACGCCGGTGGACGCGTCGACGCGGATGGTGAACGCGCGCATCAAGGGGTTCAATTCTTGCGTGATGCTGGCGATCTGTCCTGGCTCTGTCAGATCGGTCAGCAGGATGACCTCGTTCGGCTCTAACGGGCGTAGCAAGCTCCGCACCACGTTCGGGCCTTCGGGAAACAGCGCTTCAACGTCGGCAAAGGTGCCTTCTGGCAAAAAATCCTTGGCGTATTTCACGAATTGAATGTCGTCTGCCGTCAATGCGTCACCGAAAGCCAGTTGCTTTTTCGCTGCCAGTACGTTGACGGTTTCGACCACTTCGGCGGCCCGTTCGCGTTCTTGTTGCAGGGCGGCTTGCTGGTCGCCCATGTAACCCTGAACCATGAAGACGGCAAAACCTGCCAGCCCTATGCCAAGGATCAGAACCATTCCAAAAATTATACGCATTGCTTTGCCTCGTTCCGTTGGACGTCAAAAAGGAATTTTGACGTGCTATTCTTCAGCTGTGATGGCTGACACCACGTTGGTGGTCAGATCACTGACACCGCCCGACAAATAGATAAAAATGGCTGCCGGAAATAACGCGAGCGTGGCTGTAAGGACGACCCAATCTACGGTGACTGCACCATCTTCGTCATTGAAAAATTTCTTCACAATCGACCTCATTTGCTATCCATCCAGCCTGAATGGTCTTCATGTCATGACGATGGCACAGGTATGGTGATTGCCAAGTAGATCGCCACGATCCGGTGACATATTTGCACAAACTGCGCAGTAAGGGCCGCACCGAAACGATGCGGCCCTTCTGCAAGACAATAGAGTCTACTTTGCGGGGTTTAGGGGAAAGTGATGTCGGGAACAGCTGTGCCGGACAGCTCGGCGGCGATGTTGTCGGCCATGGCGTTTGCCCCGCCTGCAACCTTGGCGCCAACTGCGACGCCCAGAACCACGATACCTGCGGTCAGAACGACCCAGTCAACCGTCACTGCACCGTCTTCGTCGTTGTAGAAAGCTTTGATAAAGTTCATCATGTATAGTCCCTCCTCAGGGGTTTAGCTGGTTTGCATCCCTTGCCGGCTCATTGCGGACCGGCCTCTTATTGGCCCGCTCCCCGTCTTGGATAAGGAGATATAGCCGTCCGAATGCGTCATCATTTGGACCTGTCTGGTGCTTTTTTTGGCTTCGGTTAACTTTGTTTATAAATTCTTTTAAGATATTGGTTTTGTTTGATAAAGGTTTTGAGATTGCCGTGTTTAGATCGGACTTTGAATTCCGTTTTGCGACCAATATGCCGCGTTTGTTGGGGACTGTTTCCACCACGGTAGCAATCGACGACGCAGGGTGGTTAACTAAGAGCTAATAAATGCAGATTAATGCATTGCAGGCAGGACGATCTTATGACTTCGGTAACGCAGCTATGGGCAGTGGTGGCGCTTGTTTCAGGTTTGGCTGGCCCCCTGACCGCACAGGATCGACTGCAACCCGATTTCACTTTCAAACGGGTGGGGCTGCCTGAAACCGGTGCCCGGCGGCTGACGATCCAGATCGACCCCAGCGCACCATCGGCCACAACGTTTCCAAAGACCCCGTCACTGCCCGGTACGACAGGCGCGGGCGTTGTGCTGCAGCGCGGGTCGGGGCTGGATTGGTTCTGGTCGACAATATCGGCTGAACGATCC
>NZ_JAAFZU010000001.1:0-112156 GCF_018263905.1 Loktanella sp. SALINAS62 | reverse complement strand
CCCGCCAGAGGGTATGGCGGTGCCGGAACCCCGCCTGCAGACCCTGAACGATATCGCGCGTATCCACGGCATCGACATCATCCGGTCGACAGTCGGCACAAAGGTATCGCCCGCATTGGTGCTGGCACTGATCGCAGTGGAAAGCGGTGGACGCGCCGACGCTGTCAGCGGAGCAGGTGCAAAAGGGCTGATGCAATTGATGCCGGACACTGCGTCACGGTTCAACGTATCCGACAGCATGTCGCCGTCGGACAACATCCGGGGCGGCGTCGCCTATCTGGACTGGCTGATGGGCCATTTCGACAGTGACCCGATCCTTGTGCTGGCGGGCTACAACGCGGGCGAAGGATCTGTACGGGACGCCAATGGCGTCCCGCCTTTTCCCGAAACGCGCGGCTATGTGCCAAAGGTGTTGGCCGCGTTCAACGTCGCCCGCAACCTGTGCCTGACACCGCCAGAACTGGTAAGCGACGGCTGCGTGTTCGCGGTAAATACCTCGGGTTAGGCGACGATCGTGGCTTCGGTCGCGGCCCGCAATTCGGCTTCGGTGACGCCGTCAGCACATTCCACGATCCGCAAACCGCCTTCGACCACATCCAGAACCCCAAGGTTTGTGATGACACGGTCAACCACGGCTGCGCCTGTCAGTGGCAGGGTGCAGGATTTCAGCAGTTTGGATTCACCCTTTTTGTTCTGATGATCCATCACGACGACCACGCGTTTGACGCCGGCGACCAGATCCATCGCGCCGCCCATGCCCTTGACCAGCTTGCCGGGGATCATCCAGTTGGCCAGATCACCGTTTTCGGCAACTTCCATCGCACCAAGGATCGCGCATGCGATCTTGCCACCCCGGATCATGCCGAAAGATGTGGCGCTGTCGAAATAGGCAGTGCGTGGCAGTTCGGTGATGGTCTGCTTGCCCGCATTGATCACGTCTGCGTCTTCTTCACCCTCGACCGGGAACGGCCCCATGCCCAGCATCCCGTTTTCGGACTGCAGGGTGATATCCTTGTCCCCGACATAGTTCGCCACAAGCGTCGGAATCCCTATGCCAAGGTTGACGTACATCCCGTCTTCCAGTTCCTGTGCCGCACGCGCGGCCATCTGGTTGCGATCCCAAGGCATTATACCGATTCCTTCTTGCGGGTCGTGCGCTGTTCGATGCGTTTTTCATGGGTGCCCTGCACAATCCGGTGCACATAAACGCCGGGCAGGTGGATCATGTCGGGGTCTAGCGACCCGCGCGGGACGATTTCTTCGACCTCTGCCACGCATACTTTGCCACACATCGCGGCTGGCACATTGAAATTGCGCGCGGTCTTGCGGAACACCAGATTGCCGGTGTCATCGGCTTTCCATGCTTTCACGATGGCCAGATCGGCCACGATCCCGCGTTCCATGATATAGGTTTCGCCGTCAAAGTCCTTGTGATCCTTGCCTTCGGCAATCTGCGTGCCGACGCCGGTTTTCGTATAGAAACCGGGGATGCCGGAACCGCCCGCGCGCATCCGTTCGGCCAACGTGCCCTGCGGGTTGAATTCCACTTCCAGCTCTCCTTCAAGATACTGGCGCATGAATTCAGCGTTTTCGCCGACATAGGATGACATCATCTTTTTCACCTGCTTGCTGGCCAACAGGATGCCGATGCCGAAATCATCAACGCCCGCATTGTTCGATGCGAACGTCAGGTCCCGCACGCCCGCGTCCTTGATCGCCTGCAACAGCAGTTCAGGAATACCACACAGGCCGAACCCGCCCGCAGCGATCAGCATTTCGTCGCGCAAGAGGCCGTCTAAAGCGTCGGACGCGGTTTCATAGACTTTCTTCATCAAGCACCTTTTTAGATTGGTCGCGGCAAAATTGACCGCGCATCAGGTTGAAGTCAATGAACCTGCCACCGGCACCGCGCTCACTCTATCACGTCGCCATCGTCTGTTTTTGTCGCTTTCTTGGCGGGCGCTTTTTTTGCGGCAGTCTTCTTGGCGGGGGCTTTCTTTTTCGGCGCAGCCTTTTTGGCGGATGGCTTTTTCTTGCCGGCCTTCGCCGCGCGCTCGTCGATCAGATCCACTGCCTGCGCAACGGTCAGGTCAGCGGGATCTACGGTGTCGGGGATCGTGGCGTTGATTTTTTCCCACTTCACATAGGCGCCGTATTTTCCGTCATAGATGTTGATCGCGCCGCCCGCTTCGGGGTGGTCGCCCAATTCCCGGATCGGGGTTGCGGCCTTGCCTCTTCCGCCACGGCTGGCGACTTTCTCGGCGAGCAATTGCACGGCGCGGTTCATGCCGACGGTCCAGACGTCCTCTATTTCTTCAAGGTTGGCGTTGGTGCCGCCTTTGTGGGACGTGGTTTCTGCGTGTTTGATGTAGGGTCCGTAACGGCCGATGTTGGCCCAGACGTTCACCTTGTCTTCTGGGTGTTCGCCAATCAGCCGGGGCAGGGCCAACAGGCGGACGGCCTGTTCCAACGTGACGGATTCGGGTTCCCACGCCGCCGGGATAGACTGGCGCGGTGGCTTGTTGTTGTCTTCGGTGATCGGGCCGCGTTGTGCATAGGGGCCAAACCGTCCCTTGAAGATGCGGATTTCGTCGCCTTGATCTTCGCCCAGCAGTTTGCCGTCGGGTGGAATCGCGCTGGCCTCTGCTTCGGGATCAGGCGGACCGAAGGGGCGGGTATAGCGGCATTCGGGATAGTTGGAACAGCCGATGAATGCGCCACCCGAACGGGCCGTACGCATCGACAACCGCCCGGCACCGCAGTTCGGGCAAAGGCGCGGATCGGTGCCGTCTTCGGTCGGTGGGAACAGGTGCGGTTCCAGCACTTCGTTGATTTTATCCAGCACCTCACCGATCCGCAGGTCGGCGGTTTCAGCGATGGCGGCGGAAAAATCGCGCCAGAAGCGTTCCAGCACCTTTTTATAATCGGCGTCGCCAGCGCTGACCGCGTCCAGCTGGTTTTCCAGATCGGCGGTAAAGTCATATTCGATGTAGCGATGGAAATAGTTCGACAAAAAGGCTGTCACCAGCCGCCCCTTGTCCTGCGGGATCAGGCGGTTTCTGTCCTTTTCAACGTAGCCGCGATCCTGAATCGTGGTCACGATGCTGGCATAGGTCGACGGGCGACCGATCCCCAATTCTTCCATCCGCTTGACCAAGGTCGCTTCGGTATAGCGGGGCGGCGGTTGGGTGAAATGCTGGTCGCTGTCGACGCTGTCTTTCAGAGCCTTTTCGCCCTGTTCGATCTGGGGCAGGCGCTTGTCGTCTTCGTCGGGGGTATCGTCGCGGCCTTCTTCGTAGACCCGCAGAAAGCCATCGAACATCATCACCTGACCTGTTGCGCGTAGGCCAACCTGCTTGTCGGCACTGGCCACATCGACCGTGGTGCGTTCCAGCCGCGCGGCGGCCATCTGGCTGGCCAGCGTGCGTTTCCAGATCAGATCATAAAGCTTGCGCTGGTCCGCGTCCGCGATTTTGGCATCCTCGACGCTGACCATCATATCGGTCGGGCGCACGCATTCATGCGCTTCTTGTGCGTTTTTGGCCTTGTTCTTGTAGATGCGGGGTTCGGAAGGGACGTAGTCCTGGCCGAACTTGGCGGCAATCGCATCGCGCGCGCCGGTCACGGCTTCCGGCGCCATATCGATACCATCGGTCCGCATGTAGGTGATCAACCCGGCTTCATACAGGCGCTGTGCGACGCTCATGCAATGCTTGGCGCCCATGCCAAACTTGCGGCTCGCCTCTTGCTGCAGGGTCGATGTCATGAAGGGCGGGCTGGGGTTGCGGGTCGCGGGTTTCGCTTCGACAGAACTGACGGTCAGGTCGCGGCTGGTCACGGCGGCGACGGCCATTTCGGCCTTGGTCGCGTCGTTGATGGTGAACTTTTCGATCTTGTCGCCACCCAGTGTCATCAGCCGTGCCTCATAGGTCTGGCCACGCGCGTTCTTCAGGATCGCCTTGACGGTCCAGAATTCTTGCGGACGGAACGCTTCGATTTCCATTTCGCGTTCGACGATCAGCCGCAGGCAAACGGATTGCACGCGACCTGCCGATTTCGCACCCGGCAGCTTGCGCCACAGGACCGGCGACAGGTTGAACCCGACAAGGTAATCCAGCGCGCGGCGGGCAAGGTAGGCTTCGACCAGCGGGGCGTCGACCTTGCGAGGATTTTTCATCGCTTCGGTGACGGCGGATTTCGTGATTGCGTTGAAAACCACGCGTTCGGCGGACTGGATTTTCAGGCCGCGCTTGTTGTTCAGCTCCTGTTCCAGATGCCAGCTGATCGCTTCTCCCTCGCGGTCGGGGTCGGTCGCAAGGATCAGGTTGGGGTCAATCTTCAGCGCATCGACGATGGCCTTGATGTGTTTTTTGGAATCGCTGGCGACTTCCCAGATCATGTGGAAATCATCGTCCGGATCGACTGATCCGTTCTTGGCGGGCAGGTCGCGGATGTGTCCGTAGGACGCAAGGACGGTGTAATCACTGCCCAGATATTTGTTGATTGTCTTGGCTTTCGCCGGGGATTCGACAACGACAACTGGCATGGGAATCCTTAACGTTCAGACAGGGTGGCTATGGCCGCGCAACATGTGGCGGTTGACCAAAGGATGTCAATGCGCCTTGTCCTGAACGTTATGAGGCAGCTACACGCGTGGCTTGTTGAACAAGATTACACAACCCGGGCCAACATTCCGCCGGGCTGGCGCACGATCTTGCCATCCAGTTCAAGATCAACCAGCGCTGGCGCCATCTGGAACGCTTTAACCGACAGGTCGCGGATCAGCTGGTCTTCGGCAATGGGGGACGGGCTAAGACGGTCCAGGATCAGGTCGTGCAGGCGGGATGCCGTGGACAAATCGCGGGACGGCGGCGGTGGCGGTGTTTCCGGTGGCAAGGTTTGTTCAATCGGTGTCCGGACCACGTTCGCGGTGACCTGTGGTCCTAGCGCGTCGATGATGTCTGCGGCGTTGCGGACCAATGTCGCGCCGTCCCTGATCAGCAGGTTGCAGCCTGCAGCGCGGGCGTCAAAAGGGTGGCCAGGCACGGCCAAAACGTCGCGGTGCTGGTCCAGCGCATTGCGTGCCGTGATCAGGCTGCCGGATTTTGCCGCGGCTTCCACGACAACGACAGCGCGCGACAGCCCTGCGATGATCCGGTTGCGCGCGGGGAAATGACGGGCCTGCGGTTGCAGACCCATCGGCATTTCCGATATCCGCAGGCCGCGATCCGTGATGGCATGGGCCAATTCGGCGTTTTCGGACGGATAGATCACATCGACACCACCGGCCTGAACGGCGATGGTGCCACCATCAAGAGCGGCCAGATGGGCGGCTGCATCGATCCCGCGGGCCAAGCCCGACACCACGACGAAACCGGCGTCGGTCAGGTCAGCGGCCAGTTTGCGCGCCATGCGTGTGCCCAATGACGACGCGTTGCGTGCACCGACCATGGCGATCATCGGACGTGCCAACAAAGACAGATCGCCCAATGCCCACAACAACGGCGGTGCGTCCGTCATGTCCGAAAGGGCTGCGGGATAATTCGCATCGCTTGCGGCGATCAGCATGACCCCCGCCGCGCGCGCCGCGCGGATTTCAGCCGCAACGACGGCCTGTGGACAGACCGTGTAATCGGCCACGCCCGCCGCGCGGGCCACATCCGGCAATGCATCCAGTGCAGCGCGGGCCGATCCGTGTTCAGCCATCAGTCGATGAAATGTCGTCGGCCCGACCCGGCGAGAGCGCAGCAGCCGAAGCTGGTCGAAAAGGGGGCCATCCGTTGGGGGGATGCAAGGTGTCTGCGGAGAGTCGGCCACTGTAAGCGTCCTTGCTTCGTCTGCTGCACCTCTGACGTTAGAATCAAACCCTTAACAGTGCATGAACGACAGCAGGATCATCCCGATCCGCCCACGGTCAGCCCGCCGATCATCAGGCTGGGCTGGCCCACACCGACGGGCACCCACTGGCCCGCCTTGCCACAATTGCCGATGCCGGGGTCCAGCGCCAGATCGTTGCCGATGGCACGGATCTGTTTCAGCGCGGTGGCGCCGTCGCCGATCAGGGTCGCGCCCTTGACCGGTGCGCCGATGCGTCCGTCGCGGACGCGGTAGGCTTCGGTGCAGGAAAACACGAATTTACCGTTGGTGATGTCGACCTGACCGCCGCCGAACCCGACGGCATAAATGCCGTCCTTCAGGTCACGGACCATATCCTGCGGGTCAGCATCGCCCGACAACATATAGGTGTTTGTCATGCGCGGCATCGGTGCGTGGGCAAAGCTTTCACGACGACCATTTCCAGTCGGGGCGACACCCATCAGGCGGGCATTTTGTCGATCCTGCATATAGCCGACCAGCACGCCGTCCTCGATCAGTGTGTTCTTTGCGCCGGGGGTGCCTTCGTCATCGACGGTGATCGACCCGCGCCTATCGGGGATCGTGCCATCGTCAAGCACGGTCACGCCCTTGGCCGCGATCTGCTGGCCCATCAGGCCTGCGAATGCGGAACTGCCCTTGCGGTTGAAATCGCCCTCCAGCCCGTGGCCAATCGCCTCGTGCAGCAAGATACCGGGCCAGCCCGGTCCCAATACCACGTCCAGCACGCCAGCCGGTGCTGGTTCGGCCTGAAGGTTGATCAGGGCGATCCGCAACGCTTCGCGGGCAACGCCTTGCCAGTGGTCGCGGTCAATCAGGCCAAGCAACGATGCGCGGCCGCCACCGCCCATCGATCCGCTTTCGCGGCGGCCGTCCTGTTCGACGATCACGCTGATGTTGATCCGGCTCATCGGGCGGGTATCGGTCACCAGCGCGCCATCGGGCCGCAGGATCGCCACCTCTTGCAACGATGCGGCGACGGACGCGGTGACCTGCACGACGCGAGCGTCGAGATCGCGGCAAAAGGCGTCGATTTCGCGCAGCAGATCCACCTTTGCCGGGAACGTGGCTTCGGTCACGGGGTCGATATCGCTGTACAGCTTTTCGTTCGTGCCCTGCGGACCGGCGGCCAGTGTGCCGCCGCCGTCGCCAACGGCCAGCCGCGCGGTTGCGACGGCGCGCTTTAGGGCGTATTCATCGATCGTGGTGGAATGGGAATAGCCCGCCGTTTCGCCACGCACGGCACGCAATCCGAATCCTTCGGCGGCGTCGAAACTAGCGTTTTTCAAGTGGCCATCGTCCAGCACCAATGCCTCAGAACGTTTGCGTTCGATGAAAAGCTCGCCATCATCGGCGCCGCGTGTGGCCTCTTGCAGGTGCAGCAGGGCCGTATCCCGATCAAGGTGGGTATCGAATGGACGAAATGGGGCGTCTGACATCGGGCTCTCCGCTGGGGTGGGGCAGGGCACGATAAGCGTCCGATTGCCGCAAGCTGGGTTCTTGAGTTGTCCGTCAGGATATGGGACACGGTCACAAAGTTACAACGGGATTCCGTAAAGCCGCGGATCCATATCGCGCTGGGCGCGGACTTACGAAGGGAAGCGAAAATGGGTTTGAGCAACTTCGCCAAAACCGGATGGGCCACTTTGGGTTTGATGATGGCGGGTGGCGCAGCCGCGGCGCAGGACGTCAGAAGCGACCTGCCGGTCATCGGTGCGCCAATACCCGGCGGCATAGGCTTTCAAGAGGCTGCGACTTCGATTGCGCGCGACGTTCACTGGCTGGACAACCTGTTGTTGGTGATCATCACGGCGATCACCCTGTTTGTGACCGGCCTGATCGCGTGGGTCATCATCAAATACAATTCAAAATCCAACCCGACACCTGCGCGGTTCACCCATAACAGCCCGCTCGAAATCGCGTGGACCGTCGTCCCGATCGTTATTCTGGTGTTTATCGGTGCGTTTTCGCTGCCCGTCCTGTTCAACCAGCAGGAAATTCCCGAAGGCGACATCACCATCAAGGTGACTGGCTATCAGTGGTATTGGGGTTACGAATACGTCGATGACGAGGTGGCGTTCGAATCCTTTATGCTTGCACGCGACGAATTGGCAGATTTCGGTTACGAAGACAGTCATTACCTGCTGGCGACAGACCAACCTGTCGTCATTCCTGTCGGTGCAACCATCGTGATGCAACTGACCGGTGCCGACGTGATCCATTCCTGGACCGTGCCTGCGTTCGGTGTAAAGCAGGACAGCGTTCCGGGTCGTCTGGCACAGCTTTGGTTCACTGCCGACCGCGAAGGCGTCTATTTTGGCCAGTGTTCCGAATTGTGCGGCAAAGATCACGCCTACATGCCGATCACGGTCAAGGTTGTGAGCCAGGAAGAATACGACGCGTGGCTGGAAGAAGCCAAGGTGCAGAACGCGGCCTGACGGCTGGGCCGCAGCAAAAGCTGCGTCATGACCTGCGTGTTTTGACCGGCCTTGCCCCAACGGCAGGGCCGATCTTCAATGAACTAACCCGAAAGCAAGACCATGTCCGACATGAGCCTGCACGAGACAGTCGCAGAAAGCACATATGAGGCGCAGATGGGCGATTATTTTGCCCTGATGAAGCCCCGTGTCATGTCGCTGGTGGTGTTCACGGCACTGGTTGGCCTGATCGTCGCACCTGTCGGGGTGCATCCGTTTATCGGTTTTGTGGCAATCCTGTGCATTGCGGTAGGTGCGGGCGCATCGGGTTCGCTGAACATGTGGTGGGATGCCGATATTGATGCGCGCATGCGACGCACGGCAAAGCGGCCCATTCCCGATGGCCGCGTCAAACCGGGCGAAGCGTTGGGTCTGGGGCTTGCCCTGTCAGGCTTTTCGGTCGTGTTGCTGGCGCTGGCGACGAACTTTGTCGCCGCCGGACTGCTGGCGTTCACGATCTTCTTTTACGCTGTCGTCTATTCGATGTGGCTGAAACGCGCGACGCCACAGAACATCGTCATCGGTGGTGCGGCGGGTTCGTTTCCCCCGATGATCGGCTGGGCCGTCGCAACCGGCGGTGTCAGCATCGAATCGGTGCTGATGTTCGGTCTGATCTTTATGTGGACGCCGCCGCATTTCTGGGCCTTGGCCCTGTTCGTGAAAACGGACTATGGCGATGCGGGCGTGCCGATGCTGACCGAAACGCACGGACGGCGCAGCACGCGCAACCATGTGCTGGCCTACTGCGTTCCCCTTGTAGCCGTCGCAGTGGCGCTTGGGTTTACGTCGATTGGTGGCTGGGTCTATCTCAGCGTTGCTGCGGTGTTCAACGCTTGGTTCCTGAAAGGCTGTTACGACATCTGGCGCCGCAACGAGGATCAGGCAGAAGCAGATAAATACAAGGTCGAAATCAAGACCTTCAAGGTGTCGCTGTACTACCTTTTCGCGCATTTCGGTGCGCTGTTGATAGAGTCCGCGCTGCGGTCAGGAGGCCTGTAATGGCATTACGCGTCGAACATGAACTGCACCAGCGCCGCAAGGGCCGGAACACCGGTGTCGGGCTGCTGCTTTTGGGATTTCTGGCCATCGTCTTTGGTCTGACGGTGGTCAAGGTCCTGCAACTGGGTGATGCCCGCCAGTTTGAGACATTTGACCACGTGGCGCGCCCCCAGATCATCCCTCAAGATGAGGCACAAACAGGAGGGGCGGACTGATGATGTTTGCAGGAATTCAAGGCACGCGCCGCACGGCGGTCCAATTGGTGAGTGTGGTCGTGGTCATGGGCGGGCTGGCGTGGGCGTCGGTCCCGTTTTACGACTGGTTTTGCCGGGTGACGGGATTCGGTGGCGCAACCGACGTGGCGGAACAGGGATCCGACACCATTCTGGATCAAGAGATCACCGTACGTTTCGATGCCAGTCTTGACCGGGATATGCCCTGGACGTTCACGCCGGTTGAACGTTCGATGACGTTGCGGATCGGTGAAACCGGTTTGGCCTTTTACGAAGCACACAACCCGACCGACCAACCGGTTGCAGGTCAGGCCGCATATAACGTGACGCCTTACGAAGCGGGCAGGTTTTTCGACAAGATCGAATGCTTCTGTTTTACCGAACAGCTTCTGCAACCCGGCGAAACGGTTTTGATGCCAGTCAGCTTTTACGTTGACCCGGCCATCGTCGATCATCGTGATGCGAAATTCGTCCATACGATCACATTGGGCTATACCTTCTACGAGATTGAGGATTATGCGGCCGTGGATAACGCGTCGCTTGATCCTGAAAGCTTGACCGCATCGCCCGTCACCGCCATAGACAACGACTAACGACAGCCGCAGGGAACGACTTCAATGGCCCACGAAAAGAACCACGACTATCATATTCTTCCACCGTCCGTCTGGCCGTTCCTCGCCGCGCTGGGTGCCTTTATCATGTTGTTTGGCAGCGTGCTGTGGATGCCAAAGCAAGGCGGCGGCCCCTGGATGTTCCTCGTCGGTCTCGCGCTGGTGCTGTATGTGATGTACGCATGGTGGGCCGACGTGATTTCAGAAAGCCAAGTCGGTGATCACACCCCCGTCGTCCGCATTGGACTGCGCTACGGTTTCATCATGTTCATCATGTCCGAAGTCATGTTCTTTGCGGCGTGGTTCTGGTCGTTCTTCAAACACGCCATGTATCCGATGGGCCCTGACAGCCCGTCCGTCGATGGGGTCTGGCCGCCGGTGGGAATCGAAACGTTCGATCCTTGGCACCTGCCGCTGATCAACACACTGATCCTGCTGTGTTCGGGTGCTGCTGCAACGTGGGCACACCACGCGCTGGTGCACGAAGACAACCGTCAGGATGTGAAATACGGCTTGATGCTGGCCGTGGCACTTGGCGCGATCTTCACCGTCTTTCAGGCTTATGAATATACCCACGCGGCATTCGGCCTGTCGGGTAACATCTACGGTGCCAACTTCTTTATGGCGACGGGTTTTCACGGGTTTCACGTGATCATCGGGACGATCTTCCTGCTGGTTTGCCTGTTCCGTGTCTATGCGGGCCACTTTACCGCTGAAAAGCATGTCGGTTTTGAGGCCGCAGCCTGGTACTGGCACTTTGTTGATGTGGTTTGGCTTTTCCTGTTTGCTTCGATCTATGTCTGGGGCGCTTGACACGCTTCATTGACGCGCACGATCAAAGGGCGGCCCGCGGGGCCGCCCTTTTACGTCGGACCCTTCACCCCCCTGTTCAAACGCGCTAAGCCTGCACGACCGTAACGCTTGGGTATCCAATTGCGAAAACTGATCTTTCCCGTTCTGTTGGCTGTTGCAGGCGCTGGCGTGCTGATTGCGCTGGGTGTTTGGCAGATTCAGCGCATGCAATGGAAATCAGACATTCTGGCAGACATCGAAACCAGCATCGCCGCACCGCCTGTGTCGATCCCGGCTGTTCTGGCCGAAGCGGAACACGAATACCTGCCAGTCACCGCCAGCGGAGAATTGACCGGTGACGTGCTGCACGTTCTGGTCAGCACCGAAGAAAACGGTGCGGGTTATCGGACGATCAGCGCATTCAACACCGGGGAACGCACCATTCTGGTGGATGCGGGTTTCGCCGGGCTGGATGATCGCGCGACACCTTTGCCCACTGGCGAGATCACGGTCACCGGAAACCTGTTGTGGCCGGACGAGGTCGACGGTTTCACGCCTGAACCCGACAACGGGCTTTGGTTCGCGCGTGATGCGGTCGCCATGTCGCAGACCCTGGACACTGAACCGGTATTTCTGGTCGCGCGGGAAATTCCGGGCGACACCGTTCCGATGCCCGTCGGGATCACCGGCATCCCAAACGACCATTTGTCTTATGCGGTCACATGGTTCTTGTTGGCCGCTGGATGGCTGGCCATGTCGGGCCTGTTCATTGTCCGCACGCTACGACCCAAGGGAAACTGACATGCGATATATCTCGACCCGGGGCACGGCCCCTGTCCTGACGTTCGAACAGGCGATGTTGACAGGACTGGCCCGCGATGGGGGGCTATATGTGCCCGAAACAATCCCGACGCTGGACCACGACACCATCGCGGGGTTCGCAGGGCAAAGTTACGAAGATGTGGCCTATGCTGTGATGCGGCCCTTTATCGGCGATACCTTTTCCGACAACCAGTTCCGTGAGCTGATCGCCAATGCCTATGCCGGGTTCGGCCATGCGGCGCGGGCGCCGCTGGTGCAACTGGCCCCGAACCATTTCCTGCTGGAACTGTTCCACGGACCGACGCTGGCGTTCAAGGATTTCGCCATGCAGTTGATCGGCCAGATGTTCGAAGCTGCACTTGGCCGGTCCGGCGACCGCGTCACCATCGTTGGCGCCACGTCCGGCGATACCGGGTCCGCCGCGATCGAGGCGTTTCGCGGGCTTGATGCTGTCGATGTCATCATCCTGTATCCCCATGGGCGCGTATCCGAAGTGCAGCGGCGACAGATGACCACGCCGACCGAATCCAACGTTCACGCCATCGCGGTGGACGGCGATTTCGATGATTGTCAGGCGATGGTCAAGGATATGTTCAACGATTTCCAGTTCCGCGAAGACGTGCGGCTGGCGGGCGTGAATAGCATCAATTGGGGCCGCGTGCTGGCGCAGGTGGTTTATTACTTTACCGCCGCCGTGTCGCTGGGCGCGCCGCAGCGCGAGGTCAGCTTTACCGTGCCGACCGGCAATTTTGGCGACATTTTTGCAGGCTATATCGCCAAGCGGATGGGCCTGCCGATCCGTGATCTGGTGGTCGCCACGAATACCAATGACATCCTGCATCGCACGCTGGAAACCGGCGCCTATACTAAGGGCACAGTGACCCCGACCATCAGCCCGTCGATGGATATTCAGGTATCTTCGAATTTCGAACGGGCGCTGTTTTACGCTTATGGACAGGACGGGGCTGCGGTCGCAGATCAGATGGCCGATCTGAAACAGGGTGGGTTCACCGTCAGCCAAGGCGCCATTGACGCGCTGCGCGATAGCTATCTGTCGGGCCGGGCGTCTGAACAGGACACGTCAGATGCGATTACCACCTATGTCCAAGAACACGGCGAATTGCTGTGCCCCCATTCCGCGGTCGGCGTGCATGTTGCACAGCACCATCTGGGGACTACGCCGATGGTGACATTGGCCACGGCGCACCCGGCAAAATTCCCCGCAGCGGTGGAACGGGCGACAGGTATCCACCCCCCCTTGCCCCCCCGCATGGCGGACCTGTATGACCGCGACGAACGGATCACACGGGCAGCAAACGACCTGTCCGCGATCCAGCAAATCATCAAAGATCGGATCGCCTCTTGACCATCGAACTGCACACGCTGTCCAACGGTTTTCGCATTGTGACCGAACACATGCCGGGGCTGGCCTCTGCGTCTGTCGGGATCTGGGTGAATGCGGGCGGGCGGCATGAAACGGCGTCCCAGAACGGCATCGCGCACTTTTTGGAACATATGGCGTTCAAAGGCACCAAGCGTCGGACAAGTCTGGAAATCGCGGAATCCATCGAAGACGTTGGTGGCTATATCAATGCCTATACCAGCCGCGAAGCGACGGCCTATTACGCCCGCGTGCTGGAAGCGGACGTCGGGCTGGGGCTGGACGTGATTTCCGACATCCTGCTGAACCCGCTGTTCGAAGACCGCGAAATCGAGGTTGAACGCGGTGTGATCCTGCAGGAAATCGGGCAGGCATTGGATACACCCGATGACATCATTTTTGACTGGTTGCAGGAAACGGCTTATCCCGGGCAGGCACTGGGGCGCACGATCCTTGGCCCAGAGGAACGCGTTGCCAGTTTTACCCGCGATGATCTGACCGGATTTGTCGGCCAGCATTATGGCCCGAACCAGATGATCCTTGCTGCGGCAGGGGCTGTGGATCACGATGCGCTGGTCGCAGAGGCAGAACGCCTCTTCGGGCATCTGCCGTCGGCGCCGCGTGCGGGCCTGATCGAACCGGCCCGCTTTGCCAGCGGCGAGCGTCGTGAAAACAAGGCGCTGGAACAGGTCCATTTCGCACTGGCGTTCGAAGGTCCGGATTATCGCGACCCCGATATCTATACCGCGCAGATTTATGCCACGGCGATGGGTGGTGGCATGTCATCACGGTTGTTTCAGGAAATCCGCGAAAAGCGTGGCCTTTGCTATACGATCTTTGCGCAAGCGGGCGCATACGAAGACACCGGCATGACCACGATCTATGCAGGCACCAGTGCCGCTGAAATTGGCCAGCTTGCAACCGTCACGATCGACGAAATGAAGCGCGCTGTCGATGATATGTCAGCCGCCGAAATCGCCCGTGCGCGCGCGCAGATGAAAGCCGGGCTGTTGATGGGACTGGAAAGCCCGTCGAACCGCACCGAACGTCTGGCCCGCTTGCTGGCGATCTGGGACCGCATCCCGCCGCTGTCGGAAACCATCGAACGGATCGATGCTGTGACGACGGGCGACGTTCGTAAATTTGCGGAACGGACGTTGCGGGCTGGAACCGCGCTGACATTATATGGTCCCGCAGACAAGGCACCGGGTCTTGATGCGCTGCGTGCGCAAATCGCGGCTTGACGATGTTGCGGGCGCGTAAGGTTCGGCTGGATACTGATCGCCTGACATTACGCGCACCGATTCATGCCGATTTCAGGGCTTGGGCGGCACTGCGGCGTGACAGTGCCGATTTCCTGCAAAAGTGGGAACCAACCTGGGCGTCAGATCACTTTAGCCGGAAAAGTTTTACCAACCGGGTCTATTGGTCGCAGCGTTCAATTACCCAAGGCACGGCGCTGCCGTTGTTTCTGGTGCGCCGCGACGACAGCGCGCTGCTGGGGGCGATCACGCTGGACAATATCCGCCGTGGGCCTGCACAGGCGGGCACAACGGGCTACTGGATCGGTGCACCCTTTGCCCGCCAAGGCTATATGCGCGAAGCGATACAGGCCGTCGTCCACTACGCATTCACAAAGCTTGATCTCAGCCGGATAGAGGCGGGCTGCCTGCCAGAGAACACTGCGTCGCGTCGTCTTTTGGAACAGACGGGCTACAAATACGAAGGGGTGGCGCAAAGCTATCTGCAAATTGACGGGCGGTGGCGCAATCATGTGCTTTACGCCAACCTGCGCCATGATCGCCGTGGCAGAACGGACGCCGGATAAAGCTGGCGTCATCAGGCAAAGGGACACTTGAATGTTTACACCGGCCAACGACGACACGCTTGCAGAACTGCGCGCGGCGCTACCGGACGGCACGTTCAGGGATGATACCGTCCGCTATCTGACTGAGCCGCGTGGCCGTTGGCAGGGTGCGGGTGTGGTGGTCGCCCCGTCCACGACCGAACAGGTGTCGCGCATTCTGGCCCATTGTCATGCCCATAATATCGCCGTGGTGCCGTATGGCGGCGGTACCGGGCTAGTCGGTGGCCAGCTGATGGGAACCGACGGTGCCGCGCCCTTGGTTCTTTCGCTGGAACGGATGACAGCGATCCGCGACCGGTTCCCGTCTGAAAACGTGTTGATCGTCGAAGCCGGCGCCATTCTGGCCGATGTGCAGGCGGCGGCGCTGGATATGGATCGGTCGTTCCCGCTGTCGCTGGCATCCGAAGGGTCGGCGCGGATTGGTGGCCTGTTGTCCACAAACGCGGGCGGCGTGAACGTGCTGCGTTATGGTAACGCCCGCGCGCAATGTCTGGGTCTGGAGGTGGTCCGCCCCGACGGGACGATCTGGCACGGTCTGACGCGCCTGCGCAAAGACAATACCGGATATGACCTGCGTGATCTGTTCATCGGGGCAGAGGGCACATTGGGTATCATCACCGCCGCCGCCCTGCGGCTGGTCCCGCGACCGGCGCGGATCGGGGCCGCAATGCTGGCCGTGCAATCGCCGCAGGCTGCGCTAGATCTGTTGTCATTGACGCAGGACCGTCTGGGCGACGGCATATCAGCGTTCGAAATCATTCACCGTCAGGGCCTGGATTTTCTGTCAGAGGTCGGACCGGAGTTCAAACAGCCGTTTCAGGACATACCCGACTGGATGGTGCTGATTGATGTCGGTTTGCCTGCTGGGCTGTCACCAGAGGATGCGTTGGAAGACGTTTTTGCCGAAGCGAATGGTCTTGGGCTGGTGACCGATGGGATCATCGCGCAATCGCTGGCTGACAGGGATGCATTCTGGCACATCCGCGAATCCATCCCCGAAGCCAACCGTCGGATCGGGTCGGTCAGTTCGCACGATATTTCCGTACCTCTCAGTGCGGTGCCGGACTTTATCGCGCAGGGTGGGCCGATTTTGGCCGAAATCGGCCATTTCCGGATCAACTGTTTTGGCCATCTGGGTGACGGCAATTTGCATTACAACGTGTTTCCAACCGCAGGTCGCAACCGCGCCGATTACGAGGCAGAACGCCCGGCGGTGAAGAAGGCAGTCCATGATCTGGCCCATGCACATGGCGGGTCCGTCAGTGCGGAACACGGGATCGGGCGGTTAAAGGTCGACGATCTGGAATTCTATGGCGACCCCGTGAAACTGACGATGATGCGTGCGATCAAGGATGCGCTTGATCCAAAGGGCATCATGAACCCGGGTGCTGTGCTGCGTGGCCGTTAACCGGGCGTTAATCCGAATCGCGCGATATATGAACCAGCGGTAAAAACCGCTGCACGTGTGGGTGCAACCACCCCGCTGCGGGCCTCGAACGGGCCGATCTGGCAAAGTCAGCGCAGCGGGGGTGGGCGACCTGTTATCTTTGCCTTAGGCCCCGGCGTAGGCACACAGCGCATGAACGTCCATGTTCAACGATTCCAGCTTTTTGCGTCCACCAAGGTCGGGCAGGTCGATGATGAACGCGCAGCCGACAACCTCTGCCCCCAGTTTTTCGCACAGCTTGATCCCAGCTTCTGCCGTGCCGCCCGTTGCCAGCAGGTCATCGACGATCAATACGCGTTCACCCGGCTGCAACGCGTCGTCGTGAATTTCGACGACCGCCTCGCCGTATTCCAGCGTATATGCCTGTTCGATTGTCCGCGCCGGCAGCTTGCCCTTTTTGCGGATCGGCACGAATCCTTTTGACAGTTGGTGCGCGATGGCGCCGCCCAGAATAAAACCGCGCGCTTCAAGGCCAACCACCTTGTCGATCCCCATGCCTGCGTAGGGATGCAGCAATTGGTCAATTGCGATGCGGAATCCGCGCGGATCGGCAAACAGCGTTGTCACGTCGCGGAACATGATCCCCGCGTGCGGGAAATCGGGGATCGTGCGGATGTAATCTTCGACGGTTTTCATGGGTGGTCCTTTGGGGTCAGCACGCGGCCAGCGACCGCATCGAGTTTCTTGACGAGATCAGGGTCGCGCTTGTCTTTGGCTGTCATAATGGCGTGGGTCAGGGCGGTGTCGCAGCCAGTGCCGCAACCGGATGGTAACGCAGCGGCAAGCGCCACCACCAGATCGCGGGCCTTGGTTCCGTTGCCTTGCAACGTGGCGATGACATCTGACACATCCACCGCGCCATGATCGGGGTGCCAGCTGTCGAAATCGGTGATCATCGCAACAGAGGCATAATGCAGTTCCGCTTCACGGGCCAATTTCGCTTCTGGCATGTTGGTCATGCCAATGACGTCGGCGCCCCAGACATCGCGATACATGATGCTTTCGGCGCGGGTCGAAAACTGCGGGCCTTCCATGGCCAGATAGGTGCCGCCGTCGTGCACGCTGATGCCCAGTGATTGTGCGGCGGCCACACATGCGGCGGACAATGCATCGCAGGTCGGATGCGCGACACTGACATGGGCAACGCAGCCGGGGCCGAAAAATGATTTATCCCGCGCAAATGTCCGGTCGATGAACTGATCCACCACCACGAAATCACCGGGCGGCATGTCATCACGAAACGATCCGCAGGCCGACAGGCTGACGACATGGGTGCAGCCCAGCCGTTTCAGCGCGTCAATGTTGGCGCGGTAGGGCACAGATGTCGGCGTATGCACATGACCGCGCCCGTGACGGGGCAGGAACGCCAGCGGCTGACCATTCAGCGTACCGGTCAGAACAGCATCAGACGGCGCGCCAAAAGGGCTGGCGACGTCCTGCCATGTCGCGTCCGTCAGACCGGGAATATCGTAAAGCCCCGATCCGCCGATAATGCCAAGCCTGCCACGCATCCGATCCCCTGCGTCATACCGATCCCGTTGTGAACAGTGCGCCCGTGGCGTGCAACCATTTAGCCGGGTCGCGGCAACATTGATCGTCCCGTGTCGCGTGCAGCGCACATTTGCAGCGCGCTACACGCGTCTGGATCATTCGCCGGGGCGGCCCATTTCGAACACCTCTTTCACGACTGAGAAATCACGGTAGCCAAGGCGGCTGACGGGCTGAAATGTCGTGACATCGAATTGTCCGTTCCGGATGCAGGCATCATCCATATGAATCCCCGTCACCTCTCCGAATACGGCGTAATTGGCCGGGCCTTCCAGTTTGATGATCTGGCGCAATTCGCATTCCATCACAGCCGGGGCTGCGGCGACATAGGGGCAATCGATGGTCCGGCACTGCGCCTTTTCCAGGCCCGTCAGTTCGAATTCATCCACATCAGCGCGCCATCCACCGGAGCTGTGGTTCATCTGATCTTTCAGGGCAAACGACACGACGTTGCAGGCGAAAACGCCGGTGTCGCGGATATTGGCCAGCGAATCCTTGGTGCCGTCACGGTCGGGTTTGGCCCCGATCGACGCAAACATCACCTGCGGCGGCGTATAGGCGACCGCGTTGAAAAATGAATAGGGCGCCAGATTATCCCGGCCGTCCAACCCGCGTGTCGAAATCCAGCCGATGGGGCGCGGTGTGATCAGGGCGTTGAATGGATTGTGCGGCAGGTCGTGACCGTCTTTCGGGCGATAGAACATCGTGGGTCTCTTTCATCTGGGACGGGGGAAGTTTACCCTATGCCCAAGGCATGGCCAGAGCAGAAGACGAACAGCATGGATATCACCACCGCACATGAGCGGCCCGACGACTATTGGGAAGTCGAGGCGCTTTATGATCTGTGCTTCGCCCCCGGTCGCACGGCGCTGTCATCCTATCGGCTGCGCGAGGGTGTCGATCCCGTGCAGCGGCTGTGCCTTGTTGCGCGCGATGCATACGGCCAGGTGGCGGGTGCGATCCGCAACTGGCCGGTCTGCGTCGGGGCACAGCCTGCGCTATTGCTTGGTCCTGTCGCGGTCCACCCGACCCACCAGGGCGAAGGAATTGCGGCGCTTCTGATCTGGCGGTGTCTGGAAATCGCGGCCAAGGCGGGACATCCGCGCATGTTGCTGGTGGGTGACGCGCCGTATTACAGCCGCTTTGGTTTTCAGCCCCTGTCCGATGTCGTGATGCCGCCGCCAACCAATCCCGACCGCGTGCTGGGCATCGCACTACGTAAGGGGGGGTGGGATGACGTCACCGGTGATGTGACCCCCGCCACCGATTGCAAATAGCAACGCGCGACATATCTTTGCCCTGACCGCCGGAGGCTGACATGACCGCAACACAACCGCCCAAAGACGACATCGCACCCCTGACAACAGAGGCAGAGGACCGCATCCGCGCGCTGGCCCTGCGGCAGAAACGCGCGAACGGATTGCTGATGCGGGCAATCAATTTTGTGGGCTCTCAGGTCGATGACACGCTCAAACTACTGCCAAAGGGTGCGCGGGGTCAGATCGACATGGCGGTGCGTGCAGCGCTGGAGCGTAGTTTCGATCTGGCAGCCCGGTCCCGTGAAGGGGTCGCCGGTCAGGCGATCCAATCGGATGCCGCGCACAAGGCGATGGCGACAGTGTCAGGCGCCATCGGTGGCTTTGGTGGCTTGCCGACAGCGCTTGCAGAATTGCCCGTCGCCACAACGATGATCTTTCGTGCGGTACAGGGCGTCGCTGTCCAATACGGCGAAGACCCCACCAGCCTGCAAACCCGCAAGGACTGTCTAGCCGTGTTCGGCGCAGGCAGTACCGATGGCGAAAGCATCGATACCGCATTCATCGGCGCACGGCTTGGGATCACGGGGGCGGCCGTGCATAGCCTGTTATCGCGGGTTGCCCCACGATTCGCGACCGTGCTGACCCAAAAACTGGCGATGCAGGCGGTCCCGATTATCGGGGCAGCGGCTGGGGCAGGGACCAACTATGCGTTTACACAGTATTTCGTGGAAATGGCGCATGTGCATTTCGGTCTGCGCCAGATGGCGCGGCAGAATGGCGAAGACGCGGTACTGAACCTGTTTCACGCTACGCTGAGCGGTGCGCGGCCTCCGGCCCGCACCGCCTAGACGCAGGATTTTAGATAGGTGCTGACCGCGTCGCGCACCGACAGATCACCGCGTTCCCATGCGGCGTCCATCACGGCCCGGACGTCGTTCAGGTCAACCTTGCGCAGCAGGTGCTTGACCGGACCGACGGACGCCGGGCGCATCGACAGGGACCGGAATCCGCAGGCTGCAAAACAGACCGCTTCCAATGGACGGCCAGCATCCTCTCCGCAGAACGACAGATGCGTGCCTGCGTCGTCACAGCGTTTGATCACCATCTTGAGGAACGTCAGGAAACTGTGGCTTAGCGTGTCATACCGTTTACGGACGCGTTCGTTTTCGCGATCTGCTGCGTAGAAAAATTGCTTCAGATCGTTGCCACCGACGGAAATGAAATCGACCTCTTTGAAAAAGGCATCGGGGGCGAACGCGAGTGATGGTGTTTCCAGCATCGCGCCCACGTGCAGTGGCGTGGGCAGTGGATTGCCCAGCCGTTTTTCGCGTGCCAGCACCTTGTCCAGTTCGGCCTTGGCATCCCGATATTCGGACAACAGCGTCACGAACGGGAACATGACCGTCAGCGGCCCGCCGTTTGCGGCCCGCACCAATGCCTGCAGTTGCATCCGCAGGATGCCCGGCTTGTCCAGCCCGACGCGGATCGCGCGCCAGCCCATCGCCGGGTTTGGTTCGTCGTTCGGCTTCATATAGGGCAGGACCTTGTCCGACCCGATATCCAGCGTGCGAAATGCCACCGGCTTGCCGCCTGCCGCATTGATCACACGCGCATAAAGCGCCGAAAGTTCCTGTCGTTTCGGCATTTGGGTGCGGATCAGAAATTGCAACTCGGTCCGGAATAGCCCGACACCTTTTGCGCCCGACCCTTCGAGCGACGGCAAATCGGCCAGAAGCCCCGCGTTCATAAATAGGCTGAGTTCGGTGCCACATTTCGTCAACGCCGGTTCATCCCGGATCGAGGCATAGCGTTCCTGCGCCCGTGTCTGCATCGCAAGCTTGTCGCGGAACGCACTGTGCACCGCTTCGTCCGGGCGCAGATGCGCGATGCCATGATCGCCATCGACAAGGATGGGGTCACCGTTCAATGCCTCTGTGGTGATGCCCTTGGCGTTGATGATCAGCGGGATGGCCCATGCACGGGCCACGACGGTCGCATGACTGCCGACGGACCCTTCTTCCAGCACGATACCGCGCAGTTTTTTGCCGTAGTCCAGCAATTCGCCGGGGCCGATGTTACGAGCAATCAGGATCGGATTGTCCGGCATATCGACGCCGGTATCCTTGCCCTGACCTGTCAGGATGCGCAGCAGTCGGTTGGACAGATCATCAAGATCGTTCAGCCGTTCGCGCATATAGGCGTCGCCCGCCTGATTAAGCCGGGTGCGGGCCAAGGATTGTTCTTTTTCGACCGCAGCTTCGGCGGTCAGACCGTTGACGATGTCCGCTTCCATCCGGCGCATCCAACTGCGCGAATTGGCAAACATACGGTAGGCTTCGAATATTTCCAGTTGGTCCGTCGTCATCTGCCGGCTGCCCGACAACAGCGCGTCGACCGACGACCGCAATTCTTCGACCGCGTCGCGCAGGCGCACCAATTCAAGATCGGGATCGTCGGAAATCGGGTTGGTTACGACCACACGGGCTTCGTGCAGGAATACGTTGCCTTCGGCGGCGCCTTCCTGTGCCACGGTGCCACGAAACAGCACGGGATTCTGGTGCCGGGCGGATAATGCGGCACCTTCACCGACGAAGGCGCCCAGTTCCGTCATTTCAGCCAGCACCATGGCGACGACTTCCAGCGCGTAAACTTCGTCTGCAGTGAATTCGCGTGCATCTTTGGACTGGACGACCAGAACCCCCAGTGCGTCGCCCAGTCGTTGGATCGGTACGCCGCAGAAAGACGAATAACGCTCTTCGCCTGTTTCCGGCATGTAACGGAAACCGCGTGCGCTGGGCGCGTCGGCGGCGTTAATGACGCGGCGGGTGCGCGCGACCCGGCCAACCAGACCTTCGCCCAGTCGCAACCGTGTCTTGTGAACGGATTCCATCGCCAGACCCTGCGTGGCGCACAATTCCAGCGTTTCATTATCGCGGAACAGGTAGATAGAGCAGACTTCGGTCTGCATGGATGTCGCGATCAGTTCGACGATATTGTCCAACCGTTCCTGCCCCTCGCCACCTTCGGCGAGCGCAAGACGGAGCCGTTCAAGCAACTTGCGGCTTTCTGATTCAACCCGGTCCGGCATTTCGTCCCCAAACAAATTCCTACCACCTATAGGCGATGGAATGGGCCCGGGGGAAGGTCAAAGGTCTGCCGCATCCGGCCTGTACCGGTGGTTTGGGCAAATGCCACAGACGTCGGGCAAAGATTGTGCAGTCCGCTCATCTGACGTCACGCGATTGCATCCACAGCCATGGCGTTGGACCCATGCGCCATTCCCAGACGGTCAGCAAACGGTCAAGGTCCGACAGGTTTTCCATCCAATCGGGCAGGCCGGACATATCGATGGCGCGCCCGATGCTTTGCACGTCATGCGTCGCGGCGAACCGCGCCCCAATCTGCGCTGACAGGCCGGGGGCAAAACAGTCATGCACCTCGACCAGAATGTCGGCGTGTGCCAGCGCGGGCGCGCTGACAGGGTCCAACAACGCCGCTTCCGCCCCTTCGATATCGCACAGGATCAGGGTCTTTTCGTCTGCGCAGCGGGCGAAATCGGCGTGCGCCACCGTGCCGTGGACGTCTACCCGTGCTGCGACGTCGTTGCGTTTGGCGAGATCCGCACAGGCGGCCCGTGCCGCGGGGTCCGTATCGTAGGCGACCACCCGCGTGTCCGGCATACGCCGTGCAAGGCCCACGGCGTAATAACCTTCGGCACATCCGACATCCATGACAACAGGATAGGCCCGTGCGACGATCGTTTCGAATACCGGCGCAAGCGAGGCTTCGTAGCAGCCGATCAGCCGTGCTGCACCGGCCCCTTCGGTCGCGCGCGTGTCATAGTTCAGACCCTTGAACGGACCCGACAGCACCTTGCGCCCCTCGCGCGCGGTTAATGTGTTTTCAATCAGCCTTGCGCGCCATTTCGACAGGTGGCGCAGGGCTTGTTCCAGCCGTTGGTTGTCTGCCGGACCGTCCAGTATCGCAAGCACGTCGCGCGTGACCGCCTCGGCCAGCGCGCTTGGCGTTCCTGTTTGATCATTTTCCACGTTACTTCATCCCTTTATGCGCCTGTCCCAACGGCCCGCCTGCAGTCGCAGGGTTTCCGATATCGCCGCGTCTGACAAAGAAAAACGCGCCGTGACCATCAGATCACGGCGCGTTTTCAGACCCATACAGGTTTGGCTCAGGACGCCTTTTCCAGCTCAAACGCGTCATGCAGGGCTTGCACGGCCAGTTCCATGTACTTGCGGTCGATCAATACGCTGACCTTAATTTCGGAGGTTGTGATGACCTTGATGTTGACGCCTTCGTCGCGCAGCGTGGCGAACATCTTGGCGGCGACACCCGCATGGGAACGCATCCCGATGCCGACGATGCTGATCTTGGCGACACCTTCATCTGCGACCAGATCGTGAAAGTTGATGGTGCCAGCGGCCTTGGCCTTTTCCATCGCATCCTGCGCGCGTTTCACCTGATCGACAGGACAAGAGAACGTCATGTCCGTCCGCCCCTCTTCGCTGATGTTCTGCACGATCATGTCGACGTTGACCCCGGCGTCCGCCAAGGGACCAAAGATCGCGGCGGCGATGCCGGGACGGTCCGCGACCGAAATCAGCGTCATCTTTGCCTCGTCGCGGGAATAGGCCACACCGGCCACGACATTGCTTTCCATGATATCCTCCTCGGCGCAGACCAACGTGCCTGCTGTGTCTGATGGTTCTTCGAAACTGGACAGAACGCGGAGTTTCACGCGGTAGCGCATCGCCAGTTCGACCGACCGGGTTTGCAGCACCTTGGCCCCAAGAGATGCCAGTTCCAACATTTCTTCGAACGCGATCCGGTCCAGTTTGCGGGCTTTGGATGCGATGCGCGGGTCGGTCGTGTAAACGCCGTCAACGTCGGTATAGATATCGCAGCGGTCCGCATCGAATGCGGCTGCAAAAGCGACGGCAGTGGTGTCCGATCCGCCACGGCCCAGTGTGGTGATCCGGCCATCGGGGCTGATCCCCTGAAAGCCTGCGACGACCGCCACGCGCATCCCGGCGGCGAATTTTGCGTTGATATTGTCGGTGGGGATCGCTTCGATCCGGGCGTTGGCGTGGGCGCTGGTGGTCTGGACCGGCACCTGCCAGCCCTGCCAGCTGCGGGCAGGAATATCCATTTCCTGTAGCCGCAATGCCATCAAGCCTGCGGTGACGTTTTCGCCGCTGCTGACGACGGCGTCGTATTCACGCGCGTCATACAGTTCCGACGTCTCGTTGACCCACCCCACAAGCTCGTTCGTTTTGCCCGACATGGCGGACACCACGACGATCACGTTGTAGCCATTTGCGACCTCAAGTGCGACGCGCTTGGACGCGCGGGCGATCCGGTCGAGGTTGGCGACGGATGTACCGCCGAATTTCATCACGAGTGTGGGCATGTCGGTCCCCTTGACGTTCCGAAAGGCGCTTTAATCGACTGCGTGTGCAAGGGCAATGCGCAGACGGAAAGGAAGCGTCATAACGGGTGTGTTTGGCCGTCGTAGGTTTCGAATGTGCCGCTGTTGTCCAGCGTCAGGGATGCAAAGCGGTCGATCAAGCCCGCTGCGGACGTCGTTGGCGTGATCGCGGCAGTTGCCCCGCCCATGTCCGTTTGAACCCAGCCGGGATGATAGATGCCGACCGCGATCCCGTCGTCACGCAAATCCACCGCCAGATTGCGCCCGATGTTGACCGCCGCCGCCTTGGATGCGCGATAGATGTAGGACCCGCCGCTTGCGATGGTCTGTGATCCCAGCTGAGACGAAACAATCGCGACCTTGCCGCGAGCGGCGCGCAGGTTGGGCAACAGCGCCTGGACGGTCAGAAAGACCCCGGTCGTGTTGACCGCAAATTCACGCGCCCACATGTCGGCCGGATAACCATCGTCCAGCGCCATGTCGCGGTCTTCGAATACGCCGGCATTGCAGACCAACAGGTCAATCGGCCGATCGCCCACGGTGTCCGCCATCGCCCGCACGCTGGCGGGGTCTGCCACGTCCAGCGCGATCCAGTCACCCCCCGTCAGGCCGCGATGGGTGCCGATCACAGTGTCGCCACGCGCCTGCAACGCGTCGAACAGGGCGCGACCGACCCCGCGGTTTGCACCGGTAATCAAAGCGGTCATTGGGTGTCCTTTCAGGGAGGGGCAGATCAATTTGTTTGCGATTTCGGGCGAAAGGGCAGCGGCAGGACCGGAATGTCGTCACGCAGCAGGTCGCGCACTTCTGCGCGGGTCGCCTCGCCGTAAATCGGGCGGTCGGGGGCGGTGCCGTCGTGTTGCGCGCGCGCCTGTTTTGCAAAAGAGCCGCCAACGTAGGTGGCTGTCCCTTCGACGTGCTTGCGCAGCTTTTCCAATGGGTGCGGTTCAACTGGTGCGGATTTGACCTTTGGTGCCATCAGCGCCTTGCGGATTTCGCCCGACCCACAGATCGTGCAGGACAGATGACCAGCCTGCGATAGACTTTCATAGGCAGCAGCGCTGGCAAACCAGCTGTCAAAGCTGTGGTCTTTGTTGCAGATCAGATTGTAGCGGATCACCGGGCTGGTCCCTTTTCTAACCCCTGACAAGTAAGTCATTACGCCGCGCATGCAAATGGCGTCCACGCTCTGGTGATCGGTTCCATATCGGTTAGGTATTGCGACATGCAATCGCCGCTGTTCATCGGGTCAGAGATCTATCGCACGTCGTCCTATGGGCCGTTTCATCCGTTGCGGGTGCCACGCGTGTCCACAGTGATGGATCTGGTGCGCGCCATGGGGTGGCTGGCGCCGGGCCAGTATCGTACCGCACCGCGCGCGAAACCAGCGGCGCTGATGTCGTTCCACACGCCCGAATACGTTACCGCACTGGAACAGGCAGAGCGCGATCAGGCGGTCAGCGATGCGGTCCGGGCGCGGCATGCGCTGGGCACTTCGAACAACCCGATTTTTCCAGAAATGTGGCGCAGGCCCGTGACCTCTGCCGGGGCCGTGATGCTGGCGGGGGAACTGCTGCGCAATGGCGGCATCGTCTATACACCTGCCGGGGGCACGCATCATGGTTTCCCCGACCGGGCCGGGGGGTTTTGCTATCTGAATGACCCGGTGCTGGCGATCCAGTCGTTGCGTCGGAACGGGGCGCGGCGCATCGCCTATGTGGATATCGACGCGCACCATTGCGACGGTGTGGATCATGCGTTTCATGCCGATCCTGACACGCTGCTGATTTCGACGCACGAAGACGGGCGATGGCCGCGCACCGGTCATCTGGACGAAACGGGCGCAGGGAATGTGTTTAACCTGCCACTGCCGCGCGGCGCCCATGACGACGACATGGCGTTGGTGCGCGACACTGTAATACTGCCCGCGCTGGCGGCCTTTCGCCCCGATGCTGTCGTCCTGCAATGTGGGGCCGACGCGGTCGAAGAAGACCCCCAATCCCGCCTGAGCCTGTCCAACAATGCCCATTGGGTGATCCTGCAAGCGATCATGCCGCTTGCACCCCGGCTGATGGTGCTGGGCGGTGGCGGCTATAACCCGTGGTCGGTGGGTCGGTTGTGGTCGGGCAACTGGGCAATCCTGAACGGCCATCCCATCCCTGATGAATTGCCCGGCGCCGCGCAGAACGTGCTGTCGGCGCTGCGCTGGGATGGGCAGCGCCGTGTCAAGGTGCCGCCTGCCCACTGGATCACGACGCTGCGTGATGTGCCGCGCCCCGGTCCGGTGCATGCACAGACACGCACCGGGGCGGCGCATCTGGCCGCGCGGTTGATCGCTTGGCACTAATGTCGGGTTGCGCCGGACGGTGACTGGCAGGATAGTCCGCTTATGAAAATCCTTCTTGCCCTTTTGTTATCGCTTTTGCCGACGCTTGCCGCCGCGCAGGACGTGACAATCTTTGCCGCCGCCAGTCTGAAAGAACCGCTGGATGCTTTTGCCGTGACGCAACCGGGACTGATCGTGTCCTACAGCGGCAGTGGTACCCTTGCTCGTCAGGTGATGAACGGCGCACCGGCTGACCTGGTGATCATGGCCCATCCCGACTGGGTGACGGCGATGGACGACGCGGACGTGATTGTCAGCGACAGCATCACCGATCTTTTGTCGAACGAGATTGTTCTGGTTGGGCCGCAGGAAACCCCAGACATCACGCTTGATCCTGTCGCGCTGACGCGTGCGCTGGGTGTCGATGGCCGGTTGGCGATCGGGCTGACCGGCTCTGTTCCTGCGGGTATTTACGGGCGGCAGGCGCTTGAAAGCCTTGGACTGTGGAACAGCGTGTCTGACCGATTGGTGGAAACCGACAGCGCGCGCGCCGCGCTGGCGCTTGTCGCGCGGGGCGAAGTGCCGATTGGGCTGGTTTATGCCACCGATGCGCGGGTCGAACCGACGCTGAAAATCGTTGCCCGGTTTCCCGTCGAGTCCCACGCGCCGATCCTGTATCAGGCCGCCGTGGTCAAGGATGGTAATGTTGTGGCGGCGCAGGCCGTGCTGGATGCGCTGACCACGTCAGAATCGCTGACGACGTTTGCCGCGGCTGGATTCAAACCGGCGCCGCGTCAGTGACATTCGGCCTTGACGACATGGCCTGGGCGGCAATCGCCCTGTCCCTGCGGATCGCAGCAGTTGCCACCGTTTGCAGCCTGCCTGTGGCCATCGCGGTTGCGTGGCTTTTGGCGCGCAAGCAGTTCTGGGGACGGGGGTTGCTGAACGGTCTGGTGCATTTGCCACTGGTGCTGCCGCCCGTCGTGACGGGCTATCTGCTTTTGGTGGTATTTGGCACCCAGGGGCCAGTCGGCGGCTATTTGCGTGACACATTCGGCATCACGCTGGCATTTCGCTGGACGGGGGCCGCGCTGGCGGCTGCCATCATGGCATTCCCACTGGTTGTACGTGCCATCCGGCTGGGATTCGAAGCGGTCGATCCGGGGCTGGAAAATGCCGCCGCGACGTTGGGTGCAGGCCGCGTGCGGGTGTTTGTAAAGGTTACGCTGCCACTGATCGGGCCATCCGTGTTGGCGGGGGCTGTGCTTGGGTTTGCAAAGGCGCTTGGTGAATTTGGCGCAACCATCACCTTTGTCGCGGCGATTCCGGGGCAGACGCAGACCATCCCGACCGCAATCTACGCGCTGTTACAGGTGCCGGGTAGCGATGGGGCGGTTGCGGTACTGGTGGCGGTGTCCATCGCTTTGGCATTGGGCACGCTGGCGCTGGCAGAAACGCTTTCGCGCCGTATGCAGCGCAGGATCCGCGAATGATCGACATTGCCGTGCAAAAGCAGTTGGGTGATTTCGCGCTGGATGTGTCGTTTACCGCGCCAGAGGGCGTGACAGCCATCTTTGGCCGGTCCGGATCGGGCAAAACCAGCCTGATCAACTGTGTCGCCGGGTTGCTGCGCCCGGATGCGGGGCACGTTCGGTTAAATGGTGATGATCTGACCCGGACCCCCGTGCACAAGCGCCGGATTGGCTACGTTTTTCAGGATGCGCGGCTGTTTCCGCATATGACGGTTGCGCAGAACCTTGCATTCGGTGGCGATCACGACCGCGACGCGGTGATCGATTTGCTGGGCTTGGAACATCTGCTGAATCGCCGCCCGGCCAATCTGTCGGGTGGCGAAACCTCGCGGGTGGCGCTGGGGCGGGCGCTGACCAGCAACCCGCGTCTGTTGCTGATGGACGAACCGCTTGCGGCCCTCGATGCGCCCCGCAAGGCAGAGGTGCTGGGCTATCTGGAACGGCTGTGCGACACGGCGCGCGTTCCGGTCCTGTATGTGACGCACGACATGTCAGAGGTCGCCCGCCTGTCGCACACCCTGGTGATCATGGACGCAGGGCGCGTGGTCCGCGCGGGTCCGGTCGAAACCGTTTTGTCGGACCCTGCGACCGTGCCACAAGTCGGCGTGCGCGATGCGGGGGCCGTGCTGACGGGCACTGTCCGGTCCTTTGACGCGGCTGACGATCTGACAGAAGTCGCCTTGTCGGCTGCATCGCTGACGCTGCCGGGACGGCTGGGCCCAATCGGCGCGGAAGTGCGATTGCGTGTTCCCGCGCAAGAGGTCATTCTTGCATTGCAGCCGCCGCAGGAAATCAGTGCACTGAACATTCTGTCGTGTCGGATCGACAGCCTGGTCGAAGGGGTCGGCCCCGGTGTCGCGGTATCCCTTAGCTGTGGCGGGGACAAGCTGCTGGCACGGGTCACGCGGCGGTCTACCCGCCAGATGAACCTGACCGTCGGACAGCCGATCCACGCCATTTTAAAGGCAACGGCAATTGCGGCAACCGACGTTGGCACACGAAAGGACAGAACGTGAAAATCGTTGTAATGGGTGTATCGGGATGCGGTAAAAGCCTGATCGGTTCAATGCTGGCGGATCGTCTGGGGCTTCCGTTCGTCGATGGTGACGCGCTGCATCCGCGGACGAATATCGACAAGATGGCAGGCGGAACGCCGCTGACGGACAGCGATCGTGCGCCTTGGCTGGATGCAGTGGGCGCGGCGCTGTCCGATGGCGACAAGGTCATCGCCTGTTCGTCGCTGAAACGCGCCTATCGTGACCGGATCCGCGCAGCGGCGGCCAATGCCGTTTTTGTCCATCTGTCGGGTGACCGCAGCGTTCTTCTGGACCGGGTGACACACCGCCCGGGCCATTTCATGCCTGCGACATTGCTGGACAGTCAGTTCGCAGCACTGGAACCACCGGGCCCGGACGAAGACGCCGTAACGGTCGATATCGACGCATCGCCACAGGCCATCGTGGATGCGATCATGGCAACGGGTCGGTTCGATGCAACGTGATCCGCAGCCCCCCGTGCGGCACCGTTATGCGTGTCGGGGTAAACGGAAGGCCGGTCGCCTTGGCCAGCGACGGCTCGCTTGTAACGATACCCACGCGCCAACCGCTGAACCTGTCCAGCAGGGTTTTGCCTAACGCGCCATACAGCGGATACAGCAGATTCTTGTTACCGATCCGCGCACCATAGGGCGGGTTCACCATGACCAGTCCGGGTGCCCCGACGGGGCGCTGCAGATCGCTGACGGCATGATGGACGAACCTGGTCGACGCGGATACCCCCGCCCGTTCGGCGTTCATGGTCGCCATGTTGACAGCGCCTGTGTCGCGGTCCGATCCAAAAAACATCAGGTCGGACTGTGCTGCCACCGGGCGCCGCAACGCAGCGAATAAACCGGGATCAAAGGTCGCAAGATGCATGAAGGCAAAGTCACGGGACCGTCCCGGTTGCAGGCCCGTGGCGATTTCGGCGGCTTCGATCACAAATGTCCCTGACCCGCACATCGGGTCCAAGACGGATTCTGTCCCGCTATATCCGCATTCGGCCAGAAAAAGCGCGGCCAGCGTTTCGCGCATCGGGGCCTTGCCGACCGCCTGCTTGTGGCCACGCTTGTGCAGGCTTTCGCCGCTGGTATCGATACTGAACGTCACTGTGTTGTCAGCGATCCGCACTTTCAGCGTGACGGGTGCGTCTGCGGCGATGGTTGCGCCCAGTTCTTCTTTGATGGCGGTTTCAATCCGCTGTGTTGCAGCCCGGCCATGATAGATCTTGGATCGCTTGTCGGTCGTGACCTCGACCCGGATCGGCACATCGGGACGCAGGTAGGTGGACCATGGAAATTTGCGCGCACGTTTGTCCAGTTGTGCCAGATGGAACGCCAGGAATGACCCGACCCGCACCAAAACCCGCCCCGTGCCTCGCAAGTCAAGGTTCGCACGCCAGACATCGGACCAGTCACCCTGAAAGGTTACACCGCCCGGCACTGTTACAGCGTCGGCAAAGCCCGCCGCCCGCGCTTCTGCACGCACCGCATGTTCCAACCCCGGAGGGGCAGAGAGAAAGATTTCAAACATTTCACGGTTCATACCCGTGCCCTACAATGCAACGCGGCAGGATCAAAGAGCGGATCATCAGGGTGTGGAGGCGAGTACCGGAATCGAACCGGTCTACACGGATTTGCAATCCGCTGCATAACCTACCTGCCCACTCGCCAACAGCGACCGCATAGGACGTAACGCTGCCGGGGTCAACGGGCGAAAATGGCGGGGGAAACGCACAGGGCATGCCGGGTGCCTTGCCAGAGATGCGTTGCCCGCAGCCCGGACCTGTGGCATCATTCATGCAAACAACCCTAACGGATGTATTCAGACCGTGGCTGACTTCTCTTCCCGCCGCACCATGATGGTCGACACGCAGGTGCGTCCTTCTGATGTGACAAAGTTTCCGATCATCGATGCGATGCTTTCCATTCCCAGAGAGGCATTTGTGCCCAGCACAAAGCGCGAAGCAGCCTATGTTGGTGAAAACCTGATGCTGTCGGCAGGGCGTGTCATGCTGGAACCCCGGACACTGTCCAAGATGCTGGACGCGCTGGATATTCAACCGTCCGAGGTGCTTCTCGATCTTGGTTGCGGGCTGGGCTATTCGACCGCAGTCGCCGCCCGTCTTGCTGATTTTGTGGTTGCGGTCGAATCGGATGCCGATATGGCCGACGAAGCACAGACAAACCTGACGGAACAGGGCATCGACAATGCCGCTGTGTTGACCAACCCACTGCAGGATGGCGCTGCGAAATCGGCGCCCTATGATCTGGTCATGATCCACGGCGCTGTCGAAGTCGTGCCTGATGCCATTCTTGACCAGTTAAAAGACGGTGGGCGGATCGCCGCCATCTTTGCCGAGGGTGCGTTGGGCACCGTTCGAATCGGGATAAAGGCCCATGGCCGTGTCAGTTGGCGTTTCGCATTCAATGCGGGGGCGCCGGTGTTGGATGGTTTCCGCAAGCCGATGGCGTTTGCACTATGATGTTCCTGCGCACGTTCCGCCACTGTCTTGCTGTTGCGTCGCTGTCGCTGATGGGACAGGTCGCTGCTGCCGATACGCTTAGCCAGGCGCTGACCGACGCCTATGCCAACAGCGGTTTGCTGGCGCAGAACCGCGCGGTCCTGCGTGCCGCTGACGAAGACGTGGCGCAGGCGACAGCGCGGCTGCTGCCGGTGATCAACTGGGCCGCAACGGTCAACACGCAAAGCCCGCGCGCCGTTGGCGCAGATCGGTTTACCGGGAATTTGTCACTGACCGGTCAATTGACCTTGTATGACGGTGGCGCAAACCGGCTGGCGATTGCGGCACAGCGTGAATTGGTACTTGGCACACGGCAATCCTTGCGGGCTGTCGAACAGCAGGTGCTGTTGCGCGCGGTGCAGGCCTATATGGCCGTTGTCGCAAGCAAATCCTTTATTTCGCTGCGTGAAAACAACCAGCGCCTGCTGACGCAGGAATTGCGCGCCGCGACCGATCGTTTCGAAGTCGGTGAAGTGACGCGCACCGACGTGGCGCTGGCCGATGCGCGTCTGGCAGAGGCGCGCACCCTGCTGGTATCGGCGCGGGGCGATCTGGAACAGGCTGTTGCGGAATTCGAAGCGGCTGTTGGCAGGGTGCCCGGCACGCTGCAAAATGCGCAACCTGCGCCGGTATCGAAATCCGAAGCCGAGGCAATGGCTGTCGCCGTGCGGACCCATCCCAGCATTCTACAGGCGCAATATTCCGTTGCCGCCGCAGAATTGGGCATTGCACGGGCAGAGGCGTCCTATGGTCCGCAAGCCACGCTAGAAGGCCGCGTCGGCATGGATCAGGATCAGAATGTCGGTCGCAGTCTTGGGCTGAACTTTGGCGGGCCGATCTATCAGGGTGGCGCCCTTGCGTCTGTAGTGCGGCAGGCGATGGCGCAACGCGATCAGTCGCGGGCCGGTCTGCATATCACGACATTGCAGATCCGTCAGGACGTCGCCAACGCCTATGCCGTCTATCAGGTGGCGCGGTCGCAGTTGTCATCGACTGCCGAACAAGTCCGCGCTGCGCGGCTTGCATTTGATGGTGTACGTGAAGAGGCGACACTGGGTGCGCGCACAACGTTGGACGTGCTGAACGCAGAACAAGATCTGCTCGATGCGCGCGCGAATGTCATCACCGCCCAACGGGCAGAGGTGAACGCATCCTATGCCGTGCTAGCGGCGATGGGGTTGCTGACCGCAGATCACCTGCGACTGCCGGTTCAGCAGTATGATCCATCGGCCTACTATAACCTTGTTCAGGATGCGCCGCCTGCGCTGTCGGAACAGGGCCGTGCGCTGGACCGGGTGCTGCGCGCAATCGGGCAGTGACGGCATAGTTCGGTTGTCTGGTGAAAGGCTTCGGTCTAAGGTTTTCGCAACTCGCAGGGACACCAAATGTCGGATCCGATGACAAACGCCAAGATCGAGGACGTGCTTTCGTCCATCCGGCGCCTTGTCGCAGAGGATGACATGGGCGCTGCGCCTGCACCGAAACCAACCGCTAAGATCGAAAAGCTCGTGCTGACCCCGGCGCTGCGGGTGGATACCGACAACGGCGATTCCAGCCCAACACGTGACCCGGTGGATGACCGACCCGCACCCTATGTGTTGCATGCAGCACATGCGGTGTCCGACAACGGGCCACGCGGGCATGCGACATCGCTTTTGGCGACGATTGCCGAACTGGAAGCCGCGGTCAGCGGTCAGGCGGAAGAATGGGAAGACGACGGCACCGGCACGGATCTGGATAAAAGCTGGTCCAGCGCCGGGTTCCGGGGCGATGTCGCTGTCGAAGACGCCATTGAAATCGAACCCGAATCCGATGGGCCGACCGTTCCAAACAATCTGAACGGCTGGCCTGCCACCCTGTCAGAAGCAGCGCGGATCTACGGTGGCGCGGATGAGGACGCAGATGACAGCGACGGGGACAACAGCGCCCACGTTTTGTTTCGCCATCATCGTGCACGTCCGGTCGAAACGCCCGAGCCGGATCATGATTACAACGACGACCTGATGGATGCGCCCGACGACGAGGTCGACCACGAAGCAGAAGCGGCATTGCATCTGTTTCTGGATGGCGGCAGCACCATCGGCCATGCCGAATTGCAAGACATGGTGCGCGCCATTGTCCGCGAAGAATTGCAGGGCAATCTGGGCGAACGGATCACGCGCAACGTCCGTAAACTGGTCCGGCGCGAAATTCAGCGGGTGCTGTCGAACGCAGAAATGGACTAGCGCGCGGTCACGGGGGCAGCCAGGGCCAGCAGCGCATCCATATCCAGATGCTGTTCTACATGGTCGGCCAGACGGTCCAGAGTGTCTTCGACAACGGACGCATAGCTGCCTGCGGTCACCGGTTTTCCAAGCACGTCCAGATAGGCGCCGCGAAACTTATCTGCTGCAAACAAACCATGCAGATAGCAACCGCGCACCTGTCCGGTGGGGTTGGCGGCACCTTCGGGGCGGCCATCCAGCGTCAGCCATGCCCTGTCGGTATCCGGCCCGGTCGTTGACCCCAGATGGATTTCATAGCCCGATACCGAATCGCCGGTCGGAAGATAGGTGGCATGGGATAGCGCCAGCCGCTTGCGTGGATGCAGAACGGTTTCGACGTCCAGATGGCCCAGACCCGCCACATCGCGCGGCGGCCCTTCCAGCCCGTCAGGGTCGCTGACCCGTTTGCCCAGCATCTGGTAGCCACCACAAATACCCAGCACGTGACCGCCACGGCGGATATGGGCAGCCAGATCGATATCCCAGCCTTGGGCGCGGAAATGATCCAGATCCGCGATGGTCGATTTCGATCCGGGCAGGATGATCAAATCAGCGTCCAGTGGCAGGGGGCGGCCTTCGGGAATGATATCGACGCTGACATCCGGTGTGGCGGACAGCGGGTCGAGATCGTCAAAGTTTGCGATCCGGTTCAGACGCGGCACGACCACACGCAAGTGTCCCCCCTTGCGGCTGGCAATGTCCATGACGTCCTCTGCTGGCAGTTTCCACGCGTCCGCGAACCATGGCACAACGCCAAGTGACGCCCAACCGGTGCGGTCCGCGATCGTGGTCATCCCATCGTCGAACAACGATACATCGCCCCGGAATTTGTTGACGGCAAAGCCCACGATCCTGTCGGCGTCGCCATGCGTCAGAACAACATGGGTGCCGACCAGTTGTGCGATTACGCCGCCCCGGTCGATGTCACCGACCAGAATGACCGGCACGTTCGCTGCTTCGGCAAAACCCATATTGGCGATGTCGCCGTGTCGCAGATTGACCTCTGCCGGGCTGCCTGCGCCTTCGACGACGATCAGGTCGCAGGTAGCGGCAAGTGCGTGAAAACTGTCTAGCACGTGTGGCAGCAGGGTTGGCTTCAGTGCGGCGTAATCGCGGGCCTTGACCGTCGTCAGACGTTGGCCCTGCACCACGACCTGTGCGCCGACGTCGGTTTCGGGTTTCAGCAGCACCGGGTTCATATCGACGATCGGGTCGCGGCGGCAGGCCTGCGCCTGCAACGCCTGCGCACGACCAATCTCGCCACCATCGACCGTAACCGCGGCATTATTGGACATGTTCTGTGGCTTGAACGGTGCCACCGACAACCCGCGCCGCACGGCCGCGCGCGCGATGCCCGCCACAAGCAGCGATTTGCCGACGTTCGACCCGGCCCCCTGTATCATGATCGCTTTTGTCATGGCGCCCCCTGCAGTTGTCTTAGGTAAACCGCCCGGTCAGGGGAAGCCATCGCCGCAACGTCGCGGCGCATTGTCGGCAATTTTCTGAACGCAGGGTTTAGGACGTCCGGACAACAAAAAACGGCGCCGAAGCGCCGCGTTTTGATTAGTTCGCATGGTCAGGTTTGATCAGGCCGCGCGGGCGTCCTGTTCGGCAGCGTGACGGCGTTCGCTTTCTTCGCGCGACAGTGCGACAGACGTGCGGATGCCCTTGCCGACGAAATCCATCAGGCCAGCAACAACACGCTCGTTTGGGTCGATCCCTGCACAAGACAACACTTCGCGGCCATCACGAGAGCGGGCCCAGCGTGCAATCTGTTCGGGGCCATTGCCATATTTCTTGTCATCGGCGATCGCATCGTCCAAGGCAGCCAGTACGACGGCAGCAAACAACTTGCGCGCGCGGTTGCCCTGCTCGTTGTTGAATGCAGTCCCGTCAACGAAATCTCTCATGTTTGGTCCTTCTCGCCTATTTCGGTCTTCGCGATTTGCGGTAGCGCCCCTTATGCCCGCAAAACAGGCATAGGAGGGTGCCTGTTTTGGAATGACTGCCATGCGCAAAACGCATGGCTATCTGGTCCGAACAAGCAGATCTAGTCGCCTTGCGGCGCAGTGACCAGCCAGATATAGACCGCCTTAAGAAATCATCAAGTATTTGACGCAATTTTGACACGAAGTGACCCATGCCAAAAATCAACGGTAACGAAATTCGCCCCGGCCACGTGCTGGATCATGAAAACGGTCTGTGGGCGGCCGTCAAGGTCGACCATGTCAAGCCCGGCAAAGGCGGGGCATTCGCGCAGGTCGAACTGAAAAACCTGCGCGACGGTCGCAAGCTGAACGAACGGTTTCGGTCCGCCGACAAGGTGGAACAGGTCCGGCTGGAACAAAAGGATCAGCAATTCCTGTTCGAAGCCGACGATATGCTGACCTTTATGGACAGCGAAACCTATGATCAGATCGCGCTGCCTGCCGATATTCTGGGGGATCGTCGCCCGTTCCTGCAGGACGGTATGGTCGTCAAGATCGAATACTACGGCGAAGAAGCGCTGAACGTGACGCTACCGCTGCGCGTCACCTGCAAAGTTGTCGAGACCGAACCTGTGGTCAAGGGCCAGACAGCGGCCAACAGTTTCAAGCCCGCTATTTTGGACAATGGCGTCCGTGTCATGATTCCACCGTTCGTGGGCACTGATGAAGATATCGTCGTGAACACCGAACTGATGGAATACGTCGAACGCGCCTGATGCGATGACGGCCCCGGTCAGCCTGACTGGGGCTGGCCCACCAAGGTCAATGTCGCATCGCCGGCTGTCATGTTGTCCGTCCGGTCAAAGCGCAGATAGGCAATCGCCATGTCACCCGCGACCGTATGCAAGACACCTGCAGGACGGCCATCGTTGACAATTTCGTCGCCGGATTGCGCCGGTCCGTCGACCGCCACCTGCACCAGACCTTTGCGCAGTGTCGTCTTGTGCTTCATCCGCGCGACGATTTCCTGACCGACGAAACAGCCCTTGCGGAAATCGACACCGTGCAGGCGTTCGAACCCGGCTTCAAGGATATAGGTTTCGGGCGTCAGCTCTATCCCGGATGCGGGCACCAGATGCGCGACCCGGACAGCGTCCCAGTCGGTCGCATCCGAAATATTCGTATCGCCATAATGCCGCCAACCCAGCGCGGCATGGCGCGGATCGGGCAGGGCACCGTCGGGTGCGTCGCCGGTCCCGCGTGACACGACCAGATCAGTGGTTTCGATCTGCACATCGGCGCGCAGGCGGTACATGTTCAGACGCTGGCCCAGACCCGCTGCATGGCTGGACGCCACATCGATCAACAGGCGGTCCGGTTCGCCCAGCACAAAGAAATCCGCCAGATATTTGCCTTGTGGCGTCAGCAGCGCGGTATAGACGATGCCGCCTGTGGCCCGGCTGACATCATTGGTCACAAGACCTTGCAGGAATTCCACCCGATCCTTGCCGGTCAGTGAAAGCACGGTGCGTTCATTCATCGGGTTCAGCCGCCTTTGATTTGAATTGCATCCTGTATAGGTCGGCATAGATGCCGCCGCGTTCAAGAAGCACGTCATGCGTACCCTGATCAACGACACGGCCATGGTCCATCACCACGATGCTGTCGGCATTGCGCACGGTCGACAAGCGGTGCGCGATAACCAACGTGGTGCGCCCGACGCTTAACCGTTCCAGCGCCGATTGCACCACGGCCTCTGACTTGGTGTCGAGCGCGCTGGTTGCTTCGTCCAGCAGCAGGATCGGTGTGTCGCGCAGGATCGCGCGGGCAATGGCGACCCGCTGCCGCTGCCCGCCCGACAGGTTCGACCCGCGTGGCCCGGCGGGGCTGTCCAACCCCTGCGACAGTTGCGGCAGAAAGTCCGTGACGTGGGCCGCGTCCAGCACATTTGCCAGCGTCGCGTCCGATACGTCGGTGCGCCCCAACAGGACGTTTTCGCGCAGCGTCTCGTCAAACAGGGCGGCGTCTTGGGTGACGACCGAAAACAGCGCCCGCAGCGCGCCCAGATCCATGTCAGCGACCCGCGTGCCGTCTATCATGACTGCCCCGTCCGTAGGTTCGACAAGCCGGGTCAGCACATTGAACACAGTGCTTTTACCCGCACCCGATGCGCCCACCAGCGCGGTTGTCTGCCCGGCCTTGGCGGTAAAGCTTGCGCCGCGCAGCACGGGCAATTCCCCATAGCGCATGTCGACATCCCGGAACACGATTTCGGGTGCACCAGACGGCGCGGGACGGGGCTGTGCAGGCGACAGCAGGGTCGGGCGTTCGTTGAACACACTTCGCAGGCGGTCGATGCTGGCCGCCGCGATCTGCCATTTGCCAGCGGTATTGGCGATGCGGCGCAGCGGATCAAACACCAGCGCGATGGCGGTGAAAAATGACATGAATTCGCCCACCGTCTTGGTTCCGGCGATGATTTCACCGCCGCCGTAAATCATCACGGCGAGAAACCCAAATCCGGTCACGACATCGACCAGCGCGGGCACGGTGGCTTGCCCGGTGGTGGCCTTGATCTCTGCTCTGGCGCGGTTGTCGGTCAGTTTGCGGTAGCGGGTTGATTGATAGCGTTCCAGCGCGTTCAGCTTGATCGGGTTGATGCCGTGAAACACCTCGTCCAGCCGGGTCGCCATGCTGCCCGCCAGATCGCGTGCCAATACGGACCGTTTACGAACATAGCGTTGCGCCATCAGGGCGGGCAGGACAAGAAATGGCACGCCAACCAATGTGACCAGCGTCCATTGCCAATCGACAGACAGCGCCACACCGAACAGTACCAGCACCGTGACCGTATCGCGACCGATCGACACAAGGATCGATGCCCAGCTGTTGTTGACGACCGTAACGTCCGACTGCACCCGTTCGATCAACTGCCCCGGTGGGTTGATCTGGTGATAGGCGCTGTCCAGCGTCATCAGGTGATCCAGCAGGTCGATCCGCATCGCCGCCGCCGCCCGCTGGCTGGCCCGCATCAGCAAGATTTTCTGCCCCGCACCGGTCACCGCGCGGACAAGGAAAATGAACATGATTCCGAAACCGACGACCCAAAGCGCACTGCTTTCACCGGCGATAAATACATCGTCGAACATCGGCTTGATCAGATAGGACAGCAGGCCCAGCATCGCGCCTTCCGTCGCCATCAGCAGAACGGCGGCGGCAAGGATCCAGCGGTGCCGGTGCAGATATGTCGACCACAGCCAGCGGAACATGGGCCGGATGTCCGGCGCATCGCTCATGCGGCGGCCTGCGATGGGATGGGGTATTGGGCCTGTGTGTGCAACATATCCGACACCTAGTCGGTCGGCCAAAGGCAGGCAAGCGGCGACGGGGTGTTGACGCGGCTGACGATGGTCGTAGGGTCCGTCCGTTCATTCCCAAAAAGGTTCTCGTCATGTCGCTGTCTTTTGGTCGGTCCTACCTTGCGATTCCCGGCCCCTCGGTGATGCCTGATGCTGTTTTGCGGGCCATGCACCGCGCGTCGCCCAACATCTACGAAGGCGAACTGCATGATGTGACCGCCAGCATCGTTCCCGACCTGAAAGCCGTGGCGCGCACGGCAGGTCATGTCGCAATCTATATCGGCAATGGCCATGCTGCGTGGGAAGCGGCGCTTGCCAACGTTTGCGCACCGGACGATCTGGTCCTGGTCTGCGCCACGGGGCGGTTTGGTCACGGTTGGGGTGAAATGGCCCGTGCGCTTGGGTTGGCGGTCGAGGTCATGGATTTCGGCCAGACGGACCCGATTGATGCCGACAAGCTGGAACAGCGTCTGCGCGACGACACCGATGGCCGGATCAAGGCGGTGCTGGTCTGCCACGTGGACACGTCGACCGGGGTGAAATCCGATGTGCCGAAACTTCGGACTGCACTCGATTCCGCAGGACACGATGCTTTGTTGATGGTGGATTGTATCGCGTCGCTGGGCTGTGATGATTTTGCGATGGACGAATGGGGCGTCGACGTCATGGTCGCGGCCTGCCAAAAGGGGTTGATGACACCCGCCGGCGTCAGTTTCGTCTGGTTCAACGACAGGGCCGATGCACGCCAGCCTGCCCGCGTGTCGGGCTATTGGAACTGGCGCCCACGCGCCAGCCCGGCACAGTTCTATCAGTACTTCGCAGGCACGGCGCCGACGCACCACCTGTATGGCCTGCGTGTCGCGCTGGATATGATCAAGGATGAAGGTCTGGATCAGGTCCATGCCCGCCACGCGGTTCTGGCGCGCGCGCTATGGGCAGCATGCGATGTCTGGGCGACGCAGGGGCCGCTTTGCCTGAACGTCGCTGATCCGGCCCATCGCAGCCACGCCGTCACCTCTGTCCGGATTGCCGAAGGGCAGGGCGACGCGCTGCGCCGGTGGTGCGAACACACGGCGGGGCTGACGCTGGGCATCGGTCTGGGACGTCAACCCGAAAGCGCATATTTCCGGGTCGGTCACATGGGCCATATCAACGCGCAGATGATGATGGGCGTTGTCGGCACCCTGCAGGCTGGACTGATCGCAACCGGCACGCCGCACGGGGCGGGCGCATTGGACGCGGCGGCGGCCGTGATGGCGGCGGGCTAGCGTCAGGGGGTCGTGTCGCGGCGGATCAGGCGGGACCGCAGCCAGTCCAGTGCGGTTGCGATCACCATGACCCAGACGACCCCGAACACGGTCGCGATGCACCAGAACGCCATGAACAGGATCAGGCCCAGCGTCGCCAAAAAGGCGTCGGTGTAGTTTTCGGCCCGTCCGACCTTGTGTTCGCGCATGGCGATCCCCCTGCCGTCGCAGTTTGCGAGCGCAGGCGCGGATCGGTCAAGTCCCGTTGCGCGCCTCTGCCAAGGCGTGCGGTAACGCTTTTGCGAGTGCATCCATCTGGTCGTCAGGGCCGCAACTGACGCGGATGCAGCGGTTCAGCGGGGCAACGCCGGGCATCCGGGCAAAGATTCCGCGCCGTGCCAGCCCGTCCAGCACCGCCTTGGCCAGTGCACCGTCGCCGCCGCAGTCCATCGCCACGAAATTGGTGGCGGACACCACAGGGACCAGGCCGTTTTCCAGCGCGATCGTGGCCAGACGGTCGCGGCTGTTGGCGACCAGCCGTTGCACATGGGTCAGCCAGTCCTGATCGGCCAACGCAGCACGCGCGGCGACCTGTGCCAATCGTCCAACGCCGAAATGGTTCCGCACCCGGTCAAACGCGGCGATCAGGTCGGGGTGCCCCAGCGCATAGCCGACCCGCAATCCGGCCAGACCGTAGGCTTTGGAAAACGTCCGCATCCGGATCACGCGGGCATCGTCGGGGGCGACGGCCAGCGCGGTGCCGTGGGGCGCCAATTCGATATAGGCTTCGTCCAGCACCAGCAGGCAGCCGTCGGGGACGTTGGTCACCATCCGCCGCATCAGGCTGGCGTCGTGGCGGCTGCCCATCGGATTGTCGGGGTTCGCCAGATAGATCAGTTTCGCACCGACTTCGACCGCTTTGGCGATCAGGCGTTCGTGGTCTTCGTAATCGCCGGCATAGGGCACGGTATGCAGCGTGCCGCCAAATCCCGTGACGTGGTAGTTGAACGTCGGATACGCCCCGGCAGATGTGACGACCGCATCGCCCGGCGCGATCAGCAGCCGCACAAGGTTGCCCAGCAGCCCGTCGATGCCTTCACCGATGGCGACGTTTTCGGGGGCGACGCCGTGATGCGCGGACAGGTCCAGCCGTAGATCGTGCATGTCGGGATCGGGATACATCCAGACATCGCCTGCCATGTCACGGATCGCCTGCGCCACCTGCGGCGATGGACCGAACACCAGTTCATTCGCGCCCAAACGCGCGTCGAATGGCGCACCGCGTGCGCGTTCCAGCCGTTCCGGCCCAACGAACGGGACAGAGGCGGGCAGGCTTTGTGCCAGCGGGGTCAGGCGAGGATCGGTCATCGGTCAGTCCAGTTCCGCAAGCCGCGACAGCGCGGTGGTCAGTTGGGTGGCCTCTGCCTCGCGTTCGGCCAGATTTGCGCGGGTTTCGGCCACGACCTCTGGCGGGGCGGATTCCGCGAATTTCGGGTTGTTGGCCCGACCGGCCAAGCCCTTGATTTCCTTTTCCAGTTTGACCAGCGCCTTGCCCAGACGCGCCTTTTCGGCGGCCACGTCGATCAGGCCCGCCAGTGGCAGGGCGAATGTCGCGCCACGGGTTGCGACGGTCAGCGATCCCTTGGGCGGTTCCGCTGCTGTTGCGATGCTGTCGACCCGTGCCATCCGCTGGATCATCGCCAGATTGTTGGCCTGAGCGGTCTGTGCAGCATCGTCCGCCTCGATTTGCAAAACCGGAATTTTCAGACCGGCGGGCACGTTCAGTTGCGCGCGGGCGGACCGGATGCCTTCGATCAGGGAAATCACCCAGTTCATTTCCGCGCTGGCGGCGTCATCGGCCAGATCGTCGTATTCCGGCCAAGGGGTCAGGGCCAGCATCTGGTCACGCGGGCGGCTTTGCTGCCACAACTCTTCGGTGACAAAGGGCATCACGGGGTGCAGCAGGATCAGGCATTGATCCAGCGCCCAGCCCAGTGTCGCCTGTGTTTCCGCCTTGTCCGCGTCAGAGCCGTCCATCAACAGCGGTTTGGAAAATTCCAGATACCAGTCGCAGAACCGGCCCCAGATAAAGGCGTAAAGCGCATTCGCCGCGTCATTGAACCGGTAATCGGTCAGTGCTGCGTCCACGTCGCGGCGCAGTTGGCCGATTTCGGCCATGATCCAGCGGTTGACGGTCTGCTGCGGCGCGGGCCGGGTGGCGGGCGCGTCAAAGGCGCCATTCATTTCGGCCAGCTTTGCGGCGTTCCACAGCTTGTTGACGAACTTGGAATAGCCCGCGATCCGGTCTTCAGAGATTTTCAGGACACCGCCGATGGCGGCCATCGCCGCGTTCGACATCCGCAGCGCGTCGGCACCGTAAGCGTCCACCATGGTCAGCGGGTCGATGACGTTGCCCTTGGTCTTGGACATCTTCTCGCCCTTGGCGTCGCGGACAAGCTGGTGCAGGTAGACGGTGTGGAACGGCACCTCTTCCATGACGGCAAGCGACATCATCATCATGCGGGCCACCCAGAAAAACAGGATGTCCTGCCCGGTGATCAGCACGTCGCCGGGAAAATAGCGATCCAGTTCCGCAGTATCTTCTGGCCAGCCAAGGGTGCCGAAGGGCCAGAGGCCGGACGAGAACCATGTATCGAGGACGTCGGGGTCGCGAACGAGAGACACCCGATCAACCGTCACGGTAGTTTCACCCGCCTCGGTCCTGCGGGTGATAGAATGATCCAGCCGTTGCGGCTTGCTGCTAGCTCTTTGCAAGAATTGGATCTCGCAGCCTTCGCCGTAATGCGCTTTTGCTAATTTGATCACTTCGGCTTCTGTCGAAGCGCAGAAGAATTTTTTGCCTTCCTCGAAACCGTATCCGCCGGCAGTTCTTTCTTTCTCTACGATCTCAGGCCCATACCAAACCGGGATCTGGTGACCCCACCACAACTGGCGAGAGATGCACCACGGTTCGATATTCTCCAGCCAGTGGTCGTAAACCTTGCGACCGGAATCGGGAATGATCTGGGTCCGTCCATCCTTGACCGCGTCCAGCGCGGGGCCGACGATTTGGGCGGTGTCGACGAACCACTGGTCTGTCAGCATCGGTTCGATCACGACCTTGGACCGGTCACCAAAGGGCTGCATGATCTTTTTGGGTTCCACCAGCGGGGCCAACTGGTCCAGACGGACCTCTCCGCCTTCTTCGGGTGCGGTCAGTTGGGCTGTTTCACCTAGACGCGGATCGGTCGCGGGGACCATGACGGCCAGACCTTCGGCGGTGATGTCCGCGACCACGCGGTTGCGCGCCTCGAACCGGTCCAGCCCGCGATAGGCTTCGGGCACAAGGTTCATCGCGGCGATCATCGCTTCGTCGAACTCCTGTTCGCCGTTCGCAATCGCCTGTGCCGTCGCGGCTTCTTCGGCATAGGGTTTGCCGTCGGCGCGCATCCGGCCCTTGGTGTCCATCAGGGAATACATCGGGATGCCGCCGCGTTTGGCGACCTCGTAGTCGTTGAAATCATGCGCGCCGGTGATTTTCACCGCACCGGACCCGAACGCCATGTCCGGATAGGTGTCGGTGATGATCGGGATCAGGCGGCGGGATTCCTTTGGCCCGACCGGGATTTCGCACAGCTTGCCGACGATGGGAGCATAGCGCGCATCGTCGGTATGCACCGCGACCGCACCGTCGCCCAGCATGGTTTCGGGCCGCGTGGTCGCGATAGAGATGTAATCGCGCACCTCTTCGAACAGCACATTCCCGTCTTCGTCCTTTTCCACGTAGGTATAGGTTTCACCGCCCGCCAGCGGGTATTTGAAATGCCACATGTGGCCGTCGACTTCGGCGTTCTCGACCTCTAGGTCCGAGATCGCGGTTTCGAAATGCGGGTCCCAGTTCACCAGACGTTTGCCGCGATAAATCAGACGCTTGTTGTACATCTCGACAAAGACCTTGAGCACGGCATCGTGGAAATTGCCGTCCTTTTCCCCCGCAGGCGCATTGGGCGCGCCCGACATGGTAAAGGCAGAGCGTGACCAGTCCATGCTGTCGCCCAGACGACGGGCCTGATCCTCGATCGTGCCGCCGGATGTTTTCTTCCACTCCCAGACCTTGGCCAGAAATTCAGCCCGGTCCATGTCGGCACGCTTGCGGGTCTCGCCTTTGGCGGCCATGTCCTTTTCCACGACAAGCTGTGTGGCGATGCCCGCATGGTCCAGTCCAGGTTGCCACAGCGTGTCGTAGCCCTGCATCCGTTTCCACCGCGTCAAAATGTCCATCAGCGTGTGATTGAACGCATGGCCCACGTGCAGCACGCCGGTCACGTTGGGCGGTGGCAGCATGATCGTGAACGTCTCATCCCGGCGATTGCCAGCGCCTGCGGTGAAACACCCCGATTTTTCCCATACATCGTAGATGTCCGCCTCTCGTGTGGCGAAATCAAAGGTTTTGGAAAGAGCCATGGTGCGCGTCCTTGTCTGGTGTCGGTCCCCCGATACCCCAAAGCGCGGGGCGGCGAAAAGGGGCAATGCCGCAGGCTGGACACCGGGGTTGGTTTCGCGGACTGTCTGCGCGCAGTGCGCAAGCAGGAGGTTGCATGGAAAAGTTCGGAAAAAGCCAGCCCGTCAAACGGGTCGAAGACGTCCGTTTCTTGACCGGACAGGGGCGTTATGTCGACGATATCGCCCCCGCCGATGCGTTGCATGCCGTCTTTGTCCGGTCGCAGGTCGGACATGGTGCAATCACCGCGATTGATACGGCCGATGCGCTGGACATGCCCGGTGTGGCGGCTGTGCTGACAGGTGCGGACATGCAGGCGGCGGGCGTCGTGATGGATATGGCCGGGGTGCAGGTGAAAAACCGCGATGGCACCAAAGGCGCTGTGACGCGGCGCCCGATCCTTGCAATGGACCGCGTGCGGCATGTGGGTGAACCCATTGCCATCGTGCTGGCCGATACGCTGAACCAAGCACGCGACGCGGCAGAAGCGGTGATCGTCGATATTGATGAATTGCCCGCGCATATGGCGCTGGCAGCGGGCGGTGCGGCACTGCACGATACGGCCCCTGACAATCTGGCGTTTGATTACGGTCTGGGGGATGCGGACGCTGTCGAAGCAGCGATCGCAACTGCGGCGCATGTCGTGACTGTGGAGGTCCCCGATAACCGCGTGATCGTGAATGCGATGGAACCGCGTGGCACCTATGCCGTCTGGACCGACGGCAAGCTGCACGTGGCGATCAACGGTCAGGGCGTCTGGGGACCCAAGGCTGATTTCAAGAAGCATTTCGATCTGACCGATGATCAGGTCCGTGTGACCAATCCCGACACCGGTGGCGGCTTCGGGATGAAAGGCATGCGGTATCCCGAACCGCTTGCCTGTGCCTTTGCCGCACGCGCGCTGAACCGTCCGGTGCGCTGGATGTCGGAACGGACCGAAGCGATGCTCACCGACAACGCGGGCCGCGATCTGGTGACAACCGCGACGCTGGCGTTCGATGCGGACCACCGCATCGTGGCTTACCGTCTGGATTCGATTGCCAACATGGGCGCCTACAACAGCCAGTTTGCACAGGCGATCCAGACCGATTTGTTCAGCAAGGTGATGATGGGCACCTATGACGTGCAGACTGCATTCATGCGAACGCGTGGCGTGTTTACCAACACCACGCCCGTCGATGCTTATCGCGGGGCCGGACGGCCAGAGGCGATTTTCGTGCTGGAACGCGCGATGGACGAAGCCGCGCGCAGACTGGGTATCGATCCGTGGGAATTGCGGCGGACGAATTTCATCCGGACCGATCAGTTTCCCTATACCAGCGTCACCGGCGTGACCTATGACGTCGGTGAATTCGCGGCCTTGCTTACGCAGGCGCGGACGACCGCCGACACCGACGGTTTCGCTGCCCGCAAGGCCGCCAGTGCGCAGGCCGGCAAACTGCGGGGGCAGGGGATCTGTTATTACATCGAAAGCATCCTTGGCGATCCGTCGGAAACGACGGCTGTGGTGTTCCGTGACGATGGGGGTGTCGATATCCTTGTCGGGACACAGTCGAACGGGCAGGGGCACGAAACGGTTTTTGCGCAGTTTCTGTCGGACCAGACGGGTATTCCTGCGGATAAGATCACGGTTGTGCAGGGTGACAGCGACCTGATCCCGCAGGGGGGTGGCACGGGTGGATCGCGGTCCGTGACGGTGCAGAACACCGCCACGCTGGCGACGGTCGACGCGATGATCCCCGCCTTTGGCGCCTACCTTGCCGACCGTGAAGGTGTCGACGCCGCCGCCGTCACGTTCGACGATGAACGCTACCGGATCGCGAGCAGCAACCTGTCGCCCACATTGCTGGATGTCGCGGACATGGCCCGTGCCGATGGTCGGGATGAACTGCTGCGCCACAGCCAACGGATCACGCTGGATAGCCGCAGCTTTCCGAATGGGTGTCATGTCGCAGAGGTCGAGATTGATCCTGAAACCGGTGACACGCGGGTGGATCGCTATACGGTCGTCGATGACTTTGGCAATCTGATCAATCCGATGCTGGTCGAAGGACAGATTCACGGCGGCATCGCGCAGGGTCTGGGACAGGCGCTGATGGAACGGACCGTTTTTGACGAAGATGGGCAATTGCTGACGGCGACATTCATGGATTACGCAATGCCGCGCGCGGAAACGATGCCGCAGATCGGGTTCAGCACACGGCCCACGCCATCGCTTTACAATCCGATGGGGATGAAAGGCTGTGGAGAAGCCGGAACCGTCGGTGCGCTTGCTGCTGTGACGAATGCGGTGCTGGATGCGGTGTGGGATCAGGGTGTCCGCCACGTGGAAATGCCGTTTACCCCGCAGCGCGTCTGGGGTTGGCTAAAGGACGCTGCGTCGCGTGACGCCGCTTAAACGGTTATTCGGCCTTTTCCGGTTTCTGCCGCGCCGCAAAAGCAATGCGGCGCGCACACCGGGGCCCGCGACGCATGTGGTGATCCTTGACGGGACACTGTCGTCGCTGGCGCAGGGCTACGAAACGAATGCCGGCCTGACGTACAAGTTGCTGCGCGAGGTCGGGCGCGATGCCAACCTGACCGTTTATTACGAGGCGGGGATTCAATGGCGCGGCTGGCGCGATACCGCTGCCGTGCTGGCGGGGCACGGGATCGACGAACAGATCACCCGCGCCTATGGCGTGCTGGCATCGCGGTATAAACCGGGTGACCGCATTTTTCTGATCGGCTATTCGCGCGGTGCCTTTGCGGTGCGGTCGCTGGCGGGGCTGATCGGTGGTGTCGGTTTGCTGCGGCGCGAATATGCGACAACCCGTGGTGTCAGGCAGGCGTTCCGTCATTATCAACGTCACAGCAGCTTGCAGGCTGTTGCGAAATTCCGCCGCCGTTTTTGTTACGATGACACGCCGATTGCGGCGATCGGGGTCTGGGATACAGTGCGGGCGCTGGGGCTGCCGCTGATCTGGCGCTTTTCCGAAAACCGCCACGATTTCCACGATCACAGGCTGGGCGCGCATGTGTCGCACGGCCTGCACGCCGTGGCTTTGGACGAACGGCGCCGGGCCTATGACCCTGTGATGTGGAATTCGCAGGGTGCTGTGACCACGGTTGAACAGGTCTGGTTTCGCGGCACCCATGCGGACGTCGGCGGGCATACCCTGGGTGTGACGCAGGTACGCCCATTGGCGAATATCCCGCTGGTCTGGATGTTGGACAGGTTATCTGCGCTGGGCATGGCGCTGCCCGACGGTTGGCGCGACCGGTTTCCGTGCGATCCAGATGCGCCTTCGCTGGGTCAATGGTACGGATTCGCGCGATTTTTCCTCTGGCGCGTTCCGCGCAAGCCCCTGCAGGACCCGTCAGAACGTTTGCACGATAGCGTCAGGCGATCTTCATGATCAGACAGGTGGTTGATCCGGTCGCATAAAGCCTGCCGTCGACATCCACGATCCGGCCTGTTGCCACGCCGGTTGACCGCCCTGCGTGATCCACGCGGCCTTCGGCGCGGATCGCAGTGCCGGGCGGAATGGCGCGGGTGATGTTGATCTTGTATTCCAGCGTCGTATAGATCGACCCCTGCGGCAGAGTCGTCATCACAGCACAGGCCATCGCGGAATCCAGCAGTGTGCCGTACCAGCCCCCGTGAACGCCGCCCATCGGGTTGGTATGCGCGAAACCGGGGGTGCCGGTGAACACGACACGCCCGGCCTCGACGGTTTCCAGCGCGTAACCCATGATTCCGGCGATGGGTGGACCCGACAGGCTGCCATCCAGAATGCCGCGCATGAAATCCAGCCCGGACAGCGACAACAGCGTGTCCCGGCTGGGCAGTTCGTTAAAGGAAGTGGCAAGCATCACGGACGGTCCTGTTGTGAGGTCCGCCCTAAGGTGACCTGCCTATGCCACGTTTTGCAAGCGGGTCTGCGGCGCAATGCCCAATGCCCGGCAGACGTCCTGCGTCAGTTGCGGTTTGTTCAGCGTGTAGAAATGCAGATGATCGACGCCACCCTGCACCAGTTCATCGCACAATTCCGTTGCCAGTGCTGTGGCCAGCAGGTCCGCGTTGCCGTCGCGGGTCGCATTTTCAAAGGCTTGCGCGATCACGGGCGGGATGCTGGTGCCAGTCGCCTTGGCGAACCGCGCTGCGCCGGCCCAGTTTTCGACTGGCAGAATGCCGGGGATGATCGGCGCGTCGATCCCGGCGGCGGCACAGGCATCGCGGAACCGAAAAAATGTGTCCGCTTCAAAGAAGAATTGCGTGATCGCGGCACTGGCACCTGCGTCGATCTTGCGTTTCAGGAACGCGATATCGGCGGCCTGATCGGCAGCTTCGGGGTGCTTTTCAGGATAGGCGCCGACGCGCAGCGTGAATTTCCCGGTGTCGGCGAGTGCGCCGATCAATTCTACCGACGATCCAAATCCGTCAGGATGCACGGTAAACTTGTCCTGCCCTTTTGGGGCGTCGCCACGCAGCGCGACGATATCGGTGATCCCGGCTGCGGCGTATTCGTCTGCGATGGCCAGTGTTTCGGCGCGGGTGGCGTCAACGCAGGTCAGATGGGCGGCAACGCGCAGGCCGGTGGTGCGGTCGATGGCGGTCACTGCTTCGTGGGTCAGTTTACGTGTGGTGCCGCCCGCGCCATAGGTCACGGATACGAATTCCGGTGCCAGCGGGGCGAGCGTATTGATGCAGTCCCACAGCCTGAAAGATCCTTCCAGATTTTTGGGCGGGAAAAATTCAAAGCTGATGGCGGGGCGGGTCATGGCGCATATCCTGATCTTGGGTTCTTGTCATATATGATCGGCTACGGCATATGAGGCAAATTCATAAACCTCACCATGATTATGAGGTCGACGGCATATGCATATCGAATTCCGGCATCTACGCACGATCAAGGCGATCCACGATACCGGTGGTCTGGGCCGCGCGGCGGATCTTTTGGGGATCACGCAATCTGCATTGTCCCACCAGATCAAAGGGATAGAGGATCAGGCCGGGGTCGAACTGTTCGTGCGCCGCACCAAACCGCTGCGATTGTCTGCGGCGGGGATGAAACTGCTGGCGGCTGCAGAACGCATCTTGCCGCAAGTCGCAGCACTGGAAGCCGAATTCGAAGGCTTGATCAGCGGCAAGGCGGGTCGGCTTCACATCGCCATCGAATGTCACGCCTGTTTCGAATGGCTGATGCCGGTGCTGGACCAGTTCCGCAAAGCATGGCCCGACGTGGACGTGGATATCCGCCCCGGTCTGGCGTTCGACGCGCTGCCCGCGCTGCAACGCGAAGAGGTGGATCTGGTCGTGTCGTCCGACCCCGTGGAATTGGACGGCGTGATGTTCACGCCCATTTTTGATTACGAACCGATCTTTGTCGCGGCCGCAGACCATCCGCTGTCGCAAAAGCAATTTGTCACGGCGGCGGATTTCGCGGACCAGACACTGATCACCTATCCTGTCGACAGGCATCGGCTCGACGTATTCAGCGCTCTGCTGACCCCTGCCAAGGTCGAACCGATGGCGGTGAGGCAGGTCGAATTGACCGCAATGATCCTGCTGCTGGTGGCGTCCGGGCGCGGGGTGTCGGTGCTGCCCGATTGGGTAGTGCGGCAGGTGCGCTACAACGCCGATTACATCACGCGACCGCTGACGGCCAATGGACTGACAAAACGGTTGTATGCCGCCACACGGAAGGTGGACGGCGACTTGCCTTTCATGTCCCACGTTATTCGTCTGGCCCGGACAGAGGTGGTGCGACGGCAAGGGTAATGGCTTCCTGTCGCCTGCCGCAGGAATAGCGGGCTGGTGACACGGGCCGACCTTGTGCGCAGTTGCGCGTGCGCCTATACGCCGCCGGTGACTTCAGACGGAGACAAGACATGGCCGGTAGCGCGAACCTAAACGTGATGATGAAAACCGCCCGCAAGGCAGGGCGCGGCCTGTTGAAGGACTTTACCGAAGTCGAACAGCTTCAGGTGTCGACCAAGGGGCCGGGCGATTTCGTCAGCCGGGCCGACCGTCAGGCCGAACAGACCATCCGCGAAGATCTGATGCACGCCCGTCCGTCCTATGGCTTTCTGGGCGAAGAAGGCGGCGAGCAGGCAGGCGAGGACCCGACCCGGCGCTGGATCGTCGATCCGCTGGACGGCACCACGAACTATCTGCACGGCTTGCCGCATTGGGCGGTGTCCATCGCATTGGAACACAAGGGGCAGATCGTGTCCGGCGTCATCTATGACCCGGTCAAAGACGAGATGTTCTATGCCGAAAAAGGGTTCGGTGCTTTCGTCAACGAATCGCGCATCCGCGTGTCCGCGCGGCACCGCATGTCGGATGCCTTGTTCGCAACGGGCCTGCCGTGGTCAGGGCGCGGCGACCTGCCGGAAACGCTGCAGGATCTGGCCCGCATCCTGCCCGCCTGCGCGGGTGTGCGGCGGTTCGGTGCGGCCTCGCTTGATCTTGCCTATGTGGCAGCGGGGCGGTTCGATGGATTTTGGGAACGCCGTCTGCACATCTGGGACATCGCGGCCGGTGCGTTGATCTGCAAGGAAGCCGGGGCAATCACCGAAGCCATTCGTCCCGATGGCGATCCGCTGACCAGCGGTGACATGATCGTGTCAAACAGCGATATCTTTGCCAATTTTGCCAAGGTCATCCGCAACGCCTAGCGTCTGCGCGACACTTTCGGGATTGTTGACGTCCGGTAGTGTGCCGGCGGATTGTCGGGGTGGCCGTGAGTCTTTTGCCAGAAACGCGGGCCGCCCAATGTGATCCACAGCGGTACCGTCAGCAGCACGCCCGCGATAAACCCGCCGTTGTGCGCCCAATAGGCCACACCTTCGTTGCTGCCGAACCCACCCCAAAGCTGCACCAGAAACCACAGGGCCAGCGTGATCCATGCGGGAATTGGAATGATGCGGAAAAATACGATGAAAAACAGAAAAACATCGACCCGTGCCTTGGGGAACAGTAGCAGGTAGCCACCCATCACACCCGCAATCGCGCCCGATGCGCCGATGGTCGGCACGGCTGAAAACGGTTCCGACGCGACCTGTGCGAACCCGGCGGCGATGCCGCAGGCCAGATAAAACAGCGCATAGGGCAGGTGGCCCATCCGATCTTCCATGTTGTCGCCAAAGATGAACAAAAAAAGCATGTTTCCTGCCAGATGCAGGATCCCACCATGCAGGAACATCGACGTGACGAATCCGCCCCAGCCTTCGCCGCCGGTGACACGGGCCGGGATCAAGGCAAAATCATAGTATAGCTGGGACAGCGCAACATCGTTCTGTGCGGCGATCACAGACCAGACCCATATCGTGACGTTCGCGCCCAGCAGGGCGTAGGTCACGAATGGCGTGCGGGTCGACGGGTTGTGGTCACGGATCGGGAACATCCGACCAACGTGACGCTCCGCTGTCCCGCGTCAAGTGCGGGACAGCGGACCGCGTCTATTAGCCCGCCACTTCGGCCAGCAGGGCGGCATTGCCGCCTGCGGCGGTGGTGTCGATGCAAACGTGGCGTTCGTGGGTCACATGCGCCTTGTCCGGCATCGCTGTGACCAGTCCCACGATCGGGCCATCGCGCTGCGCCAGGGCCGCAGCGTAGGCACGGCCCGTGTCTTCGTCGCCCCACCACAGCACGCAGGCCAGATCTGACAACAGCGTCAACGTTTCGGGCGAGATTTCTCCGTCGGCCAGCACTGGCTGGCCGCCAAATTCCGTGACGGTCCGCGCCTGTGCTTTTGCGGTATCGGGGCCGGGGCCCATGCACAGGACCGGGCCACGCGGGTGTGTCGACCAGCGGTTCGATTCACCTGTCGGTCCGGGCATATCGCGCGGTTCAGACGATTGGCCCGCCGGCGCGTTTGCGATCGCCTTGTTCAACCGGTTGGCGTTGTCGTGTGTGGTCCAGCCACCACTGGTTTCGGCGCGCGGGGTCGGCACGTAGAACCGGGGCAGATACAGCGGACCGCCTGCCTTTGGCCCGGTGCCGGACAGACCCTCACCTCCGAATGGCTGGCTACCGACGATTGCACCGATCTGGTCGCGGTTTACATAAATGTTGCCGCAATGTATGCTGTTCACCATCATTTCGACCCGGTCGTCGATGCGCGTGTGCAGACCGAAGGTCAGACCGTAACCTGTCGCATTGATGGCATCTGCAACCTTTGACAGATCACGCGCCTTGAACCGCACTACATGAAGCACGGGGCCGAATACCTCGCGTTCCAGCTCGTCGATGCTGTTCAACGCAATGATCGTGGGGGCCACGAAATGGCCTTGGGCGGGTATTGCCAACTGATGCAGGACACGGCCTTCGGCCGCAGCCTTGGCGATATGTGCATCGATGCCATCCTTGGCCGCACGGTCAATCACCGGGCCAATGTCGGTTGACAGCGCCCACGGATCGCCCAGCGTGAGGGCATTCATCGCGCCCTTGAGCATTTCGATCAGCTTGTCAGCCACGTCTTCCTGAACGTACAGGCAGCGCAGGGCAGAGCAGCGTTGCCCGGCGGACCGGAACGCGCCGTTGATGATATCGCGCACCGCATGTTCGGGCAGGGCGGTCGAATCGGCGATCATCGCGTTCAGACCGCCGGTTTCGGCGATCAGCGGTGTTCCGGGCAGGCAATGTTCGGCCATTGCCGCCGCGATCTTGCGGGCGGTGGCGGTGGATCCGGTAAAGGCAACGCCCTTGATCCGCCGGTCAGACGTGACCGCCGCACCGATATCACCACCGCCGGGCAGCAATTGCAGGGCGCTTGTGGGCACGCCTGCCTTGTGCATCAGATCAACGGCCAGTTTTGCAATGATCGGCGATTGTTCTGCAGGTTTTGCAATCACAGCATTGCCTGCGGCCAGCGCAGCCGCGATCTGACCCGTGAAAATCGCCAAGGGAAAGTTCCAGGGGCTGATGCATGTCCACACACCGCGCGGTGTGGAATCGCTATGATGCGTTGCCTGCGCGGCGTAGTAGCGCAGGAAATCCACCGCTTCGCGCAGTTCGGCAACAGCGTCGGTCAAGGCCTTGCCAGCTTCGCGGGCCAGACAGGCGAACAGTTCGCCATAGGCGTCTTCGAACGCATCGGCCACATCGTTCAGGATGCGCGCGCGTTCCTGTGTTGGCACGTCCCACGGGGCTGCGGCGTCCAGTGCGACCGCCACATCGTCCGGCGTGGCATGGGCAACCCGTCCGACCAGATCGCCTGGACGCGCGGGATTGAACCGGTCGTGCGTGTCACGGTCGGGATCGCTTTCGCCCGCAAGGATCGGTGCGACTTTCCAGACCTTTGATTGATGCCGATCGCGGACGTCGAAAATCTGGTGCAACGTCGGGATATGCGTCAGGTCGAACCCTTTGGAATTCATGCGTTCTGGCTGGAACAGGTCCGGTCCGGCGTGCAGGTCCGGCATCTTGTTGATTTGCGCAAATGGATCGGCGGCCACCACCTCTGGCGGGACGGTTTCGTCAACGATCTGGTTCACAAACGAAGAGTTTGCGCCGTTTTCCAAAAGTCGGCGGACCAAATAGGCAAGCAGGTCTTCGTGTGCGCCGACGGGGGCGTAGATGCGGCAGCGCGTGCCGCGTTCCTTGATCACGATTGTATGCAGCGTTTCGCCCATGCCGTGCAGCCGCTGGAATTCGTAATCGTCCGGCGTGCGACCCATGGTATCGGCCAGATCAAGGATGGCGGCGACAGTATGGGCGTTGTGCGTGGCAAACTGCGGGTAGATGCGGTCCGTCAAACCCAGCAGCTTGCGCGCGTTGACCATATAGCTGACGTCGGTATGCGCCTTTGCGGTAAAGACGGGAAAGCCGTCGATCCCCATGACCTGTGCGCGCTTGATTTCGGCGTCCCAATAGGCACCTTTGACGAGCCGGATCATGATCTTGCGGTCCAGCCGTACGGCCATGTCGTGAAGATAATCGATGACCATGTGCGCGCGCAGCCCGTATGCCTGCACCACGATGCCAAATCCGTCCCAGCCCGCCAGGGCAGGTTCGGACAGCACTTCTTCGATCACATCCAGTGACAGGGACAGGCGGTCGGCTTCTTCGGCGTCGATGTTGAACCCCATCCCGGCGGCTTTTGCGAGGATCGCAAGCGAGGTGACGCGCGGCACCAGTTCGGACATGACGCGTTCGCGGTGCGCTTCTTCATAGCGGGGGTGCAGGGCGGACAGCTTGACGGAAATGCCCGGGTTTTCGGCGACGGAATCATGCGTGCAATGTTTCGCGATGGCCGAAATCGCCCGCGAATACGCCAGTTGATAGGTGCGGGCGTCCTTGTCGGTGCGTGCTGCTTCGCCCAGCATGTCATAGGAATAGGTAAATCCCTTTTTCTGCATGCCTTCGGCGCGCGACATGGCCTTTTCAATGGTTTCGCCCAGCACGAACTGACGACCCATTTCACGCATTGCACGTCCAACGGCGGTGCGGATGACCGGTTCGCCCAGTCGCTTGACCGCACCGCGCAGATGGCGCGTGATGCCCGGCTTTTCGTCGTCCAGAACACGCCCGGTCAACATCAACGCCCAAGTGGATGCGTTCACAAGGCTGGATGCGGAATGGCCCAGATGCTTGCCCCAGTCAGATGGTGCGATCTTATCTTCGATCAGCGCGTCGATGGTGATGCTGTCCGGCACGCGCAAAAGCGCTTCTGCCAGACACATCAGCGCAATACCTTCGTCGGTGGACAGGCCGTATTCGGCCAGAAAGACCTCCATCAGGCCGGGTTCGGAACTGGCGCGGATCTGACGGACCAGATCGGCGCCATTCGCCGTGATCCGGGCACGATCCGCGTCGGACAAATCCGACTGCTTGACAAGATCGGCAACAACAGCACGTTCGTCTGCATACAGCCCGCTTTCAATGTGCGAGCGGAGTGTGTCCTGGATATCACGGGGCATGGTAATCTCCGAAAAGGGTGTAACCGTTTTATAACACCTTGCGACAAGACGATCCGCCCGCTATTATTGGTCTGATAGACCAAACGCACTTCAAATCAGGATTGAATCAAGTGCAATCGACTGGGATTCTGGATCGCTTCGACGCAAAGATTTTGGATGTTTTGGCTGTTGACGGCCGGATCAGTGTGACTGCGCTTGCTGAACGGATCGGGTTGTCCAAATCACCCACGCAGGCGCGTTTGCGAAAGCTTGAAAGTGATGGCGTGATCCGGGGCTATCGCGCGCTGTTCGATCCTATTGCGCTGGGCCGGGATCATGTTTCGTTTGTCGAGGTAAAGCTGTCCGACACCCGCGAGTCCGCTTTGCGTGACTTTAACGAGGCGGTTCTGGCTGTGCCACAGATCGAACAATGCCATATGATCGCAGGCGCCTATGACTATCTGCTGAAGGTCCGGACCTACGGCATGACCGATTACCGTGCTGTGCTGGCGTCGTTCATTTCAACCCTGCCGAACGTGTCGGGTACATCGACCTATGTGGCGATGCAGGCCGTCAAGGAAGAGGGCGTATCACCGGTTCCGCCACAAGGTTGAAACCGCCCCACAGGCTGACGCGCTGCGTCAACGCAAAATCCGTGGCGGATTAAATGCAGCCTGCCAGATACTCTGCAAGACAGCGACATCAGAGTCTTGAAGACGCCGCCCTGCACACTTACCAAGGTGCCGGGCCCCCGTGGTGGAATGGTAGACACCGGAGACTTAAAATCTCCTGATCTTTGGATCGTGCCGGTTCGAATCCGGCCGGGGGCACCACTTAAAATCTTTTTATGCCTTGAAATCAATAACATAATAGAGCTGGGTTGTTTTCAATCCCCCTTTTCGTCCCCCTCGCGGCGTTTGGTGGCTGCGTTTTCTGCGGTTATTTTATTTGAACATCCGCAGCCATTTCATCGTCGGGCCCAGCGCCTGCGCCTCAAGTTCATCGCAAACGCATGATGGGCAAGGGTGGCGGCAAACGGGCGGCCCCTTAAAGCGCCTTGCGGGGGGCGGTTTGAAACTCTGCCGCCGATCTGTTCGGGACCGATACCAGACCCGAAAAAGCCGCATCCACAGTTCAGGGATTTCGGCTTAGTGGTAAATCTTTTTTCAACCGTGGTGGGTGGATACAACATGGCGACAACCCGTCAAGCCGCAGGGTCGTCGCCAAATCATACAGCGGGTTTACTACGTGCAAGTTGCAGGCGTGCCGGAAGCGACTACGTTTTGCCAATCACTGCCCAACAATGACCGTGCGGAAAGAGCTTGGTCGAAGCCGGGTTGGCCGGGCGCCATCATCTGCACAACCAAGTCTTGTTCGTTCGAATTGTAAGGTTGGAATCCAGTATATTGATTGTATCCCATGCCAGTGACCCGGCTACCTGTCTGGTCACCAACAATGATGAACTTGTCGCCTCCACGGTTAATTACCTCGACCGCCGCCGCTTGGTTCGCCACTTTTCTTGCCCCACTTCTTCCGCATGCAGGCGCAGCAGTTGTTGCGACTTTGAATGAGCTTGCTGACAAAGGCTGAATATCGGTTTGGGCGCATGCGACTAGCGTTAAGGCCGAAACCGCGAGAGCCGCGACGGAAAAAAGATTGGACATGGTTCAGAATTCCTTAGGTTTGATAACCGGCTAAGCTGCCTCAGCACAACTTATGGTTATTCAAACAGATGGGCGACATAGTGGCGGGAAAGTGACCTTACAGACCGTCCTAGGGTTTCCTCAGCTTCGGCTTCGAGCGCCATTCAATTTTCGCTTAGAATGATTTGGCACCCGCACCGCGTTCGTATTCAAATCAGGCTGCAAACGAAACAAGGGTGAGGTTTGCGATAGGCTGTCGACCCCTCGGCCTTTACTCCGTCGCGCCGTCGCTGGATCTGCTAACTGTTTGTTTTCATCCCCTCGCACGCGCGCGCGTGTCCGGTCACATTCCCAGCCAAAAACTGTGTTAGCGTTCGCGCCGTGCGGGATGAACGGTTTGGCGTTGGGATATCGGGCAACTTTCGATCCCCCCCTATGCCGTAATGCATGGTCAGGACACCGAACCCGCTACCTCTGTCAAACCGTGTGCCTATGGCTTGATGTAGATATGTCCTGTTTTCTGTGCCGCCGCTTTCCACAAAACGGGGCGCGGCGTCACAAAATACAGGACGGTTGCACCTTCAAAGGTTAACATTTGTTAACATCCGTCACACTCACTGTGACGGCCATGCACGGATTTTGTGCGGGGCTTTTGAATTTGATGAATGTTTTTCTGGCGGGCTTGCCGTCCGGTGTCGGTTCCTCTGCCAAGGCCCAGACCGATGCCTTGCCGATGCCCGACGGGCCAAGATGGGGGGCTTGGGTCAGGTAAATGAACCCGCGTTCCTCAAGTATTCTAAACCACGGCCCTACGGTGTTGCGGTGCACCGCCAGCGCCGTAGCCGCGTCCCGGTGGCTTAGGTAGATGCTGCCGTTGTTCGTGCCGTTGAAGCGGCGTTTCAATTCGATGTAAAGCGCGCGCGGGCCGGGGGGCAGGGTGGCCCATGCCTGTGTCGCCTGCACCCATTCGGGAAGCTGGACGAAACGCCCAACCCCCCTTTTGTTGTATTTGTATCGCTTGCCTGCCATCAGCGTTTGTCCCCACAGGCTGTGCCGACCAAAAGTCGCAGGGCAATCACAGGGCAACCGCAGCCCCCCAGGTCGATCCACGCGGCCTGTGCGGTGCCGTGTGCGACCTTGCGGGCCATGATGTGCCACGTTCCATTATGCCGGATAAGGCGCGTGTGAAGGTCAGTCATGTTCGCCCCCATAGTGCAGGGCCGCGACAAGGCGGGCTTGTGAAGGCGTCAGGCCATAGCGGCGGCACAGGCGGCGGATGCTGGCGGCGGTCATTGCGCGGCCACCACGTGTCCGCACAGGACGCGCGACCGCAGGACATAGCGCCCGTGCAATCCGCTAAAATCGCCGCCGTGCGGTTCGTGGATGGTGTCGATCTGCACACCCATGCCACGCAGGTTGAACACGTAAGCCGACCAACGCGGGGCGGGGTTGTCGATTGGCGTGCATCCCCTCGCGCCTGCATCGCGCAAGTAGCCCAGCGCCCAACGGTCGCGGCCTTTGACGGTGATGTATGAAACGGCCCCATCGGGGTTGACGATAGTGTAAGGGGCATCGCCCCATTGGCATCTAGCCATTGGATGTCCTTTCGGATTGTTTACGAAAGGCGCTGGGCGTATGGTGTCGGTAATCTTTCCACGGATTATTCCCGACCCCGCCCGTGCGCCTGCACAGCGGGGCGGGTCTTACCCCGCGATGCTCTGAATTGCCGCGTCGATATCGGCTTCGTTCCAGTAGAGGCGCGATCCAAATTTGATAGGCTGGGGCAATCGCCCTATTGCGATGTCGCGATAAAGCGAGCTGCGGCTTCGTCCGCCAAGTTTGGCTTGTAGATCGGGGAAAGAAAGTAATCGCACGGTATGTTCCTTGGTCAACTTCTATGCGCCAAGGTACCCCATCGAAACTCATTGCGCGAACGGGATGATGTTTTCAACACCCCGAACGCTACAGGCTCCGGAATGTCTTTAGTGCGTCAGGGTCGCCTTCAGCCACAAAGTCAATCATATCGCTACAATAATCTCGAAAAAGTTTGTGATCCGAGTGTGTGCACCAGTCGCGGAGTCTCGAATATGAGTACTGTAACCCCATCTTATCAAGCGCATCTGAAACAACATCGCAGGCACTATGCTCTGGAGACCCATCGTTACGCGAAATAGGTAAAGAGTAGATATCTGCAACTACATGTATCGCTAAGTAGATGGTATATCGACGGTAGAAATCCTTTGGAAAAGACTTTATTGATGGTGGCTTTTTCATGCCAGTAAACCAATAAACTATTCTTTTCGAAGCCCATTCGCGTAACTGTTTTGGTAGTGGTCGACCTCCAGATATGTTTATGGCGACAATGACCGTAGTAAATTCTGTCATTACCCTTGATTTTTCTGAGTAATCTATGAGAATTTCCGCAGCTTCGTCCGATATGGAAATATAGCTCCCTACTGATGTGTTGTTGTCAGCGACTAATTCTATTCCCCGAAATTTATTCAGAAAAAGTTTAGTCGATACTAAACCTTTTATTGCAGAATAATTGGAAGTTCCAATGGGCGTCATGCCCTCAAGAAGTTCAATACAGCCAGTGACAGGGTCGTTAATTAGCTCTGCTCGTATCAAATTAATCACCCATTTTGCATATTGATAGCGTTTGCACGTTTTCATTATTTCGGTAGCAATTCAGCTGTCCCCACCGCTCCATCAGCGCCCGCCGTTGCTCCAGAAAGTCCGTACGGCGGTAGGCGCGTTCGACCGTGCCGCCCGTGGTATGGCCCAGACAGGTTTCGGCAACGTCGTGCGGCGTCTGTGTCGCCTCTGCCGTCCAGTCGCGGAATGACGACCGGAACCCGTGGGGACGTTCGGACAGGCCGCGCCGATCCATCAGCGCCGTCATGGTCATGTCGGATATGACGCCGCGCTTGGCCCCCGGAAACAGGAACCCGTCACGGGCGAATTTGCGGGCCTCTGCTATCACGCGCTGGGCTTCTGCCGACAGCGGCACCCGAAAGTCGGACGTGGCCCCCAGACGGCCTTTCATGGCTGCTGCGGGGATGGTCCAGATATCGCCGTCGATCTGGTCAACGTGCATCATGCGCAGCGGGCCGGACCGCACCGCTGTCAGGATAAGCAACCGCAGGGCCAGTTCGGTGATGCTGCCGCCCAACGATTGATAGAAGGCTGGCACGTCGCGCCAGTTCATCGCGGGGACGTTAGTGACCGTATGGCGTTGCTTGCCCAATAGGGCCTTGGCCTTGTCGGTCGCTTGCAAGTCCACATCGAGGCCCAGCGCTGCCGCGTGACGCAGGACGATGCCCAGACGGTTCATTGCCTTGCGGGCCGTTTCGGCTTTCGTGTGCCAGATAGGGGCAAGCGTGTCGCGGATATCCGTCTGGTCGATATCAGCGACCGGAACGCGGCCCAGCTTTGGCAGGACGTGCAGTGCAAGCGGTGAGAACCAGCGGCCTGCCGTGCCGTCGCCTTTCAGTTCGGCCTTGCGGCTTTCGAAGGCGTCCAGCGCGATATCGGACAGCATGTGGATATTGCGCGCCGCCGCCCGCCGCTGGCGTTCGCGTTCCTTAATTGGGTCCAGACCCTGCCGCGCGACGGCCCGCGCAGCCTCTGCCGATTCGCGCGCTGCTTTCAGTGACACGGCAGGGAAGGCCCCTAGGCCCATCTCTCGACGCCGCCCGTGCGTTGTGACACGCAAGACCCACTGTGCGCCGCCGTCGTCGCGTTTGTGCAGCCACAGGCCCGCGCCGTCCGCATGTTTGCCGACAGGGGCGGACTTGATGCCGGATGCGGTAAGCCGATTCGTCGCAAGGCGCATTTTTCAGTCCCCCTCTGTGTCCCCCTCAATATATGGTATGCCGTGGGGCATTGTGAAGTGGCTTGATACAGCGCGTGACTTTAAAAGCTTTAAAAACAAGGGGTGCGCGGTCGCGGTGGTGCATCAAGATATAGGGCTTAGATGCTGGCCGGGGGCACCACGATTGGGCCAGTCGGATGCCCAAAAAACGTACTGAATTTTCCGCAGGAAAGTTGATGTAAATCAAGATATCGTGACCTATTCGAACGCGATGTTTCGGGGAAGGTTGAAACCAAGACTTGGTCTTGCATCATCTGGGCGGTCGTTCAACACTGTCATAGCTGCCGTTGGGAAATGTCCGGCGCACATTGCAGGATTTTCACGTTGTACGGTGTCGGTGCCAGCGCAGAATGACACGGGTCCAGATAGGAAGGGTTCGATTGTGGAAAAGAATGCGCCCGGTTCCAGAAGGGGCCGGCGACCCATGGACGAGGCGCTGACACTTCGCACGCTCAGCGCCTTTGCCGTGGACGTCATTAAAATTCCAAGTGTCGAAGACCTGTTTTGGTATGTGGCCCGCAATGTCGTCGGTCGGATGAATTTTATCGACTGCGTGATCTATCAAGCCAACGATGAACAGACCGAACTGATTCAGGTTGCGGCGCTGGGGGACAAGAACCCGTTTGATCGCGTCATTATCAACCCGTTACGGATTCCCTTTGGTCAGGGCATTACAGGACAGGTTGCGCAGACCGGGCAACCGATCATCGTCGATGACCTGCTGAAAGACCAAAACTACATTCCTGACACCGAACCCGCCCGGTCGGAAATCTGTGTGCCGCTCATGCTGGATGGTCGCGTCATGGGGGTGATCGACAGCGAACATCACGACATCGGCGCGTTCGGTGACGCTGAGCTGGAGATTCTGACGACCGTCGCGGCGCTGACATCGGCAAAACTGCAACTGCTAGCAGAAGTGGACCGATCCGATCGCCGCTACCGGGAACTGGTGCAATCGCATGCGCACCTGAGCGACGCGATCAGCGCCCGCAAGGCATTGGAAACCGAACTGTTCAACGCGCGCAAGCTTGAAGCCGTTGGACGGCTGACAGGGCGATTTGCACATGATTTCAACAATCTGCTGACGGTCATTTCAGGGAACCTTGAACTTATCGCCGGTGGCGCGGACGGAGCCGCGTTTGATGAATGCGTGCAGGACGCGCAGGCTGCCGCAATGCGGGGTGCAAAACTTATCCGGGACATGCTGGCGTTTTCGCAAAAGACCCACCTTGACCCTGTCGTCACTGACTTGAATGCGTTGGTGCGCAATGTTCTGGCGACCAGCGGCGGCATGGAACCCAGCGATGTCGTGCTGGATCTGATGGATGGGATCTGGTCGGTCAATGTGGATTCCGCAGGGACGGAAATGGCGTTGCGAAACCTGTTGGCGAACGCAGATGATGCCATGCCCCAGGGCGGTACAATCCGGATATCCACGGAAAACACGCGTCATGGTTATATTGATGGCGGACGGCCAGGGCGCGACCTGTTGCCGGGGCGCTACGTCAAGTTGAGCGTCACAGACGAAGGTGACGGAATCCCGGACGCCAAGGTCACACAGATATTCGACCCGTTTTATACAACGAAACCTGTCGGTGCCGGCAATGGGCTGGGGTTGTCGATGGTGTCGGGATTCATGAAGCAATCGGGCGGTGATGTTGCGGTGTCACGTAACACGCCGCATGGCACGACCGTCACGCTGTTTTTCCCAGTCGCCAGCAAAGAGGCATAATGCGTGGAAATGATTTGTTAACCATGAGCGGGTGACGATCCGTTGCGTCAGATAGGGGGAAATCATGACTGCGACACTGAAAGAACACGCGCTTGCGACACCGGGCCTGCCACTGGTCAGCGTCGCTGATCTTTGGTCGGGTGATCCTGCGCGCGTGCGCGCTGTTGCCGATCAGATGGGACGTGCTGCACGTGAATACGGGTTCTTTCGCATCCGTGATCACGGAATTGACCTGGCCATCATCGAACGCACCTACGCTGCGGCAGAACGGTTCTTTGCCCGGCCCGATAGTGAAAAGCGGCGATATTATATCGGCGACAGCCCGAACCACCGTGGCTATGTGCCGTTCACCGAAAAAGGCGACTACCCCGACGAGGTGAACCGCAGCTACGAAGCGTTTGATCTGGGGCTGGATCTGCCACAGGACGACCCTGATTTCTTAGCCGGTAACCGGATACTTGGCCCCAATGTCTGGCCGGATATGCCGGAATTCCGCAAGGATGTGTCGACCTATTATAACCGTGTGTCCGCGCTGGGCTTGATGATCTGTTCGGCACTTGAAATGCACCTGAACCTGCCAGTGGGTGCGATGACGAACCATATGACCAAACCGATCTCGCAGTTGCGGTTGTTGCACTACGTCCGCAATGCAGCCACGACGGATGCCAAATCGGTGAACATGGGCGCACATACCGATTATGAGTGTCTGACGCTGCTGCATACTCGCAACAGGGGATTGCAAGTCATGACGCAGGACGACACGTGGATCGATGTTCCGCCCGATCCAGCGGTGCTGGTGGTCAACATCGGTGACATGCTGGAAGCCTGGTCAAACGGATTGTTCCGATCCACGCCGCACCGTGTCCTGAACCTCAGCCCGGAACGTTTTTCCCTGCCGTATTTTGTGGCAGCAAATTACGACACGGTGATCGCGCCATTTCCGCAACTGGTCAGCAAAAAGCGGGGCTCTCGCTATGAACCCTTCTGCGCCGGTCAGCATCTTGAACGTATGCTGGTGCGAGACTTCCCCTATTTCAAATCTCTTGCGCAGCGGCGATCGGACAATGCCCTGCGGACAACTGAAAACCCGTTTGAACGCCGCCTAAAGCAAAAGTAGCCCGTCATGCCCAGTATAGAGGCGCTGTTCAGCGTCGCCATCGCCGGATTATTCCTCAGCGCCACACCCGGACCGTCGATGTTATATGTGCTGTCACGCAGCGTCGGCCAAAGTCGCGCTGCGGGTCTTGCGTCCGCCATCGGGCTTTGTCTGGGGGGGATCATTCTGGCGGTGGCGACGGCGATGGGTCTGGCCACGCTGTTCGCGCGCTTTGAATGGATCGTGACGGGCCTGCGCTGGGCCGGGTCGGTTTATCTGGTCTGGCTGGGGATCGGCATGATCCGCGAGGCACGGGTCAGTGCCACGATGCCCATCGATGTGCACAGCGTCGAAAAACGGTCGTTTCTGACGATTGTCTGGCAGGGCGTCGGTGTTGAATTGCTGAACCCGAAAACGGTCCTGTTCTTTGCGCTGTTCCTGCCGCCATTTGTCGATGCAAGCGTGTCTGGCAGCGTTCAGTCGCAACTGCTTATCTTGGGGATTCTGGTGCCGTTGACGGCCATCCCATCCGATCTTTTGGTCGCTTGGATGGGGGGCACCATGTCGCAGGTCGTCAACCGGCAGCACCGTGTCAGAACGGCGCTGTCCTGGGCGGGCGGACTGGTGTTGATCGTTATCGCGGGCAACCTGCAACTGGGTTATCTGTAGCGACAGCAGCCGGATCGCTTAACCCGCTGCCAGATATCGTTCGGTTGGATTGCAGAATTCCATTGATACATCCAGATAGGCGTTCAATGCTGCATGCATGGCCCGTTCAGACGGTGCATCCGATGCCAATTCCTGCGTCATGAAACGGTGAACGGCATCGGCAGCCTGTCCCAGTGCGGTCAGGCCAAGGCTGTTGGCCGATCCATACACATCCGACAGGATCGCCAGCGCATCCCGGTATCCGCGTGCTTCAAACAGGATTTCCAGCGCATCGTGCCGGGCGTAGTAATTGCGAATGAACCGCTGCTGCATCCGGCCCTTGTAGACGCTGTCCGACATTGATTGAGTCATCCCTATCGTCCTCTTTTCAAACTTCGTTAAGGATACCGTGACCTGCGACTGCGGCAGGACTATGATGTCGGTCGGGCAGAAATTTGCCTTAGTATGGAAGGCCAACGTAGTTTTCGGCGAAATTCGTCTGTGCGGCACGCGATGATTGAAGCTGCCGCAGCTCGCTGTCCTGTATCGCCTGATCGAATGGGTCCTGATCGGGGAATCGGTGCATCGTCGTCGTGAACCACCAACTGAACCGGATCGCGTTCCAGACCCGTTTCAGGGCCGTCGCGGAATAGGTATCGATCGCGTGGTCATCGGCATCGTGATAGTGTGACTTCAGTGCTTCGAACAGGTAATGCACATCCGACACCGCCAGGTTTAGACCCTTTGCACCCGTGGGCGGCACGATGTGGGCCGCGTCCCCGACCAGGAACAGACGGCCCCATTTCATCGGATCAGCGACAAAGGACCGCAACGGCGCGATCGATTTTTCGATGGTCGGCCCGGTGATCAGGCGTTCGGCGGCATCATGGGGCAGGCGGCGGCGCAGCTCATCCCAGAATGCGTCGTCGGTCCATTTTTTCAGCGGATCATCGACCGGTGCCTGAATGTAGTACCGGCTACGTGTCGGGCTGCGCATCGACGCCAATGCAAAGCCGCGCGGGTGGTTGGCATAGATCAGTTCGTGATCCACAGGCGGCAGGTCTGCCATCACACCCAACCAGCCAAAGGGATACACCCGTTCGTATTCGGTCAGCACATCGCGCGGGATCGCCTTGCGGGACGGGCCGTGAAAGCCATCACAGCCCGCGATCCAGTCGCAATCGATCCGGTGTTCCGTGCCGTCCTTGCGATAGGTCACATAGGGCGCACCACTGTCCAGATCGTGCAGTTCCACATCGTCAAGGTCGTGGATCACGATGCCGCCGGCCTTTTCGCGGGCATCATACAGGTCGCGGGTCACTTCCGTCTGGCCGTAGACCAACACGCGCTTGCCGATCAGATCGTCGAAATCAATGCGGAACCCGGCGTTCTGCACCGCCAGATAGGTTCCGGTATGGGGCAGGCCCTGTGCATGGGCCCGGTCCGCGACCCCGGCCTTTTCCAGCATGCCAACGGTGCCGAATTCCAGCACGCCCGCGCGGATGCGCGACAGCACATAATCCCGGCTGCGGCGTTCCAGTACCACGGTTTCAATACCCGCCCTGTCCAGCAGTTGCGACAACAGCAGACCGGACGGCCCCCCGCCGATGATACAAACCTGTGTGCGCATGATAGACCCCCCTGTCATAATCTTGCAGAATACCTGCACCATCGGGACAGATCAGGCAGTATCGGGGCGAAAACATGGACAATCCGGCCGCGACGCCCGCCTATGCGCTTTACCGTGAAGGCCGCATCTTTCCCGATGTGCTGCATGCCGAACCCATCACCGTCCGGGCATCCCGGCACGGTTGGCGGATTTCACGGCACAGACATCCTGATTTGTTGCAGATCCTTCTTGTGTCCTGCGGCAGCGTCACATTGCATCTTGATCATGAAAACCGCGCCCTGACCCCGCCAGTGGTGGTGACGGTGCCGCCGGGTTTGAACCATGGTTTTACCTTTGCTGCGGACACTGTTGGCACTGTGGTCTCGATCCCTGTGACCCTGTTGTCGGATTTGGGGGATGCGTCGTTGCGGCGTGTCCATGTGCGGCCCTCGTCCGACCGGATCGAACATCTGGTTGCGGCATTATCGGATCGGCACGCGGATGTGCGGGGCGCGCGCGCCGTGGCGTTGCGTGGGTTGGCGGTCGCATTGGCAAGCGATTGCACAGACCCTGCGGTGGCCAGCGCTGGCGGTGCTGCTGGACCTGATATCTATGCCCGGTTCGAAGCCTGCTTGCAGGATACGGTCACCCTGAACTGGGGCGTTGCCGATTACGCACGCGCGGTCGGCGCATCGCCGTCCCAACTGAACCGCATCGTGCGCGCACGCGCACAGACGTCCGTGATGGATGCAGTCAACACCCACCGTCTGGGGGAAGCTTGCAAGCGACTGGCCTACACGCGCCAGCCGATCACAACAATTGCCTATGACCTGGGGTTTTCCGATCCGACCTATTTTGCCCGCGTCTTTCGCAAGGGGTTGGCGTGCAGTCCACGTGATTACCGCAAGCGGTTCGCGGGTTGATCCCGACCTTTGCCACGGGCCACGCGGTCAGGTGGTGACATCGGGTCCGGATTTACCGGTGCGGGTGCGGATGCCTGCAATATCTTCTGCCGCGCGGATCACCCAGTCGAGCGCTACCTGTGGGTCTTGATCGAATGCCGCGGGGTCGGTTTCCAGTGCTTCCAGATACAGGCGGATCGTGGCCCCCGTCGTGCCCGTGCCAGACAGTCGGATGACAAAGCGTGCACCCCCGTCAAACATGACGCGCACGCCCTGATGCTTGCTGACCGACCCATCAACCGGGTCGTGATAGGTGTAATCATCGGCCATTGCGATGCGATGACCTTGCACGGTCTGGCCGGGCAGATCGCCCAGTTTGCCCCTCAGATCGGCAATCATCGCGTTGGCGGTGTCACTGTCCACCGCTTCGTAATCGTGGCGCGAATAGAAATTTCGCCCAAAGCTTTGCCAGTGGTCGTGCATGACCTCGGCCACGCTCATCTCGCGTTTTGCAAGAATGTTCAGCCACATCAGAACGGCCCATAACCCGTCTTTTTCGCGGATATGGTCGGACCCGGTGCCGAACGATTCTTCGCCACACAGCGACACCCGGCCGTCGTCCATCAGGTTGCCGAAGAATTTCCAGCCGGTTGGTGTTTCAAAACAATCCAGCCCCAGCTTTTCGGCGACCCGGTCCACCGCAGCAGAGGTGGGCATGGACCGTGCCACGCCTTTCAATCCCTTGGTGTAACCTTTTGCCAAATGCGCGTTGGCGGCCAGCACGGCAAGACTGTCCGACGGGCTGATATAGATATTGGGTCCGACGACCATGTTGCGGTCACCGTCACCGTCACTTGCCGCGCCGAAATCGGGCGCGTCATCGCCGTTCATCACGTCCATCAAATCATGCGCCCACGTCGGATTGGGGTCGGGATGCATGCCACCAAAATCCGGAAGCGGTGTTCCGTTCACGACGCTGCCCGCAGCAGCACCCAGACGGTTTTCCAAAATTTCCTGACCATAAGGGCCCGTAATGGCGCACATGGCATCGAACCGGATGCGGAATCCATTTGCGAACATGGCGCGGATCGCGTCGAAATCGAACAGGGTTTCCATCAGTGCGGCATAATCAGCGACGGGATCGACGACGGTGATCTTCATCCCTGCCAGTTCGGATTCCGCGACGCGATGCAGGTCCACATCCTGCGCTTCTTCAATGTGATAGGCGGTGATCGTCGTGGTCCGTTCGAACATGGCATTGGTCACGGATTCGGGCGCTGGCCCACCGTTAGACATGTTGAATTTCACGCCGAAATCCTCTTCCTCTCCGCCGGGGTTGTGGGATGCGGACATGATGATCCCGCCATCGGTCTTGTTCAGGCGGATCAAATGCGATGCGGCAGGGGTCGACAGCAGGCCGTCACGGCCCACAATTACATGCGCGGCACCGTTGGCAGCTGCCATACGGATGATGACCTGTGCGGCTTGCGTGTTGAAATATCGGCCGTCCCCGCCCAGAACAAACGTCTTGCCCTGTGCGCCACCGATACCGTCAAATATGCTTTGAACAAAGTTTTCCAGATAATGCGGCTGCATGAAAACGCGGGTCTTCTTGCGCAGGCCGGATGTACCGGGCTTCTGGCCGTCGATCGGGGTTGTTGAAACGGTTGTCATGGCTTCCTCCTGTTGAATAGGAAGCTAGATCAATCCTGCGTTCGGGCAAAGACGCATACCGATTGCGCTGCCACGCGCACCGTGGTTCCGGTGATGCACTGCGGGCCATCGTCGGGATTGGCCGTATCCAGGATCAGTTCCCAGGGGCATCTGGGTTCGCAATCGGGCAGGGTGATGTCGATTGCGTCACCTGCGTTGAACGTCAAAAATACCACATCGTCGGATGCGGCATAGTTCGGCGTATCGGACGCTGTGCGCATTTCGACCGACAATGCCCGCCATTGCGGGTCGGCCCAGTCCGCTTCTGTCGGCTGACTGCCATCGGGTTTGCGCCAGAACAGATCGGCGATACCGTCCTTGCGCCGGGCGCGGGCATGCAGAAAGCGCGTTTGCCGCAGCACGGGATGTTGCCGGCGCAGGGTTGTCAGCTTTGCCACGAAAGCCATCAGCTTGTCGTCCCGCCGGTCCCAGTTCAGCCAGCCGGTGTCGTTGTCCTGGGCAAAGGTGTTGTTGTTGCCCCACTGGCTGTTGCCGAATTCATCCCCTGCCAACAAAAAAGGCGTGCCCTGCGACAGAAAAACGGTGGCCAGCATGTTGCGTTTACGCTGGGCGCGTGCGGCACGGATCTGTGGATTATCGGTCGGGCCTTCGACGCCCATGTTGTCGGAATAATTGTCGTCCTTGCCGTCGCGGTTGTCCTCGCCGTTGGCGGCATTGTGTTTGACGTTGTATGAAACCAGGTCTTCCAGCACCATGCCGTCGTGGACGGTGACAAAATTGATCGACGCGGTCGCCTTGCGGCCGGAATGGTCAAACTGCATCGCGCTGCCAGCCAGACGTTTTGCCAGCAGGGCTGTCTTACCGGTGTCGCCGCGCCAGAATTTGCGCACATCATCGCGGAAAATATCATTGAATTCCATAAAGGGATGCGGAAACGCGCCCAACTGATACCCCCCCGGACCCAGATCCCAGGGTTCGGTGATCAGCTTGACCCGGCCCAGCACCGGGTCTTGGCGCAGCGCGTCCAGAAACCCGCCTTCGCGGTCGAACCCGTCATGTTCGCGCGCCAAAGAGGTGCCAAGGTCAAAGCGGAAACCGTCGACGTGCATCACCTCGACCCAGTAGCGCATGGAATCCATGATCATCCGCAGCACCATGGGATGTTCGGTCCGCAGGGTATTTCCAACGCCCGTGTCGTTGACATAGCCGCGCCCGCCGTCTGTCAGGCGGTAGTATGATTTGTTGTCAAAGCCGCGAAACGACAGGGTCGGCCCCATTTCGTTGCCTTCGGCGGTGTGGTTATAGACGACGTCCATGATCACTTCGATTCCGGCGTTATGGAACCGGCGGATCATCGTCTGGAATTCCCACACGCCTTCTTCGGTCATGTAGCGCGGTTCGGGTGCGAAAAAGCCGATGGTGTTGTAGCCCCAGTAGTTTCGCAGACCTTGCCGCACCAGAAAATGATCATCGACAAAGGCTTGTGACGGCATCAGCTGCACTGTTGTCACGCCGATGGCGTTCAGGTGGTCCAGCACGGGTTCGGACGACATGCCCAGAAATTTGCCACGCATCGGGGATGCCACGCCGGGCATACGGGCGGTCATGCCTTTGACGTGGGCTTCGTACAGGACGGTATCGGATGCGGCGATATCGGGGGACAGGTCATTTGCCCAGTTGAACGACGGATCGACCACAACGCCGCGCTGTGCGGCAAAGGCGCTGTCGCGCGCATCGAAGCTAAGGTCCGCGCGTGGGCTGCCGACGCGGTAACCCATCAGCGCATCAGACCATTTCAGCTTGCCGAATATCCGCTTGGCATAGGGATCGACCAACAGCTTGTTGTAATTGAACCGATGACCGTTTTCCGGGTCATAGGGGCCGTGGACGCGAAAGCCGTATTTCGCACCCGGCGTCAGGCCGCCGACATGCACGTGCCAGATATCGCCATCGCGTTCCAGCAATGGCATCCGGGCGCGTTCCTTGCGGCCGTCGTCGCTGAACAGACACAGGTCGACCCGTTCGGCGTGTTCGGAAAAGACCGCGAAATTGACGCCGGCCCCGTCAAAGGATGCCCCCAGCGGATAGGGTTTTCCGGCTGACAGGGGGTGGTCACGTAATTTGGTTGGAATAGAATGACTTAGATGGGCATTCACACAATCAGGCTTTCGTACAGGTCGGCATAGGATGCAGCGGATGCACCCCAACCAAGGACCTGTGACATGCCCTTTTTCTGGACGGCTGTCCATGTTTTCTTGTTCTGGTGCAAGGAGACGGCGCGCCGTAGCGCCTGCCCAAAGGCCAATGCGTCGACCGGATGAAACTGGATGCCGGTGGCGGATTTATCCTGCAACGCCATCGGCGTGGCGTTGATGACCGTATCGGCAAGCCCGCCGGTCAAGGCAACGACCGGCACGCAGCCATAGCGCAGCCCGTAAAGCTGGGTCAGGCCGCACGGTTCAAACCGCGACGGCACCAATACCAGGTCACCGCCCGCAAACATGCGGTGCGAAAGCGCCTCGTCATAGCCGATCCGCAGGCCGACCCGGCCGGGATTGGATTGCGCCAGCGACTTTAGGTCCTGTTCGATGTGCGGGTCGCCAGACCCCAGCACCGCAAGGCATCCGCCCGCTTGCAGAAAATCAGGGATCGCTTCGACCAGCAGGTCCATTCCCTTTTGGTCGGTCAGGCGGCTGACAACGATGGCGCATGGCCCGTCGCAAGCCACCAGCCCGAATTCAGCCATCAGGGCGGTGCGGTTGTGTTGCTTGTGCGCCAGCGTCGACTTGTTGAAATGCCGCGCGATATGCGGATCGGTTTCTGGGTTCCATTGGGTTTCATCGACACCGTTCAGGATGCCGTGGAAATCCGCAGCGCGGTGTTTCAGCAAGCCTTCCAGCCCAAAGCCGTATTGGGGACGCATCAGTTCTTCTGCATAGGTCGGGCTGACAGTCGTGATCGCGTCTGCATGGACCAGACCTGCCTTGAGGCTGGACAGATTGCCCCAGTATTCAAGGCTGTCGCTGTTGAACGCTTCGATTGGCAGGCGCAGGGACCCCAGCATGGCGGCGGGGGCTTCGCCCTTGAACGCGATGTTATGGATCGTGATGACCGATCGCGCCGCAGACGGCAGGCACAGCGCCATGTAGGCCGGGGCGAAACCTGCCTGCCAATCATGGCAATGCACGATTTCGGGCGTCCAGCCGTCCGACGTGCCAGATTGCGCGATCTGTGCCGCAACCCATGACAGGGCCGCGAACCGCTGTGGATTGTCGGCAAAATCATGCGGATTGCCATAGGGGCCACCGTCGCGGTCATACAGGTGCGGTGCGTTCAGCAGCAGCACGGTTGCCGCATCCAAGCGTCCCATCAGCACACGCGCCTGACCGCCGAACAATGCGTCGTCGGCCCAGACCTGTGTCACGTCGCCCAGTCTGGCGATCAGACCGGGGTAGGCGGGCAGCAATGTCCGCATGTCCCAGTCGTGTTCTGCCAACGCAGATGGCAGGGCGCCCGCGACATCCGCCAGCCCCCCGGTTTTCACCAAGGGAACGTATTCCGAAGTGACAGACAGAACACGACGATTCATATGATCATGCCTTTGCCATGTAGCTGTCGATCATGGCTTTCGTGACCAGCACCACACCGGCATCAGTCACGCGAAAGCCGTTCTTTTTGTCGTCGGCGGGATCAAAGCCGATTACGCATCCTTCGGGAATATCAACGCCACGGTCGATGATGCAGTTCTGCAGCTCTGCCCGGCGACCGACCACAACGTCCGGCAAAGCGACGACGCGGTGCAGCGATGCGTACGAATGGGTCCGCACCCCGGTAAACAGCAGGGATTCGCTGACCTCTGTTCCTGAAATGATGCAGTTGCCCGACACCATGGAAGATACCGCTGATCCACGACGGCCTTCTTCGTTGTGGATGAATTTGGCAGGTGGCACGCTTTCGGCATAGGTCCAGATCGGCCAGGCGTTGTCATACAGATCCAGCGGCGGCGTAAAGTGCGTCAGGTCGATATTGGCCTGCCAGAACGCATCGACCGTGCCGACGTCGCGCCAGTAAGGTTCGGTTTCCAGACCCGACATGATGCAGCTGTCCTGAAACCGGTGCGCCATGGCTTTGCCATGCTTGACGATATGCGGGATAATATCGTGGCCGAAATCATGGCTGCTGTCGGCCTTGTCCATATCCTCGATCAAAAGCTCGCGCAGGAATTTCCAGTCGAAAATATAAATCCCCATCGACCCCAGCGCGTGGTCGGGATCGCCGGGGATGGCGGGCGGATCTGCGGGCTTTTCCAGAAAATCCGTGACCTGCATCTGCGCGTTCACATGCATGACGCCCAGCGCCGTCGCTTCCATGCGGGGCACGGTCAGGCAGCCGATCGTGACGTCAGCGCCGGTATCGACATGCTGTTGCAGCATCACCTCGTAGTCCATTTTGTAGATGTGATCGCCGGCCAGAATAACGATGTATTCGATATTGTAGCTGTCGATGATGTCGATGTTCTGTGTCACCGCGTCGGCGGTGCCGACATACCATTTCGTTTCGTCCATCCGCTGCGATGCAGGCAGGATATCCAGAAATTCGTTCCGTTCCGCCCGCAAAAAGTTCCAGCCGCGTTGGCAATGGCGGATCAGGCTATGCGCCTTGTATTGGGTCGCAATCGCCATTTTGCGGATGCCGGAATTCAGCGCGTTGGACAGGGCGAAATCCACGATGCGGGTCTTGCCGCCGAAATAGACCGCCGGTTTGGCCCGGTTGTCTGTCAGTTCTTTCAGCCTGCTACCGCGCCCGCCGGCCAGAACGAACGCCAGCGCCTTGTTCGATAGTCGTGTATTCGCCGTCGGTTTCATGTCTCTCTCCCTCGTGTTCTGTTAACTGTCCTGCACGAAAATCAGTGTGGACAGCGGCGGTATCGTGATTTCTGCGGAATGGTCCTGCCCCATCCAGTCCCGGCGTTCTGCGTCAATGCCTCCCAGATTGCCGCGTCCGCTGCCGCCATAGCTTTCTGCGTCCGAATTCAGTGCCTCGCGCCAGCGTCCAGCATCTGGAAATCCGATGCGGTAGCCTGTGCGTGCAACGGGGGTCATATTCATCACGATCACAACCTTGGGGTCATCCGGACCGCCGATCCGCAAATAAGCAAAAATCGACCGGTCCGCGTCGTTCGCCTCTAACCATTGAAATCCGGACGGGCGGCAGTCGTTGACATGCAGCGCGGGCGTGTCGCGGTAAAACCCGTTCAGATCGCGTATCCACATCTGCACACCCTTGTGACGGCCATCGTCGCATTCATGCCAATCAAGGCTTTGGTTGTGGTTCCATTCCTTTGACTGTGCGAACTCCTGTCCCATGAACAATAGCTTCTTGCCGGGGTGGGTCCACATATAGCCATAGAACGCGCGCAGATTTGCAAACTTTTCCCACGGATTACCCGGCATCTTGTCCAGCATTGATCCCTTGCCATGCACGACCTCGTCATGGCTGATTGGCAAAACATAATTCTCGCCAAAGGCATAATGCAGGCTGAACGTCATTTCGTGGTGATGGTGTTTGCGGTGGATCGGGTCATTGGCCATGTAGCGCAAGCTGTCGTTCATCCAGCCCATGTTCCATTTGAACCCAAACCCCAGTCCGCCGTGATCAACCGGACGCGACACGCCCGGAAATGCCGTGCTTTCTTCGGCCACGGTCATGATGCCGGCGGCTTCTCCATAGACCAGCGAATTCATGTTCTGAAGCAGCGCAATCGCTTCGTAATTTTCGCGCCCGCCGTCCTTGTTCGGGACCCATGCGTCATGCGCGCGGCTGTAATCCCGATACAGCATGGACGCGACCGCATCGACGCGGATGCCATCCAGATGATATTCCTCTAGCCAGTAAAGCGCGTTGGACCGGTAATGATTTGCGACTTCGCTCCGGCCAAAGTTCGGAATCAGGGTGTTCCAGTCCTGATGGAACCCTTCGCGCGGATCGGCATGTTCATACAGCTGGTTGCCGTCGAAATTGCCCAGACCGTGCGCGTCCGCTGGAAAGTGTCCGGGCACCCAGTCGAGCAAGACACCCAGCCCCTTTTTGTGGGCGGCATCGACCAGCGCGCGGAATTCCTGCGGTGTGCCGTGGCGGATCGTGGGGGCATAAAGCCCGACGGGCTGATACCCCCAACTGCCGTCAAAGGGATGTTCGCTGATCGGCATCAGTTCAATATGCGTGAACCCCATCCACGCGACGTAATCCACCAGATCGTCGGCCAGTTCCAGATAGGACAGGGGGCGGTTTCCCGGTGCGCGTTTCCAGCTTGCCAGATTGACCTCATAGATTGAAATGGCAGCATCTGTGGTTTGCAGCTCGGCCCGTGTCGTCATCCAATCGGCGTCCGACCACGTGGGATCGCGCAGGTCGCGCACGATAGATCCGGTCGCGGGCGGATGTTCTGACCCGTAGCCAAAGGGGTCTGCCTTGAGGGGGAGGTGTTCGCCGTTGGCACCGATGATTTCGTATTTGTAAACCTCGCCCACCGTGACGCCGGGCACAAAGATTTCCCAGACGCCCGATTGCCCCAGCAACCGCATCGGTAGGCGACGGCCATCCCACATGTTGAAATTGCCAACGACGGACACGCGCTGCGCATTCGGCGCCCAGACCGCGAAATGTGTCCCATCGACCCCTTCGTGGGTCATCACATGGGCACCAAGGGCATTCCAGACCCGCTGAAAGCTGCCTTCGCTGATATAATAGATATCCGCGTCGCTCAGGACGCGGCCAAAGCTGTAAGGATCATGAAACGACCAGCTGTATCCATCTGCCATCGCTTCCAAGGTATAGCCGACGGGCACTGTGTCGAACGCCGTGATGAATAATCCGTCGTGGTCGGCAAGCGGTTCCATTGCGATCCGTACCGTCGGCGTCACGCAAACCACTGTTTCCGCACCGGGCACAAACACGCTAAGCAAGGTGCCATCGTCGCGGGACTGCGGACCCAAGGCCTCGAACGGTTGCCGACACTGGCCCCTGACGATTTTGCGGGCGGCGTTGTAATCGACCAGCGCCGCAGCCGATGGGGTCTTGATGTCGGGCATAAAGTGTCTCCGCAAGTGTATGAATTTTCCCCCATTTAATGCTTTCGCGTCAAAATATGGACGAATTTTTACGTTTCAGTAATGATGTGGGCCCAAAAACTGCAAGGCAAAGGTAATTTGTCATGGCCACAGGTGTGTTGCTGTGCCGCCATAAACCGAAACGATGTAAAACGATTGCTAGTGCGACTCGATCCCGCCTTTTATTGACCTACGAACGCCGACCCTGCCCTGACCTTGGACTTGAACCGACCGACATGAAATGCGCTGCGCTGTCTTTTTGCCTTTTGATTTGCGCAACGGCGCTACAGGGGCAGACGTTGTTCGCCGACCGACAGGCTATCGGCAACGGTCGTCTGTTTACAAATGATGCGCTGGCTGACGGTCATGATCGCTGGCGGACTGGTTCGTACGCGTTCAGCCACCTTCGGGCGCCGCAGCCATTTGACGGGGCGCTGGATGAATTCGGCGACGTGATTGAATATCGCTTTCGCGCGGAAATCATCGCACCGGACAGCCGGACGCAGGGCCGCCCCTATGCAGGGTTGCTGTCTGCAGGGGCCCATACGCATTTCGGGCTTGGATCTGCCGATGCGCGCGTCGGCGCGGATCTGGTTGTGGTCGGGCCACAGACAGGGCTGAACGATTTTCAGGAATTCTATCACGATACATTTGGTTTGCAGCAGCCTTTGGATAGCCCGCAACTGAACGATACCGTGTTTCTGGATGTCAGCGGCGAGGTGCGTCAGACTTATGCTTTGGGCGATACGGCGACGCTGCGGCCATTTCTGGCAGGTCGACTGGGTACCGAAGACATTGCGCGCGTTGGGGCCGATCTGATCGTCGGACGTGTGGGGCAAGACGATCTGTTGGTGCGCGACGTCGTAACGGGCCAATTGTATCCCGGTGCAATCGGCAGTGGTTCAGGCGTTGGTTTCGTTCTGGGCGGCGATATTGCAAGTGTCAGCGACACCCAGCTTTTGCCCGCGTCTGAAGGATATGATGCCAGCCCGACCCGGTCGCGTGCGCGTGCAGGGGTCAATTGGCAGCCGCACCCCGGTTTGTCGCTGTTTTATGGCGCGACCTATCTGTCCAGGGAATTTGAAACCCAGCCCGAAGGGCAGGTCGTCGGATCGGTCAGGCTGAACTTCAGCTTCTGATACTCTTTTGCAACAGCACGTGTCGCGCCACTTGATCGGTTCAGGGGGTGGCGTTAACGTTTGTCGTCAAGGACCGCGCGATCAACGACGCGGCCGATGAGGCAGAGTAACAGGTATGAAAACGGGCTTTCGTGGCACGTTTGTCATTCCCTGGTCCCAAGTGGAACTGGACGGGCTGATGTCGCCGCCTGTCGATCACATCCGTGTCGGGGTGTGCTGGTCATGGACCGGCGATCCGGTGCGCGTGGACGGCCCAAGTGCCGTTCTTCCATTGGGGCGATCAGAGGAAGAGGCAAGCATGCGCAAACGGGCCGCACCCACGGTGCGGCGGCTTTTGGACGCGGCCAATGTGCCACCTTTGGACAGTATCCCGATCCTGCAGGATCCCTTGTTCGACAAATCACTGACTGTGACGGATGGGTTCAAGACGTGGGACGTGACACTTGTGCCGCGTGGTGCGGGGCGAAAACCGCTGGTGATGTTCGTCGATGATATCCCGCCGCGCCGGACCGAACTTTGGATCGTGCGCCACAGCGTCGACATGCAGATGCGGGCCGAAACCGAACGTGTGCCGCGTGGTGTGATCTGCTTTACACCCGGCACGATGATCATGACGCCATTTGGTCCCCGCGACGTAGCTTCCCTGGCCGAAGGCGATGTGGTCCAAACGCAGGACAACGGCCCGGCAGAGATTTTGTGGATGGGGTCGCGCCGTGTCAGTGGTGCCCGGATCATGGCTTTGCCCGATCTGGCGCCTGTGCGTCTGCGGGCCGGTGCGTTGGACCGCGATGTCCCTGACGAAGGATTGCTTGTATCGCCGGATCATCGGTTGGTGCTGCGCGGTGTGCAGGCGCGGGCGTTATTCAACTGTGATGAGGTGCTGGTCGCGGCCCGCGATCTGGTGAACGACTGCAGTATCCTGCGCGAACGGGGGCATCGCAGTGTACAGTATATCCATATGCTGTTGCCACATCACGAAATCGTCTTTGCGAACGGCGTCGCAACCGAAAGCTTTCATCCCGACAATACGCCGATGGGTGCGTTGGACGATGACGACCGCGACCGATTGTTCGACCGCTTGCCCGACATGCGGGTGGATACGTCACTGTATGGTGGGACCGCCCGGCGCATGCTGAGTGTCAGTGAAACGGCCGTGTTAAAGGCGGATGGCCATTAACCCTTGATCAGGTCTTTGCGCGGGCGTGTGGGGCCAGAAAATGCTTTGCGTGAATGGGAATTGCCGCCGCACCTCGTTCGCGCGCGGCCGGACCGATGCGACCTTCGACGATCTGCGGGACATGCAGGCCACGGTGGTCCAATGATGTCAGTTCTGCCCGGGTTTGTGCGACCAACCGCGTCCTGACGTCGGCTGGCATTGATCCGTCGATCACGATCGCTTCGAAATCGATGACGGAACAGACCGTCAGGGCAGCGGTCGCAAGCTGGCTGCCGGCCATGCTGATCCAATCGTCCACCAGCACGCCAAAGTTGGACCAATCTGTCAAATCCTGCCAGATAGCCGATGGATCGCGCCCGGCCTGCCGAATTTTGCTTTCCAGCAGGTGCAGGGACGCAGTGTCGATCAATTGGCGGATTTGCCCGGCCTGTGTGCGCACGGGCAGCGACCCAAATGCCCCCGCGTTGGTGAAAGGTCCATCGAACACGGCGTCGTTCAAAATAACGCCGCCGCCGATAAATGTTCCCACAAAGAAATAGGCGTAATGCGACCACGCATGCCCAACACCATAGATATGTTCGGCCTGACTGGCTGCTGTCGCGTCATTTTCGACGTAGACATCCAGATCGCAGATCGCGGCAAGGGCCACGCTGAAATCGAACTCTCGCCATGCGTCGAGGTCGCTTTGCGGTGCGCCGATCGTGTCGTGCCATGCCCATATCTCAAAGGGTTTCGCGATGCCGATCCCGGCAATTCTATCCCAGCCGCGCGGCCCCAGATGGACACGGATATCATCCAGTGCCTGCCGCAGGAAATCCATGATTGGGGCAGGGCGCGGGTAATCATAGCGTTTGACCCGGTCCAGCAACGTGTCGCCCAGTATATTGGTCAGCACCAGCGTGGCACTGCGTCGTCCGATCTTGACCCCGACTGAATACGCGCCTGTTTTGGACAGGGCCATCGGGATCGACGGTTTACCGACACGGCCGCGCTGTGGCGACCCCCGTGATAACATGCCGTCCTGTTCCAGCTCGCGCAGGATCACCGATACGGTTTGCGGCGAAAGGGCCGTCAACCGCGATATGTCGCTGCCCGGCATAGGACCCTGTCGGGACAGGGTTGTCAGTATCAACCTTTCGTTGTGATCACGCAGCGCGCTTTGATTGCGCCCTGTGGGCTGACTTCGCACATCTTCATGGTTCATCGCCGCTCCCCCTTTAGGCATTATCAGATGCTTAAATAAGTAAATCAAGTTTATTAATTATCGTTGACGAATCGTCTATGATAGGTTTCAAATGTTACCACTTGCCTGGTCCAAACGGATCAGGGCCTTGGCGATCACGCCTCATTCCTTGGGAGGGGAACATGAAAAAACTGCTGACCGGAACCACACTTGCGCTGTTGTCGACAACCAGCATCGCATTTGCAGCGGCGCATGCCGAAACGACGGCGTGCCTGATTACCAAAACGGACACCAACCCGTTCTTCGTCAAAATGCGCGAAGGTGCGACCGCGAAAGCCGAAGAGCTGGGCATCAACCTGATGACCTTTGCCGGCAAGGTCGACGGCGACAACGAAACGCAGGTCGCTGCTGTCGAAACCTGCATCGCCGACGGCGCGGCCGGTATCCTGATCACCGCGTCCAACACCGCAGCCATCGTGCCGGTACTGGAGCAGGCGAAAGAAGCCGGCATTCTGGTCATCGCGCTGGACACACCGCTGGAGCCTGCCGACGCGGCCCATGCCACGTTTGCAACCGACAACTTTCTTGCCGGTGAACTGATCGGCCAGTGGGCCGCCGCCACGCTGGGCGAAGAAGCTGCCAACGCCAAGATTGCGATGCTGGACCTTGACGTCAGCCAGCCGACCGTCGGCGTTCTGCGCGACCAGGGTTTCTTGCAGGGTTTTGGCATCGAACTGGGTGATCCGAACCAGTGGGGCGACGAAGAAGACCCCCGCATCGTCGGCAATGACGTCACGCAGGGCAACGAAGAAGGCGGTCGCCGCGCGATGGAAAACCTGCTGGCGCAGGATCCCGAAATCAACGTGGTCTACACCATCAACGAACCGGCAGCCGCAGGTGCCTATGAAGCGCTGCGCGCGATGGGTCGTGAAAACGACGTTCTGATTGTGTCCGTCGACGGCGGTTGCCCCGGCGTGCAGAACGTCGCCGAAGGCGTGATCGGCGCGACCGCTCAGCAGTACCCGCTGGACATGGCGTCGCTGGGTATTGAAGCGATTGCAGCCTTTGCCAAAGACGGCACCGTGCCCGAGCCGACAGAAGGCAAGGATTTCTTCGATACCGGTGTGAACCTTGTCACCGACCAGCCGGTCGATGGTGTCGCCAGCATTGACGTAGCCGAAGGGACGGACCGCTGCTGGGGCTAAGATCCTGACAGCAGAATAGACAAAACGGGCGGCCAAGCGTCGCCCGTTTTCAATTCAAACGGGGGAGGGCACAAAATGGCACAATCAGACAATTACGAAAGCAAGACCCGCGGCGGCAAGGCGGACGCGCTGGCTCAGTTCGAAGCCCCGAAGCGCAGTGCGCTGGGTCAATTGCAACATATGCTGCACCAGACCCCGGCGCTTGTACCGCTTGTGGTGTTGGTGGTGGCAATCTTTGTGTTCGGCTACCTGAATTCGAATTTCCTGCGCGTCAGCACCCTGTCGACGATCTTTCAGCAGATCGGCATTGTGGGTGTTCTGGGGATCGCGCAGACGCTGGTTATCCTGACTGCCGGTATCGACCTGTCGGTCGGTGCGATGGCGGTTCTGATCACAGTGCTGATGGGGCAGCTTAGCTTTCGTTACGGTGTCCCGGCGGAATTGTCTGTGATCATTGCCATGACGGCGGGCACCCTGATGGGCGCGCTGAACGGCTTTCTGGTGGCCAAGATGAAAATCCCGCCCTTCATCACGACGCTGGGCACATGGCAGATTTTCCTTGCGACCAACTACATCTTTTCGCGCAACGAAACGATCCGGTCCCGCGACATCGAAGAACAGGCCGGAATCATGCAGTTTTGGGGCAACAGCTTTTCCCTGTTCGATGCCCGCGTCACCTATGCGGTGGTGCTGCTGATCGTGCTGGTTGCGATTATGGCCTACGTGCTGCGGGCGACGGCCTGGGGGCGCCATGTCTATGCCGTGGGGGACGATGCCGAAGCGGCCAAGCTGGCAGGCGTCAAGACCGACACGATTCTGATACAGGTCTATGCCTTGGCCGGTTTGTTTTGCGCCATTGCGGCCTGGGTGATGATTGGCCGTTTCGGGTCGATTACGCCGTCGGCATCGACCGGGGTGCTGGGTAACATCCAGTCCATCACGGCCGTTGTGATCGGGGGCATATCCCTGTTCGGTGGTCGCGGCAGTATCGTGGGGATGTTCCTGGGGGCGCTGATCGTCGGTGTCTTTGAAATGGGTCTGCGTATGGCCGGGGCCGACGCGCAATGGACCTATCTGCTGATTGGCGTCTTGATCATCGGTGCCGTCGCAATCGACCAATGGATCAGAAAGGTATCAGCATGACCGATCCCATTCTTTCAGGCCGTAACCTTGTCAAACGCTATGGCCGTGTCACCGCACTGGATCACTGTGATTTCGAACTGTATCCCGGCGAAATTCTTGCCGTGATCGGTGACAACGGTGCGGGTAAATCGACCCTGATCAAAGCCCTGTCAGGTGCCGTTATCCCCGACGAGGGCGAGGTCTGGCTGGACAACAAGCGCGTTAACTTTGCTTCGCCGATCGACGCACGTGAGGCGGGTATCGAAACGGTCTATCAGACGCTTGCGATGTCGCCCGCCCTGTCGATCACGGACAACCTGTTCATGGGGCGTGAATTGCGCAAGCCCGGTATCATGGGCAAGGTGTTTCGCCAGCTTGATAAACCCGCGATGGCGAAATTCGCCCGTGAAAAGCTGTCGGAACTGGGTCTGATGACGATCCAGAACATCAATCAGGCGGTGGAAACACTGTCGGGTGGGCAACGTCAGGGCGTCGCGGTCGCGCGGGCCGCTGCATTCGGTAGCCGTGTGATCATTCTGGACGAACCGACCGCCGCGCTGGGCGTGAAAGAAAGCCGCCGGGTGCTGGACCTGATAAAGGACGTCAAATCGCGTGGTATTCCGATCATTCTGATCAGCCACAACATGCCCCACGTGTTCGAGGTCGCGGACCGCGTCCACGTCCACCGTCTGGGCAAACGGCTGTGCGTGATCGATCCCAAAAACCATTCGATGTCGGATGCCGTGGCGTACATGACCGGGGCCGCTGAACCCGAAGAAGCGCTGATCGGTGGCAAAGCGACGGCCTGAACAACAACAAAAGGGCCGCCCGATGGGGTGGCCCTTTTTGTTCCGACGATGTGACGTCACGCGCGATAAAGCCTGCGTGAAGTTTATCGGGAACGATTGGCGGTCCGTGCCGTTGTCTTCGCAGACTGGACAAGGGCGGACTTTACAATGGCGGACAACAGCAATCTTGATTGGGCGATCCCCGTGATGCGTCTGGGCTATGCGGGCCGGGCGCTGGTTTATCTTGTGGTGGCGGGCATTTCGGCTTGGTCGCTGTTTCGGGGGGGCAACGGTGAAAGCACGTCATCGGCCTTTGCCGCGATCGAAGGTGCGGCATGGGGCACGGTTGTATTGCTGGCGATTTTCGTCGGCATGGTCTGTTATGCCGTCTGGCGGTTGATCGACGCGGCTTGGGACATGGAATGCCATGGCACCGATGCCAAGGGGATCATCGCAAGACTGGGAATGTGCGTCACCGGGCTTATTCACGCGGCGATCGGTGTCGGTGCGCTGCTGATCGCTGTCACAGCACAAGGCGGTGGTGGCGAAAGCTCGATTTCCAAGGCGGCGGGCTGGGTCATGCAGCAGCCGGGTGGTCGCATCATTCTTGGTGCGGCGGGTCTGGTCACGATTGGCGCCGGCATTTATTACCTGAAAAAAGCATACGACCGTGCCTATCGCAGCACGCTGGTCGGCAACACATTCACGCGCAACTATGATCCGCTGTTGCGCGCAGGTGTGGCCAGTCAGGGATTTGTCGTATCGGTCATCGGTGTGTTCATCACCTATGCCGCATGGCAATATTCCCCCGACAGTGCTGGTGGTCTGGGCGACGTTTTCGATTGGCTGTCAGGGCAGGCTTACGGTCGGATACTGGTCGCTTTATTGTGCATCGGGTTGCTGTGTTTTGCCCTGTTTTGCGCTGTGAACGCGGCTTACCGCATCGTGCCGCGCGCAACGGATCCGGACGAAATCCAGACCCTTGGCGCGCGGATGAAGGCGCAGGCAAAGGCCCAAAGCGCCAAGATCTGAAGCCTGTTGCGCAGGGCGGCTTATTCAGCCGCCTCTGCGTAATCTTCCATCGGGGGGCAGGTACATAGCAGGTTGCGGTCCCCGAATACGTTGTCGACCCGGTTGACCGGTGGCCAATATTTGTCCACCCGAAATGCCCCCGGCGGAAAACAACCCTGTTCGCGGCTGTAGGGTCGGTCCCATTCACCGATCAGATCTTCGACCGTGTGGGGTGCGTTTTTCAGCGGGTTATTCGCGGCATCGATCCGACCTGCGGCGATGTCGTCGATTTCTGCCCGGATCGCCAGCATCGCATCGCAAAACCGGTCGAGTTCGGCCTTTGTTTCGGATTCCGTCGGCTCGATCATCAATGTGCCTGCGACTGGCCAGCTCATCGTGGGGGCGTGAAAACCACAATCGACAAGGCGTTTGGCGATGTCGTCCACAGTGATTCCGTGATCGGCAAAGGGCCGGGTGTCGATGATGCATTCATGCGCCACACGGCCCTTGCTGCCGCGATACAGCACGTCAAACGCGCCCGACAGACGGTCCGCGATGTAGTTTGCGTTCAGGATCGCGATGCGGGTTGCCTGCGTCAGCCCCGCGCCGCCCATCATCAGACAATAGGCCCAGGAAATCGGCAACAGCGACGGCGAACCAAAAGCCGCCGCCGAGACCGCACCCGATGCCCCGTTGGGATCGGCAGGCAGATGCGGGATCAGGTGATCCTTGACCCCGATCGGCCCCATGCCGGGACCGCCGCCGCCGTGCGGGATGCAGAATGTCTTGTGCAGGTTCAGGTGGCTGACATCGCCGCCCAGATCGCCGGGACGCGACAGACCAACCATCGCGTTCATGTTCGCCCCGTCGATATAGACCTGCCCGCCGTGGGCGTGGGTAATGTCGCATACATCGCGCACGGTTTCTTCGAATACGCCGTGCGTGCTGGGATAGGTGATCATGCAACCCGCCAGCCGGTCGGCGTATTGGTCGGCCTTGGCGCGGAAATCAGCAAGGTCGATATCACCGTTGGCAGCCGATTTGACGGTCACGACCGTCCAGCCCACCATCTGTGCGCTGGCGGGGTTGGTGCCATGCGCAGACATCGGGATCAGGCAGACGTCGCGCTGACCCTGTCCCTGCGCGCGGTGATAGCCTGCGATCGCCAGCAGCCCCGCATATTCGCCCTGCGCGCCGGAATTCGGCTGCATCGAAATTGCGGCATAGCCGGTAATCTCGCACAGCTTCGCGCTAAGATCGTCGATCATCCGGGTGTAACCCGCCGCTTGGTCGCGCGGCACATAGGGGTGCAGCAGCGCGAATTCCGGCCATGATACGGGCATCATTTCAGCGGCGGCGTTCAGTTTCATGGTGCAGGACCCCAGCGGGATCATCGCACGATCCAGCGCGAGATCGCGGTCCGCCAGCCTGCGCATATAGCGCATCATTTCGGTTTCGGCCCGGTTCATGTGGAACACCGGATGGGTCAGGTAATCCGACCGCCGCAACAGCGCGTCGGGCATCCGGTATTCCGCCCCCAGATCGGTATCGCGGTCCTGAATGCCAAAGGCGCGCCAGACCTGACGGATCGTGGCAGGACGGCAGCGTTCGTCCAACGAAATGCCGACCTTGGTGCGGCCCACACGGCGCAGGTTTACGCCTTCATTGACTGCGGCTTGCATGACACCGCGCTGAAGCGCCCCGACCTCGACCGTGATCGTGTCGAAAAAGTTATCCGGTTCGACAGGGAATCCTGCGTCTTCCAGCCCGCGCGCCAGCCGCACAGTTTTGCGGTGAATACGCTGGGCAATCGCCTTTAGCCCTTCGGGACCGTGAAAGACCGCATAGAACCCGGCCATGACCGCCAGTAGCGCTTGTGCCGTGCAGACGTTCGATGTCGCTTTTTCACGGCGGATATGCTGTTCGCGGGTCTGCAGCGACAGCCGGTATGCGCGGTTGCCATGTGCATCGCGGGACACGCCGACAATGCGGCCCGGCATGTTGCGCGCATAGGCCTGTTTCGTCGCCATATAGGCCGCATGCGGCCCGCCGTATCCCATTGGCACACCGAACCGTTGCGTGCTTCCAACGGCAATGTCGGCGCCCATGGCACCGGGTTCTTTCAGCAGGCACAGTGCCATAGGGTCGGCGGCCACGACGCCGATGGCCTGCGCTGCGTGCAGCGCCGCCATCTGGTCGGTGAAATCGCGGACATGGCCGTGGGTGCCGGGATATTGAAACAGCGCCCCGAAAACGGCGTCGGCATCCATCGTTTCGGGTGCGCCGACGATGACCGTGATTCCCAACGGTTCGGCGCGGGTGCGGATCACATTGATGTTTTGCGGATGGCAGTTTTCATCGACGAAAAACGCCCGCGCCTTTGATTTGGCGACGCGTTGCGCCATCGTCATCGCTTCTGCACAGGCGGTGGCTTCGTCCAGCAGGGATGCGTTGGCGATGTCCAGCCCCGTCAGATCGCTGACCATCGTCTGGTAATTTAGCAGGGCTTCCAGCCGACCTTGGGAGATTTCAGGCTGATAGGGTGTATATGCGGTGTACCATGCGGGGTTTTCAAAGATGTTCCGCTGGATCGCGGGGGGCGTCACCGTGCCGTAATATCCCTGACCGATCAGCGATGTCAGGACGCGGTTTTCCTGCGCGACCTGTTTCATGTGCCACAACAGTTCGCTTTCGGATTTGGGTTTGCCGAAATCCAGCGGCGTGGCCTGCCGGATCGCTGGCGGCACTGTGTCGTCGATCAGCGCATCCAGACTGTCAGCCCCGACCGTTTCAAGCATCGCCGCGATTTCGTCCGGCGACGGGCCGATGTGACGCCGGTTCGCAAAGTCGTATGGCAAGTAGTCGGTCGGGGTGAAGGTCATGATTTATCCCACCAGCTTTTTGTAATCGGCTTCGTCAAGGTATTCGTCCATCTGGGACATATCCTCGACTGACATCTTGAAGAACCAACCGTCCCCCAGCGGGTCGTCGTTGACCAGACCGGGGTTGTCTTGCAATGCGGTGTTCACTTCGACGATTTCGCCAGACAGGGGGGCCAGAATATCGGACGCGGCCTTGACGCTTTCGATCACGACGGCTTCGTCGTCCTTGACCACCACCTTGCCTTCGTCCGGCAGTTCGACAAAAACAATGTCGCCCAATTGTTCGGCGGCGTGTTCGGTGATGCCAACGACGACAAGATCGTCCTCGATCCGCAGCCATTCGTGTTCTTCGGTGAATTTCATGATCAGGTCCTTTCAGCGTTTGAAACGGGCAGGGGTAAAGGGCAGGGGCGTCACGGTGGCGGGCAGACGTTTGCCCCGCACCTCTCCCCACAGCATAGTGCCGGGCGCGGCCAAGGCACGGTCGATCGTCGCCATCGCGACGGGGCGTTCCAGCGTCGGCCCGAACCCGCCAGAGGTCACATGACCAATGGGCGTCTGTGCATCCGCATCGGCAAAGATGGCGACACCTTCGCGCATCGGCGCGCGGCCGTCGGGCAGCAAACCGACCCGTGCGGTATCGGGGGCGTTTATCAGTTGCGGGCCGATAATGTCCGCGCCGGGATAGCCGCCAGCCCGCGCGCCGGCGGGGCGGCGCACCTTCTGGATGGCCCACGACAACCCTGCGGCAACCGGAGTCGTGGTGGCGTCGATATCATGTCCATACAGGCACAACCCTGCTTCCAGACGCAGGCTGTCGCGCGCGCCCAGACCGATGGGGGCAACACCGGGTTGATCCAGCAACGCCTGCGCCAGTGCGACCGCGCTGTCGTTCGGCACAGAAATTTCAAACCCGTCCTCGCCCGTATAACCGGACCGGCTGACCCAGCACGGCACCCCATTCAGGGTGACGTCGGCCACGTCCATGAAACGCAACGTCTTTAACTGCGGTGCATATGCTGCGAGTGCGGTTTCCGCCGCCGGACCCTGCAATGCAAGCAGCGCACGATCAGTCAGTTCCGTCAGTGTCAGTTCCGCGGGCAAAGTGGCCCGCATATGTGCGATATCATCGGCCTTGCAGGCGGCGTTGACCACCAGAAAGGCGGCATCGCCGCGCCGTGCCAGCATCAGATCATCACGGATGCCGCCCGCGTCATTGGTCAGCAGGCCATAGCGCTGGCGCCCGGCTGCAAGGTCCAGCACATCGACGGGGATCAGTGTTTCCAGCCAATTTGCGACGCTGTCCCAGTCCGGCCCGTCAATCAGGACCTGCCCCATATGGCTGACATCGAACAGCCCCGCTGCGGCGCGTGTGTGCAGATGTTCGGGCATGACGCCCTGATATTGCACCGGCAGGCTGTATCCTGCGAAAGTGACCATCTTGCCGCCCAAGGCGATATGCATGTCATGAAGCGGTGTTTTCAGCGGTTCCGTCACGGCATCCTTTCACCGTGGCACACCACGGGCATCCATCGCCGCGCACGCCGCGGCCCGATGCCCCCTCTGTCCGTGTGCCTGAGATCGCTATCCCTTCGGCGGACGCAATGCGCCACTCTCCAGAGTTTTCGTCCCGTGCGGTCCTTTGGCCTGAGCGTTTCCGGGGCGGTTGCGCCTTCGGCACCGGATGATCCGGTTCTCCCACACGATTCGGCAGGACTTTAGCCTGCCGGGGCGGCCTCCATCAAGCCATCGGCTTTCAGCTTTGCGTGGGTTTCGTCCAAAGACGTGATCGCGCGGGCGATGAACATGTCGATTTCATCGGTTGTGATCACCAGAGGCGGCGAAATGACCATGCGGTCACCGACATGGCGCATCACCAGATTATTGGCAAAACAGCGTTCGCGGCAGATATAGCCTGCGGTGCCTTCATCGGCTTTGAACTTGGCGCGGCTGGCTTTGTCCGGCGTCATCCGGATCGACCCCATCATGCCCAGAATACTGGCGTCACCGACCAGTGGATGGTCGATCAGTGCTTCCCACTTTTCTTTCAGGTAGGGTCCAGCGACGTTGGCTACGTGATCCACAATGTCGTCGTCTTCAAGGATGCGGATATTTTCCAGTGCCAGCGCCGCGCTCAGCGGGTGGGCGGCATAGGTGTAGCCGTGGTTGAATTCACCCGCATCATTGATCGTGTCGGCGACGTCATCGGACAAAAGCGACGCACCGATGGGCGCATAGCCGGACGACATGCCTTTGGCGATGGTCATGATGTCGGGCCGGATATCCAGTGTTTCAGAGCCGAACCAGCGCCCGGTGCGGCCGAACCCCGTGATGACTTCGTCCGCGATCAGCAGGATGTTGTGTTCGCGGCAAATGCGCTGGATTTCCGGCCAATAGGTTGCAGGCGGCACGATCACGCCGCCGGACCCCTGGATCGGTTCCGCGATGAATGCGGCCACGTTGTCAGCCCCGAGCGCGATGATCTTGGCTTCCAATTGGCGTGCGCGCGCAAGGCCGAAATCATCGGGCGCGCTGTCGCCACCCTGCATCCACCAGTCGGGCTGATCGATATGCGCCACATCGGGGATCGGCAGGCCGCCTTGTTCGTGCATGAATTTCATACCGCCCAGACTGGCCGATCCCATGGTTGACCCGTGGTAGCCGTTCCAGCGTCCGATCACGATCCGCTTTGTGGGTTTGCCCTTTGCTTTCCAATAGTGCCGTACCAGCCGCAGGTTGGTGTCGTTCGCTTCGGACCCGGAATTGGCAAAGAACGCGTGGTTCAGGTCGTATGGGGCAAGTTCAGCCAATTTGGCGGCAAGTGTGACAGCAGGAACATGGGTCGTCTGGAAGAACGTATTGTAAAACGACAGCTGATTGATTTGGCGCGCTGCGGCGTCGGCCATTTCGGGTCGGCCATAGCCGATGTTGACGCACCAAAGGCCCGCCATGGCATCCAGAATACGGTTTCCGTCGCTATCGGTCAGCCAGACACCGCTGGCCCCGGTGATGACGCGCGCGCCCTTTTTGTTCAGACCCGCACCGTCGGTGAACGGATGCATATGATGGGCCGCGTCCAATGCCTGCAATTCGGCGGTGGGCAGGTGATTTTCAAACATCATGCGGTCCTTTCGCAGCGGGGTCACAATCACGATTGCGCCCGCTGGCTACGATTGGCAAGGGGGTCACAGGATCGCTAGGCGGATGACGTAGGCGACCACCAGCAGAACTGCAACCGATGCCAGCCAGATCAGCACGAACCAACTGATCCGTTTCCACAGGGGACGGCTGGCCATCAATGATAGCCTTCGTCAGGGTCGATCTTTCCGCGAAACACCCAATACGCATAGGTTGTATAAATCAGGATCAGCGGCACCAGCACCAGCGTGCCGACCAGCGTGAACAGCAGGCTGGAATCAGGCGCTGCCGCTTCGACAATTGTCAGGCTGGGCGGCACGATATGCGGGTAAAAGCTGATCCCGATCCCGATGAACGCAAGCACGAAAATCGCCTCTGCCGCAAGAAACGGCGTGGTTTCCTTACCAGTCGCCAGACCCTGGAACAGCAAGAATACGGCCACGACCAAGGCAATCGGCACGGGAGAGGTGTAAAGTGTGCCGGGCCAGTTGAACCAGCGACCAAAGTATTCGGCGTTCTGGAACGGTGTCCACAGACTCACGACGGCGATGAACACCAGCGTGACGATGGCCAGTGGTTTTGCGATGTCGCGCATGTGGTGGCTGACCGCGCCGCTGGTTTTCATCACAAGCCATGTCGACCCCAGCAGCGCGTAGCCGACGACCACAGCTATTCCGGTCGTGATCGAAAACGGCGTCAACCAGTCCCACCAGCCGCCACCGTAGGCCCGGCCATCCACGTCGATCCCCTGCACCAGCGCGCCCAATGCAATGCCCTGACACAATGCTGCGACCGTGGACCCGCCGAAGAATGCGGTATCCCAGACGCCGCGCCAGCGCACGGTTTTCCAGCGGTATTCAAAGGCGACGCCACGAAATACCAGTGCCAGCAGCATCAGGATGATCGGCATGTAAAGTGCGGGCATGACGATGGCATAGGCCAGTGGAAACACCGCGAACAATCCGCCCCCGCCCAGCACCAGCCACGTTTCGTTGCCGTCCCAGACGGGGGCGACCGAATTCATCATCACGTCCCGGTCCTTGTGGGTGTGGGCGAAGGGAAACAGGATGCCGATCCCCAGATCGAAGCCATCCAGCACCACATAGGTCAGGACGGCAAAGGCAATCAGCCCGGCCCAGATGAACGACAGTTCAAAGAAGACGTCAGGCATGTGTCATTCTCCGGGTGCGAGGTGGGAATCGTCCAGTTGCTGGACAGGGGTGATACCGGCGGTGCGTGTCGGGCCGTTTTCTTCCAGATCGTCGGGCGCTTGTGGCGTCTTGATCATCAGCCGCACGATATAGAACGTGCCTGCGCCAAAAACGAAGAAATAGACGATGATGAATGCGATCAGCGACGTTGCGACCGCAGGTGCCGCGATGGGTGACAGGCTTTCTGACGTGCGCAACATCCCGTAAACGGTAAATGGCTGGCGACCGACTTCGGTTGTGATCCAGCCTGCCAGCACGGCGACAAACCCGGCGGGCGCCATCAGTACCGCCGTGCGATGCAGCCAAGTCGAATCATACAAACGCTTGCGATATCGCTGCACGCCACCCCAGATGCCAACACCCAGCATTGCAAATCCAATGGCGACCATGATGCGGAAGCTGAAAAAGACGATTGCGACAGGTGGTTCGTCTTCATCCGGGATTGTATCCAGCCCTGCGAGCGGCGCGTTAAGATCGTGTTTCAGGATCAGCGATGACAGCTTTGGAATCTCGATGGCGTAGTCGATGCGTTTTTCGTCCGGATTCGGTATGCCAAACAGGATAAGCGGCGCACCTTCGGGATGGCTGTCGTAATGACCTTCCATTGCCATGATCTTTTGCGGCTGATGTTCCAGCGTGTTGATGCCGTGGAAATCGCCTGCTGCGATTTGCAGCGGTGTCACCAGCAATGCCATCCACATGGCCATGGAAAACATCTTGCGCCCCGCTGCATCGGCTTTGTTGTGCAGCAGGTGCCACGCGCCGACACCGGCCACGACAAACGCAGTCGTCAGATAGGCGGCAAGCACCATGTGCAACAGACGATAGGGAAAGGACGGGTTGAACACGATGGCCCACCAGTCCTCTGGAATGAATTGGCCCAGTTCGTTGATGCTGTAGCCTGCGGGCGTGTGCATCCAGCTGTTGACGCTAAGAATCCACGTGGCGGATATCAACGTCCCGAATGCGACCAGACCGGTTGCGAACATGTGCAGGCCATTGCCGACGCGTTCGCGGCCAAACAGCATCACGCCAAGGAATCCGGCTTCCAGAAAGAATGCCGACAGCACCTCGTATGCCATCAACGGGCCGATTACGGGGCCGGCAAGATCCGAAAAGACGGACCAGTTGGTGCCGAATTGATACGACATCACGATGCCCGATACGACGCCCATGCCGAATGCGATGGCAAAGATTTTTTTCCAGAAATCAAACAGGATGCGGTAAACTTGATTGTCGGTCCAAAGCCAAAGCGCGTTCAGCACCGCCAGAAAGCTTGCCAATCCGATCGAAAAAGCTGGAAAGATGATGTGGAACGACACGGTGAACGCAAATTGCACCCGCGCTAAGATTTCTGCGCTGAAACCTGACAACATGCTCGGCCCCTTTGTGTTTATCAGACAACTGGATCGCACCGCGTTGCATGCGATGGTCAAGACCCGGATGCTTGACGGATGATAGGGCGATAGGGGCCATCTGACCAACCAGTTTGGCGTTGATCTTGTGTTATGTTCCGGAAAGAGTGGCGTTTATTAATGTGCATTGCCGTCTTTTGTGGCGATGTTACGGGAGGATTGGGAGGTCCTGACTATGAAAACCACACGTAGAAACCTGTTGTCGGCGGCAGGCGCGGTTGCGCTGGGCGTATTTTCTGCGACCGGCGCGTCTGCACAGGATGTCACGCTGAAGATGCATCAGATGCTTCCGGCGCAGGCAGCCATTCCCGCCAATATGTTGGACGTCTGGGCGGCGAAGGTCGAAGAAGAAAGCAATGGCCGCATCGAAGTCGACCATTATCCGGCGATGCAACTTGGCGGCGTGCCGCCCGAACTGGTCGATCAGGTGCAGGACGGCATTGCGGATGTGATCTGGACCGTTGTCGGCTACACGCCCGGACGTTTCCCAGCGACCGAAGTGTTCGAACTGCCGTTCTTCGTCGATGACGCGAACGCCGCAAGCTATGCGTTCTGGAAGATGTACGAAGAGAGCATGGCGGAAACCGATTTCCCGAACATGAAGATGCTTGCCACCTTCGTGCATGGGCCGGGCCTGTTCCACACGATGGATCCGGTGGAAACGCCAGATGATCTGCAGGGCATGAAAATCCGCGGCGGTTCACGTCTGGTGAACCAGATGCTGGAAGCCGTTGGCGCAACCCCAGTCGGCATGCCTGTACCCGGTGTATCAGAAGCGCTGTCAAAGGGTGTGATCGACGGCACCACGCTGCCGTGGGAAGTCACCACCGCCGTCAAGACGTCCGAACTGGTCAGCAATCATACCTTCTTTGAGGGTGCGGGACTTTATACGCTCGCCTTTATCGTGGCGATGAATCAGGACGTTTACGACAACCTGCCCGACGATCTGAAGCAGGTGATCGACGACAACTCTGGTCTGGCGTTTTCGGACATGGGTGCCGACGTGATGCTGGCGGGCGATGCTGCCGGTCTGGCCATCGCGCAGGACATGGGCAATGACATCGTGACCATTGATGCCGCCACGGTCGAATCCGATTGGATGCCGATTGTTCAGCCGATCTATGACAGCTGGGCCGCCGACATGGACAGCAAAGGGTACGACGGTCAGGCGCTGATCGCACGCGCCCGTGCGCTGATGGACGAATACAAAGCCGCCAACTAAGGGGCTTTCAGCAAAAACCGGGCGACCGCGGCATTGGCGGTCGCCTTTTTCTTGGGCGGGGACACGGGCAATGTATCGATTTTTCTTGCGGTTATCGCAGATCATGGCGTGGATCGGTGGCTTTGTGCTCGTTGGGATCGTGCTGCTGATCTGCGTGTCGGTTGTGGGGCGGACAGCCAATGGATGGCTGCACGGCGATGCCGCGCAGGCATTCATGCCGGGGTTGGCGAATGGGTTGCTGGACACCGGTATCGGGCCGGTCAACGGGGATTTCGAATTGACAGAGGCACTGGTGGCCTTTGCCATCTTTGCGTTCCTGCCGCTGTGTCAGATCACCGGGGGGCATGCGACGGTCGATATCTTTACACAAAAGCTGCCTGACCGTGCGAACCGGATCTTGCGCGCGCTGACGGATGCGGTGTTCGGCGCCGTCATGGTCCTGATCGCGGTGCAGCTTTATGCCGGGATGATCAGTAAGCTGGGATCGGGACAGACCACGTTCCTTTTGCAGTTTCCGGTCTGGTGGGGCTACGCGCTTAGCCTTTTGGGGGCTGGGATTGCGGCGGCTGTGTCGGTCTGGATCGCGCTGACCCGCTGGGTCGAAATGGCGACAGGCCGCACGATCCTGCCGACCGATCTGGGGGCAGAACATTGAGCGACACACTGATTGGAATTTTGTCGTTCCCGGCGTTGCTGGGATTGATCTTTTTGCGTGTGCCGATCGGCCTGGCAATGTTCCTGGCCGGCCTGTTTGGCCTGATCCTTGTGACCGGGGATACGACGATCCCCTTTGCCCGGCTGAAATCTGAAACCTATACCACTTTTGCCAGCTATTCGCTGTCCATCATCCCGATGTTCCTGCTGATGGGCCATTTCGCCACGCTGGGCGGGATGAGCCAAGCACTGTTCAAGGCAGCAGAGGGGTTTCTGGGCCACCGCAAGGGCGGTGTCGCCATGGCCGCTGTGGGTGCCTGCGCCGGGTTCGGCGCGATCTGCGGGTCGTCACTGGCCACCGCCGCCACCATGAGTCGCGTCGCCCTGCCGGAAATGAAACGCTATGGTTATGCGGGCGGTTTTTCGACCGCGACGCTGGCGGCGGGTGGCACGCTGGGTATCCTGATCCCACCGTCGGTCGTGCTGGTGATCTATGCCATCCTGACCGAACAGAACATCGCCAAGCTTTTTCTTGCCGCGTTCATCCCCGGCATTCTGGCAGCCTTTGGCTATGTCGCCGTGATCTCTATCTACGTTCGGCTGTTTCCGGAATCGGCAGGCACGCGGCCACGCATGCCCTATGGCGACCGGATGCGCGCGCTGATCGCGGTCTGGCCGGTGCTTCTGGTCTTTGGTCTGGTGGTCGGTGGCATCTATGCCGGTTGGTTCACCCCGACCGAAGGTGCCGCTGTCGGCGCGCTGGGCACGGGATTGATCGCCTTTGTGAACGGGGGGCTCACGTGGCACACGCTGGGAGAATCGTTCAGCGTGACGGCGAAATCCACCGCGATGATCTTTTTCATCGTGCTGGGGGCGGCGTTCTACAATGGCTTTCTGGCACTGACGCAGGTGCCGCAGGAAATTGCGGGTTGGGTCGTGGGACAAGGTCTGTCGCCTTGGATGGTGCTGGCCTTTGTTCTCGTCTTTTATCTGCTGCTGGGCTGCCTGATGGACAGCCTGTCGATGATCCTTTTGACGATCCCGATCTTCTGGCCGGTGATGCAGGGGCTGGATTTCGGCTTTGTCTCGATGCTGGATCTGCAGACCGCACGTCTGGGCGATCTGATCGCATCCGGGGCAGAGATCGCACCCGCCTTGCTGTCAGACGCGCAGGCCAGTCTGGCCCAAGGGGTTGAACTGACGCGCGACCAATTGCGCGAACTGGGTATCCGCGGCGTGAACGAAGGTGCGCTGAACCGCATCAATACTGAACAGGTCGCGATCTGGTTCGGTATTCTTGTCCTGATCGTGGTCGAGGTTGGTCTGATCACGCCACCCGTCGGCATGAACCTGTTCATCATCAACGCGATGGACCGCGAAACGCCGATGGGCGACACCTATCGTGCTGTGATGTTTTTCGTGGCGTCCGACCTTGTGCGGGTGGTCGTGCTGGCTGCGTTCCCAGTGATCACATTGATCCTTATTCCGTGGTAGGCAGCGCTGGCACAGGTCCGTAAACGGGGCTGTCGCCTGCGACCATTGCACCGGGGGCGGGCAGGGCGACAGAACCGTTCGGCGTATCCAGCGTGATCCGGCGCAGATGGGGATGTTGTGATAGGGATTGCATGTCATTGACGCGGGCGAATGCGATCTGGGCTGCATCCAATGCCGTGACCGCATCCGCAGCTGTCATGGCGCCCAGTGCTGCGCCCACAAGCGCATCGGTGCGGTCCCGGTTGCGCACCCGTGCGACATTCGTCGCAAGCTGGCTGTCCTGGGCAAGGTCCGGCGCACCCAACACCCGGTCGCACAGCACCGCCCATTCCCGGTCCGACTGGATCGAAATCAGCACCTGCCCGCCGTCGGCACAATCAAACACGCCATAGGGTGCGATGGACGGATGCCGCAGGCCGTTGCGCTGCGGGGTTTGACCTGCTTCGTGGTTCAGCAGCGGCACGGTCAGCCATTCGGCCATCACATCGAACAGCGACACCGCGATGTGCCGGGCGGTTCCGCTGATGCCGCGCGCGATCAGTGCTTCCAGAATTGCGGCATGTGCGGTGGCCCCTGTGGCAATATCGACGACGGATGTGCCGACACGGGCGGGGCCGTCCGGGCCGCCAGTGATGGACGACAGCCCTGATTCCGCCTGAACCAGCAGGTCATAGGCCTTGCGCTGTGCCAGCGGCCCGGTTTCGCCGTAACCGGTGATGGAACAGACGATCAGGCGGGGATAGTCCGCACGCAAAACGTCAGCCCCCAGGCCCATCCGGCCCAATGCACCCGGTTTCAGGTTGCAAACCAGCACGTCTGCCTGCGCGAGTGACTGCTTCAGCCGGGCCATGCCGTCTGCTGTCATCAGGTCCGCGACGATGCTGACCTTACCCCGGTTCAGCCAGACAAAATAACTGCTTTGCCCAGCTGCGGCGGCATCGTAGCCGCGCGCAAAATCACCGCCGGGGCGTTCGAATTTTTCCACCAGTGCGCCCGCATCGGCCAGTCGCGCCGTGGCAAAGGGCGCTGCAACCGCCTGTTCAAGCGCGACAATGCGCAAACCATCCAGCGCGCCGGTCAAAACGACCTCGGCAGGCCAAGCATGTGTTCGGCGACGTAGGACAGGATCAGGTTGGTGCTGATCGGGGCCACTTGGTAAAGCCGGGTTTCGCGGAATTTGCGTTCCACATCGTATTCGGCGGCGAACCCGAACCCGCCGTGGAACTGTATGCAGGCGTTCGCCGCTTCCCAGCTGGCCTTGGCGGCAAGGTATTTTGCCATGTTCGCCTGTGCGCCGCAGGGTTCGCCCGCGTCAAACAGGCGACACGCTTCGTAGCGCATCAGGTCCGCGGCTTCTATTTCGATAAAGGCTTCGGCAATGGGAAACTGCACCCCCTGATTTTGCCCGATCGGACGGCCAAAGACATGCCTGTCCTTGACATAGGCTGTCACAGTGTCGGTGAACCAGTAGCCGTCACCGATACATTCCGCAGCGATCAGGGCGCGTTCGGCATTCAGGCCGGTCAGGATGTATTTGAACCCTTGGCCTTCTTCGCCGATCAGGTTTTCGGCGGGAATTTCAAGGTTGTCGAAAAACAGTTCGTTGGTTTCGTGATTGACCATGTTGCGGATTGGATTGACCTGCATGCCCTTGGCCATGGCATCCGCCACGTCGACCAGAAAGATCGACAGGCCTTCGGATTTCTTCGCCACGTCCTTTAGCGGGGTGGTGCGGGCCAGCAGGATCATCAGATCAGAGTGCTGCACACGACTGATCCAGACCTTTTGCCCGTTGATCACGTAGCGGTCGCCGCGCCGTTCTGCCGTCGTTTTGAGTTGCGTCGTATCCGTGCCCGTCGTGGGTTCAGTGACTGCCATGGATTGCAGGCGCAGTTCCCCGGTGGCGATTTTGGGCAGATAGCGTTGACGCTGTTCTTCGGACCCGTGCTGCACAAGGGTGTTCATATTGTACATCTGACCGTGACACGCGCCGGAATTACCGCCCGCGCGGTTGATCTCTTCCAGGATCACCGATGCTTCTGTCAGGCCCAGCCCCGACCCACCGTATTCTTCGGGGATCAGGGCGGCCAGCCATCCGGCTTTGGTCAGGGCCTCGACGAAAGCCTGTGGATAGGCGCGGGCCTCGTCGATATCGCGGTGATAGCTTGCGGGAAATTCGGCACAGAGTGCGCGCACCGCGTCCCGAATGTCAGTGTGGCGGTCTTGTCCATGCGGGGTCATGCGTTGCATCCTGATAATGTCCGGTTGACCATAGATGACCGGGTGCCGCAATCAACCATGCGCGGCAACGCGCAGGATCTGCGACACGCCCGTCAGCGCCGTCGCCAGCGGCGAGGTGCGCCGCCAGATCATGCCGATGGTCCGTTGCGGCTGTGCGCCATGAAAACGGGCGATGCTGACGGGGGCCGATGCGGTTTCGACGGCGACCGCCATGTCGGGGATCAGTGTTACGCCGATCCCGGCACCGACCATCTGCACAAGCGTGGACAAGGTGGACCCGTCCAGAACCTCTTTTGGGCGGGTATCGGGGATTTCGCAAAACGACAGGGCCTGATCGCGGAAACAATGGCCTTCTTCCAGCAGCAGCAGACGCATTTCGCGCAGGGCATCGCGTGACGGCACAGGAAGGTTGGCATCCGCCGCCGGCCGCACAAGCACGAAATCTTCGACCAGCAGCGGTGTTTCGGTCAGCGTGGGTTCCGACACCGGCAATGCCACGATCGCGGCGTCCAGTCGCCCTGCGGTGATGTCATTGAGCAGGGTTTGGGTCAGCGATTCCCGCAGGCTCAGGTCCAGACCGGGATAGGCGCGGCCCAAGGATTTGATGATGCGCGGCAAAAGGTAGGGCGCAATTGTCGGGATGATCCCCAGCCGAAGCCGCGTCAGCGCACCGTCCTGCGCCAGCCGGGCCATATCCGACAGTTCATCGACAGCGCGCAGGATGTCGCGGGCGCGGGGCGCAAAGACTTCTCCAAAGGGGGTCAGGCGCACCTGCCGTGCCGCGCGTTCGAACAGCGGCGTGCCAAGCGTGTCTTCCAGTTCCTTGATCTGCATGGACAAGGCAGGTTGGCTGATCGAAACCACCGCTGCGGCACGTCCAAAATGCCGCTGTGAGGCCAGAGCCTCGAAATATCGGAGTTGGCGAAAAGTAAGGTTGTTCATCAGAAAGTATTATCACGCCTATTAGAAAATACAACTTCATCTAATGGCTGTGAAAGTCTAGAACCATTCCAAATCCATCTACATCAAAGGACCTCATCATGGACGGCAACCCAAAAGGTGATATCAGAAACTGCCCCGTTGCAGGCCATGCCCGGCCGCATGCGCGCAACAGCTCTCGCGGGAACCGCGACTGGTGGCCAAACCAGCTGAACCTGAAAATTCTGTCGCAGAACCAGCCGGCGGTCAGCCCGCTGGACGCCGATTTCGATTATGCAGAGGCATTCAACGGTCTTGATCTTGATGCACTGTGGGATGATCTGGTCGCGCTGATGACCGACAGCCAAGACTGGTGGCCTGCGGATTACGGCCACTACGGCCCGTTCTTTATCCGCATGGCATGGCACAGCGCAGGCACCTATCGCACCGCCGACGGTCGTGGTGGGTCGACGTCCGGCAGCCAACGTTTTGCGCCACTGAACAGCTGGCCCGACAACGTGAACCTGGACAAGGCACGTCGCCTGCTGTGGCCGATCAAGCAGAAATACGGTGATGCGATCAGCTGGGCCGACCTGATGATCCTGACCGGCAACGTGGCACTGGAAACCATGGGTTTCAAAACGTTTGGTTTTGCCGGTGGCCGCGAAGACATCTGGGAACCCGAAGAAGATATCTATTGGGGTCAGGAAGACGAATGGCTGGCCCCGTCCAACAATCCCAAAAGCCGCTATTCCGGCGAGCGTGAGCTGGAAAACCCGCTGGCTGCCGTGCAGATGGGTCTGATCTACGTCAATCCCGAAGGGCCCGACGGCAACCCTGATCCCGCTGCGTCCGCGCATGACATCCGTGACACGTTCGGCCGGATGGCCATGAATGACGAAGAAACCGTGGCGCTGGTCGCTGGCGGTCACACCTTTGGCAAATGCCACGGCGCGGGCGATCCTGCGCTGATTTCGGAAGAACCCGAAGGTGCGGGCATTGCATCCCAGGGTTTCGGTTGGGCAAGCGGTTTCAATTCCGGCAAGGGCGTGCACACGATTTCGTCCGGTCTGGAAGGCGCGTGGACCCCGACACCGATCCAGTGGGACATGAGCTATTTCGACACGCTGATGAACCACGAATGGGAACTGACCACGTCCCCCGCCGGGGCAAAGCAGTGGACACCGAAAGACGGTGCATTGGCCGGCACCGTGCCGGATGCCCATGATCCGGCACTGCGTCACGCCCCGATGATGGCGACATCCGATCTGGCGTTGAAAGTCGACCCAGCCTACCGCGAGATTTCGGAACGGTTCCACAAGAACCCCGACCAGTTCGCTGACGCTTTTGCCCGTGCGTGGTTCAAGCTGACGCACCGCGACATGGGGCCAAAAGACACGTATCTTGGTCCTTGGGTGCCGTCCGAAACGCTGCTGTGGCAGGACCCGATCCCGGCCCGCGATCACGACCTGATCGACGACGCCGATATCGCTGATCTGAAAACCAAGCTGCTGGACAGCGGCCTGACGACGGCGCAACTGGTCACGACCGCTTGGGCCAGCGCGTCAACCTTCCGCGGATCGGACCGCCGGGGTGGCGCCAATGGTGCGCGTATCCGTCTGGCGCCGATGAACGGATGGGACGTGAACCAGCCGGACGAACTGTCGTCGGTGCTGGAAAAGCTGGAAGCCGTGCAGACCGCGTTCAACGACGCGCAATCCGGTGGCAAGCGCGTGTCGTTGGCCGACCTGATCGTGCTGGGCGGTACTGCCGCTGTCGAAAAAGCGGCCCGTGATGGTGATGTCGAAGTGACCGTGCCGTTCACACCGGGCCGCATGGATGCGACTCAGGACCAGACCGATGTGGAATCGGTCGACGTGCTGGAACTGCAGGCCGACGGATTCCGCAACTATCTGCAAAAAGACTTTACCGCGACGCCGGGCGAGTTGCTGATCGATCATGCCCAGTTGATGACGCTGACTGCGCCGGAAATGACGGTGCTTGTCGGTGGCCTGCGGGTGCTGGGCGCCAACCACGGCGGGTCCGAACATGGTGTGTTCACCCATCGTCCGGGGACGCTGTCGAACGACTTTTTCGTCAACCTGCTGTCCATGTCGAACGAATGGAAGGCACTGGACGAATACGAAGGCACGTTCGAAGGGCGCGACCGCAAAACGGGTCAGGTCAAATGGACCGGCACGCAGGTCGATCTCTTGTTCGGGTCGAACAGCCAGTTGCGCGCTTTGGCTGAAACCTATGCCAGCAACAACAAGCGGTTCGTGAAAACCTTTGCAAAAGCATTCGCAAAGGTCATGGATCTGGACCGTTTCGACGTCTGATCTGGCGAAGCTGAAAACAAACGCCGCCGGTTCATCCCGGCGGCGTTTTGCGTTGTCAGACCTGTGGCTGGGCGACTTGCCACGCGGTCGGATAGCGGAATTCCTGCAAATTGGGGCCATCCCCAATCCGGTCGATCACCGCAAACAGGCCCGGCGCGTGCAGCGGTGTCAAAACACCGTGCCACGTGCCGCGATGGAAATTGACGCCCTGACCGGGGGCCACCAGAAACGCCAGCGGATCGCCCGGCGCCCCGTTGCGGTCGCGTGCGACGATCACCAGCCACGGGTTCTGGTGCATTGGCAGGAATGCCTGCGACCCGTCCGGGTGCCGTTCGACCAGATCGAAGTCATAGGGCAGGGCGCGCGGCTGGGCATCGAACAGGCTGATCCCGGCGCGGCCATCGTTGAAATCCAGCGCGGCGCGGTCGTGATAACGACCGCACAGTCCGGCATTGATGATCTTGTCCGGTGCGCCGTGCGTGTCCAGTACATCGCCAAAGGGCGCGAAATCTGCGGCGTTCAGCGGCATTGGATGAATGATGTTGTTCATGTCATATCGGTGCGGGCTACGTGGCACCGTGTCAACTGTGCCTGTTGCCTAGCGACGGGGGCTGCGTCCAATCTGGCTGTCGTGACAGGGGTGCTTTAAGTTGTGGAAGAGTCGTAAATATCTGGACGTGCCGTGCTGATCGTGACCCATGCGACGGTGCGCAATCCTGCCATTCTGAAGGTCCGCCAACTGCCGCGCAAATTCTTTGGGCGGGCAACTGTCTGGCCGCGTGCGCTGACGTTCGGGCTGTTCGCGCGCATCCTTTTGGAATTTCAGATCTTGCGGTATTTTCTGACATTGACGCCATTGGTCATCGTCGCCCTGATCTGGAACGGTGCAGCCTTGCCGTTGTCGCAGGCCCCGGTGCTGATGTTGATATTGATCTGGTGGCTGGAAACCCGCGTGCTGCGGGTCGCGGCGTCACGCAAACCGCGTTTGATCGACGCCGCGGCGGCGGATCGCGGGCTGGATGCGCTGCGCGCGCAATCCCGCGCGGTGCTGACCCGCATCGCAGCCCATCGCGGCATGCGGCAGGGGGCGCTGCATCTGGTCGTCGAACAATCCGACCTGTGGACCGCACCGCCCCTGACCTACGTCACAGTCCAGTCCGAAGATGGTCCGCAGGTGCTGGACCTTGATGCAACTGAAATTCAGATCCTGCAGGATGGGCTGTTCCGCGACGGGCTCAGCGAACGCCGCTTGCAGCGCATCAACCAAAGCCAGAATGTGTTTCTGCGCGATATCAGCTTTGACGCGCGCGGTGTTTCAGCCCATGCGCGGCTGGCGGCGGCGTTAGGCTGACAGGTCGATCAATCGGCCAAAGGGTGGCATCTGGTCCGCCGCTTGCGGCACCGCCCAGATCACCGACAGACGCTTTGGCGGTGGGCCTGTGGGGCCATCCAAATCGGTCAGCACCACCAGCGCTGCAGCGTTCAGGGCCAGTGCGGCGCGTATGACGGGCTGAAAATCGGTGCCGCCGCCGCGTGGCATATCGGGCAAGGTCACGGTCATCGCCGATGGATCGACCCGCTGCGCGGATCGGATATCGTCGTCAAAGACCAGCACGTGCAGTTCTGCGCGCAGGCGACGTGCAATGCCCAGAACCTCTGTCCAGAACAACGACAGGCGGGCGTCGTCGATGCTGCCAGATGCGTCGATGGCGACGGCAATGCGGGGTACATCGGTCAAGGGGCGCTGCCCCGGTTGAAAACCCGGTAGCCGCGCACCCTGACGCTGTGCCTGTGCCGCCGTTGCAATCCAACGGCGGGATGGGCGATGCGGGGCTGTTTGCGGGCCGATCATGACGGCACTGGCCAGCAGGCGGCGCAGGATCAGTTCCCACGGGGTGCGGGGGGCGGGAATGTCGGCAATGATATGCCCGATCAGACCCAGCCCGCGCCCTGCTTGACGTCCCGTTTGCATCGCGCGCGACAGATGCTGCGACCACGCGACGGCGCTGTTCTGATCCGGTTCTGTCCCATTGGTTCCGTTAGATGGTGTGATGTCGTCGGCAAGCGCCTGTTGGCGGGCATAGGCGCGGGCGGCCTCTGCCTCTGCCTTGCCGTTTCCGCTGGCGGTCAGCCGGAAATAAAGACGGTCACTGTCCCAGTCGGCCAATGCCGTTTCGGCGGAACCAGCAGGGTCGCCGAGACTGTCCAGCAGACCTGTAAGCGTGACCGCAGGACGGGGCAGGGCATGATCGGCCAGCAGAAGCGCCTGATTGACAATGGCATCCGCGCAAAGCTGCCAGAGCGCCGCATCGAATCCAGCGCCCAGTCGGTATTGCAGACCGGCCATCCGCGCCGAATGGCGCAATGCCACATGCAGGATGTGATGCGCTGCCAGCCCGATCTGTTCGGGACGGGTCAGGTCCACAAATTCCGGTCCATAGGTAATGGTTGTATCGCGGGTTTGGGTCGCGTCGCCATCACGGTGGTCGCACCACAGCGACAAGGCCGCGAGCGCGGGATCGGTTTCCGCAAGGGCGGTCAACGCAGTCGTTGCGCGGACAGAATGGATTGTCACGCTGAATCCTTGTGCGACAGGTAGCGGCTGTAGGACGCGGATTCGCGAAACGCCTCTTGCCAACCCTGTGCCAATGCCCGGTCGATCAGCAATTCGAACCCGTAGGTCGCCAGTTCCTGCGTCGGCAGTGCAGCAAAGCGGCGGTCATGGTCGCGCAGATCGGTCAGTCCCGCCATCACGTCGATCACGCGCGGAAGCGTGTCCCGATCCGCCAGCGCGATCAGGGCATAGGTCAGGGCGGTCAGCCCGTGCAGGCTGCGCGGGTAAAGGTCGGGACGTTCGGCGGCGGGCGCGTCGATCATGGTGCGTGCCTGAACGGTGCTTGCGATATCGCGGGCGATCAGCGCGAATTCGGCGCCGACCGCGTCGCCGACGGTGCCTGCAATCAGCGTGTCACGCAGTGCTGCATCGGGGATGGACCGCAGGATCGCGCTGACACGCGCCCAACTGCGCGGGGTGGCTGCGATCATCGCGCCGCGCCGCAGCACATCCTCTGTCGTGTCAAGCAGATCGGGGCGTGTGCGGATAAACGCAATGACGCTTTCATGCAGGCCGTGGGGCATAGCGTAGTGCGTGATCCAGTCATTCGCTTCGGCCCGTAAGGACAGATGGATCAAACGATCAGAAAGCGCGGTGCCCATGTCATATGCGATGGCCCCATCCTCGACCGCGTTGCCTGCTGCCACGATGAATGTGCTGTCCGGCAGACGATGCTGGCCGACCCGGCGTTCCTGCAGCAGACCATAGACGGTGGGTTGCAGGGCGGGGGCGGCGGCGGTCAGCTCGTCAAGAAACAAGATTGCCGGACGGTCAGGATCGTGGGGCAGATCCTCTGGCGGGTACCAGACGGTGCGCTGTGTATCGTGGTCATAGAACGGAAGGCCACGCAGGTCGGCTGGTTCTATGGTGGTCAGGCGCAGGTCGAATAACTGGCTGCCGGTTTCGGTCGCAAGCTGCGTCACGATGTCGGTTTTCCCGATACCCGGACGCCCGTGCAGCATCCAGGACGCTGTCAGGCTGCCCGCCATCTGGGCCGCATGACCGGCACGCAGCGCATCCAGCGCCTGTCCCGTCGAAATCGATATGGTGTTGATCGACATATGCGGCCCCTTATCGTGCCAGAACAAGTTCGGCGCGCAATCCGCCCAGCGTGTCGGAATCGGTCAGACGCAGGACGCCACCATGACTGCGCGCAATGTCCGCGACGATCGCCAGACCCAGCCCGACACCGGACCCCGCATCTTGGTTGCGTGCGGGGTCAAGCCGGGTGAAAGGGCGCATGGCCTCTTCCCTGTCGGCAGGCTGGATGCCGGGGCCATCGTCTTCTACCACGAAACGAACGGCGCGTTCGGTGACATAGACCGACAATCGCGCCTTTTGCCCGTAGCGCAGCGCATTGTTGCACAGATTGTCCAGCGCACGGCGGATGGCAACCTGTCGCAGGGGAACGGAATCGTTGGGGCCTGACAGCGTTTCCAGTGACAGCGCAGACCCGGCACGCGCGTAATCGGCCTGCAAATCGCGCGCGATCTGGAACGGTGACACGGTGACAAGCGCATCGCCGGCATCAGACCGGGCGAAATCCAGAAACGCATCAAGCTGGCGCTGCATTTCGTCGACATCGCCCAGTAATGGTGCTGCATCGTCGTCATCCAACAAAGATAACCCCAGCCGCAGTCGCGTCAGTGGTGTGCGCAGATCGTGGCTGACGCCAGACAACATCATGGTGCGCGACTGGATCTGCCGTTCCAGCCGGTTGCGCATGTCCAGAAACGCCATGCCTGCCGCGCGGACCTCTGTCGCGCCAGAGGGGTGATAATAGGTTATTCGCCCCTTGCCATAATCGGTGGCGGCGACGGCCATCCGCTGGATTGGGCGCAGTTGGTTGCGCAGAAAGACAAAGGAAATGGCCGTCAGAATGACGCCCAGCACCACCATGATGACAAGCAACTGGTGCGGATTGGACGCTGACACCCGCTTGCGCGAAAATTCGACCTGCATCGGGCCGTGTGCCGTGGCCATCCAGACACGCACGAAATCCTTGTCGATCATCGAGATCTCTTCGATCTGCGGCAGGCGAAACTGCAGCCAGTCGGACACCTCGTTTGCGGTGAAATCGGTCCACGTCTGTTCGCGGGGCGTGTCGGGGATCTGGGTGGGCCAGTTCACATCCAGTTGCAACGGGCCCGCTATTCGGGCAACGGCGGCTTGTGCTGCATCGCGATTGGACGCGTCGTTGGCCGTGTCGAACAGGAATTGCAGGTCGATACTGACCGCATTTGTCATCTGCTCTGTCACACCCTGAAAATGACGATTGATGAAGACGACCGATACCAAAAGCTGCAACGATAAAATCGGCAGGATCAGGATCAGGAACGCCCGCGTATAAAGCCCGCGCGGCAAATAGGGTTTGAGCCAGCGAAACAACATGTCGATAAGACTAGCGACGTGGCAAGGCAGGGGAAAGCGGTGATGGCGTACGATCCGGTACCGGGCGCGGCGGAACAGATGGCTGACGGGCTGCGCCGGGTCTTGGCCCCGAATCCGTCACCGATGACCGATCGCGGTACGAATACCTATCTGCTGGGGTGCGATGATCTGGTGGTGATTGACCCCGGCCCGGATATGCCCGCGCATATGGCGGCCTTGCAGCAGGCGATTGGTGGCGCGCGCGTCAGCCATATCGTGGTCACGCATTCTCATCTGGATCATTCGCCTCTCGCAGCACCGCTATCGCGGCTTACCGGTGCGCCGGTGCTGGCGTTTGGCGACAGTCAGGCGGGGCGCAGTGCCGTGATGCGGCGGCTGATCGCGGATGGATACGCGGGCGGTGGCGAAGGTGTCGACAGCGGCTTTGTGCCGGATCGCTGCGTGGCGGATGGCGCGCTGATCGCCACGCCTGCCGGCGATTTGGGGGTGCTGCATACGCCGGGGCATATGGGCAACCACATCTGTCTGACATGGCGCGACGTTGCGTTTTCGGGTGATCTGGTGATGGACTGGGCGACGTCGCTTGTTTCCCCGCCTGATGGGGATGTGCGTGATTTTATCGCGTCCTGTCGCAAGCTGCGCGCTGCGGGCGCGTCGATCCTGTATTCCGGGCATGGCGCGCCGGTGACCGATCCGGCCGCGCGCATCGACTGGCTGATCGCACACCGCATGGAACGCCGGGCAGAGGTGCTGGCCGCCCTGACCGCGGGTCCGCGTGACATCGCCGCGATTACGGCCACGGTTTACAGCGATGTGCCGCAGTCCGTCTGGCCAATCGCGGCGCGCAACGTTTTTGCCCAACTGATTGAACTGGTGGATGCCGGTCAGGTGACGGCGCAGCCGTCGCTTGCGTCGGATAGCGTATTCGCGCTGTCGCACCCGGTCTAAATCCCCGGCGCGCCCTGAGCGCGCCGGGGATTTGTCAGGCTTCCGGGCAGATGGCACCGGTGTCGATCCAGGCTTGGGTCAACTGGCCAAACACGTCTTGCGATCCGGGTGCGGGTTCGCGGCCAGCGCCGGGATTCCAGCCCCAACCGACAAGCCCGTCTTTGGCGTTATGTTCGTGCAGTTCGGCCAATGTGCGGTTGCCGTTGCGATCCGGGTCTTTCAGCTGCGCGCAGATTTCCGCTGCGGTTTTGCCGACCCACCCCATTTCTATGGGTGCAAGGTGCCAAGGCTGATGGCCGGGGATTGATCCATCGCCTGTGGCATAGGCGACGTTTTCCGCGCCATGGCAGGTCGAACACCGCATGCCGGGTGCGCCCATTCCGCCATCGCCGCGCACGACGGGGGGCTGGTGCAGTTGCATATCCATGCCCTGCAGCGGCACATCACCGACAGGGTGGCAATTCATGCAGCGTGGATGTTCGATCACGACCATCAGCTCATTGAACAAGGCGACGGATCGTTTGGTATCGTTGGGAATGTCGTTAAATTCGTCTACGGTCCGCAATCCGTTGACGGTTTCGGCGCTGACCGGGATTGCCCACGCAAGCGCCACCATCAGGCCAAGGCGGCAGAAAATCTTGATCATCGCTACGCTCCGGCTGTTGTGGAAAAGGGCAGGGTTGTCACGTTTGCACCGGTCAATGCGCGCCACGCGTTTGCAAGCGCCGGTCCGACAGGCGGTGTACCCGGTTCCCCAACACCCGTTGGATCGGCGTCAGAGGCTATGATTTCGACATGCACGGCGGGCATTTCGTTGATGCGAAGCAACCGATAAGTGTCAAAGTTGTCTTGCTGCACGATACCACCTTCGCCAAGCGTGATTTCATCGAACAAGGCAGCGCTTAGACCAAAGCCGATCCCGCCTTCCATCTGGGCGCGGATCACATTCGGGTTGACCGCGACACCGGGATCGACCGCGCACCAGACGTCGGTGACATGCGGCTGTCCGTTGCGGTCTTCGACCGCGACGATCTGCGCGACATAGGTGTTGAATGATTCGTGCAACGCGACCCCGTAGCCTTTGCCGTTCTTCACCTTCTGGCCGTCCCAGCCTGCCATCTGTGCCACGCGTTCCAGCACGGCCCGGTCACGGCCCATGTCGTCGCGCAGCAGGTCCAGACGACCTTGCACAGGGTCCTTGCCTGCCTGTTCCAGCAGGTGATCCAAAAATACTTCGGTTGCATAGGCGGTGTGGGTATGGCCGACAGACCGCCACCACAGGACTGGCACGGGGCTGTCGGCGCGGACCCAATCGACCCGAAGATCGGGCAGATCGTAGGGCATCTTGACCGCGCCTTCGTAGGATGTCGGATCAAGCCCATCCTGCATCATCGCTTCCATCGGGGTGCCTGCCATGATCGATTGGTTTACGACAACGTCGTGCCAGCCTGCGATATTGCCATCGGCATCAATGCCGCCGCGCATCCGGTGAATGGTCAGCGGGCGATAATATCCGCCGTGCAAATCGTCTTCGCGGGTCCAGACCAGTTTCCATGACCCGTCCCGCCCGGCGACGGCGGCAATGGCACCGATTTCCGCACCGATGTGGGCGCTGGGTTGCGCGCGTCGGCCGAACGATCCGCCTGCCAGCATCGTCTGCATGGTGACGTTGGCCGGGTCCAGACCCAGCGCACCCGCGATGGCCTGATTGTCAAAGCCGGGGAATTGCCAGCCGCCCCAAGCGGTGGCGCTGCCGTCCTTGACCTCGACCACGGCATCAAGCGGTTCCATGGGCGCATGGGCCAGATAGGGGAATCGGAATTCCATCTCGATCGTCTGGGCCGCATTCGCCAAAGCCGTTTCCACGTCGCCTGCCGTTTCTGCGGCCTTTGCTGTGTCGTTGCCTGCTAGGGCTGCAAAATCGTCCATCATCTGCAATGAGGTGCGTGTTTCGGCCTGCGAGGTGTCCCAGTCCACGGTCAATGCGGCGCGCCCTTTTAACGCGGCGGCGGTCGATGTCGCATAGACGGCGACGCCCTGCGGAATCTGGCGCACAGCAGTCACACCCGGCACGGCCAGCGCCGCGCTGTCGTCATAGCTTGCGACCGTGCCGCCCAGCATGGGGGAATGGCGCACGACGACCGTTTCCATGCCGTCTAAATAGATGTCCATCGTGAATTCGGCGGTCCCGTTGGATTTGGCGGGGCTATCCAGCTTTGGCATGTCGGTGCCGATGTAGACAAAGTCGGCAGGGTCTTTCAGTGCGGGCTCGTCCGGCGGGGTCAGCCCAGATGCCTTGGCGGCCAGTGGTCCAAAAGGAGACGTCTTGTCACCGTGCGACACGATCCCCTTGTCGATTCTGATTTCGGACGCGGGGACGCCCCAGTCTTCGGCTGCGGCCTGCACCAGCAGGGCGCGGGCCGCAGCGCCTGCCTTGCGCATTTGGGTATAGCTGTTGGCCATGGCGGTTGATCCGCCGGTGCCCTGCAGACCAAAGAACAGGTTTTTGTATTTCGCCTGATCCAACGGCGCGGATTCCGCGCGCATCTGCGACCAGTCCGCATCCAGTTCCTCTGCCACAAGGGTGGACAACCCGGTGTAGGGTCCCTGTCCCATCTCGATGTGCTTGATCATGACCGTGACCGTGTCGTCGGGCGCGATCCGCACAAATGCGTTGGGGGCAAAGCTGCCCGCGCTGCCGTCGCTGTCAAACGCCTGTGCGGCCCCCGATTGCGCGCGGCCTTTCATCGGCAACGTGACTGCGATTGCGATTCCCGCGGCAGAGCCGAGGAACTGGCGGCGCGTTTGTTGTGTCATGCTCATGCCTCCAACGCCTTGGCGGCGTCCTTGATGCCTTGGCGAATCCGCACGTAGGTTGCGCAGCGGCAAATGTTGCCCACCATGGCACTGTCGATATCTGCGTCCGTGGGGTTCGGGATTTCGTACAGAAGGGCAGAGGCGCTGACGACCTGACCGGATTGGCACCACCCGCATTGTGGCACGTCAAGCGCCTTCCATGCGGCCTGAACGGCATGTGCTTCGGGGGTGTCCAAGCCTTCGATCGTGGTGATGTTCGCACCTTCAAGTGTGGATATGGGTGTCACACACGACCGCCGGGTCGTACCATCCAGCATCACAGTGCAGGCGCCGCATTGTGCGACGCCGCACCCAAACTTTGTGCCGGTCAGTTTCAGTTCATCCCGCAGGACCCAAAGCAACGGGGTGTCACCCGGCACGTCGACCGTGCGTTCCTGTCCGTTCACTGTAAATGTCGTCATTCCGTCAATCCCCTGCGATGCGTTAAAGCAAAGGTATCGCGGCCGGGCACAATGTCACGTCTGACGTTGCATGACCCCTATTCCAGAAAGACGTCGCTGATAACGGGGTAATGGTCAGACGGCCAACGGTCTTCAAACTTTCGCCGCAGGACCTGTGGTGTCCCGGCCTGACGGATTGGCCCCGCGGTTGCGATTTGGTCGATGGCGCCGAACAGGTTCAGCCCCCGATCCAGATGGTAAGTCGATCCGCGCACATCGGCAAAGCTGAATCCCGCGTCCTTGAAGATCTGAGCGGTCCGCGATCCCTTCAACGCATTCAGGTCACCGACCAGAACGATGGGTTCAGCGCGGGCCAGCAAGGGCTGCATGCGTTCAACGGTCAGCGCCGCAGATTTGAGTCGGTTTGACCCGGAGCGATATTCGAAATGCACGTTATAGACGTAGAAGCTGCGCCCATCCTGCAGGTCGCGTAACTGGACCCAACTGGCAAAGGCCGGAAAGCTGCCGTCGAAGGTGCGTGAATAGATGACATCGGGTGTATCGGAAAAGAAGAACCAGCCCTGATCCAGCAGTTCCAGCCGGTCGGTCCGGTAAAAGATCGGTTGGGTTGACGGGAAGACAGCAGAATCACCGTTGGCCCCCACTGCGTAGTCCGGGTTGTTGGCCAGCACCCAGTCGCGTGCCAAGTTGACGTTATCGGTATCGCCCCGGCCAAAGCTTTCCATTTCCTGATAGGCTATGATGTCCGCGTCCAACGCTTTGAACGACTGATTGAGCGCGATTCTGCGCGTGGCCCAGTCACCCACGGACCACTTCCCGCTTTCGCGCCCCAAGACAATGTAATGGGCGTTGTGCGACGCGATCCGCAGCGCGCCGGGCGGGGGCGGGGACAGCGGCGCCCCGGTGCCGGTGCAGCTGACCAGGGCAGAAAGCGTGCAAAACAGCAGTATGATACGCAACATTGGGGACCTCTTTTGGTGCTTTGGCGTCATGTGACACCGGTCGTCTTGATCAATCATAGGGCGGACATACCATATTTTGATCGATTCCGAATTTTTCGGGAAAAATGCGAAGTTTTTGTAAAAAGGTGCTTGCGGCGGTTCGTTACTAACCGTAGAAGCCCCCTCACCGGAGACGCAGT
>NZ_JAAFZU010000016.1 GCF_018263905.1 Loktanella sp. SALINAS62 | reverse complement strand
CTTCGCTGTATCTCGTTCGCTTCATTGTCCGTCCCTTCGTTGGGTCGGACTCTCATTCCAAATAGAGGAAAAATCCCGTGGCAGGTCAAGTCAGGCGCCGGATCATGGATCGCGCGCGATGGGGATATTGCATTGCATTGGTTGTTTTGAATGCAACGAACTTTGGCGTTCCCCAAATGCGTGAAAGGATGTTCTTGGTTGGCATCCGAAAAAGCATTTATCGGGGCAACGACCGAACCCTCGAGACGGAACTGCGGCGTCAGCTAACAGAATTTCGCCGTAGCGCGCCTTCAGTAGCAGAGATCATCAGGGATTCGGACGAGCCGGCACCTCGGAGAACCCGAAAACCTGCACTGCGAAGATCTCCTATGCGAAGGCGCCGATCCTCCGTCGGTCGCCATACGCGGGAATGCTGTTCAACGGCGCTGGCAGACCACTGCCCACGGCCGGCTACGCCACCACCCTTCCAGCTTCGATGGGCGGCAATAAGACCCCCATCATCGATGAGGATGAGGTATTTAAAGGGGAGATCAGCTTCGTCGAGACATACCACGCCGGCTTGATGAGGGGCGAAAGCCCTTGGGCTGGGGATGCTACCGCGAGACTTCGCCGCCTTACGATCAGAGAATGCATGGCCATCCAAACTTTCCCCGACGACTACCAGTTTTTTGGTCGCAAGAGTTCTGTCTACCGGCAGATCGGAAACGCCGTCCCCTGCGACCTTGCTGAAGCCGTGGCGCAATCATTTCGTGCGATTTTGACGGATCATGAAGCGGCGGAGACCACTCGCGCTGTGGCATAACTAGCAGTTGAGCCGAAATGGGACCTTCGTCAGTATCGGAATAGGCAAGAAGCAGATCAGCGTGGCTTCAAGCGCCGGTTCATCAGACATCTATAGTTGGACAGCCTGCGCTTTTGAACAAGGTTACCGGCTCTGGTCGCGTGTCGGATGTCTCATGCGTCACAGACTTCTCGCGGAAGAAACGCCAGTCGAGCAGGTGTGGGTGCATAGTGCGAGAAAACGCGCGCGCGATGCTGTCCTAGCGTTGCAACAGCGCATTCCGGATCTCATCGTGGATGAGGGCAGAAAGAGTTTGTTTTCAGTTCCATTTTCCGCAACGCCCCTGATGTCAAAATGTCGAGGCTGAACCATAAAATCATACTTAAGTTTCAGTCACCTACATGCTTTACACCAAACTAGAGCAGTCGAGAGGTCCGGAGAATATCGGCTCAGAGAGACCGCTTCCGGGCCTCTTGGTGCCGGGGCCAGTGCTCAGCTCCACCCGCATAACCCTCGAAAACAACGGAAAAATCCGGCCGGAGCCGGATCGGGAGAACGCTTTCGCGGGGGGTCTGGCGGAGACGAAGTCTTCGTGACTCCCAGCCCACGTCGTTGATTTGTATATATTATCCCGAGACGACGCGCAAGCCGTCCAACATTCCACCCAACATCTATCGTCTCCGGGCTCGCCCGCGCACGAATGTTGCTCGACGGAGGTCAGTCGAGCCGGATCACCACACCGAGGCGGACAGCCAGACAGACGGACGCCGTCTGTAGGACGGCGTCCGTCTGTCTGGCTGTCCGAAGAGATTTTTTTCCGTGAAAGTTTTTTTGCGCGCACAAAAAGAGCCATCTCTTTTCTGTGCCGCGGAGCAGTCGCCAAACCATCCGCAGCACGCAATGCAACGTCTACAAAGGATACATACGAATGAACGTCGCCTGCGTCAATACTGCGCTTTCCACTACCCTGCTGAACACCGAGCTCAAGAGGCTCAACGACGAGCAGATCACCATCGACCACCGCTACATCGTCAAGGGGCTCCTGAAGCCCGGTCAGGTCAGTATGATCTTCGGCCCGTCGAATGTCGGGAAATCCACGGTGGTCGCATCCATCTGCGCCCACGTCGCCCAGGGCAAGCCGCTTGCCGATATTCCAACCGAGAAGTCGCTGGTCATCTACGTGGCAGCGGAAGACCCGAAAGGGGTCGAAGACCGTGCCTTGCCTCACTTCACGGATGCGGCCTCGGATTCCGCTTCGTTCTATGTCCTGCCCAAGGCCATCGACCTGACCGACCCGCAGCAGATGGCCTTTCTCTCGAAGGAAATCCAAGACCTCATTTTCAATGAGAAGGCGACGTCCTGTCTGGTCATCGTCGATACGATGGCAATGTCCATCGGCGACGGCGACGAGAACTCCGCTCGGGATATGGGGCGGATGATCCAGAGCCTCCGCAGGATCGCCGACGAGACAGGCGCAAATGCCCTCGTCGTGCATCACACCGGGGTCTCGGATGGCTCGCGCCCTCGCGGCTCCGGGACTGTTTTCAACGCCTTCGATACCGTGGTGCTCGTGGAAGATGCCTCGAAGGCATATGGGCGGGGGGTCGTCAGCTTGACCCCGACGAAGCAGCGGAACGGCAGCAAGAACCGCCGCCTGTATTTCCGTCTCACAGCACTCGAAGTCGGAGTAGATCGGGACGGCGAGGCGATCACGCTCCCGCTCGCCCTGCCGATGGAAGGGCAGGACGTCCAACCGGCACCTGCCCCCGGGGCAGAGGACGCCAAGGAGGCCGATGCCGGAGACTACCGGGAAAAGGTCGCCTTCCAACTCGTATGCCAGCAATGCAAAGCCTCTTCTGATCGGCGCGTGAAAGCAGCAGACATCATCGTCGATTTCTCGAAAGCCTGCCCATCGGACAAAAGCGAGAAACGGGAAACGACTCTCCGGGCGATCAACCGGATTTTCGCGCAACTCGTTCAGTCTCGCCTAATCGAGGGCAACGGGAACGCCGGATACCGACCTACAGCGTCGGCGGAAAAGTGTGGCGCGTCCTGACCTGAGAGCCCGGCCCCTCGCTGGAACCGGATTTTCCGGTCTTGCGAGGGGCCTTCTTGAGGTATTCCGGGAACCGCTCTTCGAAAAAATCGACGATCTCGTCGCCGAGGCCTTCGATCAGCGCATCCGTCAGCGCCATATCGTCGAAGCCCGAAAGGCGAAAGCGCGCGCTGTGCAGGGCGCAAGTCCTGACGACGCGGTAAAGGGACTGCTGCGTTTTTGGTGTCATCGTTGGGGTCCTATTTACGAGAGAGAAGAAATGAAGGCGCACAACGGACAAAATAGTGATTTTGTCCCCCCAACCCGAAGCGAACAATGGCACTTTTTTCATTCCGACATTCCGTCAAGAGCTTCTCCACCAAGGTGAATGGCGCGGAACGCGCTGCCCAGCAGGGTCAGACCCTTGCTCACCTGCGCTACATCACCCGGCCGAGCGCGGCCCGCGTCGTGGAGCGGGCGCGCGTATCGCCTACCGACGCGGAAACGGCGGAGGCGGCGGAGGCCGAAGCGATCCGCAAGAAAGGACGCGTCGCCGAACGCTTTATCGTGGCCCTGCCGATCGAAGCCACTTCAGATCAACGCGCGTCGCTCGCGCGGGCTTTCGCCGAGCGACTGACCGATGGCAAGGCCGGGTATGTCTTCGCCATCCACGACCAGAACGGGAACGACATCCGGAACCCGCATTTCCACGTCGTCGCACTCGATGCCTACGAGCGCGGCGGCGGACGTGGCAGGCCACGAAGCGTCCTCGGGATGGCGCGGAAAGGAGCCGTCGAACGGGCGGCGAAGCTCTGGGCCGACACCCACAACGACCTGATGGCGGGCTGGGGCTACAACGAGGAGTCTCGCATCTCGCATCTGTCCCACGCGGCGCGCGGTATCGACCAAGTCCCCACCATCCACGAGGGCCCCGGTGCGCGGGCCTGCGCGGCGAAAGGGATCGCCCCAACATCGAAACCGGAATGGCACAGCACCGACAGCGGCCACAGCCGCGCCGAGGCGAATATCCTGATCAGGGAAATCAACCAGTTGAAGGAGATGAACGATGTTCAACGGCCCCAGCGAACTGGACTGGGAAAACGCGATGACGCGCACCCAAGCCAGTGCGGAGAAGTCTGCGGAGCGGTCCGATCGCATCCTGCGCGGAGTCGCGGACCTGCTCGAACAGCACCGAGCGCAGGGCCGCAAGTTGCACGAGATGGCGGACAAGCTCGACCGGCTCCACCATTCATCCGAGACGCTGGGAGCGCGCGTGAGCGCCATCGGACACCAGCCAGCCCCGGAGGCACCGCGACCCATCTCCCGCCGTTTCTGGCCCCTCTCCGTCGCGCTATTCGTCGCCGGTCTGTGCGTCGGTCATTTCGCGCCCTGGTGATGATCCGCGACACGCTTCGCGCCCGGCTTCACCGCCCGCAGCCGGAGGCGGTGCAGACGCCCGAGCCTCAAGCCATCGTCCCGCCGCCAGAGAGCGGCGCAGAACCGCGCCACCGGCAGCGGGACGAGATCACATTGGGATGAAATATCGCTGCCCGGCCTCGCCCTCCTGCGTGCGGATCATTCCGGTTTCGCTCATATAGGCCAGCAGGTCGGCAATCCGGTCCTGCCGCTTGCGCCCGCCCTTGAACCGGGCATCGAGGTCGGCGACCGAGATCGGGCCATCCGCCTCGCCGAGCGCCCCCCGCATCGCCTTGATTTGTTCCAGCCCATCCTTCGGCCACGCGATCTTTTCCGCCGGGGCGGCGACGGCGGCAAGCTCCGCCTCCATCTGCCGCGCGGTTGCGGGCTGCGGAGCCTTGGCGCCAAGACGGGGCTTCTGGAACTCCGGGCGGAGCCAGTGGATCACGCCGCGCGCCTCGTCGCGGACGCGCTCCTTGTTCAACTCCACCAGCCGCTTCAATAGCTCCTCCTCGGCGTCTTCCTGATCGGAAGTTTTCAGCAGGGAAGGCGTCAGCCCGCCGGGCTTGCCGACGACCCGGGGCGCGAGATCGGACCAGCCGTAGGCGTCGAACACCGCGCGGTCGATACGGTCGTGCAGGTCCTTCAGGACGGCGATCTGCGCGGCGCTGTGCAAATCCTTTTCCGCTTCGGAAAGCGGATCGGCATCCGTCCCGGCCTCCACCTCCCGCGCGCGTCCGAGGGCGTTGTAGAGCTTCGTCATCGTCAGGCCGGGCACATTGGCGATCCGGTCGGTGCGGAAGGTGTCGAGTCGGTTGCCGAGTTTCGACATTTCGGCCCTTGCCGCCTCGCCCAAGAGAGGGAACGGGAACGGGTCAAACGTATCGGTCTTCGCATACACCGGTCGATCTTCGAGGAGATTTCGGAAGCTCAGGCACCAGTGGACGTGAAGCCGAGAGGAGAGCACCGAGAAAAAAGCGGTATCGTCGACAGCCAGAACGATCAGCTTGTTGTCCGGACGGATGGAAGCATCGAGGAAGCGGAAGACCCGGTGTTTTGTGGTCTCGATGGTAGCGATGTAGCGGGGCAAGCCCTCCAAGGCTGGGCGCAGGTCGCGGCGCGGCTCGCCGAAGATCCACCAGCTGTCCCGGTAGGTGTCGCGATTGTTGTTGTCCCGTTCCGGCTTCACCGTTTCGGCCACGTGCTGGAACACCGCCGGGAAGCGGTCGCGCACGTCTTCCACGGTCAGGCCGAAGAGGTCGATGACCATTGCGCCCCGCGGAGTGGCCGCCAGATCGCGTCCGTTGCGGTAGGGCAGGATATGGCGCTGCAATCCCGGCACGGTGCCGAGGCCGAGTTCCCGCGCCTTCTCGGGCGACACGATGAACCCGGCTCCGTGCAGTTTCACGCCGGGGCTCGACAACGCCTCGTTTGCCCAGAGCGGGCGGATGCTGGCGAGATCGGCCCCGATTGTCAGTTTCGAGGTGATCTTGCCTGCCGTGCGACGCAGGCGCACGCGCGGCGCGTCGGTATTCAGGTCGGCTTCTTCCACCACCTCGCCCAGAACGCCCTCGGACAATCCGGCTTCGGCGACAGTCATCGCGATCCGCACGGCAGCGCGATCCGCCGACTTCAGCCAGGGATGATCACCCACGGCGAAGACCAGCGAGAAAGGCGGCTCGCCCTTCGGGCGTTGCTCGATGACCCGGCGGGAAAAGGTCTGGGTGATCGAGTTCGTGGTGATGAAGCCGAAACGGCGCGTCGGGTTCGGCTGTGCCTTGGTGCCCTTCACCGTCAGCCGCCGCGCGGCCTCGTCCCAGAAGTGCATCACGAAATCCGCACCGCCCGGCACATCCGGACGCGCGGCCCACGCCGCTTCGGCATAGCCGTCGCCGAGTTCGGCCCGGATATCCTTGCCGCCGATGAAGGGCGGGTTGCCGATGATGAACTCCGCATCCGGCCACGACGCACGGCGCGGGTTCGCGTAGGCCGTGATCGCGACCCGAGCGGAGGCGTCGGGCACCATCTCCCCGGTGATCAGGTCGGGCTTGCGGGTGAAGCCATCCCACCGGGTGCGCGGCTGGCCGTTCTCATCCAGCGCGGGCGTCTCCCCATCGTGGGCAAGGACGGCATCCTGCTGGCGGATCGTGCCGTAGGCATCCAGGACGGGTTCCGAAATATCCACCCCGGTCCTGATCTGCCATTTCAGGAAGCCGATCCACAGCACGAGGTCCGCAATCGGCACCGCGCGCGGGTTCAGCTCCAGCCCGTAAAACTGATGGGGATCGACCGTGAAGCGCCCGCCCGAGCTGGCGAGCTTCCGGCCCACCCGATGCGACCCCGCGTCATCGGGGAAGTCCGAATATCGGTCGGGCTGGCCCCCGAGATCGGCGATGGCGTCCAGCACCTCGCCTTCGAGGCGCTTCATCAGTTCGAGCGAGACATAGAGGAAGTTGCCGGTGCCGCAGGCCGGATCAAGCACCCGCGTCGTGCAGAGCTTGCGGTGGAAACGGCGCACCTCGTCGAGGGCGTCCCTATCCTTGCCCTGTTCCGTCAGGTCGCGGACCCGCGCCTGCACCGCCGTCCAGTCTTCGCGCAAAGGTTCGATGATGACGGGGACCACCAATCGCTCGACATAGGCGCGCGGCGTGTAGTGCGCCCCCAGCGACGACCGCTCGCGCTTGTCGAGCGCGCGTTCCAGCAAGGTGCCGAAAATCGCGGGTTCTACATCCTGCCAATCCCGGTTGGCGGCGGCGCTAAGCGCGGCAAGTTCATCGGATTCAAGCGGTAGCGCCGTGCGGTCCTTGAACAGCGAGCCATTGAACTTCTTGACGGTTTTCCGGATCATTCCGGAGAAGCCGCCTTCATCCATATCCCGCCACAGGGATTCCAGCGCCGGGACGAAATCGCCCGGTGTCTTCTGCATATCCTGCAAGAGATTCTGAAAGCACCGCTCGGGCAGGAGTTTCACATCTTCCGCGAACATCGTGAAGATGCAGCGCATCAGGAACTCGGCCACGGCCTTCGCGTCGTGTTTCCGTTCGAGCCTCCGGGCGATGATTGCCAGTTGGTCGGCAATCTCGCGGGTGATCCGGGCAGAGTTTTTGGCCGGGTCAAGGGAATGCGGATCGGTCCAGATCGCCCGGAGTCGGTCCTGTATTTCCGACTCCCGCAGATCGTCCATAAGGATACGGAATGATTTGCGGTCAGGGAAATGGGCGTAGTTCTTTCCCTGCCCGGAAAAGTCGGCGAAAACCTCGATGACATTCCCGACATCGACGATCAGGATGAAGGGCGGATAGCCGTGCTCCACGGGCAGAGTGCGGGAATAGCTCTCCGCTTGGGTCTTTGCCTGAACCATCACCCGGTCCCAGGTGCGCGTCCCTCGCAGGGCGTGGCCCGTCTTGGGCAGGAATGTGTCCGAAGGCAGTCCAAGGCCGTCCGCCGAGGCCGTGCGCTTCTTCGACTGCTTCGCTTCGAGGATGAAGTGATCGCGCCTGTAGCAGTCAATCCAACCACTCGTGGTCGATCCGTCCGGGTGCGCGAAGGCCACCTTCCGCTCGAACACATAGTTATCGAGGCCAGTGTCCTCGCTTGCATATTCAGGCCGGCGGACGCCCAGAACCTCGCACAGCTCGACGACGAATAGCTGGTAGTTCGCCCGCTCGGCACCACCGGACGCCTTCGCTTTCGAGATGAATGCTTCGAGCGGGTTTTCCGCGTCCATCTTGTTCCCCTTACTTGCACGCACTGGCGTTATTCGGCAGCATCAACTTCAAGGTATTTCAGACTCGTCGCACGCTTGACAAGGTCCGCGTAGGTTCCGCCCACGCCTGTTGCGTAGAGCCCCCAGACCTCCATCAGGTTTTCACGATGATCGAGGTAGATCGTCCGGCGATATGCTTCATCGACCTTGTCCCCGCTTGCGTGAGCAAGTGCCGCCTCTTTGACCTCCCTCGGAACGTTCTCGGCAAACTCTTCGCACCAGTCGCGAAATGCGCTGCGCATTCCGTGAACAGTCGCGCCGGGGTGAAATTTTTTCAGGATCTTCGCCATCGTGTTTTCCGAGATTTTTTTCTTTCCGTCTCGTGGGGACGGGAAAACGAGTTCGAAATTTCCGGCAATCTCGCGCTGCGCGAGGATGATATTTCTGGCTGTGAAGGACAGCGGCACGACGAACTTCTTCCCGCCCTTCATATGTTCCTCGGGGACAGTCCAGGTGTTGTCCCAGTTCGAGAACTCGTCCCAACGCGCCAGCCTCACTGGGCCGGAGCGTGAGGCCGTAAGGATCGTGAAGCGGAGAGCGGCAGAGCCAACGCCGGGAACTTCCGTGAGTGCGGCCATCAGGTCCGCGACTTGGAAGTGGGAAATCGCCTCGAAGTGCTTTACTCGGTCGCCCTGCTTCCCGAGCGCGTTGCGGATGCCTTTCACGGGGATCGCCTGATCGCGCCAGCCCTGAACCTCGCACCATTGCAGCACGACGTCGATCCGCTGGAGCACGCGTCTGGCCGTCTCGGGCTTCTCGCGCCAGATCGGTTTCAGGACATCGACAACCATCTTCCCGGTGATCTCGGACACGGAGAGATCGCCGAAGGTTGGAAAGACGTAGTGTTCGAGCGTGTTCCACCACTGGTCGATATGCTTGCCGTTGCGGCTCGTATCCCGGATGCGGAAATCGTGCACTTCCTGTGCCGCCTTCCTGAACGTCATCGCTGCCGACTGGTGCTCGTGCCGGACCATCAGTGGATCGCCCCCCATCCGGGCGATTTTGCGCATCTTCCCGGCTGTCTCGCGCGCCTCCGTCAGCGACACGAACGAAAGGGGGCCGATGCCGTAGTCCTTGCGGACACCGTGGGCAACGACCCGGAGAAACCACCGACGAGCCCCGGTTCTATCGACGTGCAGTATCAGGCCGCCGCCATCGCAGTATCGGCCCGGCGGCGCTTTTTTCACGAATGTCGCGTTGAGCTTGCGCTCGACGTGCGGTCCTGACTTTACGCCGATGCGGCGCCCGGTGCTGAAATCTGTGCTCATATTCCGTCCCACATTTCATCCCACATTCTTCGGTGCGGAATCGCTACAAGTTGTAGATGGTGGGAGGTAAATGCGCCATAAATATGTCCGATTACAGATACTTAGCAGTATCTACGAAAAGGAAATGGCGGAGACGAAGGGATTCGAACCCTCGATACCGTTCCCGGTATACTCCCTTAGCAGGGGAGCGCCTTCGACCACTCGGCCACATCTCCGTTGGCTGGTGTAACGGGAGATCGGGGGGGGAACAAGGCGAAAAGTCCGATATGGCGCTCAGTTTTCCGGGGCGACATCCGATGAAATCGTGTCATCCGGCGTGGAAGGCGTATCGATTGTCACGGCAGGCGTCGGGTCGCAGCGGTCATAGACGAAGGCGTATCCGTTCCAGACCATGATGATGCCGTCGTCTTCGGCCTTGTCCATCACCATCGCGCGTTCGGTGAACATCTGATCGTCACCGCTGCATTCCATGGTGTAAAGCAACGCATCCATTTCCAGCACGTTGACCGGGTCCGACATGCGGCATTGCAGTTCGACGCCGTAAAAGATGCCATCGGCGATCCGCACGGACCCGCCATCGACGCCGACAAGGTCACATTCGGCGTTCGCGGCCTGTTTGAATGTCCCGTCATAGGGTCCACCAGTTGCAGGCAACGCGATGAGACACAGGCCGGTCACTGCGATTTTCATGCGCATTTTGGTTGCTCCTCTCTGGTTCGGCAAAAGGATACGCAGATCACAGCCTTATGTCACGCGGGACGGTCAACGTGACCTTAACCTGCCATGGCGCAGTCTGTTCGTGAAACGGGCCGCAGCAGCATATCCTGGCCCCACCACGAAAGGCACGGCATGCCGTATCCGGCAAACACGTCACGTCAAGGCGCCGCTGAACTGGCACTTGCCCGGCGCGAAGGACGTGCGCTTTACAGGGTCGTTCTGGTGTTCAGCCTTTTTGTGAACCTGCTGATGCTGACGGCGCCGTTCTATATGCTGAATGTCTATGATCGCGTCCTGGGGTCGCGCAGTCTGGAAACGCTGGTCGCGCTTTCGGTGCTGGCGACATTCCTGTTTGGTATCATGGGCGTCCTGGATCACGCACGGGGATTGATCATGGCCCGGGTGGCCGCCAGATTCCAGATGCGTCTGGACCGGCGGGTTTTTATGGCGACACTGCGGGCGCAGGCACAGTCCCGGGGCGGACCGACGGCGCATTTCGGCCCGCATGATCTGGATAAGGTGCAACGCGGCCTGACCTCGCCCGGCTTTGCGGCGCTGTTCGATCTGCCATGGGTGCCGCTGTTTCTGTTGGGCATTTTCATCTTTCACCCCGGGCTGGCTTTGCTGGCATTGGGCGGCGGCGCGGTGCTTGTAGGGGCTGCTTTCGCAAATCACGTGGTCATACGGGGGCCATTGGACCGGCTACACGACGCCACACGGATTGCCGACCGCCTTCACCACCAGACAAGGGCCAGTCGTGACACGATCGTGGCGCTGGGTATGCAGGAGGCCAGTGTCAATCGGTGGCAAACCGCGCGCGCTGCGGCGCTGGACGCAACCATGGCAACGGTCGATATCCGCACCGGCTTTACCACGTTCATCAAGACATTTCGCCTGTTCATTCAAACGGCCATGTTGGGGCTGGGGGCGTTTCTGGTGCTGCGTGGGGTCCTGACCCCGGGGGCGATGATCGCCGCATCCGTTCTGATGGGACGCGCATTGGCCCCGGTGGAACAGATCGTCAGCCAATGGGCTTTACTGTCGCAGGCGCGCGAAGGATGGCGCAATCTGACTGTCCTTTTGGCGAATACGCCCTTACCGGCGACCCGCACCACGCTGCCAAAGCCGCTGGGCCGCATCTGCGTTGATCAGATAACCGTCGTACCGCCGGGCCAGCGTCAGGCTGCGGTGCGCATGATCAGTTTTGACCTTGCCCCCGGTCAGGCGCTCGGCGTGATCGGACCATCGGGTGCGGGCAAATCCGCGCTGGCCTATGCGCTGACAGGCATTTGGGCCCCGGCAGGCGGGGTGATCCGGCTGGATGGGGCGACACTAGACCAATACGATCCCGATTTTCTAGGTCAGCACATCGGGTATCTGCCACAAAGAGTGCAACTGAGCGACGGAACGATCAGGGACAACATCGCCCGCATGTCGGTGAAACCCGATGATGCTGCTGTCATCGCCGCGGCCCGCGCAGCCGGCGCGCATGACATGATCCTGTCGCTTCCGGACGGGTATGACACGGATGTCACCGCCCAGGACGGCGGCTTGTCCGGGGGGCAGATCCAGCGGATTGGGCTTGCGCGTGCATTATACGGTGACCCCGTGATGCTGGTGTTTGACGAACCCGACAGCAATCTGGACAACGCAGGATCGGTCGCCCTGACGAACGCGATCCGGATGGCAAAGGCGGATGGCAAATCGATTGTCATTATGGCCCATCGTCCGGCCGCCATTCAGGACTGCGACCTGCTGTTGATGCTGGAAAACGGCACCCGCCGTGCGTTTGGCAGTCCGGATGACGTTCTGCGGGATGTGGTCCATCGACCGGGTGCGCATCCGATTGACTCGCCACGGGTCGCGGGGCGGTCATGACATCGGTCGACCCTGCACGCTGGTCCGCCAAGCCGTATCTGATCAGCGGCGGTCTGGCATTACTGATTCTGATCGGCGGGATCGGGGGCTGGGCCGTCTTTGCCAACATCGCAGGCGCGGTGGTCAGTCCCGGCAGGGTCGAGGTGGCTGGCAACCGTCAGGTCGTTCAACACCCCGACGGAGGCGTGGTCAAACGGATCGCCGTCACCGAAGGGCAGCGCGTCGCAGCGGGGGACCTGTTGATCGCGCTGGACGCTGACACGATGACGGGCGAACTGGCCACGCTTGATGCACAGTATTTTGACACGCGCGCGCGCATGGCCCGGCTGACGGCGGAACGCGATGGCGCGGACAAAGTGACCTTTGCCCCTGACCTGCTGGGCGCGGGGCCGATTGCGCGGAATCAGATCGACGGCCAACTGACCCTGTTCATGACACGCCGGGACAGTATCAGCGCCAGTGCCAACCAACTGGAACAACAACGCGCGCAGATCACAGCGCAGATAGCGGGGTTGGCAGCCCGGCACGCCGCACTGGTGGCGCAGGACGCGCTGATCAGCGCCGAATTGGCGGACCAGCAATCCCTGTTGGATCGCGGGCTTGCACCGGCCCACCGCGTTCTGACATTGCGCAGGGAACGCGCCGATGTTTCCGGTCGCATGGGCGATATCGTCGCACGTCTTAGCGAAGCCGACGCCCGGATCAGGGAAATCGAACTGGCAATCGCAGGACTGATGACGACGCGCCGGACAGAGGCTGTTGCGCAATTACCGGATTTGCAGGCATCCGCTTTGGAACTGGCCGAACGCAGACGCGTGCTGCGCCAACAGATCGACCGTCTGGATATTCGGGCGCCCATGTCGGGCGTCGTTCACGGCTTGCAAGTCTTTGCGCCACGATCGGTCGTTCGCGCGGCTGACCCCCTGCTGTATTTGGTGCCGCAGGATCGTGCACCGATTATCACAGCATTCGTTGCAGTCACGGATATCGACCACATATTTACCGGGCAGGATGTGACCGTGCGGTTCCCAGCGTTCGATCAGCGGCAGACGCCCGCATTATTTGGCACCATCGCACGGATCGGCGCGGACGCGTTTGAGGATGATCTGACACATCAGTCATTCTACCGGGCAGAGGTGACACTGAATGAAGGCGAGGCTGCCCGCCTGCCGGATGGCATGACCTTGATTCCCGGCATGCCCGTCGAAACATACATCCGCACGGCGGAGCGCGCACCGCTGGTCTATCTGGTTAAACCCCTGTCCGACTACTTTGCCCGCGCATTCCGCGAGTCGTGATTGCTCTTGCAGTCCGGCCCGCGTAGCGTCGCGTCAAACCGACAGGAGCCACGACATGAGCATGATTGAAAACAAACTCGCCCAGATGGGTGTGACCTTGCCCGACGCCCCAGCACCTGCCGCAAATTATGTGCCCTTCGTGGTGTCAGGGAACATGGTCTATGTTTCGGGCCAGATTTCGCAGGGACCGAACGGCAACATGTTGGGCAAACTGGGCGAAACCGCCACCGTCGAAGAAGGCGCCATTGCCGCACGTGCCTGCGCCATCAGCCTTTTGGCACAGCTCAAGGCGGCTTGCGACGGCGATATCGACCGGCTGGCCCGCGTGGTCAAACTGACCGGCTTTGTGAATTCCACCAGCGGTTTCACAGACCAGCCCCGCGTCATCAATGGCGCGTCCGATTTTCTGGTCGACGCCTTGGGCGACAAGGGCCGTCATGCCAGATCGGCCGTATCCGCCGCCAGCCTGCCCCTTGGCGTCATGGTCGAGATCGAAGCGATCTTTGAAATCACGTGATGCTGCCTGAAAGCTTTCTGACCCGCCCCATCGCGCACCGCGCTTTTCATGACGCACGTGCCGGGCGCGTCGAAAACGCGATGTCATCGATCAAGGCCGCGGTCGCCGCGGGCTATGGCATCGAACTTGACCTGCAATGCGCGTCTGACGGGGTGCCTGTGGTGTTTCATGATTACGACCTGCGCCGCATGACGGTTGAAATGGGGCCGATCGCCCAGCGCAGCAGCGCGCAACTGGCGCAGATTCCGCTGATGGGCGACCCCGGCACCGTGCCGACCCTTGACCGGGTGCTGACAGAAGTTGCGGGCCGCGTCCCGCTTTTGCTGGAAATCAAGGATCAGGACGGCGCGCTGGGCCCCAGCACGGGGCCGATTGGTCGTGCCATTGCGGCCCTGCTGAAACACTATACCGGCGACGTGGCCGTGATGTCGTTCAACCCACATCATGTTGCAGAAATTGCGCGGATTGCGCCTGAAATCCCGCGCGGGCTAACGACCGGCGGTTTTGATGTCGCGGGCTGGCCCACGATTCCAACGCCCACGCTGGAACGGCTTGCCACGATCCCAGACTACGACCATGCGGGCGCCTGTTTCATCAGTCATGATCGCAACGAACTGGACCATCCGCGTATCGCGGCGCTGAAGGCAAAGGGGGCACGTATCCTTGCATGGACGATCACATCGCCCGAACAAGAGGCAGAAGCCCGCAAAACGGCCGACAACATCACATTCGAACGATATCCGGCTTGACGGTTGCAGACCGGCGCCCACTTTGCACCAGATGAATGACACCCCCATCGAACTGACGGCCCTGCCAACTCTGGACGATATTGACCCCACGGATTGGGACGCCTGCGCCTGTCCCGGCGACGGGCGGCCGGTGGACCCGTTCACAACCTATCGGTTTTTGCGCGCGCTCGAAGATTCAGGTTCCGTCGGCGGGCGCAGCGGCTGGCAGCCCCGCTATCTGGTGGCGCGGTCGGACGGTCAGGTGATCGCTGTCTGTCCGCTTTATGCAAAGGGGCATTCACAGGGCGAATACATCTTTGATCACAACTGGGCGCATGCCTATGAAAACGCAGGCGGCGCTTATTATCCCAAGTTGCAGATCGCGGTGCCCTTTACCCCCGCCACGGGTCGCCGTTTTCTGACCCGACCAGGGTTCGAGGCGGTGGGCATGTCCGCACTGGTGCAAGGGGCGGTGCAAATCGCATCCGACAACGACCTGTCATCGGTCCACGCCACGTTCTGCACAGAAGCAGAGGCGCTGGCCGGTGCGGATATGGGCCTGATGCGCCGCACCGGGCAACAGTTTCACTGGGTCAACGACAGTTATGCGAATTTCGACGCCTTTCTGGCGGCCCTGTCCAGTCGCAAGCGCAAGAATATCCGCAAGGAACGCGCACAGGCGCAGGATTTCGGCGGCACCATCGTGCAACTGACAGGCGACGCGATCCAGCCACACCACTGGGATGCGTTCTGGCGGTTCTATCAGGATACTGGCAACCGCAAATGGGGCACACCCTATCTGACGCGGGCGTTTTTTGACCATGCGCAGAAACACTTGCGCGACGACATGCTGTTGGTGCTGGCGCTGGACGGCGACCGCCCTGTCGCGGGGGCGCTGAATTTCATCGGGCGCGATACGCTGTTCGGCCGCTACTGGGGCAGCACCGAATATCACCCCGCGCTACATTTCGAATTGTGCTATTATCAGGCCATCGATTTTGCCATCCAGCACGGCATGGACCGGGTCGAGGCAGGTGCGCAGGGCGAACACAAACTGGCGCGCGGCTATCTGCCCGTCGCCACCCATTCGCTGCACTGGATCGCGGACCCTGGTTTTCGGGACGCGATCGCCCGATACGTGCAAGCCGAAACCCGCGCGGTGGACGAAGACATAGAGGTGTTGACCAGCTATGGCCCCTTTCGCCGCGATCACAGAGAGGAACAGCAATGACCGACAAACTGACCGGCGCGGACCGCGACGCCGCCCTTGACCCGCTCTTGGCCAACGGCTGGGCGCTGCAAGACGACCGCGACGCGATCCAGAAGACGTTCCAATTCAAAAACTTCGTGCAGGCCTTTGGATGGATGACGCAAATCGCGATCCGTGCGGAAAAGATAAATCACCACCCCGAATGGTCCAACGTTTACAAAACGGTGGAGGTCACGTTGACGACGCATGACGTTGATGGTTTGTCCGCGCTTGACGCCAAGCTGGCGCAGATCATGGACGACACCGCGAGGAACGCATGAACGATCTTCTGACGACCCCGATCCTGAACGGCAAATCGTTGGCCGATTTGCTGACGCTGGAATTTTTGATTTCGATCCTCGGGAATGTCGTTTCTGCAATCGTGATCTTGCTTGTCGGGTTCATCATCGCGGGATGGGTCGGGCGTCGGATCGAAAACGTCGGGCAGAAAAATATCCATCTGGACGAAACGCTGTTCGGCTTTCTGGGTAACATCATCCGCTACGTCATCATCGGGTTCGCGTTCCTGTTCGTGCTCAATACCTTTGGGGTGCAGACCACCAGCGTCGTGGCCGTCATCGGTGCCGCAGGTCTGGCCATCGGTCTGGCGTTGCAGGGCACGCTGTCGAATGTGGCGGCAGGGGTGATGATCGTGTTTTTTCGCCCGATCAAGCTGGGCGATTTCGTCGATATCGCCGGGACGATGGGCACGGTCAAGGCGATCAACCTGAACTTCATCGAACTGGCCAGCATCGGCAACGTGCAGATCATCGTTCCCAATTCCGAAGTGTGGGGCAACACGATCACCAATTATTCAGTCTATCCGCAGCGCCGCGCGGAATGGACCATCGGTGTATCCTACGGTGCCGATCTGGATCTGGCGCACAGCACGATCATTGACACGATCATGGCCGACCCCCGGTCGCTGGCGGAACCGGAACCGTTCATTCAGGTCACCAACATGAACGCCAGTTCGGTCGATTTTCTGGTGCGGGTCTGGTGCGACCGGGCCGCGTATTTTCAGTATCAGGCCGACATGACGCGCGCGGTCAAGGTCGCGCTGGACAAGGCCGGCGTCGAAATTCCGTTCCCGACACGCACGCTTGTCATGCAGAACGCCGAAATTGCCAGCTGATCATTTGCCTGCCGACGGCACGCGCTGCGCGCCGTCGGCAGGCCGTTTGCGTCAGCCCATCTGGTCCAGCAGGGTTTCCCCGCCCGAAACGTCACATTGGCCGGGACCAGGTTCTTCGTTCAGAAGCTGGACAACGCCGTCATCGACCAGCATCGCATAGCGTTTTGAACGGTCGATGAACCCCACGGGCGGGGCTGAAAAATCCATCCCGATGGCTTTGGTGAATGATGCGTCCGCGTCGCCCAACATGGTGATGCCCGCATCGGCGGCACCGGTCGCGTCGCCCCATGCTTTCATCACAAAGGGATCGTTGACGGACAGGCAGATGATTTCTGCGACGCCCTTGTCGGCCAAAGCCTGGGCGTTGCGGATAAAGCTGGGCACATGCGCCATGGTGCAGGTGCCGGTATAGGCCCCCGGCAGGCCGAACAGCACGATCTTGCGGCCCTTCAGCTTGTCGGACATCTGCACCGCCTGTGGCCCATCAGGGCCCATCGTCAGGACGGTCGCATCGGGTAGGGTATCACCGATCTTGATGGTCATGGTCTCTCCTTGGAATTGCGTCTGCCGCCAAGACATATAGGGTGCGCCGAACCTTAACCAGAGGACCCTTGCCATGCATCGTATCGTCATCGTCGGCGGCGGTCAGGCCGCGTCGGCCCTGATCGCAAAACTGGTCGCAGAAGGCTGCGATGCCAAGATCACGCTGGTCTGCGCCGAACCCCGCCTGCCCTATCAACGCCCGCCTCTTTCCAAGGCGTATCTGCTGGGTGAAATGGCAGAAGACCGGCTCTATTTCCGCCCGGCTGCGTGGTATGATGAACACGGGGTCGATGTGCGGCTCGGCACGCGGGCCACGGGGATCGACACGGCAGCGCGGACCCTGCGGCTGGATGGTGGCGACACGCTGCCCTATGATGATCTGGTGCTGACGACGGGGGCGCATCCCCGCTCCCTCCCCGCCAGCATTGGCGGCACATTGGGCAACGTGTTCGCCGTGCGTGATCTGGACGACGCCGACGCCATGGAGCCCGCGTTCCGCGACGGCGCGCGCGCATTGATCATCGGTGGCGGCTATATCGGACTGGAAGCGGCAGCCGTCGCCGCGAAACGCGGTGTCAGCGTCACCCTTGTCGAAGCGGCCGACCGCATCCTGCAACGGGTCGCAGCGCCTGAAACATCGGATTTCTTTCGCGCGCTGCACCTCAGCCACGGTGTCGATATCCGCGAAGGCGTCGGCCTGACCGCGTTGACCGGCGATGATGTCGTCACCGGTGCCACCTTGTCGGACGGTACGACGCTGGACATTGATTTTGCCATCGTCGGTGTGGGTATCGCGCCGGCCACCGCATTGGCAGAGGGCGCGGGTCTGACCATCGACAACGGGATCGCAACGGACGCCCATGGGCGCACGTCGGACCCGCAGATCTGGGCAGCAGGCGATTGTGCATCGACCCCGCTGGGGGATGGGCGGGTGCGGATCGAAAGTGTCGGCAACGCCATCGATCAGGCGGAAATCGTCGCGCATAACCTGCTGGGGCGTGATGTGACCTATACCCCGAAACCTTGGTTTTGGTCCGACCAATACGATGTGAAATTGCAGATTGCGGGCCTGAACACCGGCTACGACGCCATCCATGTTCGACAGGTCGCAGATGCGCGGTCGCATTGGTATTACCGGGGCGACCAATTGATCGCCATCGACAGCCTGTCCGATACGCGCGGCTACATGGTCGGAAAGCGTTTGATCGAAATGGGCAAAAGCCCGGCACCCGACGTCGTGACGCACCCCGACACGAACCTGAAAGCGCTCTTGAAAGCATGAGGATCGTAGGCGGCACCCATCGCGGCGCAGCACTTGTGCCCGTGGGCAAGGGTGATGCGGCGGCCCATCTGCGGCCCACCAGCGACCGGACCCGCGAAAGCCTGTTCAACGTGTTGCAGGGCGGACGGCTGGGTGATCCGATCCGGGGCGCACGGGTGCTGGACCTGTTCGCAGGCACCGGCGCGCTGGGGCTGGAATCGCTGTCACGCGGGGCCGTCCATGCCACATTCGTCGACAGCGGGCGCGCGGCACTGGACCTAATCGTGGGCAATATCGCAAAACTGCGGCGCGGTGACGATTGCACGGTGCTCGCATGTGCCGCCGATGCATTGCCGCAGGGGGACGCGTGCGGGCTGGTGTTCATGGACCCGCCCTATGGTCTGGGTCTGGGCGGTCCGGCCTTGCGGACGGCCCGCGCCCAAGGATGGATCGCCCCCGGCACCGTCGTGGTCTGGGAAGAAGCCACAGCCCAGATCACGCCACAGGGTTTCAAACGGCTGGACCAGCGCAGCCATGGCAAAACATGGATCACCATACTGGAGGCATCATGACCAAGCTTGTGATTTTCGACTGCGACGGCGTTCTGGTCGATACCGAACCGACCACGGATCGCATCATCGCGGCAAATCTTGGCCGTCATGGCCTGCAACTGGACCCGGCAGAGGTGCACGCCCTGTTCGCCGGTGGCACCATGCAAGGTATCGGTGCCGAAGCGACGCGCCGTGGCGCGGCCCTGCCCGATGACTGGCTCGACGGGATCTATGCCGAGATTCTAACCGCCCTGCGCGAAGGTATAGAAGTCGTGCCCGGTGTCATCGACCTGTTGGACCGACTGGATGCGGCGGGCATCGCCACGGCTATCGCATCGAACGGATCACTGGCCAAGATGCAGGTCAGTCTGGCCCCGTCGGGGTTGTTGGACAGGTTCGCTGGCCGGATCTATTCAGGGCACGATCATGCCCCGAAACCCGACCCCGCCATGCTGCATCACGCGATGCAGCTGGCCGGGACAGACGCGGGCGGCACGGTGTTTGTCGATGACATGCCAGCGGGCTGGGGTGCTGCGCAAGCCGCCGATGTCTGCTGTTATGCCTATGTCGCATCCGGTGGGGCGGCGCGGGCTGACGGCTATGCCGTCAAGCCCATCACCGACATGATGCAGGTCGCCACGGACCTTGGCCTGACCGGATAACGCTAGTCCAGATTGGCCGCGACTGCGCTTTCCGCCGCCCGCACCAGTGCTGCGCCATTCAGACCGCGCGCATCTATGTCTGCGATCCAATCGGCGCGCACATCTTGGGCCATTGCCTTGATCCGGTCGGTTTCCGCGTCTGACAGGACGGCGATTTCGTTGCCTGCATCGGTCATGATATCGCGTCCGATGGCGTCGCCCGTATCATGGCCTGCCCCGGCCCATTCTGCGGCCATTTTGCCGGAATTGGCGTCGATCACCGCTTTCAGGTCGTCCGGCAGGGCCGCATAGACGTCCTTGTTCATGGCCCAGACAAAGAACAGGTTGTACAGCGCACGGTCGCCTGCCACGTCGGTATGGCTGTCGGTCAATTCATCCAGTTTCAGCGACGGCGCCATTTCCCACGTGATGACACCGCCGTCCACGACGCCGCGCGACAAGGCTTCGGGAAAGGCGGGCACGGGCATGCCCAGCGGCACGGCACCCAGCTTTTCCAGCAGCAGCGTGGCGGGACGCGACGGACCGCGCAGGGTCATACCGCGCAAATCTTCGACCGTTTGCGGCGCATCGCCGCGCGCATGGATGATCCCCGGCCCGTGCATATGGGTCGTGATCAAATGGACGTCGGCAAAATCGTCCAACAGAAACGCTTCGGTGAAATCCCAGGCCGCCCGCGACGCAGCAGCGCCGCTTTTGCTGGTCATGAACGGCAGTTCCAGCGCTTCTGTTTCGGGGAAACGGCCCGGTTCATAGCCGGGGATGACCCAGCCGCCATCGATCGCGCCATCGCGGATCAGATCGTATTGCGACGCGGCGGACCCGCCAAGCTGCATAAAGGGATAAAGCTCGACCTTGATCCGGCCATTGGACTGCGTCTCGATCGCGTCGGCCCAAGGCTGCATGAAATACGTCGGATTTGCAGACGCAGGGGAAACAAAGTGCTGAAACCGCAGTGTCACCTCTTGGGTGTGGGCGGCAAACGGCATCAGGCAGACCGCGACAGCGGCTATCAAAGAACGGTGCATAGCGTGCATCCTCAATTAATGATCAGGGGGATGTCACCGCTAGTGACTAATATAAGTTAGGTGTGTTGAGAGTGGTTCGCAAGTGGCAGGACGACTCCCGCCACCAGGTCAGTCCCGCATTGTGGGATGAAAGCGATCACCCGGCGACTGGGTAAAGATTTCCGCGCCCTGCGCCGTGATCCCGATGGAATGTTCGAACTGTGCCGACAACGATTTGTCGCGGGTCACGGCGGTCCAGTCATCGGCCAGAATTTTTGTTTCCGGTCGGCCCAGGTTAATCATCGGTTCGATGGTAAAAAACATGCCTTCTTCCAGCACGGCACCCGATCCGGGGCGACCATAGTGCAGCACATTTGGCGGGGCGTGAAACACACGGCCCAGCCCGTGACCACAGAAATCGCGCACGACCGACATGCGCTGTGCTTCGGCATAGGTCTGGATCGCGTGGCCGATATCGCCAAAGGTATTGCCGGGCTTGGCCGCTTCGATCCCCAGCATCAGGCTGTCATGGGTTACTTGGATCAGACGTTCAGCCTTGCGGCTAAGTTTTCCGGCCCAATACATCCGCGAACAATCACCGAACCATCCGTCAACGATAACGGTGACGTCGATATTCAGAATATCGCCGTCTTTCAGCGTCTTGTCGCCGGGGATGCCGTGGCAGACGACATGGTTCACACTGATACAGCTTGCGTGCTGATAGCCGCGATAGCCGATGGTGGCCGATGTGGCGCCCGCCGCTGCAACCCAATCGGTGATCAACTGATCCAACGCCCCAGTGGTCTGGCCGACAACGACGTGATCCGCGATATCATCAAGGATTTGCGCGGCCAGCCGCCCGGCCTTTTCCATGCCTGCGAAATCGGATGGATCATAAATCCGAATGCCGTCCCGGGTCACCGTCTGGGTAGAGGTCGTCACGTCGTCACCTATCAGTTGTCTGATGTTGGCACATAGGATGTTTTGCCCTGTCCCGCTACCCCGTTGCCGACCAGCACACGGCCCAACGCAATTCCTGTGGCATCCATCGTGGCGTCCATCACCATCACTTCGACCCCGGCGGCGATAGCGGCGTCGAACGCAGCACCGTAAACCGGGTCGATGTCGCGGGCGACATCAAAGGCTGTGCAGTCGGTCCGGTTGACCACGAAAAACACCATCGCCCTGTCACCCGCCGCGACCCTGTCCGCCAGATCAGCCATGTGACGCGCACCACGCTGGGTGACGGTATCGGGAAATTCGGCCAGACCGGGGGTGCGGCTGACCGTGGCGCTTTTGACCTCTAGCCACAGGTCGGGACCGCCACCGGACAGCAGGAAATCGACGCGCGACTTGGTGGCATATTTCACCTCCGCCCGGATATCGGCGTAGGCCTCCAGCCCCGGCACGCGCCCGGCGCGCAACGCCTCACCCACCACGCGGTTGGCTTGCGCCGTATCGACGCAGACCAGCGCATCGCCCACCGTCACCAGCCGCCAAGCATAGGCCAGTTTGCGTTTGGGATCATCGTTGGGTTCTAACCAGACCCGCAGTCCGGGCATGTTCAGGCCCGTCATCTTGCCGGGGTTGGCGACATGGGCTGTGACAACGGTGCCATCATCCAACGTCACATCCGCCAAAAAGCGTTTGTAGCGCTGGATCAGCGTGGCGGGGATCAATGGTCTGGCAAACTTCATCTGTGCGGTTATACCGAAACGAAACGGAGTTTGACATGACCAACCCAACCGCTGCGATGCTGGTAATCGGCGACGAAATCCTGTCGGGCCGGACCCGCGACAGCAACATGAACCATCTGGCAAAGGTTTTGACCGATGCCGGGATCGACCTGAAAGAAGCACGTGTCGTCAGCGACGACCGCGATGCCATTGTCGCGGCGGTACAGGCGCTGTCGGCAGCTTATGACCATGTGTTCACATCCGGCGGCATCGGCCCGACGCATGACGACATTACCGCCGATGCGGTCGCCGCCGCCTTTGACACGCCGATCGACGTTCGCGATGACGCCCGCGCGCTGTTGCAGGCGCATTACGATCGCAGCGGCACGACCCTGAATGACGCGCGCTTGCGGATGGCGCGCATTCCTGACGGGGCCACCCTGATCGAAAACCCGGTCAGCACCGCGCCGGGGTTTACCATTGGTAACGTCAACGTCATGGCAGGCGTGCCCGCCGTGTTCGAAGCGATGGTTGCAAGCGTGGTGTCACGGTTGGCCCACGGCGCACCGCTGATATCGCAAAACTGGCGTGTCATGCGGGGCGAAGGCGATGTGGCAGCCCCCTTGGGACTGGTGGCACAAGATTTCCCCGACCTGTCCGTCGGCAGCTATCCGTTCCAGAAAGACGGCATTTACGGCACAAACCTTGTGGTGCGCGGACGTGATGCCGTGCAGGTCGATGCGGCGATGGGCCAACTGCGGGCCCTGTTTCCCGAATGATCGACTGGGGCGCTGTCATTGATGCAACGTGGCCCGCAGCGCAGACACAGGCGGTCGGTCCTTGGGTGATCCGTCACGGCGCGGGCGGCGGCAATCGGGTCAGCGCGGCCACGGCGTCAGCACCGGTGACAGCCGACGATTTGGCGATGGCCGAAACCGCCATGCGCGATCTGGGGCAGGAAATCGTTTTTGCCCTGCGCCCCGGTGACGACGCCGTGGATCAGGTGCTGGCGCAGGCCGGGTACATCCGCTGTGACGAAACGATCATCTATGCGTGCCCCATCCGTCTATTGACCGCCCCGAAACCGCCGCCTGTCACGGCGTTCACCGTATGGCCGCCGCTGGCGGTGCAACGCGATATCTGGGCTGACGGCGGAATTGGCGCGGCCCGGCTGGCCGTGATGGACCGTGCGGCTGGCCCCAAGACGACGATCCTTGGCCGCATTGATGACCGCCCGGCCGCGACGCTGTTTGTGGCATTGCACGATGCCGTCGCCATGCTGCACGCACTGGACGTCGCAGTGGCACACCGCCGCAAGGGGCTGGCCGCGACCCTGACCCGTGCGGCCGCAATCTGGGCGGACGGACAAGGCGCGCAGACCTTCAGCCTGCTGGCGACAGTGGCGAATACCGGCGCAAATGCGCTGTATCAGGGGCTCGGCATGGCGCAGGTCGGGCGCTATCATTACCGTGCCAAGCCAAAGGACGCCACATGACCGACCAGCCCACCGCCCTGAACCTGCCGATGATGGACCCGCTACCAGCCGAAACGCAGAAATACTTTGATGTGTGTCAGGACAAGCTGGGCATGGTCCCCAATGTGCTGCGCGCCTATGCGTTCGATGCCGACAAGCTGAACGCCTTTACCACGCTTTACAACGATCTGATGCTGGCGGAGTCCGCGCTGACGAAACTGGAACGCGAAATGATTGCGGTGGTCGTGTCGTCGGTGAACAAATGTTTCTACTGCCTGACCGCCCATGGCGCGGCTGTGCGGCAGCTGTCAGGCGATCCTGCATTGGGAGAGGCGCTGGTGATGAACTGGCGTGCCGCCGATCTGGATGCACGGCAGACCGCGATGCTGCGCTTTGCTGAAAAACTGACCGAAATGCCGTCCCGGATCGAAGACGCCGACCGTCAGGCGCTGCGCGACACGGGTTTCGATGACCGCGCGATCTGGGACATCGCCAGCGTGGCTGCGTTTTTCAATATGACCAATCGGGTCGCATCCGCCACTGACATGGCCCCGAACCCAGACTATCACGCCCAGGCGCGATGAAACGGCTGGCACTGATTGCCCTGCTGTTGGCCGGACCAGTGGCCGCACAGCAACTGGCGCTGCCCGGCAACGCGGCATTGCAGGTTGAACGCGACCGGGCCGATGCGCGCTATCTGCTGCCGCTTGGACCTTGGGCCGATGGCACCCTGCCGACCCGCGCGTTCGAGGGTGCATCGCGGACAGAGGTTTGGTCGATCGACGCGCCGGGGATCGAAACATTGCCGATCCTGCGCAGCCTGCGCGAACAACTGGTCAACGCGGGCTTTTCGGTCGTATTCGAATGTGCCGCAGCAGATTGCGGCGGATTTGATTTCCGATTTGCCATTCCCGTTGAACCGCCGCCCGCGATGCAGGTCGATCTGGGTGCCTTTCGGTTTTTGTCAGCGGTCAAGGATGATCAGGCTGTCGCGGTTCTGGTCAGCCATACGCCGCAGGCCGGTTTCGTCCAGATCACACGCATTGCCGACGGGTCTGACGATCTGCCGGACAGTGCCGCAGATGCACCCACCCTGCGGACCACTGCACAGACCGGCGACCTGGCAACAGCGCTGCTGGAAACAGGCCGCACCGTGCTGGACGGTGTCACGTTCCAGACCGGGGCCGTGGCGCTGATGCCGGATGCAGTGCCGTCTCTGCGGGCGTTGTCGAATTTTCTGGCCGATCACCCCGAACTGGCGGTCAGCATCGTCGGCCATACCGACAGCGAAGGTCCGCTTGATGGCAACATCGCAATCTCGCGCAGCCGTGCGGCGGCTGTGATGGAACGTCTGGTCGCAGATTACGGCGTCCCGCGCAGCCAGCTTCGGGCGGCTGGCATGGGCTATTTGGCCCCCATCGCCAGCAACCTGACCGACGACGGTCGCGCAGCGAACCGCCGTGTAGAGGCGATTGTCACCGGTACACGTTGATCACCAGACGTCGGGACCTTTTTCCGCAAAGGCGTTGACCAGAAAATCGATGAACGCACGCACCTTGGGCTGCGTGAACCGGCCCGGCGGATAGACGGCATAGATACCTTGGGTATCGACGGGCAGGCCCGGGATCGCTTCTTCGACCAGCCCCTTAGCCATGGCGTCCGCGTACAAAAAGCTGGGCAGATAGGCGATGCCAAGCCCGCCCACACAGGCATTCAGCAGCGATTGACCATCGTTCACGGTCAACCAGCCTGCGGTGCGGATCTGACGCTTTTCACCCGATGGGGCGGTCAGTTTCCACACGGCGGAATTGGCGGCGTTGGAATAATGCAGCAGCTTGTGTTCGTTCAGATCGTCGATTTTTTCCGGACGCCCGTATTGTTCGAAATACGCAGGCGATGCGATCATCCGACGGCTGGTTTCGGTCAGCTTGCGGGCGCGCAAGGTGCTGTCTTCCAGTTCACCGATGCGGATCGCCATGTCGAAGCCTTCGGAGATCAGTTCGACATAGCGGTTGTTCAGCACCATGTTCACGGTGATGTCGCCGAATTCGGACAAGAAATCACCCAGAACGGGGGACAGATGGTTCACCCCGAAATCAGTCGCCACAGAAATCCGCAGCAGCCCGGACGGGGCCGATTGCATCGACGTGACCAGTGCATCAGCTTCGCCGGCGTCGTTCAGCACCCGACGTGCGCGGTCGTAATAGGCCAGCCCGATTTCAGTGGGACTGACGCGACGGGTCGTGCGGTTCAGCAATCGCGCACCTAACCGAGCTTCTAACGAAGACACGTGTTTGGACACTGCGGATTTAGAGATTCCCATCTTTTTGGCCGCATCGGTAAAGCCGCCCTGATCCACGACCGTGGCAAAGGCTTCCATCTCGGTAAGGCGATCCATGTCCGGTCCTAACACTAATAACTGTTAGCCCCGTCATGCCCCCCAAATCGGGCGGGATTGGGTCACGCGCCTGACAATACCGCGATTTGTGATCGACTGGGGCAGGAATGGAAACGGCCCTGACCTTATGAAAATCGGCATTTTCGTCCGCGTTAAACAGTGGGTAAATTTCAAGGTGCGCCTGACGCTTTGACTGCGATGCACGCGATATTCCGGCCCGACAAACGGTGCTGCACCGGACCGGAATCGCCTGTTTTGCCACGTTTGTCCAAGCCGTGGGGAACGGCGCGCAGCCTACAGTCGGTAGGCAGGCGCCGCCGTGATGGTCGGTTTTACAGCGTCGCTGCCAGCCGGGTGCCTTGATCGATGGCGCGTTTCGCATCCAGTTCAGCCGCGACATCCGCGCCGCCGATGACATGGCAGGCAATACCCTGCGCTTGCAGTGCCACCGCAAGCGCATTTTCCGGCACCTGCCCCGCGCACAGCACGATGGTATCGACCGCGATGCAGGTCGGATTTTCGCGGGCTTCGCCATAGGACACGTGCAGGCCGTCCGCGTCGATGCGTTCGTAATTCACACCGCCGATCATTTTGACCTCTTTCATCTGAAGCCCGGCGCGGTGGATCCAGCCCGTCGTCTTGCCTAGCCCCTTGCCCAGCTTTTGCGCCTTGCGTTGCAACAGCGTAACCTGCCGCGCTGCCGGGTCAGGATTGGGGCCATCCGGCGCCAGACCGCCGCGATGGGATTGCGGGTCAGTCACGCCCCATTCCACCATCCACGCGGGCAGATCAGTGGTGTGGCCGTCGACGGTGACCAATGTTTCAGCCACATCAAACCCGATTCCCCCTGCCCCGATAACGGCGACACGCTGGCCGACATCCGCCTTGCCCCGCAGCACATCGATATAGGACAGCACGTTCGGCCCGTCCTGACCGGGAATTTGCGGATCGCGCGGCAAGACGCCGGTGGCAACGATAATGTCATCGAAATCAGCAAGATCGGCGGCATCGACGCGCGTATTCAACCGCACGTCGATGCGTGCTTTGGCAACCGCGGCGCGATACCAGTCGACCAGACCCCAAAACTCTTCTTTGCCGGGCACCTGTTTGGCCATGTTCAACTGGCCACCGATATCCGGCAAAGCGTCGTAAAGCGTGACGCGGTGCCCGCGCTCTGCTGCGGTCAATGCCGCCGACAGCCCCGCAGGACCAGCGCCGACGACCGCGATCCGTTTGGGCGTCGGCGCCGGACTGACGACCAGTTCGGTTTCGTGGCAGGCGCGCGGGTTCACCAGACAGGACGACAGTTTGCCGCCAAAGGTGTGGTCAAGGCAGGCCTGATTACAGGCGATGCAGGGCGCAATCAGATCGGCCTGCCCGGCCTGCGCCTTGGCCACGAAATCGGGATCGGCCAAAAACGGGCGGGCCATGCTGACCATATCGGCGCAGCCTTCGGCCAGCACGTCTTCGGCCACCTGCGGCGTGTTGATCCGGTTCGATGTGATAATCGGAATCGATACCTGTCCCATCAGCTTTTTGGTGACCCATGCAAAGGCGCGGCGCGGCACCGATGTGGCGATGGTGGGAATCCGCGCTTCGTGCCAACCGATCCCTGTGTTGATGATCGACGCGCCAGCGGCCTCGATCGCCTTGGCCAGTTGCACAACCTCTTCATAGGTTGACCCGTCGGGGATCAGGTCGATCATCGAGAGCCGATAGATCACAATGAAATCGGGGCCGACAGCATCGCGGACACGACGCACCACCTCGACCGGCAGGCGCATGCGGTTTTCGTATGATCCGCCCCAGCGATCCGTGCGCTTGTTGGTATGGGCCACCAGAAACTGGTTCAGAAAATAGCCTTCGGACCCCATGACTTCGACCCCGTCGTAGCCTGCGTCGCGGGCGCGGCTGGCGGCGGTGACCATGTCGCTGATCTGCTTTTCAATTCCGGCTTCGTCCAGTTCACGCGGGGGAAACGGGCTGATCGGGGATTTGATCGCAGACGGCGCGACACAATCCTTTGAATAGGCATAGCGCCCGGCGTGCAGGATCTGCATGGCGATCTTGCCGCCCGCGTCATGCACCCGGTCGGTGACGATGCGATGGTTGGCGATGTCGTCGTCGCTGAACAGACCCGCCGCACCGGGAAAAACGCCGCCCTCTTTATTCGGGGCCATGCCGCCGGTGACCATCAGTCCCACACCGCCGCGCGCACGGGTGGCGTAAAATTCCGCCACCCGGTTCCAGTCGCGCGTTTCTTCAAGCCCTGTGTGCATCGACCCCATGAGCACGCGGTTTTTCAGCGTCGTGTGGCCAAGATCGAGTGGTGACAGAAGATGGGGATATGCGGTCATGGGGGCCCTCCGGTTTGGGGCACCTTATCGCACTTGACGCGCAGGTCACCCAAAACGCGGCGTCAGGGTGTCAGTCGGCCTGTGTTTCCACGCAATGCCGCCGGAATGCGCGTTTAAGCATATCCAGCTCGCCCCGCAGCAGATCCAGTTCGGCACGAATATCGTCAGACACCGCAGCCCCCCCGATAAACGCAAAACTGGCCAGCGTTTCGCCGCCATCGCGGGTGCTGATGATAAAGGTCTGGATCCCATCGGCCAGATAGCGGGCGGGCACCGCGACTTCGACCAGCCACGTGCCGTTTTCCAGCGGTTTGACGTCAGGCGCGGCAATCTGTTCAGCCCCGTGGGTCAGAACCAGCGCCGGCGGGGCGTCGGCATCTACGCCGGACAATTCGCCCTGCCATATGCCGGCGACGATCCGCAATGGTGTCAAAATCAGTTCAGACATATCGGCCCGTCCTATAGGTCGGCGCGCGGATAACGACTTAACGTTACATCGCGCAAGGTAATCTGGTTCATTTCCGCGCCTTCGAAAATCAGGTCGAGCCAAGCCTTTTCGATCCGCTTTTCATTGACGTCGCTATAGGCCAGATCGAATTCGACGATCATTTCGCCATTCGCATTCTTGATCTCTTGCACCATCTGTTCGGTGTTCGGCCCGTGCCGGATATTCAAACGTGCAAAGATTTCCAGCGGCTTCTCCAGCTCGACATTCACCACAAGGCGGATGATATGCCGCCGCAACAGCCCGTTGACCGCATCGTCGGGCAGGTCCAGCACAAGGCTGAGAAAGCTGCCGTCGAACCGGAACACATCCAACCGGATCCCAAACGGCGCCATGTCGCTTTCGCGGGTATTGCGGATTTGGCGCAGGGTCAGTTCGCTGATGTCGCAATCGTGGAACAGTGTCAGATGTTCACCAAGGCTGGCGCGATTTTCGACCCCGACGATTCCAGTCACCGGCAATGGCCCGCGCCATGCTGTTGGCCGCCACGACCACAGCGTGCCACCAGGCCGGACGAATGCATTCGTGCCGATGCGCGGCAAGGCAAGGCGGCTGTCGGCCACGAACCGCAGTTCTGCCAGCCGGGACATCAATTCCATCGCCCGCTGACGGTGTAGCTGCAACCGGTTCAGATCAGCGGTTTCCGCCTGACGTGCGGCACGGGTCCAGCGCGCCAGACTGACCCGGTGAAGCAGACCCGACAATGCTTCACGACCCAAGCCCACACGATGTCCTTTCGCTGCGATCCGATGCGCGGTCCAAGTTGCCGCACATCTGTTTAACTGACCAATTATTTCGGTTTTGGAAACAGCGTCCTGCCGTCAGGCCGCGCTCTGTTCGCGTGTATTGGACAAACGCAACAGTTCGCCCACACGGTCCAACAGGTCGCGCGACTGAAACTGCGACAACGGCGCATCGATCATGCCACGCACGGTGACCGTCACGACGCGACCGCGCACATCGGTAAAAAGACGCCAGCTTTCGGGCTGCGTGCCAATGATGTCCGGCGGCGCGGTATCCAGCGTATAGACCGATACCGCGTTGTCGCTTGCATTCGTCGTGACCACCTCGATCGGGCCACCGATGTCAGACACACCCAACAGGGTAGCCCCCTGATCTGTTTCCAGAAACGCACGAAAGGCGGGTTCGGACCCGGCGACGATCGCGCTACCGGCGTCCCCCGCCTGTACCGTAATCATGGCCAAGGTATCGGGAAACGGGGTTTGCACCCCCGGATCAAGCAGTCCGCATGCCACCAGAAACGCAAAGCCCCGCGCCGGGCGGGAAACCTGTGGGTCCAGGCAATAGCCATCCGGCGCGGCCACAACGATCCCGCCCGCAAGCCGGGTCGCCTGCGCGCCCGGCCCACCAATCGGGCCTGTGACCTCGCAGGCGCTCAGCAGCAACGCCATGGCGCCGAACAAAAGCCTGGACCACATGATCAAAGGTCCATGTAGATGTGTTTTTCCATCTTGGCACCGGGATGCGTAACCGCACCCTGACGTGCCCCCCCCACAAGCTGCGAGAATTTCCACAGCGCGCCGGACGTATAGATCGTTTCACGGGGTCCGGACCATTCGGCACGGCGCTGGTCCAGTTCCGCATCCGTCAGATCGACGGACAATTCCCCGGTCAGCGCATTCAGCGTGATCACGTCGCCGTCTTTTAACAGTGCGATGGGTCCGCCGTGCGCCGCTTCTGGACCAACATGGCCCACGCAGAAACCGCGGGTCGCGCCAGAAAACCGGCCATCGGTGATCAATGCGACCTTTTTGCCCATGCCCTGACCGGACAGGGCTGCCGTAGTCGCCAGCATTTCGCGCATGCCGGGACCGCCTGCCGGGCCTTCGTTGCGGATGACCAGCACCTCGCCTTCTTTGTAGGCGCGCGCCTTGACGGCGGCAAACGCCTCTTCTTCGTTTTCGAACACGCGGGCGGGACCGCTAAAGACCTGCTCTGCCTCGCTCATGCCCGCGACTTTGACGATGGCGCCGTCGGGTGCCACGTTCCCGCGTAGACCGACGACGCCGCCGGTTTTGGTGATCGGATTGTCGATGAAATGGATCACCTTGCCGTCGGGCTCGCCTGCGATCAGGTCCAGTTCTTCACCGATGGTCTTGCCGGATGCGGTGATGCAGTCTTCGTGGATCAGACCTGCCTTGCGCAGTTCTTTCATCACGACAGGAATGCCGCCTGCGTCATACAGGTCCTTTGCAACGGCCTGACCGCCCGGTTTCATGTCGACGAAATAGGGCGTGTCCTTGAAGATATCACAGACATCCCACAGGTCGAAATCGATCCCCGCTTCGTGCGCCATGGCGGGCAGGTGCAGACCGGCGTTGGTCGAACCGCCGGTGCATGCCACGACGCGGGCCGCGTTTTCCAGCGATTTGCGGGTCACGATGTCACGGGCGCGGATGTTTGCGTTGATCAGGTGCATGACGGCACGGCCCGATGCCTCGCCATATTGGGCGCGGTCCTTGAACGGCGCGGGCATGCCCGAGCTGTTCAGCAGTGCAAGCCCGATCGCTTCGGATACGCAGGCCATGGTGTTGGCAGTGAACTGTCCACCACAGGCCCCGGCGGACGGGCAGGCCACGCGTTCCAGCACGGCCAACTGCGCTTCGGTCATTTCGCCGGACTGAAAACGACCGACCGCTTCGAACATATCCTGCACGGTCAGGTCACGATGGGCGAAATCAGCGGGTACATCGGCCCCTTCGGGCACTTTGCCCGGCAGGATCGACCCGCCATACATAAAGACAGACGGCACGTTCAGACGGATCATCGCCATCATCATGCCCGGCAGCGATTTGTCGCATCCTGCAAGCCCGACCAAAGCGTCATAGCCATGGCCCCGCATCGTCAATTCCACCGTGTCCGCGATCGCTTCGCGCGATGCCAGCGACGACCGCATGCCTTCGTGCCCCATCGCGATCCCGTCGGTCACGGAAATCGTCGTGAATTCGCGCGGTGTGCCTGCGGCTTCTTTCACGCCGCGCTTGACGGACTGTGCCTGCCAGTTCAGCGCGATGTTGCAAGGTGCGGCTTCGTTCCAGCAGCTTGCGACACCCACGAACGGTTGGGCGATATCCTCCTCGGTCAAATCCATCGCGTAGTAATAGGACCGATGCGGCGCGCGCGCGGGGCCTTCGGTCACGTGGCGGCTGGGCAGCTTGGATTTGTCGGGGCGATTGGCGGTCATGTCATCCTCCTGAAGGGTCTGGCATGGGTCTAATTTGCACACCCCCCCGTGACAAGCCGCAAGTGCGGTTGCAGGGGCCGACCGTAGCTGCATAACCTGCTACATGATCTGGCCGCGCTCTTATCTTCCCATGGCATCGTTTATCACGCCAGCGCAGCCTGCAGGCAGCGTGTTACGGGTCGTTGTCGTGCTCTTGCTGTTCGAGCTTGGCTTTGCCGCGATGCCGTGGGTGTTTGACGCGATGCTTGGGCTGGACGTTGATCTGGCCAGCCCGCTGGCAACCGTCGCGGAATTCGCCGTCTTTGCATTGCCCGCGCTCGCGCTGGCGCTTGGCCTGCGGGTCGTTCATGGCCGCGGTCTGATCAGCCTGATCGGCCCACCCGGCCGCGCGACCCGGCATATGATCATCGCGACGCTGGCCGTGGCGGCGGTGCTGGCCGTGCAGGAACCGATCTTGCTGTGGATGGACAGGGAACAGGGTCTGATCCTGCGCGATCCTGCGCATTGGCTGATCTGGCTGGTGCCGGGCCTGATCGTGATCACGATCCAAAGCGGCACAGAAGAATTGCTGTATCGCGGCTATCTGCAACAACAACTGGGCGCGCTGTCGCCGCGGCCACTGGTCTGGATGGTGCTGCCATCGGTCTATTTCGGCTTTGGCCATCTGTATAATGGCGCAACCACGGGCGAAGGCGTGTTGTGGGCGATCTGGGCCACCATGCTGGGACTGGCCTGTGCCGATCTGACAGCCCGGACCGGGACCTTGGGGGCGGCGGTCGGCCTACATGTCGCCAACAACGTCTTTGCCACCGTCGTCATCGGAGAAGCCGGTGGTCCGTCCAGCGGTCTGGCCCTGCTGCTTTATCCGCCGGTCGATGCGCTGCCGCCGGAAATCGGTCTGGTCGCCTTGGCGACACCTTATACGCTGGTCGATCTGGTGCTGTCCGCGCTGGCGGTGCTGGTGATGTGGCTGGCGGCGCGCGTGGCGCTGCGGGTGTAGATTGCATTCATGCCGCACCGCCGTTATCTCGGGATGAATTGCGAAAGGTGCCGCAGATGAACTGGATCACGAACTACGTCCGCCCCAAGGTCAACGCCCTGTTTTCAAGGCGCGAAACCCCGGATAACCTGTGGACCAAATGCGACGAGTGCGGCACGATGCTGTTTCACCGCGAACTGGCCGACAACCTGAACGTCTGCACCAACTGCGGGCATCACATGCCCATCGGCGCGCGAGAGCGGCTGGATTCGCTTTTCGACGGTGGTATCTATTCCGAAATCAGCGTGCCCGAACCTGTCACCGATCCGCTGCATTTCCGTGACCAGAAAAAATACACCGACCGCCTGAAGGACGCCCGCCGTAAAACCGGTGAAAAGGACGCGATGCTGATCGCCGAAGGCGACATGGGCCGCACAGGCGTCGTCGTGGCCGTTCAGGACTTCAGCTTTATGGGCGGGTCGATGTCGATGTATGTCGGCAATGCCATCGTGGCCGCAGCCGAACGCGCCATAGAACTGGGTCGACCCCTGATCCTGTTTTCCGCCGCTGGCGGTGCCCGGATGCAAGAAGGTATCCTGGGCCTGATGCAGATGCCCCGCACGACGATAGCTGTGCAAATGCTGAAAGAGGCAAGCCTGCCCTATGTCGTCGTGCTGACGCATCCGACCACGGGCGGCGTCACCGCATCCTATGCGATGCTGGGCGATGTGCAGATCGCGGAACCCAATGCGCTGATCGGCTTTGCCGGGGCGCGGGTGATCGAACAGACCATCGGTGAACAGCTACCCGAAGGATTCCAGCGCGCCGAATATCTGCTGGATCACGGGATGCTGGACCGCGTGACAAAGCGCACAGACCTGAAGGACGAACTGGTCACAATCCTGCGGATGCTGATGAAGCAACCCGCCGCCGTCCGTGGCGATCTGCCCGCGCCCGACGCAGACGCAGCATCCGAACCGATTCAAGCGGCCACCGCCCCGATTAAGGCCGACTGACCATGACTGCCCAGACGTCTGACGCGATCCTTGCGCGGATGATGACGCTGCATCCCAAGGTGATCGACCTGACGCTGGACCGGGTGTGGCGGCTGCTGGCGGCATTGGACAACCCACAGGACCGTTTACCCACTGTCATCCATATCGCGGGCACCAACGGCAAGGGCAGCACGCAGGCGATGATCCGCGCGGGACTGGAAAAGCGCGGCGACCGTGTGCACGCCTATACCTCGCCACATCTGGCGCGGTTTCACGAACGCATCCGGCTGGCGGGCGATCTGATTTCAGAACCCGCGCTGACGGCCATGCTGGACCGCGCCTATGCCGCAAACGGGCCTGACCCGATAACCTATTTCGAAATTACGACCGTGGCCGCACTGCTGGCCTTTGCCGAAACCCCCGCAGACTGGACCTTGCTAGAGGTCGGACTGGGCGGGCGGCTGGATGCGACAAACGTGATGACACCGCGCCTGTCGATCATCACGCCCGTGGATCTGGATCATCAGGCGTTTCTGGGTGACACGCTGGCCGCCATCGCGGGCGAAAAGGCCGGGATTATCAAACGCGGCGTGCCTTGCGTCGTTGGCCCCCAACACCCCCAAGCGCTGGACGTGATCGAAGACCGGGCCGCACGGCTGGGCGCGCCGCTGCTGGTGCATGGCCAGCATTGGCACGTGACCGCAGAACATGGGCGGCTGATCTATCAGGACGACACCGGCCTGCTGGACCTGCCTCTGCCGCATTTGCCCGGCCCCCATCAGATCACCAACGCAGGTGCCGCACTGGCAGCGCTGCGCCATCTGGGCGCGGATGATCTGGCCTGCGAAGCCGCCGTGACACGTCCGTACTGGCCTGCGCGGATGGAACGGCTGACGCGCGGCCCGCTGGTCGATCTGGCCGCACCCGCCGAATTGTGGCTGGACGGCGGGCATAACCCGGCGGCAGGCCGTGCCATTGCCGATACGCTGGCAGCCCTGCCCCGCAAACCCACGCATCTGGTCTGCGGGATGCTGAACACAAAAGACATCGCCGGATATCTGCGCCCATTGTCGGCGGTCTGTGACAGCCTGACCGCCGTATCGATTCCTGGAGAGGCGAATACCATTCCCGCCGCCGACACCGCCCAGGTCGCCCGCGAGGTAGGGTTGCAGGCGCAGACCGCCGACACTGTCGAAGACGCGCTGCGCCGCTTTGCCGGGGGTGATCGGGTACGCGTGCTGATTTGTGGTTCGCTTTATCTTGCCGGTCACGTGATGCGGCTGAACGATGTGGGCTAAGATCGTTTTTGCGACCATGTTGGCCGGACCGATGCAGGCCGAAACGCTGAACTTTTGCTGGACCGGCGGTGGTGGATACACGATGACGGGCCGCATGACGTTAAAAGCCGGGGCGATGGCCCGTACCGTTGCCACGGAATCCGATGTCTCTGCATTCAAGATCGCGGGCTATCACCGGGGGCAACTGCTGGGCACATGGGATATGGCACAGCGCAACCCGGACACGACATGGCACCTGCGGTTCGACCCGCTGTCGATGCAGTTCCTGACCGGCGGCAGTTTCGCGGGCACAAATTCGCAAGGCTGGAACGCGAACGGCGATGTGGATGATTGCGGCACATCGGGATTCGGTTTCAATTCAGGTAATTACGCGCAAGATATCTGTGTCAACGGCAGCTATGTCGCGGCCAGTTCGATCCCCCCCGAAACGCCGTTTCATGCAACCAGAAGCCCTGTCAGCGCCGATTGCGGTCTGCCTGCACCGCTGAGTAAATCGCGCTTGCGTGAAAAAATGAATTGACTGCGAATCACGCGTGATTCACAAAGATGTCAACGGGACAGAATGGCCGGCAAGAGTCATCGCGATCCAACGGCCTTGGCAGGGCGAAAGGCAGGCTTTAGGGCCTGCTTTTTCGTGTCAGGCAGGTGGTTTGTCGCCCCATCCATCCGCCTGCATTTCACGCAGCCGACTGGCCGTGCGTTCGAATTCAAAACTACCTTCGCCTTCACGGTAAAGGTATTCCGGCGCTGCGGCGGCTGAACAGATCAGCCTGACCCGCGCCTCGTACAAGGCATCGATCAGGGTGACAAATCGTTTGGCTTCGTTGAAATTGTCGCGGCCCAGCGATGGGATGTCTTCCAAGATCAGGACACGCACCGCGTCCGCCAACGCCAGATAATCCGCAGCGCCCAACGGCTTGCCGCACAGATCATAGAACGTTGCCCGGGCAACGCCGTTGCAAAATGCGGGCAAAATGACCTGTCGTCCCTTGACGTGCAACGTCAGCGGGGCCGCGTTCCCATCGTTGAAATCGTTCCAGATCGCCGCAATCTGCGCACGGGCTTCGGCATTGGCCGGGGTGAAATAGGTTGGCGTGCCCGCCAACCTGCCCTGACGATAATCCGTTTCCGCTGCCAGTTCGTGAACGACAAGCCTGTCGTGCAGCAGCGCGATAAAGGGCTTGAAAAGCTGGCGGTTCAATCCGTCCTTGTACAAATCGTCTGGGGGGCGGTTTGATGTGGTGATGATCGTCACACCAGCGGCGAACAATCCTTCGAACAGGCGCCCGACGATCATGGCGTCGGTAATGTCGGTGATCTGCATTTCGTCAAAACACAAAAGCCGGGTATCCGCCGCCAGTTTGGCCGCAACGGGTTTGATCGCATCGTCGACGCCCCGCTGGCGTGCCAGACCGATTTCAGTGTGGACCCACTGCATGAAGGCATGAAAATGCCGCCGCACCTTTGGCGCGTCGATCTGATTGTATGCAAGGTCCATCAGCATGGATTTACCGCGCCCGACGCCACCCCACATATAAAGCCCCTTGATCGGTTCGGGCGCACGGCGAAACAGCCCGGTCTTGACCGGCACCGACAGTTCACGTGCGATACGGTCAAGTTCCGGCAATACCGCGCGCTGCGCAGGGTCGTCTGTCAGCGTGCCGGCACGCACGGCGGCATCATATGCGTTCGAAATGGTCATGGAAAATCAGATATGCCGGGAAGCGGGCTTTGACAAATACGAAGCATGGGGGCCATCACACCGGCAGATCTGCGGCATGCCTGCGCATCAATTCAGCGACGCGGTCCGCATGTCGCCAAGGTAGGCCATGATCGGCTTCGACGATCACCTCTTGGGTGGCGTTGCGGTTCCATTGGGCAAGTCGCCCGGGCGCTGTCTGCGGGATCGTGCCGTCCTGCCCGCCCCAGATGGCAAGCACTGGCAGACCTTGGGTGGCCAGACTGCGATGGACGCTTTCCTGTGTTGTCCCCAGCAGACCGCGCAGGCTGGACAGCACGGCGGGCAGATAGCCGCGCCGGTCCAGCTGGTCGGTCTGCACCTGTCCCATCCGCGTGCCCGACGCTGCGACCTGCCGCAAAGCCCGCGCCCCGAATGCGCGCGCCATCCAGTCGCCCAGCACAGGCAGGTCGCGTGCCCTGCGCCAGAACGGCTGCAACGTCAGGTACATTCCCGCCGGTGCCAGCAGAACCAATCGCGTCACACGCTGCGGGTGCTGTGCCGCGTATATCGCGGCAATCTGCGCGCCCATGGAATAGCCCACCAGCGTCAGCGGTCCATCCGGCACCTGATCGCGCAACAGATCGTCAAGCTGGCGTAGAAAAAACGCCGCATTCTGCGGGCCAAGCACGGCGTCCGACAGGCCGCGTCCATATAGATCATATACCAATGTGCGCGCGCCTGTTTTCACAAGCTCTGCGCCCAAATCGTCGAACACCGGACTGGGCGTTGTCAGCCCGTGGATCAGCACCACCACCGGGCCGCGTGTCGGGCCTGACCAGCGATACCATGTCCGCGCTTGCGACAATTGCGCGACCTGCCCAAGGGGGCGCAATTCAGCAGCATGGGCGGGCTTGCGTGCATCGACCGCAAACGGCCAAGCGGCAATCCCCATCAGAACGATCAGCAGGGCCACCCAGATCATGCTGTGGCCTGCACCTGTCGCTGGATGTAATCTGCAGTCATCAGATCAAGGTGCCCACCGCCGCCGTTCTTGAACAGCGTGATATCGTCCGGTGATCGGGTAAATCTGTCCAGTTGGTAATAATCCGCGATGATGTCATCGGGCGTGATGACGCCCCGTGCCAGCGGGTCTTTCAGCTCTCCGATATGATCCATCGTGGTGCGCCGGTTGTCGACAAAAATGCGGGCGCGTCGCAGGGCTGCATCATCCGCTTCGCGCATGTCGGGGCGATAGGCACCGATCAGGTCGATGTGCTGACCGGGGTGGAACCAGTCGCCTTGCAGGATCGGCGCGCTTGTCATCGTGGCACTTGTCACGATATCCGCCGCGCGCACGGCGGATTCCAGATCCTGTGCGACCCGCGCGCCGTGTTCTGCCGCAAACCGTGCGGCCCCGTCAGCCGACCGGTTCCAGATGGTAAAACGCGCATCGGGAAATGCGGCCGCATAGGCCTGCCGCAAGGACGCGCCGACCGTCCCCGCGCCGACGATCAGGATATCGCGGCTGTCGGGCCGTGCCAGCCGCCGGGCAGCCAGCAAGCTATCGGCGGCGGTTTTCCATTTCGTTACCAATGCAAAATCCAGCACGGCAGTCAGGCTGCCGTCGTCATCGGACATCAGGTTGACCGCCCCGCCGACCATAGGACGCCCCTGTGCCGGGTTGTCGGGGAACACGGTCGCGGCCTTGACCAGCAGGCCCAGCCCCGCAATCCATGCGGACCGGTTCAACAATGTCCGGTTGCCCTGATACAGAAACACGTCTTCCAGCTCTGCTACAGGCAGATCGTGACCGGCGGCCAGCGCGTCGGTCAGGCCGATCCAGTCAAGGTGTGTTTCGGCCTCTGGTCCGATCAGGCGGGTCATTGCGCCTGCTCTGGTGTCAGCAGACCGTCTGACACCAGCCTGTCCGCAAAGCCCTGAGAATCGGCAAACAGATGCGTCTGCCAGCCCCGCTGATCCGCCATCGCGATATTGTCGGCGCGGTCGTCAGTAAACAGCAGGTCCGCCGGATCGACACCGCAATCGGTTTCCACCATGCGGTAGATTTCAGGATCGGGTTTGATGACGCCCATGTGGCCGGAAATGTATCGCCGGTCGAAATCGCGCAAAAACGGATAGATGGTTTCCGCCAGCGCAAAGGTCTGGATACCGAAATTCGACAGCGCAAAGACAGGCACACCAGCGCCGCGCAACGCCTGCAGCAAGCGGACAGAATGCGGGATATCCGGGCTGGCCATCTGCGCCCAATTATCATGCCACATCATGATTTCAGCGCGCCAGTCGGGGTTCGCATCGGCCATTGCCGCCACCGCAGCCGCGAAATCGTCACCGCGATCAACACCGTCGTTCATGGTATGCAGGTCCACCGCCGCGAACATTTCGCGCCGACGCAGCGCCCCGATCCGGCTGTCGTAAAAGCGTTCGGGCTGCCATTCGATCAGCACGTTTCCGATATCAAAGATCACGGCCTTTGCGGTCATGCGGGGTCCTTTCAGGGTTGCGCGGCTTTTCGGACGGCCCGTTCCAGTGCGTCCAGAAACCGCGATCTGTCGGCCTTGGAAAACGCGCGGCCACCGCCCTGACGGAATGGGTCGGCAGCGCGCATGTCGGCCATCAGGTCACGGGTGGCTAGGATGTTGCCGATATTGGCGGGGGTCAACGCCTCGCCATTGTGTTTCAGGACCTGCGCGCCGCCTTCGACGCAGCGGGCGGCCAGCGGAATGTCACCGGTGATGACAATATCGCCCTGCCCTGCGCGATCCGCGATCCATATGTCCGCCACATCCGGCCCGTCGGACACCACGATGGTCCGCACCAGCGGGTTGGCCGACGGGCGGATGCCGCCATTGCTGACGATGCACACGGGCACCTTGTGACGCGTGCCGACGCGTTCGACCTCTGCCTTGACGGGGCAGGCATCGGCGTCGACGTAGATCGTCATGCGTAAAGCGCCTGCGCGTGGAAATCGACGTGATCGGCCATAAAGGTCGAGATGAAGAAATAGCTGTGGTCATAGCCTTTTTGCAGCCGGATCTGGGCGTCGGCCTTTGCACCGGCGCAGGCGGCGGCGAAATCGCCTGTGTTCAGTTTGTCGTAGAACTGATCGTCTGTGCCCTGATCCACCAGCAGCGGTTTGTCGTACCCTTTGGTTTGCATCAGCAGGGTTGCGTCATGCGCGGTCCAGGTGCTGGCATCGCCGCCAAGATAGGCTTCGAACTGGCGCTGGCCCCAGTCGGACCCCGTCGGATGGCAGATCGGGGAAAACGCCGACACGCTGCGGAACATGTCGGGGTGTTTCAGCGCCAGCGTCAGCGCACCGTGACCGCCCATCGAATGCCCCATGATCGACACCCGGTCGAGGTCCAGCGGAAAATCAGCCAGTGCCGTCATCAGGTCGCGCGTGATGTATGTTTCCATCTGGTAATGTTTTTTCCACGGGTCTTGCGTGGCATCGACATAAAAACTGGCAGCGATCCCCATGTCGAACCCGTCGGCATCGGCCACGTCGTCACCACGGGGCGATGTGTCGGGAAACACGATGGCGATGCCCTGTTCGGCAGCCAATGCCTGTGCACCGGCCTTTGTCAGGGCGTTTTCATGGGTGCAGGTCAGGCCCGACAGATAGATCAGCACGGGCACGGGGCCGTTTGCCGCTTCTTCCGGCAGGAACAGGCCAAAGGTCATCTCGCAGGCCGTCGCCTGCGATGCGTGGGAATAAACGCCCTGCGTGCCGCCAAAGCATTTGTTTTCGGATAGGGTCTGCATCGGTCACTCCTTGAATTTGCCCACAGCTAGCGCGTGGTCGGGCGCATGTCACGTGACCAGCGCGATGACGACCGATACGGTCACGATCGACAGGGTCGTCGACACAAGGATCGCCGCCGATACGCGCTGCGGGGCAACGCGGTAGTGCTGCGCCAGCATGTAAACGTTGCCCGCGACCGGCAGTGCTGCCAATGCGATCATCACGCTGGCATCATAGGCATCGACGGTGAAAACCATCAGCGCAAACACAGCAACGGCCACCGGATGAAGCACCAGTTTGCAAAAGGTCAGCCATGACGCGACCGACAGCTTTTCCGCCGACTTGCTGGCCAACGACGCGCCGATGGCAAACAGCGCACCCGGCGTCGCGGCCCCGCCCAGCAGGACCACAAAATCATTGACCGGCTTGGGCACATCCCATGCCAGCGCCGATACCGTCAGGCCCAGCGCAATCGACACGATCATCGGGTTGGCCAGCAGGCCCAGCGCCACGGTTTTCAACACACCCAGCTGGATGCGTCCGTCACGACTGCCAGTGATCAGGATGACGATCAGACTGCCGAACACGATCAGATCGACGGCCAGCACCATCATGTTGGGACCAATCGCTGCGGGCCCCAGCAACAGGGTCAACATCGGAATGCCCAGAAATCCCACGTTGCCGATGACGGCGACCTGCGCCTCGACGGCGGCTTCGGCCACGGGCAGGCGCCGCACCATGGCCACGACGGTCGCCAGCACATAGATCAGCATCGTGCCGCAAAGATAGGCCGCAACGAACGACCAATCCCAGATCTCTGACAGTGACAGGTTGGCGGAAAACCGGAACAGCATCGCGGACAGCGCGAAATAGAACACGAATTTCGTCAGGTAGGCCGTCGCCTCTGCACTGAAAAAACCCGACCGGCCCGACATGTAACCCAGACCGATGATCGCAAAAAACGGCACGGTCTGAACAAAGATGTCCAGCATCAGTCAAAGACCCCGCTGACCCGCGCCACGATCATAAAGGCGCGGGCGGACCGGGTATCAGCCAGTGCGATCAGGTCGGCGTCAGTTGCATCGGGTTCGATCCCGGTCAGCATCCGGTCGAACAGGCGCAGAAAATGGTGGGATGCATCGCGGAAAATGACATCTTCGCGCATCCGTCCGGCCGTCAGCGCAAGACTGGACCGATCGCGGATGCCGCCCAGCGCCGCCACGGACCGCCCGCGTTCACCTTGGGCAAAGCGCCGCCACAGGTCGGGTTTTGCACGGTCGGGGCGCAGGTCGTCCATATAAATGCCGTCCTGGCTAAGCAGCGTCAGCACGTCCTGACTGGCCTTTACCAGTTTGCCAGCCGTGCGATCCCGCAGCGCGCGCCGTAGTGCGCCGAAACCGGCGGTATCATTTTCATCCTCTGGAAAATTCAGCGCGCGGATCAGCTCTGTCATTTCCAGTGGGATCGCCATGTCTTCGGCCGTGGTGCCCAGCGCAAGGACCGGTTGATCGTCAGCCACGGGGCTGATTGATGTGATCGTCAGTTTTTGCCGGGGCGCCTCGCGGCTAGAGGTAAAGGTCGCGACGGTTGCTTCTGTCTTGCGCGCCGCCCGTGCGATTTCATCCAGCCGCGCCTCGACCGTGCGGGGCGCCATGGCGCTGGTTTGGGGGGTGACGCGCAACGCCGCCAGCGCATCGTCCACGCGCAGCAGACGTCTGTGCAGATTGGCCAATCCATCCAGCAAGATGTAAGTGAACGCCAGCCCGCCAAGAGGCAACACCAGCGCCAGCAGATACACGATCAAGGGCAGGACGGCGGTTCCGTCGGCAGCCACCGGCGCAAAAACCCAAAGGACCGCAACAATCACGGCCCAGGTTGCGGCAATCACCCCGATCCACAGGCCCGGTGATCCTTCGTCTTGTGGCGCTGGACGAAACTCCGGCATCTGCGGTTGCTACTTGTATTCGATTTTAAGAATTTCGTAGGCTTTTTCGCCGCCGGGAGTCCGCACTTCGACACTGTCGCCTTCGTCTTTGCCGATCAGCGCACGTGCCAGCGGTGATTTCATGTTCAGCAGACCCTTTTCGATGTCGGCTTCGTATTCACCGACGATTTGATAGGTCTTTTTATCTTCGGTGTCTTCATCCACCAGATGCACAGTTGCACCGAATTTGACGTTACCCGACATCTTGGCCGGATTGATCACGTCTGCCAGCGAAATGACGCTTTCGAGCTCTTTGACCCGGCCTTCGATGAACGACTGTTTTTCCTTTGCCGAATGATATTCCGCATTCTCGGACAGGTCGCCGTGTTCGCGCGCTTCCGAAATCGCGCGGATGATAGCCGGACGTTCGACCGATTTCAGATGCTTCAGTTCGTCGTCCAGCTTCTTGAAGCCGGCGGCGGTCAGCGGGATCTTTTCCATGGTGGCACTCTCTTCGTGTGCGAATTCATCGGACGTTCATAGCGTATCCGGGACAGGTAAAGTCAAGCGGCAGTGGAACAGCATGCGAAAACAGCACGTTTGACGCCCCGTTGCGATTGCGACACCCGACAGCGTCCTGTAACCCTACGGCCTAATCATATTGCTGCACCTGCGAAGGATGGATCATGACCGAACGCGAATCAATGGAATACGACGTCGTCATCGTGGGCGCAGGTCCGGCCGGCCTGTCGGCCGCCATCCGTCTGAAGCAGCTTGATGCCGATTGCAACGTCGTTGTTCTGGAAAAAGGGTCCGAGGTCGGCGCGCATATCCTGTCCGGCGCGGTTCTGGACACCAGCGGTCTGGATCGCCTGATGCCGGACTGGAAAGAAAAAGGTGCGCCGATCAATGTGCCGGTGACCGAAGACAATTTCTACATGCTGGGCGAATCCGGTCAGATCCGCGTGCCGAACGTGCTGATGCCGCCGCTGATGAACAACCATGACGCGTATATCGTCAGCATGGGCAACGTCTGCCGCTGGATGGCCGAACAGGCCGAAGCACTGGGTGTCGAAATTTTCCCCGGCATGTCCTGTTCCGAACTGGTCTGGGGCGATGATGGCCGCGTCGCGGGTGTGGTTGCCGGTGAATTCGGTCGCAATCCTGACGGCACCGAAGGGCCGGGATATGAACCGGGCATGGAACTGCTGGGCAAATACGTCTTTCTGTCCGAAGGCGTCCGCGGGTCGCTGTCCAAACAGGTTATCGCAAAATTCAATCTGGACGCCGACAGCGACGTGCAGAAATACGGTCTTGGCATGAAAGAAATCTGGGAAATCGACCCAGCCAAGCACAAGCCGGGTACCGTGACCCATACGATGGGCTGGCCCCTGACCGAATCCGGCGCTGGCGGTGGATCGTTCATCTATCATCTGGATAACAATCAGGTTTACGTCGGCTTTGTGGTCCATCTGGGCTACAAGAACCCGCATACTTACCCCTACATGGAATTCCAGCGGTTCAAGCATCACCCGATGGTGCGCGACCTGCTGGAAGGCGGCAAGCGCGTCGCCTACGGTGCGCGCGCCATTTCCGAAGGCGGATACCAGTCGATTCCGCAGACCGCCTTTCCGGGGGGGTGCCTGCTGGGCTGTTCCGCAGGTCTGGTGAACGTTCCGCGCATCAAGGGAAACCACAACGCGATGCTGTCGGGCATTCACGCGGCAGAGGCCGCGATGGACGCCATGAACAACGGGCGTCAGGGCGATACGCTGACCGACTACGACACCACCCTGAAAACGGGCCCCGTCGGGATCGACCTGCGTCAGGTCCGCAATGTCAAACCGCTGTGGTCGCGGTTTGGATTGCTGACATCGCTTGCCGTCGGCGGTTTCGACATGTGGACGAACTATCTGTTTCGCCTGTCGGCGCTTGGCACGCTGAAACATGGCAAGTCCGACGCCGCTGCGACCGAACCCGCCGCAAAGCACAAGACCATCAACTATCCCAAGCCGGACGGCAAACTGTCGTTCGACAGGCTCACCAACGTGGCATTCAGCTTTACCAACCACGAAGAAAGCCAGCCCGCACACCTGAAACTGAAAGATCCATCCATTCCGGTCGGCGTGAACCTGCCGGAATTTGCCGGACCGTCGGCGCGCTACTGCCCGGCCGGTGTGTATGAATTCGTCGGCGAAGGTGACGACACAAAGTTCCAGATCAATTTCCAGAACTGTGTCCACTGCAAGACCTGCGACATCAAGGACCCCAGCGAAAACATCGTCTGGACCGTGCCGCAGGGTGGCGATGGACCGAACTACCCCAACATGTGATGGCGCGCGGGCGGCGGTGGATCGCCGGATCAACGCCCTGTGACGCCCGGGTGATTGCACCGCATCGGACCTGCCCCTAGGGTGCGGGTCCGAACAATTTTCAGGCCAGTTGCATGATCAAACGCATTTCCGTCACCGCCCTGCTTGCGGGGCTGCTGTCGCTGCCCGCCCCGGTTTTGGCGCAAACTGATCCCGGTGCCTATCTGGCAGCTCGCAGTGCAGCCAGTTTTCGCGATTATGCACCAGCGGCGACCTATTTCGAACAGGCGCTTCAGGAAGACCCCGAAAACCCGGCCCTGCTGGAAAGTGCGGCAATTTCCTATGTTGCCTTGGGCGATATCGACCGTGCAGCGGTGTTTGCGCGTCGCATTCAGGACGCCGGGCTGGACAGCCAGATCGGCAGCGCCGTGCGTGCCACCATCGCAGGCAAGACTGGTGACTGGGCGGCCTTGCTGTCAGTCGACGAACCGTTGGCGATCAGCCCGTTGTTCGACGAATTGGCGCGCGCATGGGCCATGGTCGGTCAGGGCAACATGACAGACGCCCTGTCCGCATTTGACGCCGTCGCAAACACCGAAGGCATGCGCAGCTACGGCTTGCTTCACAAGGCGTATGCCTTGGCGACCGTCGGCGATTACGAAGGCGCTGTTGCCATTCTGGCAGACCCCGGCGATGGCACGACCGCGTTCAGCCCACGCGCCGCCATCGCCCATGCGCAGATCCTGTCACAACTGGACCGCAACGAAGATGCGCTTGCAGTGGTGGCGGACGTCTTCGGCGAAACGCTTGATCCGGGCATCGTGGCAATGCGGTCACAACTGACCGCAGGTGAATCGCTGCCCTACGATATCGTGACCAACGCCGTCGAAGGTCTGGGCGAAGTGGCGTTCATGATCGGCAGCTTGCTGGCGGGCGAAGCGCAGGACGATTACATCCTGCAGTATGCCCGGATGGCGCAATATCTGGCCCCCGACAGCGTCGATGCCACACTACTGACCGCGGCATTGCTGCAGGATATGCAACGCTACGATCTGGCCAACGAAGCCTTTGCCCGCGTTCCCGCGACTGACCCCGCCTACCCGTCCGCAGAACTGGGCCGGATCGACAGTTTGCGCCTGCTTGGCCGCGACGATGCCGCCATCGAAGTCGCACAGGCGCTGGCGCGCTCGCATCCCGACCTGCCCTATGTGCAATCACGGCTGGCCGATGTGCTGCGCGACGACGGCCAACTGGCAGAGGCCAAAGCGGCCTATACCACGGCCATCGACCTGTACCCCGAAACCGACCCAAACCTTTGGATCATCTATTATTCACGCGCCATCGTATCCTACGATATGGATGACTGGCCTGCAGCGGAATCCGATTTCCGCAAGGCACTGGAGCTTGAACCGAACCGGCCAGAGGTCCTGAATTATCTGGGCTACAGCCTTGTGGAACGCGGCGAAAAGCTGGACGAGGCGCTGGACATGATCGAACGCGCGGTTGCCGGCCGCCCCGACAGCGGCGCGATCATCGATTCGCTGGGATGGGTCTATTACACGCTGGGTCGCTACCGCGAAGCTGTCGAACCACTGGAAGCCGCCGCAGCACTGGAAGCGACCGATCCGATCGTGAACGACCATCTGGGCGATGCCTACTGGGCCGTCGGACGACAGCGCGAGGCACGGTTTCAATGGCAACGTGCCCTGTCATTTGAACCCGAACCGGACCTTGCCGACCGTATCCGCGCCAAGCTGGAATTGGGATTGGACGCGGTGCGCGACGCCGAAGGCAAACCGCCCATCGTACTGGCCACCGAACCAAACCCATGATTGCAAACACGGCGCTGGCCCCGGCCAAGATCAACCTGACACTGCACGTCACGGGACAACGTGACGACGGCTATCACCTGCTGGATTCGCTGGTGGTCTTTCTGGACCTTGGCGACGGTCTGCGTGTCGGCCCCGCCCCCGACTTGCGACTGTCCGTCACCGGACCGTTCAAGATGGGCGTCCCCACGAACCACAATAATCTGGCGATGCGCGCCGCCCAGATGCTGGCGCAGGCGACAGGTGCAACGCGGGGTGCGGCGCTGACGCTGGACAAACTGCTGCCGCATGCAGCGGGGATCGGCGGCGGATCGGCTGATGCCGCGTTGACGCTTCGCCTGCTGGCCGATTTTTGGAATGTCGATCTGGCCGACCTGACACTGGACGAGATTGTGGCACTTGGGGCTGATGTGCCGGTCTGTCTCGCCGGACCGGGACCACTGCGGATGCGCGGCGTCGGCGACGACCTGAGCACCGTTGCCAAACTGCCGGATTGCGCGCTGGTGCTGGTCAAACCGGACGTGGACGTGGCGACGCCCGCGATCTTTCAGGCGCTGCGCCAAAAGAACAACGCCGCGATGGATGATCTGCCGTCCGGGCTGGATCTAGAGGGTTTCGCCGCTTGGCTGGACACACAGCGTAACGATCTGCTGCCGCCCGCGCGTGATCTTGCCCCCGATATTGCGGTGGCACTGGATGGCCTACGGCGATTGCCGCAGGTCAAGGCGGTCGGCATGTCCGGATCAGGTGCGACCTGCTGGGGGCTAACGGCGCATACCGCTGATGCCAAGACTGCGGCGAAATCCATGCAGTTGAAACATCCGCGTTGGTGGGTGGCCCCCGGTGGGGTGCTTCAGACCAGTCGCGCCACGACGTAATCGGCCAGATCGGACAGCATGTCCTTGATCGGGTGGTCCGGCAGCGGTGACAGCGCATCGCGGCTTTGCGCGGCCCAGTGCAATGCCGTTTCACGCGTGCTGTCCAGCGTGCCGTGACGCGCCAGCAAATCCTGTGCCTGCGCCAGATCGCCGTCTTCTTGCACACGCTTTTCCAGCGTCCGGGTCCAGAACACCCGGTCGTTGGTATCACCCGCCGCGATGGCCCGAATGACCGGCATGGTCAGCTTGCCCTCGCGGAAATCATCACCGACATTTTTGCCGATGCCCGCCCCGCCCTGCCAGTCCAGCAGGTCGTCAACGATCTGGAACGCAATGCCCAGCGCATCGCCGTAATCGAACAGCGCCTTGACGTGATTGTCGGGTGCCGACGCGATAACGCCCCCCACCTCTGTCGCGGCGGAAAACAGCGCCGCCGTCTTGCCGCGCACGACCTTCAGATACGTGTCTTCTGTCGTGGCGATGTTGCGGGCGGCGGTCAGTTGCAGCACTTCGCCTTCGGCGATGGTCGCGGCCGCATTCGACAGAATGCGCAGCACGTCCATGTTCCCGGTTTCAGTCATAAGCTGGAAACTGCGCGCGAACAGGTAATCGCCTACCAGCACGGAACTGGAATTGTCCCACAGCAGATTGGCCGTGGGTTTACCCCTGCGCTTGTCGCTTTCGTCGACGACATCGTCATGCAACAGGGTCGCCGTATGGATGAATTCCACCGTCGTCGCCAAATGCACATGGTACGGTCCGCCGTAACCACACAGGTTTGCAGCCGCCAGCGTCAGCATGGGGCGCAGCCGTTTACCGCCCGCACCGATCAGATGGGCCGTCACTTCGGGGATGCGAGGCGCGTTTTCAGATGCCATCCGTGCCGCGATCATGTCGTTGACCGCCGCCAGGTCGGACGACAAAGCCTGCGCCAGACGTTCATGGGGCTTGGTTGCAGCGTGATCGAGGCTCATGTGTCAGGTCCCGTGTTGTGGGTGGCGTGGATGCGGTTAAGATAGCAGGATGAAAGAACTGTTGCGCACAAACGACCCCACGGTCATCGCACTCGCCACTGCCCTTCTGGACGGTGAGGGGATACCCTGTTTCACTTTCGACGTAAACATGAGCGTCCTTGACGGCAGCTTGGGCATTCTGCCGCAACGCGTCATGGTGACGGACCGCGATCTGTTCATGGCGCGCGCCGTGATGAAGGACGCGGAAATCGACACCTCTGCATGACGGACACCGCAGGTGCCGTCACCCATGATGCGTTTCTCGGCGGCCGTCTGACATTACAGCAGCCCGTGCGCGGCTATCGCGCCGGGGTCGATCCTGTCCTGCTGGCCGCGACAGTGCCCGCGACACCCGGACAGACCGTGCTGGATCTGGGTTGCGGTGTGGGCACCGCAATGCTGTGTCTGCACGCCCGTGTGCCGGGTCTGACCCTGACCGGGGTCGAGGTGCTGCGCGATTATGCCGACCTTGCCGCCAGCAATGCAGCCAATGCGGGCGCGCAGGCCAAGATTCATTGCGCCGATCTGATGCTGCTACCAGACGCCGTACGGCAGCAGACGTTCGATCATGTCATCACGAACCCACCCTATTTTGACCGCAGGGCAGGTGCGCCTGCAGATGATGACGCGCGGGATCTGGGCCGGGGTGGGCCCGTCGGGCTGCGCGACTGGCTGGACGTCGCAATCAAACGGATCAAGCCAAAGGGCTGGATGTCACTGATTGCGCCGACAGCGCAATTGGACACGGTCCTTGCCACGATCCACGGAAGGTTGGGAACGATTCGTGTCCTGCCGCTTGCCGCACGTGCAGGACGCGCGCCCGGACTGGTCATTGTGCAGGCCCAACATGGCGGGCGCACGCCGCTTTTTCTGGCACCGACGCTGCCGATGCACGCAGATCCGGTACATATGTCCGATGCACCGGATTACACCCCGCTGATCCAGTCAATCCTGCGGGACGGCAGACAATTGCCGATTTGCGGTTAGGAATTTGGCAAGAATTGCGCCGCAAGATGCCTCTACGCAACGGGCAGCAGGTAACAGATGACAAAACGATGACATTGTGCTGGAATACCCTTGTTCTACATCAACTGAAGGAGCGGACCATGAGCTTGAATTCCCACATCACGGAGTTGAAGAAAAAGCACCAGACACTTTCAGACAGCGTCGAACAGATGCAAAAACGGGCGGGGTCCGATGACATGGAAATTGCCCGCCTCAAGAAAGAAAAGCTGATGCTGAAAGAAGAAATCACCCGGCTTTCAGTCTAACCTTTCGCGGCGCTGGCCCGTGCCGCCAGTGCCGCGCCAATCGCGATCAGCGCTGTCGCCGTGGCTAACGTCCATGTCGCGGGCGACATTCCGGCAGCGACCAAAACCAAGGTCGACAACAGCGGTGCGGCATAGGACGCCGCCCCCAAAAGCTGGATATCACCGCGTTTCATACCGACATCCCAGACAAAAAACGCCAGCCCGACGGGACCAAGGCCCAGCCCCGCGATGGCGACCCAGGCCGTTGCGGTGGGTGTTACCCAGTCTTCGGCAGCCATGTGGACACCCAATGACAGCACCGCAGTCGCCGCACAAAATACCGTGACACTGACCGTCGGCACAGTCCCGAAACGGCGCGAGGTTACAGAATAACCCGACCAGAACAGCGCGCACAACAAGGCCAGCGCATAGCCCACGAATGCACCCGTGCCCGGTTCACCGCGTCCGGCACCGATGATCAGCGCGGCCCCGGAAAACCCCAGCAGTGCGCCGGCTACATGACCACGGCGCAGACGTTCGCCGGGCAAAAGCCCTGAAAACAGCACGATAAGCAACGGCCAAAGATAGGCAATCAACCCCGCCTCTGCCGGCGGGGCGAGCCGGAGCGCGGAAAAGTACAACGCATGATACCCGAATAAACCGAATGTCCCCAACAGGTAGATGCTGACCGGCACGTGCCGGAGCTGGTCCAAGGTGCCGGTCATCACCCCCCAGACCAGCCCGACCCCGGCCCCCACGGCAAAGGTCAGCGCTGTCAGTTGGAACGGTGGCACCGGATCGGTGGCTACAGTGAACAACGCCAGCAACGCCCATAGCAGGACGGCAGAAAATCCGATGAGGGTCGCAGTGCGTCGGGTCATGATGTCACGCAAAAGGGCCGGGAGGCGATCCCGGCCCTTGTTTCATGTCGCTGCTTTACGCGAAAGGGTCAGGTCAGATACTGACCACCGTTCGCAGTGATCGTCGATCCGGTAATGAACCCCGCTTCGTCCGAGGCAAGGAACACGACCGCGCGGGCAATTTCTGCCGGTTCGCCCAGACGGCCCACAGGGATCGCGCCGACGATGCTGTCCATGACCTTTTCGGGGATCGTGCTCATCATGTCGGTGTTGATATAGCCGGGCGCGATCACGTTCACAGTGATGCCCGCGCGCGCGCCTTCTTGTGCCAACGCCTTGGTAAAACCGATATCGCCTGCCTTGGCGGCGGCATAATTGGCCTGCGCAAACTGACCCTTTTGCCCATTGATGGACGAAATGGTGATGATGCGCCCGAATTTGCGTTCACGCATGCCCGGCCAGATCGGATGCGTCATGTTGAAAACGCCCGACAGGTTGGTGTCGATCACTTCGGACCATTGCGCGGGCGTCATTTTGTGAAACGGGGCATCGCGGGTGATGCCCGCGTTGTTGACCAGCACTTCGATTGGCCCGACATCTTCCTCGACCTGTTTCAGCCCGGCGGCGCAAGCATCATAGCTGCCGACGTCCCATTTATAGGTCTTGATCCCGGTTTCGTCGGTAAAGGCTTTTGCCTTTTCGTCATTGCCCGCATAGGTCGCAACGACCGTGTAGCCTTCGGCCTTTAGTGCGTGGCTGATGGCCCCGCCGATGCCGCGTGTGCCGCCAGTAACAAGTGCTACTCTGCTCATGTGATTTTCCTCCCGGTAGTCGTATTTAACCAGACCTATGGTAATGGCTTGGCGTCTTGCGTCCATCCTCTTTGCCGCGTGGATATGTCGTCACCCGTGATTCAATGAAATTCTTATCGGTTGTCGGGCCATCACCGCCCCCACACAGGCGTGCCTGTCACGACCGGATGCAAACAGCATCGCAAAACGGCGGTACGCCGGGGCAGAATATCGCCCCGGCAAAAGTGTTCAGACGCGTTCGATGCACATGGCAACGCCCATACCGCCACCGATACACAGCGTTGCCAGACCCTTTTTCGCGTTGCGGCGCTGCATTTCGAACAGCAACGTATTCAGAATCCGGGCACCGGATGCACCGATCGGATGGCCGATGGCGATGGCACCGCCGTTCACGTTCACGACGTCGGGGTCCCAGCCCATTTCCTTGTTGACGGCGCAAGCCTGCGCGGCGAACGCTTCGTTCGCTTCGACCAGATCAAGGTCGGTCGGTTTCCAACCCGCCTTGTCCAGCGCCTTGCGGCTGGCGTGGATCGGGCCGACACCCATGATCGTGGGGTCCAAACCGGCTGTGGCATAGGATACGATCCGTGCCAGCGGGGTGATCCCGCGCTTTTCGGCATCGTCCGCCGACATCAGGATCACGCCTGCCGCGCCATCGTTCAGACCCGATGCGTTACCTGCTGTCACCGTGCCGTCCTTGGTAAAGGCGGGGCGCAGTTTCTGCATGCTTTCGACAGTTGCACCGTGGCGAATGTATTCATCGGCATCGACGATTGTTTCGCCTTTGCGGGTTTTTACGGTGTAGGGCAGAATTTCGTCGGTGAAGCGTCCCGCCGCTTGCGCGGCTTCTGCCTTGTTCTGGCTCGCGGCGGCGAATTCATCCTGTGTGTCGCGGCTGATCTGAAATTTTTCCGCCACGTTTTCAGCGGTTTGCCCCATGTGATACCCGTTAAAGGCATCCCACAGACCGTCGCGGATCATCGTGTCGATATATTTCACATCACCCATCTTATGTCCGGCCCGCAGATGCGCGGCGTGCGGGGACAGCGACATGTTTTCCTGCCCCCCTGCCGCCACGATCTGCGCGTCACCCAGCTGGATATGCTGCGCGCCCAGCATCACGGCACGCAGGCCCGAACCGCAAACCTGATTCAGTCCCCAAGCGGATGCTTCGATGGGCAGGCCTGCGTTGATATGGGCCTGCCGGGCCGGGTTCTGGCCCTGTGCGGCGGTCAGCACCTGCCCCAGAATTGTTTCGGACACTTCGGATTTGTCGATCCCCGCGCGGGCGACGATCCCTTCCAGCATGGCGGCACCCAGATCATGGGCCGGAACTGCGGCAAATGCCCCATTAAAACTGCCGACGGCGGTGCGGCCGGCCGACGCGATTACAACATTGGTCATTTCATACCTCTTTGAAACCATGACGGCACAACTCCGCCCTTAGGCAAAGCGTATGATCCCAGCGCGGCAGAGGCAACTGCAAGCCATCACCGCAAGCGAAAGCTAGGCCGTCCCGTGTGATAGCCTTGCAGACAATCGACACCGATCCGCGACAGGATCACCGCATCCTGATCGCTTTCAACGCCTTCTGCGACAACGAACATTTCGAACTGTCGGGCTACGGTGGTCAACGCTTCGACCAGGACCTGATTGTCTGGTCTGCCCGACAGGTCTTGGGTAAACGTCTTGTGAATTTTCGCCAGATCGAAATAGAAATCCCGCAGGTGCAGGAAAGAAGTAAGGCCCCCACCAAAGCCATCCAGCGCAAAGCAAACGCCCCGCGGCTGCATTTCCAGCATGAAACGTTTCACGACTTCGTGCAGGTTCATCGCCGATTGTTCGCTGATTTCAAGGATCAGCCGATCACCCAGATTGTCACGTTGCGCCAACGCGTCCGACATCGTGCTACGCCATCGCCAATCCGCAAGCGACCGCGCCGACACATTGATCGACAGACGGATATGTGCATTTTCAGCCAACAGGTTCAGCGCAAGTTTCAGCGCGAGCGTATCGATCCGCCGCCCGATATCAGTGTTGGACACCTGCGGCATAAAACTGGCGGCTGGCAGCACCCGACCGAAATCGTCCAGCAACCGGATCAACCCCTCGTAAAAGCAGATCCTGCGGCTGGCGTCGGCGGATACAATCGGCTGAAATGCCAACTGCGCGCGCCCTGCATCCAGTGCGGCGGCGACAAGGGATTCGATATCCGCATCGCGGCTGGCAAAGGCCGCCAAAAGCGGGTCTGAGAATTCGAGCGCGTTGCCTTCGGCATTGGTTTTGGGTAGCATCGCAACGTCCCGGATAAGGTGGTGCCATCATGGCGCGCGGTCCGCTAACATCTGCTTAATGTCATCGCTGATCGGAACACCATGACCCTGACACGCTGCGCCTGGGCGGGTGACGACCCGCTGTATCAGACCTATCACGACACCGAATGGGGCGTGCCGGAACGCGACAGCCGCGCGCTGTTTGAAAAGCTGGTTCTGGACGGATTTCAGGCAGGTCTGTCTTGGATTACGATCCTGAAAAAGCGCGACAACTTTCGCAGCGCGTTTGCCGGGTTTGACCCCGACATCATCGCCACATGGGGCGCGGACGATGTCGACCGCCTGCTGATGGATGCGGGAATCGTGCGTCACCGGGGCAAGATCGAAGCAACGATCAAGAATGCCCGCGCCTATCAGGCCATCGAAGCCGCGCAGGGATTTGACATGTTTTTGTGGCGCTACGTCGACGGTGTCCCGCTTCAGCCGCACCGCGCGACGATGGCGGACGTTCCCGCGCAAACGCCCCTGTCAGTGCAGGTGTCAAAGGATCTGAAAAAGGCGGGTTTCACATTCTGCGGTCCGACGATCGTGTATGCGTTCATGCAGGCCTGCGGTCTGGTCAACGACCACATCGTCGATTGTCACTGCCACACCGGGCTTACCAACGGGTAAGCGCGGTTTCGTCCGTGTCCTTGGCCGCGACCCAGTCGGCCCCGTCGGCGGTGATTTCTTTTTTCCAGAACGGCGCGCGGGATTTCAGATAATCCATCAGAAAATCCGCCGCCGCAAACGCATCGGCCCGGTGGGCAGAGGCGGTCGCCACCATCATGATCTGTGCGCCCGGCGCCAGTTGACCATAACGGTGGATCACCAGCGCATCGGTCAATGCCCATCGGTCGCGCGCCTGCTGAACCAGCGTGCCAATCGCCTTTTCGGTCATGCCGGGGTAGTGTTCGATCAGCATGTGACGCAATCCGCCGTCCAAGTCGCGCACTATGCCGGTAAAGCTGACAATCGCCCCTGCCCCAGCGGCACCTTTTGTAAAACGGTTCAGTTCCTGCCCCGCATCAAAAGCAGCGTCTTGCACCCGGACGGACATCAGCCGCCCGTCATCGGGGGGAAAAACGCCACTTCTCTGACCCCGGCCAAGGGCGCGTCGAAATCGGTCAATTCCTGATCCAGTGCAACGCGCAGCGCCGCCGTATCGGCAAAAGCCATCGCATAGCGGTCTTCGCGCGCCGACAGTTCAGCCACCAGATCGGCCACGGTTGCAGCATCTGTGTTCACTGTTTCGCGCGGTAGGCCAATCCGTTCGCGGACCCATGCGAAATACAATACATCCATCTCAGGCATCCTTTAGATAGGGTAAGGCCTTGCGGAAATAATCCCAGCCGGTCAGCAGCGTCAGGGCCGCGGCAAGCCACAACCCAGTGATTCCAGCGTACCAAGACAACATCATGCCCCAATATTTCCAGATCAAGCCCAGCTCATCCGGGATCTGCCCCGACAGCACCGCATCGCGCAATTCAGGGTCCATGCCAAAGGTTTGCATGCCAAGATAATGTTCAAACGCCCCCGTGGCGAACAACAGCGCGATGGCAACCATCTGTGCCGTGGTTTTCCATTTCGCCAGTTGCGTCACCTTGAGCGTGCCTGCGGTATCCCCCAGAAATTCGCGCAGGCCAGATACAAAAACCTCGCGGAAAATGATCAGCGTGGCGGGCAGCAATATCCACGGGTTCATGCCTGAAAAGCCCGTGATGACCAGCAGTGCGATCACGACCATCGCCTTGTCGGCAATCGGGTCCAGCATCGCGCCCAGCTTTGTTTCCTGTTTCCACGCGCGGGCCAGATAACCGTCCAGAAAATCGGTCAGCGCCGCGCCGCTGAACAACAGCAGCGCGAACCAGTCGGCCCATGGTCGGGCGAAATAAAGGAACATCACGGCGACCGCCGGGGCCGCCAGCAGGCGCAGGATCGTCAAAAAGTTGGGCAGGTTCAGTTTCATGTCTCTGTCATACCCGCCATGGTCTGTTTAGGCCAGATCATGCGGACGCCGCATCGCCGTTGCCCGCCATCAACCGTTTTCGTGAAAGTAATCATAGATCTTCTGCGCCATGTTCTGACTGATCCCGTCGACCGCTTGCAGATCGGACACATTCGCGCGACTGACCGCCTTGGCCGATCCAAAATGGGCCAAGAGCGCGCGTTTGCGCCCGGACCCGACGCCCGGAACATCGTCAAGCGGCGTGGCGCCGATGGCCTTTGACCGTTTCGCGCGGTGCGTGCCGATGGCGAAACGGTGCACCTCGTCGCGTATCCGCTGAATGAAATACAGCACCGGATCGTTATGCCGCAATGCCATGACGGATTTTCCGGTGCGGTGGAATTCTTCCTTGCCCGCGTCGCGGTCGATCCCCTTGGCGACGCCGACCATCGGCACGTCACCGACCCCCAATTCGGTCATGATTTCGCGCACGGCACTGACCTGCCCTGCCCCACCGTCGATCAGCAACAGATCCGGCCAAACACCCGATGACCGGTCTGGGTCTTCTTTCAGCAGCCGCTGAAAGCGGCGGGTCAGCACCTCTTTCATCATGCCGAAATCGTCGCCGGGTGTCAGGCTGTCGCCCCGGATGTTGAATTTACGATACTGGTTTTTTTCATAACCATCGGGACCGACCACGACCATGGCACCGACCGCATGGGCCCCCTGTATATGGCTGTTGTCATAAACCTCAATCCGGCGCGGCGGCGCGGGCAGGTCAAATGCATCGGCCACACCACGCAGCAGTTTCGCCTGCGTCGCGGTTTCGCTTTGCTTGCGGGCAAGGCTTTCACGGGCATTGCGCAGTGCGCCCTGCACCAATTCCGCCTTTTCACCCCGTTGCGGGACAACGATGTCGACCTTGCGCCCCAGCTTTTCGCTCAGCGCCTGCGCCATCAGGTCGTCGTTGTCCAATCCGTGGCTTAGGATCAGCATCCGGGGGGCTTCGCGGTCGGAATAAAGCTGGCCGACGAATGCTTCCATCACCTCGGACGGGTCTTCGTCACCGCTGATCCGGGGGTAATAGTCGTGATTGCCCCAGTTCTGCCCCGCCCGGATGAAAAACACCTGCACACAGGCCTGCCCGCCATCGATGTGCAGCCCCATGATATCGGCCTCTTCGACTGTCTGCGGGTTGATCCCTTGGGTCGATTGCACTTGTGTCAGTGCCTTGATCCGGTCACGCAGGGCAGCGGCGCGTTCGAATTCCATCTCAGCACTCGCCGCATTCATATCGGCCGCCAATTTTTCCTGAATGCCCTTTGTCCGCCCTTGCAGGAACGATTGCGCGTCCTTCACGGAACGGGCGTAATCATCGGCGCTGACATGACCGACACAGGGCGCGCTGCACCGCTTGATCTGGTACTGCAGACAAGGACGCGTGCGGGTTTCGAAATCCTGATCGGAACAGTTCCGCAGCAAAAACACCCGCTGCAACTGGTTCAGAGTCCGGTTGACCGCGCCTGCCCCGGCAAACGGTCCATAGTAGTCGCCTTGTTCCTTTTTGGCACCGCGATGCTTTTTGATCTGCGGATAGGCATGGCCCGTGGTCACAAGGATGTTGGGAAAGGATTTGTCGTCGCGCAGCAGCACGTTGTAGCGCGGTTTCAACTGCTTGATCAGGTTCTGTTCCAGCAGCAGCGCTTCGGTTTCCGTCCGCGTGGTCAGAAACATCATCGATGCGGTTTCCTGAATCATCCGCGCAATGCGCCGTGAATGTTGCGGCGACGGCCTGCTATAGTTGCTGACCCGCGCCTTGAGGTTACGGGCCTTACCCACATACAAAACGCGGCTTTCTTCATCCAGCATCCGGTAAACGCCCGGCGATCCGTCAAGCGTGCGCAGATAGGACGCGATGACGGCATATCCGGTCTGGGTTTGTGCAGTCTTGGGGTCGGTCATCAGAGATCCGTTTTCTGGCGTTCTGGTCCGTGGCGATTCTTGCGGTCCGGTGCAACGATAGCGCCCATACCGCAAGTTGAAAGGTATCCACCGTTTCTGTGGATAACCTCGTGGGCAAACTTGCGTGGGGGCCGAAAAACGTAATCTTTTCCGCTGCCTTCGCCAGAGTGCCCATAAATCAGGCAATCCCACAAGTCACTGTAAAATATACAAAAATATATTACAGCTTTGTAAACCCTTGTTGGCAAAGGCTTCTTGACGGGCCATTCATCCACTTTATGCGGAAAGTGCACAACTTGACTGCACGACTATTCTGACACTTCCGTATCGGGTGTCTGCCAACCCAGATGCTGACCACCATCCACCGTCATCAGCTGCCCCGTCACAGACCGGGCCTGCAGCAGATAGGCCAGCGCCGCGACGATATCGTCAGGCGCAGCCCCCCGCCCCAATACCGTTGCGGCACGCTGTTTGGCAAAATCGTCGGTCGCCTGTCGCGCGCCCTGCAATGTCGGGCCGGGGGCAATTGCATTGACACGGACGCGCGACGCGAGCGCCTGCGCCGATGTCTGCGTCAGGGTCCAAAGTGCCGCTTTTGCCAGCGTATAGGTCATGAACTGCGGCGTCAGTTTCATCACGCGCTGGTCAATCATGTTGACGATCAGCCCCTGCGCCAACGGCTCATTCGCCGCATCAAGGATCGGTTCCAGTACTTGCGCCGCAAAGTGCTGCGTCAAAACGAACGGAGCGCGCAAATTGCTGCCAAAATGGCGATCCCAGCTTTCTTGCGTTGCGGACGCCAGATCATCCGGTTCAAAGACTGATGCATTGTTGACCAGCACGCCCAACGACCCACCCAGTCCGTCCGCGGCCGCAGGGATCAGGCCAGCGGTTTGGGTTTCGTCCAACAGGTCGGCCTGAATACAGACCGCACGACGCCCTGCTGCGCGCACGGCATCCGCGACATCCATCGCCGCGTCGGCAGATGAATTGTAGTGAATCGCCACGTCATAGCCGCGCGCCGCCAATTCCAGCACCATCGCACGACCAAGCCGGGCCGCACCCCCGGTTACCAATGCACGCATCAAAGCAGCGACCAGACATAGACACCGTAAGCCAGGGTCAAAAAGACGCCCCACAGCCGGGTGATGTTCATTTTTAGCAACACGAACGGCACCAGCAACAGCGATGCACCCGCCATCACCCACAGGTCGACGCGCAGGAATTGTTCATCGACCGGTATCGGCCCGAACAGGGTCGCAATGCCCATGATCGCAAGCAGGTTGAACATGTTCGACCCGATCACGTTGCCCAATGCCACGTCAGCCTGACGCCGGATCGCAGCGACAACCGTCGTCGCCAATTCCGGCAAGGATGTGCCAACCGCCACCAGCGTCAGTCCGATCACGCTTTCAGACAGACCAAAGGTTTGTGCGATGGTCGTGGCCCCACGGATCAGCAGTTCGGCACCCACTGGAAGTCCGATCAGACCGATCACAATCCAGATGCCGATCCACAGCTTGCTCATGCTGGGGTCGGCCCCTTCCAGATCTTCGACCGCGGGTTCCGCGTTGCGGGCCTTGCGGGCCTGTTGAAACGACCAGCCCAACATCAGCGCCAAGCCGGTCAACAGGATCAGGCCGCTGATCCACGTCAGAACACCGAAGAAACACAATCCGATGAACAGGGCCGTCGCGGTCAACATCTGCACAAAGCTGGATCGCGTGTCGTGTTCGGACGTGTGCATCGTTGCAAGCAACGCAGGGATGCCCAGCACCAAAAGGATATTCGCCGTGTTCGATCCGACCACGTTGCCCAGCGCCAAACCGGGCACCCCGTCCAGTACCGACTGGACGGAAATCAACAGCTCTGGCGCGGATGTGCCAAAGGCCACGATGGTCAGCGACACGATCAACGCGGGCACGCCCAGCCGAAGCGACAGGTTTACGGCGCCCTTGACCAGTGCATCACCTGCAAACAGCAGGATCGCCAGACCAATAGCGACAAGAATCCATTCCATCAGGGGCGACCTTTCTCACAGGGGCACCGGCCTTTGCCTATCCGGTAGCGGCCACAGCTTTTGCATTTGGCATCCGCCAGTTTTTGCTGTCCGGGAAAGCGCAGCTTGCCAAAAATGCCAAGCACAACCATCCCGACAAGGAAAAGAACGACGGATTTGATGATCATTACAGGCCGAACCGGGCAAAGGCGGCACGGTCTTCGACGCTGCCGATCGCTTCGCCGACGATGCGGGTGCCAAGACGCTGGAACAGCGACTTCTTGGGGCCGAATCTGCGAAAGCGGGTCTTTTCCCCGAACTGACCCTTCATTACCGGAATCAGGTGGCCAAGCCCGTCAACCAGCCCTTTGTCCACCGCCTTTTGGCCAATCCATACCTCTCCGGTATAAATTGCAGGATCATCTTCAAGATGCGCTTCACGACGGGATTTGACGTAGCTGATAAAGATGGCGTGCAGATCGTCTAGCCAACCCTTGAGGCGGGTCACGTCTTCGTCTTTTTCGGGACGGAACGGGTCCAGCATGGATTTCGATGTTCCCGCAGTATGGACACGGCGTTCGACACCATAGCGGTCGATCAAGTCGTGCAGACCAAACCCCGCGGAAATAACGCCGATGGACCCCACGATACTGCCCTGATCGGCATAGATTTCATCTGCAGCACAGGCCAGCCAATAGCCGCCAGATGCGGCCACGTCTTCGACAAAGGCATAGACCGGAATGTTCTTTTCCTGACTCAGCCGCCGGATACGGGCTGCAATCAGCGAAGATTGCACCGGGCTGCCACCGGGGCAATTGATCTGCAGGGCGACAGCCTTTGGCTTGCCGCGCGTGAACGCCCGCTGCAGCACCGACGCCAGACCTGGATCGTCCAGCCCCCGCCCGGTGGTTGTAATGGTGCCTTGCAGGCGGACGACGTTGACCAAGGGGTCAGAGGTCAGGAAGGGAAGGATATTTTTCATCCCCCCGACTTATGTAACCTGCACCCTGACGACAAGCCTTACTGCCGAATGCGCCAGCCCGTGCGGAAGATCCACCAGATCGCCGTCATGCAGGCCACCATGAAAAACGCAATCGCAGCAAGGCTAAGTGCAACAGGCACGTCCGCAGTGCCAAAGAACGCCCAGCGAAACCCGGAAATCAGGTAAACGACCGGATTGAACATCGTGATCGTCTGCCACACGGGCGGCAACATCGTGACCGAATAGAACGACCCACCCAGAAACACCAAGGGCGTGATGATCAGCAGCGGAATTAGCTGCAACTGTTCAAAATTTCCCGCCCAAATACCGATGATAAATCCCAAAAGCGCAAAACTGACGCAGGTCATCAGCAAAAAAGCCACCATCGCGACAGGGTGCTGCACCTGTATATCTACAAAGAAAAACGCGGTCACAAAAATGATGACACCGATAAACAATGCTTTCGTGGCCGCAGCCCCCACGTAACCCAGCGTAATTTCCAAAAAATTCACCGGTGCCGACAACAGTTCATAGATCGTGCCGATGAATTTCGGAAAATAAATCCCGAAACTTGCGTTGCTGGTCGCCTGCGTCATCACCGACAACATGATTAGGCCCGGCACGATGAATGCGCCGTAGCTGACACCTTCGACGCTTTCGATCCGGCTGCCGATGGCAGTGCCAAAAACCACGAAATAAAGCGATGTCGACAGGACCGGGCTGACCAGCGATTGCGTGATTGTGCGGAAAAATCGTGCCATTTCGAAGGCATAGATGGCGCGGATCGCGGTCCAGTTCATGTCTGCTGCTCCTTTACGAGCGAGGTAAAGATTTCTTCAAGACTGGATTGCTGGGTGGCAAGATCGGCCATCTGCAACCCGGCGGCATCCAGATCATTCAGCATCCGGCGAATACCGGTGCGGTCCGCGCGCGTGTCATAGGTATAGGTCACGGCGCGGCCATCGGGCGACAGCGCAAGCTTGTAATCCGACAGTGCATCGGGAATCGCGTCGACAGGTTGCGTCAGATCGACGCGCAATTCCTTGCGGCCCATCTGGTTCATCATTTCAGTCTTGTCCTGTACCCGCAGGATTTCACCCTTGCTGATAATCCCGACGCGATCAGCGATGGCTTCTGCCTCTTCAATGTAATGGGTCGTCAGGATGATCGTCACACCGTGCGATTTCAGGTCGGCCACGACGTTCCACATGTCCTTGCGCAATTCCACATCCACGCCTGCCGTTGGTTCATCCAGAAACAATACGCGCGGTTCGTGGGCCAGCGCCTTGGCGATCAGGACCCGGCGTTTCATCCCGCCGGACAATTCCTTGATCTTTGATCCGGCCTTGTCATCTAGGCTGAGCAGCTTCAGGATCTCCGCCACTTTGGCGGGGTCTTTCGGCTTACCAAACAATCCCCGCGAAAACGCGACAGAGTTTTCGACTTTCTCGAATGGTTCAAGATTGATTTCCTGCGGCACAAGACCGATCAGGCTGCGCGCGGCGCGGTAGTCGCGGATCGTGTCGTGTCCACCGACCGTGACACTGCCCGATGTCGGCACGGTAATGCCGCAAATGGTGGAAATCAGCGTCGTTTTGCCCGCGCCATTCGGCCCCAAAAGCGCAAGGATCTCACCTTCTTCGATATCCAGGTCGATTCCTTTGAGCGCGACAAAGCCCGTATCATAGGCCTTTCGTAATTTCTTGACGGAAACAATGGCGGGCATGGATACAAATCCTTTGGTATTTTTCGGGACACTATCGCGTGGCAGCATCGCCCGAAAGCTGCATTACTGCACAATGCAAACGCGTAAAATCGGTGCAAAAATACAAGCTTGCCGCATGGGCAACCTGCCTTAGGTTAAAGTGCATACAGATTCTTGAAAGGATTTCGCATGGCCGCCCAAGCGCAACGCCCCGGAAGCCGGTTGATGGACCGGCCAGAATACAAGTCCAAGCAAAAGCCATTGACCCGCAGCCCCGAGACGACTGTGTTTGATGCGGTCGGGGCAATGTCGGAAAAGAATTACGGGTCGGTCATCATCGTGGACGCAGACGAAAAGGTCATCGGCGTGGTGACCGAACGTGACGTGATGAACAAGCTGGTCGGCAAGGGTCTGGATGCCAAAACGACCAAATTGTCCGACATCATGACCACTGATCCGCGACTGGCCCGCGAAACCGATGATATGACGGACTGGTTGCGGGTCATGTCAAACGAACGTTTCCGCCGCCTTCCCGTCGTGGACGAAGACGGTCGGATAAAGGCTGTATTCACCCAAGGCGATTTCGTGTCCTACAGTTGGCCGGAACTGATTTATCAGGCCCGCAACATGGCGACAGCAAACGTCACGCGTAATTTTCCGTTCTACCTGATCGGCGGCGGGATCGCGCTTTATTCGATCATCATGGTCGTGCTGGTCAACATTCTGTAGCGGCACCGACGGGACAAGGCAAAGCCGCGCAGGTTATCCCGCGCGGCTTTTTTCGTGACTTAGAAGTTCAGCGATATGTCACGGTGACGTGCTGAACAGGCCGCGACGGCCAATGCCTGCGCACGCGGCAGGCGGGGCTGCTTTCGCAGTCCGATCGTGTCGCGGATCGCTTCGTCATAGGCGATGACGCCCGGCAGCAATTCGGACTGCGCACGGGTGCGCCATTGCACCTCTTGCTCGAACAACGCGACTGCGGCTGCGACGTCCTCTATCGCTTGTTCGGGGTCTGGTGAACGGCCTGTAATTTCACCGCGGGCATCGGACAACAGGCCACGGATATCGCGCGCACCCGCCACGTCACCCAAGGCTTGTTCAACCTCTCGGAACCGGGTGTCGGCGGTATCGCTGTCCATGCCGGGCGCATCGGCGGCCAAGGCTTCGATCTGCAGTCGCAGTGCGGCCAGCGCATCGACATCGGCAATAATAGCGCGCAGTTCCGGCACGGGTTCATAAGCCTGATCAACGGTGCGCCGATACAGATTGCGCGCGGTCTGGTTTTCGCGGTTCAGGACGTTGTAGGTGTCCTGAACCTCTTCCCAACCGTCGGGCACCTGTGCCAGCAGCGCGTCACGCTCTGCCGCCAACAGGTCTGCACGGGCGGTCTGTGCGTCACTATCGCCAAACCCCCGAGACGCACGCAGGCGCAGATCCTCTATTTCCACGTCCAGCATGGCCGCGTCCCGTTGCAAGGCGCGCACCACGGTGTGGACGGGCCGATAATCGCCCGCGCCCGCAGCTTGTGCCGCCGTTGCATCCACGATCCGCTGCATCAGCGGCATCGCGTCTGCTGCGCGTTCCAGACCGTCGGTCCAGTCGTCGGCCAGATCTTCTGGCAGATAAGACACATCCAGCGTCCCCGCCTGCTGGATCGCAGAGTCGATGGTTGCAGAGTTGGCAGCGAATACGTCGGCAACATATTCTTCGATACAATATTGTAGCGCCGGGTTGACCGGCGGCGGCGCGGAATCCGATACCAGCGACGTGCGCGCCGGCAGATAGTTCACCAGCGGCGGGTTAAAGGCGACGATGACCAGTGCGGCAAGCTGCAGCCCGATAAACGCCACAACCCCCTTGTAAATCTGGATCGTCTTGACCGCCGCCGGTGCCACGCCGCGCAGGTAGAACAGCGCGAAACCAAAGGGTGGCGTCAGGAACGATGTCTGGATGTTCAGACCGATCATCACACCCAACCAGACCGCCGTGACGTTTGCAGACGGATCGGCCAGAAGGATCGGCGCCACGATCGGCACCACGACAACGGCGATTTCGATGAAGTCCAGAAAGAAGCCCAACACGAAAATGACGGCCATCACGATGATGAATTTCGTCCAGAACCCGCCCGGCAATCCTTCAAGAAAATGCTTGACCAGCTCTTCACCGCCAAAGGCACGGAAGGCGGCGGTCAACATCGCAGCCCCCAGCAGAATGATGAAAACCAGCGATGTCGTCTTGGCCGTTTCCACCATCACACCGCGCAGCGCGTCTTCGTTGACGAAAGCACGCACACCCGACCAGATGATCGACAACGTGATCAACGCCACACCAACGGCCGCAATCGTCACGCCCATCCGGTCGGATGCGGTCTGCATGTTCAGCACGTTGGTGTTGTAGTTGGCGATGGCAACGGCCACGACAGCCAGACCGATGATCGCAATGATCGCGGGGGTGAATTTATGCCCCCGGTCATCGGGATGCAGACGGTATCCAGCCATGATCATGGCACCGACGGCCCCGATGGCACCGGCTTGGTTCACCGTAGCGACACCCGCGATGATCGACCCCAGCACCATCAGGATCAGCGCCAGTGGCGGGATCATCGCCAGCAGCACATTACGCAAGAACGCAGCGTCGTATTTGCCTTCGTACGGCACGGCGGGTGCCATTTTTGGCCGCACGATCGCGACCACCAGAATATAGAGGATATACAGAATAACCAGCAGGGCACCGGGAATCATCGCGCCCAGAAACATATCCCCGGCAGATGTCGAACTGACCGCAAATTCCGTCGGCATCGAAAGCTCTCCGGTGGATGACCGGTAAAGCGCCTGACGCGCCTGCCCCGCCTGATCCACGGCGCTTGCCAACTGGTCGGCCAGAATGATCAGCACGATGGACGGCGGGATGATCTGCCCCAGCGTGCCCGATGCTGCAATCACGCCGGTGGACAACGAATTGCTGTAACCTCGCCGCATCATGGCGGGCAGCGAAATCATACCCATCGCCACGACCGTCGCCCCGACGATCCCCGTGGTGGCCGCCAGCAGAGCACCCACGACAACAACGGAAATCCCCAGACCACCCGGCACAGGGCCGAACAACTGCGCCATGGTGACCAGCAGATCCTCTGCGATCTTGGACCGTTGCAACATGATGCCCATGAAAATGAACAGCGGAATGGCGATCAGCGTATCGCGTTCGGGTTCCCAATAAACCCCGCGCAGGTTGGTGACACCGGCCGACAGCCATTGTGACGGTCCCGAATTTGAAAAATAGGCGGATGTGTCCCCCGCGAACATCTGCCCCGTCAGTGCAGCCGCACCGATGGTCAGGATCGCTGCCCCCGGCAAGGCGAATGCAACCGGATAACCGGATCCCAGCGCCGTTGCCATGACGACAAGCAGCATCAAAAGGAAGAATAGTTCCATGTCAGTTTACCCTGATGCTGATTTACATGTTGCCGGCGATGGCGTCGCGCCCGCCCGGTTCGCCGCGTTTGTCGGCGATTGCGTCCATGAACTGCGACACGAACTGGATCATCATCGTGATCGCAAAAACCGCAAGGAACCCCGCCATGAAATATTTCACGTACATGCCGAAGCCCGCCTGCGTCACCTCGAACACAAGGATCGGGCCGACGATCACGCTGCTGGATGTGCCAAAACCGACGATCAGGATCGTCCAGCACAGTGTCATTCCCAGCAGCACCGCACCAATGGAATTGACCTTGCCCTTTGCTTCGCGCCGCATCGACGCATACAGCAGATCGACGCGCACATGCCCGTCTTCAAGCAGGGTATAAGCAGAAGCAAACAAGAACAGCGCGCCGTACCAGAACCGGACGAGGTCGGCCAGAAACGCCTGTTCATAGGAAAATACAAACCGGCTGAACACAATCGCCAGCTCTGCGATCACGACCATCAGCGTCAGCCAGATAAAGCCCAGCCCACGGGTCAGCGCACCAATGACGATCCCCAGCAAAATCAGCGGAACGTGAAGATAAACACCACGAAAATCTGCGCGCGCAAGGTTGCTGGCCAATGTGTCCCCGACCAGGCCTTCCAGCATGTTTTGCACGCGCAAGAAGGACAGGATCGCATCGCCAAGCCCCACCAGCAAAACGACCCAGAACGCGGCCCGCACCAAGAAGCGGTTGAAATCGCTGATCCGCGTCGCATCAGACCGCAGGCTGATATCAGGACTGCGCAGGACATAGCCAGCAGCCAACAGGGACATCGCGATAAAGATAGCGACCTGAACAAAGGACAGCGGGTTATCCGGCCCTGCCGCTACCCCTGGAAAATCGAACCAAAAATTCAGCACGACGTTGATCATGTAGGCCGTCATTACAGCCAAAACCAACCATCCGAACCCGCGCGCCAATCGCGCACGCGACGCTGTCGCTGTTTCCATCCCGCCGTCACCCCCTGGTAAATTCAAGTCTTGGGTATTGTAACGGGGCAGACCACTGGCCTGCCCCGCCTGTCCGTGGCCCATTCAGGCCACGGTTATCCCAATGGTCCGTATCACAGATCGAGGATACGGTTCCGTTTGGCGACAAACGGTGCGTCGGACAGGTTCGTCCAGGCACCGATTGTTGCACGCGCGGCCAGGTGACTGTCCATGATCTCTGCCGCAAGCGGGCTGTGATCGCGGGCTTCTTCATTCACCTCTGCCGATGCTTCACCCAGCGCTTCATAGATGTCGTCGTTGAACTCGCGCAGCTCGACGCCGTATTCATTGATCAACCGGTCAAGATAGACACCGTTGTTGGCGTTGGCTTCTGCCATGGATACGGCGTTTTCTTCCGCACAGCAGACCTTGATGATCTCCTGATCGATCGCGGACAGGCCGGACCACCAGGACTTGTTCATCCCTAGGCAAAGCTGCGAACCCGGCTCGTGGAAACCGGGCCAGTAGTAATACTGCGCGGCTTCATAAAGCTTCAGGAAGAAATCGTTCCACGGGCCAACCCATTCGGTCGCGTCAATTGCACCCGACACAAGGTTTTCGTAGATTTGACCGCCCGGCAGCGACACCGGCGATGCGCCCATTTTGGCCATGACGTCCCCGCCCAGACCCGGCATCCGGATTTTCAGACCGCGGAAATCGTCCGGGGATTCGATTTCCTTGTTGAACCATCCCCCCATCTGGACGCCCGTGTTACCTGCAGGGAACCCGATCAGACCGAACTCGTCGCCCAGCCGTTCATACAATTCCTGACCGCCGCCGAATTTCATCCATGCGTCGATTTCCGTATAGGTCAGGCCCATCGGAATCGCTGTAAACGGCGACCAGCCAGCGTGCTTGCCCTTCCAGTAATAATCCGCGCCGATATACGCCTGAGAGTTGCCGGACGCGACTTCGTCAAAGCTGTCGAATGCACCGACCCGTTCGCCTGCGGCGAAATAGTTCACGGCGATGCGGCCTTCGGTCAACGCTTCGATCCGGGCGGCCAAGCGCTGTGCACTCGTTCCCAGCCCGGGAAAGTCACGCGGCCACGTTGATACGATGTTCATCTCGGTGGCAGATTGCGCCAATGCGGGGGTGGCAAGTGCAGTTGCGGCACCACCGATTGCGGCGGACGTCAGAAATTGTCTGCGTTTCATTTAGGTCTCCTCCTTGTTGGGCGGGTCTTTTATCCAGACCTTGGCCTTGGGCGAGTATAGGTAATGACCTGATCCAATCTAGTCTAAATTTCACGCAATGTTGACGCAGCCCCAGCGGAACATCCGCGGACTAAAAACTTGCCGCTTTCGTTGAAATTTCCGCTTTACGCCCCAAAATACCATTGCTATAGGACCAGCAGGTTTTCCGACGTAGCTCAGCGGTAGAGCAGTTGACTGTTAATCAATTGGTCGTAGGTTCGATCCCTACCGTCGGAGCCAATACACCCCCTAAGTGACTGATATCGCTTGCTGCTTCATCAAGTAGCTCCGATGTGTCACACCTGAGTGTCACACATCGTGCTTTCGGTCCGTGAGACGTCGCTCCAGCATCGGAGACGACCCATGGGACACGACAGACACCTTTTTCGCCGCGGATCCGTCTGGCAGTGGCGCCGACGGGTCTGCGGTTTGTCCACAGGTTCGTGCGTCCTGCAGGTATCGTTCAGGACGACAGATCGCCGCGAAGCCGTTAAGTTGGCCCGGATGATGAGCGTGGAGTGCGATCGAATGCTGGACAAATATGAACAGAACAACCTGTCGCAGCAGAACCTTGCGGCCTGGATGCGCGTCGTGTTCGCCGAGGCTCTGGGCAAGCTGACAAAGGCACAGACAGTGCGCAAGTCGTCAGGCCGTCTTGACGAAGCCGACGATGACGCGCTTTGGGACCAGGCTACTGCTCGTGCATGGAAACTGCTTGACGAAAACGGCATGAGTGCACGCGTCTCTGCCAACAATAGCGCGTCCTCGCCCGACTTGACCCTGCAGGAGGAACACATCACGAGCTTGATGCTGGAGTCGCTTGCGAGAACACTTCAATCGGAGGGTCGTATCTGCAAGAATGCTGCTTGGTTCGAAGGGACCACCGGCCAGAGCGCCGTGTCCGCCTATCATTTGGTCCAGTTGCGACAGGCCTATATCAAGGCCATGGCTCAAGCTCATTGCGCGATGCCCCATCTCAATCACGGTCGCGACGCTGCCGTTCAGTCCATATTCGACGATACACTGTCAAGGATCATTGCTGACGAAGCGATGACCTACAACTACGGTGGTAATCTGGAACGGATTGCAGCGCAGGCCGCGCCGCAACCTCGTCTGCATGAGGCCAATCGGTCGCCGGTAGCAACCTGTGCTGAGGACGTTATTTCACTGACACCCACAAAAGTAGATCCTTTTCTTCCGGCCATCGCGGAGCGCCTGATGGCTGACAAGCGAGACCAGGAACTGCGTGAGGCGACCGTTGTGCAATATGGATTGTTGATTTGCACCCAGAACTGAGCCGTTAAGGCGCATTATTTTCACTGAGAACTGAGCCATGTGAACCTTTCCCCAAAGCATAAAGC
>NZ_JAAFZU010000101.1 GCF_018263905.1 Loktanella sp. SALINAS62 | reverse complement strand
GTGTCAACGGCAGAGTAAAAGTGAGCCAAAGGGCAGCGCAAAATGTTGCCACTTTGGGGTTGGTATAATCAGCGTCCAGACGAGCGCCAGCATCCGGGCGTCCGCGCTTGTCATATAGCTGGCGGCCGCCCGGATGCTTTGGCCCGTCAGGGCCAATCTGTGCTGATTGAGGCTTAGGTTTTGTGCGTTTCCTGACGCGCCTTGCTTTGTCCAAGGCGGTAACTTTCACCATTCATCTCGAGGATGTTGACGTGGTGCGTCAGGCGGTCGAGGAGTGCGCCGGTCAGGCGTTCTGATCCAAACGTCTCGGTCCATTCGTCGAATGGTAGATTACTGGTAATCAGCGTGGAGCCGCGCTCGTAGCGTTGGGAGATCAACTCAAACAGAAGCTCGGCCCCGGTTTTGCTCAGCGGCACAAAGCCCAGCTCGTCGATGATCAGCAGCTTGTAACCCACCATCTGCTTTTGAAGCCGCAGGAGCCGGCGTTCGTCCCTCGCTTCCATCAGTTCATGGACGAGTGCGGCAGCAGTAACAAAACCGACGGACAGGCCCTTTTGGCAGGCGGATAGCCCAAGGCCGAGGGCGACGTGGGTCTTACCGGTTCCGCTTGGGCCAAGGGCGATGACATTCTCGTGCCGCTCGACCCATTCACAGCGCGCCAGTTCCAGCACCTGCATCTTGTTCAGGGCCGGGATTGCCTTGAAGTCGAAGCTGTCCAAACTCTTAACGGCAGGGAACTTTGCGGCTTTGATCCTGCGCTCGATCATCCGGCGTTCCCGGTCAATCATCTCCAGTTCGATCAGGCGCGCAAGGAATTGAATGTGGTCCAGCCCCTCGGCTGCAGCTTGCTTGGCCAGTTTGCCATATTCCCGCAGAACGGTCGGCAACCGCAGGGATTTGAGGCGGTGGTTCAACAGGATTTGGGGAGCTTCGGTCATGCGGCCTGCCCCCGGAGTAGGGACATATAGCTGGCCGCCGATGTTGTGCCGACGTCGGCCTTTGGCAGATACGGATAGACATCCAGATCCAGCTTGGGTGGCCGCTTCTCGACCTGACACAGCACGAGGTGTTTGACGGCATCAAAGCCAATCGCGCCCATGCGCAACGCATTTTTAACAGCGACATTCAGGTCTGCCATCTCGAACGTCTCCAGCAACCGCAAGACCTGCACATACTCGCGCCGACCGGCCTTGATCATCCGCGCCTCCATCAAGCGGCGCAGGGTCGCAAATTCCTCTGGCAACTCCCATTTGACCAACGGGGCAGCCTGATCCAGAGCGCCCGTCTTTTGCTCAAGCAGTGGCAGATAGTGGACCGGATCAAAAACCATATCCTCTCGATCCCAGCACCGGGGGTGGCG
>NZ_JAAFZU010000015.1 GCF_018263905.1 Loktanella sp. SALINAS62 | reverse complement strand
GGATGTCGGTTGCTCCACCTGCGCAAATAGGCCTATCAACCCAAAGGGCTCCGGTTCCCGCCGGATGAAAGTTCAGTGGCAGGTCAGTGGAGAGTGTGGGCTGATCCTAAGCCACCGTGCGCCAGCCATCCCATCCCGCCCCATCACTTCTGTGGTCGGTGTGCGGGACATCTTAGCAGCTAGTTGGGGGGAGGAATGGCTCGTCAATCGTGACGATGTCCTAGAAATGGTGCGTATGCTGATGGGGATGCTTTAGGGTGCCGCTGCATCGGGGTCAACAATCCTACCCATCATCGTCACACCGATTTGGGCATCTCGGCTGACAGTTGAGCCATCGTCGGGAACGGCCCTTACCGGCCATTCGCGTGCGGTTTCAAATTTGCAGTGCAGCGTCACCAACCGGTCGTCCGTGCATCGCGCAGCATTTTCTAGGGGCAAGATCCGGTGAGACCGCGAAGTATGAACGCGCTTCGGCCGTGCCAATGTGAGAATACAGCGACCGCCCAAGACCCTCGGTTTTTGAACAACAGCGCCAGTTTTTTCATCACGATAGATGTGCGTTTAGCGTTCAATCCAACTCTTGCCCCTGTCTGAAGTAAAGCCAAGCTCGCCGATTTGGCCATTGCCTCGTGCGCTCGGCGATCCTTGTGTTATTTCAGCACTATGGACATCGTCGTTATTACAACAGTCATCGCATCGCTCTTTCTCGTCATTGGGCTGGCAGAGCCTTTGGCCGGCCGGTTACGGTTGCCCTATACGGTGATCCTCGCTGTCGTTGGCATCCTGATCGGTGTGGGTGCTATCTTCTTTTTGCGGACCAACCTCACCGATGCTCTGAACCCGGTGGCAGAGGCGATCCTTGACCTTCCGATCCGGTCCAATGTGTTCCTCTATGTCTTTTTGCCGACACTTCTGTTTCAGGCGACGCTTGGCATGAATCTGCGACGGATGCTGGACGATTGGGTACCCATTATCGTTCTTGCCGTCGTTGCGGTGGTCGTGGCGACGTTCAGCGTAGGCTATGCGCTGTCATGGGCCAGCGCCCTGCCACTTGTGGCATGTCTGCTGGTCGGAGCCATCGTGTCGACCACGGACCCATCGGCCGTTGTCTCGATCTTTCGGTCAATTTCGGCGCCACGTCGACTGGCACGAATTATCGAGGGCGAAAGCCTTTTGAACGACGCGGCGGCCATCGCACTTTTCGGACTTTTCATGGGCTTCGTGATGCTGGGTATTCCAGATCCCGAACTGGGAAATGCCTTGGCCCGTTTCCCGGTCCTGATTGCGGGTGGCGCGTTCACTGGATGGCTGGTCGCAAGGGTCGCGGTCTGGGTCATGTCCCTTTTCAACAGCCACGAGCTTGCACAGATCTCGATTTCGGTGTCGCTCCCGTATCTGGCTTATATCGGTGCCGAACAAAGTATCGGGGCGTCGGGTGTGATCGCGGTGGTTTCCGCCGGGCTTACGCTAAACCTGACTGGACCGGGACGCATAGCGCCGCAGGCCTGGGCAAACCTGCGCGAACTTTGGGAGGTGCTTGCACATTGGGCCGGTGCGCTGATCTTCATCCTTGCCGCGCTCCTGATCCCGCGCCTGTTGGAAGAGGTCCGTATCGAGGACTTCTTGCTGATCGGGGTGGTGATACTTGCCGCGATTGCAGCGCGACTGGTGGTGCTGTTCGGCTTGTTGCCCCTACTGACGGTCCTGCGCTTGTCGCCCGCCGTAGAGCGTCCCTACCGCGTAGCGATCCTGTGGGGCGGTTTGCGAGGTGCCGTCACGCTGGCGCTTGCCCTTGCAGTGACGGAGAGCTTTCGTGTGCCCGACGACATTCAGCGCGTGGTTGGCATCCTTGCCACTGGCTTCACGCTTTTTACCTTGATTGTGCAGGGGACAACGCTGCGCTGGGTCATCGGACGTCTGGGGCTGGACCAGCTCACCCCCATCGATCAGGCACTGTCGCGTCAGGTAGTTGCCGTTGCTCTTCAGACCGTCCGCGAGGATGTGGCCCGCACCACCGAAAACTATGACCTCAGCCATGATATCGTCCGCTCCGAGGCGAAACGCTTTGCGGATCGGCTGGACGAGGCCGTCAAGACCGCCGAAGACAGCGCCGATATCCTCGATCGAGACCGGGTAACACTGGGGCTGATCGCGCTGGCGGGGCACGAGCGAGACACGATCCTGGCCCGGGTACGCGAACGGACGATTTCTGCCCGGATGGCGGAACAGGTTTTGACGAATTCTGACAGGCTGATCGAAGGCGCGCGCACTGGCGGACGCAGCGGTTACGTGCGCGCCGCGCGACGCAGCGTTGCATACGGGCGAACGTTCCGGGCAGCAGTTTTTCTACACAACAGGCTTCACGTGTCTGGTCCGCTTGCGCGGATGACGGCGGATCGATTTGAAATGCTCTTGTCACAGCGCTTGGTGCTGCGGGATCTCGCGGCCTTCATCGATGGTCGTATGCGTCGGATTCATGGTCGGCGCTTGGCAGATCTTCTGCGCGAGCTTCTGTCCCGTCGGATCGAGGCGGTCGAAACCGCGCTGGAGGGTCTTCGTCTGCAGTATCCCGGCTACGCCGAAGAACTGGAGCGTCGGTTCATCCGAAGGACAGCCCTTCGGCTCGAGGAACGCGAATACGCGATAATGCACGAGGACGGCCTGATCGGGGCCGAAGTCCGTACCAAGTTAATGGAAGATCTGTCTTTGCGACGCGCGGCTGCAGAGCACCGGCCACATCTTGATATCGCGCTCCAGCGCCTTGAACTCGTACGACAGTTCCCGCTCTTTTCGGAATTGGACGAGGCCGGTGTGAAGCGGCTGGGACGGGCTTTTCAGACGCGCTACGTCAACGCGGGCGATGTCATAGTCAGCAAGGACAACCCGGCGAAGAGCGTGTTTTTCATTGCCTCTGGCGCAGTCGAACTGGAAACGGCAGGCCAGACCTGGCGCCTTGGGCGTGGGGAAATGTTCGGTCAGATCGCGATCCTGATGAACCGTCCCCGCAGAAACGAGGTGCGTGCGATTGCCCCTTCCACGTTTCTGGTGCTGGACGAAGAGCGGTTCAGGCGTCTGATGGAACGGAGCGCAGCCGTGAGAAAGGCCGTAGAGACCAGCGCCGAGAAGCGAGGTATTGCGCGCGAAAACTTTATTCTGCCGGAGGGTGAAGGGTCACGCACATAAAAAGCAGCCTTTCCAGACCATGAGAATTTGCTTGGATCGAAAGTCGCGCGCGATCCCGACGCTGCCGCGCACCAGTGCTTGACCGCGAGAGAACAGGCCAATCAAACCTGCGACGAGGAAGATCCCCACAGGCCGGATGATCGGCTTCATTCTGAAGCTGATCTGTGTATCGACCGATCCGTAACAAGCCGGCCCGAGAAATAATGTCGGCGCTAGCGAAGGGTCCAAAAGATGTCCCGACCGATCTTGTGATCTGCCAGTCTGACACCGACATATGAAACGAAAACCACGCATAGTGGGTCCGCCACCAGCAGACAGGAGATGATGCGCACCCATCATGGTCTCATCATCATATATTACAGGCCTGCGGTAGCCATCAGCATCACAACACTCTAATTTAGCACCACATCAACTGCTGGATGATCCGGCAAGAAGGACAGAATGTATTTCGAAATCGCGATCGTGATCCTGCTGACGCTGATCAACGGTCTATTGGCAATGTCGGAACTCGCTATCGTGTCGGCGCGTCCGGCACGGCTCAAGATGCTGGCGGACAAGGGGAGCAAAGGGGCAGCAACGGCGATGCGGCTGGCTGAGGATCCAGGGCGTTTCCTGTCCAGCGTGCAGATCGGGATTACACTGGTCGGCATCCTCGCCGGGGCTTTCTCGGGTGCGACGCTCGGCGCGCGTCTGGCGGCCACCCTGCTGGACGCGGGAGTGCCAGCCGCTTTGGCACAGCCGCTCGGCGTTGGTTCGGTGGTGGTGGCCATCACTTACCTTTCGCTGATTGTGGGCGAGCTGGTTCCCAAGCAGATCGCCCTGCGCGCGCCAGAACTTGTCGCCGCGCGGGTGGCGCCGATGATGCGGATCATCGCGCGGGTGGCGGCGCCGCTGATTTGGGTGCTTGACGGTTCGGGCAAGCTGGTGCTGCGATTGCTCGGACAATCCAGTGAACAATCACGGGGTGTGAGCGACGAGGAAGTGCGCCTGATCATCGCCGAAGCCGAAAGCTCGGGCGCGATGAAACATGCAGAAAGCCAGATGATCGCCGGTGTAATGCGTGTGGCAGACCGCAGCGCGCGCGGCCTGATGACACCGCGCAACGAGGTCGAGACACTGGATGCCAGCATCGACAAGGTGGCATTGCTAAAAGGTTTGCATGATCTGAGCCGGTCGCGCGTGCCGGTCTGGGATGGAGAAGTTGACAACATCATCGGTGTGTTGACGACGCGCGACATCCTCGCACCGGCCTTGATGAACGAACCTTTCGATCTGCGCGCCTTGCTGCGCGAAGCCCCCGTGGTGCGCGATGGTCAAAGCGCGCTCGAAGTCGTGGATCGTCTGCGCACCGCGCCCGCGCATATGGTGCTGGTCTATGACGAATATGGCCATTTCGAGGGGATCATCACGCCGATGGACGTGCTAACGGCTATCGCAGGCGAATTCCCCGATCACATCACCGACGAACCCAAGATAGTGACCCGCGCCGACGGGTCCTATCTGGTCGCGGGGTGGATGCCGGTTGACGAGTTTGCGGAAATACTGGTGCTGGACATTGACGCCGCTCGGGATTTCGAGACGGTGGCCGGTCTGGTGCTGGAAGAGATCGGGCATTTGCCGGAAGTCGGCCAGATCCTCAGCTTACAAGGCTGGATCATTGAAGTCATTGATCTTGATGGACGGCGGATCGACAAGCTTTTGGTATCGCGTGCAAGATGATTTATGACTGACTTGGTGAAATTTCTTACTATGCAACGATAGCGTGCTATGACGCGCCGCACTGCAGGATCTGAGTCAAGGGGTCCGCCCGACCGGCTGGATAAGCCCCCGTGTGACATCTTCGGTCGACAGCCAGAGACGTCTCGTCCGCACAGGATACCGCTGGCATGGCGACGCGCTGGACCGCGATTTGCCTTATAGGCAGATCTTCCCGGAGGGAGAGATCCTCGCCATTCCTATGTCGGTCGAGTTCAACGATCTGCCCCACGCCATGCGATTCGGCCGCACACCTGGGCAGTTCGTCGAGCTCTTTGTCGAGGCCGTCGGCGGCATCAAGACGCAACCGCCCGAGACCATCATCCTCGACGTCTTCGCGCATGGACATTGCTACGGCCGACCTGCCGCGGCTTGGGCAATCGACAGGATCGCCTCCCTCTGCGCCGGAGACGACAGTCTGTGGACAACGACCCGCTCGCGGATTGCGGAGCATTGCCTCTCGCAAATGAAGGCTGCCGCGTGACTTTGGAGCGTTCTGCCGAAGGACAATCGTGTTTCTCGATTCATGTCAGATTTTCAGCAGGTTTCGACATGCGCCTGACTACCAAAAATCAGGTCGATGGAACTATATAAATAACGCATATCCGGTGGCAGAATTACTCTACCCGCGCAGGCGGAGCACCCCAGTCCGGACGCCGCCAATCAATCCCTTCCCGCAGCATCGCAAGTTGCGCGGAGGTCAGTCGCACCGCGCTGTCCTCGGCACTCGGCCACACAAATCAACCCCGCTCAAGCACCTTCTAGTAGAGGCAAAATCCCTGCCCATCCCAGAACAGATGCTCGATCCGATCACCCCGACGGCCCCGAAACGCAAACTCCGCCCCACTGGCGGGCTTTTGTCGCAACCCGTCCTGAGCCAGCGCCGCCAGACCTGCGATCCTCTTGCGCAGATCCGTCACACCACACGCCAGATACACGCGAACGCCTGTGCCAGGACCGATCATGCCGCCTCCACCGTGCGGATCAGCGCCGTCAGGGCGACCGGATCGGTCGTGCTGTCAAAGTGCAGACTGCGTCCGCCTCGCAAGCGCAATTCAACCACACTCGATGGCGGTGCCTCGGCGACCGTGACATGCTTCACCGGCACTCCGCCCGCAAATGGCAAGTCCAACGGACATAAAAGCGCCCCGGCATCGGGCGACCACAGGCCCTTCAGTTCATGCCGCCACGCATAGATCTGCTGGCGCGTGATTTCGTGACGCTGCGCCACCTGTGTCACCGTGGCGGCAAACCACCGGCCGTGGTCTATTGGCAGCGAAATGAAACAACCCAACCCGATCAGCAGGAGCAAAGAGTAGCTTAATTTACGCCAAATCCTGTCCAACAATTGGGGAGTAGCTCACGCCAGTGGTATCCGTGACGGATAATCAAGCCGCATAAGCTGCGGTATCAACGGGGCGCTTACGCAAGATCGCAGATTGCTATTATTCTATTGCAGCTCTGACGGCGTGCGTAGGCATGGCGCAACCATGATGTGGTTGCCCGATAATACGGCCTTCCAAGCGTGGAAAAAGATCGAACCATCAAGCCGTGGGATAAGGCTCCTAGTTTTTGCTCATTTACTACGAAATTTGGACACAATCTTTCGCTAAGTTTCAGTCTTGACGCCAAATTAAAAAAACTTGCGAGGCAGATTCGATGCTCTTATCCGTGGTCGTGCCCTGTCTGAACGAAGAGGCGTCCATACCGATTCTGGCGGATCGCTTGGCTAAAGTGATCGCGGCTTACGGAGATAGCGCCGAAATCGTGTTGGTCGATGACGGATCCTCTGATCGGACATGGACGAAAATTGAGGCTGCAACTCAAAGCTATTCTTGTTTGCGTGGCATTAGGTTGTCTGGCAATCGGGGCCATCAGATCGCATTGACCGCCGGTCTCGAAGCCGCACGAGGCAAACGGATATTTATGCTTGACGCCGACCTGCAGGATCCACCGGAATTGCTCCATGACATGATGGGCCTGATGGACCGGGGGTATGATATTGTTTACGGACGGCGCGCCGAACGGCAGGGCGAGACGGCATTCAAGCGCGCGACCGCTTGGATATTCTACCGGGCGCTTAACGCGATGTCCGACGTGGATATTCCATGCGACACTGGTGACTACAGGCTGGTCAACCGCAAGGCGCTAGATGCGGTCCTGTCAATGCCGGAGCGCGCCCGGTTTGTCCGAGGCATGTTTGCTTGGGCGGGATTCAGACAGATCGGAATCGAATACGCGCGTGCACCGCGCGCATTGGGCGAAACGAAATATCCGCTGCGCAAGATGTTGGGATTTGCCGTCGACGCAATGACGGCATTTTCCACCAAGCCTCTGAAGTTCGCGACTCGTATGTCATTCGCAAGCCTTGGATTTTCTGCATTGATGATGGCCTATGTGGCCCATTCGTTAATTGTCTATCAGACCGCTCCAGGATGGGCATCGGTAGTGCTCGCAATCAGCCTGTTTTCGGGCGTCCAACTCCTGACGCTTGGTATTCTGGGCGAATATATCGGACGTCTCTACGTCGAGACAAAGAACCGCCCGCTTTACTTTGTCGCAGAAGACACGCGTAGCGCCGACTTGTTGCCGCTGCGTAAAGTGGGGTGATGCCCTTGCGACGCGTATTTTCGTTTGCAGCAGTCGGAATAGGAGTCGCCCTGCTTTATGTGGCGCTGTACCTCGGGCTACTACGCGTCGGGCTGACGCAGGGCACGTCCAACGCACTGGCATTTGGCCTTGTCGTGCTGGTCCAATATGGTGGACAGGCGCGGTTTACGTTTCGGCGGGACTTGAACGATCCACGCCAAATGCTGCGCTTTAGTTTGATGATTTTTGCTGGGTTTGCGACGTCCGCCCTTGTGACCGGGGTCTTGGCTCCGTCTTTTCAGCAACAACCTTGGGCTGCGGCCGTTGTCGTTACCCTCATCCTGCCGATCCAGAACTTCTTTCTCATGACGCTATGGGTATTTTCCAAGCCCGCAACCTGAAAAAAGCGACTTTACATGACGCATATCTATTCTGATACTTTCTTCGATTACATCGACCAAGGCGCGCGCCGTTCTGCACAACACGTGTTAGGCCTGCTCGGCCCTCAGTTAAATCCTCAGTCTGTCATCGACCTCGGTGCAGGCCGCGGAGTATGGCTTGATGAATGGCGTAAAACCGGGGCAATCGAAGTGCTTGCTGTTGACGGCGATTATGTGGACCGCGATCAACTGATCATTCCACGTCGAAATTTCATGGCCGCAGACCTGACCACGCCTATCCTGACTGGATCTCGGTTCGATCTGGCGCAAAGCCTCGAAGTCGGAGAACACCTGCCCAAAAGCGCGTCGGATACACTCGTGCAAAGTTTGACACGCGCGTCCGACCGAGTTCTATTTTCTGCAGCTGTGACGGGGCAGGGCGGCGAATTTCATGTCAACGAACAACCCCTTTTGTTCTGGCAGACCCTCTTTGCCGCCCAAGGTTACACCGCCTACGACTGCCTCCGCCCCCATCTGTCCGGGAATCGTCAAGTGGAACCCTGGTACCGCTACAACACCATCCTTTATGTCAATGACGCCGGCCGGGTGGGGCTGCCAAAGACCATCACCGATCATGAGTTACCCCTAGGTTTGGCCGTGGAAAACGGTGGCGACGTGCTTTGGAAATTACGCCGGTCAGCGGTCGCGTGCTTGCCAAGAGGCACGGTCACGCGCATCGCACAGATCCGGGCCCGCATCATCGCAGCGCGCGCGGGCGGGAAAAAGGTCATCGCATGACCCTTCCCGACGGACTGACAGGCTACGCCCTGCCCAAACAGCGTCAGGTCGTTGATCGTACTTTACCACTCCCCCTTATTAAAGTGGTGGGGATTACCGTGCTTTTGGCATTCGTGATTTATCTGCCCAATCTCTGGGATCCGATGATCCGGCACGATGACTACCCTGCCTTGTTCGGTGACGCGCACATATTTTGGCCCAAGACACTGCACGAAGGGCGCTGGATCAATTACATTTGGCATCTGCGCGGGATTAGCACGCCCGCTTGGCTCAACTTTGCACTCTATCAGATGCTCTGGGCTGTCCTGTCCGCGTCTATTGCGGTAGCTGCTATGGGGCGGGAGGGGCGGCCGTTCCTCACCATTTTACTGGCGTCGTTCATTCTTGTGGCAACACCCGCCACCCTGATCGCAACATGGTTTAATACCTTGACCCTCGGTCTCGGGATTACTGCGCTTTACGCGGTACTGGGATGCCGGATATCGCAACGCAGTCATCGCGCATTGTTGCCTGTGTTTGTGATCGTCACATTCTGGGCCTACACGGTCTACCCGCTTATTCTGCTGGCCGTATGCTTGGTGCTTACGCAAGACCGTTCGCTTCGGGATTTGATTGGACTGATTGCGCTCTTTGCAACTAGTTTTGTCGCGGCAGTTATCATGACCTACACGTTGAATTGGATGGTCCACGGGGAATTCGGCGTGCCACTTGCAAGTTGGCGGTACGCAACACCTGCCACCAGTGTCGCGGGATTGGTAGCTAACGTGCCTCTGCTCTCAAGCACGTTTGAAAAGTTTATAACGGTAACTTCCTACAAATATGACACCCTGATATACTTTCATTTCGCTATGCTTGTTTTTTCCACGGGCGTTTTGATCCGCCACGCCCCAATCGAGGCGCTTTACTTGCATGCTGGTCTGTGGGTCGGTATCACTTTAATTGTCCTGCAAGTGCTCAAGCTTGGGGTTTTTATCCCGCCGCGTGCTTTCTTATTCGCCTGGGTTTTCTATGCCGTGATCGTTTCGCGGGCGATGGTCGTTCTTAGCAGAAACCCAGGTTCGGGCGGGCGTGTGATGCGCAATCTCTCGCTGCTGCTGGTGGTCGGCTATAGCTTGCTTACTTTCCATCACACCACCATTTATCGCCCATGGATGACAGAAACGCGCGCGCTTGGCGCATCATTGGGGCAGGTCGATCCAAAGATCAGGCGTCCGGTTTTTGTGTACGGTAATGTCATGGCGCTAGACAGTGCCAAGATGGCCGGGATCCAATCTGGGGACGCGCTGACATCGCGTGTGCGTCAACTTACCGGGCATGAAGTCGTGCTTTGCTTTACCGCGCCGGGTGACTGCGAAAACATCAGGTCATCGCGTCAATTCGCAGGCTTGGTTCCACCAATGAGATTTGAAGTTCAGCGGCATGATGATAAAGTCCGCTTGGGTATGGTATCTGACTAGGTGTTCAGTCCAGGCATCTGGTGGTTCGGATAGACGATCAATCTGTCTGGCTCTGATGTCTGGATTTTGCAGATGTATACTTAGGGCCTAAGCCCGCTCAGTATCTTAGCCCTAGAGCGACTGTATAAATCGACGTGATGTCAGCGAGGCGGTTCGGAGCTTTCGTAGTGGTGTCGCTGACGGTCGTGACCTTGATCGTGCTGTACCATCGTTCCAACTAGACGTGGTCTCTTGGGCGTTGGGCTTGGTTAGTGATGATCGAACCCTTCGCCTCGTACATAATGTCGAATCGCATGTGCCGCGAACCTGCAGTGTTCCGGGGCCGAGTTTGCGCGGTGAACTGGATGCGGCGATATCTATGTAGAAAAAGCCGATGGTGTATCGCTTAAACTTCTGCCGCTTTGGCTTGTCGTCATCCACTTCGGGCAGCCGTGAGATGGCATGCCGCTACAACGATGCAGCGCCGATGTGCATGCAGGTCATAGCTCTGACTGCGTGCGAGTGGAGTGCCACCAACAATATTAGTTTACCTAGCGTCAACTTGTGTTATGATTTAACTGCCGCTGAAAACAAAAAGATTCGTTTTTTCAACGTGTGAATGTGCTTTTCGATGGCCCAAGTAATTGGAATCGCGAGGTTATTTTATATGGCTTCTAAGAAAGACACCGAGAATTATGCACCTTCAGACCCGGCTGGAGAATTACAGCTTGTATGGGCGCGGATCATTTCGCGGGGCGCGTCGGATCCGGATTTTGCAAGAACGATCGAAATCGATCTGCCGGCGGCATTTGCTGCATTCGGCGTCGACGATATCGAGGGTATAGACCCGGAAACGGGGCTGGTGCCGTCACTCTCGGCGGCACTCGATATGTTGAAATCGGCGGCAGAAGCACCCCCGCTAGGGGCAGGTCCGGCACCGAATGCCGGAAACGACAGTCCCAGCGGTGCCTGTTTCGGCTCAGGCAGTGTGCAGACGGCGGGTGGCTGCTACGCGACCGGCACCTACGGCACCACATCCCCTGGCAACGATAGTTCGGATACCCGCGTCAACCCCGATGCACGTGGCGATAACCCCAATGCAGGACAAGGCTTTGCGCCTTACTGTCAGCAAACAGGACAGAACATGTATACTTCAGGTAGCAACGGAACTCTGGCTGGTGATTGCGTCGGCTCAATCGGAACCGCAGGATCGGTTGGCAGTGTTGGCGGTTGCGCCGGCACCTTGGCGACCGCCGGAACCTATGGATGTGCGGGTGCGAAGCTGCCCGACGAAGGCCCGTGCGTGGCCTCGGTCAGGCCCACCGTTGCAACGCAGCAGGCCACGATCAGGGCCAGTTTCGGTCCAGAAGCAACCATCCGGCCCGAAGCCACGATCAGGCCAATCTCTCCGTGTTCGGCCCCCCAGCCTTGCCAGGCGTCATCCATGCCGACGACGGGCAGCATGCTGACGCAACCCCCACCGGTGTCATCGATGCGCCTGTCGGGCGGAAGCTATGGCACCGCGCCTGTTTCGGGCGATTGCTGGGGATCGGCCGGAACCTTTGGCAGCGCGGGAAGTTTTGGCGGCTGTGCAGGATCGATCGGCTCTGCCGGAACCTATGGCAGCGGCGGTGATGAACTCAAGGCTGTCATGCCGGGATTGCGCACCGATCTGCGCAAGATTTCTAACATGATGTGCGAGCCGTGCCAGGCCACGACCGGCCCCTGCACGGGCACCACGCCGACGACAGCTAGCTGGAATGCCGCCAACCCGATGTCGGGCGACTGCGTCGGCTCATTCGGCACGGCCGGCTCGCTCGGCACGATTGGCGGTACAGCCGGTTCCGCGGCCACCGCAGGCACCTATGGCTGCGCCGTCATGGCCGAGCAGATTCGTGCGCCGCAGATGATGCGTTCAGTCACACAAATGTCAGGCACCATGATGCAGGCGCCGGCCATGTCGACCCGCCTGTCGGGCGCGACAATGGGGTCATTCGCGACCTATTGCGGCTGCATGATGGATCCCAGCCCCGCTGCTGATCCGATGTCGGGCGATTGCTGGGGTTCGGCTGGAACCTTTGGAAGCGCGGGCACCTTTGGCGGTTGCGCGGGGTCAGTCGGATCGGCTGGAACCTACGGCAGCGGCGCCGCAGCGGCCAAGCTGCAGATGGCGCCGATGGACCTGCGGACCATGCCGGCGGGAAACCTTCAGATGCGTAGCCCGAGCATGGGCGGGGCCAGCTACGGCTCTGCCATCTGGTGATGCGTGGATCCCGGACATACGGGCAGACGGGGCGCACAAGGGTCTTTGTGCAGCCGCCATCCGCGTCCCGGATATACACGTGCGGCAACACACCCATAACACCACAAGCATCAGTCGCATGATGTCCCGCCCCATCCTGCGCGAGGATTTCGCCGCCTACTCTTTGTATGGCGAGGGTAACGTTCTTCTGTCCGACACGGAAAGCTTTGCGCTGGAAGGGCGGGCCATCGGCCCGGTCCTGCAGTTGTTGGATGGTACCCGGACCAGCGACCAGATCGTCGCGACCCTGGCCGGTCAGCTGTCAGCGGATGACGTCACCTATACGCTGGAATATCTGGCAAAGGCCGGGCATCTGCGCGAGGCCGACATCGAGGCGAACACTGATGATGCCGTCTTCTGGTCAAGCGTGGGGCTGGATACCCGCGTGGCGCGTGATCAGGCCCAGTCACTGCCGGTCGAGGTCCACGCGACCGGTGGTGCGGACGGCGCTGCGGCTGATGGCTGGCTGCGGTCGATGGGGCTGATCGTGGCTGCGCCCGGTCAGCCGGGGCGCGTTGCGCTGGTCGTGGCCCGCGATTACCTTGATCCTGAACTGGACGCGCTCAACAAGCATTTTCAAACGCGCGGCATGGCATGGCTATTGGTGCGCCCGACCGGACTCACGCCACTTTTGGGGCCACTTTTTGTTCCTGGCGTGACGGGATGCTGGGCCTGTCTTCAAACCCGGTTGAAAGAGAACCGCGAGGTCGAGATGATGCTCTCGCGGCGGCTGGGGATTGATGGTCCGCCCGCGCGTCCGACGCCGCGACCGGCCGCCTTTGTCGCTCAGGCGCTGTCGATGGCGGCGGTGCAGATGGCGCGGCTGGTTCAGACCGGTGCGAACGCCGATCTCACGGGCTGCATCCACCAGCTCGATCCCATGGCCATGCGCCGCAATCTGCACAGGTTGACGCGACGCCCTCAGTGCGCGTGTTGCGGCAATCCTGAAACGGGGCTGATCGGTGGCGCGCCCACGGCGTTCCGCCACCGCGATGCTATCGCTGGCAGTGAAAACGGTGAACGCGCCGAAAGCGCGGCAGCGACCTTTGCGCGTTACAGCCGGCACATCAGCCCGATTACCGGACTGGTGCGCGAACTGATCGCCTCGCAATGGAATGGCAAGACTCCGTTGCGGTCCTATTCAGCGGGTAACAATTTGGCCGTATCACCCACCGGCCTGGCTGGCATCAAGCAACACCTGCGCAGCTTCTCGTCCGGCAAGGGCCGCAGCGACATCCAGGCGCGCACGTCGGCGCTGTGTGAGGCGCTGGAACGCTATAGCGGCAAGTATCGCGGCGAGGAAATCGTCATCCGCGCGACGCTGCGCCAGTTGGGCAGCGCGGGCATGCACCCCAACAAGGTGATGCTCTATTCCGAAGCGCAATTTTGCGACCGTCTCGAATGGAATGCCCGCGGCAGCCAGTTCCAGATCGTGCCATTCTGGCTAGAGGACGACGAGATGACCGACTGGACCCCGGTCTGGTCTGTCACCCGGCGCGAGATGCGCTACCTGCCGTCCAGCATGCTGTTTTATTCCTATCCAGTCCCGGGAGAGCGATTCACGAGCTGGGCCGACTCCAATGGGTCGGCTGCGGGATCGTCATTTGAGGACGCGGTGCTGCAAGGATTGTTCGAACTGGTCGAACGCGATAGCGTGGCGCTCTGGTGGTATAATCGCCTGTCAAGACAGGCGGTCGATCTTGATCGGCTGCAGGACCCATTCATCCCCGAGATGGCGCGCTATTTCGCGGGCATCGGGCGCGAATTCTGGGTGCTTGATCTGACCAGCGATATCGGCATCCCTTCCTTTGTCGCGATCAACCGCCGCGTCGAAGCGCCGACCGAAGATATCGTCATGGGCTTTGGCGCGCATCTGGACGCCCGTATCGGAATCATGCGGGCCTTGACTGAGATGAACCAGTTCATGCCGGCGGTCCTTGATGTTGGACCCGATGGTGTGACGCGATACGCCTTTGACGATCCGGAATCGCTTCGCTGGTGGCAGACGGCGACAATCGAAAACCAGCCTTATCTACGGCCCGCGCCTGGCGGGCTGTCAGATCCTCTCGCCTATGACACGATCAAGGGCGGCAATATCGCCGACATCGTCGAGACAGCCATCGCAAGAGTCGAACGCGTCGTCCCCGAGGTCATGATCCTAGACCAGACCCGGGCCGATGTCGGGCTGTCTGTGGTCAAAGTCATCGCGCCGGGGCTGCGCCATTTCTGGGCCCGCTACGCACCCGGTCGTCTGTACGATGCGCCCGTCACAATGGGCGCGTTGGAAAAGCCGATAAGGGAAGACGCGCTCAATCCGATTGCAATGTTCCTCTGAAGGAAGGCCATGTTCCTCTACCTGACACCCCCTCCGCTTCTTGCCCGCACGGCACCGGGACAAAGCGACCCTCAGGCGGTGGCCTCGCAGGCACTGGCCGCCTATGGCGTCGACGTGCCAAAGACGGCCATCAAGCTTGCAGAGGCGCTATCCCAACCGGTGACGCGGGGGGATCTGGACACCATTGTGCTAGAAGGCATCGCCAGCGGCGAGCCGATGGCGGCAGTCACGCTCGAACGGGTCCTGACGGTGCTTTCACAGTCGATGATGCTGAGCTATGCGAGTGGCGAAAGCGAGGATGATGACATGCTGCTGCGGTTCGCACCCGTCGCGCCGTCGCTGCCGCTTCCTGCACGCGTGCCCACATCTGACATGGTCTTTCGCCTGTCGCGGTTTGCCCAGATACGCGTCGATGAAACAGGACGCGGACCGGGGCAGGCCAACCCCGAAGGCGGCCTGACCATGGAAAGCCCACTAGCCAGATTTCGCGTTCATTTCGCGCGGGGCGGGCGGGGGACGACGGCGATGCGCGCGATCGCGCTTCTGGGGAGTGGGGCCAGCCTTGCGGATTTTGCCCGTTCCCGCATCCCCGCAACAGAGCGCGAGGCGTTTTTCGTTTTGCTCGCCGAGGCGGGTTTTATCCTGCCCGTCGATGACGATGGGCTGACCGTCGAAGATCGCGACCCCGTCAAGCGCCAATGGGAAGTGCACGATCTGGCCTTTCACCTGCGTTCGCGGCTTGGCTATCACGATCAGCGCATCGGTGGCGATTTCCGCTTTAAGGGGTTGCTCGACCCGACTGAAGCCGTGCGCCCCGACCCGCCGCATACGGCGCGGATACCCTTGCCTGCGCCCGATCCGGCTGAACTGGCCGCGACCGATCCGGGGCTGTCGACGGTGATTGCGGCGCGAAGCTCCAAGCGACCTGTGGCGCGACGCGCGCTGACCCTGCCGGAACTCGGTGTATTCCTATGGCGCACGGCTCGGATCATCGCGGTCCACGAAACCGATCTTGGCACCTTTACCGCGCGTCCCTATCCATCGGGCGGCGGAAGCTACGAGCAGGATGTGTGGATCACCGTGCGCGACGTGGCCGGGCTGCAGCCGGGTTTCTATTTCTACAGTGCCGGGAGTCACGAACTGCTTCTGGTGACAAATTGGAACAGTGATTGCGATACGTTGATCGCGCAGGCGGCGCAGGCGATGGCGCAGGCCACCATTCCCGATTGCGTGCTGACACTCGGCGCGCGGTTCCAGCGGATGCAGTGGAAATACTCGGGCATGGCCTATGCCACACAGCTGAAGAATGCAGGTGCCATCTACATGGCGTTCTACCTGGCCGCGACGGCGATGGGGTTGTCCGCGTGCGGAATGGGCCTTGGATCGCTCGCGTTGTTTCACCGCCTGTCGGGAACCGATCCTCTGCGCGAAGGCTCGATCGGTGAATTCGCGCTTAGCGGACCGGGGGGCTGAACGATGCCTGATGTCGAATTCGAAACCTTTGACGTGCGGGCCTTGCGCGACATGGATGTTCCGCTTAGCGCGACTGATCGCAGAGACATCGCCGCCGGGTTGCGGAAACTTTTGCGCGACTACTACGTGCACTTGCCGCAAAAGGTCGGATCTATGGCGATCAACCCGGATCGCGAGCTGGAACTGCTGGCCGATGATGCGCCGCTTTTCCAGAACAATCTGCAATTCTTTGACCGGCTGATATCGGTGTTCGCGAAATTGCGCGATCGGCACACCACCCTACGCCTTCCCGCGCCCTTTAACCGGATGGTGGCATTCCTGCCGCTGGTTCTTGAAAGCTGTTGGGAAAATGGGCGGCGCAAGCTTCTGGTGGCTCGCCTGACCGGGGAAATCCCCGATGAACGTTTTGTGCAGGGCGTCGAGGTCACGCATTGGAACGGCACACCGGTGGCGCAGTTCATAAACCGCTACTCTTGGACGACGCAGGGGTCGAACCCTTATGCGCGCATCGCGATGGCGCAGCGCAGCCTGACACTGCGTCCGCTCGCATTCGCATCCCTGCCCGAAGAGGATTGGGTGACGCTGAGTTATGTCGATTTCAACGGGGATAACCGCCACGTCAGTTTTCCGTGGAAAATCGTCTTTGCGCCGCAACAGGGCGGCGGGGTTGGAAGCCGGATGCTTTCAGGGGATGCGCTCGATCCGCTGACCGCAACGCAGATCGGACTGGACGAAGGCACAGAGGTCATCAATTTCGGTCTCAAGACCATCTTTTCCGGCAAACGCAGTGGTCGGGTGATTCAGGCACGCGCCGAACGGCCTGCCGCCCTGATGTCTGAACCGCTTGACGGATCGGATACCGTGACGGGGTTGATCTCGGCCTCGATACTGACCCTCGAAGACGGGCGGCAATATGGCTATCTGCGCATTTTCTCGTTTTCGGTCCCCAACACCCGCGCCTTTTCCGAAGGCATGGCGGGCATACTGGGACAGATGCCGCCCGATGGCCTGATCATCGACGTGCGCGGCAATCCAGGCGGGACGATCCCGGCCGGCGAGGCGCTGTTGCACCTGATTACCGACAAGGCCATCGAACCGACGCAAAATGTCTTTCGTGCCACGCAAGCCACGCGTCGGATGTCAGAGCGCATCGACTTCTTCCAGCGCTGGAGCAGGTCGTTGGATATGGTCTATGAAACCGGCCAGACCTTCAGTCAGGGCTTCGAGCTTTCCGACCCCGCCGATTATGCGGGACTTGAAGGCAGTTATCGCGGGCCGCTCGCTGTGATCATGGACGCGCTCAGCTATTCAACCACAGACTATTTTGTCGCTGGGTTTCAGGACAATAGCCTGGGCGAAATCATCGGCACGGACCCGACGACCGGCGCTGGCGGCGCGAACGTCTGGTCCCAATCACAGATTTCGGGCTTTGCGGCAGACGCCGGGATGGAACCGATCCCGCCTCTCCCACATCAGATGGATTGCAGGGTTGCCGTCCGGCGCGCCTTAAGGGCCGGGGTCAACCGTGGATTGCCGCTCGAAGGTCTGGGCGCCACGGCGAACCACGTCCACTTTACCACCCGGCGTGACATTCTGGGTGTCAACGAAGATTTAATGATGACTGTGGTCAATCGCCTGCGTGAACAAAGCTGAGCCATGCCTGTAGGATCAGACGCATAGGGCGTGACCCGCAGGCGCCGCGTGCGGGCGAAGCGGATCCGTTGCGCGCGATTGCGGGCTAATCCTCCCGTTTTCAACGGGACGTGATCGTAGAACTTACGCAGCCATTATCCATTTCATTACGGGCGTGATGCCGCCTATGCCCCATGGTGCTGAGCCACACGCAGGTTAAGCGGGTCCGGGAAGACCGCCTACGGCTCTTGGCAAGTTGCATTGGCGCTTAAAACTCCGATTTGGCGGCAGGGGCAAGGAGGGCTGTGGAACTGCCCCCTTGTCGCGGGGTTCTTTCGACAGACGCAAACGTCAATTGACCCTTTCAAGGAGCCTGTTCCATGATAAACTTCGCGCGCCTGTCCATCCTTGTTGTCCCGCTCGCTGTGCTTGCGGCCTGCAATTCCCAACTGGAACCTATTGTCGAACCGACACCCGGGCTAGCAGAGAATCTTGAGGAGGTGCAGATGACATTTCCCAAGATCACGCGAGAGACGTTCCGCCAATATGATCGTGACGGTGACGGAATGCTGAGCCCTCTGGAGCAAGAGATGTTGACGATGGATGCCAATAGCTCCGGTGGAATCGCGGGTCAGGTGGGCGCGCTGGATGGCGAGGGCCTTTGATTTTGCTGCGTCAGAAGTCTTGGTGATCGTAAGAGGGCTGTTCTGTTCGAGACGCTGCGCGACGTCGGATGTTTCCGGTTCAGACCAGCATCCGCCGGGGGTCGGCGATCAGGCCAGCATAATGTGTCATGAAACGTGCCGCGTCGGCGCCGTTGATCACCCGGTGGTCATAGCTGAGGTCAAGCGGCACCATTGGGACAGGGCGCGGCGTATCGCCTTCCCAGACGGTGATCATTTCAGTGCGCGTGATGCCTAGGATGGCAAGTTCGGGCGGGTTTACGATCGGAGTGAACGCTGTGCCGCCGATACCGCCCAAGTTTGTAATTGTCATCGATCCACCGCCCATTTCATCGGGGCTGATTTTGCGGGCATTGGCGCGCGCGGCAAGGTCGGTGATATCCGCCGCAATCTGCCACAAACCCTTGCGGTCGGCGTCACGGATCACCGGCACCATCAACCCATGGGGTGTGTCCACGGCGATGCCGATATGCACGTAATCCTTGAGGATCAGCACCCTCCCATCTGGGTCGAGCGAGGCGTTGAAGCGCGGAAATGCACGCAAAGCTCGTGCCAGCGCGGCGACATGAAACGCCAATGCCGTCAGCTTGACCCCGCGCTGTTGCGCCTCTGATCTCCAGTCGCTGCGCAACGCTTCGATGGCGGTGACGTCGGCGCGGTCGTGGTGCGTGACCTGTGGGATCAGCGCATTGGCAGCCATCAGATTGCCCGACGCGACCTGCGCAAAGCGGCCGACTTGTTCTTGCGTCACGGGGCCAAAGCGGCTGTGGTCGACGTCCCAATAGGACGTATCCCCGGGAGCCACCGTCCGGTCGTCCCCGCCGGTTCTGTCCAGATCTTCTGGCGCGATGGTGGTGCGGCCCAGTTTCTGGGCCAACGCTTCGATATCGACGCCCTTGTCGCGCGCGATGCGGCGTGTGGACGGGCTGGCGATGATGTCTGACATGGTCGTCCCCCTACCAGCTGGCCGAGATGTATTGCGTTTCCATGAATTCCAGCATGCCCTCGTGGCCGCCCTCGCGGCCCAGACCGGACTGTTTGGTGCCACCGAAGGGTGCGGCCGGATCACTGACAAGACCACGGTTCAGGCCGACCATCCCATAATCCAGCCGTTCGCAAACCTGCAACGCACGCTTGAAGTCGCCGGAAAAGACGTAGGCGACCAGCCCATATTCCGTGTCATTGGCGCGGGCGATGGCGTCGTCCTGATCGGTAAAGGTCTGGATCGCCGCAACGGGGCCAAAGATTTCGTCGCGCACGCAGTCAGCGTCAGCGGATACGATCGACAAAACCGTCGGTGGATAGAAATAGCCTTTGCCTGCGGGCACCTCTCCGCCGCAATGAACCTTTGCGCCTTTTTTCACCGCATCGGCGACAAAGGCTGCGACCTTGTCGCGTGTATCGGCGTTCACAAGCGGTCCGACGTCGACAGAGGCGTCGGTGCCGTCACCAACCTTGAGCGCGGACATGGCTTCTGTCAGGCGGCGAATGTATGTGTCGGCAATGTCGGCGTGCACATAGATGCGGTTCGCGGCGGTACAGGCCTCGCCCAGATTGCGCATCTTGGCCAGCATCGTGCCTTCGATGGCGGTGTCCATGTCGGCGTCCTCGAACACGATGACAGGTGCGTTTCCGCCCAATTCCATCGCGGGCTTCAGAACCTGATCGGCGGCGCCTTTCAGCAGCTTGCGGCCCACACCGGTCGACCCTGTGAAACTGACCACGCGCACGCGCGGGTCGTGCATCAGGTGATCGACCAGCGCGCCGGTCTTTTTCGACGGCAGCACGTTGACCAGACCGGGCGGCACACCCGCCTCTTCCAGTAGGGGCATCAGCGCCAGCATCGTCAGTGGCGTTTCTGATGCGGGTTTTATGATAACGCCGCAGCCCGCCGCCAACGCTGGGGCGATCTTGCGGGTGCCCATCGCGGCGGGATAGTTCCAGGGCGTGATCAGCACGGCCAGTCCCGCAGGTTTGTGCTGCACCACGATCCGCGCACCAGATGCAGGGGCGTGGGTGATCAGCCCGTCGGCGCGCACCGCTTCTTCAGCGAACCAGCGAAAGAATTCGGCGGCATAGGTTGCCTCTCCCTTGGCATCGGCGCTCGCCTTGCCGTTTTCCAGCGTAATCAGGTGCGCGAAATGATCCAGCCGTTCGGTCATCAGTTCCCACGCACGGCGCAGGACTTCTGACCGGGCGCGGGGGGTGCGGGCGGCCCAGTCGGCCATCGCACGTTCGGCTGCATCCAGCGCGGCGTCGGCGTCCGCAATATCGGCGGATGCGACAGATGCGATGACCTCCTCTGTCGCGGGGTTGAAAACGTCAAAACGTGTTTCGGTCGCGCGCCATGCGCCGTCGATATAGAGATCGGTATAGTCCATGTCGGTCTCCGTCAGGGTCACAGCAGGTGGCGCAGCGGTTGCTGCACCCGGCCTGCAAAATCGGTCAGAAACTGGATCGCATCCTGCGGGTCCAGATGGGCGGGGCTGCATTCCAGCGTCAACGTCATGGTGTCGCCCTGTCCTGTCAGGGTCAGAACCGGGGTGTCCTCTGCGCCCAGTGCCACAAAGGACAGGGGCGATCCGCGCAGGTCACGCAGTGTCAGCGCCGGGGTATCTTCGGTCGGGGCTGTTCCGGCCAGACGCCGGTCGGCGGGCAGGACATATGTTGTGGTGCGACCAAAATAGCTGACAGCAACGGGACCGGGGGCAGGCAGTGACGCCGCCGCGAGGCCCGCAAGAATGGCGGTCGCATCCGCGCTGCCGTTGCCGCTGGCCCAAGCGGTGAAATCTGCCAGCGCTTCGCCCGCGACCTCTGCGACAAGCCGAAGTGCCGCTGTGGCCCCGGTGGTTGCTGCGGTTTGGGATGCGGGGTCTGGCAACGCCTTGAGCGCATCCAGATCGTTGCAGTGAAAAGGTTGCGGATGACCGGCGTCGACCAGCCGTTGCAGATCAAGGCCCTGTTCGATAGCCAGTCTTCGCATCTTGGGCGAGGCAAGGATGCGCCCCCCCGATTGACCAGCCTGAGACGTCGCCCGTTCGGGTGCTGGTGCGGGTTTTGGCGGTTTAGGATCGGATGTTGGCTGCGCGGGTGTATCGTCCGCCTTGGCGCTTTTTGGTGCGGATGCAGCGGCGGCGTCCGCGACCGACCGTGCGATTGGCGTGGCGGGTTTTTCGTCACTGATGATCGCGACGGTCTGGCCCACGGGCACGTCATCGCCAGCGGCGGCCAGCGTCGCCGCCAGATAACCGGCTTTGTCTGCCTCGACGTCCATGGTGGCTTTGTCGGTTTCAACCTCGAACAGAATGTCGCCCACGGCGACAGCGTCGCCGGGCGATTTGTGCCAGCCGACCAGCATGCCAGTGTCCTGTGCCATGCCAAGCTGGGGCATTGTGACGGGTTTTCCGTCTGGCAGGGCGTCGGCGGTATCGTCCGTTTCGGGTGGGGCGGAGGCGGCGGCCGGGGCCGGTGCGTCGGCACTGTCAGAGATACGCGCAATGACGGCCCCCACAGGCACATCGTCACCTTCTGACGCCGACAGATGGGTCAGAAAACCGTCGGCTTGGGCTTCGACCTCCATCGTGGCCTTGTCGGTTTCGACCTCGAATAGGGCGTCGCCCTTTTTCACCGCGTCCCCCTCGGCCTTGATCCAGGTCACGAGCTTGCCCGCGTCCTGTGCCATGCCAAGCTGTGGCATTGTTACGTCATGCGGCATGGATCATGTCCCCGGCGCAAAGTTTGCGCGCCATGTCTGCGACCGCTTCGGGTGTGGGCACGGTCAGGTCTTCCAGCGCGGGGCTGAAAGGGATCGGCACGTCCATCGCCCCCATGCGCACCACGGGTGCGTCAAGGTAGTAGAATGCCTTTTCGTTCAGGCGAGAGGCAATTTCCGATGTCACACCGTAGCTTTGATGCCCTTCGTCGATGACGATGGCGCGGCTGGTTTTCTTGACGCTTGCGATCAGTGTCGCCTCGTCCAGCGGGACGATGGTGCGCGGATCGATCACTTCACATTCGATGCCTTCCTTGGCCAGCGTTGCGGCGGCTTTTTCCGCGACCTGTACCATTGATGACGTGGCAATCAGCGTGATGTCGGACCCTTCGCGTTTGACGTTCGCGACGCCAAAGGGGATCAGGTATTCCTCTTCCGGCACGGGTGCCTTGTCCTGATACATCAACTTGTCTTCGAAGATGACGACAGGGTTGTTGTCGCGGATCGCCGTTTTCAGCAGTCCCTTTGCCTCGTATGCGGACGACGGCATCGCGACCTTGACGCCGGGAATATGCGCCACCAGGGCCTGAAGCGATTGGCTGTGCTGTGCAGCGGACCGACGGGTGGCACCCATGTTGGTGCGCAGGACCAGCGGCACGTTCAGTTTGCCGCCGGACATATAATGGATTTTGGCCGCCTGATTGCAAAGCTGGTCCATGATCAAAAAGATGAAGTCGCCGAACATCAGGTCGACGATGGGACGTGCGCCGGTCATCGCGGCCCCGACGGCCAGACCCATAAAGCCGGGTTCCGATATGGGCGTGTCGATAACACGCGCGGTGCCGAATTCTTCGACCAGACCGGACAGCACCTTGAACGGTGTGCCCGCTTCGGCAACGTCCTCGCCCAAGATAAAGGTTGTGGGGTCGCGGCGCATTTCCTCGGCCAGGGCTTCGTTGACGGCCTGGGACAGTGTGATCTCTCTCATGGTGGCTCTCCTCAGTCCGCGTAAACGTGCATGTTGACCTCTGATCCGTCGGGATAGGCGGCCTGTTCGGCGTAGGCGACGGCCTCGCTTGCGTCTTTTGCAATTTCGGCGTTCATCGCTTCCAGTTCGTCTTCGGTGGCGATGCCCTGTTCGACCAGATAGCCACGAAAGCGCACGATCGGGTCGCGATCCTCTTTCCAGGACTTTTCTTCGTCCTTGGTCCGGTAATATTCGCGGTTGATGTCGCCGACGTGGTGGCCGTGGTAGCGATATGTTTCCAATTCGATAAAGAACGGGCCTTCGCCCTTGCGGCAGCGGGCGACCAGTTTTTGCGTCAATTCGTTTACGGCCAGCACATCCTGACCGTCGACCTTGAACGCCTCGATCCCAAAGGCTTCGGCGCGTGCCGTGATAGAGCCAGCGGCGATTTCTTCTGTCTTCGTATATTCGGAATAGCCGTTGTTTTCGCAGGCATAGATGACGGGCAGGTTCCAAAGTGCGGCCATGTTCATGACCTCGTACAGCAGACCCTGCGCCGTAGCGCCGTCACCGAAAAAACAGACGGTGACGTCGTCCTGTCCCAGCAACTTGGCCCGCAGCGCCGATCCCGTGGCGATCCCCATTGATCCGCCCACGATGGCATTGGCCCCAAGGTTGCCGTGGCTTTGATCGGCAATGTGCATCGACCCGCCCTTGCCGCGACAGTAGCCTTCTTCCTTGCCCAGCAGTTCGCAGAACATTTCCTTGAAATTCGCGCCTTTGGCGACGCAATGCCCGTGCCCGCGGTGGGTGGACGTAATGCGGTCGTCGTCGGTCAGCGCTTCACAAATACCCACGGCGACAGCTTCTTCACCGGAATACATATGCGTCAGGCCCGGCATCTTGGCGTTCAGATAAAGCTGGTTTGCGTTATCCTCGAAGGTGCGGATGCGCACCATTTGGCGGTACATGCGCAGATAGTCTTCGGTATTGGTCTTGGCCTTGGCCATGGGAAATCCTCCGGGGGGGCGGGACAGATCCCACCCTGCGGGGTGTCGCAGGGTGGGAGGCTGCACGCGTCAGTAACGGTTCGCGATGGGCAGTTCTTCGGCGGGGAACAGGCTGATGACCTCACACCCGTTTTCGGTCACGACGACCTCTTCCTCGATCCGGGCGGCGGAATAGCCGTCAGTGGCGGGGCAATAGGTTTCCAGCGCGAAAACCATACCCGTCTGGATTTCCATCGGGTGATCCATGCTGACCGCGCGGCTGATGATCGGCCGTTCATGCAGCGCCAGACCCAGACCGTGCCCGAATTGCAGACCAAAGGCCTGATCCTCGTTTTCAAAGCCAAGGCTTTGCGCGGTCGGCCAGACCTCTGCCACCTTGTCGGTGCTGACACCAGGTTTGATCATCGCGATCGACGCGTCGATCCATTCGCGCGCTTTGACATAGGCGTCATTCTGCGACGGCGTCGCGCGGCCCACGTTAAAGGTCCGGTAATAGCAGGTGCGATATCCCTGATAGGATTGCAGGATGTCAAAGAAAGCCTGATCACCGGGCCGGATCAAACGGTCGGTGAAATTGTGCGGATGCGGGTTGCAGCGTTCGCCGGAAATGGCGTTGATCGCCTCGACGTCATCCGACCCCATTTCGTACAACATCTTGTTGGACATCGCGACGATATCATTTTCGCGCACGCCGGGTTTCAGTTCTTCGTAGATCATGTGGTAGACGCCATCGACCATTGCCGCCGCCTGCGTCAAAAGCTGGATTTCGTCCCAGTTCTTGATTTCGCGGGCAGACAGCATGATCTGCTGGCCATCGACGATGTTCAGACCTTCTTCCTTCAGTGCGTGGAACATCGCGGTTTCCGCGTAATCCACACCCACCGGCATATCGCCCATGCCCGCATCGCGGATCAGTCCGGCGATCTGCTTGGCATATTTCTGCATCAGACCGAATTCAGGCGGGATCGTCCCGCGCATGCCGACGACGCCAGCAAGGCAGTGGTCAGGTTCCAGCCAGTCGGAATGGCGTTTGTGGTGCATCGCCGCCGAACCAAAGTCCCAGACATACGGGCTTTCATCGCCGGTCAGCAGGCAGAAGCGGCACATCTTGTCCCGTTCCCATTCACCGATTTTGGTCGCGCTGACGTAACGGATGTTGTTCACGTCAAACAGCAACAACGTGCCCGCGCCAGACGCTTTCAGCGCCTGTTCCGTGCGCGCCAGACGATAGCGGCGCAGGCGGTCGTGATCGATCCGGCGTTCGAAATCGACGGACATATGACCCCATGCCGGGATTTTTTCCCGCCATTCCCAGTTTGGTTCCAGATCCTGTGGGGTCAAAAGGTTCGGCATCAATGCGCGTGACATAGGTCTCTCCTTCGGGCGGAAACGGCCCGGTCAGTGTTTGTGAAAAAGGGTGTGGTTGGTTACTGGATGCACCAGCCGCCATCGATGTGGATCATCTGACCGGTCATGTAATCGCTGTCATTGCTGACAAGGAACGACGCGGTGCCGGTGATGTCGTCGGGGTAAGACACGCGCTTGATCTGAAGCGCGTCGCGGACGATGTCCTCGTAGGCCTGACCCTCTTTTTGCTTGAAGCCGATATCGACCAGATCCTTGTCCAACTGTTCCCACAGCGGGGTGACCACGACGCCGGGCGCATAACCGTTGACGGTAATGTTGTGTTCGGACAGTCCCAGTGCGCCGCAATGGGTCAGCGCCAGCACGCCGTATTTCGAGGTGCAGTAGACGGTCACGTCCAAAAGCGGCTTGCGGGACGCGATGGAACCGACATTGATGATCTTGTAGGGGTGTTTGTCCATCGGTCCCTGGGCAATCATCTGGCGGGCGGTTTCCTGCATGCCCAGCCACATCGCCTTTGTGTTGACAGTCATGATCATGTCCCAGTTGTCTTCATCGATATCCATGAAGAAACGGGGTTTGTTCAGGCCCGCGTTGAACAGGCCGACGTTGATGGACCCGAATGCCTCGACCGTGGCAGCGACGGCGGCGGCGTTGTCTTCGCGCTTTGTCACATCCATCCGGATCGCCACGGCCTTGCCGTTGCCGGCGGCGTTGATCTTGTCGGCCATATCCTGTGCGGCATCACCGTCCAGATCGCCAATGCAGACGTTCGCACCCTGTGCGGCAAAGGCTTCGGCGTTCGCCGCACCCATGCCGCGCGCGGCGCCGGTGATCAGGATATTCTTACCTTCTAGGCGTTTGGGGTCCATGATTTCCTCCCTCAAGTGACCGATTGTCGTAGTAGCTGTTCTGCCTGCGCCTGCGCGCGGGCAAGCGCCTGCCGGGGCGTGACGATCCCGCGCAGCATGTCATGCAGTTCTGTGCCGCAGACGCTGATGATGTCTGAAATCTGCGGAATTGGCGGGCGCGGCCAGAATTGAAGCTCGTCCCGCCAGGACATCTGGTCGACCAGTTCAAAGATCGGCGATAGGCGGCGGACGTCCGGGTCCGATCCGACCGAATAACGCGGTGCTGTGCGGCTGCCTTCAAGCGCGTAAAGCTTTTGTGCGGCGGGCGAGGTAAAGGCGACCAGCGCCTCGACCGTGTCGGGGATCCGGTCATCGGGCAGGTTGGCCGGAATGCACAGGACATACCCGCCGACAGGCGCGATGGGGGCGGCGTTCGGCCCGTGTGGATGCGGCACATAGCCTGTATTGCCATGGGCCGGGCAGGTATCGTCCAGTTCGAAATACGGGGCCAGAAGGGTATAGCCATAGGCCATCGCCACGCGACCGGCCGCATAGGGGCGGACCCGTTCGTACCACGACATCGACAGGATATCGGGCGGGGAATAATCCAGCAGCTCCATCAGGTATTCCGCAGCGGCAAGCGCGCGGTCACTGTCCAGCATCGGGCGTAAATCGTCGCGATCCAGATGATCGGCGTCATAGCCACCCGCGATGGCGCCCATGTCGATGACCGGCTGTCCGAAATCGGCACAGGTCATCATGAACGTATGTCCCAGTGCGGTGCCGCGCGCGCCGTTCCAAGCCACACCGTAGCGACCGTGTTGCGGTTCGTGAAACTGACGTGCTGCGGCGATGACATCGTCGGTCGTCTTGGGGGCCTGCAGTCCAGCCCGAGAGAACCAGTCCCGCCGATAGAACATCAGTTCCGGTGTCGTTTGGCTGGGAACGCCATAAGGCACACCTTCCCAATGGGCCGCGCGCCATCCGGCGGTGTGGAAATCGCTGGGGTCCAGCCGGTTGATGTCCATGACATCGTGCAGGGGACGGATGACGCCCTTTTTGACGAATTCCCCAACCCACGGCAAATCGACCGCGATCAGGTCATAGCGGCTTTTGGCGCGGTCGGCGTTGCGCAGGCTTTCTTCGCGCAGACGGTCGATGGAAAATGCGCGCTGAACGATGTCCGTGCCGATCATCTGTTCAAACTGACGTTTGAGGTTTTCCATGACCATGAACGTCGGATCGCCATGCACCAGAATACGCAGGCCGCCCGGCAATTTCAGCGCTTGGCGCAAGGCACGGGGCGGGGGGATCGTTGCCTGACCCGGCTGATAGGACTCGCCGAAGTAGTAATCGGTGCTGGCTGCACTCGTCTGGCCATAGCGTTCGCGTGCGATCCGGTCGATCCGACTGCTGAGCTGATGAAACAGCGACAGCAGTTTTGGGCTGGGATGCAGTGAAAACGTTTTGCCGGTCTTGGTCCGGGCACGCTGTTCGATCAGGCCCGCGTCGGTGATTTCCGCAAGCTTGCGCGTGCTGGTGGCGTAGGGAACACCTGAACTCGCGACCATCGACGACGGCGACACCACCCGACCCTCGAAATGAGAGTCGAGAAGGTGCAGCAGCATGTTCATATAGGGGTTCGGGGCGCCCGGTTCGATCGCACTGTCCAGCTCTGTCAGCAGCTCCTGCAGAAACCCGACGATTTGCGGCATATCCAGACCAGCGGACGCGGCGGATGAATCCGCCGTGTGATGTCCGTTATGGATATTTTCTGCCGACTGATAATGCATGGCACCGGATTTATGTTGATCAGGGGTGGGGATGGCTGGTTTCTTCATGGCGTGCCTCTAAATTGTTCGATTTGATATCCAGTGAGTATTCCAAAAAAGATCAAAATGGATATAATTTAATCCAATCCGGACAAGATGGGCGGGGATTCGTTGCGGTAAGTCAGGCTTTGTAGACGTCAGATTGCAGGGGCCAGACGGCTTCGGGCCAGGAGGTTGGCCGCGATCGACATTTTTGACTGGGAGGAATTACGATGAAGACAACTTCTATCGCACTTGCATGCACGACGGCGCTGATCGGCTCTGCCGCCTTTGCAGAAGCACATGGCCCGATGACCATCGGCATCACGCAAAACAACGTGGGCGTCGACAGCTATCAGACCACCTATGAACAGGCGTTCATCGCCGCTGCCGAAGCCAACGAAAACGTCGACGTCGTCGTGCTGGATGCCGGCGGCGATGTTGCCCGGCAAATCGCGCAGGTCGAAGACCTGATCCAGCAAAGCGTCGATGCCATCATCATCTGGCCGACCAACGGTGAAGCCGTCATTCCCGCTGTCCGCAAGGCCAGCCAGGCTGACATCCCGGTTGTCGTCACCAACTCGAACATCGCCGAGGCCGGTTTTGATTTCGTGGCTTCCTTTTCAGGCCCGGACAACATCACGCAGGGCGCACGGTCGGCAGAGATCATGTGTGACCGTTTCACCGCACTGGGTATGCAGGACGAAGCGCGGGTCGTCCAGATTTCGGGCCAGCCCGGCTACACCACCGCAATCGAACGCGCACAGGGCTTTGAAGAGCGTCTGCCAGAGGTCTGCCCGAACGTTACGCTGGTCGAAACCCAGCCCGGCGACTGGAACCGTGAAAAGTCCCAGCAGGTCATGGAAGCGTTCCTGGTCAAGTATGACGACATCGACGGCGTCTATGCCGGTGACGACAACATGGGTGTGGGCGCATTGAACGCGGCCCGTGCCGCTGACCGTGCGGGCGACATCGTTTTCGTCGGGGCCACCAACTTTGCGGTGGGCTACGAAGCGATGGAAGCTGGCGATTACTGGGGATCGATCTACCAGTCCCCGGTTGATGACGCAGAGGCCGCGTTGCAGACCGCTATCGACGTGCTGAACGGCGAAGAGGTGCCGTTCCTGAACTACTTCGACACACCGAAGATCACGCAGGACAACATGGGCGACTATACCAAGCCTGTTTTCTGATCCTCCCCGATGATGCGGGTCGGCGTTCGCGTCGGCCCGCATCACGGATCTTACACGTGTATTCTGATTAATAGAGGGGTTCCGTAATGGCCCGTGTTTACGGACGGTCCTGCATTGTGACCGGCGCCGCCCAAGGGATCGGCCGCGCCATCGGAGAAGCCTTGCTCGACGAAGGCGCCAATGTCTGTTTCGCAGACATCAACGCCAAAAAGCTGGCCGAAGTCGTCGAAGCGAACGCAGAACGCGCGGCAAACGCCGGTGGACTGGTAATGAGCGCCCCGGTCAACGTCACCGACCGCGATCAGGTCCGGGAAATGATTGCAAGAACAGTCGAACGGTTCGGGCGCCTTGACGTGAAATTCAATAACGCGGGTGTCAACAAACCGATGAATTTCCTCGACGTGACAGAGGAAAACTGGAATTTCATTATGGGGATCAATGGTCTGGGCTGCATGATCGGCATGCAGGAAGCTGCCCGGCAAATGATCTCTCAGGGTCGCGATGCGGACGGCATGGCGGGTAAGATCGTCAATACCGCATCAATCGCCAGCCGACAGGGGTTCGACAATGTCGCGCCCTATTGCGCCAGTAAATTCGCGGTTGTGGCGCTGACGCAATCGGGTGCGCGCGATCTGGGCAAGCACGGGATCACCGTCACCGGGTTCGCCCCCGGTGTGGTTGCGACAGAGATGTGGGAGCAGGTCGATCAGGACCTGATGGACATCGGTGCCGCCAACCGCCCCGGACAGGCGATGGAGGAGTTTTCGTCGCAAATCCTGAAGGGCCGCGTGGCCAAGCCTGCGGACGTGACAGGAACGACGACCTTTCTGGCGTCACGCGACAGCGATTACATGACCGGGCAGATCGTGATGATCGACGGTGGAATGACCTTGGTTTGACACCGGTCGCGGACCGGACACGACAGCCAGACGGGAGGGATGAATGGCAGAAATATCCAAAGCGGGACTAAGCGGATTTCTGGCCCGTCAGGGCATCATCGTGGCTTTCGCGGTCTTTATGATCGTCTTTGCGATCGCGAACCCGCGGTTCATCGACATTGACAATATCTCTGGCGTCATCCGGTCCAGCGCGATCCTTGGGGTCATGGCATTGGGTGTGACGTTTGTGGTCATCGGCGGCAATCTGGACCTGTCTGTTGGGTCGATGATGTCGTTTTCGACCATCGTCGTGCTGGACCTGCACGACAAGATCGGACCGGCGCTCGCCATTCCTGCGATGTTCGGCATGACCTTGTGCCTTGGTGCGTTCATCGGGTTTCTGGTGGGGTATCTCAAACTGAATTCGCTGATCGTCACGCTGGGGATGTTGTCCGCGATCCATGGGCTGACCCTGACCTATTCCGGCGGGCAGAACATGGATATCGCCGACAAGCGCGGCACATGGTTCAATGTGTTCGGGCAGGGCGATATCATTGGCATTCCGATACCGATCCTGATGTTTGCGCTACTGGCAGCGGGACTAGGTGTCGTGCTGTCGCGCACAGCGTTCGGGCGCAAGGTCTATGCCGTTGGCGGCAACGGCACGGCAGCGGTGTTTTCGGGAATCCCCCGCGCACGGATCGTATTCCTGACCTATCTGATGTCATCGTTCTGCGTCGCCATGGCGGGCCTGATGCAGGCCAGCCGTAGCCTGGGCAGCCAAAACACCGTCGGTCAAGGGCTCGAACTAGAGGTCTTGGCGGCTGTCATCCTTGGCGGCGCGTCCTTGCTTGGCGGGTCGGGCACCATTTTCAAGACCGTGATCGGCGTCCTGATCCTTGGATTTATCCAGAACGGACTTTTGCTGATGGGGCTGGCCTTCTACGCGCAATACGTCGTGACGTGGGTTATCATCATTCTGGCTGTCTGGCTGGACATCGCGGCCAAGCGCGGTCGCCTTCTGTCACCGATCGCCTGAGGGGAAACGGGATGAGTAATATAAACCGGACTGACCTGATCAAGCAGGGCGCGATCTGGGCCTTCATCGCGGTCGAACTGGCGTTCTTTTCAATCGCCGGGAAATTCCTGTCGGTGACGGACGCGACGTTTATGGACCCTGAAAACATGCTGCTGCTGCTCAAGCAATCGGCGCCCATCGGGATCATCGCGCTGGGCATGACGATTGTCATGATCAACGGCAATATCGACCTGAGCGTTGGGGCCATCTTTGCAATGTCGGCGGTCATCTTGCTGGACAGCATGGGATGGGCGTGGATGCAATCGCTGGGCGTTTGGTCAATCCCTATCTCTTGGGGGTTGGCGTTGCTGACCGGCGTCGTGCTGGGGGCGATCAATGGGCTTATCGTTTGGAAAACCGGTGTCGACGCCTTTATTGTCACGCTGGGGTCGATGCTGGGCTACCGTGGTCTTGTCTTTATGTACAACGGTGAACAGCCGACCAGTCACCTGAACTGGACACTTGTCGATTTCGCAGAGGCCCGGTTTCTTGGACTGCATACGGCGACGTGGTTCTTGCTTGTGGTGGCGCTGATCCTGTGGCTGGTCATGACCCGTACCGTGCATGGCCGCAACGCCTATGCCATCGGCAATAACCGCGAGGCGGCGGTGAACGCGGGTATCCGCGTCGGCCCGCATTTTCTGTGGAATTTCATGCTGATCGGCTTCCTGTCTGCGCTGTCCGCCGTGGTGTTCTATTCCGAAAGCGGGTCGGTGAATCCCAACGACGGGATGCTGTACGAACTTTGGGCGATTACCGCTGTCGTGCTGGGCGGGACCAAACTGACAGGGGGATATGGGTCCATCATATCGACCCTTGGCGGCGTCATCGCAATCCAACTGCTGCGCAAGGGATTGGGTCACATCGGTTCCGACACCGAAACGGTGAACCTTGTTATCGGTCTGATCCTGATCGCCGTGTTGTTTCTGGACCGTCAGCTGAATCGCAAGGGCAAAGAGGAGTTGCGGGTATGACCGATCAATCCCCCATTCTGCGGCTGGAAAATATCGTCAAGGCGTTCCCCGGTGTCCGGGCGCTGGACGGTGTATCGCTTGATCTGCGCCCCGGAGAGGTCCACGCCCTGATGGGCGAAAACGGTGCAGGCAAATCCACCCTGATGAAAGTGCTGGGCGGGCTGCATCAGCCGAACGAAGGCAAGATCTATATCGGCGAAAAGCAGGTCGTCATGGACCGCCCGCAGACTGCCAAGCAAAATGGTGTGGTTTTTATCCATCAGGAACTGAGCCTTGCGGATGAATTGAGCGTGGCCGAAAATATCTTTTTGGGGGAACTGCCGCGTAAAAGCCTTGGCCGTGTTGACTGGGAAAAGCTTTATACCGACACGGACGCCATCCTCGACCGCCTGAACGTCGGGTTCAACGCCCGCACCCGTGTCGGTGACCTGTCCATCGCCAATCAGCAAATGGTCGAAATTGCCCGTGCGCTGACCGTTGATCCGCGCGCCGTTATCTTTGACGAACCGACAGCGTCGCTGACGGATTCCGAAAAGGTCGTACTGTTCGATGTGATCGCCGATCTGCAATCGCGCGGCGTCGGTGTGATTTACATTTCCCACCGGATGGAAGAGATTTTCAAGATCACCGACCGGATCAGCGTCCTGCGCGATGGCAGTTATCGCGGTACGCTCAACACCGCCGAGACGAACGAAGAAGACGTGACCCAGTTGATGATCGGCCGCAAACTGGATCTGAGCCGGAACAAGGTCCAACACGAGATGGGCGACGTCGCATTGGAAGTCCGCAACCTGAGTTGCGGTAAACTGTTCCATGACGTCAGTTTCACCGTCCGCAAAGGAGAAGTCGTCGGCTTTTACGGGCTTGTTGGCGCGGGCCGCACGGAAATCGCCGAAACGATCTTTGGCCTACGCGAGCCGTCTGCAGGCAAGATTCTGCTGGACGGCCAAGAGGTCACGATCAATTCCCCGCAGGACGCGATCGCACGGGGCATCAGTCTGGTGCCAGAGGATCGCAAGGGGCAGGGGTTGGTGCTGGGCATGAACTGCCGGGACAACATGACCCTGCCGCAGATCGGAGAGCTGACCAGCGGACCGTTCACCAGCGATAAGGCAGAGGTCGCCATTTTCGATAAATATCATGATGCGCTGGATATCCGCACACCGGGTTGGCGGCAGACGGTGGGCAACCTGTCCGGCGGCAACCAGCAAAAGATCGTCATCGGAAAATGGCTGTCGATGCATCCCAAGGTGCTGATCGTCGATGAACCGACACGCGGCATCGACGTGGGATCAAAATCTGAAATTCACAATCTGATCCGTGATCTGGCGGCGCAGGGCTATGCAGTCATTGTGGTCAGTTCCGAAATGCCAGAGGTGCTGCACGTGTCGGACCGGATCGTGGCAATGTTTTCGGGCCGTGTGATGCGGGAATTCACGACCGAAGAAGTGACGGAAAACAATCTTGTACAGGCCATATCGGGGCTTAGCGAAGACCGGGTGGCGTAATGCGGGTCGGCGTTGTTGGACTGGGGCGGATGGGGACACCCATGGCCGTCAATCTGGCAAAGGCCGGGCATGACGTAACGGTCTGGAACCGGTCACCGCAAAAGTCGCATGCGCTGTCGGACCGGATCGGCGTGCGTGTGGCTGACACGCCAAAGGCGCTTGCCGAAGTGTCGCAGGTTGTCGTCACGATGTTGGCCGACGATACCGCGTCGGACACCGTGCACAGGGGCGACGCGGGGCTGTTTGCGGCGACCGGGCACCGCACGCTGATCGAAATGGGCACCATGTCGCCGGATCATATCGCAGCACTTGTGCGGGCGGCACCGGTTGGCACGACCGTGATCGACATACCGGTTTCCGGCGCGACGCAGGCGGCTACCGACGCGCAGTTGTTGCTGATGGCGGGATGCACACCAGAGGAGGCGGCACCGCTGCACCCGGTTCTGGACGCGCTGGGGCGCAAGACGATTTGTCTGGGTGCGCGTGGTGCAGGGTCCGTCATGAAACTGGCGGTCAACGCATTGATCCACGGGCTCAACCAGACGCTGGCAGAAGCGATGACACTGGCAGAGGCGGCGGGCATCGCACCTGACGCGGCCCTTGATGTGATCGAGAACAGCGCCGCTGCCGCCCCGATGATTTCCTATCGCCGTCCGCTGTATCTTGACGAGGCGTCACACGACGTGACCTTTACCGTGGCGCTGGCCCGCAAGGATATGCAGGCAACAGCCGCACTGGCCGACATGCTTGGCACCGCGATACCGCAGGGCCGCGTCACGCTGGACATACTGCTGGCCGCCGAACGCGATGGTTATGGTGCACGCGACATGGCGGCAATTCTGAATTTTATGCGAAAAGGTGCTGTATGAAAGCTGCATTGTTTGTCGGTGGCTGGGAAGGCCACACGCCCACCGCCTTTGCCGACTGGTATGAAACACTGTTGAAAAGCAACGGATTTACTGTCGATGTCTACGACACACTCGAACCGTTGGAACGGCCTGCCGACCTGGCAGATGTGGACCTGATCACCCCGATCTGGTCCTCTGCCAGGTCCGGACATCAGGCGGAATTCGGCAACATGACCAAACTGCAAGAGGACGGCTTGCTGAAGCTAATCGGCGACGGCTGCGGCCTTGCGGGGTGGCACGGTCACATGGGCGACGCGTTCCGCGATCGGCCAACCTATCACTTTTTGATCGGCGGCCAGTTCGTGGCCCACCCGCCCGGCTGGCCGGACAACCTGCAACCGGCAGAGGATTACATCGACTACGACGTGACGATCTGCCAGCCCGATCATCCGCTGGTCAATGGCATTCGCAGTTTCCGCATCCGTTCGGAACAATATTACATGCTGACCGACCCGTCCAACAACGTGCTGGCCACAACGACATTTTCTGGCGATCATCTGTGGTGGATAGAGGGCACCGTGATCCCCGTCACCTGGACCCGCCGCTGGGACAAGGGCCGTGTTTTCTATTGTTCGATCGGTCATGAATTGGACGATCTGAAGGTGCCGCAAGTCACCGAAATGATCCGGCGCGGCGCAATCTGGGCGGCCCGGGAACGGACTGACATCCACTGAGGCGGCGGCGCTTTACGGCGTCGCTGCTGTTTCTGCACGAATTGGTCATAGGGACGCCGCCAACGGTCGTGCCGAAACCAAAAAGTATGTTGCGCAAGCGGACGCAGCCCGGGGCCACGGTCCCTATACGTCACCCCAGACGGGGGCGGCAGTTTCGGCGCGCTCAGCCCTAGAAAATAGCATGATTCCGTAACCGTCCGGGATACCCCAGTCGCCGGTCAAAATCTGTTCAAGTGGTGATTATCCCGATGACATATCAGCTACCAGATCTTGAGGTGGCCTGACGGGTGCCTGATCCGGCACAGGAGGTCTCTGGAACTTGTCCGCCGTAGTGAGAGGTGTCTCTGCCGTCATTTTGTGGAGGGCTTCGCGATAGTAGGGATTGGACACGATCGCTGCACGGTTCGAGGCCACCCGGCCCTTGGTCTTGAGGCGCTCCAGATGTCGGTGAACCATCAACTGGGGGCTATGCGTTCGTGTCGCGCATTATACCTTGGGCTCGATTGTGCCATGCCACATCCGCGCAAAAATGCGGTTGACGCGGCAAAATCCTGCTTCTGGAACGTTTGTAATAATCGCCTCTTGCGGACACATTGGCGGGCAGGGTGTTCGTGTCGCTGTCCGGGCAAAAGCCTGTTGATCAGGCTGGAGAGTGAACGGTCGACCGCCCGTGGCATCACGTCCCGACGGGGAAGGGTCACCTTGGATCTCTTTTTCGCACTCGTTTCAGTCGATGGCAGCAAAGCCGGTGATAAGCTGGTTTAACCCAACGGCCGCACCGACAAAAATTGCTGCGAATGCCACCGGGGCGCTGAAAGCCAGCAGCGAAAACGCAGAAATACCCTGTCCCACACTGCATCCGACCGCAAGGACGGCACCTGGCCCCATTAACGCCGCGCCGAATATCTGGCGGCGCAGTTCCCGCGGATCGTCGCAGGCTTCCCAGCGAAAATGTCCTTTGGAGAAACTGCCTAGACAGGCGCCCAGCAGGACGCCGATGACGGAACCGACGCTGAACGACAATGCGGTCCCCGATGCGGTCATGCCCCATAGCAGCGTATCACCGATCGGGGCGGCAAAGGTATGCGTCTGAAGCGCGGTCGGCGCGAAGCCCGTGCGCGCAATCCACGCGGTGCCCACCCAGCCAGACACGATCGCCACGCCGACGACGACACCCCAGATCACATGCGAGGGGGACCGCAGCATCGTGCGGCTGGCGAGGGATGCGGCCAGTATGACCGCCCCGAACACAAAGCCCGATGTGGCAAGACCGATCCCATAGGGTTCCAAAATCTGGCCGATACCTTGCGGTGACGTACCGGCAGGGTTGACCGGGAACAGCCATAGACGGGTGGTCGCAAGCGGCCCGGACATGACGAAATAGGCCGACAGCCCCATGACGACGACGATAACAAAGGACCGCATGTCACCACCGCCGAGCCGGGCCAATGCCCCGTAGCCACAGTTGCCGCTGAGTGCCATGCCATAGCCAAACAATAACCCGCCCAGGATCGTGGCAACTGGGTTCCAGGCCTGTCCAAGGTAAGCCGTGTCCGAACCGATGAGACTGCCGTTTGCCATCGCCAGATGCGCACCAATGATGGCGGTACCGATCGCCAGGCCCCACATCCGCAAGCGGCGGTCGTCGGATGAATACAGATAGTCCTCGATCGCGCCCAGTGTGCAGAACCGACCAATTCTGGCCGCAAGGCCAAGCATCAGTCCACCCAGCAAACCGACGATTGCGGCTGCGTTCGCCTCTCCGAGTGTGTCTATCATGATATCCCCCCGGTCCCCCCGATCAGGTGCGATTATTCATCGTTGCAAAACAGGTCATAGACGACTTCCATGATTTGCTTTGGCCGGTCGTCCGTCAGGCTATAGTAGATCGTCTTGCCGTCGCGTCGCGGTTGCACCAGACCTTCCATACGCAGGCGGCCCAGTTGCTGTGACACTGCGGCCTGACGTGCAGACAGCAGATCCTCTAGTTCGGTCACCGACTTTTCGCCGGTGGCAAGGTGGCACAGGATCATCATGCGCCCTTCGTGGGCGATGGATTTCAAAAAGGTGCAAGCCCGTTCGGCATTGCGCACCATTCGGTCCATGTCTTCGTTTGTCGTCGTCTCGTCAAAGACCGGAAGCGCGCTTCGGGCAGTCACATGTCGTCCTCGGGATGGAGGGGGATGTTCGCGTTGCTCAACATCTTTCCGAGCAACCCCCAAAAAAAGTCTTCTCCAGGATACCCTTCCAGTCGATCAATTTCTACCCCGTCCTGCACGAGCACGAATGTCGGTGTGAATATGACGCGCGACACCAAGTCCGCTGGCGGTTCGTCGTCGTGAATGTCGTAGCGCATCAGTGGGGCTGCGCGACCTTCGGGTGTTTTTGGGTAGATATTGGCGATGTCGGCGTTCCAGCGGGCGCAGTAAATGCAGCCACGTTCTTCGGCCATGACCAGACCCACCTCTGCCCACAAGATAGTAGGGAGCAGACACAGCGCGGCGGTCAGGAACGGCAAGCGCATTGGGAACTCCGATTGACGCAGGGTGAGGCATAAACATAATCTTATTCCTGAATGTGACAAGCAGAGTGGTGCCAAGCGTGTTTGACGTGACCTTTCTGGGCGCACTGCTGGCGGGACTATTATCATTCCTGTCGCCCTGCATCCTGCCGATCGTACCATTTTACCTGAGTTATCTGGCTGGCGTCGGTATGAATCAGATCAATGCGGATGCACCGGTCACCCCTGCCGTGCGGCGCCGTGCGGTGATATCGGCCTGTTGTTTCGCGCTGGGTGTCATTACCGTTTTCATGGGACTTGGGGCCAGCGCCACGCTGTTTGGTCAACTGGTCAGGGAATGGTTTGATGTGCTGCGCTGGGTCGCTGCCGCTCTCATCATCGCCATGGGCTTTCACTTTGTAGGGGTGATCCGCATCCCGATTCTGTATCGTCAGTTGCGCGCCGATGTGGGCCAGTCGCGGGCCGCGACGTTTGCCGGGGCATATGTGATCGGGTTGGCGTTTGCGTTTGGCTGGACGCCCTGCGTGGGACCTGTGCTGACGGCGATCCTGTTCACGGCAGCTGGGCAGGAAACGGTCTGGAACGGTGTCTGGCTCTTGTTCGTCTATGGCGCAGGGATGACATTGCCGTTCGTCGCTGCCGCTTTTTTCATCGGCCCGTTCATGCGGTTCGTGTCACGTTTCCGGCGTCACCTTGGCGTTATGGAAAAGGTCATGGGCGTGCTCTTGATCATATTCGGACTGCTGATCGCCACCAATTCCGTCAACGCCATCGCCCAATGGATGCTGGAGCACGTGCCCTGGTTTCAGACGGTGGGTTAACCAAAGGAGACAATCATGCGACGTATTCTTACGCTTTTGGTGGCACTGATCGCCACTGCCGCGCCAGTCCTGGCCGAGGTCGGCGATGATGGTCTGCACGATGCGCCATTCCTGCGCATGACCTTCAAGGATCTGGCCGAAGATTTCGCAGAAGCGCGCGCCGACGGTCGCAACCTTATCGTGCTCATCGAGCAGCGTGGCTGCATCTACTGTAAGCGGATGCACGAGCAGGTGTTCACCGACCCAAAGGTGAATGCGATTCTGATGGACGACTACTTTGCCGTTCAAATCGACATGTTCGGTGCGACCGAAGTGACCGATTTCGATGGTGTGACCAGAACCGCAGCTGACATGGTTAGGGAATGGGGATATCGATTTACGCCCACAATCATGGTGTTTGCAGGCGCAGAAACGCCAGCCGTGCCAGCACCACTGGCCGCTTTGACGGTCATACCCGGGGCACTTGAAGTCGACGATATGCTTGGCCTGCTGGTGTGGGCGCAAAGTGATGCCGCGATGGAGGGCGTCAGCCTTCGTGATTTTAATGCGGCTCGCCTTGCGAACTGAAATGCTGCGCTGCAACGTAATCAATAATATGAATATGTAGTTGCGATCTGCGACCTTTGTGCGCTACGGTATGCACAAGGGAGCAGGCGGCGTTGGGAGGTGCCATGAGTTATTCAACCGAATTTGCGGCTGTGATTGCGGGATGTCTTGCGACAGGCGCTTGGGCCGAAACTGTTGCGCCGACCGCCGTTGCCTATGGCGAATACGGCGAGGTCGAGATGTCCTTGACCGGCGCGCCAGGGGACAATGCGAACGGCATGGTCGTGATGACAAACAGGGGCAAGGGCAATTGTATCGCCTGCCATCAGGTCACCGCGCTGGAAGAATTTCCATTCCACGGCGAGGTCGGCCCGTCGCTGGACGGTGTTGCGGACCGCTGGACGGAAAGCGATCTGCGCGGGATCGTCGCCAACGCGAAAATGGCCTTTCCGGGCACGATGATGCCGGCATTCTACAAGACTGAAGGCTACATTCGTCCGGGCGATGATTACACCGGCAAGGCGGCCCAAGAACCGCTGGCCCCGATCCTGACCGCGCAAGAGGTCGAGGACGTCGTGGCCTATCTGATGACACTGAACGAATCCAACTGAACGCGGCCCATAGCCAGTCCGCGAGGGAGAGAGACATGAAACTGACGAGACGAGCCACTATCTTGGCCGCCATGGGTACCGCATTCGTGGCGGTCCTGCCGATGCGTGCCACCGCAGCCGCCGACGCGGCGATTGCGGACTTTACCGGCGGTGCTGCGCCGGGTGCCAATGGCATCACGCTGACTGCCCCGGAAATCGCCGAAAACGGCAACACCGTCCCGATCGAGGTATCGGCGCCGGGTGCGACGGAAATTCGTGTCTATGCGGCCGGTAACCCGACGCCTGATGTCGCAACCTTTTTGTTCGGTCCGCTCGCCGCGGCCCAGATGGCATCTACCCGGATTCGTCTGGCGGGCACGCAGCATGTGGTCGCCGTGGCAAAAATGGCCGACGGCAGCTTTGCCGAAGTGCGTCAGGAAGTGAAAGTCACCATCGGCGGCTGCGGCGGCTGAGGCAGGGATAGAGGAAGAGAAAAATGGCAGAAAATGTAACACCGCGCGTCCGCGTGCCCTCCGAGGCCTCCGCCGGCGAGGCGATCACCATCAAGACCCTCATCAGTCATCTGATGGAAAGCGGTCAGCGCAAAGATTCCGACGGCAACGTCATCCCGCGCGCGATTATCAACCGCTTCGTGGTCGATTTCAACGGAGAGAACGTCATCGACGTGGCACTCGCCCCTGCGATCTCGACCAACCCGTTCTTTGAATTCCAGGCGTTCGTGCCCGAAAGCGGGACTTTCAACTTCACCTGGTACGACGATGACGGCTCCGTCTACGAAGAATCGAAGGAAATCACTGTCGCCTGACCCGATGGTCCGGCGCATGGGTGTCACGGGAGGGACAACCGCATGAAAACCTACGCTTTTGCAGCTTTAATCGGGGCAGTTGCTATGACACCCGCATGGGCCGACGAGGAGGCCGATCTGGTCGTTAACGGCGATCTGGAGATCACCGTCCGCGCACCTGCGCCGGATCACGTTCCGATGTCCGAGGTTCTATCTGGCTGGGTCTTCCGGTCAGACGAAACACAGGCTTTGCAAATGGACGACTTTGACAATCCGGGCATGATCTTTGTCGACGATGCGATTGAAACCTGGTCCACGGTCGAAGGCAATGCAGGTGAATCCTGCCAGTCCTGCCATGGCGATCCAGAAAAGATGGCGGGCGTCCGTCCCGTCTATCCGAAGTGGAACGAAGAGGCCGGAGAGGTGCGCACGCTGGCCATGCAGGTCAACGATTGCCGTGAAACCCGGATGGAGGCCGAGCCTTGGGGTTACACATCTGGGGACATGGCCAACATGGAGGCACTTCTTGCGTCTGTGTCTCGCGGTTTGCCGATCAACGTTGCGACGGATGGCCCGGTTGCAGACGCATGGGCCCTTGGTGAAGAACTTTATTACACCCGTACTGGCCAGCTCGAACTGTCCTGCGCCAATTGCCACGAGGACAATTACGGCAACAACATCCGTGCCGACCACCTGAGCCAAGGCCAGATCAACGGTTTTCCGACCTATCGTCTGAAGAACGCGAAACTCAACACGGTCCATGCCCGTTTCAAGGGATGCGTGCGCGACACCCGCGCAGAAACATTCAGTGCGGGCAGCCCCGAATTCGTGGCGCTGGAACTCTACGTGGCGTCACGTGGCAACGGTCTGGGCGTCGAAGGTCCGTCGGTCAGAAACTGAACCAAAAGGCCCGCCTTGCACTGCGCAGGGCGGGCTTTTTCGTCGGAATTAATATGCATATTATTGAATATATGAGGGTCGGATGATCTCTAAACGCCATTTCCTGCAGGCCAGCCTGTCTGCTGCGGCCCTCGTAGGTGCCAGTGGTTTCGGCAACTGGGGACGGCTGGCGGCCCAGCAGCGACTGAGCCAGTCAGATTTGCTGGACCAGCCGACAACGGGCAATGTGACGTTGATCCACATTACCGATATCCATGCGCAAACGCAGCCGATCTGGTTTCGTGAACCGGAAATTAATCTTGGCGTCGGTGACGCGCAGGGTAAACCGCCCCATGTGTCCGGTGCGGCATTCCGCGACATGTTCGGGATCGCGCAAGGCAGCGCGCTGGACTATGCGCTGACCTACGATGATGTCGTCGCATTGGGCCAGACCTATGGCAAAATTTGTGGGCTGGACCGGATCGCGACGGTGGTAAAACACATCAAGGGTGACCGCGAGGACGCCATCGTGCTGGACGGTGGCGACACTTGGCAGGGGCCGCTGCCAGCGCTGCGCACAAACGGTGCCGACATGGTGCGCCTGTTCAACGCGCTGGGCACGGATGCGATGACATCGCACTGGGAATTTACGCTGGGCATCGACCGTGTGACAGAGATCGTCGAGAACGAGCTGAATTTCCCCTTCCTCGGCGCCAATATTTTTGATGCCACGTGGGACGAACCTGCATACGAAAGCACGCAGATGTTCGAACGCGGCGGCACAAAGGTCGCTGTGATCGGTCAGGCGTTCCCATATCTGCCCATCGCGAATCCCAGCCACATGTTCCCGGATCTGTCATTCGGCGTGCGCCAAGAACGTATCCAGCAGGTCGTGAACGATGCACGTGCGGCTGGGGCCGAATGCGTGGTCCTGCTGTCGCACAACGGTTTCGACGTCGACCGAAAGGTCGCGCAGAATGTCACCGGGATCGATGTGATCCTGACGGGTCACACGCATGACGCCATCCCCGAGCCAGTTCAGGTAGGCGACACGTTTTTGATCGCCAGCGGGTCGCACGGCAAGTTCGTCAGCCGCGTCGATCTGGATATCCGCGACGGCGGGATGCAGGGGATCGAACACCGCCTGATCCCTATCTTTTCCGATGTGATCGCGCCCGACCCCGAAATGGCTGCTCTTGTCGAGGACACTCGCGCGCCGTTCAAAGACGAAATGGCAGAGGTGCTGGGCCAGACGGAGGACATGCTTTACCGCCGCGGCAATTTCAACGGTACCTGGGACGATCTGATTTGCAAGGCGCTGCTTCAAGAGCGCGAAGCCGATATCGCCCTGTCACCTGGTTTTCGCTGGGGGGCCAGTGTCATGCCCGGTCAGGACATCACGCGAGAGGATGTCTTTAACGCCACCGCGATGAGCTATCCCAATGCCTACCGGTCTGAAATGACAGGCGAGATGCTGCATCTCATCCTTGAAGACGTGGCCGACAACCTGTTCAACCCCGATCCCTATTATCAGCAGGGCGGCGACATGGTCCGCGTTGGTGGCATGGGCTACCGGATCGATATCAGCCAACCGCAGGGCAGCCGGATCACCGACATGACCTTGCTGAAGACGGGAGAGGCGATTGCGGCGGACAAGTCCTACGTCGTGTCGGGCTGGGCCAGCGTCAACGAAGGCACCGAAGGGCCGCCCATCTGGGATGTGGTCGAGGCGTACATTCGCAATCAGGGCACCGTTTCCGTGCCCGAAAACACCACAATCGCCGTCGTTGCCGGATAGGAGGGCAGAATGGTCATTCAAGTCAAAGGCGCCAAACCCAGTCGCCGCAATTTTCTGAAAGCCGCCGCAGCCGCCCCATTGGCTGCAGCCGCCGGAAGCCGCGCGTTTGCACAAGACGCCGATCCGGCCATCGTCAACAAACAGCCATGGAACCAGTATCTTGGCGACGGAGTCGATGCGCGTCCCTATGGCATGCCGTCGAAATTCGAATCCGACGTGGTCCGCCGCGACGTGCCGTGGTTGACGGCTGATCCGGTGTCATCTGTCAATTTCACCCCGCTGCACGAGCTTGATGGGATCATCACGCCAAACGGGTTGTGCTTTGAACGCCACCACGCTGGTATCGCAGAGGTCGACCCCGCTGAACATCGCCTGATGATCAATGGATTGGTCGACAACCCGGTCGTATTCACGATGGAAGACCTGATGCGTTTCCCGCGCGAGAACCACGTCTATTTTCTAGAATGCGCTGCGAACTCTGGCATGGAATGGGCGGGCGCCCAACTGAATGGCTGCCAATACACGCACGGCATGATTCACAACGTGATGTATACGGGGGTGCCGCTTCGCCTGATCCTCGCAGAGGCCGGGGTGAAGACGTCGGGCAAATGGATCCTGCCGGAAGGGGCCGATGCGTCAGGGATGACCCGCTCGATCCCGATGGAAAAGGCAATGGATGATTGCCTGGTGGCGTTCAAGATGAATGGCGAGGCGCTGCGTCCCGAACAGGGCTATCCCGTGCGCCTGGTCGTGCCCGGTTGGGAAGGTAACATGTGGGTCAAATGGCTGCGCCGGATCGAGGTCGGCGACCAGCCCTGGCATCACCGCGAAGAGACCAGCAAATACACCGACCTGTTGGAAAACGGTCAGGCCCGCAGGTTCACCTGGGAGATGGACGCCAAGTCGGTCATCACGAACCCCAGCCCGCAGGCCCCGATCACGCACGGTCCGGGATCGACGGTTCTAACCGGTGTGGCATGGTCCGGTCGCGGCAGTATTCCGCGTGTGGACGTTACCATCGATGGCGGCATGACGTGGCATCAAGCCCGCATGTCAGGCCCCTCGATGGATAAGTCGATGCACCGTTTCTACTATGAATTCGATTGGGATGGCTCACCGCTGCTGCTGCAAAGCCGCGCGCACGATAGCACCGGCTACGTCCAGCCAACCAAGAATATGCTGCGCAAGGTGCGCGGCGAAAACTCGATCTACCACAATAACGGCATCCAGACCTGGTATGTTACCGAAGAAGGGACGGCGGAAAATGTTGAAATATCTTAAGATTTTGGCACCCGCGCTGGGCGGGACCGCGGGTATGTTAACCATGGCATACGTGCTGGCCGACCAGCTTGTCGTCGACATGCCCGCCCCGGTGCGCGAGACCTTCGCCATCGACGCCGCGCATGCGCAAGTCGGCACCGAAACGGTACAGGAAAGCGCGCATGGTTTGGTGGCCTCTGAGCCTGCGGAAAGCGCTGGTTTTGGCCTGGGTCGTCCCGCGCTGGAGGTCGAAGTCGCCGCATGGGACATCGACATTCGTCCGGATGGTCAAGGTTTGCCCGCAGGGTCCGGCGATGTCTGGACCGGTGAAGAGGTCTATGTCGAAAATTGCGCCATGTGTCACGGCGACTTTGGAGAGGCTGTGGGCCGTTGGCCCGTGCTTGCCGGTGGTTGGGACACGCTGGAACGGCAAGACCCCGTCAAAACCATCGGGTCCTACTGGCCCTATCTTTCAACGGTTTACGACTACATCAACCGCGCCATGCCCTTTGGTAACGCACAGTCGCTGGAACCTGACGAGATCTATGCGATCACCGCGTATCTGCTATATCTCAACAATATCGTCGAAGACGACTTCGAGTTGTCGAACGAGACATTCCTAGATGTCGAAATGCCGAACGCCGACGGATTCTTCCCCGATGACCGGGCCGACACGGAACTGGTCGCCTTTTCCGGCGAGGTCTGCATGGAACGTTGCAAGGACAGCGTCGAGATCACCATGCGCGCCGCCGTTCTGGATGTAACACCCGACAGCGAAGACGGTGCGGCGACCGAAGCGGTCTCCGAAGCTTCGGCAGAGGTCGAATACTCTGACGGCGAAGTGACTGACGCCCAGATGGCCGATGCAACCGAAGACGCAAGCGACGACATGCCAGAGCAAGTCGCCGAGTCCGCTGTGCCGGATAGCGCTGAAGAGGTCATTCTGGCCGCTGCCGATCCCGCACTGATCGCGGCAGGCGAGGGCGTCTTTCGGGCGTGTAAGGCATGTCACGCCGTAGGCGAGGGCGCCGCGAACAAGTCGGGACCGCAGCTTAACGCGATTGTCGGGCGACCTATCGGCAGCGTCGAGGGCTTTCGTTATTCGCGCAGTTTTGACGAAGCACATGACGCCGGTGACGTCTGGACAATGGAGGCGCTGACCGCCTTCCTTGCCAACCCGCGCGAGGCGATGCCGGGCACAAAGATGAGCTATCGCGGCATCCAGGATCCTGCGGATATCGACGCCGTCATTATCTACTTGGAGCAGGCGAGTGCCGAGTAGACCGATCTATCTGACGCTCTTGACGGGAACCTTGCTCGCAGGACCCGTCGGGGCGCAGGGTGGGGACGGTCAGGCGCTTTATCGTGAATGCATTGCCTGCCATCAGATCGGACCGGATTCAGAAAACTCTGTCGGGCCTCATCTGAACGATCTGATCGGACGTCTGGCAGCGGGTGTTGAAGGATACCCTTATTCCAAGGCGATGTCCGCGGCTGGCGCGGCGGGTATGGTCTGGACCAAAGACACGCTTGATGCCTTTTTGACAAATCCAATGGACATGCTGCCGCACACGTCGATGGGATATCGTGGGATGCCCGACCCGCAGGATCGCGCAACGCTGATCGCCTTTTTGGCCACAGGTCCGGACGACGCCACAGCAGAGGCGACGTTCAACGTCGCGCCAGAAATCCTCGCGTTGCAAGGCGATCTGGCCTACGGCGAATACCTGTCGGGTGACTGCACCGCCTGCCATGCGCGCGGCACAGATGATGGGATACCGTCGATCTCGGGTCTGTCGCGCGACGCTTTCGTCACCTTGATGCAGGCCTACAAGCAAGGGGCTGTCACCCACCCGGTGATGACGATGATGGCTGGTCGGCTCTCGAACGAGGAGATCGCCGCATTGGCCGCTTATTTCGAAAGCGTCGATTGACCGACGCACACCAAGGGAGAGAGACATGACACTGAACAGGCGCCTGTTTCTGGGCACATCAATCGCCGCGGCGGGCGGGTTGGCTGTACCGATGGTCCGCGCACAAGGCAAACCGCGCGTTGTTGTGGTCGGTGGCGGCGCGGGGGGCGCCACCGCCGCGCGTTATATCGCAAAAGACAGTAAAGGTGCGATCGACGTCACGCTGATCGAGCCGTCGCGGACATATTACACCTGCTTCTTCTCGAATCTATACATCGGCGGTCTCCGCGATCTGCAAAGCATCGCGCACAGCTATGGCACTCTGGCTTCTAAATTCGGGATAAACGTTGTCCATGACTGGGTGATCAGCGTGGACCGGGATGCAAAGACTGTCTCGCTCGCCTCTGGCGGATCGTTGCCGTATGATCGGCTGATCCTCTCGCCCGGCATCGATTTTATCGAAGATTCTGTTCCCGGCTGGTCGGTCGAGTCGCAAAACGCGATGCCGCATGCCTACAAGGGCGGCAGCCAGACCGAACTGCTCAAGGCGCAGATCGAGGCGATGCCGCAAGGCGGCACATTCGCCATGATCGCGCCGCCGAACCCCTACCGCTGCCCGCCGGGTCCGTATGAACGGGTCTCGATGATCGCGCACAAGCTGAAGGCCGAAAACCCAACCGCCAAGATCCTGATCCTTGACCCCAAGGAAGCGTTTTCCAAGCAGGCGTTGTTCGTTGAAGGCTGGCAGACCCATTATCCCGGCATGATCGAACGGATCGGCCCGGATTTCGGCGGCGGCAACGTCAGCGTGAACCCCGAAGAGATGACGGTCGACATCGACGGTGATGTGCAAAAGGTCGATGTCTGCAACGTCATTCCGGCGCAAAAGGCCGGCCAGATCGCAGAGGCCGCAGGTCTGACCGATGGCAACTGGGCCCCGGTGAACCCGACGGACCTGTCGTCCAGCATGGACGAAAACATCCACGTTCTAGGCGACGCGGCGGCACAAGGTGCGATGCCAAAATCCGGTTTTGCCGCGAACAGCCAGGCCAAAGTCTGCGCCAATGCCGTAGGGGGCGCGCTGACAGGTTCGACCGTGTTCCCGGCGCGGTTCTCGAACACCTGCTGGTCGTTGATCGATACCGACGACGGCGTAAAGGTTGGCGCCAGCTACGAGGCAGGCGAGTCAGAGATCGTAGCGATCGACAGCTTTATCAGTCAGACAAACGAAACCGCCGAGGTGCGTGAAGAAACGTATGAAGAGTCGGTCGGCTGGTATCAGGCCATCACCGAAGACATGTTTGGCAAAGCCTGAAAAATTCACCCCGGCCCTGTCAGGGGCGGGGTATCCTGATCCACGAAAGGTTCATTATGCGCATTCTGAAATCACTGGTCATCGCCGCGGTTCTGCCGTTGGCCACAGCCGCAAAAGCCCAAATGGTCGTGACGACCCTATTCGACGGTACTTTTGATGATGCGACCTTTGCTGTTGAAAATGCCATCGTGAACAAGGGTCTTGTCATCGACTATGTCAGCCATGTGGGCGACATGCTGAACCGAACCGGCAGCGACGTTGGCAGCGATGAGGTGATATTCGGCGCCGCCGAAATTTTTATATTTTGCTCTGCCGTGGTCAGCCGTCAGGTGATGGAGGCTGATCCGATGAACATCGTCCACTGTCCCTACGGCATTTTCGTTGCCGATCAGGGCGGTGACGTGGCGGTGGGATACCGCAGCTATCCCGATGGCCCGATGCAGGCCGTGCAGACCCTGCTGTCGGACATCGTGGCAGAGGCGACGGCGTTCTGATGGATTTTGACGCCTATTTTCGATCCGAACTCGACCTGCTGCGCGATCAGGGCAACTATCGCACCTTTGCCGAACTGGAACGTCTGCGGGGCAATTTCCCGCAGGCGCGCTGTCATACTGGCCCAGCCTATGTGACCATCTGGTGTTCCAACGATTACCTTGGCATGGGACAACACCCAAAGGTGTTAGAGGCGATGCATGACACGCTCGACAGTACCGGTGCAGGGGCGGGGGGCACGCGCAACATTTCCGGCACGACCCACGCCCATGTAGAACTGGAGGCCGAGCTGGCCGACCTGCATGGCAAAGCCGATGCGCTGCTGTTTACCTCTGGCTACGTGTCAAATTGGGCAGCACTTGGCACTTTGGCGTCGCGCATCCCCGGCTGTGTGGTGCTGTCGGACGCGTTGAACCATGCCTCGATGATAGAGGGCATTCGTCATTCTGGCGCGTCCAAGGTTGTCTGGAAACACAACGACGTTGCCGATCTTGAACAAAAACTGGCAGCACTTCCGCCGGATGTGCCCAAGCTGATCGCATTCGAATCGGTCTATTCAATGGATGGAGACGTCGCCCCCATCGCCGAAATCTGCGACCTTGCCGACCGTTATGGCGCAATGACCTATCTGGACGAAGTGCATGGCGTGGGCCTTTACGGTCCGCGCGGCGGCGGTGTGGCCGAACGAGAGGGCCTTATGGACCGGATAACGGTGATCGAGGGCACTTTGGGCAAAGCGTTCGGCGTGATGGGCGGCTATATTGCGGCCAGTGCAGCGCTCTGCGATTTCGTCCGGTCCTTTGCCAGCGGATTCATCTTTACGACCGCGTTGCCACCCGCGGTGGCTGCGGGGGCGACCGCCTCCATCAGACATCTTAAGGTCTGTGGCACGGAACGTGCGTTGCATCAGGCCAATGTCGCTGAAGTTCGCGCCCGGCTGGACGCGATAGGGCTGCCGCATCTCGACAACCCCAGCCATATCATCCCGGTCATTGTCGGCGATGCGGCCAAATGCAAATATATCAGCGATCTTTTGATGCACGACCACGGCATTTATATCCAGCCGATCAACTATCCGACTGTTCCCAAAGGGACGGAGCGTTTGCGCATCACCCCGTCGCCGGTCCACACGCCCGGCGATATCGACCGCCTTGTCGATGCGCTGGAAGATCTGTGGACGCAGTGCAATCTGGCGAGGGTAGATGTAGCCGCTCAGTAATCCGGGATCGTCACTGCGGCCTGTTTCAGAAATCGAATTCCATCTGTTCGTAGACGCGACCGGCGTTTTTTGTTGCAAGCTCTTCGAACGTATCCAGTTTGGCATACGGCGATTGGTCCACGTAGTATGACCCGGCGAGATCGCCGCCCGCGTCGATATGTTCTGCGATCCGCGCGCGCAGAAAGACCAGGTAGTCGTGGGTATAGCGCCGCACCTGATCCATGTTGGTCGGATGGCCATGGCCCGGAATGACATAGGTCGCACCCAGCGGTTCGAATGCGGTTTCCCATGTTTCGATCCAGTCGCGCGTGTTCGTGTCGTCAAAGATCGGCAACATCCGCTCGTGAAACGCAATGTCCCCTGCGATCACCAGACCAAGATCAGGAAGCCAGACCTGCGTGTCACCGGGACCGTGGGCAGGGCCAAGATGCAGGATTTCGATCCGCATGTTCCCCATTTTGATGGTGCGGCTGTCGTCAAATGTCTCTGTCGGCGGTGTCAGCACCGTGCCATTGGATCGCTCTTTTAGTACGTCCTGATGCTGGCGCAGCGTTTGCGGGCCATCGCGTTCGAAATGGGCTGCTGCGTCAACATGGGCAAGGATCGGTACGTCCTGCGTGGCCCAGTATGCATTGCCCAGCATCGCGTGGCCTTGTCCATTCTCGTCAATAACCAGTTTGACGGGCTGGTCTGTTATGGCATGGATTTCGGCATGCAGCGCTTCTGCCAGATGATAGGACGCGCCCCCGTTCACCACGACCACGCCATCTCCCGTCACGATAAAGCTAAGGTTATTGTTATGGCCTGCGTTTTCATATGTGGGCGGCGCGGTTGCCCCGATGGCCGACCAGACGTGGGGGATGACTTCGACCGGTTTGGAATAGAGCAGCGAACCGGGGTATTGGTCCGCGATATCCTCGCTGGCAAAGACTGGTGAGCCGATAAGGGCAAGCGCAAGCAAGCGTTTCATGTGGGATCCTGCACAAAACGATATCCGTCTTCCACAGCCTCGACCCGGCCCACGCCACCATTGGGTAGATGAAAGCCTGCGATGGCCAAATCGTCGATGATGATGCGGTCGAACAGGCGTTGGCGGGTCGCAATCGCCTGTTCCACATCCTGATCCGACCCGCTGGGCCACATGGGTCTGCGGAATGCGATGTGATGATTTCCGATGGCGTCGCCCGTCACAAATACGGCTTGGGTGCCTTGACGCACCTCGAAACTCATGTGCCCCGGTGTATGTCCGGGGCTTTCGATGGCTTGAATTCCGGGCAGTAACTCTTGGCCGTCCTGAAAGAATTCAAAACGATCCTCCAAAGCCGTCATCCTGTTCTTTGCCCCAACGGCGAAAGTCTGACGCGCGCTGCCGATCGTATCGACGGTTTGTGGGTTCCACCAATAGTCCCATTCATTCTGTCCCATCAGATGCAAAGCATTTGAAAACAGCGGGTCGCCAAAATCGTCTAACGTGCCCCAGATATGGTCGGGGTGTGCATGAGTGAATACCAGATGCGTTATATCCTGAGCCGAGACCGCCAACGCCGATAGGCTATCCAGAACACGCCCTGCCGTCGGCATAAAATCAGGACCAGATCCTGCATCGAACAATACGGTTCTGGTGCCGTCTTGATAAAGGGTCAGATTGCACTCCGGCTCCAGCTGATCGGAACGCAGGTCGAAAGCCGACAACAGCTGCGCCAAATCTTCCTGCGGCATCGCGTCAAAGACCAAGTCTTTGGGAAGAACCAGATGTCCATCGCTGACAGTCGTCAGAGTGGCATCGCCAATCTGAACCTGCGAAATTGCGAGACTCGGCCACGCCAAGGCCGACAACGGAGCGCAGGCGGCTGTCTTCAGAATACTGCGTCGCGTGAATTTCATGATGTCCCCCCCCATCACATCTAGTTATTCGAATTTGTACGTTCGGGCAACATTCCTTTGCATCAGGGCGGTTTGTTTGGAGGTTAAATCAGTTGTGAAAATCGCTCACAGGCGCGACCACATTCTGCAGTGGCTCTTAAAATTTGAACTGCCGATATCGCGCCTCAGCCGTGTTGCACGCGGATCCTTGCGCCTACTCTCACAGCCTGACCTTCAAGAAACCCCAAGGCGCCGTGAAAGGTGTTTTATCCGCCAAGAAGCACGCGTTCGGAATGCACCGTGGTGGGGCAGGGTGGGGTGGTTTAGCGTCAACCTACCCTGATTGGGGGGCAGGTCAGCGGCAGCAAATCCGGCTGGGTCCTTGGTTAACGCAACCTATGCTGCGCGCTTCCAAATTTCGGGCGTGACGTAGACGACATGTTCATCGACACTGACCATGACGTCGCCGTCTTGGATATTGACCTGAATCTTCATCGCGCGGCTGGCCAGCTTTTCCAGTGCGGCCATGTCGGCTTCGGAGAAATTGACCACTTGGACATTGTCGAAACGGGTGGTGCCGTTCTTGACCTTGTCCCACCACACCTCTGCAACCTTGCCGCCGTAGGGATAGACGATCATCTTCGCAGCTTTGTTGCTTGATTGTCGGATGATCTTTTCGCTCGGAAGCCCCAGTGCCACCCACAAGTCGATCTCGCCGCTGAGGCTTTTTTGCCAGATATCCGGCTCGTCGTCTGTCGACAGTCCTTTGGTCATTTCCAAATGTTCGTGGGCATTCAGTGCAAAGGCGACGATGCGCACCATCAGGCGTGCCTCTGTCTCTGACGGATGCTTTGCAACGGTCAGTTTATGGGTTTCGTAATAGTGGCGATCCATATCAGAGACCGACAATTCTACTTTATAAATGGTGGCATTTTGCGCCATGGTCTGCCCCGCGCCGTTAACAATGGGCATGACTACTCGGTCTGTTGGTCAGTGGAAAGAAGAGATAGGCGCCGAAATCATCATTCGGCGACACCGTGCGCCATGGTCAGAACCGCACCGTCCTCTACAGGCTGAATTAATCGGTTTAGCGAACTATCAGAGCGATGCCGCTTCAGAACGGGCAACGCGGTGGCCCTGCTTCAATTCAGTAAGCTTGATGCGGACGGGTGATTGGCCCACAGAAAAAATAGGGCTCGTATTTTCGACACCCGCGATGTCCGGCATGGGCGGGCGCGTCCGCGTTGGATCGGGGATCGGCACGGCCGAGATCAGGCGTTTGGTATAGGCGTGTTGCGGATCGCGGAGCACTGCGTCGCGCGGCCCTTCTTCCACCACCTGTCCAAGCCGCATCACCATCACGCGGTCGGCCACCTGTTCGATGACAGCCATGTCGTGACTGATAAAGAGGTAGGACAACCCGTCTTCTTCCTGAAGTTCCTGTAGCAGGTCCAGAACCTGTGCCTGTACGCTGACATCAAGCGCCGAAACGCTTTCGTCTGCCACAATGACCTTGGGCGACAGTGACAGTGCCCGCGCGATGCAGACCCTTTGTCGCTGGCCACCGGAAAACTCGTGTGGAAACCGCGACAGCATGTCAGGCGACAGTCCAACCCGTTTGAACAGCCATTCGGCCCGATCATCAAGTTCGGACCCCTTTGCCAATCCGTGCACGCGCATCGGCTCGACCACCTGCTCTCCGACGGTCATCCGCGCATCCATCGATGCGCCAGGGTCCTGAAATACCATCTGTATGTCACGCAGGACGGGACGCATCGCGGCACGCGATCGACCCAGCGTCTGGACGCCGTTTACACGTACCGATCCATCCCACGGGACCAGACCCAAAAGCGCCTTTCCAATGGTCGATTTTCCACAGCCGGACTCGCCGACCAGCGCCAGTGTCTCTTTCTCTCGAATATGAAATGAAACGCTTTCGACCGCATGGACCCGGGCAACGGTGCGGCCCAGAAAGCCGCCCGTGATGTCAAAGCGGACGCTCAGGTCGTCGACCTCGACGATTTTGTTGCGGCTTTCGGAAACGGGCCGTGCGGGTGCAGTCCCCAGTCGCGGAACGGCGGCAAGCAGCGTCCGCGCGTAGTCCGTTCGCGGTGCAGAGAACAGATCATGGACCGGTGCCGCCTCTACCTGTTTGCCTTCACGCAGGATGATCACACGGTCCGCCATTTCGGCCACCACACCCATATCGTGGGTAATCATCAGAACTGCCGTGCCGTGTTGGGACTGTAAGGTGCGGATAAGATCAAGGATCTCTGCCTGCACAGTCACGTCAAGCGCCGTGGTCGGTTCATCCGCAATCAGGATTTCGGGATCGCAGGCCAGCGCAATGGCAATCATCACGCGTTGTCGCATGCCGCCCGAAAGCTCGTGGGGGTATTGCTTCAGGCGACGTTCGGGTTCGGTCAGGCGTACGTCTTGCAACAACTTCAGCGCTCGGTTCGGGGCCTCTGATCTGTCGCAGATATCGTGCTCCAGCAGCACCTCGCTAAGCTGCCGTTCCACTGTCATCAGTGGATTGAGCGACGTCATCGGCTCTTGAAAGATCATGGCAATCCGCGCAGAGCGGATCTTGCGGTAACCACGCTCGTCCAGCCCGGTCAGTTCGTCCGCGCCCAGTTTGATTGTGCCGCCCGCGATCCGCGCCATCGGCTTGGGAAGAAGCCCCATGATGGCCAGTGCAGTCATCGATTTACCAGAGCCGCTTTCGCCTGCCAGTGCCAGCGTTTCGCCCGACACCAAGTCAAAGGACAGCCCGTCAAGAACCGTCTTTGCCCCTGCCTGCGTTGCGACCTGCACTTTCAGGTCCCGCACGGTCAAGAGGGGGCGGTCACCGCCCCCTCCGTTGTTCAAAGCGTCACTCATTCCAGAACGATCCGCGGAAAGTAGAACGACACGACCCAGTTCGGCATATCCACGATCTCGGAAATCCGAAGATCGCCTGCCACGGAACACAGCAGATAGGCGTCTTCGGCGGCAAAGCCGTGATGCTTGCACAAAAGGTCCACCATTGCGGAAACAGCGTCCTTTGCACCGGTCATCATGTCCGGTCCGATGCCAGTCGTCACCTCATATCCCTTGGCATCAAGATGCCGGGTGACCGGGCCGGGGGTGGTGAACCGTGGAAAAGCAAGTTTTTCCTGCTTCACGAGGTCAAGCGTCACCTCGACATCCATCGGCGACTCGATCGCTGTGCCACAGACCTCTCCGTCGCCCTGTGCGGCATGTGTGTCCCCAATAGAAAACAGCGCACCCGCAACCTCGACCGGCAGGTATAACGTCGTTCCCGCCGCCAGATCGCGGATATCAAGGTTGCCACCCATCCGTCGCGGCGGCACCACAGAATGCAACCCGGCCTCTGCTGGGGCAAGACCGATAGTTCCGGCAAAAGGTTTCAACGGAACCTTGGCGATGTCCGAAAACAGCGCCGGTTCCAAGGTGTCCGGGTTGTAATCCCAGATCTTAAGATGTGGCTCTGTGAACTGGTCGGCCAGCAGGCCGAACCCCGGAATGTTTGCAGTCCACCCAAAACCCGAAGGATGAAACGCTTCGATTTGGACCTTCAGGATATCCCCCGGCTCGGCCCCATCTACGTAGATGGGACCGGTGACCGGATTGATCTTGCCGAAATCCAGCGTTGGCACGTCGGCGGACGTGCTGTCCTTGGTGAACTGACCGCCCGAACTGTCGAGGCACTGAAAATGCAACCGACTGCCGGGTGCCACCGTCTGTGCGGGGGGGATCGCATGATCCCACCCGTGATGATGATGACCGTGGATGGTGTAATCGCAGTTCTTGCACATGCCGGATTACTGCGCCTCGGTCGAGAAGATGTAGTCGTAGTTGACCGGGATGTGGACCGGATCAACGAACAGACTGTCATCGCCAGCGACGTTTTCAGAGTGGAGCGTAAACCGCTGCTCATTAAAGACCGGAATCCATGGTGCTTCGTCCATGATGTCGACGTAGATTTGACGCCATGCCTCTTCACGCGCGGACTCGTCCCCGACCATCGCATCGGCGTCTGCCGCGCGCTGATCAATCTCTTCGTTGCAGTACCATGACCAGTTCCAGCCGCCGGGGGTTGCACCGGCGCAACCAAGGATCGGCCCGTAGAAGTTTGACGGGTCCGGAAAGTCTGCGATCCAAGCCATGCCACCCGACCAGATCATCGGTGCCTGATCTGCCTCGCCACCGGCGGCAATCACGTTGGATTGCGCGAGGCTGCGAATTTCGGCGTTCACACCGATCTGGCTGAGGTCCTGCTGGATCGCCTGCGCGATGCGTGGGTTCGGGTCGACGTTCATGACATAAAGCTCGGTCTCGAAACCATCGGCAAATCCCGCATCTGCAAGCATCTGTCGTGCCGCTTCGGGATCATAGGCGTAGCCTTCGTAATCCTCTGCATAACCTGGCATGGTCGGCGGCAGCGGCTGGTTGGCGGGAACGGCGCGATTGTTGATCATCTGGACAATGCGGTCCTTGTTGATCGCCATGTTCAACGCTTTGCGTACGTCGACGTTGTCGAACGGCGCCATTTGCGTGTTCATCGTGATATAGCCTGTCTGCAGCTGTCCGCCTTCGACAATCTGGTCTTCAAGCTCTGCGTCGTTGACGACCTGAAGAAATTGCGCGGGCGGGATGCCGTCGCCCGGCACATCCGCTTCACCGTTCTGCAGCCGCAGCAAAGCGACCGTCGGGTCAAGTCCGATTTCAAATGTCACTTGGTCCAACTTTGGCACACCTGCACGGTGGTAATCCTCGAAACGCTCGAACACGAGCCGCTGGCCGGGCGTCCATTCTGCCAACTGAAACGCGCCCGATCCGACGGGCTGACGTCCAAAATCCTCACCGGCCTCTTCCACAGCTTCGCGCGGCACGATTGACGCAAAATTCAGCGCCATAACGTGGCCAAAGGTGGCATCGGGGCGCGACAGGGTTATTTCAAGCGTCTTGTCGTCAATCACCGTGATCCCGGACAGACCTTCGCCTTCTCCTGAATTCCACGCGTCAAAACCTGCAATTTGGCCGAAAAAGCCGGCGCCGGGGCTACGCGTTTCGGGGTTCGTCACACGGTCGAGCGAATATTTCACGTCCTCTGCCGTGATTTCCCGCCCGTTGTGAAACTTGATCCCGTCTTTCAGGGTAAAGGTGTGCACCAGACCGTCTTCGCTGACCTCATGGTTTTCCGCAAGTTCGTTGCGCAGGATCGTCGTGCCGGGCTCGTAGCCCATCAGGCCATCGAAAAGCGATTTGATCATCGACCAGTTCTGCCAGTCGTAGCCGATTGCGGGATCAAGGGTCGCAACATCGTCCTGATAAGTGACGACCATGTCCCCGCCCTGCGGTGCGTTTTCATCGACCTGCGCAAGCGCGCCGGTTGCCGTCAGCGCAATCGCTGTTGAAAGAAGCAGTTTCTTCATTTGTTTTCTCCACTGTTGATTATTTCGTCTTTATTCTGGGATCGATCAGGGGCGCCACGAGATCGGCAAGAAGGTTGCCGATGACGATGGCAGTAGCTGAGACCATGGTGACCCCCATGATCACGGGAATGTCGACGCGCTGGATGGCCTGCCAGGCAAGCTGACCGATCCCGGGCCAGCCAAAGACGCTTTCGACGACGACGATTCCCGACATGAACAAGCCGATATCGATCCCGATCATCGCGATGATGGGCAGGATCGCATTCGGCATGACATGCCGGGTGACGATGCGCATCTTGGACAGGCCCTTGGCCCGCGCGGTGCGCACAAGGTCCTGATTGAGAACCTCGATCATTGATGACCGCATCATCCGTGAATACCACCCCGCGCCCAGCAGCCCGAGCGTGATGGAAGGCAGAACGAAATGTGCGGGCGTTCCGTAACCGCCGATCGGGAACCAGCCTAACTGCACGGCGAACACATAAAGCAACAAAATGCCGATCACGAATTGCGGGGCCGAGATCGCAACGAAGGAAAAGATCATCAAGCCATGATCGGCAGGACGATTGCGGCGCAGGGCAGCCACGACGCCGATCGTTAGTCCGATAATCAATTCAGTCACGATCGCTGACACCATCAGCATCAGGCTTGCCGGCAAGCGCGCGGCAATGAGAGATGAAACCTCGGCTCTTTGCAAATAGGATCGACCCATGTCGCCCTGAAGCAATCCGGTCAGATACCGCCAGTACTGCACGAAAAGCGGATCGTTCAGGCCAAGCTGGTCGCGAATATTCGCCACGGTCTCTGCCGTCGCTGACCGTCCGGCGATCTGTCGCGCGGGGTCGGCAGGCAAAAGATACAGCAGGATAAACGTGACGAATGTAATCCCCAGCAGGATCAGCGCGCTTTCGAACAGACGTCGGATGAGATAACTGGTCATCAATGCCGCCCCTTCAATGTGGGATCGAGTATGTCCCGCAGCGCATCACCGACGAGGTTGAACGCCAAGGCCAGCAAAACGATCAGAAGTCCCGGAAAGAACACCAGCCACGGCGCTGTCGAGAAATAGGTCTGGTTTTCGAAAATGATGTTGCCCCAGGACGGCATTGGCGGCTGCACCCCGACGCCAAGAAAGCTCAGCGTTGCCTCCAAAAGAACAGTCGTCGAGATTCCCAGCGTCCCGAATACGATGATCGAAGACAGCAAATGGGGCAGCAGATGTTTGCCCAGTATTCTGAACGGACCAGAGCCGATGGCACGCTGGACCTGAATAAACTCCCGTTCGGCCAGACTGCGCGTTTCGGTGTAGATCACCCGCGACATCTGAACCCAGTTGACCATCGCAATGACCAGCGCGACGATCATGAGCGACGGCTGAAATATCGCCGCCAGAACGATGGCCAGCAATAACGCCGGAAACGCCATCATCAGGTCGGTGAACCGCATGAGTATAGCCGCTGTCCACCCGCCGAAGTAACCGGCGGTGATCCCGACGCCCGCACCAAGAAGAACAGCAATGCCGTTGGCCACGACGCCAATGATAAGCGACGTCTGCGTTCCCAAAATGAGACGCGACGCCAAATCCCGCCCCAGCAGATCGGTCCCAAGAATATAGTCACCGCTTGGTGGCAAAGGCCCGCCCATCAGGCTGAGGCCATCGAAGCTTTGTTCGAATGGGTCTTGTGGCATAATCCACGGCGCAAACACGGCGGTGAAAACCATCAATGCAATGATGATCAGGCCAAAAGCCGCACGTGGTCGACGCAACAGTTCACCCAGCACGACGCGGGCGCGCGACTTGCCAGAACCAGGTGCAGGTGGGGTCTGGCGAATGTCTTGCGTCACGCTCATTGGCCGTCCACCCGCTTGACCTGTCTTTCGGACAGAAGGCGCGCGGCTGCTTCTTCGAGCGTTATCTGTTCCACCATCGCCATTGTGCGCAACTGCTTGAGCGCCAGAGCCTCGTCGCGACATTCCGGCATCAGAAGCAAAACGGCACGAATGACGTCGAGACGTCCCGCACGCTGCCGGGCGATTTCACGTTCGTGGCGCGTTCGATCGGCTTTCCTTGCAAATGTTTCATGCGCAATCACAAGCGCAGAGAATAAATTTCCAAGTGCTGAAATCGGCAAATAAGCGTCGACCTGCTGCCCAATCGCCCATGCAAGCCTGCCGGGACTTTCAGAACCAACAAGCCCGATCAGCGGCACTGGCGCATCTGCGACCCCCCATGGAAACTGCTCGTCATGGCCGGTGTCGATGTCGAGAATGATCATATCTGCGCCACGAACCGCTTCGGCTGTCAGTTCACCGGTCTTTGGCACGGCCCGGACCCCCAGACGGTCGCAAACCTCCACAACCTTCCGCATAGGCTCTTCCGAGCGATGCAGCACGATCGCTGTGAGGCCGGCAAAGTTATGCAAGGGGAATGATCTCAATTCACAATCCTCAGGTCGACGCGACGCGCGGTGGAACTGGTGCTTTGCCTCGCAAGGTAGGGATCTGCGGCAATGGCGTTCGGTGCCCGCTCGATGATCTGGAACTGTCCTGCGTCAGCCAGCGCGATCCGGGGGGCAAAGGCGGCGTGGCGCATCACGGGATCGACCTGTATCGGGCCGATTGCCGTCTGAACAGGAGCGGCGGCAACTGCGGAAAACACAGCGCGCGGGTCGGTACTGCGCGCAAGGTTTGCGCCTGCTGCAAACATTTCAACCGACGCGTATGCATTGGCAAGAAAGGCCGAAACACGACCGTTGGGCGCATAGGCAAGGGCCGCGCGTCGCAGCGCGGCGTTCGCCTCTTCCTCAAAGAAGTTCCCGACCGATAGTAGACCATCTGCGGCTGGTCCAAGCTCAGCCAGATCCGCTTCTGTCTGGTTAAAGCTGACGATGTGGCCGGGCCGGGCTTTGCGTTCAGGTTCGCTGGCCATCAGATCACGCATAAAGGTCGTATTGGATGGTCCGATCAGACTGTTGATGACGCAATCCACCGGGGATGCGCAGATTTCATCGACAACATGTGCATGATCTGTTGACCCCAATGGTACGTAACGCTCGCCCACGACCTCTAGTCCTGCGGCTTGCAGTCGTTCGCGCGCAAGGCGTAGCGTTTCCCAGCCCCACACGTAATTCGACCCGACGAGATAGGCGCGTCGCATGCCTTTGGACGCGACCCAGTCAACGGCTGGCAAAACATGGTGGTTCGGTGACGTGCCCAGATAAACCACGTGATCGTTGCATTCGAACCCTTCGTACGGGCAGGGATACCAGAGCAACCCGCCCTTACGTTCGAGCACTGGGATCATGTCCTTTCGGCTCCACGACGTAATCGCACCAAGCAGATGCTGGACGCCGTCATCCAACAGTTCGGCCGCCGCTTTTTCGTAACGGGACACGTCACCGCCAGGGTCACGTATGACGGGTGTAATGTCTGCGATTCCAGACTCTTTCAGGGCATCGATCGCACCCAATGCGCCTGCCAGCGCACTCTGCCCAAGGGCGGCGTAGCTGCCGCTGGTCGAAAAGATCAGTCCCAGTTTGAGAGCCACTTTGACCCCTTTTAAATGAAAAAAGCCCCGCATCCCTGCGTTAACAGAGAAATACGAGGCTCGATTGCCTTGGCCGACATGGCGGCCGTTTCAAGTACACTGCGCCACGCGCACCGACCTGTAAAGAGTTCAAAGCAATTCCTGGTGCAGTGAACCCCTATGCAAGATTTTTGTGCAAATCATCGATGACGAGCGAGCGATTTTAGCAGATTCTTATTAAGCTTGCCATTTATGGGGCTGCTTGCTGGCCCGAAGCAGTCGTGTTGCGTCGCTAAGATGCTGCCAGCGAGCCATGATATAACAAGTGCGCGTGGCCGATTTTTTCACACGGGTTATCAATGATTATGACCGGCATGGCTGTGATCGGTCGCACTTTCGGCTTCAACTGCGACATGGACGTCGAGATGAAGATCGCCGAACATCACCTCCATCTCGACCTCATCACCGACGTTCAGTGCCGAATCCAGACCGGACAACCGGAACGCAATCGCGCGCGGCGCAAGGTCAAGATGCTGGCCTGCTGCAATCGGAATGCCCGGTAACACCTTCCAGGCTTCGACGCCGTCGACATAGGTAAACCCCACCAGTTCAGCGGTCAGACCATTTTCGATCTCGGCGCCGGTCAGGGTCTGCAAGGTTTCCATGTTGTTTTCGATTTCCATGTAGATCAAGGCTTCGGTGCCACTGGTGGCTGCGGTCCAGGCATGGACGACGCGCAGGCCATCGATTTCGGACAGGTGGTCATTATCGTCCTGTGCAGCCAATGGCGTGGTGGCAAGCGCGAAGACGGTGACAAGGCTAAAAGTGCGCATGATGGAGGTCCTGTAGTCAGTTGCGAAGATCGGTCAGAAGCTGGCGGCGCGTCGCAGCCAGTGCCGGTAAAAGGGCCAGAATAAGCGTGAGGCTGACAAACCCTGCGACAAGCTGGACCTCTGTCCAGGTCACACTTGCGGTCACAAGGATATCGGTGCGTGCAGTGATGACATGCGAAAAGCCCATCGCGGCCAGCCAGCCAAGCCCGAGACCAAGCAAAGATCCCGCTGCAATCAGCGTCGCGCTGTAGCTCCAGACGACGGCAAAGACAAATCGCCGACCTGCACCGATGGCACGCAGCAATGCCAGACCACGGGCAAAGATGCGTGTCAGAATGACCAGTCCGGCCAAGATCGACACCGTCACCAGAACCTGCGTCACCACCGCCAGCAGCGACATCGCCTCTCGCACGTCGCGCATCAGGCTGTGCATCTGTGCCAACACCGTGCCCGGAAAGAACGCCATCATGTCCGGGCGGGTAAATCGCGATTGCAGGGCGTAACTGCCCCATAGCGCATCCGCGCGGACCAGCACCGCTGGGGTTCCGGGGAAATAGGCCGCATCGAATGGTGGCCCGATCTGGTCCCCCGCAGCGGGCGCATGTCCGTTTGCCAGACCGTGAACTTCCCAGACGCCTTCGATTGGAACAAGGATGGCGCGGTCCCACGGGCTACCAGTTGCGGCCATGCGACCAATGATTGTGTAGGACGATCCCGCATGCGCAGCGTCTTCGGCTGTGGCGCCGTGGCCGTGGGCGGGCGTGAAACTTTCGCCCAACGCGACCGGGGCAAAAGCCCCGGCGACCGCTTCGGCAGACGTGGCAAAAATTCGACCATCGGCCAAATCACCGGCCAGGTGCGTTACAAAATCGGCGGTCGTTCCCACCACTGGGGCACCGTCGTAACTATCGCCGAACGCGATCGGGGCGGCCAGCGTCACGTCAGGATCTGTTGCGATCTGGGTATATTGATCCCCTGTCAGCAGCGGCACGTCCGATGGTTGTAGATAGACAGCGGCCAGCATGACGGTGATTTCGCTGCCGGGGGCCGCAACGATCAAGTCAAAGGCGGCGGCGGCTCTCGCGCTGCCCTGACGCAAACCACGTTCCTGCGCGGTCAGGCCGACACCGATCGCGACCGAAACCGCGATAAGGCACACAAATATGCCGTTCGAGACGCTGAAGCGTCGCAACATCGCCCGCACAAGCCGCCCGGGTGCATAGCCGCGCAGCACGATCAAGCCGGTCGCAAGGCCGGGCAACAACAGCAGCGCGACGACCAAGATATCCTGCGCCGCCGCAGGCAAACCGGCCCAAAAATCGCCAAAGCTATTCATCGGAATCTTCTACAATGCGGCCATCGGCCATGGTCACAACACGGTCAAGTCGGGTTGCGAGTGTTGCGTCATGCGTCACGACGATCAGGGTCCGCCCTGAATCTTGCGACAGGGCGACCAGATCATCAATCAGCCGGTCAGCCGTGGCACGATCAAGGCTGGCAGTCGGCTCATCGGCCAGGATCACGGCGGGATCGTTGCTCAGCGCACGGGCCACGGCGACCCGCTGACGTTCGCCCCCTGAAAAGCTGTCGGCGCGCCGTGTTCCGGCCTGGCCCAAGCCGAACCGGTTGAGCCAGCTGGCAGCCCGGTCCCGCAGGGCTGCGCGTTCGGCGCGCGGTGCGAATGCGGCTGACAGGGACGCATTGTCCAACGCTCCCAATTCTTCAAACAGCAGGAAATCCTGAAAAATCAGTCCGACGTTCTGACGACGAAATCTTGTGCGGGCACTATCGCTCAATCCGGCAATGTCGGTCCCGCCCCAGACGACGCGTCCGCCAGCAGGTGTCACCAGACCCGAAAAGGCATGAAGAAGCGTCGATTTGCCTGCGCCGGACGGTCCGCGTATCGCCAGGGACGAACCTGCGGTGACGTTCAGTCGCGGAAGTGACACCAGAGGCCGCCCGTCGATCCCGCGCAGATCAAGATCGGTGACCACCAGCGGCAAACCGGGATGTTGGCCCGCATCAAGCACGGCCATAGACCGCGTCGGTCAGGCGCACTTCGGAATAAAAACCAAGTTCGGGATCGACGTATTCGCCCAGATCCAGCACGCCCGTCGTTTCTAGCGGGACGTTAAAGGGAACCACGTTGACGATACGCTTGGTGTAGACGGCAAGGATGTCATCCGGCCAAGGGGTTCCCGGTTCGCAAAAGGGGCAGACCGCCATCGGCATCTTTGTCAGGACAAAGAAATCGGATTCGGCCTTGAGGGGGGGCGCCATGAACCCTGCGATCGTGATGCGCAAGCCTTCATGCGCAAGTGCAATGTCGGAAAAGCTCATATCTCGATTGTAAAGATCACGCAGTTTGATCGGGGCATCCTGTGCGAACAAGCGACCGGGCAGCGCCAGTGGTGCCGCACAGATCAGGGACAAAAGGGAACGCCGGGTCAGGTTTTGCATCGATTCTTCCTTTGGCAACTGGATAGCGCAGCAACGTGACAGCTTGATAACATCGCACCACAACCAAAGATCGGCGCCTCAGGCAGGGGTGACAAGCGCAAACGGGCCCTGAAATCAGGGCCCGCTGCATCTGCAAAAGTTGCTTACTCTGCGGTCATCGCGTGATGCATCACGTGAAAGATCACGTTCTGCTCGATGGTGCCGCCAAGAAGGTGCGCATAAGGACCATGCGCATAGGCCGCGACATCGGTACCCGAATGGGTTTCCGACGACATCGGCACCAGCGCCTGCTGCAAGTAGTCGGGGTCCATCGCCTCTTCGTTGGTTACGTCCGGACGCTCGCCCGAATAGGTGCCGTCTTCTTGTTCGATCAACACCGAACCTGCACCGTTAAGGTAACCGGCAACGGTGTAGGGCTTGCCGTCGGACCCAAGGTTGGGTTCGCCGGTGTTTTCCACGCCTTCGTTGTCGATGCCCATGCACAGGCCGGTAATGTCGGAACCACGGCCGCAGTACCCGTTAAAGGCAATGGCGTGCTCGTGGTCGGCGGTCACGATGATCAGCGTATCGCTGTCGTCGGTCATGTCGATGGCCATCTGTACGGCTTCTGCAAAGGCCACGCCGTCGGTCAGCACGCGGTGCAGGTTGCCGGCGTGGTTGGCGTGGTCGACGCGTCCACCTTCGATCGACAGAAAGTAGCCTTCCTCGTTGGTCGAAAGCGCGGTGATAGCCGCGGCAGTCATTTCGGCCAGCGATGGCTCGTCTGTCCGGTCATGTTCGTACATCATGTGCGAATCCTGGAACAGGCCGATGATCGGAGCATTGCCAAGTTCGGTCAGCGCGCCAAAGGTTTCGTCATTCCAGACGTATTGCGCGCCAAGCGCTTCCATCTCTTCGATCAGGTTGCGGCCGTCGGTCCGCGTGCCTTCGTTGCCTTCTTCGCTGACCGTCCCGGCCGGAACAAAGTGACGTCGTCCGCCGCCCATGGCCAGATCAATCAGGCCGCTTTCCATACCATCGACAAGCTGTGCTGCGATGTCGGCCTGCGTGGTGCAGTCTTCGGGCAGGGCTGAATCGTCTTCCCAGTTGCGGTTCGCGGTAACTGCATAGGCAGCGGCAGGCGTCGCGTGTGTGATGCGGGCGGTCGAAACGATGCCGACCGACTTGCCCATGTCGTCCGCAATCTGGGACAGGGTGGTCAGTTCGTTACCCGGCAAATTGGCGCAATCACCGACGGCGACGTTTTCGGAAACGTTGATCATCGTGTTCCTGCTTTTCACGCCGGTCAGCATTGCCGAAGCAGTGGGGGCTGAATCGGGCGTCTGCCCGTTGGTCGTGTAGGTCTTGACCAGTGCCATGTGCGCGAACGTCTCGTGCGGCAGCACATGATCGTCGCCCAAGCCACCGGCCTGCTGGCCCGCGAACAGGCGTAGGGCATAGTTCGTGCCAACGCCGTTGCCGTCCGCGTTCAGCAAAATGACGTTGCGGGCCCGATTGGTGTTGGGTTCGAGCGCAAGACGCGCTTCGATGGTGGCCTGACCGGCAGTGAACCAGTCGCTGCTGGCTTGGGGCAAGTCTTGGGCTGCTGCACCGGACGCGGCGATTGCGGCACCGATTGCAAGGAATGAGGTTTTCACGACAGTTTCTCCTTCAGGTGTGAAACACCCGATGGGCTATCGGTGCTTGGTAACACCCCCGTGACAACCAAGGCGCTGGTGTGAAATCCCAATTAATTCCGGTGAAACGTATTTTGCGTCATCGGTCGGCTGAAAATTGCGCAGTCCTGTCACCCAGATCCGCCGCTTTGATGATTAATGAAGAAGGTTTGCCAAAAGGCTTGCAGACGATTCAAAAAATTAAGCCGCAGCGGGGGACAAGCCCGCGACGGCGCAAAATGCGACTGCAATCACGATCTGACCGCCTGTCCGACTTCAGTCAGTCGGAACCGGCGACCATCGGTTCGCCATCGGGGCCGTAGAACACGATTTCGACGTTAGCGGCGAGATCCTGTCGTAAACCCTCGACGGTTTGCTGCTGAAGCTGCTGTTCGATCTGAAGACGAACGTCTTCGAGCGGCGGCAAGTCTTCCTCTGTCTGCTCTGCAATCTGATCATAGGTCTGTTGCACCGCTTCATCGGTCACGCTGTCCTCGATCTCGCGCGTCAGGTAAACTTGGACCATAGCGTCATCGCGGGTCATATCGTCGGACTGCGCGACGATCGATTCGACTTCGGGATCTTCACCGAGGTTTTGCGCTTCGGCCTCTTGCAGTAGCAGTTCGCGCAACACGATCTGCTGCACCGCCATGGATATCAACATTTCCGGCGGCTGTTCGCGCATCCCCGGCGGTAGGCTTTCGATGAATTCGCTGACGTCAGATCCGATGATTTCGGTCTCACCCACCGACGCAACCAGCTGGTCCGGGCTTATCATTTGAGAAGCGCTGGGCTGGCTCTGGCTTTCACTCGGCGCGGTCGTCTCGCTTTCCTGCGCCGTCAGCGGCGTGGTGGCGAGCGCGGCGATCATAGCGATACCGACAGTGGTGCGGCGTAAAAGCGTTCTGGATGTCATGTTTGTTCTCCTTTGGATGGTGTTGTCTGAACGAAACAGACCGGCGATTGGATTGGGAAACCAGTTTCTGTCTGGCTGGTCAGACCGCAGCGACGACGTTCAAATCATCGCCAAAAGGGCCGCAGCGTGGACATCGGTCGCAAAAGGATTTCCCTTTCTTTTCCGGGTTTCAGGGGCTGAACAATCGCGCGCCGTCCGAAGTTCCTTCACGAAATCGGTGCCGGTGGTCTTGGCTTGGTGCGGTCCCGGTCGGTCGCGTCCGCAAGAATGATTTTTGGGGAACCAAGAGAAAGGGTGTGTGTTTTTGTCACACACAAACCGAAGAAAGGATCATACCAATGACCAAGGCATTCCTGAGCACGACCGCCTGCGGCTTTTTTCTGGCAACCGCTGCCGTGGCACAGACCGACGATGCCACGATGGAAGACCAAGTGACGCAAGAAGAAATGACAGCTGCTGACGAAGCGGCCGACACGATGTTCGTCGAAATTTATGGCGACGCGGCACCCACCTACATGACCACCACCGAAGCGGTCGATCGCATGATGGCGATGGGCTACACCAACATCCACGATCTTGACGTGGAGTGGGGCCGCTACGAGGTAGAGGCCTACGCGCCAGACGGCAATGAGGTCGAGATCGAGTTCGACCCGGTGTCGGGGGCCATTCTGGATGTTTCCGACAACTGGTTCTGATCGGAGCGACGCGGCTCTGATCGTCTGAGGGCCGTCGCAGACCCATCCCATCGATGACCATTTACCAAAGTGGTGCGACCGGATCGGTGGCACCTCTTTTTGCCATTCAGTGTTGCGGCAAAGCCGTATCCGAAGAAGATCGGACAATATCCGGATTGCTGAGCATCACATCAGTAAAGAATTGCTTTAGGCCCGGGCGAATGGTGCCAAATGCCATTTGCATTTTGTGACGCACTCAGGCCAACGCCAGCGCTGCCTCTACGTCTGCGCTTTGGTCCAAAGCCGCAGCAGACGAAATCCGCAGCATAAGCAACGCATTTCCGTTGATCCCACTGCAAAGAACGTCACGTGCAAGGGCGTCGACGGTTGTTTGCAGAACACATTGTTCAGGTCTGGTGACATCAGCGGCCACGAAAACTATCGTTTCACCTGCAATACCCTTGTCCAGCAATGATTTTTGAATCTTGTTGACGGTGCTGACGCCCATATAAAAAACCAGCGTTGTTCCGGGCACTGCGTGATCCGCCCATGTTTCCTTGGCATTGGCGTCACAGTGTTTTCCTGTGGTCAAAACCAGCGTGCTGGATGACCCGCGTTCCGTCAACGACTGCCCGATGATGGAAGCGGCAGCGCTGGCTGCGGTAATGCCGGGCACAATTTCGACCTGGATGCCAGCGTTATGGGCTGCGTCAAGTTCCTCGGTTGCGCGACCGAAAATGCTGGGATCACCGGATTTCAGACGCACGACGCGGCGCCCCTTTACGGCCTCGGACACGATCAATGCGCAGATACGGTCCTGTGGCCAAGCGTGGGCGCCGACGACCTTGCCGACGTATACCCGTTCCGCGTCACGGCGGGCCAGTTCCAGCACGTCGGGATCGACCAGCCGGTCGTAAAAGATCACGTCGGCCTCCTGCAAACGCTGGACGGCGCGCAGTGTCAGCAGATCGCGGGCACCGGGGCCAGCACCAACCAGTGCGATGTGACCCTGCGTGGGCGGTAGGGCGCGGGTCTGGATCGTCTGTTTCAGCAGATCAGCGGCGGCGCGTTCCTGTCCGCTGCGATGCAACTGCCATGGACCGTCGGCAAAGGCCCAGCGCCAGAATGCGCGGCGGTCGGGTTTGGGAACATGGGCCGCCACGGCCCCGCGCAGGCGACCGGCGAGCGCGGCAAAGCTGCCAAGCGTCGGGTCCAGTATCTGTTCGATCTGCGTCTTGATCTGACGTGCAAGCACCGGTGCGGTGCCTTCGGTGCCGATGGCGACAACGACCGGGTCGCGGTCCACCAGCGACGGCGTTGTCATGTCGCACAGCGCGGGCTGGTCCACGACGTTGACCTGCGCACCGCCTGCCTTTGCGATTGCATGCAGGGCAGCGTCAAGACCGGGGCAGCCGGTCGCGATAAAGACAAGTGCCGCATCGGCAAAGCTGTCAGGCGTGATCGGCCCTGCATCCTGCGTGGCACGTCCCTTGTCCACCAGATCGGCCAGTTCGGCGTCCAGCGCGGGGGCCAGCAGGACCAGTGTGGCATCTGTCTTGAGCATCAGCCGCGCCTTTTGCGCTGCCTGTTCGCCACCGCCCGCCACGACGACGCGGCGACCGGTTGTGCGGATGAACATGGGAAAGCTTTTCATGATGATCCTTTCAAAGTGGTCTCGCCGTTCAGGCGGCTTGTGCGCGATGCCGGTGCTGCCACAGATCCTGCGACACACGGTTGGCGTCGCTGACGCCACATGCGGACAGGGCCAGGGCTGCAGTGCTGGTGATGATGGCTGTGGCAAAGGCATCGGTGGCGTCGCCGTGCCAGACCTGCGCCAATGTGCTGCCGGTTTCGGACAGTCGCTGGTGGGCCGTCACCGGCGCACCTGTCGGACCTTCCCAGACAGCACCGTCCGTAAGGCCGTGCAGGGTGATGTCTTTGGCGGGGTGATGTTCAAATTCGCCGCCGCCACCCTTGAGAACCCGCAACGTGGGCTGTTGCAGCAGCATGGCGGCGTCGCGCTGTAATGTGCGGTAGGCGGGATGAAAGACACCTTGCAGCGCGACAGATGCGCTGACGGGATTCAGCATCCGCAGCACGGTATTGATGCAGGACCGCAGTCCAAAGACGTCACGCAGGCGCAGCACATCCATCAGGGCGGGTGAGAGGTTTTCCAATGGGACATAGGCGATGCCGTCACGGGCCAGCGTGACGGGGGCATCCGCCCACGTGACCTGCGCAATACCGACGCAGTGCAAAGCATCGCGGACCGACGCACCGGTCGCTTGATGCGAATTCGAACCGTGCAGCAGCACCGGATGGCCCGCCCGTGCGACCAGTCGAGCGGCGGCCAGAAACCACGGCTGTCCCCGCGTCCGGCCCGCGGCATAGGATGGCCAGTCCACGGTGGGCCGTGGGCCATGCCAAGCAGGCAGCGACGCGCGGGCAGCAGCGGTGAAACCAGCGATCTCCTCGGCCACTTCGCCCTTCATCCGCATCAGCATCAGCAGTGCGCCCAATGCCTCCGGTGCCGCTTTGCCTGACAGGATACAGGTCATCGCCGCGTGCGCTTCGGCTTGCGTCAGGGACCGCGCGCGCCCTTGTCCGCGACCGAGGATGGCGACGTAGGGTGCAAGGGTCATTCCGCAGCCTCCAGCCGGTGTGACCCAGCCAGCAGAACGGCGATTTCGGGCCGGCAAGATCCGCAGTTCGTCCCGGCCCCGGTGCAATCCCCGATCTGCGCGACACTTGTCGCCTGCCCGCCGGTGATGGCGGCATTGATCGTATTGACGCCCACATTCAGACAGGCGCAGACGATGGGGCCGGGGTCGGGCATGTCGACGCTTGGGCGACCCGACAACGGCGATACTGCGGATTGATCCAGCAGTGATACCAGATGGTCGCGTGACACGGCGACCGGCGCGCGCGATACGAACAGCGCAGCGATCAGGCGGTCACCCCGTTGGAACGCCAGTCGGACTGTTCCGGTCGCGGGGTCGGTGATGCTTTGGCACGGCACATCCGGCAATGCAAAAAGACGGCGCGCCGCGTCCTCCCACGATGGGGGGGCGGCGCGTCCGGCAAGTTCCGCGCGCCAGCCGCCGGCCACCTTGCTGCGCGCCCAATAATCAGACGTCAGGACCAGTGCTTCGGTGCTGACGGCAAATCCGAACCATGCAGCATCAAAGGGCGTCACGGCCACAACAGCAGCCTTGCTTTCGGGCTGACCCGACAGCGGGTCGACCACCCCCGGCACCAATGCGTCGATGCGCCCGGTCGGTGCAGTTTCACCCGTCCAGTGCATGGGGGCAAAGACCTGACCCGTTTGTACCCGGTCGGTGATCAGCGCCCGCAGGATGCAGGTGCCGGTCGGGCTTTTGACTGTCACCAGCGTGGCGGGGGCGATGCCAAGGGATGCGGCATCATCCGGGTGGATTTCCAGAAACGGCTCTCCCAGATGTTGGTTCAGGCGCGGCGATTTGGCGGTGCGCGTCATCGTATGCCACTGATCGCGAATGCGCCCGGTGTTCAGACGGAAGGGATAGCGCGGACCGGTGCGGGCCGCTGGGGCGCGGTGCGTCACCGGCACCATGCGGGCGTGACCGTCGGGCGTAAAGAACTGACCATCCGCAAAAAAGCGGGTTGTTTGGCCCTGTCCCGTGACAGGCCACCGCGTTGGGGGCAGGGCGTCGTAACCTGCCTGACCAAGCCCGGTCAGGCCCGAGATATCAAAATCACGGCCCATTGCCGCCGCGCGACCGGACAAAGCTGCATACTCGTCAAAAATTTCGGCAGACGACGTGTAATCGAACGCGTCCTGCCAGCCCATCCGATGTGCGAAATCTACCATGATCGCCCAGTCGGCCCGTGCCATCCCCGGCGCGGGCAGCACGCTGCGCTGGCGGCTGATGGTGCGGTCGGAATTTGTGACAGTTCCGTCCTTTTCACCCCAGCCGGTGGCGGGCAGCAGGACATCAGCCAGCCTTGCTGTGTCGGTATTTGCGGTAACGTCACTGACCACAACGAAGTCGCAACCTGCGATGGCAGCGGCCACGCGGTCCGCGTCGGGCAGTGACACGGCGGGATTGGTGCACATGATCCACAGGGCCTTGATCCGCCCATCTGCGACCCGCTCGAACAGGTCCACTGCCTTTGGTCCCTGTCCTTCGGGCATTGCGGGGGCATCCCAGAACGTGCGGACCAGATCGCGATGAACGGCATTCTCGATATCCAGATGGCATGCCAGCGCGTTGGATAGGCCGCCAACCTCGCGGCCGCCCATGGCGTTGGGCTGGCCGGTCACGGAAAACGGCCCCATGCCGGGTTTGCCGATGCGGCCCGTTGCAAGGTGGCAATTGATAATCGCATTGACCTTGTCTGTGCCGGAAGACGATTGGTTTACGCCTTGGCTAAAGACGGTGACAACCTTTTCATGCCGCAGCCACATTTGGCAGAAGTCCAAAATCTGCGCCGGGTCGAGTCCGGTGACGCCGCTATCATGCGTCATTGCGGCGCGCAGGGTCTCGTCAAAGCCATTGACGTGGCGCAGATAGGCGTCGTCTACAGCACCGCTTTCGTGGATGGCAGCCAGCAGACGGTTGAACAGGGCGACATCGCTACCCGGCGCCAGCGGCAGATGAAGATCGGCAAGATCACAGGTCGCCGTACGGCGCGGGTCGATCACGACGACTTTCATACCGGGCCGGGCCGCCTTGGCTGCGGCCATCCGTTGATACAGCACCGGATGGCACCAAGCGAGGTTGCTGCCCACCAGCACAATCAGATCCGCAAGTTCCAAGTCGTCATAAGTGCCCGGCACCGTATCCGTGCCGAAAGCGCGCTTTTGCCCCGCCACGGTCGAGGCCATACACAACCTTGAATTGGTATCGATGTTCGCTGACCCGATGAAACCTTTCATCAGTTTGTTGGCGACATAGTAATCTTCTGTCAGCAGTTGTCCGGACACGTAGAATGCGACCGAGTCTGGACCGTGCTGGGAAATTGTCTGTGCGAACCGGTCGGCGACCAGCCCCATCGCCGTATCCCAATCCACGTCCGCCCCGTCGATGCGTGGCGACAACAGGCGGTCATCAAGCGAGAGCGTTTCCCCCAGTGCAATCCCCTTGGAACAAAGCCGCCCAAAGTTTGCTGGATGATCCGGATCTCCTCTTACGGTCATACCGCCGCGATGATCGGGTCGGGCCAGCACGCCGCAACCGACCCCGCAATAAGCGCAGGTCGTGCGGATTTCCGGTGGCAGCGCCGCGCCGTCCATTACGCCACGCTCTTGCGCTGCAGTCGCGCGGTATCCAACATCAGACGGCCGGATTCGACACGGATCGCGTAGGTGTTCACCGATCCCTCGTCCGCGCCCTGCGCTATCCCTGTGTCCAGCCGTAGCACCATGTTGTGCAAGGGGCAGGTCACGGACCGACCATGCACGATCCCCTCTGACAGGGGTCCGCCCCTGTGCGGGCAAGAGTCGTCGATGGCAAAGACCTCGTCCTCTGCCGTGCGGAACACGGCGATGCAACCCGTGTGGGTCTTTACGATGCGGGCGCCGCGTGCGGGAATGTCGGTCAATGCGCCGATATCGGTCCAGTCGGTCATTCTGCAGCCTCCACGGTGAAATCGGCCAGCGGGGCATAAAGTGCGCGGTAGGCGGGCTTTGTCCGTTCGGCCCAAGGGTCCTGTTGCATGAACTGCTGGGCGTAGAAAAAGCGGTCCGCCAGCGCGCGGCGGCTGTCCCCATCCGTCACCACACGCTGCACGATGTGATCAAGGCCGACGTTGTCCAACCATTTATACATCCGTTCGAGATATGCGGCTTCCTCGCGGTATAGCTGCACGACTGCGGCCGTGTATTCCATCACCTCGTCTTCGGTCTTGACGGTGCACATGACGACCGTGCCTTGAATGTGCAGACCCGCCGCACCCCCGATATGCAGCACATATCCGCTGTCCACACAGATCACGCCGACGTCCTTGCAGGTGCTTTCGGCACAGTTTCTGGGGCACCCGGACACGGCCATCTTGACCTTGGCCGGGGTCCATGACCCCCACAGCGCCTTTTCCATGCGGATGCCCAGACCCGTGCTGTCCTGTGTGCCAAATCGACAATGATCGGTGCCGACACATGTCTTTACTGTGCGAAGCCCCTTTGCGTAGGCCTGACCGCTGACCATGCCAGCAGCGTTGAGGTCGGCCCAGATGTCAGGCAAATCCTGCTTTTTCACGCCCAGCAGGTCGATGCGCTGACCGCCGGTGACCTTGACCGTCTGCACCTGATATTTGTCGGCAGCGTCAGCAATCGCGCGAAGTTCACCGGGCGTCGTGATGCCGCCCCACATCCGCGGCACAACCGAATAGGTGCCGTCCTTCTGGATGTTGGAATGCATCCGTTCGTTAACGAAACGGCTTTGGTCGTCGTCCTGATATTCGCCGGGCCAGTCGCACAGCAGGTAGTAGTTCAGCGCCGGACGGCAGGAGGCGCAGCCGCAGGATGTCGTCCAGCCGCATTCCTGCATGACAGCGGGCATGGATTTCAGTTCGCGCGACTTGATCAGACGGCGCACGTCCATGTGGGTCAGCGGTGTGCAGGGGCACATCGGCTTGACCGTCTGCACCTCGAAATCGTCGCCAAGGGTCAGCGCCATGACCTGTTCGACAAGTCCCGTGCAGGTGCCGCAGGACGCGCTTGCCTTGGTCTGGGCGCGCACGTCGGTCAGGGTCACCGCACCGCCTTGAATGGCGTCCACGATCCGCGATTTACACACGCCGTTGCAGCCGCAGATCTCTGCGTCAGCCGGTAAGGCTGCAACGGCCGCCAAAGGGTCCGCTTGGGCACCCCCCTGAAAGGCAGGCCCGAATATAAGCGTATCGCGCATGTCGTTCACGTCGGTGCGGTCCTTGATCAGACCGTGGAACCACGCCGAATGCGATGTATCGCCATACATGACCGCTCCGATCAACCTCTCGCCTTCCAGCACGAGGCGTTTGTAGACACCGCGCGACGGGTCGCGGAACACGATGTCGTCGCGGCCTTCGCCCGCGGCAAAGTCACCAGCGCTGAACAGGTCACAGCCCGTCACCTTCAGCTTTGTTGCGACCTCTTTAGGCACAAAACTGGCCGGTTTTTCACCCAACGTGTCGGCGGCCACCTTTGCCTGGTCATACAGCGGTGCAACAAGGCCAAAGATCGCGCCCGCATGTTCGACGCATTCGCCAAGACCGAGGATATGCGCATCCGACGTGACCATCGCATCATCGACGTGGATGCCGCGCCCGACCGCAAGACCCGCGTCTTGTGCCAGCGCCACATTGGGGCGAATGCCGACCGCCATGACCAATAGATCGCAAGGCAACATGGTGCCGTCATCCAACGTCAGCCCGCTGACATGACCGTCTGTGCCGATGATTTCCTTGGAATTGGCAGCAGTCAGGACGGTGATACCTTTTGCCTCCAGCGCCTTTTTCAACAGATACCCCGCCGCCTCGTCCAACTGCCGCTCCATCAGGTGGCCCATGACATGGACAACGGTCACATCGACGCCCTGTGCTGCCATGCCCGCGGCGGCCTCCAGCCCCAGCAGGCCGCCGCCGATCACAACGGCCTTGGACCCCGGACGCGCCCCCAGTCCCATCATGCGTTCGGTATCTTCCAGATCGCGGTAGGGAATGACGCCTTTCAGATCGTGGCCCGGCAATGGGATCATGAACGGATTGGACCCGGTGGCGATGACAAGACGGTCGTAGGGAACCGGGCCGTTGGCACCTTCGACGATACGTGCGGCGCGGTCGATACGCAGCACTTTTTCACCAAAGCGGCAGGTCACGCCGTGTTCTTCATACCAGGCCGCATCGTGCGTCACGATCTCGGCATAGGTCTTTTCGCCCGACAACACGGGCGACAGCATCAGCCGGTTGTAGTTGCCGCGCGGTTCCGCGTTGAACAGGGTCACGTCCCATGCGCCGGGCTGGGTTTCGAACAGATGCTCCAGCATGCGGCCAGACGCCATACCGGCCCCGATGACGACAAGTTTCTTGGTCATGTCACTACTCCGCCGCGATGGATTTGGGGGCTGGCTTGGCCCCGTGTTCATATTCGGTCAGAAAATCGAGGACCTCCTGCCGGTATTCGTAGTAATCGGGATGCGCCAGCAGCGCCTTGCGGGTGCGTGGGCGCGGCAGTTTTACATCGGTGATCTTGCCGATGGTTGCCTGCGGCCCGTTCGTCATCATCACGACGCGGTCGGCCAGCAGGATCGCCTCGTCCACGTCGTGGGTGACGCAGATCGCCGTAACCTTCGTGCGCGACCAGACCTCCATCAGGACCTCTTGCAGTTCCCACCGGGTCAGGCTGTCCAGCATCCCGAATGGTTCATCCAACAGCAGCAGCTTTGGCGACAGGGCAAAGGCGCGGGCGATGCCGACGCGCTGTTTCATGCCGTTCGACATGGATGCGGCGCCACGGTCCATCGCATCGGCCAGCCCGACACGTTCAAGGTAATATTCCACGACATCCTGCCGTTCGGCCTGCGTGGCCTTGGGATAAACCTTGTCCACCCCGATCGCGACGTTCTCCTTGGCGGTCAGCCACGGGAAAAGGTTGGGCGACTGGAACACGACGGCGCGTTCCGGATCGGCCCCCTCGACGTGGCGTCCGTCCAGTTTGATCGCGCCCTTCGAGATGGCGTTCAATCCTGCGGCCATCGTCAGAACCGTCGATTTACCGCAGCCGGAATGGCCGATCAGACTGATGAATTCGCCTTGGTTCACCTTCAGATCGAAATCCTCCACCACGGTCAGCGGACCCTTCGGGGTCGGATAGACTTTGTGCAGTTGCGAGAAATCCACAAAGCGGTCTTCGATCATGCCAGCCCGGCTGTCACGGACGGCAGCCGGGACCATCTTGTGAACAGGCGTCACGTTGGGCAAATGCCGCGTTTCCGCGACCTTGGCCGCGATACCGACATCCATCAGGTATTGCGTCACCTGCGCCCGCAGCGCTTTGAACGTCGCGTCCTGGTTCATCGCGTCGCGGTTGCGCGGGCGCGGGATATCGACGGCGACAGGGTCTGCCAGTGTGCCGTCGGGGTTCAGCACGATAATCCGGTCGGCCAGCAGGATCGCCTCGTCGACATCGTTGGTGATCAGAATGCAGGTGGTTTTGTCGGCTTCCCAGATGTCCAGAATCTCATCGGCAAGGTTGGCGCGGGTCAGCGCATCCAGCGCCGACAGCGGCTCGTCCAGCAACAGCAGGTCCGGTTCCATCGCCAGCGCACGCGCCACGGCGACCCGCTGACGCATGCCCCCCGACAGTTCGGACGGGTATCGTCCGGCGGCGTGGGACAGGCCGACCATGCCGATGTAGTGGTCGGCCTTTGCGGTTTTTTCGCCCTTGGGCAATTTGCCGTGGACCGCCTCGATCGCCAACATGATGTTGCCGCGCACGGTCAGCCACGGCATCAGGCTGTAGCTTTGAAACACCAGCCCCCGGTCCGGTCCCGGCCCATCAATCGGCTGGCCGCGAAATGTCAGACTGCCGCTGTCCGGCATCTGCAAACCGGCGATCAGGTTCATCAGGGTGGATTTGCCCGTCCCGGAAAATCCAAGGATGGCAAGGAATTCACCCTCCTGCACCTCAAGGTCGATGTTGCGCAGGATCTCCGCCCGGTGCGTGCCTTCACCAAAGCCTTTGCCGACGTTTTTGAATGACAGGATGCTCATGCCGTTCACCGCTGCGCCGAAAAGGTGAAAAACGACTGCAAGGCGAACATGACACGGTCCAGCAGGAACCCGATGATCCCGATGGTAAGGACAGCGACGATGATCCGGGCCAGCGACTGCGACGATCCGTTTTGGAATTCATCCCAGACGAATTTTCCCAGACCGGGGTTCTGCGCCAGCATTTCCGCCGCAATCAGCACCATCCAGCCCACACCAAGCGACAGGCGCAACCCGGTAAAGATCAGCGGCAGCGCCGAGGGCAACACCAGCTTGGTGATCTTGGCGTATGGGCCCATTTTCAGCACGCGACTGACAGAGATCAGATCGCGGTCGATGGATGCGACGCCAAGTGCTGTATTGATCAACGTCGGCCAAAGCGAGCAGAGCGTCACGGTGATCGCGGACACGAGGAAGGATTTGGAAAGGAAACCGTCATTCGTCGCATAAACCGCACTGACGACCATCGTGACGATGGGCAGCCATGCCAGCGGCGACACGGGTTTGAAGATCTGGATCAGCGGGTTCAGCGCGGCGTTGGCGGTGGGTGACAGGCCCGCCATGATTCCCAGCGGAATGGCGATGACGGATGCGATCAGAAAGCCGAAGAACACCGTCTTGATCGAGGTCCATATCTGCCCATAGTAAGTCGGCGCACCGGTAAATGCGATGTCCTTGACCTCGTCCGCACGTCCCGCTTCGATCAGTCTTTGATTGCGTTGATCCAGACGGTCTTCGAACACTGCCTGCTTTTCCCATTTGACGGCCGCGTCTTCATGCAGGCCGCGCGCCTCTTGCCAGACGGCTGCGGGGCCGGGGATCGCGCCCAGCGAGGTGACGACCCGCGGGGCCAGTGTTGCCCAAAGCATCAGAAATACTGCGATGGACAGAACCGGCACGCCCAAAAGACGCCAGACGTCTTTGAACTGCGCACGCGGGTTGTCGCCGGCGGCGGCCTTCAGCAGTGGTGTGACCCACGCCAGACCAAGGACGGTGAACCAAGCGTCTGCCTTGTTGATGCGGGTAAACCAGACGGCGCGGCGCGCTTCGCGGTGTTGGGCTTCGATATGGTCGGGATCGACGACGGTCATGGCGTTGTCCTTGCATTCAGATCGGAAGGGGGGGGTGCCGCCCGCAGGCGGGGCGGCACCGTCAGGTCAGCCGCCAGCCACGTCGGCGGATTTCAGGCCAATCGGCAGGCTGTCGATGTAGGCGTTGGGCTGTGTGCCGTCGTAGGGGATGCCGTCGATGATATCGGCGGCGGGCGTCGGCGCCTTGTATCCGTCGCTGTCCCAGGGGAAATCAGCCTCTGCGGCCAGACCTTCGTCCACCAGCAGCCGGGCAGCGTCGAGGTAGATGTCGGGCCGATAGACGGATTTCGCCGTTTCATCGAACCACGCGTCATCCTTTGGTTCCGCGATCTGTCCCCAGCGCCGCATCTGCGTCAGATACCAGACGGCGTCGGAATAAAACGGATAGGTCGCGTTGTAGCGAAAGAACACGTTGAAATCTGGCACATCGCGCACGTCACCGGGTTCGTATTCGAACGTGCCCGTCATCGAGGCGGCGATCACATCCGCATCCGCGCCGACGTATTCGGGACGGCTTAGGATCTCGACCGCCGCTTCGCGGTTGGCATTGTCATTCTCGTCCAGCCATATCGCGGCGCGGATCAATGCCTTTGTCAGTGCCAGCGTGGTGTTGGGGTTTTCTGCGGCAAATTCTTCGGTGATGCCAAACACCTTTTCAGGGTTGTTTTTCCACAGCTCGTAGTCGGTGATGACCGGCACGCCGATCCCCTTGGCGACGGCCTGTTGGTTCCATGGCTCTCCAACGCAGTAGCCGTCGATGGTGCCAGCCTCCAGTGTGGCGGGCATCTGCGGTGGCGGCGTGACCGACAGCATGACGTCCGCCCCGATGGTGCCCGATGTGTCGTTGGGGGTGTAGGTTCCCGGGTTCAGCCCGCCCGCAGCCAGCCAATAGCGCAATTCGTAATTGTGGGTGGATACCGGAAACACCATGCCCATGTTGAACGACTTGCCCTGCTCCTTGTAAGAGGCGACCACCGGGGCCAATGCGCTGGCGCTGATCGGATGCTGGGGCTTGCCATCGGCGTCTGTGGGGATGTTCGGTTTCATCTGTTCCCAGACGCTGTTCGACACGGTGATGCCGTTGCCGTTCAGGTCCATGGAAAAGGGCGTAATGATATGTGCCTGTGTGCCGTAACCGATGGTCGCGGCCAGCGGTTGACCTGCCAGCATATGCGCGCCGTCCAGTTGACCGTCGATGACGCCGTCCAGCAGAACTTTCCAGTTCGCTTGCGCCTCCAATGTCACGAACAGGCCTTCGTCCAGAAAATATCCGTTTTCATAGGCCACGGCGAGCGGGGCCATGTCAGTCAGCTTGATAAAGCCAAACGTCAACTCGTCTTTTTCAAGCTCCAGCATCTGGGCAAAGGCCGGACTGGCCAGAAGCGTTGTCGACAAAAGGCAGGCGGTGAAATGGTTCATGGTGTCGTCCCTCTTGGGTCCGGGACAAAGACCCGGACAAACGAAAAATAGCCGCTGACCAACCTCATGCTTTTGCACGAAGGGTCGAGCGGCTGTGCTCGGGTTACCCGGACTTTGGGAATGGGATCAGGCGGACGCCATTGTCTGCCTTTCATCAGCACACATGAGGCGGGCTAGTTAATCAACGGTAAGGACAAGTTTACGGACAAAGCTGACTGATTTTTCTGCGTCGCAGCATGCCGGCGCATCATTTTCGGTCAGTCGAGCGGTGCGGTGCTGAATTCCTGACCATCGAACGAACGATCGTGCGGGATTGGTTGTGGCACATATCCGGGAATCGTCTGAACCGCGCGGCGATGCAGATCGGTGCGATAGGTGGCAATGGCGGCGCGCTGCGCCGTATCGCGATTCAATCCAAGACGCGCGGCAAGCCGTCCTGCGATCCACGCGGCATGTTCCGCTTGTGGCGTATAGCGCCCGAAATCGACAAACTGTGGCACGACGCGCGTGTCCCCGCGCGATGTGATCGTCAAATGCCCGGACAATGCACGGTCAATCACCTCTGACGGCACATCCAGATAGCCACGGCCAGACAACATCGCACAGGCTGTGGTCCGGCTTTGCGGATCCCCAAGCCATTGGCCGGCACGCCACAAGGCACGGATCAGGGCCTGCACCGGTTCCAGATCGCGTTCTGCAAGATCGGCCCGCACGCCCAGCACCTTTTCGGGGGCGCCTGCCCAGATGGCGGAACCCGGCAGCAGCAGCGCCCCGACCCCCTGTTCGACTGCCATCGACCCCCAGGGTTCGCCCACGCAGCAGGCGTCGATTTCACCCGACGCAAGCGCCGCAGCCATAAGTGATGGCGGCACCGTCCGGATATCCAGGTTCGCGGGTGCGGGCAGCCCCAGCGCTGTCATCCAGTGATAAAGCAATTCTGCGTGCATCGAGAATGGGAACGGCACCGCGATACGCAGTGGCCCATCGGCAGCGGCGATCAGCGCGCGTCCCGCCGCATGGGCGTCGTCAAAGTCAAAGTCGTAACCTTGCGCATGAAGACGCTGCTGCATCGCCATGCTAACGCAGACGACCTCTCCATTCGTGGAAAGGACGGCAACAGCGGCGAGGGGTGCACCTGCACCGCCCAAGCCCAGCGCTGTGGCAACCGGCATCGGCGATAGCATCTGCGCAGCAGTGACCTGCCCAAACGACACCATGTCGCGCAACGCTGACCATGCGTTTGCCCGGCGCAGATCAAGGGTCAAACCTTCGGCGCGGTCAAACCCCATTTCGACCGCAACGATCAGTGGGGCGGCATCGATCAACGGCACGAAGCCAACGGGGATGACTGTCGTCATGACAAAAGCCCGGCCGTGCTGACCAGCGCTTCGGCCACGTCAATGACTTTGCGGCCCTGATCCATCGCGGCCCTGCGCAACAGGGCATAGGCCGCTTCTTCGTCAATGCCCTTTGCCTTCATCAGGATGCCCTTGGCGCGGTCAATGACCTTACGTTCCTCAAGCGCACGCTTGGTCGCGGCCAATTCCGTGCGCATCTGTCGAAACATATCGAACCGTGCGACCGCAGCATCGATGATCGGCTTCAGCCGGTCGGCGCGCAGCCCGTCGACCACATAAGCGGACACGCCGGCCTCGATTGCGATCCGGGTCAGGTTCGCATCGCTCTGATCTACGAACAGTGCAACGGGCCGATCCAGTGGCGCCGTCGCCAGTGTCAGTTCTTCCAATGCATCGCGCGATGGATTGTCCAGGTCGATTAAAACGATATCGGGATTGATGGATTTAATGGCCGCGGTCAGCCGTGTCATGTCAGAGACGATGTTCAGATCGTATGGACCCGCGCGCAACAGGCTTTCCTCGATCAAGGCGGCCCGCGCCGGATCGCTTTCGACAATGGTGATTTTCAGACGGCGCTGCATGGCGTAGCGTGAACAGGGCCTGCGATCATTGGCAACGTCAAACGTCTGTAAACCCGCAGCGGTAACATCGCTTGTGCTGCAAGATTACGCACAATGACATGTCGTCGTGCAAGAATTGCTCGACTTTGGTGTGCAAGCCCTCCGATGTCGGAATTTCATGCTGTCGCGGGTCGCGATCGTTCCCCAAGGTTGCTGACAGACCAAACAGGTTAATCTGGTCTGCCACGCGGACAAAGCTGATCTTCACCTCAGGGTGATGAAGGTCAGCTATTTGGTCAGGTAAAAGATCGATCAGTTTTGTGACGGGCTTTCGTCATCCCAACCCATCACATCATGGCCACCATAGATCATCCGTCGAATGGCAGGGGTGGTCAGACTGGCCGAAAACCCACCTGCAACGGCACTGATTTGATCAAGGCGGTTCATCTGATCGCCTGTGAGGTCAACGTCGGTCGCTGCAATGTTGGCGTTGAGCTGTGACACGCTGCGTGCCCCGACAAGCGTTGATACCACCCCCCGTTGCGCCATGACCCATGCCAGTGCGATTTGCGCAGGTTCGCGGTCCTGTTCCGCGGCCACGGCTTTCAAAACGTTCAGTATCTTCCAGTTGCGATCGCTGAACTTGCTGTCGCCAAAGGGGTTGGCGCCGCTTAATCGACCCGTGCCAGATGTGTCTTCGCGATTGTATTTCCCCGTCAAGAAACCTCCGGCCAGCGGGCTCCACGGCATCATGCCCATTCCGCCGTCACGCGCTGCGGGAAAATGTTCGGCCTCGACGTCGCGGGCGACAAGTGAGTATTCGACCTGCATCGCGATCGGTCCCGGCACGCGTCGTTCGCTGGCGATGGTTGCAGCCTTCATCGCCAGCCACGCAGGCATGTCAGAAAACGCATAGTGGCGGATCTTGCCGGACCGCACCAGATCGCCAAGCGTCTGCACGATTTCCTCGACCGGTGTGACGCCGTCCCAGATATGCATCCAGTACAGGTCAATATAGTCAGTGCCCAACCGCCTGAGCGAAGCATCGAGCGCGCGGTGGATGTTCTTGGACCCCGCACCACCGGCGTGGGGGTTGCCACCACCGGACTGAGTTGCAGCCAAAGGACTCCGCGACCCGTTGAAGCCAAACTTTGTGGCCAACACGATTTCGTCGCGCGCGCCGGTGTCTTTGATGAACTTGCCGACGAATTCTTCGCTGATGCCGCCGGCATAGATGTCTGCGGTGTCCACAAAATTGCCACCCGCGTCGCGGTAGGCGTCAAAAATTGCGCGGGACCCCGCCTCGTCGACGCCCCAGTCGCCAGGACCAAAGGTCATAGTGCCAAGGCACAGGGGGCTGACGACCAAGCCGGATCGGCCAAGGGTGCGGTAGCGGGTCAGGGACATAGTATTTCCAGTATTTCATAATGATCGATACAAAAGCTATCCGCCCCTTGTACGCCCGTGTCAATGAATTTAATAGCAGTCACTATGAAAGAAACTGAATCGCCATCACGCAAGACAGGCCGCCCGTTGTCGTTCGACCGCAAAGACGTGCTGGAAAAGGCTATGCTCGCGTTTTGGGGCGGTGGGTATGAAACGACATCGATAACGGATCTGACCGCCGCCATGGGGGTGACAGCCCCAAGTCTTTATGCGGCGTTTGGCAACAAGCAGCAGCTTTTTCTGGAAGCGGTGCGCCTTTATGCGGGTGATCACACTGTACTGGAACAGACCATGGCGGTCGCGCCGACCGCGCGAGACGCTGTGGCCCAGATGCTGCGCGGGGCGGCAATTCTCTATACCGGAGAAACGACCCCGCCCGGCTGTCTGCTGGCCAGTTCTGCCGCAACCGGATCGCCGGATGCGGCGTACGTCCGTGACGCAGTGGCGGCTGAACGACGCAAGGTACGCAACATCGTCATCCGCCGGATTGAACTGGATATTGCGAAAGGACTGATGGCGTCCCACACATGTCCCGCAACGCTGGCGGACCTGACACTTGCCGTCACCCAAGGAATGTCTGTTCTGGCGCGGGACGGTGCCGACCGGGCCCGTCTGCTGGCGATCGCAGATGCCGCAACCACAGGCTGGAACTTGTTCAAAGCCTGAGACTTTCAGCGAGTATTCGCACGCTTCGCCCCGTCCAGAACAAGGCCGCATCGTCGGTCAAGTGCGATCACGCAAGCCCGAACACGTGTGGCGGGGTTGCGGGTGGACAAGTCGGATTGAGGAGCCGCGAAAGCGATGCCAAAGATTATTTGTCATCGCCGCGGTCAGCAGAATTTATAGTCGCACTTCTCAACAGGAACTAATTTTATTAGTTCTTATTCACTGGCTTTGACCGCATTCTAGCGACGGTCTCACGTTCGGCTCTTTTGCTCCGGATTGGGGGAAGACCACGATCAAGAAGATCGAGATCTTCCATGACCATTTGGCCCATATTCTTAAATGCGGTATCCAGAGCCCCGGCGCGGTGTGCAGAGCGAAGAAATCCTTTCATGTTGCGAACCGGGTGATCCGTGGGCATCGGCTCTTCGGGAAAAACGTCGCTTGCTGCAAGGATATGGCCCGACTGCACAGCATCGGTCAGGTCTTCAAAGTTCACGACGTCCGAACGGCTTAGCAAAATGAACCGAGATCCCTTGCGCATTTTTGCAAAGGCGCTGGCGTTCAGAAAACCGCGGTTCTCCTCGGTGACAGAGGCCACGACAAAAATGGTGTCGTTTTCGCGCAATACGTTGTCTAGCGACGCGGGGCTGACGCCAGCTTCTACCAAAAGCGACGGTGGCAGCCAGGGGTCGTAGACGGAAATGTTGGCACGAAAGCCGATGAGTAGGCGCGTCAGTGCGCGACCCAGGTCGCCAAATCCGATGATCCCGATGTCCGATCGTGAAAGCAGTTGTGCGTTATTGTTGCTCTCACCGCCCCAGGTTTCGGTACCATCCTTAAAGGCCTGATCTGCCGCCACCACATCGCGCGCGAGGCACAACGCCATGGCGACACCCAACTCGGCAACAGGTTCTGCAAAAACCGCACCAGTGGTTACGACGTGAATGCCCCGTTCAAACAGATGATCGTAAGGCATGTTGTTGATCAGGTTGCTTTCGACATTGAAAATGCAGCGCAATGCTTTCATCCGCGTCAACGTTTCCTGTGACAGCGCTGGCTGGCCAATAATGTAGTGTATCCGGCCTAGCGTGTCGTCGGCCAAGTCCTCGATTTCATCAGTCTCGATCTCAAGCACATCGTAGCGAGCATGAAGATCCCTGCGTGCAGCGGTGCTGAAAATCAGATCGAGCGAACGGGGTTCCGGTACCGACAGTATGAGCGGCTTTGTCATGACGTTGTCCTTGGGATGGGAATACGGAGAAATGTGGTTCGATTTGTCCGAACAGGGTTCTGGCGTTTCTTGAGTGTTTTCGCCTTGTTTGCGCCGATGCCGCGTCTGGCCCCGGTTGATTAAGTAATCCTGATCCGGCGTTTTGCCGTCAAGCGATGAGTAAGGTCGGCTGTTGTTCCAAAAGCCACGCTACCGGCGTGGGGTTCGGAACGCTTGCATAGGTGTGCGGGTAGCACTGTTCGTATTTGATGGTTCGCCACAGTCGCCCGACGAAGTCGTTGTCGGGGAGTGTCATGAACTCTGTGTATCTGGTCTGGCGCATGCGGGTTTCAGATACAGTTACGCATTGAAGCGATCTTCGAACATGATA
>NZ_JAAFZU010000014.1 GCF_018263905.1 Loktanella sp. SALINAS62 | reverse complement strand
CCCGCGAGGCCCGCGTGACCGCAGTGCGCTCCATTCGGTTTTGCAAACAACGTCCTGTCGGACAACGTCCTGTCGGATAACGCCCTGCGGGAAAGCACCCTGCCAGATGACGCCCTGTCGGAAAGCGCAGGGGCGATCGGAGTTTCCTTATGAGCCCCAGGAAACTCCGGTCAGCCCAAATGATAATCCTGATCTGGAAAAAAGAATGCCGCAGACAATGCGCCCAACCACATGAGATGAGCTTATGCCAAAAGACACGATCGACCAATCCTTTTTAGTGTTCAACTGCGAGCCTGCCAGCGCCGACATGGTGACGGACATGGACGCCCACGAGATCAAGCGCGTGGCCGAGGCCTCGAACATTGATCTTGCGCGAACCAGCCTGAACCGCGTGCTGCACGGGAATACGGCCGGGCCCAAGGCGGCCCTCGCGGACTTCTACAAGGCGGGCGCTAAAAAGCCGTCCCGGCGGGCCAGGTTGCCATTCCTGCGGATCGTGCTGGGCGCCTCGTCAAACTTCTTTCGCCCTGACGCGCCAGAGCAGATTGGCACATGGGACGACATGCGGCTGGAGGCCTGGCTTGACGTGGCGATGGTCGCCCTGAAAAAGGAGTTCGGCACGGACCTGGTGCATGTCTCGCTGCACCTGGATGAAGACACACCGCATCTGCATGTGCTGGTCGCACCGACGTATCTGCGCACCCCCCGGGCTGTCGATCGCCGCAAGAAGGATGAGACCGACGCCGCGTTTGCGGCGCGCAAGGCCAAGGTCGCGGTGGCCCCGGGCGTGCGCACCGTGGGACGAGCGTCGCATCCGACGTTGCGGCTGGCGGGGAGCTTTGAGGCGCTGCGCCAGGCCTTTGGCCGGGCGTTTGCCGCGCTGGGGATCCATCCGGGCTATCCGCGCACCAAGGATGATCCAAAGCCGAAAACGACCCGCGCGTGGGTGATCGAGGAAGGCGCACGTCTGAACGCCCGGCATGCCGAACTGGACGCGGCCTTTGCCGAGATCGCCGATCTCAAGGAAGCGGCCGTTCTGGACGCGCGTGCGCAGGAGAGGGTCCGCGCAGACCGGATGATCGCGCAGACCGTGGATGGACTTCACAACCAAGTGGCTCACCTGGAAAAGGTCATCGCGACATATCTGCGTCCGCTCAAAGCACTGTGCGCGGAGGCTGCGGCCGAGCGTGGGGTGTTGCGCCGGATCAGGCAGGCTCTCGGGGCTGTGCCCGGCGCGCAGATCAGCCAGGTCCGGGCCGCGCTGCAGCGGGCGGAGATCCAAGAATACCAAGATAATCCTTTCGGTCAGATGCAGCTCAAAAAAGACACGCAGACCTTGAAGACCTATCATGCGTATACCGCCGCACAGCAGCGCGCGTCCATCGTTGACGACGGGCCCGCGTTGCTGCCGCAGGATGAACCGACATCGCAGGTTGAGCCCGATGACGATATGGGTCCGTCACTGTAGCGAGACGGACCGCACCGAGATGGCTGCGCCGCACGTCTGTTGTGGGGGCGGGTGCCCTGGCACCACTGCGCACCGTCGCTCCTGGCGATCGGTTGGGGTCAGAGCGGATGGCAGGCGTTCTGTCGCACGCGCGATGCACGATGGGTTTTGTCGGACTTCGCGATGAAGGGTAGGTTTTGTCAGAGGTGCCGCTCACAATGAGGTTTTGTCAGACCTGTCTTTCGCGACGGGGTTTTGTCAGAGGGCGCCCACAAGGATGGGTTTTGTCAGACCGCGCGATGAAAGGTAGGTTTTGTCAGAGAGGCGTTGATCGAGGTGGTTTTGTCAGACCTGTCATTCGCGACGGGGTTTTGTCAGAGGGCGCCCACAAGGATAGGTTTTGTCAGACGTCGCGATGAAGGGTAGGTTTTGTCAGAGAGACGTTGATCGAGGTGGTTTTGTCAGACCTGTCCTTCGCAAAGGGGTTTTGTCAGAGGGCGTCCGCAAGGGTAGGTTCCGTCAGACGTCACAATGAAGGGCGGGCTTTGTCCGGAGGCTGTTGTGATGTGCGTGGCATGTCCTGCGCACGAGAAACGCGAATCGGCCGGCCCCCGCGTAACAACTGGATCGCAACGTCAGTCGGTCACCGCGTCCCAACGTCAGCCGTGCCTCGAGACGGAAATGCTGTCCTGTTTGGCAAAATCGGGCCAGCTTGTCCCCCGCGTGGCCGCTGCGGTTATCCGCTCGGGCTTGGTTTGCCGCCTCACAGGCCCGGCCAGAACGACGACGCGTCGTCGCCCCAATCATCATCCTCAGGCGGGCCGTCCCTCAGCGAGGTGCGCAGGGCATCGGCTGTGACAATCCCGTCGACCAGCAGGTCGCTGGCGAGGACCTCGATCGTCACGCGGTGCGCGCGGACAAGATCACAGGCGCGGGCATAGGCGGCATCGAGACGGCGCGCGACACGCGCGCGCAGTCCGCGGTGGCGGGCGAACAAAAGAATAGGATCGTCCGCGGCGCTGCACCAGATCAGATCGGGCTCACGGCCGAAGCTGAGCTCTGTGGCGATCGCCAGACGGGTGGCCTGCGCGAGATCACAGGTCGTATTGCCACCGCTGCGGCCAGAAATTGACCCGAGGATCACGTCCTCAGCGGCGCGCCCGGCGAGCAGTGTGATCAGATCCCGCCCCAGATCGGCGCGCGTGCGGGCATCCGGTCGCGGGGTCAGCGCGACATGGGCGATCACGTCCGGTGCGACGGTCAGGCTGAGCCGGTCGGGGCGCGCGGATCCGGTGACATGGGCGACGACGGCTTTGGCCGCGCCAGAGATGGCCACACGGTGGCGCAGCGCCTGGGACACCGGCGGGCGATGATCCCGCAGCGCTGCCATCAGATCGCTGACACTCAGGTCACGGCCCTTGGCGCGCGCGGTCTGGCGGGCGGCCTGCACCAGACCCTTGATGTCGGCCATCGTCGCCCCGGCGGCGGCGCGTGCCACGGGTGTCAGGTTGGCACCGGGCAGGGCGTCACGCAGGTGGTAGCGCAGCACATCGGTCAGATCGGAGGTCTTGGGGTGATGCAGGTCGATGCGCAGCCCCAGCCGTCCCGGACGGACCATCGCGCTGTCGAGACGTTCAGGATAGTTTGTGGCCCCGATGACGATGACACCATCGCGCGCGATGGCCCCGTCCAGATGATTCAGCATCGTATCCGTGACATTGTGGTAGTAGGTCGCGTTGTGGTCTGCGAGCCCGTCACGTGAGGGGATGGCGTCGATCTCGTCGATGAACAGCACAGCGCCTTTGGCCGGACCGGATGCGGCCGCCTTGGCCGTGTCAAAGCTCTTGGCCATGGCGCGCATCATGTCATGACCACGACCTGTAACGGTCGCCTGCCATTCGCCCAGCGTGGCGGTCACAAGCGGGACGCCGGCTGCGCGGGCGAAGGCTGCGGCGGCAAAGGTCTTGCCGGTGCCGGGCGCACCAGTCAGCAACACGCCGCTGGCGACATCGGACCAGGGCAGGGTGCCCGCCCGGAAGGCATTCAGATCTGCTGCGATCTGGCGCAAGGTCTGACCGGCATCACCCAGGCCCGGCAGATCGGCCAGCGTCGGCCCGTCGTCTGCCACGACCCTCTGTGGGCGGGCAAGATCCGCCAGCTTGCGTGCGACCCGGAGCGGACCGGACTGGCGCAGGGCGAGGTCCAAGGTCGTCATGGACAAGGACGCCAGTGCGCTGTCGGACGGCAGGGCCGCGCGGAGCGTATCCGCCGCGATCTGCCCGGTGGCGCTGTGGGTCAGGCGCAGGGTCCATGTCAGGGTCTCGACGCAGGGCCGGGCGATGTGGATGACGGGCAGCGTCTGCAGCGCACCGGGTAGGGTCTGTCCCGGCGGGGTGAGGATCACCAGGGGGGCAGGGTCTGCCAGCTTGTCTTCGACGCGGTCGAGATCAAGCGGATGTCCCGTCGCGGTCCGCGTGTTCAGCACGACGACGTCAGGACGGATCGGTGTCTGCGACAGGGGCTGACCTGCACGCGCGCCGGGGCGGCGCAGGCCCTTCATCAGGGCGTCGCGCAGGCGGTTGGCCTCTGCCGTGCTGTCGCAGACCAAAACGGTGGCGGCGCCGTCCGACAGCAGCGCGTCTACGGCAGACTGTGTGCCAAGGGTCCGGGCCAGCTGTGCCAGTGCCAGCACCGTGCCGGTCTCGACCGGGTAGGGCGGGCGGTATGTGCCTGTGACGCTGTCTGCGGCCCATGGGTCGTCGCCTTCGGCCAATGCGGTGGCGATATCTGCCACGCGCATCACCTCTGCCGCCGGGGTTCCGCTTGGCATCGGGATATCGTGGTCGATGTCGTCAGGGCCGAAGATATCATCGAGGCCTTCCGCGATCTCCCAGGCCCGCAGCGCCGCGGCGGCGTCGGGGCTGGCCGTGTCGGGCGCTGCGGCGGCACGCTTGTCGTCCGCAGGGGCATCATCGCCAGCCTGCGCGTTCGGTGCTGCGTCGGTATAGGCGTCGATATCGGCCTCTGCGTCGGTGCTGCCAAGCCCGCGCAGCATCGCGCCAATCTGTAGCCCGCGGGGACGGTCGGGGTAGAGACGTCGCAATGCTGCTTCGGCAAGTGCGTGCCACCCCGGTGTCGCAACATCCGAAGCGGCTGGAGTTTGGGACTGCGCGGGCGTCGGGGCGGTGGTCAGGCGAGGTTCGGTCATGGCGAGATCCAGTCTGTCGGAATGAGGAGAGACCCCGGTGCCCAAACGGGCGACCGGTGAAGGGCAAAGATGAGCAGGCGCGGCAGGTGAGCGGTCGGCGGATCAGTGTGCAGCGACGGCGGTCCGCAATCTGGCAGAGGCCGTCGTCGATGACGGACCCATCGACCGCTAACGCTGTGACGCTTGCGTCAGTCGGCGCGCGTGTTGCGGCGCGCGCCCTGCGCCTGCCGCGCGGTGGATATCGCGGGATGGTCTGCGGCGGACCGGGATCGTGCGACGACGCCATCGATCAGGGCGTGCAGCATGGGTTCGGCCCTCAGGCGATAGATCTCACCTTGGGTGTTGATGGCGCGCCCGAACACACTCTTCGGCAAAACCAGATCAGGATGGGCGTCCCGCATGTGACGATGGCAGGCTTTCTCTTCGCGAACGGCAAGGTTGCCAGAGGATAAGGCAAGCACCCGGATCACTTCTGACGACACGCTGCGGTCCAGACCGAGCTGGTGGCGCAGGCGCTTGGCCGGGCGGGCGGAATAACCCAGCTTGAGGACCGACATCCCCGGCAGGTTAATCCGGAACAGGTAGATGAACGAGGGCTTTGCCGCCCATCCCTTGCCGCAAGCCGCGCAGGTGCAGTCCCCCCAGCGCATGTTGCCAACACTGATGGATTGCGCGTGGCCGCAATGATGCCGGTAGTCGCGATAGCCTGTGCGCGCGTCCGTTGTCGGACCGATCAGAGCCCAGTCAAAGTCGCGCGCCGCCTCATCATACCGTGCGATACGACACGCTTCACAGCTCAGGGCATGGCCACCCGCTGCGGCGGCTTCGACGCGGAAATACTGACGCCGCACAATATGGCCGCAGGGCAGGCGGAACATGCCGTGTTTTTTATGGCCGGGATCCTTGGCGATGAGCTTTGCACCTACATCTGCGGCCGCACGGGACCGCCGGTCGTGAATGCAGGAGTGACACAGCGGCGTCGCGTCACGAATGACATTGATCCGCACCAGCGCGTCGTTGGTGCATGTGCGACAGCGCAACACGCCGTGGTAACGGTCACGGGCGCGTCCGATCAGATCGAACCCTGCGCGCGTGGCAGAGGTGATCCAGTCCAGCTTGAGCGGCATGGCGAGGGCAGGGTAGGAAACACCGTCGATGATGAAGGCGTCGGACACAGGGGATTGGTCGTTCATGGAACGCACCTCCTGAATAAGGATGAACTACAGGCAAAGGCAGACCGGCGGCATCCGAGAAGACAGATGCCGCGATCGCTTAGATCGGAAACGGACGGATCAGAACGGACCGGCGTGCAGGTCGTCGTCGCTGCCGTTCTCCCGAACGGCCGTCCCGACTGGCGACGCGCGCAGGGCTTCGATCTGTGCAAAGTCCTCCAATGCTGCCGCGATGATCGCATCGACCAGATCGGCTGCAACAATGAGCCGTGGCGCCGCCGCCAGCTCGATCGCAAGCGGGCTGCGGGCATAAGTCCCGGCCCAATACCGCAGACCGCGCGACCGTTGCGCGAGGATGGCCAGATCCTGTCCGTCATCTTGGAACAAGAGCAGCAGCACCCAGGCCGCATCCTTCACCTGTGCAAGCGAGACCGGACCCTCGAAGTAGAAGGTCTCCAGTGCGTCGTCGGCCACAGCCCAGGCATCGGCGGCAGCCGTGTCACACCGCGCCAGTGCCGGATCCTGATTGGCCGCATCGGCGCAGGCGTCAGCCGCCACCGCAGCACGCGTGAGCGCCATGCAGCGATCGAACGCGCGCAGCCCCGCTACAATCGCCGCCGGCAAATCAACCGACACGCAAGGGGTTTGAGACACGCCACCTGGCGTGGTAGGGAACGAGTTATCCATGGTGATCTCCTGATGATCGTTGTGGGTAGTGTAGGCGCAAGGTGAACTCTTGCGTCTGCACGATAATAATATACAATATTGAAAATTGCAATATGCAATATCAGAAAATATCCGAAAGAAGGTCATGGCGAAAGTTGGTCGTCCCAAAACTGACTCGACACCGGTTCTGGTCCGGCTGTCGCCTGCCGCATTGAAGCAACTTGACGACGCCATTGTTGTTGATCCGGATCAGCCATCCCGACCGGAGATGATCCGGCGCATATTGGAAGACTGGTTCAAAGAGCATCCGAATGACTGAACGTGTCAAAGAGACGTGGCGATTCATCGGCTGAACAAACGTTCGGGCGTAATCTTTCCATTTCTTAACGGGACGAGTGACGCAGGGCTTATTGATCGATCTTCATTTCTG
>NZ_JAAFZU010000100.1 GCF_018263905.1 Loktanella sp. SALINAS62 | reverse complement strand
ACCGACATCCGTGCGGAGCTTTCAGATGGCGCAGCGCGGGTGTCGGTTGCGGTGGTGAGGTGTTCGGCGAATGCCTTGGGCGTCTGGTCGCCAAGCGCCGAATGCGGGCGTGTTTCGTTAAAGTCATCCGCCCAGGCCCGGATCACAGCACGGGCGTGCGCCATGTTCCGGAACATGTTTTCGTTCAAAAGTTCATCGCGCATGCGCC
>NZ_JAAFZU010000013.1 GCF_018263905.1 Loktanella sp. SALINAS62 | reverse complement strand
GCTATCATGTTCGAAGATCGCTTCAATGCGTAACTGTATCTGAAACCCGCATGCGCCAGACCAGATACACAGAGTTCATGACACTCCCACGTTTGGGGTATTTTCGCGCAAATTTTAAAAGAAGTTCGGGCACATTGACGAACAGGCCGGGGACCGAGGGCGTCGACGCTGATTCTATACTTCACAGCGCAGGTCCGTCTGAAGACCAGAGCAGGCGATCGATTCCGAGCCAGAGACAAAAAAGGCCGTGGATATTACTGACGTATTGCGTCTGGTGAGAAGTGCTCAACTCTGCGCACCTTCAGCATAGGATGGGCCGGAATTGAAACGATCGCTGCCCAAATTATGAAATACTGGAGCGGACTTCCGCAATTAAGTCAGTATAGTTGAAGACCAGATTCTAGATATTCGCTTCTTGTTCGTAAGCATTGACGGCTTCATCGCGGCGCTGCCAACAAGCCTGCTGTATTCTTTGAGAGCCAACAACGTCGAAAAAATCGTCTGGTGTCTGTCTTGCGAACTGAGATACTGCCTCGCGGGCCTCGACGTAGTAGAGCTTTGTCCCAGTAATCGGTACTTCGCCAGTATGAATCCCATCTCCTTCTGGTTGCTTCCAGAACCCCAGATGATCTGCTGATCTACGCAGGTGAAAATGCGCCCATGGGAAATTATCACCGAAAACCTCCCGAATGGTCGGGCGCATCTCTTCGACAGCATCAGACGGACTCATCGGAATTCGCGGATCTCTGTCGGCCGGAGTTGACAGCTGAACGTTTCCTACGAGCTTGTAGGCCGGGCACCTCCTTCTTGCACCAGTGTCCCCCTGTCGATAACGTTCATGTTGGATGCTGCTATCGCGGGAAGATAGAAAGTCATCTCTTCAATGCCATGCTGTGAGTCATTCCGCGTATCAGCAACAATGACCTGGTCAAATACGATTTCCCGGCCACGCCCCAAGGGCGTAAGCCAACCCCCCGGACTCACCAACGTCATCCCAAAGTGTTTCCCGAGGTGGGAGAAGCAATTGCGGCAGAGGCCGAGAAGCTGGCGTCACGCAAGGCCAGCTCATTGAAGAGATGTGGGGTATCTACACCGCACAGAAATAGCCTTTTGCGCATCTGTTTACTTTAGGCGCAAAACATCAATGTCGATTGCCTCACCAGTCTTCAGCATGTCGTAGTTCATGCTTGTTAGCATACCGATCACCTGAAGATTATCTTCAAGAGGAAACGTGCCAAGTAAGGTGTTGGCCGTCATTGCCTCACGACGGCCTGCTGGACCGTGCCCGGCAGATTCCCCAGGGCTTTATCCTTTGATTTTTCGAACCTGCGCAGCGACAACCGCATTCTCCCTCGCAATGGAAGTGATTTGGTTGACGAAAGTCGCTTGAACAATTTTCTGGGTGACGTTTGTCTGGTGCAGGTTCATCCACCGCCCCCCCGCGAAGGGGCGACAGCCCGCGCGACACGGGGGCAGGATGCTTATGACGTTTCGATCCACGCCCCCGCGAAGGGGGCGACTCGGCGGCTGTTGTATCGTGTCCACATGTGGACGTTTCGATCCACGCCCCCGCGAAGGGGGCGACGGCTTTATCGCCGGGACGAGAAAGGCAACATCGTGTTTCGATCCACGCCCCCGCGAAGGGAGCGACAGCGCCTGTGACGGCCCCTGACGTGCATCCCGTCGTTTCGATCCACGCCCCCCGCGAAGGGGGCGACGGGTGGATAAAGTGCAGGTGTTTGCGGGGGTGCGGTTTCGATCCACGCCCCCGCAAAGGGGGCGACCCCCGTCGCAGGCTATCGCGCAGGTGACGGCATGTTTCGATCCACGCCCCCGCGAAGGGGGCGACGCCTATCGCCAGCCATTGCGCCGCGCCGGTCCCTGTTTCGATCCACGCCCCCGCGAAGGGGGCGACCTTGTTCGGGGTCCATGTCCCGCGTGTCGATGTCGTTTCGATCCACGCCCCCGCGAAGGGGGCGACGATTCGCGCGCAATGTCCGTCAGGCCAAGGTCTGGAGTTTCTATCCACGCCCCCACGAAGGGGGCGACTGGCGCAAAACTTGTGGCCCTCGTCCTCGAAGTAGTTTCGATCCACGCCCCCGCGAAGGGGGCGACGATGGCGTTGAAGAGCCAGTGCTGAAGCGCGGAGAGCGGCAAGCTCTCTACCACGGCTCAATCAGGGTTACACCCGCGGGCATGTTGCTACCGTCGACCTTGATCCGGTAGTCCGAGAAGGCGCGGGCGGGCGGCCAGTTGTGGATCCGCGCATCGCCAATCGGATGGCTGTCCCCGCCCCGCACGCGTTCAACTGAGACTCGCTCGAACAGTCTATGCGCAGGTGCGTTCCCCAGTATGCTGTCGTGGCGGAAGGCGATAAGGCGACGGGCAGCCATCATGCCGCGTGCCGCCGAGCGGTCGAGGTCCAGCATCTGCTCGAGCGCTTGCCAGAGCAGCTCCAAGTCTTCCAGTGAAAAGCCGGTGCGGCGTGCCAGCGCGGCGTTGACGAAGCCGTGCACGCGGTAGAGTCCGTATGGCACGATCGCCTTGCGGCCCATCGTGCGTTCCTTTTCACGGTCCTTTTCATTGGTGACGGAGGACCGGGTGATCGAGATTTCCAGTGGCATGACCGGCTCCTCGGAGCGGGCAAAGGCAATCTGCACGGGCCCGCGCACCTGACCCGCATTCACGCCGGTGGACATTACCGCGCCAAAGGTGCGGATGTCCCAGAAGTTGGCGCACATCCAGTCAGTCAGGCGCTTCGCCTCGGCGTCGTCTTTAGGCAGCTTGGAGTAGTCTTTCGCTTTCTGCGGACTGACGCCGGTGGCGTCCCAAGCCTCTTGGTGTGCCTCGTTCAGCACCGCGCGTTCGGTGAAGTAGATGCGGTGACCCGGCGTGCCCCCTTTCGCCTCAGCGACGTAGTTACGGATCTTGCGCTTGATGGACACATCCGACATCAACCCGCGGTTCGTTTCGGGGTCCATACGGGGCATATTGCCGGCATCGGGGTCGCCGTTGGGGTTGCCGTTCTCGACATCGAGAAAAAGCACAAAATCCCAGCGGTTCTCCAGCGGCGTGCCTTGCGCGGCGTCCAGTGTAATTTCGGTCTGGTCGGTCATGCGGTTTAATCCTCGGTTTCGTCGATGAGAGCGTCGGCGGCATCGTTGGCCTCGGCGAAAAAGTATTGCCACTGATGGTAGAAGCCGATGAAGAATCGGCCCTGCTCCTCGAGCGGCAGGGCGGCGGGCAACTCGCCGCCACCGGGTAGTCCGCCCATAATCGCGGTCACGGCGCGGTCGGCCTTCACGCCCGAGCCGGTGCGCCTGTCGCTGGCCTTGGCGAGGCTGGCGGCGTTGTGCTCGTAGCCGCGCATCAGCATCGGAAAGACCCGAGCGGGCGTGGCCGAGGCGGCGCCAATGTATTTCGAGCGCAGGCTGGCGCCGCGCTTCTGGTAGCTCTGCTCTGCGTAAGCGAAGGCGGCGAAGAGGCGGCCCAGCAGATAGGCGACGTTGTTTGCGGTCTCGTCAAGCGCCATGGGCACCTCCTGTCTATAATTTCTGATCAGCACTGCGCGGATCATCGCGGCCCGGCGACCGTCGAGCGCGCCAGCCTTGGGGTCGGGCTCGCCTTCGGCGCGCAGCCGATTGATGAGCGCTGCCAAGAATGGCGCTGGATAGGAAATATCCGTGAGGATCGCGCGCATCAGGTCTCCCCCAAGCCTCGGCGGCACGTTGCCCGAGTCACGTTGTGCGGCGATGTCGTAGAGCAGTGCCCACGGCACCGGGGGACGCTCAATGCCGTCCCTTTGGAAAGGGGAGGGGGTGATCGCACACTCCGTCCAGAACTGAGCGACGTTTTGCGTCATCTCGCCAAAGCTCGCGCGGATCCAGAACCGCACCGACAGCCGCGCCGCGTTGGGTGAGAGCCCAAGCACGAAGAACGGTGCATCGAGATCGAGGTCGCGCGGGAGCCGCCCGGCCCGAATGTCCGTCAGACGTTCACGCAAGAGCTCGTCTTCGGCATCAAGGCCGACCTCCTCAGAAACCTGTTGCAGCATCGCCGAAAAAAGGTCTTCTGTGCCGTCCTCTGCTATCGACCAGAAGACTACCGTCGCGTCGCCAATGCGCAGATGATTGCGTGACCCTTTCGCCAGCAGCGCGTTCAGCGCGGTGCCGTAAGCAAAGGCGGCGGTCTCCGAGACCGGCGCGTTGTCGCCTTGGGCCTTGCCGTGGGATTCGTAGGCGTCGTTATTGAATGATACCAGCGCGGCGCCAGAGCTCTGCGCCCCCGCGACGCCCTTGATCGTCGGATGTAGCCGCGCGACCGATCCCTGCCGACCGGTGACAAGACACATCTGTAAAGCCCCCAGCGCAGCCGGCGCCAGTAACGCACAGGCGGCGGGACGCAAGTGGAGATAGCGGTCGTCGGTTGTGCGTTGCGCATCGGGTGCATGGGTAAAGACGACGTTCTGGTCCAGAAGCTCTATCGGACCGTCCCATTGTTCCGCCGTCCATAACCGGCAAAAGGCTGAGAAGGCGGACAAGGCCGGATCGTCGGTTCTCTCGAGGAGTTCGGTCTGCGCGGACAAGAATGCAGCATGTTCTTCCGCTGTGCGTCTTGACTGGCCGACTGAGATGGAGCCGTCCGCACCTTCGACTGCCGTCACACCAAGCGCGTAGGCCGTCTTGTCCCATAGGAGGTTCGGCTTCACGCCCGAGGTCCGCTTGACTGCCGCTGGCACGGACAAGGGCCGCGCCTCCATTTTGCCCTTGGCCCCCTTCCGCATCAGCGAGCGAATTGCCGCGACCGATCCGTCGTCGCGGATTACCACCTCGACGCCGACCTTCTCAGTCGAATAGCCTGGGCGCGGCCAGCCCATCGTCTCGGCACGGCGCTCGTAAAGCGCGGCAAGTTCCTGCAGAACGGTCATGTGGCCGGCTCTCGGGCGAGGCAGGAGGCGACGTCGATCACGCCACCTTCCATCCGAGCCTGATAAAAAACCGATCGGCGGCCGCCTCTGTAGTCGATGTCATGCAACATCCAGCCGAGATCCCGGTCGCGGTCGGCTTCGGACAGGTTGGTAGGCGGGATCTCCTCGACCAGCTCGAAGTCGGCCGGAAACTCTCGCACTCCCAAGGCCGGTTGGTGAAAGCACTGACCCTTCGACGCCCGTCGGCGGAACATTTCTGCGTGTTTTCCGGGGTTGTCCTCGGGCCCAGCTTTGGCCGTCATCTCGAAGTGGGCCTCAATCCCATAGGCAACATTCGCAAGACACAACATCGCGCGCTGCTGTCGGTCCTCATCCACCCGCAGCCCCAGTCCGCCAGTGTCGTTCCGTCGCATCGCACCGCGCGCTTTGGAGGCCGGAATTTTCGATCCGACCTCGTTGCGCCGAATGGTCTCAAAGCGGATTGGTTCGAGCACGTGCAGGCGGTCAATCACCCATCGGATCGCGGGCTTCCAATGAATCGCCTCGAGGATACCGCGTGCAGCGGAGGGGGTTATGACGTCGTAGGACACTCGCTCTACCTTCATCTCGGGCCGAGTAAAGCAGGCGTTGCGACCGCAAACCAAGAGCTTGATGCCAAGGGCGGTCATCGCATCACGATTGAGAATTTTGTCATTGAAATATCTTTTTAGTTGTCCGCAGCAAATCCGCCTCGTGTCGTCCGGTCAAGTGCGGCCTTCAGAAAATGCTCGGACCCAGATCTCCGGGATCGCTGACATACAGCCCCGCCGTTGCATCATAGGCCTCGCTGCTCTCCAGAAGTGCGAATTGTTCGCCAAAGCGCTCGGCCTCAAACCACGAGATCAAACCAGCCTCCTTCAACCGCTGCCAAAGCCCCCACGGCACACCAAGCGTGTATTGCTGCAAGACGCGCGCCGCTGCTCCGGGCGACCCATGCCGCAGGTTTTTGAGCAGTTCGCCTGGCACGCCCCAGTCGCCGTCGCGCACGATTACCGAAGGGCCGGCGTCAGGGATCATTCGGAACGCGGCCTCAATGTCCTCGTAAGGACACCCTCTTCGGCCCCGCGCGATCGCCGCAAGGATGCCGGGCGTGCCGTCTACCTCTGCCGCATCCAGCGCCTCGATCCCCTGCGCACGCCATAGCGCATTAAAATATTCGCGGATCGCCACGCCGGAGAAGGGATCGTCTCGATGCTCTGCCAGCACTGCCCGAGCAATCCGCGCCTCCTCCGCCAGCAGAGGCGGCGGTGCCTTGTCTGGCTCAAAGACAAGAACCTCTCCCAGATTGTCCATCTTGCCTTCGCGATTGCATCGCCCTGCCGCCTGCGCGATTCGATCGAGTCCCGCCTCAGCTCGCAGGACCAGCGGAAAGTCCACGTCCACTCCCGCCTCGACCAAAGAAGTCGCCACCAGACGCACGGCGTCCCCGGCCTTGAGTCGCGCGCGAACATCCTGCAGCACGGCCCGACGATGCTCGGGCGTCATCAGCGTCGAGAGGTGTCGGGCGCCCTCCGATGAACATATCCGGTCGAACACGTCTCTGGCTTGCACACGGTTGTCGACGATCAGCAATGCTTGGGATGCGGCTTCCAATCGGCTGGCCAGAGCCTCATCAGTTTGATGTCCCAAGTGCCGCAGGGTCGTGCGGCGGAGCTGCGTATGTAGGCGGACCGGATCGGGCGCGAGCTCGCGAACGTGCTTCAAGGCTTCAGGTGCCGGAAAGCCGGCTACTTCGGTCAGCGAAGGCTGGGTCGCGGTGCACAGAACAATGCTGGTTCCGTAACCTTCAGCCAGTTCAGTCAGCGCGGCCAGACAAGGGCGCAATAGGGACCGCGGCAAAGTCTGCGCCTCGTCCAGCACGATCACTGACTGCGCCAGCGAGTGGAGCTTGCGGCAGCGGCGCTTACGTGCAGCATGGAGGCTCTCGAAGAGCTGCACGGCGGTGGTGACGATTACAGGCGCGTCCCAGCTTGCCGCGGCGATACGCCAGCGCACTGACTCGTCGTCCTCAAGCGTGTCGCGGTCGAAATCGGAATGATGCTCTATGACCGTATCCGGGTGGTCGTCAAATACCGCGCGGAATACGTCGGCGGTTTGTTGGGTAATCGAGGTGTAGGGGCTGACGTAGATCAGTCGCCTCAACCCGTGCTGGCGGGCGTGATCGAGGGCGAACCCGAGCGCAGCCAGCGTCTTGCCGCCGCCGGTCGGAACAGTCAGCGTAAATAGACCCGGCGCTATCGCGCTGGCCTTGCGGACGTGCCCCAGCACCTCGGCACGTAGGATGTTCAGCGGCGTGTCGGCCGCAAAGCCTGCAATAAAACGCTCAAATGCCATGTTCATCGCCGGATGGAGCGTCTCAGGTGAAGACGGTGTAGCGCGTCCGGTGGTTTCGGCCTCCCAAGCTGCGGTTTCCCGATCGTCGGCATCCACGAGACAGGAGTAGAGCATCCGCACCAGCATCTGTGCACGGTAAGTCTGCTGAGAGTGATCGGTAGTCCTCAATCTGCCAGGCGGTGGCACATCTATCGCATTCGCCCAGTTAGGTAGGTCGAGCGTCTCGGCCGACATCAGCCTGTCGGCCAGTCGCGCAGGATTGGGAAGCGCACCATGATGCCCCGCAATCGCGCCGGCCAGGAGCGGCCCCATTCCACCGAGGGAGGCTATAGCTTTTGCACCTTCGGCGCTGTGCGTAACAGGACGCGGATTTCCGTCCAGACGTAGTTGAAACGCAGGCTTGGCCTTTCCGAGATCGTGCAGCAGACCCAAAGCGTGTGCATGGTTCTCGACCCCTAAACCGAAGGCCGCAGCCCGGGTCGAAGCCGCCTTGGCGACTCGCTCTGAATGGGTTTGCAGCAGCTCCCATTTGGATTTCGGGCCATCGAGGGAATGGGCATACACGGTCATGGTCGAAACTCCGCTATAGGCTTCAGAGCCCGACAATCGATCATCCAGAAGTAATATTCATCCAGAAAAATCCGTATTTATTAACAGTATTGCCAATAGTGTTAAAGGATCCACCGCTCGATCGTGCCTACATGCATGGTAGGGGCCGCAATCGCATCCCGACCTTTAGCAGTTTCCGGGTAAACTGTTAAACATGAGTGAAATGCGGCTCAAAGGCGCTACTGAACATGGTCTCAATTTCGATGGTCATCGTGCGAGCATTTACCTGGCATAATTCTGAGTAGACCAGCTGGTTTTCTGCCGACTCTATTCACGTAGCGATCCGCTTGTGTGGTTAGGGGAAGCGTTCCATTAGGCACGGCACCAGAACCTTGGAAGGAGTGTTCTGCTCCTCTGACAGAAGGTCAAACACCACGGACATCATCTTTGGAACGTCTTGCCGCGCCATTGCCAGATTGCCAGGCAAGAGCGCTCCGAAAGGGTCCCAGTCGAAGCAGACAAACGGAAGCTCTCCCTTCATGAGGCGGTCGGTTTCTGACAGCCAGCGGATGACCCCTTCGAGTGTGATCGTCGAGTTCACGAAGATGGCCTGTGGAGTCGAAGCTTTAAGGGACATCAGGGCCGCATAAGCTTTCTCGGGGGCGTAGCCGCAGGGAAGTATCAGATCGGTAGCCTCCGTAAGCCCGCGATCTCGATGCGCTTGCCGAAACCCCTCGATGCGCGCTGCAGTATTGTGGTCCGCGACGCGTCCGCCGATGAACATCAGAGGGCCGGATCGACCGGTGGCGGCGCAATGATCGAGCAGAATGTCGGTCAACGTCCGCGCGCCATCTTCGTTGTCCGACAGAACCGACGGAGCCAATGCTCCAGGCAAATCCAGATTGAAGCTTTTGACGCCCGCGTCCTTGCAGATCCCCGTGATCCGATCCGGATCGGTGGCCCCGGTGGCGATGATCGCGTCAACGCGGTAGGAGACAAGTTCGCGCGCTGCCGCGATTTCCAGGTCAGGATCGCGCTGCGCGCAGGTGATGACCGGAAACAGACCGGCCTCCCGTGCGCGGGTCTCGAAAGCCTCGGCGATGGCTCCAAAGTAGCGGTTGTCGTATTTGGGAAGGATCATTCCCACGATATTCGACCGCGCGCTGCGCAGGACGCTGGCTTGGATGTTGCGCGAGTAACCGTTCTCTTCGGCAACCTTGAACACCCGGTCGGCGGTCTTTTCGCTGATCCGGCGCTTCTTCCAGCTGCCACTCATCACGGCGCTGACGACGCTGGGTGACGTGTCCGCCAAAGTCGCGAGGTCGTAAATCGTCGTGCGTCGCTTCGACATAGCGTGGGATGACTCCGTCCAGTTGGGGTCGAGTGTAACGCGGGGCTTGACTAAAATACCACCTTGTTTATTGCTTGCTACATCGATTGCGCAATGCGCGATTCGTGAAGTGGGCCGGGTCCTGCTTCGAGGGAGGAGACGAACAGCAAACCTGTCGCACCCCGCAATGGTGCGTCGGACAGCCTATGTCGCCGCTCCTGTCGAAGCCGGATCAGATGGCCCGGATCGTGGAGGAGAAAATGACTATGACTACTTTGATGACCCGTTCAGCGACCTGCGTGGCTGCCCTCGTTCTTGGGGCCGGCGCGGCATCGGCCCAGACGGTGGGCTTCCTGATGCCCGACCAGGCATCCACCCGCTACGAAGAGCGCGACTACCCCGGTTTCCGCGACGCGATGGCAGAGCTGAATGCCGACGCCGAGGTGATCTACCAGAACGCCAACGGTGACGCGCAGCTGCAGCAGCAGCAGTTCAATTCGCTGATTTCCCAAGGGGCGGAAGTCATCGTGCTGGACCCCGTCGACAGTTCCGCCGCGGCGTCGCTGGTGAACCAGGCGAAGGCGCAGGATGTGCGCGTCATTGCCTATGACCGTCCGATCCCCGACATGCCGGCCGATTTCTACGTGTCCTTCGACAACGAAGGCATCGGGCGCGCGATCGCGCAGTCGCTGGTGGATCACCTGCAGGCCGAAGGTGTTGCCGATGGCGCAGGCGTGTTGCAGGTCAACGGCTCGCCCACGGATGCGGCTGCCGGATTGATCCGGGACGGTGTGGACAGTGCGCTGGACGGGTCAGTCTATGAAACGTTGGCCGAATTCGACACTCCCGCTTGGGCTCCGCCAGAGGCTCAGCAATGGGTCGCGGGCCAGATCCAGCGGTTCGGCAGTGACATCGTCGGCGTCGTGGCTGCCAATGACGGCACCGCGGGCGGCACGATCGCGGCGTTCAACGCAGCCGGTGTGGATCCGATCCCGCCCGTGACCGGCAACGACGCCACCATTGCGGCGCTGCAGCGCATCATTGCGGGCACGCAGTTCAACACGATCTCCAAGCCATCGGAAATTGTGGCCGAGGCTGCGGCGGAGGTGGCCAACGCCTTCCTGCAAGGCGAGACGCCAGAGCCCGAGACAACGCTCTACGACACGCCCTCGCGCCTGTTCGTCCCCGAGGTTGTCACGCAGGACAACATCAAGGCGATCATCTTCGACGGCGGGATTAACACCGTAGAAGAGGTCTGCACGAGCGACTTCATGTCCGCCTGTCAGGACCTTGGCATCACCGAGTGATCGGATGACCAACGCGCGTCCCCCCTTACGTGGGGCGCGCACCACGTAAGGGGGGAAAGACAATGGCAGATCAGGACAGCGGTCCCATTCTGAAGCTGAGCGGCGTGTCGAAACAGTTCGGTGCCGTGACGGCCTTGGACAACATCGACATGGAAGTTCGCAAGGGCGAGGTCGTGGCGCTTGTGGGCGACAACGGCGCGGGCAAGTCCACTCTGGTCAAGATTCTCGCCGGGGTTCACGCCAAGACTTCTGGCACGATCCATTTCCAGGACCGCGAGGTCGAGATCGGCACTCCCGGACGCGCGCTGGAGCTGGGCATCGCCACGGTGTTCCAGGATCTGGCACTTTGCGAAAACCTCGACGTGGTGGCCAACCTGTTCCTGGGGCAGGAGCTTGGCCCTTGGCGGTTGAACGAAGTCGAGATGGAAGTCCGCGCCTGGACCCTGCTGGAAGAGCTCGCCGCCCGCATTCCGTCGGTGCGCGAACCCATCGCGTCCCTTTCTGGCGGTCAAAGGCAGACGGTCGCCATCGCTCGGTCCCTTTTGCTGGATCCGCAGATCATCATGCTGGACGAACCGACGGCCGCGCTCGGTGTTGCGCAGACGGCTGAAGTGCTGAATCTGATCGAGCGCGTGCGCGACCGGGGGCACGGCGTGATCCTGATCTCTCACAACATGGAAGATGTGCGCGCCGTGGCTGACCGGATCGTCGTTTTGCGTCTTGGGCAGAACAACGGGGTCTTCGGACCCGATGCGACGCAGGAAGAGCTGGTCTCGGCCATCACTGGGGCGAGCGACAATTCCGTCTCGCGCCGCGCGAAGGCCCGTAGCGCCGCCGCAGAACCCAAGGAAGGAGTTGCGACATGAGCGACACCCGCAAGATCGACCGCGCCGACAGTCGCGTGCGCGAGGATACCGGATTGGCCGGTGCCGCGCGCGGGTTTCTCGACCAGGTAAAATCCGGGGATCTGGGCATACTGCCGGTGATCCTTGGCCTTGTCGTCATCGCCGTAGTCTTTACCTGGTTGAACCCGATCTTCATGCGGCCGCAGAACCTGACGAACCTGCTGTTCGATGCGGCCGCCGTGGGGCTGATCTCGCTCGGCGTCGTCTTCACCCTGATGCTGGGAGAGATCGATCTGTCGATCGGGTCCATGTCCGGGGTCGCCTCGGCGATCCTTGGTGTCCTATGGGTCAATGCAGGCGTGCCATGGCCGCTTGCAATTCTGGCTGCGATGCTTGCGGGGGCCGTGACCGGATTTGTCTATGCGTCCTTGCTAAACAAGTTCGGGATGCCCAGCTTCGTATCGACCCTGTCGGGTTTGCTGGCGCTATTGGGCCTGCAACTGTATCTGTTGGGCAATTCCGGGTCGATCAATCTGCCCTATCAGTCATTCCTGATCCGCTTCGGCCAGACGATGGTGATGCCGGGCTGGTTGTCTTATCTGGTCGCACTTTTGCCGGGGATCGTGATCTTTGCCCTTGGCCTTCAGACCCGACAGCGTCGGGCCGATGCGAACCTGTCGGTGCCCGCATGGAGCGTCTTGATCGTTAAGGCCGCCGGTTTGACGGCCATCCTGCTGATCGCGGTCTGGTATCTGAACCTCGGGCGCGGTGTGCCGTGGATGTTCCTGTTCTTCGCGGTCCTCGTGGCAGGCATGGAATACGTTCTGACGCGGACGAAGTTCGGACGGTCCATCTTTGCCGTGGGCGGCAATCGAGAGGCCGCACGCCGCGCCGGGATCAAGGTCGAGCGCATCCGCATCTACTGCTTCATGATCTGTTCCACCCTTGCCGCGATGGGAGGCGTCCTTGCGGCGTCCCGGCTTGCCTCGGCCAGCCGGCAGGCGGGCACGGGGGACGTGAACCTCAACGCCATCGCCGCTGCCGTGATTGGGGGCACGTCGTTGTTCGGCGGGCGCGGGTCGGCCTGGTCCGCCCTTCTGGGGGTCATCGTGATTCAGGCAATCTCGAACGGGCTGACCTTGCTGAACCTCAGCTCGTCGCTGCGCTACATGATCCTGGGGGCAGTTTTGGCGCTGGCGGTGATCGTGGACAGCTTGGCCCGGCAATCGCGCGCCAGCAACGGCCGCGCCTGAACAGGAGAGGAATCCAATGACGAATTCCATGAATGGTAAAGTGGCCGCAGTAACGGGCGCGGCATCAGGTATCGGGCTGGAGTGCGCAAAAATCCTGCACGAAAACGGAGCCACCGTCGTCTTCGTCGACCGCAACGGCGAGGCGCTCGACAAGATCGTCGCGGACCTTGGCGACCGGGTTCATGCGCTGGAACTGGACCTGTTCGACGGATCGGCTGTCATGGCGATGCCGGACCGGATCGCAGAGATGGCAGGGCCACTCGACATCCTGCACATCAACGCCGGGGCCTACGTCGGCGGCGCGGCCGCAGAAGGTGATCCCGACCAGTGGGATCGGGTGATGGACCTGAACTGCAACGCCGCGTTCCGCTGTGCCCGCGCCGTCCTGCCGGGCATGATCGAGCGGGAAACGGGGGACATCGTGTTCACCTCGTCGATCTCAGGTGTCGTGCCGGTGGTGTGGGAGCCGATTTATACCGCCTCCAAGTTCGCGGTTCAGGCGTTCCTGCATTCCACACGGCGACAGGTGGCACCGCATGGCATCCGCATGGGGGCCGTGCTGCCCGGTCCGGTGGTGACGGCGCTGCTGGACGATTGGCCAAAGGCCAAGATGGAAGAGGCGCTGGCCAACGGATCGCTCATGCAGCCGCGCGAAGTGGCCGAGGCTGTGCTGTTCATGCTGACCCGCCAGCGCGGGGTCGTGGTGCGCGATCTGGTGCTGCTGCCCAACAGCGTGGACCTGTGACGTGACGGCCTGTGTCATCGGCGTCGACGTCGGGACAGGCTCGGCCCGTGCGGGCGTGTTCGACCTTACGGGTCACATGCTGGGCACGGACAGCGCCCCAATCGAGATGCACCGCGAAGGACACGACCGGGTCGAACAATCCTCGACCGACATCTGGTCCGCGATCTGCTCCAGTGTGCGTGGCGCGGTCTCCTCGGCAGGGGTGGATCCGGCGGATGTGGCCGGAATCGGATTCGACGCGACATGCTCGATGGTGGTGCAGGGGCAGGGGGGGACACCCTTGCCCGTCGGGAATCCCGATGCTCCGGAGCGAGACGTGATCGTCTGGATGGACCACCGGGCCATCGAACAGGCCCGCCGGATCAATGCGACCGGTCACTCGGTGCTGAAATACGTCGGCGGCCGTATCTCGCCCGAAATGCAAACGCCCAAACTGCTGTGGCTCAAGGAAAACCGGCCCGAGGTCTTCGATGCCGCAGCCGGGTTCTTTGACCTGACGGATTGGTTTACGTGGCGCGCCACCGGAAGCCTTGCGCGGTCGGTCTGCACCGTGACCTGCAAGTGGACCTATCTTGCCCACGAAAAGCGGTGGGATGCAGATTACTTTCATACGATCGGTCTGGAAGAGTTGGCGGACGAAGGGTTCGCACGGATCGGCACACAGATTGTCGAGCCCGGCACCGCCCTTGCCAACGGGTTGACCGACCGCGCTGCACAAGAGCTGGGCCTGCCCCCTAACACCCCGGTCGCTGCCGGTCTGATCGACGCGCATGCGGGCGGTATCGGCACTGTCGGGGCAGAGGGCGACCCCACCGAAAATCTGGCGTATGTCTTCGGCACCTCGTCCTGCACGATGACTACGACCGACGAACCTGTATTCGTGCCTGGCGTCTGGGGCCCCTACAAATCCGCGATGGTGCCCGGAGCCTGGCTGAACGAAGGTGGCCAGTCTGCTGCAGGCGCCGCGATCGATGCCTTGCTGGCACATCACCCGGCCTCTGCAACGGTCGAAACGGGTGCCGAAAGTCTGCCGATAGTCCTCGCAGCGCGCGCCCAGTCAACTTCGGGCAATGCATCCGGGTCCGTCGCCCTGGCACGCGGCATTCACGTGGTGCCTGAATTCCTGGGCAACCGCGCGCCGCATGCCGACCCAGACACCCGCGCCGTGATCGCGGGGCTGGGAATGGCGCAGGACGAGGACAGCCTCACTGCGCTTTATGTCGCGGGGATCTGCGGCATAGGTTACGGGCTGCGCCAGATCGTGACCGCTCAGCGTGCGGAAGGCATCAATGTCGAGCGTATCCTCATTTCCGGCGGCGCAGGCAAAAGCCCCTACGTGCGCCAGATACTGGCCGACACGACCGGGCTCGAGGTTGTCGCACCTTTGGCCGAAGAGCCCGTTTTGCTGGGCTCGGCCATCCTGGGAGCAGTCGCGGGTGCTGCGCATCCCTCCGTGACCGATGCGATGTCGGCGATGACAAGGATCGGCGAGCGGTATGACCCGTCGCAGGATCACGCATCGATCCACGACGGTAGGTTTCAAATATTCTGTCGCCTTCAGGAAACTATGCGTAAGGCGGCGTCACTCTGACCGCAAACCTTGTGGTGTTGCGATGATCCAACGCATCTTCTCGGTGCTTTGATCGGAGCCTATCGATCCCCGAGCGGAGAGTAATTTACCCCGCTCTAAGCCCGGCGCACAGTGTTCGGGCTGACGTCGAACAGGCGCGCGATCTCGGCGATGCGCCGGCCTTCATCATCGCGCAGGCGCCGAACTTCCTCGCGCTGTTGCCGGGACAGGGCAGGGGGTCTGCCGCCGATCCGCCCGGCCTTGCGCGCTGCGGCAAGACCCTCACGAGTCCGCTCGGAGATCCGCTCCCGCTCGAACTGGGCGATCGAAGCGAAGACGTGGAACACCAGCCGCCCCGCAGGCGTGGTCGTATCGATGTCCTCCGCCAGCGACCGGAAGCCCGCGCCTTTCGCCCGGATCGCCTCGACAATAGCCAACAGATCCTGAAGTGACCGGGACAGGCGGTCGTATTTCGCAACGACAACGACATCGCCCTCGCGCAACTGGTCGATCATCCGGTCCAGCTCAGGCCGTGCCCGCTTCGCCCCAGAGATTTTCTCAGCAAAAATACGGTCAGTTCCCGCATCCTTTAGCGCGTCAAGCTGCGCCTCAAGGCTCTGCCCTTCGGTCGACACTCTCGCATACCCCAAGATCATCGCAGAACTCCCACAAACCTGCCAAAACCTCTGTCGTTTTGAACGGGTGTTTTGGAAGGGTCAAGGTCCTGATCGAACGCAGGTCGCAATGTTTGTTCAAAAACGACCGTTTTAGACGGTGCGAGCCCGTTCCCTGTCAACCTAGTATCTAAAAATGTATAGGTAAGTATAGCTTTTAACGTTATACATTATTATATATAGTTAGAGATGCTTATAATTTGGAGTATTAGGATGAATCCCTACCGTAATCCATTCGCCCCCGGAGCAGGAAGCAGGCCTCCTGAGTTGGCAGGGCGTGATCACATCTTGGAAGCCGCTAAGATAGCATGTGGCCGCGCTTTGCTGGGGCGCAATCCGAGATCCATGATGCTTCTTGGATTGCGGGGAACAGGCAAGACAGTTTTACTGAATGAGATTGGTCGCATTGCAGAAGAACAAGGCTATTTCATCTCAAAAATAGAGGCCCCTGAACACCAAAGCCTCGCGCGACTTCTTTATCCAGAAATGCGTAAGGTTTTACGCGCACTATCATCAATAGAAGCTGCAAAACAGCTTGCACAACTTGGCCTCAAAGGCCTTCGCGGCTTCGCGTCGATATTCAAGATCGAAGTGGCTGGCGCGGAAATTGGCGTCGAACCAGAGCCTGGGCTCGCCGATAGCGGTGACATTCAATTCGATCTCCCGGATCTTTTCACAGCCATTGGGAAAGCTGCAAAAGCTGGGGGAAGAGGTTGGGTGCTACTGATCGACGAGGTGCAATATCTATCTGAAGAAGATCTATCCGCTCTCATTGTATCAATTCACAGAATGTCACAGGAGGGTTTGCCCGTGATTATGGTTGGCGGAGGTCTCCCACAGATTGCACGCCTTGCTGGTGAGGCCAAATCCTACTCTGAAAGACTCTTCCTCTATCCAAGTGTCGGCGCGCTCGACCCAGCATCCGCAAGACAAGCGGTGGAAAAGCCTATCGTCGAGGAAGATGCCGCTATCTCACCTGATGCCCTCACACAGATAGTGACCAAAACACAGGGCTATCCTTTTTTTCTGCAGGAGTGGTCATCTAAGGCCTGGGACAATGCCGAAGGCCCGGAGATCACCAAACATGATGTAGACAATGCCTATACCGAAACCCTCGCATCACTCGACGACGGCTTCTTTCGAGTGCGCCTCGATAGACTGACGCCAAAGGAAACAGAGTTTGTAACAGTCATGGCCTCACTTGGGGATGGTCCCTATGCCATGAGCGATATTGCGAAGGCTTTGAATAAAAAACTGTCTTCGCTCGGTCCAGTGCGCGCAAACACCATCTCAAAAGGGATGATCTACAGCACTGAGCACGGTTTTCTTGACTTTTCAGTTCCACTTTTTGCGGAATTCATGCGCCGTCAAGCATAGGCTTTCCAAGCCAGTAGTGATCAGCTTGAAGCTGCCAAAAACGACCGTTAGGGCCGCGGCCCGAAGGAAGATGCCCCGCCCTCTATGCTGGGCGGGGCATCGTATATGCCTAAAGTTGGTAGCAGCGCACTGCGCCAATTTCGACGTAGTTGATGTGGTAGCACGAGAACAGCATCGCCATTTCCACGCCCTCGACGGAACCATCGTCAGAATCCGCCGGCGCCGAAGCTTCGAGCGCGACAGTGCTGATCGCAGGGTCAGGACGATTGATGAGTTCATCATCCGTGCCGCCTGTCGTGAAACCCATCGTTGCACCCATGACTGCAACAGTGAATGCGGTAGCCAGTTTGATCATTGTACGAGCCCTCCCAGGCTTGTGCTGCAGGGACCCAACCGCGAGCCCCTTAGGATGATCCAAATTTGGCAGAGATTGCCGGTCGTTCAATCTCTTGTTTTAACTCTCTTTTTCAGCCTTTGCCATTGACCGGCATGCGATGCAGCGTCAAGTACGAGCGGTGTCGTAAATTGCCCTCCCGCGGCTATTTTCCGACGCACCACGGCTTTTATGGATCATTATGTGGTGCAAGATGACATTGCGTGTCGCCGATCGACACGCTATGGTGTTATGGTCGATCTCGTTTGATCGCGCGTTCTGCTGGAGTTGGTTGTGAACCCGTACTCTGAAGAGACACTTGGCGCTCTGCGCAACATATTGCATTGCTACAACAAATTCGAAGTTGGCTCCTGGAAGGAAACCAGTAAGGCCATTGATGTCGCCGAGGAGCAGACGCTGCGTCGCTTTGCCAAGGGCGATACGATTCCGAATATGCCAGCGATAGCGAGGGTCTATGCCTATTTTAGGGTTCGGTCGATCAAGCGTGACCTGTGGGAGCAGCCCTGGGCTATGCAGTGCCGATCGGACTTGGAGCGCTTATACAGTCTGCCCGCGATGCGCGATCCCTATCGCATCCTGAAGCAACGGGCCAAGCTTTCGAACGAAGAGCAGCAGCGCTGTGCGACCGAATTGAAGGGCGATTACTTTGTGGTTCGCCCGCACCCGGAACACGGCAGCGTTCTATCTCATATGCGCATCTTTGACAGCTTTCCGCATTATGGATTGGCAACCTGCCGAATATCGAGGGCCATACGAGAAGCTCCAGGGGGTGCGATCGAACGAGACCTGATCATTGAAGGCGGAGTGTTTCGTAAGTCATCGGCACTGAACATCCTAGGCTACGATGTGAGCGACGGCGATGTGCGCATAGCGGCCCTTCGAGACACTGGGCAGGGGGGCTACCGTGGCTTTATCACCGGGTTCGACAGCAGTAGCGTAGCATTTTCTGCTCGCGCCGTTGTGCAAAGACTAGAGAAGCCACTGGAGTATGAAGAAATGCGCGAAAAGACAGGATGGTGGACTGAGCCCGCCTCTTTGACGGATTTTCTGGTCGCCAACTTGGGTAGCGACCACCTGTTTCTGGAGCGCTGCGAAGCGCTGGAAACCGTTGATTACGCAACCTCGAAACCTGGAACTTAAAAAGACCAAAACTCATACGTTCTGTCACAGGCGAAAACGACCGTTTGTGACCACCGAGCTAACAGTCATTGCAACTTAAAATTGCCGATGCGGTGCAGCGGCATGCCCCATCCCAATATTGATTGCACCTTCACGGTCGCTTCAAGCCTTCGTAGGTTGTTGGCTGTAGGCAGTTTCGTGTCGGTGTCTGGAGATAACATGGAGCAGGTGGACTATTTTAGGGCCGGGGTAGCTGTCGCTATCTTCGTTGCGGGATTTTTACTTAGTCGGATCGTGGAAAGGCGAAAGAACAGAAACCAATTGAAGAAAAACAGTGTTGAGGCCATTTTGCCCCTGTTAGCCGCTTGGCAGGGGAAGCTTGCCGACTTGACCGGAGCTGGATTGCGATACGGGATTAAAAGCAATCAATATGGCGAGGCTTTACATGAATTTCAGAAGGCATCGTCTATCGCTAACGAACTAGAAATGCATGTTACAGTATTGAAGCTAATGGGTGGATGCGAAGCATTGGTCGATGAAGTCTACACCTTATTCGGCGGCCACAAGGACATGCACATCGACCAAACCGTTGGAATGCACATTCGACATGGTTTCCACGCAGCTTTGATGGAAACATATGCTGACATGGTCGGATCAAAAACTGAGAGCACTCCAAGCGTTGGCTCTTGGGAGAATGACTGGCGCAAGAATGCGATGGTGCTTGATTTTGAGCGTTGGTCTCAGCGAGTTCAACAGGAATGTGCCAAAGCATTGAGCCGCCTCTGATCCATCAGCCAATAGGCGAATACCGCCGCCTGTTCGCGCATCGGTTGCGTACTGAGATATGACCGGAAACGACCGTTTGTTGAGGGGTTGAGCGCCCGAGTCTGCTGTTGGTGCAGCCGCAGCGAAAGCTCATTTCGTTTGCCAACCGGGCCTTGATACGCAATGCGCCGAAGGTCCGGATCTGGGTCTGGTCAGGAATACTTGTCAGTCAGAGCGAGAGTGCCCAACGCGGCCTGCCGATGATATTCGAAATATCTGTCGCACCCCGTCAAGGGCGGTGTCAGCAAATCGTGTTGGCGCGAGGGGCTGAAGCCAGCAGCAGCCTGAGCGCATCGAGGTAGGAGCGGTCGGCGTTGTCGCGAGCGGCATGCCATCGGCCATAGGCCGCAAGGTTCTTTGACGCTGGCCCACAGAAGGGCTGCATGAAGGCACGAAAGCGGCTGATCAGGGCATTCACGGTGTTGATGTGGTGGCTCCGCGGGGTGCGCTTCGTCCGCCGTCCGGCATTGAGCGCGAAGTGCGGGATACGCTCGTCCTTCGCGATCCGTTCGTAGGTGACGAAACCGTCGGTGCAGAGCACCGCATCGCGCGCCATCACGGGCAGCAGCGCACCTGAGATCGCCGCTTGGCCCGCGTCGGCAATGGCTTCGAACGCCCGGTGGCCTGCGCGGTCGGTAGCCGCGAGGAGCTTCTTCTCCCAGGCCCGCCAGCCCCCCGGAGGTGCTACCGCCGAACCGCCCCTGCTCCGATAGGCCCGCCATTTCAGTCGCGGCGGTGCCGGCTGGTTCGCAGGGTCGCGCAGGTGCCGGACCCACTCCCTCGACCCTTTTCGGCTCTCGCGTTGGTGGGCTTCGTCGGCTTCGACGATGCCGGCAAGGCTGTCGTCAGGCTCCGGCTTCAGAGCGCCGATGATCGCCATCCGCCAGCGCCAGATGCTGTGACGCGACGCACCCAGCACCTCGGCCCCGCGGCGGCAGGACATCGGCTGCGGCGCCTCGACCATGTCACGCGCCAGCGCGACGACCAGATCAGGACGGTGAACCCGGGCCAGCGGCGTGCCGCTGCGGCCTGACCACGTCGCGCCGCACCCCGAGCAGTTCCATCGCTGTGCGCCTGTTCTGGTCCGACCCCACCGGGTGCGCGCGTCGGCTCCGCAGCGTGGACAGGACGCCGCCGGGCCGCCAATATCGGCCCGCGCGTCGATCTCAAGGACGGCCTCGGCACGCTTGCGCGCATCAGCAACGAGGCACTCGGCCTGCCGCAGCTCCTGTGGGCTCAGGCGGGCAAGCAGGCGGCCGAATTCGGTCGGATCGAAGCGGGGCATGGTGGGTCTCCTCGGGCCTCAGCATATCTCACTGGCGACCAAGAACAAAGTGCGAACCAACACGAATTGCTGACACCGCCCCGTCAAGAATGCACGGCCTTAGACACATTCTTTCACCTTAAATCTCAACTATAGGTCGCGTTTGCTTTGCAGATTATCGTTTATTTCGAATTATTTACCGCGTGTGGAATACCAGGGATTATCAAATGTTATGAAGAAAACTTACGCCCAATATCAAGACATACACAACTCATGCTTGTAATTTTAGGTCGTTCATGCTTGCTTTACGTAGGGTAACCTTTGATTTGAATGCGGAGGGACTGCGAGATGACCGATAACGAAAGTAGCAATAAAAATAAAGATATCAATAATATGAGTGTAGGAGATTTGCTCGATCTCTTGCGACGTGCCACTGGAGAGACCGGTGAGAGCGAACCTCACCAAGAGAATCGGGAAGCAATGAAAGCCGTAGAAAGCTTTAACGAAAATGCAACCCGAGAGCGCACTGCACGACTTGCTATGGTTGATATGGTTGGTGCCTCTCCGCCCAATATTCAAATAGAGTTTCTGAAGGGACTGGCTTCGGATGAAGATGCACGCAAAGCCTTCACTGAAAACCCGGTCGACTTCTCTAAAAAGTCCGGTGTTCTGTTGGATGAGAGATTGGTCAATGCCGCCATCGATAGCATCGTATTCAACAAAACGCTCACGCCCGATATCGTAGCGAAACTTGGCCCCGATGTGGCGGCCCAGCTGGGTGGCTTGCGCAATCCAGGTACTGCGGCATGGCCCGCAGCGGTCGCGGCAGTGGCCGCCGTCGTGGCAGCAGGTGCCGCCGTCGTGTCGGCGGCTACAGCAGTCATGAAAGACCATACGGCAGGCGACCTCATGCGGCTGAAGGGTCTTGGGCCGGACGGTATTCGCATGCCGGGCAATCGAGGGGCGGTGCTTGGCGGTGCTGCGGTTACGGGTGCGATGATCATGGCCGAAAGCGGCGGCGGCAGTGGGCCTCTTGGCGGGCGCAGGTTCTGATCAAAAGGTGACATGATGGAAACCACGACTGCGGCAGTTCCACGCATCTATCCCGACACAGGGCCAATCGAGGACCGGATCGGGATTGCAATGATGCGTCGCACGCTGACCCGATCAATGCCTATTGTTTTCAACGGTCTGGTCGTGGAACGGACAGCACGATGCAACGCAAAATGCGCTATGTGTTATCAAGGTGCAGGGCCCAAAGGATCCGACGAGATCGGTGATGTGGCTCTGAGCATCGCAGATCTGACACCTGCCATTCTTGCGGCAGGGCGACGAAGTGACATTCATCCGCGCTTCCATCTGACCGGTGGCGAAGCTTTTCTTCAAATGGAGGATTGCCTTGCGCTGTTCAATGTCGCCCGCGAGTCGGGGTTTCTCGACATCACAAGCACGACCAATGCTTTTTGGGCGCTGACACCAGCGCGCGCGGATACCGTTTGCGCCCAACTGGCGCAAGCGGGCGTCACGGCGTTAGAGATCAGCTGGGACGTCTGGCATCTTCCCTATATCAGCCCTGCGGTCATCGAAAACTGTTTGATCGCGGCCCGCAGCCACGACATTGATGTGAACCTACGGCTTTTAACAACCCGCACACATACGATCAACGAAGCGCTTTCGACCTTGTCAGATGATGCCTTGGCGGCGGCACATCGTATTTCCAGCGGTCCGGTTTTTCCAAGTGGACGGGCGGCAAAGACGTTAAACAGGGCTGACCTATTCACGCAGGGAACTCTTGATGATAATTGCCACACGGCGCTGAACCTAACCGTTTCTGCTAATGGGCGCGTGTCTCCGTGCTGTGCGGGAGTCGATCAGACGGACGGATTGATGTTGGGAGACATCCACACAGAGCCGCTCGATCAAATAGTCGAAAGGATGCAAGGCTCGCCGCTTTTGCGCGCCTTGGTGTTTGAAGGGTTAGGGTCGCTCCTACCTATCCTCGATCGGGCAGGGTTTGCACCACCGAAAGACGGGTATACGTCGATCTGCCATATGTGCTGGGCGGTTTTTCGTGATCCTGAACGCAGTGCCGCAATCCGTGCCCATTTTGGCATGAAGACGCCCACTACGGGCGGCGCGGCACCGTGATATGATGGACATCGCCCCCCCCGATCCACATCCCGTTGCGGGCTGGTTCAGATCTATCGCAGTTTTCGCCGATTTTAGGCCGGACGGACTGATCATGGATTCGGGACGCTTGTCATCCTTTGTCGAACGACATGACCGCTGGTACCGCGAAGCGGTATCGGACGCGATCCGGCTCTACTTCAATCGGGAACTGTCATTTAGCGAACGAATGCCCCTGTCGGCGGTAGATGACGTTCTTCCGGTTGCCCGCATCTGTCGCGATCTGGGCTACGGGTTTTCACTCTCCGTGCATCTGGACGATGTCGAAGACCCCGACGCAGACGTGGTGCGCGCACTGGCTCACGAAGAGGCCGTCACGGGACTGGGCGTTATCGTCCCGGTCCTCGAGGTCGTCGAAGGTTGGGATATCGCACGTCGGAAACGGTGGATGGCGCGCGTTGATCACGTGATGGAAAGCAATACGCTTGTGGGATTTGTCGGTGATATTGCCGCCATGCGCATCTTGGGCGTGCTGACAGCATCCTCTGTCGGCGGCCGGTCCGTGACCCTTTACCCCCACGATCAGGCTTGGACAGAACGGGGCGCAGGACGTGGAGCCATCCAAGCACGGCCCTGCTTTGACCGGATGAGGGTTTATATCGATCCGGCAGGTATGGCCTATCCATGTCTGGGTCTGATGGTCGCTGAAATTGGTAGCTTCGGATCAATCGACAGCTGGCCCGACGAGACTTTTAACCTTACCAACCATGAACTTGATCTGGGCTATCTGGCGCGCAAGGGGCCTTCCGGCCTGATGCCGGTAGAGCGGCGGTCCGAAAACCTGCCTCTTGTATGTGAAGGGCATCTGGCTGCTCTGGCTGTCACATGATGGAGCATGAACCGACAGAGCCAACCCCGGCCGCTGCAGATCTTGTTAGAGTCGTCTCCTTACACCGCGAGTTTCGATCGCCAGCGCCCGATCCGGCTCGGTTTGGCCCGCAGCGGATCATAGAGACGACGTGCGAAGCGAAGTTTCGGCCACAGCGGGTTCTCCCGCAGCGACCGGTTTTTGACGCGGCTGCCGCAGTCTCCGATACTGCGCTACTGACTGCAGCCTTAAGGTCGGAACGCAGGCCCGATGGTGATACGAATTTAATCGCAGAGGTCGTTTTGGGCAGTGATGAACGGGTCCAGATTCATGATACTGGTTCAGCACCATGGCGGACGATCTGTGCGCTGCATATCGAAGCAGGCGACGGATCTCTTTGGAGAGGAACGGGTTGGATTGCCGGGCCGAATACGATTATCACGGCCGGACATTGCCTATACCTTCATCGTCGTGGTGGTTGGGTCAGGCGCATATCGGTGAAACCCGGCGTATCAGGCACCTCATTATCTTTTGGTACGTTTCAATCAACTGATTTCCGAACAGTCGGTGGATGGATTGAAACGGGAGACGACGCTTTCGATTATGGTGCAATCCTTTTATCTCAGCCTGATGCTCTCGAATCTCTAGGAAAGCTACGTTTCGCCGAGGTCATTGGGAATAGCATAGAAGGGTATGTCGTCAACTTGGCGGGGTATCCGGGCGACAAGCCAGATGATACGATGTGGTCTGACTCACGCGCAGTTTTGGCTGCAAGCAATACTCATCTTCACTATGAAATAGATACTGCAGGTGGCCAGAGCGGTGCACCTGTTTGGGTTGTAGATCAAAATCAACGCTTTGTTGTAGGCATGCATACGTTGGGCAGCCCTGCGGTGAATTCTGCCCTGAAAATAAATTCGGCCATATTCGATCGGATCGTGAGCTGGGTAACATAGCGGCGTTGGCCGCTATGGGCAAAGCTTAGCCAAGGCTTAAAGTGAGTCTCAAAGCGATAATGAAGTTGCACCAGATCTCAGCGCCGTGGGATATTCTGCCAAAAACGACCGTTCTTGACACAAGCCCTGCGAGTTCGCACAGCTTTGGGTTGTCGGTTCTTCGGTCGACGAAGGTCGGCTTCGAGCTCAAATTGACCAAAGCCTCACGCGTGCCAGTTTATCTATGCAGACCTGACTCGGTTCGATAGAAGCCTACTTTCAGCTTGGTAGGCTTACCTGATCGCCCAGGAGAGTGTCCGACCTTCTGTGTAACTGGGATTTGGTTCATGCTTCCTGAGAGAAGCAAGGACGATGACGATGACGATTTCCAAGGAA
>NZ_JAAFZU010000099.1 GCF_018263905.1 Loktanella sp. SALINAS62 | reverse complement strand
GTGTCGATCAGGTAATTGTCGGAATAGCTGAAGAAAGCAGGTCCCTTGCGGGCCGCGGTCCATTGACTGGCAGGATCGGAATGGGACGTGAATTTAGGCTGCACCTCGCTGGCAGCGCCAAAGGCAGCCTTGTCCAGTGTGTCGAGATACTCGCGGACAGCGCGGGGTGCATCCGCCGGGTCTATGCTTGCCGCGTCCCAGTTTTCCTTCGGCGTGGAGTTCTGCTTGTTGGCATC
>NZ_JAAFZU010000098.1 GCF_018263905.1 Loktanella sp. SALINAS62 | reverse complement strand
TACTTCATCGACGAGGGCACACACTACCGGGTCCGCAAGGAACTGAGGGACGTCGTTCTCTTTGCGTCGCACAGTGTGCTGAAGGAACCTCCTTTCATGCGCCTCGATCTCATCTCCTGTCGTAACCTGATGATCTACTTGGAAAGGTCGCTCCAGGAGCAGCTTCTCACCCTGTTCCACTATGGGCTGAACCCGCACGGTGTCCTGTTTCTCGGGTCGGCGGAAACCGCTGACAGCAGCGATTGCTTCTCGAGCCTCGACCGGCTGGCCCGGATCTACCAGGCGATCCCGCAGACGCGCCGACACATGCCCACGCTTCCCCAGTCCGGCCCGTTCCCCG
>NZ_JAAFZU010000097.1 GCF_018263905.1 Loktanella sp. SALINAS62 | reverse complement strand
GAAGCCGGGATCGATCCGGGCGACGACATCCTGATCGTGTCGATCGATGCCGTGCCCGACATCTTTCAGGCGATGGCCGCCGGCGATGCAAACGCCACGGTCGAGTTGACGCCGAACATGGCAGGCCCGGCCTTTGACGCGCTGGCCGCCTACATGGCCGACGGCACAGAGCCCGAAAAGTTCATCCAGACGGAATCCACGCTTTACACGCAGGACGACGATCCGATGGGCGAATACGAAGCCCGCAAGGATCTGGGCTACTGATCGCATC
>NZ_JAAFZU010000096.1 GCF_018263905.1 Loktanella sp. SALINAS62 | reverse complement strand
TGATGACGGAACTGAAGAACCGCGGGGTGCAGGACATCCTGATTGCGGTCGTGGACGGCCTCAAGGGCTTCCCCGACGCCATTACCGCGGCCTTCCCGGAAACCGCAGTGCAAACCTGTATCGTCCACCTCGTGCGCCACTCGCTGAACTTCTGCGCCTGGAAGGACCGCAAGGCAGTGGCTGCGGACCTGCGTCGGATTTACA
>NZ_JAAFZU010000095.1 GCF_018263905.1 Loktanella sp. SALINAS62 | reverse complement strand
GCGGGAAAGAGCGACAGGTCAACATGCGCTTCCTTGCGATGGCAAACCACTACGTGTTCGAGCCAGCGTTCTGCAATCCGGCCGCAGGCTGGGAGAAGGGACAGATCGAGAAGAACGTGCAGGATGCCCGGCGCCGACTGTGGCAACCCATGCCGGACTTCCCCGATCTTGCGGCGCTGAATGACTGGCTGGAGCAGCGCTGTGTCGCGTTGTGGACTGAGATCCCGCATGCAGCGCTGCCGGGTAGCGTTGCCGACGTCTGGGCCGCAGAGCAGGCAGCGCTGATGCCATTGCCCCCCGCCTTCGATGGCTTCGTCGAACTGAGCAAGAGGGTATCACCGACCTGCCTGATCAGCTTTGAGATTGATCGCAGAGGGGCCGCAATTTAATAAGCGGACTGCGAGACGGCTGAAAACTACCTTTCGATC
>NZ_JAAFZU010000094.1:9777-13295 GCF_018263905.1 Loktanella sp. SALINAS62 | reverse complement strand
CTTGGAAATCGTCATCGTCATCGTCCTTGCTTCTCTCAGGAAGCATGAACCAAATCCCAGTTACACAGAAGGTCGGACACTCTCTCGCCTGATGTCATCCGGCCCAGTTGAGGCAATTCAGCGATCAGCATCGCCGCAGAGACGGGACCAATCCCCGGGATTGTTCGCAGTAGGTTTGCCTTTGCAGCAAGTCGCTACGTCTGCGCAATAACGCTTTCGATCCGCCGTTCGGTGGCAGAGATCTGGGCGTCGAGCACGTTCTGGAGATTATCGTCCATGGTCTCAACGCAGGCAGAAACACCTTGTTTCTTACGGGCGCTAATCTGAGCTTTGAGCCGCTTGCGCATATTAACGATTTGCCATCTTCTCGTCGTCAAGGTTCTGAGAATACGAAGTTTCTCATCTGGCAGTTCTCGTCGGGCCTCAGGTCTGAATGCCATGAACCGAGCAATGAGTTCCGCATCGATCCGGTCAGTCTTTGCCCGCGTGCCCCGAGAGAGTGCGAAGGCTTTGATCTGCGCGGGGGGCAACTGAACGGCTGCGATTTCTGCGGCAGTAAGTTCGGTCAAGAGCACCCATTCCTGGCCACCCGTAGCTTCAAACCCAACTTTTACCTGACCGGCCATCTGCCGGATCATCGCGACCAGCACATTATAGCAATCTGGCGTATTGGGATGCCTAAACGATCATTGATCCGGAAAGCAGAACCCGTCCAGCCAGTCGCGCGATACGTCTGGTTGTTTCAGTTATCATTTCACTCTCTCTTCCTTATGCTTCGCGGTCCCGCAATACGGGCCGCCGTCAACTGTTCGAGACGGTGAAGAGAGGCGGGATCAGCCTGCTAGAGATCGTGGTCATGCCACAAGGTGATTAGCGCTGTATCCTACCCCGTCGCCGGTCCTGCCGCGAGCGGTGACGGGTAATCATAGCAGGTTCGAGACACATAAGGTGTCTGATAATTGGGGCTCGCGTATGTGCGCGCGCCCTCCGTCTTAGTTAACGACCATTGGTGCAGTGGCCCAAGGCAAGGCGATCACGATCAGTCCCAGCCAAAACAGAAAGACAATGAGCACTGCCGCGATGCCGGCGCCCGCACTTGGGTAATACCTGTAGCGACCACCGTAGCGATACGGCCAACGGTCACGTGTGTAGCCCCACCCGGGCGCACCGACGATGGCGATGAGCAAGAACAGGATGAGCAGCCAGAACCAGAAAAATTCCATCTCAATTTCTCCTTTCGTGTCAAAGCTTCAGCGTCGTTCACCGCGATGACGAGTTACCCGTCATCGCGGCGCGCAGTGAAATCATTCAGTCACGTTTGATTGCAGCTGCTCGTAGTCAAAGGACTCGATGGTATCGACCTCGGTCGCATCGTACTGCATGTCGTAGCGCGTCGTTCCCATCGGAGAGGTGCCAGAGTAGCGGTAGGGATAGGCATAATATCCTGCACGTCCGTAGGCTGTGGAATCCGTGACGATCGCGGCAATCGCGTCATCCTGCACGATGATGTCCGCGACATAACCATAGGGGACGTCCTCTGACAGATAGGCGTAACTGCCAATCAGGTCGGTCGCCTTGAAGATGCTAGATCCTGCGACAAGGTCATCATCGACGACCTGCGTTGAATCTGTGGCATCTTCGGTGATGACTTGCTCATCGTCCCAGTTTCCGTCGAAAACGTCGTAATCGTCGATGGTTTCCTCGGTGACCGGGACCTGGAGCTCCTGAATGTTGTCAGTCATCGTAACCTGGTCCCACGGAACATGAACGTGGGTATCGCCGATGTCCCAGAAACCGCCGACCTGCGCGATGATGCCAAGAACCTCGCCTTCGTTGCTGAAGATGATGTTTTCGATATCACCGATATCTTCGCCGGTCGCGTCGACCACATCGGTGGCGCCGAACGCGGTGTCAACACTCCAACCCTCGGCGTAAAGGCCGTCGTAGGCCCAGTTGGAAAGAACCTGTACGTCTTCCTGTGCGAAAGCCGGCGAGGCTATGGTGAAAGCCAAGGCACTTGCTGCAGTTGCAGTCATTGTTGTCCGTTTCATTTCGTCGTCCTTTCCGCTTTTGTCTTAAAGCAAGCTTTTGTCTTAAAGCAAATTGTTCACGCTAAATGAATTCAGCGTTCATAGGTGAACTGAAAGGCCCCAATTTTTGTTCCTAAATTTGTTCTTTTTTGGTTTATTCTTGATCTGATATACTAAATTAAGTTAGTTTTCTTGAGGTATATCTCGTCAATGCCAGCGCGTTTCTATGCAAAAATCAAAGAATTACTGCAGAAAGAAATATGGTAGTAGCCAAGCCAAGGCAGCTGCGACACCCAATACAATAAGGAAACGATAGCTGGACATTTGGCGAGAGCCGGCGCTCCCTTGGTTGACCCGGGGACGGTCATGCAATCCGGCATCACCGGGTCCTGCCGGGACCTCACCCGTTTCTGGATCCGGGCGGGGAGCTTCACTGTCAGGATCTTGCTTCTTCCCGGGTGCTGCGATTTTGGTGCTATCGTGGGCTTCGGACCTGTTTTCGTCAGATGCACTCTTTGGTAAATCTGCAGGGTCATCGCGGGTCATAACGGGTCTCCGTTTCCTTTACCTGTCGGTCAGAAAAGAACGGGAGACACAGCAAATATGTTCCCATTTGGTTTGGGAGGTAGCGGTTTCTGCTGGGGCGACGCGTTTTATCGGCAAGGTCGCGGCGCAGGGTGCCAGACAAGACGTGTTTCTGACTTATAGCAGATCACCTTGAACGATGCCGGGTGCCCAAAACATGAAAAAGGCGGGCTTGAAAGCCCGCCTCTACGCACGATCCAGATCATCGTGCGTCTTGCCCTTTTACAGGCAAAAGCACAGCAGACCTGATCTCGCTCATCGGTGATGATTGCGTCGCCTTGGCCAGTCCAAAAGGCGAGGACCAACTAAGACGCCATCAACCCGAAGTGTCATTCGTCCAGAACGAAAGTCACAACCAGATTAATTTTAAAGTCGGTGATCTTACCGTCGTCGATCATGACATTCTGGTCCTTGACCCATGCACTGGTAATTCCGCGCAGTTTTTTGGAAGCTCTTTCTATACCGCGCTTGGCTGCATCGTCGAAACTTTCCGGCGAGGTCGCGGATATCTCTGTTACACGTGCAATAGACATATAAGTCTCCTTTTCGGTTGCTTGATATGACCAACCAACCGAAAGAACGATCTTAGGTTCCGTAATATCTCGGAACGTCTGTCCACACGACTCAGGCTTAGACGTTCATGACGCACTCGCGGGACGGTCTAGCTCGATGGCGGAGAGAGCCGAACTTGACCTAGCGGCGGAATTTTGTACCGGCGTTATGCCTCTTTTGGTGCCTACCGTGGGGATATCGGTGTTTGTCAAAGGAGTTGTCCGCCGATTTTATGCGGCGTCTCTGATTTCAGGGGCGCTGGTTTCGGTTTCGGGGTTGAGCCAGACGGGGCCGGCGATTTGCCAGTTGCGGGTTTTGCCTGACCAGCGTTCCGGATGTTGCGACCCTGCC
>NZ_JAAFZU010000094.1:9702-9767 GCF_018263905.1 Loktanella sp. SALINAS62 | reverse complement strand
TCAAGAACAAGGCCGTCTATGTTGCTCTCGGCGTCAACAGGGATGGCATGCGCGAGGTTCTGGGT
>NZ_JAAFZU010000094.1:8723-9489 GCF_018263905.1 Loktanella sp. SALINAS62 | reverse complement strand
TTTCAGGGGCGCTGGTTTCGGTTTCGGGGTTGAGCCAGACGGGGCCGGCGATTTGCCAGTTGCGGGTTTTGCCTGACCAGCGTTCCGGGTGTTGCGACCGTGCTTTTGCATAGAGACTGGCGCGGCTGACGAGCATTGCGCGATCGAGGCCAGTGTGGCGCGCATCTGGCGTGACGAAGCGGATGGCGCTGTGCAGGTGCTCGCCGTTATACCAGTTGGCGAAGAATTTCACCCAGGCCTGAGCATCGGCCTTGGTAGAAAATCCCTTGGTCGGCCAGTCCGGGCGGTATTTGCAGGTTCGGAACAGAGCTTCGGAGAACGGGTTGTCGTTGCTGACGCGCGGGCGGCTGTAGGATGCGGTGATGCCCAACTTTTCCATCGTCACCTTCATCGTCGCACCCTTCATTGGGCTGCCGTTGTCAGCGTGCAGCACCAGAGGGCGCAGGGCGCAACCCTCGGCCATGACCGCTTGCCGGATCAACATCGCTGCCAGATCCGCGCTCTCGCGTTCATGAACTTCCCAGCCGACGATCTTGCGGCTGAAGATGTCCACGATGAGATAGAGATAGAAGAACATCCCCGCGACCGGCCCCGGCATCCAGGTGATGTCCCAGGTCCAGACTTCGCAGGGTGCGCTGGCCTTGTGGCTGGTGGGCGGTTTGCGCCGGACCGGCGGTCTGGCCCGGCCGCGATGATGTTGCTGCCCATCCGCGCGCAGGATGCGGTAAAAGCTGGACTCAGAGGCCAGATACCGCCCCTGATCAGC
>NZ_JAAFZU010000094.1:7152-8713 GCF_018263905.1 Loktanella sp. SALINAS62 | reverse complement strand
TCTGGCGTGACGAAGCGGATGGCGCTGTGCAGGTGCTCGCCGTTATACCAGTTGGCGAAGAATTTCACCCAGGCCTGAGCATCGGCCTCGGTAGAAAATCCCTTGGTCGGCCAGTCCGGGCGGTATTTGCAGGTTCGGAACAGAGCTTCGGCACGATCTGGCAGGGCGGAAGGCTGGCGAACTCCGTTGAATTGCATAGCGACAGAACGGCCGCGCGTTCCTCCGTGCTCAGCTTGTTGGCCGGTTCCGGTCGCGGCACGAGGGGACGCTGATCGGCGTGAACCTCGCCGCTTTTTGACCAGCGCCGCAGGGTGCGATCACTGATTTCCAGTTCGCAACAGGCTTCGGCCCGGCGCGCGCCAGCGGTGACGGCTTCATCGATCAGGGCAATGGCGGTTTGGCGATGTGGGGTGCTGATCATACGTCCTCTCCGTCCCCCCAGATCGCCGATGCCTTTTTTCGCAGAACAAGCAGCGCTGCGGTTTCAGCCAAGGCGCGGTCCTTTCGGGCCAGATCCCGCTCCAGATCCCTGACCCGTTTCTTCCCTTCCTTCGTGGCCTGACCCAAACGCGCGGTGCTGACGCGGTCCCAGTCATTTGCCTGCTCGCATGCAGCCCGCCACGCCGCGACCTGCGCCGGATAGAGCCCGCGCGTGCGGCAGTATTCGGCCAGATCGGCCTCGTTGAGCGCCGCCGTTTCCAGCACCGCCGCGAACTTGTCGCGCGACGACCAGCTCTCGGGCCCAGCGTCGGCGTTGGGCAGAAGCTGACCCTTGCCCCGCGCTTCGGCCCGCCACTTGTGCAGCGTCGCCTCAGAGATCCCTTCCTCCTGCGACAGCCGCCGAATGGCCATGGTGTTCGGCGGCAGCATCCGCTTCAACACAGCCGCCTTGCGCTCCGGTGAATATCCCAAATGATCTTCCTATCCCGCCCACCTGTGAAATAGAGGAAAAGTAGAGCAGCGGACAACTTCCCTGACACAGGGGGATATTGGATCGTTTGCGACCTCTTAAAAAACGGTAAGCGATGCATCTGACCCCGCCAGATGCACCCATCTAACGTAGCCCCAAACCTCTATACTGTCGCTACGCGTCTATATTAAACAATATTCATGGTCACTTTCGGCCCGAAGCATGAGCGTAAACGGGCTGCCTCTGTTCTGAGGTCGAGCTCCCGATAGGATCACAGCTTAGCTGTGAACAAGGTAAGCGTCCTGTGTCCATTGCAGTTACCCACAAGTTCGGTGCGACGAATTGATTCACCTATGAAACTTGGTCTTGTCCCAGAGAAACGGATCATGATTCGTCAGGTGGCACCAAATGATTGAGGTGCGGACATGGGACAGAATTGGGTGGGAACGGAAACTGCCGGATGCGATCTGGGTGAAGCCCGACTGAACAGGCGGCTTGAGGCAATGCTCGGCGCGCGGGGGAACGGATGAGCTCATCCGGGAATCCCCAGTGTGCTCATTCGGAGCATTTACGAGCGCGAAAGCGTCAGACTGACCTCGTCGCAGACACTGCCCGCAAGTGAAATCCCGATGGGACGGAGACGGCGCTTAC
>NZ_JAAFZU010000094.1:0-7142 GCF_018263905.1 Loktanella sp. SALINAS62 | reverse complement strand
TGATTCGTCAGGTGGCACCAAATGATTGAGGTGCGGACATGGGACAGAATTGGGTGGGAACGGAAACTGCCGGATGCGATCTGGGTGATGCCCGACTGAACAGGCGGCTTGAGGCAATGCTCGGCGCGCTGGGGGAACGGCCAGGAAAATCGCTTCCGACGGCGTTCCAAGACTGGTCGAATACCAAGGCGGCCTACCGTTTTTTTCCAACGGGAATGTCAGCGAGGACAAGATTCTCGAGGGCCATTTCGCCGCTTCTGCGTTGCGTATCCGGGCAACCGATGGTCGGTCGTAAGCTCTTTGCTCTGCATGAAGGCGCCCTTCAGATGTAGACAAGGTTAAAACGCGGCGCCGGGCCGACAGTTCCGGAAAGATTACAAATCCAATCTCTTCGACAGGCGGATTTGGTCCTTCTCCGGCTCAGCCCGAGGGTTTCCTATTTCGGATTCACAAAGCGTCCTGTCCTGCGAGCGTCTTGATCCTATCCGCGATGTGCACGGCCAGCGCCATGATCGTCATGGACGGATTGACGCCTCCGCCTGTGGGAAAGAGCGAGCCGTCGCAAATCCACAGATTGCCAACGTCCCAGCTGCGCCCGTCGCCGTCGACGACGCTATCTTCACGAGAGAACCCCATCCGGCACCCTCCCATCAGATGCGCGGTCCCTCCGGACTGGAAAAGCTCCTGTCCGCCTGCGGCGCTCAGCGCATTCCGCATGAATTCCAGCGAATGATCTGCGAGCTGCCTGTCGTTTTCACACATGGAATAGGTCACGCGCGCCAGCGGCACGCCGTAGCGGTCCGTCTCGTCCGCCAATTCGACCCGGTTGCGCTCCTGCGGCATCGTTTCGCCCACGATTTTCAGACCGGCCATGTGGTTGTAGTCGGCCATTCTCCGGCGCAGCTCCGTGCCGAAGATTCCTTCGGATTCGGCGAGGGTCTTGGCGAAGTCGGTCGGCAGCGGTCCCTGGCTCATATAGGCGTAGCCACCGAAGAAATCCTTTTCGTCGTCGGCATAGTTCCAGTGTTCGCAGACGGCAAGCGATGGCGGACCCTTGTACCACCGGATCTCTTCCTGAAACCGGCCCCAGACGGCATGATTGGTGTGGACCATGAGCGCACGGCCTACCAGACCGGACGAATTGGCCAGCCCGTCGGGATGCTTTGGCGATGCAGAATTCAACAAAAGCCGCGGCGTCTCGATCGAGTATCCCGCCACGACCACATGCCGCGCCCGCTGACGCCGCACCTGCCCGTCGCGCTGATAGACGACGCCGGTCGCCCGGCCGTCGGCACCTGTCTCCACCCGCGTGACCATTGAGAGATCCCGGATTTCCGCTCCCGCTGCCAAGGCACGCGGGATGAACGTGTTGAGCGTGCTCTGCTTGGCATTGGTGGCGCAGCCGATCTTGCAGAAGCCGCGGTAGACGCAATGCGGCGACAGTCCCCTGCGGGCCGATACCGTCGCCGTCGGGCAGGCCGACCAGTCGACACCCAATTCCTCGCATCCCCGCGCCAGAACCTCTGCCGAGGCATTGAGTTCGTGTTCGCGGTAAGGATAGCGGCCACGCTTGGGTCCCCAAGGATAAGTCAAAGGGCCAGAAATCTTCAACGCATCCTCGACTTCGGCGTAGCACTCCCACATCCGGCGCCAGTCCACGGGCCAATCGTGGCCGTAGCCAAGCGTCGTTCGGGACCGGAACCATTCTGGCCGGAACCGCAGCGCGACCATCTGGTAATGCACCGTGGACCCGCCCACGGACCGGCCTGAATTGTTGCCGCCCAATTCGATCGGATCGTTGCCTTCGGAAATCCGTTCGTCGAGCCAGTAAAGCTTGTCTTGATGGCGCTCATCGGACGCGAAATCCTCAAGGGGGCGCCAGAACGGACCGGCATCGAGCGCCACCACCGAAAATCCGGCTTCCGCCAGTTTCGCCGCCAGCGTTCCGCCGCCGGCGCCGGTCCCGACGATCGTGAAATCGACTTCTTCGTCATCGCCGTATTCACGCATCGGCACCCAGCCGCCATGCCGAAAGACATCCGGCGCACGGCCAGCGATCGCGCGTGGTGAAAGGTGTTCGACAAGCGGCATCAGCGATTCCTCCGGTCAGCCGGCGCTTCCCAAGGGTCCATACGGTCGGCGCCCATGCGAACGTATCCGCGCGGTGCCGCCGGTCCACCGAATCCGATCTCGCTCTGGGCTGCCGGATGCGCATAATAAATGGCCAGCACCTCCTTCAAAAGGACGCTGCGGAAGAAACGCTGCGCTGGCATACCATCCCAGTGTGCGGGCTCGGCATCGCCGTCGTTTATCCGGTGCAGCAAGGCCTCCTGCCGGTGCGCGTCAAGGCTGACGAAATCGGTGTCATGCTGCGCCATCGCCTCGGCGCGAATGGCCGCCAGCCCCTTGCGCCAAGCTTCGCGCATGGCGGGAATCCCGGCAAACCGCGTGCCATTTGTTCGGTTTTCGGTAAGGGCCGCATCGATGAAGGGGGTGATCGGCACCGGGTCGGTCCGTTCGGGCTGTGGCACCAGCTGGTCGCAGATCGCCTGCAACAGCCGCCACTCCTGTTCGTCGAGGAACTGCCGCTGCGGCACTGCGGTCAACCGTTCCGTCAGCACATCGCGGGTGATCTGGTTGTAGGACGGTGAGTCCCATTTCCGCAGTATGTCGTAGTTTGGATAAGGGGGGTCAAAACTGTCGGTCATGGCTGCGCCTCCATCTCCAGCAAATCGAGCGCACCAAGGCCGGCAAGACCAAGGCCCGCAAAGGACGGTGGTGCCGCGATCGGCGGGCCCGCAAGCAGGTTCTGCCGCCAGTTGTGCCAGCCGCCATGCATCCGGTGCACGCCCCAGACGTGGAATGCCGCGCCGGCCAGCCCCGTCGCAACGGTTGTCCCGCAAGCTGCACGGGCGATCTTAATCATTTGACGACCCGGCCGGGCCACTGCGGCCGCCAGCGCCACTGCCGCCGCTGGCGGCGCGATGACGGGCAGGAACATCACAGGATTCTGAAACGCGCTGCGAAAGTGCAATAAGCCCGCCTCGGCGCTGGTCGCCAAGATGTTCAGTGCAGTCATTGAGCCGACAAGGCGCCCCTCCTGCCGCGATGTCATTTGCGGCGCGCGCACAAGCCGCCCCGCGGCGAGCCCGTAGAGACCCGAGGCGACCAACGCGCCCGGGGCACCGATGGGCGCGGCATAAAAGAAGTTATTCATCCGCGTCGCACCGCCTGGCCTCTTCGAGATGTTCCAGAGATGGAAGCCAAGCCCCGTCAGCCCGGTCGCAATCCCCGCGAGATAAATACCGTCGCGCAAATCCGCGTTCCGTCTGGACAGCCGCGCGCGCGACGACGTCGAGGCAGCAAGAGTGGCACCGGCCATGGCTGGTGCCACGTACATGGCGCGTCTGTGATAGCCGCCGCGCAGATGCTCCATTGCACTGTCGGCAAACACGCTACCAGCCAACAGAGAGGACGCCCGGCCCATCTGGATGGCGGCGTCTGCGCGCCTCGAACGATCGGCCTGTTTTTGCGGTTGCAGTCGATTGCGCTCGGCCGCGCGCAGAACCAAAAACCCTGCTGCCGCAAGCCCGAGCGCACCCAGTACGCGACCCGTAGTCAACCCTGTTTCGGTCCCGCGGTCGGAGGGTGCAGGCGATCCGATGCTGGACGGCGCGCAAGTGAATCGTCGGCAGTCGGGCGCATTCTTCATGGCTGAATCTGTAAGCAAGCACATGAACGACGAAACGCGATATGCGGGTGGCCACTTTGCAAAGCATCTTGGAGCATATCAGTTCTTCTCTTTCTTGCGAGCCCGTCCGACTTTCACGAGGCAAACTCAACTTCGACCGACAAGTTCCCGCGTTTGTTTAGCAACACGCCCGGCTGAACGCGGCCTAACATTTCTAGCCAATCAGGTTACAGAATCTGCCATTCCAAAGCGTCAGTCCGCTTTAGCGCCAGACCTAGTCCCGTTCGTCCCTCCTCGGGCGACATCATCCCTTGCTCGGGCACTGGTGCTCCATCAAACAACATCGCCTCAATTCGCGCATGGTCGTGGAACCATTCGACGTCTCGCAAGGCATGGCAGCAGCGGGCCGGCTCGCGATGGAGCGCCGGAGCGGTATGCAGTGACAGCGGGACGTTGTGGGCCCAAGCAAGCGCATCCGCCTGCAACAAGCCGGTGATCCCACAGCAGCGCGTGGCGTCCGCCTGCATTACATCGACTGCCCCCGCCTCTAGAAGCTGACGGAAATGAAAGGCGTCGTAACCATATTCACCGGCGGCAATCTCGAGTCCTGCGGGACCCCGGTCGCGAATCGACCGTAGGCCAACCAGATCGTTGGAGGACACCGGCTCTTCAAACCAGGTGACGCAGTGATCAGCGGCGATGGACGCGATGGTAAGTGCCCCCTTGGGAGTGCAGGCCCCATTGGCGTCGATCATCAGCCTCTGCTCGTCGCCCGCGGCTTCGCGAGCAACGCCGATGCGCCGCTGCGCGACCGATGGATCGGAACCGACCTTGATCTTGATTGCACCAAAACCATCATCCACCCAACCGGCGATTTGATCCGTCAGACGAGCGTCAGAGTAAGAGAGGAAACCGCCGCTGCCGTATAGAAGCACGTCATCGCGAACGGCGCCGAGAGCCTTGGACAAGGGCACCCCCAGAATCTTGGCCCTCAGATCGTGCAACGCCGTGTCGCAGGCAGATATCGCCGAGGCTGACAGCCCCGCGCGGCCTAAATTGCGGATCGCGTCGACCATGTCGCGCCAGCGCGCACCGGTGTCCAGAGACGAAGAACCCTCCAGCAGTGGTGCCAATACGCCGGCAATCAAATGAGCTGCGGCGACGTCAGAATAGCTGTAGCCCAATCCGGTTTGACCTGCCGCAGTGATCTCGCATACAACCATGGTGGTAGCGTCCCACCTGAGTGTGCCGTCTGCCTCAGGGGCATCCGTAGGGATCCGGAAGGCTGAGACCGAGACCTGCGAGACTGCAGCATCGACCTTGCTCATGAGGTAAAGAAGCTCTTGATCGTGTTCTTGATGATCGAACCTTCGTCCGTGTCGCCCTTCATCAGAGACTTGAAATAGTTGCGACGTTGTGCCGAAGTGATATTCGGTGGCAGTGTCGGCATCGTCGGGTCGGTGAGGCAATCTATCACCACGGGCCTGTCTGCGGAAAATGCCTCATCCCACGCCTCGGCGACTTGCTCGGGCTTTTCGACACGAATTCCCTTAAGCCCCAAGGAAGAAGCGTAGGCCGCGTAGTCGAACGACGGCACTGACTGTGTCTCTTCGATTTTGGGGAAGCCGGACATGGCCCGCATCTCCCAAGTGACCTGATTGAGGTCTTCATTGTTCAGCACCGCGATGACGCAGCGCGGATCCTCCCAAGTCTGCCAATACTTGGCGATCGTAATCAGGGCCGAATTGCCCAGCATCTGCATCGCGCCATCGCCCACGAAACCCACGGCCACACGGTCCGGATGAGTGAACTTGGCGGCGGTCACATATGGCACGCCCGGACACATTGTCGCCAACGTCCCTGAGAGCGAGCCTTTCATGCCCTCGCGGATGCGGATAGCGCGGGCATACCAGTTGGCGGCGGTTCCGCTGTCGGCAGCGAGGATCGCATTGTCGGGCAGCCGCGCCGAGCATTCCCAGAACAGCAATTGAGGGTTTATCGGGTCTGCCTCCAAATGTGCCCGCTTTTCAACGCCCTCCCACCAGTCGGCCACGTTTTTCTCAATTCCGTTACGCCACTTGCTGCGATCCTTCTCTTCGAGCAGCGGCAACAGCGCGGCCAGGGTATCCTTGGCATCTCCGGTCAGGTTCACATCCATCGGAAAACGAATCGAAAGCATTCCGGGATCGATGTCGATCTGCACGCCTTTGGCTTTCCCTTCTTCGGGCAGGAATTCCGAATAGGGGAAGCCCGAACCCACCATCAGGAATGCATCACATTCCATCATCAGGTCATAGGAGGGACTGGTGCCCAGAAGGCCCATCTGCCCAGTGACATAAGGCAGATCGTCGGGCAGCGCCGCCTTTCCCAGCAGCGCCTTGCAGACCCCCGCACCAAGCTTGTCGGCAACGGCGCGAACCTCGTCCCCTGCACCAAGCGCTCCAGCGCCGATCATGATGGCAGGTCGTTCGGCGGCATTCAGCACTGCCGCGGCCTCTCGAAGGTCGGCATCCTGGGGAATCATCCGGGGTTTCTTTGCGTATCCGATGCCGGAATGAATCGTCCCGTGCTCATGCGGCGGCTGTTCAATTGCGGGCTCTTCACCCACGTCATCGGGCAGGATGATCGCGGTGACGCAGCGCTTGGCCTTGGCAATGCGAAAGGCACGGTCGATCAGATGGCGCATCTGCGTCGGTGACTGGCAATAGTGCACGTAATTGTGCGCGACATCCTTGAACAGCGTCAGGAGGTCGACCTCCTGCTGGTAGGACCCGCCAAGCGCCGCGCGGTCCTGCTGACCGATGATGGCGACGACCGGCTGGTGGTCCAATTTGGCGTCATAGAGCCCGTTCAGTAAATGGATGGCACCGGGCCCTGATGTAGCCAGGCACACGCCGGGCTCGCCTGTCCACTTGGCATGGGCACAGGCCATGAAGGCGGATTCCTCTTCGTGCCGGGACTGAACGAAGGTAAACCTGTCGATAGCCTTGCCAAGCGCTTTGAGAGTCGAACTGATACCGTCTCCCGGAAAACCGTAGATATTTTGCACGCCCCAGTCAGTAAGGCGTTCAAGCATGAAATCTGCTGTTGTCTTGGCCATCGCTCTCTCTTCCTGTCTAGCTCATTCAGATGGTTGCTCTGATGAAAACAACAGGTCATGCTCTTGTTTGTTCCCGCAAGATAGGAACCAAATGTGTATGAATGAGTAGCGACATTGAGCCCAGCAAGCGCTAACGTGCACAACAAGGAGCGGAATGAATGGATGACATACGACACGTTCCGGGCGGTGGCATCTAAGGCGACCGGACACTGGAAAGCCGCGAATACTTCATCCGCATTTCATCGATCTGGACGACACCGGCCTGAACCGCGCCGGGTTTGCCGGAGGCTCCAACTGATGAGTAGGATGGAGCATCATGAACAAGACAACCAACAAATATACACGTGAAGT
>NZ_JAAFZU010000093.1:35178-35374 GCF_018263905.1 Loktanella sp. SALINAS62 | reverse complement strand
GGATGTCGGTTGCTCCACCTGCGCAAATAGGCCTATCAACCCAAAGGGCTCCGGTTCCCGCCGGATGAAAGTTCAGTGGCAGGTCACCGCCTCTGCGGCTGTCAGTGCCTCTTTGCGCTGCTTCTGCTCGTAGCCATCGATGGCTTTGCCGACATCTTTCTGCAGCTTCTTGAGGTCATCCAGCGACATGCTGTTC
>NZ_JAAFZU010000093.1:3544-35168 GCF_018263905.1 Loktanella sp. SALINAS62 | reverse complement strand
GCACGGGACATGGCTGGGCCACCCGCTCCACCCGGCGCTGCCCATGGGTGGCTGGACGCTGGCGGTGGCGCTCGAAACGGCTGGGGGTGTTGGGGATCAAGCGCGATCTGCTCACCAGGGCGCGGGCGGCAGACATCGCGCTGAGCGCAGGTGTGGTCACAAACGCCGCAACCGGCCTTGCCGACATGCGGCAAATCCACGGCCGTGACCGACGCACCGGCCTTGTGCATGCGGCCCTGAACTCGACCACGCTTTCCTTGACCGTCACGTCGCTGGTGCTGCGCCGCCGTGGTCGCGGCGGCGCCGGTCGCGCGTTGAATGGAGAGCACCGCGGTTCTCAATGGCGACAATAACGTTGAATTCACTAGGAACCTGCTCAGAGAGGAACCTTTTTCCGACATCATAGGTTGAAACCCGTCGAAATCTCAAATGTCGAACGGTCGGCGGCGGGTCATGCGAACAACTTTAGAACTTCAACGTGCTGCACTTGCCGATTTCGGCTTGTTCGCCTTTCGGTGTAACAACATCGATGATTTGCTTCACCGTGCCACCGAACTGGTCTCAGCCGCGATAGATGTGCCCCTTGTGAAGGTGCTCGAGCATTTTCCAGAGCGTGGCGAGATGCTTTTGCGCAGCGGCGTGAATTGGCAACCGGGTGTCGTTGGCAAAGAAGTTTTTGGGGACCATGAGAAGTCGCCGGGGGGCTATGCGTTAAGAGCCGACAAGCCCGTGGTTTCGCCGGATCTGGATGCGGAAAATCGGTTTGAGACACCCGACGTGCTCCGGCGCCACGGCGTGAGAAGCATGGTGAACGTCATCATCGCCGGCGATGGTGACCCATTTGGCATTCTGGAGGTTGATTCCCAAGAACTGCGGGAGTTCAGCGACGACGACGTGGCCTTTCTGCGCACTTACGCAAACCTTCTTGCTGCGGCCATCGAACGGGTGAGATCGCACAGAGAACTGGAGCGTGCTGCCAGAGAGCAAGGCGTTCTGGCAAGAGAGTTGGGGCACCGCGTCAGAAATTTGCTTGGCCTTGTTCAAGCACTCGCGTCTCAGACATCGGTCACTGGCCGCACAGCTACAGAATTTCGCGACGCCTACATTGATCGGCTCCAAGCTTTGTCGACTGCTGAAGGACTTGTATTCGAGAACGATGACGAGCTTGCCGATCCGCTGGAGCTTGCGCATGAAATCCTTGCGCCGCATAGGCAGGACGATCCTGACAGGATCACGATCGAGGGGACTTCGGTTGGATTATCGTCGCGGCAGGCTCGCATGTTTGGCTTGGCTCTGCACGAACTTGCGACGAATGCAGCAAAATACGGAGCCCTTTCCGTCGCCGGTGGGAAAATACACCTCGAATGGCATGTTTCGGGTGCTGAAGGGGGTGCAGAGCGGCTGTCGATGATGTGGCAGGAGGCAGACGGCCCCGAGATCACCCCGCCACAGCGAAAGGGCTTCGGCACCCGTTTACTTGAGGATGTCGTTGCACATGAACTGAACGGCGAAGCCGCGCTTTCATATAAGACGTGTGGCCTGCAATATCGCCTTGAATTTCCAGTGGACGTAGAACAATGACGACCAGTGACTCGCCTCATAGCTTTGCCGGTCGACGGATACTTGTGGTTGAAGACGAACGGCTGATCGCGCTTGATGTCCGCGACATTCTGGAAAAATTCGGCTGCGTGGTGCTTGGTCCCGTCGCGACTGTTGATGCAGCGCTTCAGCTGATAAACGACGAAAACCCGGAAGCCGCTGTTCTGGACGTGCAACTGAACGGCGAAACTTCCGAGCCTGTCGCACATGCCTTGCGTTTGGAAAATCGCCCCTTCCTCGTTTTGACGGCTTACAGTCGCAGACATCTTACCGGCGCGTTGGAGGATGCTCCTCTGCTGAACAAACCGGTCAATGAAAGGAAACTGCGGGTTAGTTTATCTGATCTGTTTTCTTGACATGAGGTCGTCATCCGCGACAGCGGCTTGACACGTAGTCGCTTTCTGTTCGATTGATGAGAACAAATAGCGAACATGTTGGAGCTACGGATGCTGCTGCCCATCGCAGATCGGCCGCGCACATTGTTCTACAGCGTCAAACCGACGTCCCCTGCGCTCATTGCGGCGTTCGATGAGGTGAATAGCCGGTTCGGGAAGAAGACGATGGTCATCGCCAGTGAAGGGGTGTCGCGGTCATGGCAACTGCGGGCAAACCATCGCAGTCCACGTCATGCCACGCGGCCGGCGGATCTGCCTGTGGTGCGGTGATGGCCTTGGGACGGTCCGCAGACTTTGACGCGCAGACGTCAGCTCTGAAAGCGCAACAGAAGGACTACGCCAGCCCATGCACAAAAGCCTGTCAGGACGGCACCCCAGATTGTGTCGGTAACCACCATCTGCCAGGACCAGTCCTTCATGATCGACATCGAAGTGAACTCGTAAGTGCCGTAAGCCATCGCCCCGATGATCGCGCCGTGTAGCGCCGCGCGTCCGGGTGCGGCATCGCGTAAGGCCGGTATGGACACAAGGAAAACGAGGCCGGCAACATAAGCCAGGTAGAATAGACCGGCTGGCGCCAACATCGGGCTGTCCCGCATGGCGTCACCCAGATGACGTGAAAAGATCGGCTTCATGACAAAGCTGAGCATGACAGCATCGATGGCGAGGAACATGACTGCAGTCATGGCGTAAAGGATCACTTGGCATTCTCCTTGAACTATAATGTCGAGGTAGCGCAAACGATCATGAATAGTAGGCAGCCCGGAACAAATCGATTGCTGGGCGGGCGTTGATCTGTAACCGAGTCGCGGCAGGCATTTTAGTGCGGGTCCGCATCCCGGCTGGCGGCAGTTGAGCGCATGTGTGCCGGATAATGGATGCCTGTTGGCTGACGCCAACTTCGCATCCGACCCGTCCGGGATTAAATGCGAAAATTCGAGATGTCGCTATAAACTGAACAATTTCAAGTTGATGGAGCAATTTTAGCGTATGGCATCATTTTTTCATTGACACGGTGTGCATGGAAAAGTGCCGATTTGTGCACTCATATGGTTCTTCCACATGTGCACGGAAAAGTGCCGTTTTGTGCACTCATATGGTTCATCGACAATAAGTTTGTCCATGGCGATCCCGGGAGGAATCGAACCCCCAACCTGCCGATTAGAAGTCGGCTGCTCTATCCAGTTGAGCTACGAGACCGTGCAGGTGCGTTTTGCGCAGACCTGACGCATTTTGCAAGGGCCAGCTACTTTTCCGCGCCGACAACAAGCGCCCATTTCGTCCCGCGCCCCGCGCCTGCGACGCCAAGGCCGAAATCTTTGGCGCGGCGATCAATCAGAACTGCGTCGTGACTGCGTGAATTCTGCCAATCCCTTATCACCTGCCCATCGGACTGCTGGCGGGCGGCCAAGGCTTCACCGACAAAGCGGTAATCGTACCCTTCGGCGCGCACGCGCGCGCCCACGGTGCGGCCATCGCGTCCGGTGTGCGAAAAGTAATCACGGTCAACCATATCCTGTGCGTGTTTTTGCGCCGCAGCATTCAAGCGGCTGTCAAATCGCACCGCACCGGCGCCAGACGCGAGCCTGTAATTGTTCAACAGCTTACCGAAATTGGCGTCGCGCGGGGCCGTTTCCGGGTGTGACAAGGGGCGGTCGCCGTTCAGGCTGGCCGCCACCGCAGGCGACACGGAAACGTCGGATTTGACCTGTGCACCGTCGCCAGATCCACACGCCGTCAGTGCGGCCACCACAACCAGATTCAGGAGATATTTCATTGCGATAGATCCATGCTTTGGGCGTGCGGACAGGATCGACCAAAGCCGTCGATTGTCGCGCGCAGGTTACGGTTTCAATTCACCGACTGGATCGCACGAAGCCGTTAAAGAGGGGTGAGCGCAGGACATGAAAACGCCCGCGAAGTGCTTCGCGGGCGTTACGCCTGACCGGCGCGCCTTAGATCGCTATTTTTCAGCGCCGACGACAAGTGCCCATTTTGTGTTGTTGCCGGACCCAGACACACCCAGCCCGAAATCTTCGGCGCGGCCGTCTTTCAATGCCGCGTCATGCGATTTCGAGTTTTTCCAGTCCTTCAGCACTTCGGCGTCGGATTGCTGCCGCCACGCGATGTTTTCGGCCACAAAGCGATAGTTGTAACCTTCGGCACGGGCGCGATCGCCAACATCCTTACCCTCGGGAGAGACGTGGTTAAAGTAGCCGCGCTTGACCATATCGTCGGTGTGTTTCTGGGCGGCACGGTTCAATCTGCTGTCGAACTGGACCGAACCGACCCCCGACGCCAGCCGGTAATCGTTCAGCAAACGGCCAAAGTTCGCATCCTGCGCCGTCGTCAGCGGTCCCACCGACGTGGTGCTGCGGGACGCGACAGACGGTTCGTCGGCGATGGTCACGTTTCCTGACCCGCCGCCACACGCCACAAGTGTCACCAAAGCAAGTCCGGACAGTGCAATTTTAATCATGTCATCCCTTTCCACAGCACGGCAGCGTGGTCCATCAATCGGCCAGCCCGCCTGAATGCGACACCGAATTGGTTAGGCAGGTGATCTGTCAAAAATATGGCCCCTGTGGGTCAATACCGCGAACCGGCCGCGTTTGGCAGAGGGATGTCGGGCGTGTTTAGTGCGTCCAGACACCACGGCGGTTGGTGGCAAAGTTTTCACCGTAGCCGCCGGGCCGGATGTTGGCCTTGCGGGCGTTGGGGTCACTGACGACAGCGTCGATGCCGTGATCCTTGGCGTAATCCAACGCCTCTTGCTTGGTGTCAAAGGTCAGACGCACCTGGGCCTGCATGTCGTCGGACGATGTCCAGCCCATCAGCGGGTCGATTTCGCGGCCCGTGCTGTGCGTGAATTCCAGAATCCACGATTTCGTCTTGGCGGTGCCGGACGACATCGCGGTGCGCGCCGGGCGAAAAATTCGAGCCTGCATGACATCACTCCTGAATCGACATGTCGCCTTATCCGCAATCACAGGGTTTTTCGCAAGGGGAACCCAATCAGACTGCCTGTGTTGATCCGGCAGGACAGATCCAACCCGATAGAAGGATAAACGTTATGAACCACTTTGCCATTTGCGCCGCAGCCGCCCTGATTCCCGCAGGCATGGCCACAGCCCAGACAGACACGATGCAAAGCTTTGACGCCGACGTCGTGTCCAACAGCGGCATTTCCGGCACCGTCAGTGCCACGCAGCAAGAATCCGGCGTCATGGTCGTGACCATCGACCTGACTGGCGTGCCCGAAGGCACGCACGGCGTGCACATCCACGAAACCGGCGATTGTTCCGCCGATGATTACAGCAGCGCGGGCGGCCATCTGGCCGGTGACATGGAACACGGCGTCAATGTCGCGGGCGGCCCGCATCCCGGTGATATGCCCAACGCCTATGTCCAAGAAGACGGCGTGCTGAAAGTGACGTATTTCAACACCGACCTGACCCCCGACATGCTGGCCGATGCTGATGGCGCGGCCTTTATTGTTCATGCCGGTGCGGACGATTACGAAAGCCAGCCGTCAGGCGATGCGGGCGGCCGTCTGGCCTGTGCCGTGCTGGCCGAACCACAAGCCTGATCCTGCCGGACAGATCAGCACAGCGCCCGCCGTCGGGGTTGATCCCGGCGGCGGGCGCGCGCATCTATAGGGTCTGCCACGCCAGCCAAAGGACCAGACATGGCCTACGCCCAGACCGACAAGCGAGAACTGGCTGACGCCGCCTATCTGTCGAACCCCGCACCCGACGTGCGGTCGCGCGAAAAGATGGAAGGCGGCAAGACATTCAAGCTGGTGACCGAATTCGACCCTGCAGGCGATCAGCCCACCGCGATCCGCGAACTGGCGCAGGGGGTACGCGACGGCGAACGCGACCAGGTCCTGTTGGGTGCCACCGGCACCGGCAAGACATTCACGATGGCCAAGATCATCGAAGAAACGCAGCGGCCTGCGATCATCCTTGCCCCTAACAAGACACTGGCGGCCCAGCTATACGGCGAATTCAAAGGGTTCTTTCCCGAAAACGCCGTCGAATACTTTGTCAGCTACTACGATTACTATCAGCCCGAAGCCTATGTGGCGCGGTCCGATACCTATATCGAGAAGGAATCGCAGATCAACGAACAGATCGACCGGATGCGCCATTCGGCCACCCGCGCGCTGCTGGAACGCGACGACGTGATCATCGTGGCGTCGGTGTCCTGCATCTACGGCATCGGGTCGGTCGAAACCTACGGCGCGATGACGCAGGACATCCACGTCGGCAAATCCTACGACCAGCGCAAGATCATGGCCGACCTGATCGCGCAGCAATACCGCCGCAACGATCAGGGGTTCCAGCGCGGTTGTTTTCGCGTGCGCGGCGACAGTCTGGAAATCTGGCCCGCCCACCTGGACGATCGCGCATGGAAGCTCAGCTTTTTTGGTGAAGAGCTGGAAAGCATCACTGAATTCGATCCGCTGACGGGTGGTAAGACCGGCAGCTTTCCCAAGATCCGGGTTTACGCCAACAGCCACTACGTCACGCCGAAACCAACGATGCAGCAGGCCATCATCGGCATCAAGAAAGAGCTGCGGATGCGGCTGGATCAATTGGTCGCCGACGGCAAGCTGCTGGAAGCGCAGCGTCTGGAACAGCGCACCAATTTCGATCTGGAAATGCTGGAAGCCACGGGCGTGTGCAACGGCATCGAAAACTACAGCCGGTATCTGACGGGCCGCGCGCCGGGCGAACCGCCCCCTACCCTGTTCGAATTCATCCCCGACAACGCCATCGTCTTTGCCGATGAATCCCACGTCAGCGTGCCGCAGATCGGCGGGATGTACAAAGGCGACTTCAGGCGCAAGATGACGCTGGCCGAACACGGGTTCCGCCTGCCGTCCTGCATGGACAACCGCCCGCTGAAATTCGAGGAATGGGACGCCATGCGCCCCCAGTCGGTGTTCGTGTCCGCGACCCCCGCCGCGTGGGAACTGGAACAATCCGGCGGTGTGTTTGCCGAACAGGTCATCCGCCCCACCGGCCTGATCGACCCCAAGATCGAAATCCGCCCCGTCGACATGCAAGTCGACGATCTGCTGGACGAGGTCCGCAAGGTCGCCGCCGACGGCTACCGGACGCTGTGCACGACATTGACCAAACGCATGGCCGAAGACCTGACCGAATACATGCACGAACAGGGCATCCGCGTGCGCTATATGCATTCGGACATCGACACCATCGAACGGATCGAAATCCTGCGCGACCTGCGGCTGGGTGCCTTTGACGTGCTGATCGGCATCAACCTGCTGCGCGAGGGGCTGGATATTCCCGAATGCGGCCTTGTCGCCATTCTGGATGCCGACAAGGAAGGGTTCCTGCGGTCCGAAACATCGCTGGTGCAGACCATCGGCCGCGCCGCGCGCAACGCCGAAGGCCGCGTGATCATGTATGCCGACCGGATCACCGGCAGCATGGAACGCGCCATGTCCGAAACCGAACGTCGCCGGACCAAACAACTGGCCTACAACGAAAAACACGGGATCACGCCGACCACCGTGAAAAAGAACGTCGAGGATATCCTTGCCGGGCTTTACAAGGGCGACGTGGACATGAATCGCGTCACCGCCAAGGTTGAACGCCAAGGGTCCAACATGAAAGCGGTGCTGGACGGTCTGCGCACCGACATGCGCAAGGCCGCCGAAAACCTAGAATTCGAAGAAGCCGCCCGCCTGCGCGACGAGCTCAAACGCCTCGAAGCCGTGGAACTTGCCATTGCCGACGACCCCCTCGCCCGTCAGCAGGCCGTGGACAAGGCCGTGTCCGACAGCGCGGTCGCATCAGGCCGGTCCACCGGCGGTCGCGGCGGTATGCGCGGCGGCAAGTCGCGGTATGGCGGGAAGAAGCGGTAGGTTCTCGCAGTAGCGTATTGTGAGGAAAAATGGTATTCTTGTAGAAGAAAGGACTGACGTGGATGGCCATTGATCCAATTTGGGCTGGCGTTGTCGGAGCAATTGGTGGCGCTATCGTGCCGTCCGTTACACAACTCGTTCTAGTTCATCTTTCGCCAAAGGTTGCGGAAAAAACCGAAGTTCGAAAACTGCAACGGGAGGTTTACGGTGATGCACTTGCGTGCCTTCAGAACTGCATGAATAGCGTCCACTTACCGCTAGAACAACGGAGCGTGATGGTAGAACTGGCTCGTGTAAACAATTTAATCTCAACCTACGCTGAAAAATCGGTCGCACAAGCATTCAACTCATATTATTTTATGCTCGTACGCTCCAATATAGACTTAAAAGATGGAAGTAAGATTTCCGTCTCCCTGCCCCGAGATGAGCACAAAAAATTTCAGCTCAAGATTGTGAACGCAATAAGAAAGGACTGCGGACAAGAGCCTTTGGCAGAATTTGAAATGACTGGCATCCAAATTCCCGAAGGACGCTAAGCCTTTTTTAGTATTAGTTTCGATTTCGCCCAGCCACAGCCTTGACCAGTGCGACGACCAGCACCGCGCCCACGACCCCGACCAACAGGATCACCACCAGCCCGGCGCCGACCACCGCGGTCACGCCCAATGCCGCCAGCACAAAGGGCAGCGCCAGTGCGCCCAGCACCCCGGCAATGATGTATTTCGCCTTGCTTCCGCCGGTGACCACCGCGGCGATCAGCCCGGATACAAGGCCGATCACGGCCAGCAAAACCAGCGCGGTGACGCCGATCACGTCCAGAAAGGTTTCCATCGTCATATCTCCTGTGTTGCTTTGTCGCATGATCTAGTGCGCCCAGCGCACGGAACCATCCTTCCATGTGCCGCGCAACACGCGACCTTTTTTGCGCACCCACGGATATTGCACCGACCAATCCCGAAACCGGTCGTTGGACACCACCGGCAGGTTATGCCGTGCGGCGACATCCAGGATCGCCTCGTCCGCGATGACGCCCCTGTCGACGACCAGCACCAGATGTTGCGGCATGTCGATGGCGCTGGCCATCGCCGCATGCCCATGGAATCTGTTGAACAGCTTGTATCCCACGTTGGCATCGAACACGACGGCGGGGATATGGCCCTTGTCGTCGCGCAACGACTGCAACACGCGGGTCAGCACGATCAGCGAAGGATCGCCACCGCCCCAGTGCATCACGTTGGACCCGTCGACGATCACGCTGGCCTGCGGCCCTGCGGCGGTCGTGCCCACCCGCCGCGCCCGCCGAACCAGCAGGACCGCCAAAAGCACCATCAAAAACAGGCCGAACAGCCCCACAACGGCCAAATCGCTTATCATTCTGGCCATCCGCTCAACCACAGGGTGACTTCGGTTTAGCAAGTGTCCTTGGGCGATCCAACCTTGAACAGCGTGCGACTGGCGTAGTCACAGATTGCGGCACCTTGACTGGTCATATGAATACGCCCCTACTGGACCTATCGACAGGGCGCAGGCAATGCGACCTGTGATCAGGTCCGGGCTTCCGGACGCCACCCTCGACCCGGAGCACGCCCATGACCCTGCAATCGCTGACCAACGATCCATCCGCCATCATCGAAGCCGACCGCGCCCACGTCTGGCATCACCTGATCCAGCACAAGCCATTCGAAACCGTCGACCCGCGCATCATCGTCGAAGGGCAGGGCATGCGCGTCTGGGATATTCGCGGCAAGGAACATCTGGATGCAGTGTCCGGTGCTGTCTGGACGGTGAATGTCGGCTACGGTCGCAAACGGATTGCCGATGCCGTCGCCGCCCAACTGACCAAGATGTGCTTTTTCGCGGGTGCATCGGGCACCATTCCCGGTGCGCAATTTGCCGAACTGCTGATCGACAAGATGCCGGGCATGAGCCGGGTCTACTACGCCAACTCCGGATCGGAAGCGAACGAAAAAGGCTTCAAGATGGTGCGCCAGATTGCGCACCGGTATTATGGTGGTAAGAAACACAAGATCCTGTACCGCGACCGCGATTATCACGGCACCACCATCGCGACGCTGTCGGCCAGTGGGCAGGACGAACGCAGCGCAGAATACGGACCGGCGACACCCGGTTTCGTGCGCGTGCCGCATTGTCTGGAATACCGCGCCGATGACGCGGGCGAAGGATACGGAAAGCGTGCCGCCGATGCGATAGAAGAGGTCATTCTGCGCGAAGGCCCCGACACCATCGGCGCGCTGTGCCTTGAACCCATCACCGCCGGGGGCGGCATTATCGTGCCGCCACAGGGCTATTGGGAACGGGTGCAAGAGCTTTGCACGAAATACGACATCCTGCTGCATATCGACGAAGTCGTCTGCGGTCTGGGGCGCACCGGCACATGGTTCGGCTACCAGCAGTTCGGGGTCAAACCCGACATCGTCACGATGGCAAAGGGCGTGGCCTCCGGCTATGCTGCCATCTCGTGCTGTGTGACCACCGAACGCGTGTTTTCCATGTTCAAGGACGACAGCGATCCGCTGGGCTATTTCCGCGACATCTCGACCTTTGGCGGCTGCACGGCGGGTCCGACCGCCGCCATCGAAAACATGGCCATCATCGAAGAAGAAAACCTGATGGCGAATTCCACCGCCATGGGCGCCTACCTCAAGGACAGCCTGCACGACCTGATGGACCGCCACCCCGTCATTGGCGACGTGCGCGGTATGGGCCTGTTCGCGGGCGCGGAACTGGTCATGGACCGCACGACAAAAGAACCCGTCAACGAACGTCAGGTCGGCGCGATCGTCGCTGACTGCATGGCGCAGGGTGTCATCATCGGGGCCACCAACCGGTCGTTGCCGGGCTACAACAACACCTTGTTGTTCGCCCCGGCCCTGATCGCGACCAAGAACGATATCGACCAGATCTGCGGCGCCGTCAGCAGCGCCATCACCCGCGTATTGGGCTGATCTTCTTCTTGCCGGAAATATCCCGGGGGTCCGGGGGCACCGCCCCCGGTCCATCCCTTGCCATCCAAACGCCATCGGTCCAGTCTGCGCCAACCCCAAGGCCAGAGCATGTCCGTTCCGCTTGATCTTTTCCGCCTCGATCCCGCGACCGAAGGCACGCTGCAGCAGCGCATCCGGCAGATGGTCGCGCAGGGCATCCTTGCGGGACGTTTCCGCAGCGGCGAACGTTTGCCGTCCTCGCGCAAACTGGCCGTCCATCTGGGCGTCAGCCGGATCACGGTCACGCTGGCCTATACCGATCTTGTGGCGGATGATTACGTCACATCTGCTGGGCGGTCGGGCTATTTCGTCAGCGATAGCGCCCCACAACCACCCGACTTTCTGCCTGGCCCCGCCACGGCCAGCACGGTGGACTGGGACAGTGTTCTGCACACCCGGCCTGCGGGGTTCGGCGTGACAAAACCCGCCGATTGGGCAAGGTTTCGCTATCCCTTCATCTATGGCCAGCCGGACCCCGCGCTGTTCGATACCGCGGGCTGGCGGCTGTGCGCCTTGCAGGCATTGGGCAAGCGGGATTTCAACGCGCTGGCCGCCGATCAATACGACGGCGACGATCCAAAGCTGATTGATTTCTTGACCCGCCAGATCCTGCCCCGGCGCGGCATCACCGCCACCCCTGACGAGGTTCTGATCACACTGGGCGCACAAAATGCGTTGTGGCTGTCGGCACAGGTGCTTTTGACCCCGGACAGTCATGCCGTGACCGAAGACCCCTGTTATCCGGCCCTGCGCCGGATCGTGCAGGCCACGGGGGCGCGCCTGTCGCCTGTGCCTGTCGACCCCGACGGCCTGCCGCCCGACCTGATACCAAAGGGCGCCAACGTGGTTTTTACCACACCCAGCCATCAGTGCCCGACCACTACGACCATGCCGGCTGCACGGCGGCGCGCCTTGCTGGCGCAGGCCGAACGCGACGGGTTCATTGTGGTCGAGGATGATTACGAATTTGAGATGGCCTTTCTCGGGCCACCGCAACCCGCGCTGAAATCGCACGACATCGACGGGCGTGTCATCTACGTCGGCAGCTTTTCCAAATCACTGTTCCCCGGATTGCGGCTGGGTTATCTTGTCGGCCCGCCGCCGTTCATCGCCGCGACCCGCGCATTGCGCGCACAGGTGCTGCGCCATCCCCCGGGCCAGATCCAGCGCACCGCCGCCTATTTCATGTCGCTTGGCCATTACGACGCCCGTGTGCGCCGGATGAAAGACGCCTACCACAGCCGTCGGCGCGTTTTGGATCAGGCGCTGTCGGATCATGGCCTGTCCATTGCGGGGTCCGGCGTCTACGGCGGATCGTCGGTGTGGGTGCGCGCGCCGGACGGCACCGATACCACACAATTGGCCCGCACCCTGCGCGACCGCGACGTGCTGATCGAACCGGGCGCGCCGTTCTTTGCGGGCGCGGCACCGACCAATTTTATCAGGCTGGCCTATTCGTCGATAGAGGCACCCCGCATCGCAGAAGGGATCGCGCGTATTGCGGCGGCACTTGCGACCCGCTAACTGGCATTAACTGACCCCGCCTGCTGGCCCTATTGCCATGACAGCACAGCGCTTACACCTTGCCCAGCAACCTTTCAGCCGCAGGACCCGCCCGATGAAAATGACCACCGAAGAAGCCTTTGTCAAAACGCTCCAGATGCATGGGATCGATCAGGCGTTCGGGATCATCGGCTCTGCGATGATGCCGATTTCGGACATCTTTCCCGAGGCAGGCATCACATTCTGGGATTGCGCGCACGAAGGCAGCGCCGGGATGATGGCAGACGGCTACACCCGCGCCACGGGGGCCATGTCGATGATGATCGCCCAGAACGGGCCCGGCATCACCAATTTCGTCACGGCTGTGAAAACGGCCTACTGGAACCACACGCCGCTGCTTTTGGTGACGCCACAGGCCGCGAACAAGACAATCGGTCAGGGTGGATTTCAAGAAGTCGAACAGATGAAACTGTTCGAAGACATGGTCGCCTATCAGGAAGAGGTCCGCGACCCGACGCGCATCGCGGAAACGCTGAACCGCGTCATCATGGCGGCAAAGCGCGCCAGTGGACCCGCACAGATCAACATCCCCCGTGATTTCTGGACACAGGTGATCGACGTGGACCTGCCGCAGATCGTGGCCTTTGAACGCCCCGCAGGGGGTACCGACGCCATCGCGCGGGCTGCGGGTCTGCTGTCGCAGGCAAAATTCCCGGTGATCCTGAACGGTGCTGGCGTCGTTTTGTCGGATGGCGGGATCGCCGCGTCGATGGCGCTGGCGGAACGGCTGGATGCCCCCGTCTGCGTGGGCTACCAGCACAACGACGCTTTTCCCGGCTCTCACCCGCTGTTTGCGGGGCCGCTGGGCTACAACGGCAGCAAGGCCGGGATGGAACTGATCGCACGCGCCGATGTGGTGCTGGCGCTGGGCACCCGGTTGAACCCGTTCAGTACCCTGCCCGGCTATGGCATGGATTACTGGCCCAAGGACGCGCAGATCATTCAGGTCGATCTGAACCCCGACCGCATCGGTCTGACCAAAAAGGTCAGCGTCGGTATCGTCGGGGACGCGGCCAAGGTCGCATCCGCCATTCAGGCAGGCCTGTCGGACAACGCGGGCGACGATGGCCGCGCCGACCGTCGCGCCCTGATCGGGGACACCAAATCCAAATGGGCGCAACAATTGTCCAGCATGGACCACGAAGACGACGACCCGGGCACCACGTGGAACGCACGCGCACGCAGTGACAAACCCGACTGGATGAGCCCCCGCATGGCGTGGCGCGCGATCCAGTCCGCCCTGCCGCGCGACGCGATCATTTCATCGGACATCGGCAACAATTGCGCCATCGGCAACGCCTATCCCAGCTTTGAGGTGGGCCGCAAATATCTGGCGCCCGGCCTGTTCGGGCCCTGTGGCTATGGCCTGCCCGCCATTGTCGGTGCCAAAATCGGCCAGCCTGACGTGCCCGTCGTGGGGTTTGCCGGGGACGGCGCATTCGGGATCGCGTGCAATGAACTGACCGCCATCGGTCGTTCTGAATGGCCTGCGATCACCATGGTCGTGTTCCGCAATTACCAATGGGGCGCGGAAAAGCGCAATTCGACCCTGTGGTTCGACGATAATTTCGTCGGCACCGAACTGGATCAGGGCGTCAGCTATGCCGCGATTGCGCAGGCCTGCGGATTGCAGGGCGTGCAGGTCCGCACCATGGAGGAAACGACCGCCGCGCTGAACGCCGCGATCACCGACCAGATGAAAAACGGCAAGACCACCCTGATCGAAGTGCTGCTGAACCAGGAGCTGGGAGAGCCGTTCCGCCGCGACGCCATGAAGAAACCCGTCAAAGTGGCCGGTATTTCAAAGGATGACATGGCGGCCACACAGGTCTGATGCCCTTCGATCTGACGCCCCAGATCGTGATCGTGCTGGCTGTCGCGTTGTTCGGGGCGGCGCTGGTGCGGGGCTATTCGGGGTTCGGGTTTTCCGCCATTTTCATCGCCGTGGCGGCGCTGGTCACGAACCCGGTGCCGCTGATCCCGGTCGTGTTCCTGTGCGAAATCGCGATGACCGCCCTACAGGCGCGCGGCATCCGGGGCCATGTCGACTGGTCCCGCGCGCTGTGGTTGCTGGCGGGGGCCGCCGTGGCGCTGCCGTTTGCCATTTTTGGCATGCTGGCGCTGCCGGTCCCTGCGGTGCGTCTGGTGATCTCTGTCGTGATCGGTGCCATGGCGCTGGTGCTGCTGTCGGGCTGGTCGCTGAAAACCCGCCTGCCCCTGCCCGCCCATGCAGGCGTCGGTCTGCTGGCCGGAACCGCAAATGCCGCGGGCGTGGGCGGGTTGCCGGTTGCGGCCTGTCTGGGCGCGCAACCGATCCCTGCGGCTACGTTCCGCGCCACGATGATCGTATTTCTGACCGGGATCGACCTCATGACCCTGCCGCTGATGGCGCTGGGCGGCAATGTCACGGGCGACACGTTTCTGGCCGCAGTCATTGCCGCGCCGATCCTTGCGGTGGGAATCCTGCTGGGCAACCGCCGTTTTGCCGCAGCCCCGCCCGCCGCGTTCCGCCGGTTTGCGATCTGGCTGCTGCTGGCGCTGTCGATGCTTGGGCTGATACGGGCACTGGCATGATCCTTGTGCTGAACACCGGATCGTCGTCGGTCAAATCCGCGCTGTTCGATACTGACCTGCGCCAGATCGCCCATTTCTCCGCGACAGAGGTGACGGACCACGCGTCTGCCATCGCCGTCATGCTGGATGACTACACCGCACGGGGCCACAGGTTGACCGCCGCTGCCCACCGCGTCGTGCATGGTGGCGATAGCCTGACCGCACCGCAGCGCATCACCGCCGCCCTGCGCACGGAAATCGCGCGGCTGATCCCGTTGGCCCCGTTGCACAACCCTGCCCATCTGACGGGGATCGATGCGGTGACCGCACTGGCGCCCGATCTGCCACAGGTCGCCGTATTCGATACCGCGTTTCACGCGACCAACCCGCGTGTCGCCACCGCCTATGCGCTGCCGGATACGGGCCACGGGCTGCGGCGCTACGGGTTCCACGGGATCAGCTATCAGGGGCTTGTGGCCGGGCTGGACCCGCTGCCGCCACGGCTTTTGGCGCTGCATCTGGGCAATGGCGCATCACTGTGCGCCATCCGCGACGGTCATTCCGTTGCCACCACGATGGGCTATTCCCCGCTGGAAGGTCTGACCATGGGCACCCGGTCAGGCAGCATCGACCCCAACGCCGTCCTGCGACTGGCACGCGATCTGGGGATCGACGAAACCGCCGATCTGCTGAACCGCCGGTCCGGGCTGCTGGGTCTGGCCGGATCGTCGGACATGCGCACGCTGACCACCCGCGACGACCGGGCCGCGCGCTTTGCCATCGGGCATTTCACCTATTGGGCCGTGCGGCATGCGGGCAGCATGATCGCCGCGATGGGCGGGCTGGACGGAATCGCCTTTACGGGCGGCATCGGGGAAAATGACGTCGCGGTGCGGGCTGCGATCATGGACGGACTGGGCTATATGGGGCTAAGGTTCGACCCGACGGCCAACGCGACAGGAGCATCCGTTTTGCACACCGACACGTCCGCCGTAACCGCCCGGATCGTCCCCGCGACCGAGGAACGCACCATCGCGCGCGCCGCGCAAAAGGTATTGGCATGACCCAACCGACACTTGATCTGTCGCCCAAGGTCTCTGACGAGATCCGCAAGACGACCTGCTACATGTGCGCCTGCCGCTGCGGCATCGACGTGCACATGAAAGAAGGCTCCGACGGCAAGAAACGCGTTGCCTATATCGAAGGCAACCGCGACCATCCCGTCAATCAAGGCGTGCTGTGTGCCAAGGGCAGCGCTGGCATCATGCAGCACAACGCGCCGTCGCGCCTGCGCGCACCGATGCTGCGAACCGGCCCGCGCGGGTCGGGCCAGTACAAGGAAATCAGTTGGGACGAAGCGCTGGATCTGGCCGTCTCCTGGCTGAAACCGATCCGCGACACAGCCCCTGAGAAATTGGCTTTCTTTACCGGGCGCGATCAGTCGCAGTCGTTCACCGGGCTGTGGGCGCAGGGCTTTGGCACGCCCAACTATGCTGCACACGGTGGGTTCTGTTCGGTCAACATGGCAGCGGCGGGCATCTACACGATGGGCGGCGCGTTCTGGGAATTCGGCCAGCCCGACTGGGACCATACAAAGCTGTTCTTGCTGTTCGGCGTGGCCGAAGACCACGACAGCAACCCGATCAAGATGGGCATCGGCAAGCTCAAAGCGCGCGGCGCGCGCATGGTCGGGATCAACCCGGTGCGGACGGGTTACAATGCGGTGGCCGACGACTGGTTTGGCGTGACCCCCGGCAACGACGGGCTGCTGATCCTGTCGCTGGTCCATTGCCTGATGACCGCAGGCAAAATCGACACGGATTATCTGGCGCGGTTCACCAATGCCTCTGTCCTTGTGGATCAGGACCCCAAGTCACCCAACTACGGCCTGTTTCTGCGTGACGACGATCTGCAACCGCTGGTCATCGACAGCCGCACCGGCAAGCCCGCACCGTGGAACGGCCAAGGGGTTGAGCCGCAATTGACCGGCAAGCTGCGCCAGCGCGGAATCACGCATCTCAGCGTGTTTCACCTGATGGCCGATCGCTATACCAACCCCGAACATGCCCCGGAAAACGTGGCCGATCGCGTCGGCATCCCCGCCGCGCGCATCCGGCGGTTGGCGGCGGATATCGCAGATGTCGCATTCAATCAGGAAATCGTGCTGGACCGCGCATGGACCGATTTCCGCGGCAAGTTGCATCCCAATATGGTGGGTCGCCCTGTCAGCATGCACGCTATGCGCGGGATCAGCGCCCATTCCAACGGGTTCCAGACCTGCCGCGCACTGCACATGCTGCAAATCCTGATCGGGGCCGTCGAAACCCCCGGCGGCATGCGGTTCAAGCCACCCTACCCCAAACCGGCCACCGCGCACCCCAAACCCCATTGCAAGGTGGTGCCCGGTCAGGCGCTGAACGGTCCGCATCTGGGTTATCCGCAAGGCCCGGACGATCTGTGCCTTGCCCCCGACGGCACGCCTGCCCGGATCGACAAGGCGTTTACCTGGGAAAACCCGATGTCGGCGCACGGGCTGATGCATATGGTGATTTCCAACGCACACGCGGGCGACCCCTACAAGATCGACACGCTGTTCATGTTCATGGCGAATATGTCCTGGAATTCGTCGATGAACACGCGCGGCGTCATGGACATGCTGACCGATACGGATGCGGACGGCGCATATGTCATCCCGCGGATCATCTATGCCGACGCCTATCAATCCGAAATGGTGGGCTATGCCGACCTGGTGCTGCCCGATACGACCTATCTGGAACGGCACGATTGCATCAGCCTGCTGGACCGTCCGATCTGCGAAGCGGACGCCGCCGCCGACGCGATCCGCTGGCCGGTGGTAGAACCCGACCGCGATGTGCGCGGGTTTCAATCGGTCCTTTGCGATCTGGGCGGGCGTCTGGGCCTGCCGGGCTTTGTCAACGCCGACGGCAGCACGAAATACGCCGATTACGCCGATTACATCCAGCAGCACCTGCGCCGTCCGGGCATCGGGCCACTGGCGGGCTGGCGCGTGGGCGAAAACGGGCTTCAGGGCGGGCGCGGCGATCCCAACGACAGCCAGATCCAGACCTATATCGAAAACGGCGGCTTCTGGATCAAACATATCCCCGACGGGGCCGCCTATTACAAACCGTTCAATCGCGCATATCAGGATTGGGCGGTGGAAACCGGCCTTTACGACGCACCCGCGCCTTATATCTTTCAGCTGTATGTCGAACCGCTGCGGCGGTTCCAGCTGGCCGCCGAAGGACACGGCGATCGCCAGCCGCCCGATCATCTGCGCGGCCAGATCAAGGTCACCATGGACCCGCTGCCAATCTGGTATCCCCCGTTCGAGGATGGCCACGTCGACCCCGCCGAATACAACCTGCACGCCCTGACCCAGCGCCCGATGGCGATGTATCACAGCTGGGGCGGACAGAACGCATGGCTGCGCCAGATCCACGGGCAGAACCCGCTCTATGTGCCGACAAAGGTTTGGGAAAAACACAAATTCCAGGATGGCGACTGGGCGCGTGTCACCAGCGCGCATGGCGCGATTACCGTGCCCGTTGCGCATCAGGCCAGCCTGAACGAAAACACCGTCTGGACGTGGAACGCCATCGGCAAGCGCAAGGGCACCTGGGCACTGGACACAGCCGCCCCCGAAGCGACCAAGGGATTCCTGCTCAACCACCTGATCCACGAATTGCTGCCGCCCAAAGGCGACGGGTTGCGCTGGGCCAATTCCGACCCGATCACGGGACAGGCCGCGTGGTTCGATCTGCGCGTGAAAATCGAACGCTCGGGCGCGCCTGCGGAATCGCAGCCTGTTCTGCCACCGCTGAACATGCCAAAATCGGATACACCCAAAACCCTGCGCTGGAAGGTTGGAAAACCATGAAAATGACACTGCTGCTGATCGCGGCCTTCCTCGCGTTCACCATCGGATCGTTCGTCTGGTATGTCGCCACATGGTCCGATCCCGGTGCCGTCAGCATCATCTTGCCTCAAATACTCCCGCCGGAGGCGGCCACCGCATGACCCAATTGCCACCGCCATCGCAGGTAAAGCTGGGGCTGGTCATTGATCTGGACACCTGTGTCGGCTGTCATGCCTGCGTGGTGGCGTGCAAAGGCTGGAATACCGAAAATTACGGCGCGCCCCTGTCGGACACCGACCCTTATGGCGCCGACCCGTCCGGCACCTTTCTGAACCGCGTGCACAGCTACGAAGTGACACCCCCCGACGGCCCCGCGCAACAGGTGCATTTCCCGAAATCCTGCCTGCATTGCGAAGATGCGCCCTGCGTCACCGTCTGCCCCACCGGTGCCAGCTATAAACGCGCCGAAGACGGGATCGTTCTCGTCAACGAATCCGCCTGCATCGGGTGCAGCCTGTGCGCCTGGGCCTGTCCCTACGGCGCCAGAGAGCTGGACGCCGTCGAGGGCGTGATGAAAAAATGCACGCTTTGCGTGGACCGGATCTATAACGAAAACCTGCCTGAAATCGACCGGACACCTGCCTGCGTGCGCACCTGTCCGTCTGGTGCGCGCCACTTTGGCGATCTGGGCGATCCGGACAGCGCCGTCAGCCAGTTGGTGGCGGATCGCGGCGGGATCGACCTGATGCCGGAACAGGGCACGAAACCGGTGAACAAATATCTACCACCGCGCGCCCGTGACGCCGATCAGATCGACGTGCTCGCACCGTTGCTGGACTCCGTCGCACAGGACGGCAAGGGGCTGGTGGCGTGGATTGACCGGGCGCTGTCGGCGCTGCCCAAGGGTGCGCGCGGATGAACCCCGCACCGTCCGTCATCATTTTCACCACGCTGTCGGGGCTGGGGTTCGGCCTGTTGTTCTGGCTGGGCCTTGGCCTGCCCGATCCCAGCGGCTGGGTGGCGTTCGGTTTCTTCTTTCTGGCCTATGCGCTGGCGGTGGGTGGGTTGATGGCGTCTGCCCTGCATCTGGGGCGGCCGGAACGCGCGATCAAGGCATTCAGCCAATGGCGCACGTCATGGCTGTCACGTGAAGGGATCGCCGCCGTGGCGACCCTGACGCTGGGTGCAATTTATGCGCTGGGCATGTTGTTCGATGCGCGGATCGCGCCGCTGGGCTGGCTGGTCAGTCTGGGATGCGGCGTCACGATCTGGACCACGGCGATGATCTACACCCAGTTGAAAACCGTGCCACGCTGGCATCACTGGACGACGCCCGCCGTATTTCTAAGCCTGTCCGCGGGCGGCGGCGCGCTGCTAGCCAATCAGTCGGTCGCGGCACTGGCGCTGCTGACCATTGCGGCCGTGCTGCAGGTCATCGCGTGGATCACGGGCGACACGCGCCTTGCGACATCCGGCACGACCATGGGGACAGCGACAGGGCTGGGCGACCGGGGCGATGTGCGCGCATTCTTACCGCCGCACACCGGGTCAAATTACCTGTTGCGGGAATTCGTCCATGTGGTCGGGCGGCGGCACGCGATGTATCTGCGGATCATCGGGATGATCCTTGCATTCGGGGTGCCCTTGCCGATCCTTGCCATGGGACTGTCGCATCTGACCGCCGGGATCGCGGTCATCGCCCATCTTTTGGGTGTCTTGTGTCTGCGCTGGCTGTTTTTCGCACAGGCCGAACACGTCGTCGGCCTGTATTACGGCAAACGGTGATGCGGGCGCGGTTCCGGGCCGTCAGGTCCGGATGCGCGCGCCGCTTTCGGTGTCGAACAGATAAATCCTGTTTGCGTCGATGCTGACCCCGACCCGATCCCCGGTGGCGGACCGGTGGTCGCCGCGTTCCTCGATGATCAGCCGCTCTCCTGTATCGCCCACCAGATAGACGTAGGAAACGCCGCCCAGCGATTCCGTCATGTCGACGACATGGGTATCGCCCTGCGCGTCAGTCTGCAGATGCTCTGCACGCATGCCGACTGTGACGGATTTGCCCGCGTGCACGGTTGTCAGATTCAGGTCATAGCTGCCGCGCAGGGCGGGCACGTCCAGTTTGCCGCCCTTGATGTTGCCGTCCATGAAATTCATTGCGGGCGATCCGATGAACCCCGCGACAAATCGGTTGTCGGGATCACGGTACAGATCCATCGGCGCGCCGACCTGTTCGATCACGCCTTTGCGCAGCACGACGATCTTGTCGGCCAGCGTCATCGCTTCGACCTGATCGTGGGTCACGTAGATCATCGTGGCGCCGATGTCCTTGTGCAGGCGCGCGATTTCCACACGCATTTCGACCCGCAGTTCTGCGTCAAGGTTTGACAGCGGTTCGTCGAACAGGAACACCTCTGGCCCGCGCACGATGGCGCGTCCGATGCTGACCCGCTGACGCTGGCCACCTGACAGGGCCGCAGGTTTGCGGTCCAGATAATCGTCCAGCTTCAGGATGCGCGACGCTTCTGCCACCTTTTCGCGGATTTCGGCCTTTGGGTGGCCGTTCATTTTCAGCCCAAAGCCCATGTTGTCGCGCACGGTCATATGCGGATAAAGCGCGTATGTCTGGAACACCATCGCCACGCCACGGTCGGATGGGTCCAGCCGCGTCACATCACGGGTGCCGATTTCGATCTGGCCGCTGGTGGTTTCTTCCAGACCGGCCACCATCCGCAGCAAGGTGGATTTGCCGCAGCCCGAAGGGCCGACAAAGACGCAGAATTCACCGTCCTGAATATCAAGGTCGATCCCGTGGATCACCTGAACGTCGCCATAGGTTTTCTTGACACATGAAAGCGTGACACCGGACATGGGTTATTCCCCCGCTAGCTTGAAATCTTGGGTTGCATGGGCTGGAAAGCTCCATCTTTGGGCGTCGCGCGCGATGGCCTGCGCGGTGTCACGGACACGTGGCGCAAGCTGCGCCAGCGCATCCAGCGATTGACGCGCCGTGGTGCTGGTGACGGATACCGCACCCATAACGCGTTTTGCATCGCTCAGGATCGGGACAGCAACGCATATGATGCCCGGTTCGTGCTCTTCACGGTCAAAACCGAATCCCCGGTCGCGGATCGCGTCCAGTTCTGCCCTGAGCGCGGCGGCCGTCGTGATCGTCTGCGGCGTAAAACGGTGAAATGACTGCTGGGCAATGACACCGGCAATCTGGTCGGGCGGCAGATAGGCCAGCATGACCTTGCCGACGCCCGTGCAGTAAACCGGACCGACGCGACCGGCCTGACTGTACATCGGGATCGGATCGGTTGCGTTGCGTTTATCCAGATACAGCACCTGTGCCGCGTCGATCTGGGCCAGATGCACGGTTTCGCCGGTCTGCGCGCTCAGCGCTTCGATGTGCGGGCTGGCGACCTGTGCCAGCGACGATTGCGCCCATGCCGCATGGGCCAGACGCACCAGCCGGGCACCGGGGGAATAGGTCTGCCGGTCCTGATCGAAATGCAGCATGCCTTGATGCGTCAGGGTTTGCATCAGACGGTAAAGCGTCGGTTTGGGATAGCTTGATCCGTCCAGCACTTCGGAAAAACGAACCGGGCGACCAAAGTCCGCGACCTGATCCAGAACATCCAGTGCCTTACCGACGGTGCCATCGCGTCGTTCCGTCATGTGTGCGTCCTCCCAGTTGACAGCTTAGGGGAGTTGGGTTTTAGTATCAATATCCAAAACAAAGTTTCAAATAGTGAAACCTTGCACGCAAATCTGGGAGGATCACATGCGTTCAATCATCACCACTTCTTTTGCGGCTGTCGTCGCGGCGGCGATCGCCAGCGGAGCTATCGCCCAAGACGACGCCCTGTCGGGCGAGCTGCGAATCACATCCGACATGTCGAACCCGGCACCGCGTGCCGTGATCGAAGGCATGGTCGCGGATTTCGGTGCCATGCACCCCGATCTGGACATCGAACTGACGATCGTGGACCGCGAAGCGTGGAAAACGCAGATCCGCAACGCATTGGGCGCCAACCCGCCGGACGTCGTGAACTGGTACGCCGCCAACCGCATGCGTCCCTATGTCGACGCAGGCCTGTTCGCGGACATTTCCGACCTGTGGGAAGAGGAACAGTTCGCTGCACTGGAATCGACCAAGGGCGCGTTGACGCTGGACGACAAGCAATGGGGCGTGCCCTACACCTACTATCAGTGGGGCGTCTATTACCGCGCCGACATCTTTGAAGAGCTGGGCCTGTCCGAACCCACCACATGGGAAGAAGAACTGGCGAACTGTCAGGCGATCATCGATTCCGGGCGCAAGTGCTATACCATCGGGACCAAGTTCCTGTGGACCGCCGGCGGCTGGTTCGACTACATCAACAGCCGGACCCACGGTTATGATTTCCACATGCAGCTGGCCCGCGGCGAAATTCCGTGGACCGACGATCGTGTGCGCGAGACATTCGCAAACTGGCGTCAGCTGATCGACATGGGCGCGTTCATCGACGACCATCAGACCTATAGCTGGCAGGAAGCGCTGCCTTTCATGCTGAACGGCGAAGCCACGTCTTATCTGATGGGTAACTTTGCTGTGGCCGCGATGCGCGACGGCGGGTTGACCAACGATCAACTGGATTTCTACCAGTTCCCCAAGATCAACCCCGATGTCGCCTACGCCGAGGACGCACCGACCGACACGTTCCACATGGCCAGCGGTGCCCAAAATCCCGATGCGGCACGTGAATTCCTGCGCTATGTAACCAGCGCCGACGTGCAGACCCGCATCAATGCGGGCGATGCATTGGGCCAGTTGCCGATCAACGCAAATGCGTCTGTCGACGACGACAAGTTCCTTCAGCAGGGCTTTGAGATGCTGTCGAACAACGCGACGGGCGGTATCATGCAGTTCTTTGACCGTGACTTTGAAGCGGAAATGGCGTCCGTCGGCATGGAAGGTCTGCAGGAATTCATGGTGTTCCCGGACAATCTGGACGACATCCTGATGCGTCTGGAAGAAACGCGCCAGCGCATCTACCAGTAATGCGGACAGGATCGGGCGCGCCCTGCAACGGGCCGCGCCGGGTCTGAAAATCTGGCCGGATGCAGGATGCTGCGTCCGGCCGTGCGATCCCAGATCAAAGGCATTCCCATGGCCACTGCCCCCATCGTGCCCGACCGTCACCCGCCCGTGCAGCGCGGCTGGTACAAGCGTAACGAGATCCGCCTGACGCCGTGGCTGTTTCTGGCCCCGGCGATGCTGTTCTTTGCCGTCTACGTGATCGTTCCAATCGGACAATCGGTCTGGATCAGCTTTCATGAATGGGACGGTCTGGGCGAAGCGACTTGGGTCGGCACGGCGAACTATGACCGCCTGCTGGGGCTGGGCGATCAGAACATGGATCGCAAATTCGAAACCTCTTTCTGGAACAACATCCGCTGGCTGATCCTGTATCTGCTGGCGATCCCGATGGGGCTGTTCATCGCACTGTTTCTGAACCAGACGGTGACGGGCATCCGCGTCTACAAGTCCCTGTTTTTCTTTCCATTCGTCATCAGTCAGGTCGTCGTGGGTCTGGTGTTTTCGTGGTTCTACCTGCCGCGTGAGGGTCTGCTGAACGCGATCCTTGGCCTTGTGGGTGCAGGCCCGATCAACATTCTGGGCGATCCCGATATGGCGACCTATGGGATCATCGCCGCAGGCCTGTGGCCGCAGACGGCCTATTGCATGATCCTGTATCTGACGGGCCTGAATTCCGTCGATCCCGAACAGGTCGAAGCCGCCCGTCTGGATGGCGCAAAGGGCTGGCGCATGCTGTGGTATGTCGTGCTGCCGCAGCTGAAGCCCGCGACATTCATCGCATTTGTCGTGACCATCATCGGCGCGCTGCGCAGCTTTGACCTGATTTCGATCATGACAAATGGCGGACCCTTCGGGTCCACCCGCGTGCTGTCGTTTTTCATGTTCGAGGAATCGCTGTCAGAATTCGGGTTCCGCATGGGATACGGCGCGGCCATCGCCGTTGTGCTTTTCATCATCATGCTGTTCTTCATCGCCTACTTCCTGTGGTCGATGTGGCGCGACGAAAAGGAGGGGCGCTGATGTTCCCGACACCGATTGCAAAGCGGTCGCGCACGGCGCAGGTCAGCTATCAGGCGTTTTTGCCGTTTGCGCTGATCCTGTGGCTGTTGCCGCTGATCGCCGTGGCGCTGTTTTCGATCAAGCCAGAGGCGGATTTTGCCAATGGCAACTACTGGGGCTGGCCGTCGTCGTTCGAAGGGTTCAACAACTATGGCCGCGTGTTCTTTGAATCGAACATGCCGCGTTATTTGTTCAACTCGCTGCTGATCACCATTCCCACGATGATCGGCGCCGTGGCGCTGTCGGCGATGGCGGGTTTCGCGCTGGGGGTTTACCGGTTCCGGGGTAACCTGCTGTTGTTCTTCATCTTTATCGCGGGCAATTTCGTGCCGTTCCAGATCCTGATGGTGCCGGTGCGTGACCTGACCATCAACCTGGGGCTCTATGATACCATCATGGGGCTGGTGCTGTTCCACGTCGCGTTCCAGACCGGATTCTGCACGCTGTTCATGCGCAATTTCATCCGCGCCCTGCCCTACAGCCTTGTCGAGGCCGCCCGGGTCGAAGGCGTCGCGGAATGGCGCATTTTCTGGTATGTCGTCCTGCCCTTGATGAAACCGGCGTTAGCCGCTTTGGCGGTGCTGATCTTTACCTTTATCTGGAACGATTATTTCTGGGCCGTGGTGCTGACCCAAGGGCCGGGCGCGCAGCCCGTGACCGCCGGGATCACCGAATTCAACAGCCAGTTCCGCGCGGCGTATCACCTGATGAGTGCGGGCAGCATTGTCGCCGCCCTGCCCCCCGTGGCGATGTTCTTTCTGATGCAAAAGCATTTCATCGCCGGCCTGACACTAGGAGCGGTGAAGTGACCCACTATCGTTTGGACGATGCGGGCCAGACGCTGGTTCTGCACGCGCCGCACGACGGCCTGCCGGCTTGTGTCTATTGGGGGGCGCGTCTGCCAGATACGCAGGATCTGGCCGCCCTGACCGCCGCCGCAGAAATTGACCTGACCGGTGGCACGCTGGACGCGCATCCGCGCCTGACGCTGTGCCCGCAGACGGCCGATGCCTTTCCGGGCCAACCGGGGCTGGTGGTGCGTCAGACGGACGGCACGCCGCTGCGCCCGCGGTTCGGTGGCACGACCGTCACGCAAGACGACGGGCTGACGCTGACCTGTGTGGATGCGGTTGCCGGTCTGACCCTGACCTTCTTTTTTGGCATCGACGCGGCTACGCGGATGATGACAGCGCGCACGCTGCTGACCGCAGATGCGCCCGTGCTGTGCGACTGGCTGACGTCCCCCGTCCTGCCCGGCCCACAACTGGCGGACGATGTGATCGACGTCGCAGGCCGCTGGTGCGACGAATTCCAGCTGAACCGCACGCCCTGGGCTGCAGGACTGCGTGCGCGCGACAACCGGACGGGCCGCACCGGGCATGAACATTTTCCCGCCGCGATCCTGCCCGCACGCGGTTGCACCAACACCACCGGAGAGGCGTGGTCCCTGCATTATGCATGGTCCGGCGGTCATCGCATGGTATTGGAAGAATTGCAGGACGGTCGCCGCCAGATCCAGTTCGGCCACGCCACCGGTCTGGACGCGTCACCGGCCACGCGTTTTGAAACGGCCCCCCTGCTGGCCACCTATTCGGGCAGCGGCCTGAACGGTTGCGCCGTAGCATTCCAGCGTCACCTGCGCGACCGCATCGTAACATGGCCTAAACCCGACACGCCGCGTCCGGTTCATTACAACTGCTGGGAAGCGATCTATTTCGACCACGATCTGACTGTCCTGCAGGATATTGCAAACCGCGCCGCCGATCTGGGGGCGGAACGGTTCGTGCTGGATGACGGCTGGTTCGGCAAGCGTGACGACGACACAACATCGCTGGGCGATTGGCGGATCGACCCGCGCAAATATCCCGATGGGTTGGCGCCGCTGATCGAACATGTGCAGGCGCTGGGCATGACCTTTGGCCTGTGGTTCGAACCCGAAATGGTGAATGCCGACAGCGATCTGGCACGCGCGCATCCCGACTGGGTTCTGGGACCGATGGACCAGCCACTCGGGCGGGGGCAATACCTGCTGGACATGGCCAACCCTGCCGTGCGCGACCATCTGTTCACTGTCATAAGCCCGATCCTGTCGGACCACGACATCGACTATATCAAATGGGATCATAACCGCATGTTGCCGCATGCGGACGCCGCCCAGACGCGCGGCACCTATGACCTGATCGACCGGCTACGCACAGCGCATCCGCTGGTCGAAATCGAAAGCTGCGCCTCTGGCGGGGGGCGCATCGACGCGGGTATTCTGGCCCGGACCCAGCGGGTCTGGCTGTCGGATTGCAACGATGCGCAGGAACGGCTGCGCATGCAGCACGACGCCGCGCTGTTCCTGCCGTCGGCCATCACCGGCAGCCATGTCGGGCCCCGCCATTGCCACACCACGGGGCGCGTGCATTCCATCGCGTTTCGCGGCTGGGTCGCAGCCCAGCGTCACATGGGGTTCGAAATGGACCCGCGCGAACTGACCGATGCAGAGGCCACGACCCTGCGGCGCATCACCGATTGGTTCGAAGCAAACCGCGACTGGCTGCGCAGGGCCGATATCCTGCGGCTGGACAGCGCCGATCCATCGGTGATCGCGGAACAGCAGACGGCGCCCGACGCGCATCGTTTCGTCGTGTTCGCGGGCAAGGCCGCCACCAGCCGCCAAAGTGCGCCGCGCCCATTGCGCCTGACCGGGCTGGATGCCGACGCGGTCTACCGTGTGGACATTGCAAACCGGAACGATATCTCTGGCCTGTCGCGCGGGAAACCCGCGCTGAAAACCGGCCCGATTGAACTTTCGGGGCGCGCGTTGATGGCGCTGGGGCTGAACCTGCCCTATGCGTTGCCTGACAGCATGTGGGTGATAGAAGGCCAGCGTTTATGACCGTTTCGTGCACATGGATTGCCGTTGACTGGGGTACCACGCATTTGCGCGCGTGGGCGATGTCGGCCAGTGGCAGCATTCTGGCGGAAGCCAGCAGCGCCGATGGCATGGGCACGCTGGACCGTGCGGGTTTTGGCCCGGCGCTGGACCGGCTGTGCGCGGACTGGGACACGGTTCCGGTGATCGCCTGCGGGATGGTCGGATCGCGGCAGGGCTGGGCAGAGGCACCTTATGCCACCGTGCCATGCGCGCCGTTGACCGGCCCCTTTGCCACCGTGTCGAGCGACCGGTTCACCGTGCAGATCATTCCCGGCCTGAAACAGCCGACGCCCGCCGATGTCATGCGCGGCGAAGAAACGCAGATCGCGGGATTCCTTGCGCAAAATCCAAATTGGGACGGCGTGATCTGTCTGCCCGGCACTCATACCAAATGGGTCCACATCAGCGCCGATGAAGTCGTCAGTTTTCAAACCTGCATGACGGGTGATCTGTTTGCGGCCATCAGCGGCCACACCGTTTTGCGGCATTCCTGCGCCGAAGGCTGGGATGACGCAGGATTTGCCCAAGGGCTGGATGACGCGCTGTCGCGGCCCGAACGGCTGGCCGCGCGCCTGTTCAGCCTGCGCGCCGAATCCTTGCTGCACGATCTGCAACAGCCGCAGGCGCGCGCGCGCCTGTCAGGTCTGTTGATCGGGGCCGAACTGGCCGCGACCAAACCGTATTGGCTGGGCCAGCAGGTCGCTGTGATCGGTGCCGGTGGACTGGCGCATCTTTATGTGACAGCCCTTGCGACCCAAGGCGTCAGCGCCACGCAGGTCAACGCCGAGCGTACGACACTGGCTGGACTGACAGCCGCCTATCATTTGTGGAAGGACACCTTATGAGCCGCCCCATCATCGCCATTCTGCGTGGCGTGACCCCGGACGAGGCGGTCGCGGTCTGTGCCGCCTGCATCGACGCCGGTATCGACCGGATCGAGGTGCCGCTGAATTCCCCAGACCCGTTCGACAGCTTGTCCCGTATGGCCAACGCCCACGGCGATCATGCGTTGATCGGCGCGGGCACCGTTTTGTCGCCAGAGGACGTGAACCGTGTGGCCGACGCAGGTGGCAAACTGGTGGTGTCACCCAACTGCGACGTCCGCGTGATCGCCGCGACCCGCGCCGCTGGATTGCAAAGCTGGCCCGGCGTCATGACGCCGACGGAATGTTTCGCTGCCCTCAAGGCAGGGGCCACGGGGCTAAAGGTGTTTCCTGCCAGCCTGATCGGGCCGGACGGGATCAAGGCGATCCGCGCCGTTCTGCCCCAGGACTGTCAGGTCTTTGCCGTTGGCGGCGCGGGGCCGGATAATTTCGCACAATGGATCAATGCAGGCGCCAGCGGGTTTGGTATCGGGTCCGCCCTTTACACCCCCGGCATGACCGCGGCAGAGGTCGGCACCCGCGCAGAAACCATCGTGACCGCATACGACGAGGCCGCAAGATGATCTTTGACGATACCCATTGCGAACTGGGCGAAGGCCCGCTGTGGCACCCCGAACGCCAGCAGCTTTTCTGGTTCGATATCATGTCCAAAAGCCTGCACACCAAGGGGCAAAGCTGGACCTTTCCCGATTATGTCAGTGCGGCGGGCTGGATCGACCGCGATACACTGCTGGTGGCATCCGCCCGGGCGCTGCACCGGTTCGAAATCGACACCGGCGCGGACTATATCGTGACCGAACTCGAACCCGACAGCGCGCATACCCGGTCAAACGACGGCCGTGCCGACCCAATGGGCGGCTTCTGGATCGGCACGATGGGGATTCAGGCCGAACCCCACGCGGGCAAGATCTGGCGGTTCTGGAAAGGCGAGCTGCGCTGCCTGTTTGCGGACATCACCATTTCCAACGCGATCTGTTTCGCGCCCGATGGCCGCACCGCATATTTCTGCGACACACCCACGCAAAAGATCATGTCAGTCGCACTGGACGCCGACGGTTGGCCCGCAGGTGACCCCCATCTGCACATCGACCTGAGCGAGACCGATTTTCGCCCGGACGGCGCCGTGGTCGACGCCGCCGGAAACCTGTTTTCGGCGCAATGGGGTGCCGGTCGTGTCGCCGTCTATGACCCGCAAGGCGATTTCATCGAAGCGTTCCAGGTGCCGGGCCGCAACAGCTCGTGCCCCGCATTTGGCGGACCGGACCGCCAGACCCTGTTTGTCACGACCGCACGGCAGGGCCTCGATACCCCCGACGACGATCAGGGCCGCACCTATGCCATCGACACCGGCTACACCGGTCAAAAGGAACACCGCGTCATCCTGTGACGCGCTGTTCCTGTTTTCTTTTCCAAAGACTCAAAAGGCCGTTCCATGAACCGCACGCTTGGCGTTTGCTACTATCCCGAACACTGGCCGGAAACGCAGTGGCAATCCGATGCCGACCGCATGGTCGCGGCGGGCCTGACATGGGTGCGGATCGGGGAATTCGCGTGGTCGCGGATCGAACCCGCCCCCGGTCAGTTCGACTGGGACTGGCTGGATCGCGCGGTCACGGTGCTGGGCAATGCGGGCCTGCTGGTCGTGATGGGCACACCCACCGCCACGCCCCCGCGCTGGATGCTGGACAAGCATCCTGACATGATCGCGGTCGACGCACAGGGCCGGCCCCGGACATTCGGGTCGCGGCGGCACTATGATTTCAGCCATCTGCCCTACCGCGAGGAATCGCGCCGCATCGCGCGAATGATGGGCGAACGCTATGGCCGCAATACCCATGTCGCCGCCTGGCAGATCGACAACGAATACGACTGTCACGATACGGCGCTTAGCTATTCAGCCGCCGCCCGGGCGGGATTTCAGGACTGGCTGGCACAGAAATACCAGTCACCCGACGCGCTGAACCGGGCATGGGGCAATGTGTTCTGGTCGATGGAATACGACAGTTTCGATCAGATCGACCTGCCCAACCTGACCGTGACCGAACCGAACCCGTCGCATGTGCTGGATTTCCGTCGCTACAGTTCGGATCAGGTCACAGCCTACAACCGCGCGCAGGTCGACGCGCTGCGACCACTGACGAAAATGCCGCTGATCCACAACTATATGGGCCGCACCCTGACCTTTGACCATTTCGCGGTCGGTGCCGATCTGGATATCGCGTCGTGGGATAGTTATCCAATCGGCTTTCTATCGGACCGGATCGAAGGAACAGAGGCCGAAAAGCAAGCTTTTCTGCGGCAGGGCCACCCCGACAATCAGGCGTTTCACCACGATCTTTACCGCGCGGTCGGCAAGGGTCGGCTGTGGGTCATGGAACAGCAACCCGGCCCGGTCAATTGGGCCCCCTACAATCCCGCCCCCTTGCCCGGCATGGTGCGTCTGTGGACGTGGGAAGCCTTCGCCCACGGTGCGGAAGCCGTCTGCTATTTCCGCTGGCGGCAGGCGCCGTTTGCACAAGAACAGATGCATGCGGGCCTGTTGCGCCCCGACGATGCCCCCGCCCCCGGTCTGGCAGAGGCGCGACAGGTTGCCGATGAACTGGCCGCTTTGCCCGACGTGGCAACGGGACAGGCAAGCGTGGCGCTGATCTTTGACTACGAAAGCGCGTGGGCGTGGGACACGCAACCGCAGGGCGCTGATTTCGAGATGTTCCGCCTTGCCTTTGCCGCTTATCGGGCGCTGCGGCGTCTGGGGCTGAGCATCGACATCCTGCCGCCTGA
>NZ_JAAFZU010000093.1:0-3449 GCF_018263905.1 Loktanella sp. SALINAS62 | reverse complement strand
AGTGACGTGAAAACCGCCGATCTGGCGATCCCTGTGCCCATGGGGCCAAACCTGCCCGGCACCGACGTGACGGTCACACTGACCGAAAGCCTGCCCCCATCGGACGCCATCGCGCTGGACGGTGGCGGCACGTTCCGCCACTGGTTCGAACATCTGGAAGGCAGCGCACCCGTGCAACTGGCCACCGCCAACGGTCGCCCTGCAATCATGGGCGGCGATCATCTGCGCTATCTTGCGGGCTGGCCCGACGACGACAGCTTTGCCGCGATCCTGCGGTCGATCTGTGCAGAGGTCGGCATCACCACGCACGACCTGCCCGACGGCCTGCGGCTGCGCGATACACCGACGCACCGCTTTGTATTCAACTATTCCGCCGGACCGGTGACATGGGACGGCACGACCATCCCCGCCGCCGGCGTTCACTGGAGCCCGCTATGACCCTGTTCGACACGACCGCCGATGGACATGATGTCCACCGGCTGACCATCACCGACGGACAGCTGACCGTCGCCCTGCTGACCTATGGCGCGCGTATCCATGATGTGCGTCTGGCTGGCGTGGACCATACCCTGACGTTGGGGTCGGATCGCCTGTCCGACTATGAAGGCCCAATGCCCTATTACGGCGCGCTGGTCGGCCCCATCGCCAACCGGATCGGCGCGGGCCGCATTACCATCGACGGCATGATGTACGAACTGGAACGCAATCAGGCGGGCAAGATGACGCTGCATTCGGGGTCGGACGGCATCCATGCGCGTGTTTGGCAGATCGCAGAGTCTGCAGTTGACCGTGCTGTGCTGACACTGACGTTGAACGACGGCGACTGCGGCCTTCCGGGCCAGCGGGTGATCACCGCGACCTTTACCGTACGCGACAGCGCGCTGCATCTGGACCTGCATGCCAGCACCGACGAGCAAACGGTAATGAACATCGCGAACCACAGCCTGTGGAATCTGGACGGGTCCGCCACGTGGATCGGCCACAGCCTGCAGATCGCCGCCAATCATTATTTGCCGACCGACGGCGACAACCTTGTGACCGGCGACATCGTGGACGTCACGCAGACCGATATGGATTTCCGCACCCCGCGCGAACCGGTGCCGGGCGCACCGATGCTGGACCATAATTTCTGTCTGTCCAATGGTCTGGTGCCGATCCGCGATATCGCCACCCTGCGCGGCGCATCCGGGGTGACGATGACCATTGCCAGCGACCGTCCCGGCCTACAGGTGTTCGACAATCACGTGGGCATGCGCCCCGGAGCGGTCCCCTACGAAGGGTTTGCCATGGAACCGCAGGACTGGCCCGATGCCCCGTCCCACCGTGATTTCCCGTCAATCGCCATCACGCCTGACAAGCCTTATCGGCAGTCGTCACGCTGGACGTTCCGTCAGCAATGATTTCCTGCGCCGGGGCGCAAATTCGGTTTGACACCCCGGCGCATTGGGCCTAGTTCAGCGCCCGTGGCAAGGCGCGGTAGCTCAGTTGGTTAGAGCGATCGACTCATAATCGATAGGTCGGGAGTTCAAGTCTCCCCCACGCCACCACCCCCTCCGATCAGAACGAACCTGATGTGCGTGGCATCAACCACGGGCCGACCGGGGCGTTTGCCCGCAGCAAGCCACCCGTGGTCGGGCGTTCAAGTCTCCCCCACGCCACCACCTTACCTCCATCACCTTGTTTTCCTTGATCGCCCTTGCTGGCATGGCTTTACTAGTGGAAAACTGGCATACATGGTTGGTATCCAGTGGTGAGGATCAGAATGAGCGCACCCCGCCTTATCGGCATGACATGGTATCTGATGGACCGGGTCCCCAAGGACATTTCGTCAAAAGCCCGAGGCCAGAGCGTTGCCCTTGAGGTAGACGGCGAACGAAGATCACTGACCCTCGGGGAGTTTGCCAAGCTCTCTCTCAAGACCAAGGACGCTGCGCAAGCGAAGCGACGGTATCACGAGGCTGCGGCGGCACTGTCGCGGCACTACGAGACACTTCGACAAGGCCCGAAAGCGATCACCCAGCAGCAGGCCGCAGCCTTGGCCGGGGACTACTTCCGCTCGCTGCTACAGCGGCACGGCGAAAACCCCGGAGTAGCAGGTCAGTGGGTGGATGGGATGGACCCCCTGATCGCCGCAGCCGAGGACGATGAGGCCAACGCCACACGGCGGCTGCGCCTACTTGAAGGGATGCACGGTGATGAACTGGACCATTGGCTTGCCCAGCGCGGGATAAGCCTTGATCCAGCGTCACGTGAGGCAGCCCTGCAGGAGTTCAACAGAGCTGCCATGGACGCGTTCGCAGTGATCGCCAAACGGGCGAATGGCGACTGGCGGGACGATGTCCGTGCTGGGCGCTACCCCCAGTGGATGCCCAGTGAAGAGCCTGTCGTGAAGTGCAAAACGGCTAACAGCCTGCGAGAGCTGTCGGAAGAGTGGGCTAAGTCACACGAGGTGAGCGGCGGGCGTTTGAAGACCCGGAAAGCACTGATGGCGATGGTGGAAGTGTTCATCGCCTTCGTAGGTCATGCGGATGCAACGAAGATCACTTACGAGGACGCGCTAGCTTGGGCTAAGTCGATGCGTGATGGCGACAAGCCCAAAGCGGTGCGGACGATCAACGACACCTACCTGCCCCACCTAAGCGCGGTCCTGAACCAGCCCGCAGCGAAGCGGATGCTCAACGGGCACAACCCCTTTGCTGGGGCAAAGGTGGGTGGCGGACGGCAGATCATCACCCGCGACCGGGGCTTCACAGATGATGAGGCCCTGACCGTCCTAAGGGCAGCCTTCGCGGTGTCACTGGACGGCGCAAAGGGACACCAACAAAAAGCTCGAGCGCAGCGTTGGCTGGCACCTATCATGGCCCACACCGGCGCTCGGGTCGGAGAGCTTGCCCAACTTCGGAAGGAAGACTTCAAGAGGTCCGACGACGTTCACTGGATACGTATCACCCCCGAAGCGGGATCAACCAAGACCGGCATCTTTCGGGACGTGCCGTTGCATCCTCAACTTCTGGACTGGGGGCTACTGAAATGGATCGACAGCCTGCCAGATGGACCGATCTTCTACACCCCGAGCGGCGTGAGCCGTGACAAGGACCATTCCAGACAGAGCAGGGCTGCCCAACATGCTGCCGCTCTTGTGCGGGACGCAGGGGTGACAGACGTAGAGCAGCCCAACCATGGCTGGCGGCACTACTGGAAGACCATGGCACGGGATGTTGGGATTGGTGAGACATGGCAGAAGGCAATCCTAGGCCACAAGGACAAAGACGTGGCGAGCGGCTACGGCAGCTTCCGGGTCGAAACCAAGTTCGGCTGGATCACTTGTATGCCGCCGTTTAAGCTCTGACTGACCAGAGTGGAGCTATGCGGGAATTTGGGTGATGGCGTGATTTGAAAGGCGGCGTATCGTGGTGGTGTCAAAGCCAACCAGAACCTCACGAGGAGCG
>NZ_JAAFZU010000092.1 GCF_018263905.1 Loktanella sp. SALINAS62 | reverse complement strand
GCCAAACGGCTTGGCATGTCATCTTTGCTGATCGGCCTGACAGTCGTGGGCTTTGGCACATCGACGCCGGAGCTGCTGGTATCGGTGCAGGCGGCGCTGAACGATGTGCCGGCCATCGCCATCGGCAATATCGTCGGATCGAACATCGCCAACATCCTGCTCATCGGTGGCCTGACCTGTCTGGTCTGGCCAATCCGCGTGTCGGGCGCCACGCTGAAGCGGGACACAGGCGTGATGATCGCGGCGGCATTGGTGCTGGTCCCGATTTTCGTGACCGGGCAGATGGGACGGCTGACGGG
>NZ_JAAFZU010000091.1 GCF_018263905.1 Loktanella sp. SALINAS62 | reverse complement strand
GTCGGTGCGGATCGCAAGATGATCCGCTACCAGTCCAGAAGGCCGCCCGAGACGGAGCTGCGCCAACGGCTGCGGGATCTGGCCAACGCACGCCGCCGGTTCGGCTACCGGCGTCTGTTCGTGCTCTTGCGCCGCGATGGCGAACCGTCAGGGATCAACCGCATCTATCGGCTGTATCGAGAAGAAGGGCTCATGGTGCGTAAGCGGCGCGCCCGGCGCAAAGCGGTGGGAACC
>NZ_JAAFZU010000090.1 GCF_018263905.1 Loktanella sp. SALINAS62 | reverse complement strand
AGGGCGTTGAAGTGGTTCATGAGGGCGATGCGGATGTGGATTTCGGCGGTCTGGCGGTCAGGATCTCTCGCCATGATGCGTTCTCCGAAGGATTTCAGGCAGCGCATCCTCGCCTCGATGCGACTGCGGGCATGGTATCCCGTCCAGCGTTTCCAGAATGCCCGACCGTAGTGCCGTGTGGCGCGCAATGTCTCATTTCTCGCGCGTGCAGCCGGGCAGTCT
>NZ_JAAFZU010000089.1 GCF_018263905.1 Loktanella sp. SALINAS62 | reverse complement strand
CGACGGTCACCTATACGGCGGACGACGGCAACGGCGGCACCTCTGATCCGGTCACGGTCACCGTGACGGTCACGGGCACCAACGATGCACCGACGGCTGTGGCGGATACGCGCGATGCTGCGCCGGACGCGACACAGGATCTGGGCAATGTGCTGGCCAATGATACTGACCCGGACAGCGCTGTGCTGAACGTCGACAGCGTCAACGGCGATTCTGCAAATGTCGGCGCACCGATTGCCGCGGACAACGGCGGTCTGGTCACGATC
>NZ_JAAFZU010000088.1 GCF_018263905.1 Loktanella sp. SALINAS62 | reverse complement strand
TGCTGCCACGCACGCGCGAACACGCCCGACGCCCGCGCAACGCCGTCGGGCGAACGCTTGCGGAGATCTTCAAGCGTCAGTGTCGGCGTTGCGGATGCACTCGGCCTGATCGCATCCACGAGGCCCGACTCGGACCCATCCTCACGTGCTTCGAACGCACCGGCGGCCACGCCCTCCGCTACCGCAAGAACCGTTTCTGCCTCTTCCTCACGCTCGGTCACCCGAGCAGTGCGGTCGTCAAGAACCACCTCGCGCGCCTCAAGCGCCTTCGCCTCGGCTTTCAACCGCAGCTCTTCCTTGACCCGCCATTTCCAGGTTTTTGCGTGATATCGCCGCTTCGGCGGCTCCTCTCCGTTCTGTCGGGCCTCCCGGATCGCAGCCGCGCGGCGCTCACCCCGAACCAAGCCCTGGTCCGCGAACCACTGACCGACGCTGTCCTGCGCGGCCTCGTAGTC
>NZ_JAAFZU010000087.1 GCF_018263905.1 Loktanella sp. SALINAS62 | reverse complement strand
CGCAACACGCCGCCCCGAGATCGAGGTGTCCGGGATCGCCGCGAGGCATTCCCGGGTCACATCATCAACCACGTTCAGGATGCGGAACCGTCGGCCGCAGGCGAGCTGGTCATGGACAAAATCCAGCGACCAACGCGCATTGGGCCGGGCCTCGACCAGGATCGGTGCCCGGGTTCCCACCGCTTTGCGCCGGGCGCGCCGCTTAC
>NZ_JAAFZU010000012.1 GCF_018263905.1 Loktanella sp. SALINAS62 | reverse complement strand
ACTGCGTCTCCGGTGAGGGGGCTTCTACGGTTAGTAACGAACCGCCGCAAGCACCTTTTTACAAAAACTTCGCATTTTTCCCGAAAAAGCTGATTTTCCCGTGTTTACCTAGTCTTAGCGGAATTTCCGTTCTCGGACCTAGGGTCATATCGAAAGAATATGACCTCTCTATTGCGTGAGCTTGGACGCAGAAGCGATCAGGCCTTTGCCGACCCCAGATTCTGACCCATCCACGCACGAATCCGCGCCCATTTCAGTCGCACGACCAACAGCACCAGAATCGCCCCCATGTAGACAAAGGGTTCGATCGGCCATCCTTTGACCAGCCAGATGTAATGGAGCCCCCCCAGAACGGCAGCCGGGTAGGTCAGTTTATGCAGGTTGCGCCAGCGCACCGGGCCAAGTTTGCGGATGCTGCGGTTGTTGGACGTCACCGCCAGCGGAATCAGCAGCACGAATGCGGCAAAGCCCACGGTGACATAGGGGCGTTTCACGACTTCGGTCACGACCCGTCCCAGCGACTGCACGTCCAGCACGGCAAACACAGCGAAATGTGCGACCACCAGAAAGAACGCCGACAGCCCGATGGCGCGGCGGAACTTGACCAGGCTGATTCCCGTCCAGTCCCGCAGCGGCGTGACCACCAATCCGACGATCAGCAGGATCAGCGCGGCTTCTCCGTATTCGCGTTCCAGCGTGTTGATCGGTTCCACGCCCAGCTGCCCGCTGGCCGCCAGCCAGAACATCCACGCCGTGTAGACCGCAGTCAGTATATAGAGAGGCCACGCCGGCACGCGCCGCAGCCCCCCGTTGATGCGTTGCGACAGGGTCATCAGTAATCGACGCTCAGGTCCATGCCGGCATAAAGGTCGGCAACCTCGTCATAGCCGTTGAACATCAGCGTGTCCTGCCGCGCACTGAACAGGCCGCCGCCGATCCGGCGTTCGGACCCCTGAGGCCAGCGCGGGTGATCCACGTTCGGATTCACGTTGGCGTAGAACCCGTATTCCCGCGCGTTGATGTCCTGCCATGTGTTGACGGGCTGTTCTTCGGTCAAGGTGATCCGCACGATCGACTTGATCGATTTGAAACCATATTTCCACGGCACCACCAGACGCATCGGCGCGCCGTTCTGTTTTGGCATCGGTTCGCCGTAAATGCCCGTCGCCATCAGGGTCAGCGGGTGGCGCGCTTCGTCCAGTCGCAACGCTTCGATATAGGGAAAGTCGATGACACCCCTGCGCACGCCCGGCATGTTTTCGGGCTGCACCACGGTTTCGAACCGGACGTATTGCGCATTAGCCTGCACCCCGACCTTGTCCAGAATGTCGGCCAGTTCGATGCCGTTCCACGGAATGACCATCGACCACGCTTCGACACAGCGGAACCGGTAGATCCGTTCTTCGGTCGTCAGCCCATCCAGAAGGTCTGCAAAATCATAGTCACCGGGATTGTCGACCAAACCGTCTACCGTCACGGTCCAAGGGTCGATGACCATGGCGCTGGCATTCTGCGCGGGATCGGTCTTGCCGGTGCCGAATTCGTAAAAGTTGTTGTAGGTCGTGATCTCTTCCAGCGTGTTGGGTTCCAGCGCATCCTGCGCCTGTGCCCCACCCGCATACGCGATCGCCCCCAGACCTGCCGTTCCCGCGATCATCTGCCGCCTGTTCAGAAAGGCGGCTTTGGGTGTGACGTCTGCGGCAGTCAGGTCGTTCTTCCAGCGATAGGCCATGCGGTACTCCATCTATAATGCTCGTTCCGTCCCTTATATACGTGACAAACCGCTGAAAGGTTTCTCACGATCCCAGCAGCATGTTGTAACGAAAACCCGGTTGCACCGATCCGGCCATTCACGCCGGATCACGTCAGGTCACGAACCCGCGACTTGAAGAAAAAAACTGATCTGGCTTAGTCGCGTCGTGGCCATTGAAAAGTGACAAGGCGTCGCAGATGCCCTGATGTTTTTTCCGAACGCGCACCTAGCTGTGGTTCGCAGCCAATGCTGCCAAATTCTTCAACAGGAGATGACACTATGCTACGCCGTACATTTATGACGACCGCTGCCTTGATGACACTGGGAACCGGCGCATTCGCCGCCGCCCATGCCGCAGAAATGGATATCGTCGATACCGCCGTCGAAGCCGGTAACTTTACCACGCTGGTCGCCGCCGTCGAAGCCGCCGGTCTGGTCGAAACGCTGAAGGGCGAAGGCCCGTTCACCGTGTTTGCACCCACGGACGAAGCCTTTGCCGCCCTGCCCGAAGGCACGGTCGAAGGTCTGCTGGAAGATCCAGAAGCACTCGCCGCGATCCTGACCTATCATGTGGTCCCGGGCGCCGTGATGTCCACGGACCTGTCCGATGGCATGACCGCAACCACCGTAAACGGTGCGGATGTGACGATCAGCGTCGGTGACGCTGTCATGGTCAACGACGCGACCGTCACGACCGCAGACATCGCAGCAACCAACGGTGTGATCCACGTGATCGACACCGTCATCATGCCACCGATGTAATCAACCCATTGTTGACGCGAAAAGGCCCCGGTTCACACCGGGGCCTTTTTTCGTTCAGCCACCGGCCTGACTAAAGCGCGGCAATGATTTCTTCGATCTGGGCAATCCGGGATTCCGGCGCCGGATGGGTCGTCAGGAACGCAGGCCCGCGATTGGCATTGGCCCGCGCCATGCTTTCCCAAAACCGCAGCGCTGCATTCGGATCGTAACCTGCCTGATTCATCAACTCGATACCCAGACGGTCGGCTTCCAGTTCGTTCCGGCGCGAATAGGGCAACAGTACGCCATAGTTCAGCCCCATGCCCAGCGCTGACCCGATCTGTTCGCGTCCCACGACCTCTCCGGCACCCAAGGCAGCATCCAGAACACTCAGCCCCAATTCACTGGCAATCTGCGCCGAAACGCGTTCCGCACTGTGATTGGCCTGCAAATGCCCGATCTCGTGGCCGACAACCGCTGCCAGTTGCGCATCGGTGTTTGCAATCTGCATCATTCCGCTGAACACACCGATCCGGTTGCCGGGCAAGGCAAAGGCGTTCGGCTGACCGCTTTGAAACACCTGCCAGCGCCAGTCGGCGGGGTTTTCCCCCGCAGCATTCAGCAAACGACGTGTCACACGGTCCAGCCGCCGCTGATATTCAGCATTGGTCGATGCGGGCATCGACGACGTGATCTGTTCCCATTCCTGCAGGCCCATCTGTGCAACCTGCGTATCAGACACCAGTGTCGGCGCGTCATCACAGGCCGACAGGCCAAGCATCGCAGCAAGCATGGTAGACGTAAGGAATGGTCGCATCATCGGTCGGCTCCGTTCAGGGTTCTGGACAAATACATAAGCCATGGCGCGGGTTCCCACACGGGTCATCATGCACAGCCGGAAAAGAAAATGGCGGGGCATGCCCCGCCATTTGTCTGGTCAATGCACCACGGCATCGTCTGGTTTGGGTCGGTTGCTGGCGCTGATCCGGTCGCCCACGATCAACCCGTCCGGACCGGAACTGATCGTCACGGTGGCCCCGTCCATCACGTCACCAGCCAGGATCATCTCTGCCAGTTGATCCTGCATCGCGCGCTGGATCACGCGTTTCAGTGGCCGCGCCCCGAACACCGGGTCATAACCTTCGTCCGCCAGCCATTGCAGCGCGCCATCGTCCAGAACCAGACTGATGTTGCGCCCGGCCAAACGCTGTTCCAAACGCCCCAACTGGATTTTGACGATCCCGGCCATATCCTCGCGGGCCAGCCGGTCAAAGATGATCGTCTCGTCCAGACGGTTCAGGAATTCGGGACGGAAATGCGCCCGCACCGCGTCCATCACATCTCGCTTTGCCTGACTGGCATCGGCGTTTTCGGGCAGTTGGCTCAGCGCCTGCGCACCCAGGTTCGACGTCAGGATGATCAGCGTCTGCTTGAAATCCACCGTCCGCCCCTGCCCGTCCGTCAGGACGCCATCGTCCAAGACCTGCAACAACACGTTGAACACATCGGGATGCGCCTTTTCGACCTCGTCGAACAGCACGACCTGATAGGGTCTGCGCCGCACCGCTTCGGTCAAAACACCGCCTTCGTCATAGCCGACGTAGCCCGGAGGCGCACCGATCAGACGACTGACCGCGTGCTTTTCCATGAATTCGGACATGTCGATCCGCACCATCGCGGAATCGTCGTCGAACAGGTAGTCGGCCAGCGCCTTTGTCAGTTCCGTCTTGCCGACGCCAGTTGGCCCCAGAAACAGGAAACTGCCCAATGGCCGCGCTTCGTCGTTCAGCCCGGCACGCGCCCGGCGCACCGCGTTCGACACCGCGCGCACCGCTGTCCGTTGGCCGATGACCCGGCGTCCCAGTTCGTCTTCCATCCGCAGCAGCTTGTCACGCTCGCCTTCCAGCATCTTGGACATGGGAATCCCCGTCCAGCGTTCCACAACTTCTGCAATCTGTTCGGCCCGTACCGCGTCTTCGACCACACGTTCGTCGCCGTCGGTTTCCGCCAGCGTGCGTTCCAGTTCCGGGATCACACCATAAGACAGCTCACCCGCTTTCGCGAGGTTGCCTTCACGTTTGGCGATTTCCAGTTCGGCCCGCGCGCGGTCCAGCCGTTCCTTGACGTCGCGCGCGCCTTCCAGCTTGTCACGCTCTGCCTGCCATGCGGCGGTCATTTCGGACGCGCGGTCCTGCAGGTCGGCCAGATCTTTTTCCAGCTTGGCCAGCCTGTCCTTGGACGCGGCATCGTCTTCTTTGCGCAGCGCTTCCTGTTCGATCTGCTTTTGCATGATGTCACGGTCCAGCGCATCCAGTGCTTCGGGCTTGCTGTCCACTTCCATCCGCAGACGGCTGGCGGCCTCGTCCATCAGGTCGATAGCCTTGTCGGGCAGGAACCGGTCCGTGATATAGCGATGCGACAGGGTCGCCGCAGCCACCAAAGCCGCATCCGCAATCCGCACACCGTGGTGCAGTTCGTATTTTTCCTTGATCCCACGCAGAATGCTGATCGTGTCCACGACCGTCGGTTCTTCGACCATGATGGGCTGGAACCGCCGGGCCAGTGCCGCATCCTTTTCGACATGCTTGCGGTATTCGTCCAGCGTCGTGGCACCCACGCAATGCAGTTCCCCCCGCGCCAATGCGGGTTTGATCAGGTTGGCGGCATCCATCGCACCTTCGGATTTGCCAGCGCCGACCAGCGTGTGCATTTCGTCGATGAACAAAATGACTTCGCCTGCCGCAGCCTCGATTTCGGTCAGGATCGCCTTCAGCCGTTCCTCGAACTCGCCACGGTATTTGGCACCAGCGATCAACGCGCCCATATCCAGGGCCATCAACCGCTTGTTGCGCAGGCTTTCCGGCACGTCGCCATCCACGATCCGCAGCGCCAGACCTTCGGCAATCGCCGTTTTACCGACGCCGGGTTCACCGATCAGCACGGGGTTATTCTTGGTCCGCCGTGACAGCACCTGCATCGCGCGGCGGATTTCCTCGTCCCGACCAATGATCGGGTCGATCTTGCCCGCACGGGCGGCTTCTGTCAGATCGCGGGCGTATTTCTTCAGCGCGTCATAACCGTCTTCGGCGCTGGCGCTGTCAGCGGTGCGGCCCTTGCGGACGTCATTGATCGCGGCGTTCAGGCCTTGCGCCGTCACCTTGCCTGCGTCAAGCGCATCCTTTGCCTTGGATTTCACCAATGCCAAGGCCGTCAGCAACCGTTCGACGGGGACAAAACTGTCGCCAGCCTTGTTGGCCAGCTTTTGCGCTTCGTCCAGCACCTTGGCCGTCGTCGTGTCCACGTAGATCTGGCCGGTATCGCCCGATACCGCAGGCACCTTGCCGACAGCGGCATCGACCGATGCACGCACCGCAGCCACGTCGCCCGCCGCTTTGGTGATCAGGTTGGAAGCCAGACCCTGATCGTCATCCATCAAGGCTTTCAGCAAATGTTCGGGCAAAACCCGCTGGTGGTTTTCGCGCATGGCGATGGTCTGTGCGGCCTGAATGAAACCGCGCGACCGTTCCGTGAATGTTTCAAGGTTCATGTCGTCTCTCCTGTAAAGCATCCGACAAGGGGCGCCCGCTTTGCGGCACGTCCGGTTCGGACCTCTACAGAAAGATGGGGGGCGACTGACCCTGTTGCAAGATCGCCGCAGGGTGTGCTGTCATGAAAAACGCGGCCCACCGGGGCCGCGTTTTTATGGGATCAATCGACTGTCAGTGCGTCCGCGTCGCCACCTTCGGGACCGGATGGCGTTGGAAAGAACGGTTCCGCGCCACCATCGGGGTCCGGCCCGCCTGCCGCGCCCCGATCAGGATCTACGACAAGGTCGGTTTCAAGCCCGCTGGGCGTCTGTTCGTCTTCGGGTACGTCCGTATTCTGCACCTCCGGGCTGACAAACGCGTCATCATCTGGCTCGGACAGGTCGACATTGCCGTCATTCGCATTGGGGATCAGCGTGTCGCCGGCCGCCGGTACATCCACATCATCGGCAGGCACTGTTTCCACAGTGACATCGGTATCTTCGGGCGTGACCGCGTTACCGCTGGTTTCGACGATAGTTTCGCTGGTGTCCGGCGCTTCAGAGCCGACGACGTCGCCGTCGGTCGCTTCTTCTTCTGCTTCTGACACATCAAGCGGCAGTTCACCTTCGGTTTCTAGCGGCGCATCGTCGGCATCCGCATCTTCGGTCGCGGCAGGCGCGTCTTCTGCAGGCTCTTCCGCTACGGGCGCGTCTTCCTCTACCATTTCGTCGTCTGCGGCGGCGTCGACATCAACAGTAGCTTCTTCTTCATCTTCCGCGACCACCTCAACCTCGGGCCCGCTGCCGACAGCATCGCCTGTCGTCGGTGACGTTGCCGCAATCGCGATTGCGATCAAAGCCGCAGCTCCGACCCCCAGACCAACGATCATGAAAAACGGATTGCTGGACATCGCGCCAGAAGAATTTGCCATAACCTTGTTTCCTTTAACTTGCCGCCCACGCAACCGCGCTTATCCGTTTAATTAGGGTCTGACAATCCGCCGTCAATTAGCGAACACAGCCTGCGTTGCCCTTTTCATGCAGCTTCCCTAAACGATAACAACCCATGAAAAGGAAGCCGCCATGTCCCATCCCGCCGATGACCGCCTGATCGTAGCCCTTGATCTGCCCAATGTCCTGGCCGGAATGGATATCGCCCAACGGTTGGGCGACGCCGTATCGTTCTACAAGATCGGTCTGGGGATGCTGACGGGTGGTGGGCTCGCACTTGCCAATGAACTGAAACAGGAACACGGCAAGCGTATCTTTCTGGACATGAAACTGTTCGACATCGGCGCCACGATCGAAGCGGCGGTGCGCGGATTCACCCAATTCGACATCGACTTTCTGACCGTCCATGGCGACCCCCATGTCGTGCGGGCCGCAAAACAGGGGGCTGCGGGCAGCAACATGAAAATTCTTGCGGTCACGATCCTGACGTCGCTCGACCGCGATGATCTGGATGCGTCATTGATGCGCGCTGGCACCGTGTCCGATCTGGTCATTGATCGCGCCGCGCGCGCATTGGATGCCGGGGCCGACGGATTGATCGCATCCCCACAAGAGGCCGCGGCAATCCGCGCCCTGCCCGAATCGGCAGGCCGATTGATCGTGACCCCCGGCGTCCGGCCAGCAGGGGCATCTCTTGGCGACCAAAAGCGGGTCGCAACCCCCGCAAACGCCATCCTGAACGGGGCCGACCATCTGGTGGTCGGTCGTCCGATCTGGCAGTCCGATGACCCCAAGGCAGCAGCGCAGGCGATTCTGTCAGAGCTTGCTTCGGCTCATAGCTCGTAGCGCTTGTAAACTTTTTTCTGCCTGTTTTGGAACTTTTTCGGTGGCTGTGCCGTTACTCTGACAATCAACGATGCGGGCCAGGCAACAAATGTTGCCGGCTTTTCAGCAGGAGTAACGTTATGACACAGATCAACCTTGGTTCCGTCCGCTACAACGCCACCGCCGGCGCATTCGAAGCACGCGTCGACATCCAACGCGCTGGCCAGACCTTTCGCTACCCCTGTCAGGTCGCCGGACCGATGACGATGGACATGGAACGCGTCAAATCCGGTTTGGCCCGTCACGCCCTGCGGATGTCCGACAGCGGGTCCAGCCTGCTGTCCCACGTCTGACCCTTTTCCGAGTCGAAGGTATCGGCTGCAATCTCTGCCTCTGTCCCTGATGCGATTGCATTATCTACTGCCGACCTTCCACTGGGGTCCGCCGCTTTTGCGACGGGCCCTTTTTTGTCGTCCATCAGATTGCAGGTCAGTCGTTGATATCCCGGTCCCAAACCTTGGGCTTGTTGCCCGGAATGCCAAAGACGCGGCGCGCACCCAGATAAGCGACCCCTGACAGCACCGCAAAGATCACAAGAACGACCGGCAGCGACGCGATATCCGCCACCAGCAGGATTACCCCTGTCACGGCAGCCCCGGCGGCAAACCCCAAAAAGATGTAACCCGGGACCATGACTTCCAGCGTTGCCAGCGCCAGTGCTGCGGACATCCAGACCCACCAGATCGACCAGAGCGGCATCAGCGCACACCCTTCAGCATCTTGAATGCGTTGCCGAACGCCTCGACCGCATCGGCGGGCAGAATGATCGTCTGTTTGCCTGGGCCAGATCCCAGTTTGTTCAGGGCTTCGACCTGTTTCAGTGCCACCTGATATTGCGCTGCTTCCAATCCGTTTTCCGCGATGGCAACCGCGACAACCTGCGTGGCATAAGCTTCTGCATCGGCCAGAACGCGGCGCGCTTTTGCTTCCTGCTCTGCGGCATAAAGATCGGCGTCGGCCTGCAATTCGACAGACCGCTTGCGCCCTTCGGCTTCTGTGACCTGCGCGCGGCGGGCGCGTTCGGCGTTCAGCTGCTGCAACATGGCCGCCCGCGTCGCGGCGTCCAGATTTACATCCAGAATTTCGGCGCGGGTCACCTCGATCCCCCAGTCATCGACCTGCTGGGCCAGTTGGTCGCGCACGGCGGCAATGACGCTGGACCGGTTCGACTGCACCTGATCCAGTTCCATCCGGCCAACCTCTGACCGGACGATGCCCGCGACCGTGGTGCCGATGGCGCCGTCGACGTCGCGGATACGGTAAACCGTCTTTTCAGGTTCGATGATCCGGTAGAACACGCTGGTTTCAACCTGAACCAACACGTTGTCGGACGTGATCGCATCCTGCTGCATGCTGGGCAATTGGCGTTCCAAAATGCTAATCCGGTGTTTGACCTGATCCATAAACGGGATGATGAAATTGATCCCCGGCCCCAACACGGACCGCAACCGGCCCAAACGTTCCACGACGAATTTTTCCGACTGCGGAACGATCCGCACGCCCGCCAGAATGCAGGCGATCAAGAACACCGCAAGCAAGATCAGAACAAGGTTCTGGCCTAGAAACTGTGAAACGGTGTCTTCGATCATGCGTCTACCCCCTGCACTTTTGCAAAGGGTATCCAGCCGGTCCCGGCGTTGCAATCTGTGGCGTTGCTGCGTGCGCCGATCCCTGATCGGCCCGCGCGGAATTTACCACAACGAATTCAGGCCGCGCCATGCGGGCGCATTGTTCAGACAATCCTTACCCGGTGCCCCATCCACGCGTCTTTATGACATAATATGTTTCGCATGCGAAACACGGTCATCATGTGTTAGGATATGAACGGGCGTCGTCGGCTGACCGACGACGCCCAAGCCCTGTAGCCAACAGGACGGGAACAGGTGCCGTCGCCGGGAAAGCATGGCACCGACCGGAACAGCGTTTAACCGCCATCCGATCCCTGTCCCGGGCTGACATGAGCTGTCGGCCCGGGAATTCTTATCAGACCTGCACGACTGCCGGTGCGGGGATCGTCATATGTGAAGACAGCGGCGTCGGGTCGGGTTGCTGCCTGCTTTCTTCGGGCAGGGCACGGCCGACAAAGGCGATGATCGCAATCGTCGCCCAGATCGCCAGCACCACGACCAGCGCATATCCTGCGCCCCGCAGCATCAGCATCGTCACATCGCCGGCAAGCCGGGATCGGCTACTGATTCCAAGCAGATTGGAATTGTCGTTGCTACTCATATCGCGTGCTCCTTGATCAGTTGGCAGGGGCATAGTTGTGGACCTGTGCCCAGGCATACCAGTTGTCGACGACCGTACCGGTCAGCAGGATCCCGATTCCGCCGGTCAGCGGGGTCAGCACTGCGAACCACCACGCCCAGCGGTGGATACCTTCCATCGTGGCGTTAAAGCCCATGGTCCAGCGCCAGAACAACGCCGCCCGTTCCGTGGCCGTCCCACGATCCAAGATCTGTTCCAGTTCGCGGTCACCGCCAAAGCGGCTGACTGCAAGAATGGTTGCGCCGTGCATCGCAAACAGCAAGGCAGAGCCATACAGGAACACGATCGAAAGCGCATGGAACGGATTGTAGAACAGGTTGCCGTAGGTGATCGAGAACAGGTTGGTCCAGTCCAGATGGCTGAAAATGCCATAAGGCACGCCTTCGGACCAACTGCCCATGGCGATCGGACGAAAGAAGTTCAGCACGAAAATCAGCCACAGCAGGGCGGCAAATGCCCAGCTGACGTGATGCCCCATGCCCAATGCCGTGGCGCGGGTATAAGTGCGGATCCACCACGCGATGCAGCCGACAGCAAAGAAGAAGCTGGAAATCAGCCACCACCCACCATCATCCAGCGGCGCAAAGCCCAGACCGTATTCTGCCGCAGGCGGGTCCAGCGACAGCCAGAACAGGTCGCGCAGGAAGATCGCAGGCGAATAATCCGCCTGATCCCAGAACACCATGCCGATGATAAAGAACCAAGCCGCAAAGCCGATGACGGCGACCAACCCGTAGGGGCCCAGATGGACCGGTCCGATCTGTGCATTGCCGAAAATACCGGCAAGGGTCGAAAACCGGGCCCGGTCTGTCCGTTCAAACTGGGTCGTCGGGTCGGCGATCACGCCCATTTCGGGCGGACCCTGAACCTGGACGGCCGTAAAGATGTTTTGATATTCAGCCATGTTTCATACTCCTCACAGGTTCACCCACCACGGCAGCTCGTAATACCAGTCCCACCAGATGATCCATTCGTCGAACCAGATGGTGCCTGAAATCACGATGCAGACCGCCGACCAGAAACCGGCCATCAGCGCCAGAAACAGACCCAGACGGTGAATCCCCAGCGGCCCGATCGAATAGCCGATCAAATCGCGGAAATACGTGTCTTCGTGGTCGGGCGTCTTGACCTCGTCACCCTTGCGCGCGGGGTTCACCGCCGACAGGATCAGTGACCCGTGCAATGCAAGCGCCAGTGCGGTGATCCAGAAAAAGCTGATGGCGACCATATGCGCCGGATTGTAATGGAAATTGCCGTAGGCATAGCCGGTGTTGTTCACCCAATCGAGGTGGCTGAAAATGCCGTAGGGAAATCCGTATCCCCATGCGCCCATCAGGACAGGCCGAATGATGACCAGCGTGACATAGGCGAAAATCGCAACCCCAAAGGCAAAGGGCACATGATACCCGATCCCAAGTTTGCGGCAGATCTCGACCTCTCGCATCATCCAGCCGATGAACGCGAAAGTCGCGCAGATGGTGATGATTTGCCACAAACCGCCTTCCAGCAGCGGTGCAGCCCCCAAGCCGACATCCAGGCCCGGCGGTTCGATGGAAATCAGCCACGGATTCCATGTTGGACCCTGACTGGCGCCGTAAAAAATCAAAATTGTGCCCAAGGCGGCAAAGAAGAAGGTCACGACCCCGAAGAAGCCGACATAGAACGGCCCCACCCAGAAATCGAACAGGTCCCCTCCTACAAGCGTCCCGCCGCGGACGCGGTATTTTCGCTCGAAGCTGAGTTGCGCCATAATGCGTCCCCTCGTTGCGTGACGCGGCCCCCATGGCCGTATCCCTGTCGTGTTTACCGGGGGCGAGCTGACCCGCCCCCGGCGACGTTACCGTCGCTTATTCGGCGGCCATTTCGCTGCCGAACGCACGGTTGAACCAGTTCGTCTCCGGGTTGCTAAGCAGGACGAGGTGAATCATCGCTGCCAGCAGAAAAAGGAAGACGCCCTGTGCCACGAAAACGCGGCGCGGGTCGAAAATGAGCCAGATCTTGTAGAACTGTGCCATGATAAGTCTCCTTTAACCCCAGTTGAACCAAGGCAGTTTGATGTACGTCAGCACATGTGCCACGACCGCGATCGCGGTGAAGATCGTAAATCCGCTCATGTAGACTGTGTGCAGCTCCTGCGCTTGCTCGTCTGTCAGACCTGTAAAGGACAGGTCGGTTTTATCAGCCATCGTTAGTCTCCAACTATGAACTGACGCCGCGCACCCCGGCGGCCGGGTATTGCGGGGGCGTATCCCCCGCGTAATTCGCCGGCCCGGGGACTGGCGAAATGGGTAACGCTATGCACTGAAAATGTGCGGCGTAATAATACGGGCCTGACTCCAGGCGCTGGCGATGGGGCCTTTTTCAGGCAACTCCATCCGGCGTGCGGCCTTCAGCGCCCATGTCAGCAGCGACAGCGGCAGCGTGGCCGCAAAGATCAGCGCGAAATAGGCGTAATATTCGCGCTTCGGCGGCGCCGTGCGGTCGCGGACCATCGGTGTGTCGGTGGTGAAATCAGTCATTCTGTCCTCCTGAATGAAGGGCCGCGACGGTGGTCAGCACCACACGGTCGTCCCCGTTGTCACGCGCGGCTTTTTCGGCCGCGTCGCGCAATGATTTGGCCGCCGAGATCCGTGTCAGGATCGGGTGGCTGGCCACGATGTCGTCTAGCCGCGCCTGCGCGTCAGCATCCCAGGGCAATTGCGCCTGACTGGTGGGTGTCGCAGGGCCGGAATCCATGTCAGACCCCAGCGGCAGGATATGGAACAGGGCATCGAACAGCCCGTTGCAGACCTCTTGCAGCAGATAGGTGGCGCCTGCGTAGCCCATGAACGGCGTGCCCGTGTGCCTGCGGATCGCGGCACCGGGAAAGCTTGCGGGAATGAATACGGGTGCGGGGCCAAAGCCCTGCTTCATTTCCGCCAAATACATTTTCTCGTTGATCGACCCCATCACGATCAGGGGGCGTTTGGTGTGCAACATATGCCGCACGTCGTCATTGTTGGTTTTCTTGCCCCGGATGCGAGCCACCGCAAAGGCGCAGGGAAAGCCCAGATCGGTTTCCAGATAGGCGCGGATACCACGGGTATAGGTTTCGGTGCCGACGACCGCGAATTCAGCGGTCGCAAAGAAATCCTGCGTGACGGACCGCCACAGATCCCAGACGGGTTTCAACGTCGAATGCTTTTCACGTTCGATGAACGGTTCGGGGTCCAGCCCCAGCAATTCGCCCAGCGTGCGCAGAAATTTCGTCGTCTGTTCGATCCCGATGGGGGCCTGCAGATACGGCTTGCCCAGCACTTCGCACAGGCCGCGACCGAATTCGCGGTACATGCAGATATTCACATCGGCGTTCACCAGATTGCGCATTTCCGCCAGATGGCTGCCCAGCGGCATGACCATGTTGACCTCTGCCCCGATGGCTTCGACCAGACGGCGGATTTCGGCCAGATCGGACGGCATGTTGAACGTGCCGTACATCGGCCCCAGAATATTGACGCGGGGGGCGGACCCCTCTTCACGCTTCTTCTCGGGCGGCATCCGGCCTTTGGTCTGGCCGAATTCAGTGAACAGCCAGGTCATCGCGCGGTCTGCGGATTCCCATTGATCCTCGTCGATGGTGCGCGGCAGAAACCGTTGGATATTGGTGCCCTGCGGTGTGACACCGCCACCGATCATTTCCGCGATTGACCCGGTGACGACAACGGCGGGCAGCGCGGGGTCCAGCACGTCCCAAGCGCGTTTCATCGCCGCTTCGGTGCCTTCGCCCATTTCGGTTTCGCCCAAGCCCGTGACGACAATGGGCAATTCGTGCGGCGGCAGGCCGTCGGTGTAATGCAGAACCGATGTCACCGGCAGGTTTTCGCATCCCACGGGTCCATCAATGACGACTTGCAGCCCCTTGGTCGCGCAGAACGCGTAAACCGCGCCCCAATAGCCGCCCGCGCGGTCGTGGTCTGTCACCAGCATGACGCACCCCCTGTCATGGGGCCAGCCGAGTTTTTGCAAAACTGCGGGGTCATATCATCTGCTCCGCTTTCGCGGCGCGGGCCTGCTTGTCCAGTTTCTTTTGGTGCTGGGCGCGGAAATCGGGGCGCAGATTAGGGCTGCCTTCCCAGACGCCAGCGGTATCGCCGGTGCCCACACCTTCGAAGAAGCCACGCATTTTCGCCATGCGATCGCCGTTCCCCATGGCCGCTGTCACGACCTGTTGCAGGCTGCCTGCACCGGCAGGCCCCATCAGCGGACGCGCCGAAATCAGATTGGTGAAGTAAAGCGCGGGCACGCCCAGTTCCTTGGCCTGTTGCACGACAGGCGTGGTGCCGATGGCCAGATCGGGGCGCAGACCTTCCATCGCGGCCAGATCGTCTTCGAGGCTGGCGCGGAATTTGACCTTGACGCCCTTGGCCGAAAGCCACGCGGCATCATCGGCGGACCAAGGCGATTTTGCACAGGCGGTGCCGACATAGGGCACATCCGCGCCGCTTTCGATCAGCAGGCGCGCGACCAGCAGTTCGGACCCTTCATAACCCGATACGGTGATCCGGCCCTTGACCTGCGCGCCGGACAGCGCGGCCTTGATCGCAGGTAGAAACGAGTTTTGCGCAGCGGCAATTTTATCAGCCGCAATACCATAGGCGTCACCGATGGCCGCCAGCCACGTGGCAGTGCCGTCGTGACCCACAGGGGCAGACCCCACAATCTTGCGGCCTGCGGCCTGAAATTCACGGACGCTGGCGGTATAGAAAGGATGGATCGCCGCAGCGACCCCACAGTCGAGTGCGGCATAAAGTTCGCGCCATTCGCGGGTCGGCACGGTCGGCCCGGCAGCAAGCCCCATGGGCGCCAGCATCGCGCCGATCATCATGGGATCGGCGGGGAACATTTCGCCCAGCAATGCGACGGCGGGCAGATCGGACGGTGCTTGCGCAGGGCGGGCGACGGGGCCGGCCTGTGCTTCTGCCCGGGCGTAGTTCAGCATGGCGCCGGCCAGCACGTCTTTGGCTTCGGCGTGGGTCGGGATGCCAAAACCGGGCACGTCGATGCCGATGATCCGCACGCCGTTGATATCTTTGGGAAGCAGGCGCAGCGGCACGCCAGAGGCCGTCGGCACGCACAGGTTCGTCACGACGATCGCGTCATAACGGTCGGGGTCGGCCATGTCATGCACGGCTTCACGGATGTCTTCGAACAGCTTGCCGGTGACAAGCGTTTCGGAATTGAACGGCACATAGCCCACCGACCGGCGCGCCCCGTAGAAATGCGACACGAATGTCAGGCCATAAACGCAGCAGGCAGAACCCGACAACACCGTCGCAACCCGTTTCATGCGCAGGCCAACCCGCAACGACCCGAAAGCAGGGCACATGGATTGCGGCTGGTCGTGCGGACCTTTGGGATAATCGGCAGCGTATTGGTCGAGGATGTCGGACTGTCCGGCCTTGCGCGCCGCGACATCCATTTCGGATCGTGATGAACAAAGACCGGCGTCGGCAGGGGGCTCTGCCCCCGATGCTGTCGCATCCCCCCCGGGATATTTTTGGCAAGAAGAAGCAGGGGATTCCGTGACCAGCACGGTGCCGTCGGCGTCCTTGCTGACGTGGAACCCTTCACGCGTCATCGTAGATCACTTCCAGGCTGGCGGTGGTCGCACCGTATTTGCCACGCATGTCGGTGGCAGTGGCGGGCACAAGCTGGTAGTCGCCGCCGGTGTCCTTGCTGTCGAACAGGCCCAGCAGGCCGTCCTGATCCAGCGGTGTCGGGCGGACCGGGGGCGCGATCCCGACGGCTTCGGCCAGACTTTCGAACATCGGGCCCCATTGCGACGCATGGGTGCCGACGATCTGGTAGTTGGCAGATTTCTTGCGCAGGTCGTCATCCTGCGGAATTGCGGCGAGCACGGGAATGTTGACCGCCTTGGCAAAAGCCTGCGCCTCGCCAGAGTGGTCGTCCTTGTTGATGACCAGACCGGCGACGCCGACATTGCCGCCCATCTTGCGGAAGTATTCCACCGCAGAGCAGACGTTGTTGGCCACATAAAGCGACTGCAGGTCGTTCGACGCGACAAGGATCACCTTTTGCGCCATGTCGCGGGCAATCGGTAGACCGAAACCACCGCAGACCACATCGCCCAGAAAATCGAGCAGGACGTAGTCAAAATCCCAATCGTGGAATCCCAGCTTTTCCAGCAGTTCGAACCCGTGGATGATACCGCGACCGCCGCAGCCGCGACCGACCTCTGGCCCGCCGAGTTCCATGGCAAAGACGCCGCCGCGCTTGAAACAGACGTCACCGATACTGACTTCTTCGCCGGCGAGTTTCTTTTTCGACGAGGTTTCGATGATCGTCGGGCAGGCTTTGCCGCCGAACAGCAGGCTGGTGGTGTCGGATTTCGGATCACAGCCGATCAACAGGACGCGTTTGCCCATTTCGGCCATCATGTACGACAGGTTCGCCAAGGTGAATGATTTGCCGATGCCGCCCTTGCCATAGATCGCGATGATCTGCGTTTTGGACGTCGGTTCGCCCTGCGGCACTTCCAGTGAAGGTTCAGCCGCCTCGTCGCGCAAGGTCTGGTCGTAGTCACGCAGGTTCGGGACTTCGTCTTTCATGCGGCATTCCAATCGAGGATCATTTTCAGGCAGGCGGGATCGGTAAAGGCCGCGTCGTAGGCGGCGGCGGCATCATGTGCGGGGCGCGTATGCGTAATCATATCCGACAGGATCAGCCGCCCATCATCCACCAGATTTCGCGTCGCGGTCATGTCAGCGGGCTGCCATTCGGCGGCGATACGCAGCCGTGCTTCGCGCATAAAGGCAGGGACAAAGGCGAATTTGATCGGATCGGTATAGAATCCGGCCAGCGTGATCTCGCCACCCTTTGCAAGGCGGGCGATCAGATCGGGCAGCAGGGCCGCCTGACCGCTTGCATCGTAGATCGCGGTATAATCGCGGCGCGGATCATCGGCGGCGTTCGTCACGGTGTAGCCGTCAGCGCCGCAAACGCGGGCCGGATCGATTTCCCAAACGGTGGGCGCAGGCGCGCCGGACAAAACGGTCAACCGCGCCAAAAGACGGCCAAGCGTGCCGTGACCGACGATCAGGTCAGGTGCGGTTTTGCCGGACCCCGTCATCGCGTGATAGGCGGTCGCCGCCAGCGCCAGCAATGCGCCTGATGCGCCATGTGTGGCATCCAGCGGCGTGACGCGGGTGGCCGGGGTGATCAGTGTGGCGGACGCCCCACCGAAAAGACCATGCGCATCATCGAAACAGGTCGCGCCAGGAACAAAGACAGTGGTGCCGACCGGGGTTGCCGGATCGTATGATTCGACCACTTCGCCCGTGGCTTCATAGCCGGGGACAAGCGGGTAGCCCATGCCGGGAAACGGCGGCATGTCACCCGACCAGAACAGTTTTTCGGTGCCAGTCGAGATGCCGGAATACTGGACTGATACCACAACATCACCCGGCTGGGGCGCCACAAGCGTCACCTGCTCTACGCCGATTCGGCGGGGTTCATGAAGGATGACAGCATCAGTAAACACATCGGTCTCCGTTTTGGTCCGGTCGCGCTGAAACGCGGGGCCGAACACCTGTCACTTTAGCTAGACACGGGCGTGTGTCAACCCAGTTGGACAGGTTAAGTGTCAACTTTGATTGACACCTGTGACAACGCTGGTGACAAAGGGACGGTTGGCTGCGGGGCAACGGACGTCGGTGAACCCCGCCTGCCCGAGCAGCCCCGCAATCTGCTGTTGGGACCGCGCCTGACCGGTCCGCATCGCCTGACAATACAGTGCGAAGTAAGCGTCACCTGCCCGGGTCGGGCGTGCGCCGCCGGTCATCGGTTCGGATACGACGATGCGCCCGCCGGGCGGCAAGGCGGCACGCGCGGCCCGCAACAACGCCATGACGGTGGGGTCAGCGTGATCGTACAGAACACGCACCAGCGTGATGGTATCCGCGCCCATCGGCAGCGGGTCATCCCGAAACGATCCACTGTGAATCGTACTGCGGTCAGCCAGTCCGGCGCGGTTGAACCGTTGCACCGCTGCGGGTGCGACCGCAGGCAGATCAAACAGTGACAGATGCGGCCCGGCGTGCCGTTCGCCCAGCGCTGTCAGAAAGGCACCCGTACCGCCGCCGACATCAAGCACATGCCGCGCATCGGAGAAATCGACCGCAGAAAGCGTGTCCTGCGCCACCAAGAGCTGACTGTCAGCCATCAGTTGCGAATAGGTCTGCGTGACGCCGGGATCGGTCGCCCCCGCAGCCCCAAAGACATAAGGCCAGAAATCGGCCAATTCGGTCTGCACCTGCCCACGAAAGAAGGCGACCGGATCGGACAGGTCACGGTACAGCACATCATGGTGCGCAATCATCCCGGACAGCCCCGGCACACCAGTCAGCGCCGCGCCACGCGTCGTTAAGCCCCACATGGCCTGCCGCTGACGGATCAGCCCCAGGCTGGCCGCGCCGTTCAGCAAAAGGGTCATGTTGCGCACAGGCATCGCGGCACGGGCGGCCAGCGTCTCGGTCGATGCAGGCGCGTCAAGCAATTGCGACAGGATATCCAGCCGGACAAGCGCCATCAGGATCTGGCTGTGACAGAAACCCGCGACCAGATCGAACATCGCCTCGCCCTCGCGCCGGACGAAACGGCGCAACACCGGGATTCGCGCGCAGCGGGCCTGAAACGCGGGGTCCGCCATCAGACGCGTCCAACGCGACGTGCGGCGCTTTGGGGCGGGTAAATCGCCGGAAATGACGGTCACTCTCCGGGGACGGTCTGGCGTGCGGCGGCAGGCACCAGACGGTCGGCATAGGCGCGCACCATGCCTGCCAATGCGGCCTCTCCGGGGCAGGCGGGGATGCTGGCGATCGCGCCGGCCAGCATGTCGTCGAATCGTGCGACCGCCCCATGCACGCCCAGGACGGCGACCGCATTGGGGCGTCCGTGCAGATCATCCTGACCGGCGGGTTTGCCCAGATCGGCAGCACTGCACAGCGCGTCGCGCAGATCGTCCGCCAACTGAAACGCCTCTCCGATGCGGTCGCCAAGCTCTTCCCATGGTTCTGCATCCTGACCGGCGGCGATGGCCCCCATGGTCGTGGCGGCAATGAACAATGCGCCGGTCTTGGACCGATGATAGGCGGCAAGGTCGATGGTGTCTTCGGATTCCCACCCCTGCCCGGCGCAGATGCCATCGGGCATGCCGGTGCGGGTCGCAAGCGCGTCGATCAGCGCTATCGCCCGGACGGGATGGGTCGCAGCGGCGCGCGCCAACACCTGAAATCCCATCACGATCAGGCTGTCGCCTGTCAGCACCGCCAGCGATTCGGAATAGGCGCGATGCACCGAAGCTTTGCCACGGCGCGTATCGGCATCATCGAAGCAAGGCAGATCGTCATGCACAAGGCTTGCGCAATGGATCAACTCTAGCGCGGTGGCGGCAGCGTCAGACAGTAGCGGGGCGTCATCGCCGCAGGCGCGCGCCACGGACAGCAGAATCGTGGGCCGGATTCGGGCACCCCCCGGCGCGGTCGCATAATGAAGCGCGCCCGCCAGCCGGGCCGGGGCCAGTCCGCCCTGCCCGTTTGCAATGGCGCGCTGAATGGCGGCTTCGATCCGAACGGTCAGTGGCATGGCAGGCTCCGCTATGTGTCAGTAATTTCTGACAGCAATATGTAAATCAGACTGGACAGTTTTCGGCGGTCTGTCAACAATGGCCGCATGCAACGCGCCCAAGATGCTACCTCTGTCGTAATTGTCGGCGCCGGGATCGGCGGTCTGGCCGCCGCTTTGCGACTGGCGCACGCGGGCGCACATGTGACGGTACTGGACAGTCATGCCGCACCGGGGGGCAAGATGCGAACGATCCCCAGTGCCGCTGGACCCATCGATGCAGGACCGACGGTGCTGACGATGCGCAGTGTCTTTGACGATCTGTTCCACGCTGTAGGCCTGCGGCTGGACGATCATCTGACGCTGTGCCCGCTGGACATACTGGCGCGCCATTACTGGCCCGGTGGCACGACGCTGGACCTGATGGCCGATCCCAACGACACGCTGGCGCGCGTGGCCGATGTCTTTGGCACGACGGCGGCAGATCAGGTGCGGCGGTTTTCGGCGCGCGCCGCACGGTTGTTCGATGCGTTCGAAGGGCCGATGATGAAGACAGCTGCGCCGACCTTTGGCGGGGTGGCCGCGCGTGTGATGCAGCAACCCGTGCTGCTGCGGGATATGGCCCCGCATCGCACACTGGCGGGGCTGGCAAACCGCAGCTTTGCCGACCCGCGACTGGCACAGCTATTTGCGCGCTACGCGACCTACGTCGGGGGCGACCCGCGCCATACGCCAGCCCTGCTGTCGCTGATCTGGGCTGCAGAATCGCGTGGCGTCTGGACCGTGGCAGGCGGGATTCACGTATTGGCGCAGACGCTTGCATCACTGGCGCAGGCGCGCGGTGCTACGTTTCATTACAACACACAGGCCCATGCCATCGAAACCCGCGATGGGCGCATTACCGGGGTTCGGACCGACGACGGGACACTGCCCGCCGATGCGGTGCTGTTCAACGGCGACCCCAAGGCGTTGCATGACGGCCTGTTGGGCGACGCCCCAAAAGCAACGGTGCAATCCGCGCAGGTGAAACCACGCAGCCTGTCGGCGCATGTTGCAAGTTTTGCGGCCAAACCGCAGGGCGTGCCGCTGGCCCATCACACGCTGTTCTTTGCCGACGACCCCGCAGCGGAATTCGCAGCCATCGCGCGGCGGAACACACCCACCGATGCAACGCTTTACCTGTGCGCACAGGATCACGGGCACCGTCCCGCAGGTGCGCTGCAGCGGTTCGAGATCATCCGCAACGCCAGCCCACTTCCGACCCAGACCGAGGAGCCAGATCAATGCGCCAAAACGATGTTCGACAGACTGAAAGCGTTTGGCCTGACGCTGGACGCGGGACCGGTGACGATCACGGGTCCGCAGGAATTCGCGCGGATGTTTCCGGGCAGCGACGGCGCGCTATACGGGCGATCCCCGCAGGGCACGATGGCGGCGTTTCAGCGACCGACAGCGCGCACGCGGATCAACGGCCTGTATCTGTGCGGGGGCGGGACGCATCCGGGGGCGGGGGTTCCGATGGCGGCACTCTCCGCCCGGCATGCGGCAGAGGCGATGATCGCAGACCTGTCTTTGACCTAGACGTGCCAGCGGGCGGCTATGCGTGGTGGTATGTCGATGGTGTCAGCACCGATGGCACCCGCGCCATCAGCATCATCGGATTTATCGGTTCAGTCTTTTCGCCGTGGTACGCATGGTCGGGGCGCCATTCGCCGGAAAACCACTGCTGCATCAACGTGGGCACATATGGGCCGGGCGGACGGTTCACCATGACCGACCGGGGTCGCGCGGCGCTGCGCACGACCGACGATCTGTTGCAGGTCGGTCCGTCGTCGATGCGCTGGGACAACGACCGACTGGTGATCGAGATCAACGAAATCAGCGGCCCGCCCGTCATCTCTCGGGTCCGGGGCACGGTCACGCTGACCCCGGGTGCCATCACGGGGGTGGAACTGCCGCTGACGCAGGACGGGGCGCATGTCTGGCGACCGTTCGCGCCCATTGCAGATATTCAGGTCCGGCTGGAATCAGATGGCTGGGACTGGGACGGTCACGGCTATTTCGACGCCAATTTCGGCACCCGCCCGCTTGAATCCGATTTCGATTTCTGGACGTGGGGCCGGTATCCCACCGCCAATGGTGCCACCTGTTTTTATGACGCGACACTGCGCGACGGGACCAGCTTTGACCGGGCGATCGCGTTTGACCGCGCCGGCCACGCGGCAGAGGTCGCAGCCCCGCCCCGCACGCCGTTCAAACGGTCACTGTGGCAGGTGAAACGCGAAACGCGGGCCGACCCCGGCACCACGCCGCGACAGGCGCTGAACATGCTGGATGCGCCGTTCTATTCGCGGTCCACCGTGACGACCACGCTGCAGGGCGAACGCGTCACCGGCGTCCACGAGGCGTTGGACCTGACACGATACCGTCAACCGCTGCTAAAACCGATGCTGGCCTGTCGCGTGCCACGCCGGGCGGGCTGGAACGATTCAGGCTGACTGCTGCGTGAACATCTAGAGCATACAAGGCGACGCGTTCTGACCCCTGATCGCGCGGCGAAGGCGCGTCAGGTCAGGCCAGCGTGATAACCGCGCCGCCCGCGGCGCGCGCATCTTCGACATCATGTGTCACCATCAGAACGGGCAGTTGGCGGGCCATCGCGCGGGCAAAGACCAGATCGCGGACCTGCGCGCGTAATGCGGCATCCAGTCGGGAAAACGCCTCGTCCAGCAAAAGCGCGCAAGGGTCGGATAGCAGCATCCGCATCAGGGCCACCCGCGCTTTTTGCCCGCCCGACAGTGTCGCAGGGTCACGGTCGGCGTAACCGGCCAGATCGACCTCTGCCAATGCGGCGTCGATGCGGGCTTTGCGGCTGGCGCGGCTGCCGCCCGGCGCCAGCCCGAACCCAAGGTTCTGGCCGACCGTCAGGTGCGGAAACAGCAGATCGTCCTGGAACAGAATCCCGATATGCCGTTTGTGTGGCGGCGCATCGGTGATGTCATGGCCGTCCAGCATGATCCTGCCCGTCGCGGTAAAGGCAGGCGACAGGGTACCGGTCACAAATGCAAGCAGCGTGGATTTGCCCACCCCCGACGGCCCCATCACGGTCAGGGCTTCGCCCGGATGAATATGGTGGTCGATCCGCACAAGCGGAACGCCCGCTTTTGCGATCGTCACGTCGCGCAGGGCCAGCCCGTCATCCATGCTGCAATCCTTTTCGGTTGCGATACGCCAGCGCAGGCAGGCCCAAAGCCAAGGCAAACGGCACCAGCGCCGCCGCCGTTTGCATCAGCGCATAGGTCGCGATGGCCCGGCGGTCGCCACCGGATGACAGCGCGACCGCTTCGGTGGTGAGCGTGGACACGCGACCGCCACCGATCAGAAGTGTCGGCAGATATTGCCCGACACTGACCGACAGGCCAACGGCTGTCGCGGTCAGCACCGGGCGCAGCAACATCGGCAGTCGCACGGCCCACAACACCCGGTTCGGTGACGCGCCCAATGCCGCAGCAACCGTCGCTGTGCGCCGGTCCCACGCGCGGAACGGGTCCGCCAGTGACAAAAAGACATAGGGCAGCACGAATACCAGATGCGCCAGCATCACTGGCGCGATCCCGGTATCCAGACCAGCATTCAGCAAAAACGTCTGCAGCCCCGGCAAAAACGCCGTCTGCGGCACAATCAGTGGCAGATACAGCAGCCACATTCCGCGCTGCGTCAGGCGCAGACCGTGGCGATGCTCTGCTTCCAGACAGCCAATGGCCAGCGCCAGCGACACCAGTGTGACGCAGGCGGCGATCAGCACGGTCTGGCCCAGCGCATCCCCCAACCCGCTGGCGTGACGCGACCAGTTTTGCAGCGAAAATGCGTCGGGCAGCGCGTCGGGAAACCCCCAGAATCCGGCAAATGACCACACTGCCAGGACAGCCAACCCGCCACCGATCGCCAGCGCGGATGTCGCGGCCAAGGTCACGGACGCCGCGGCGATGACCGGATCGCAGGTGCTGCGGGTTCCGGCCATGATCCAGCGACGGCCCAGCATGGCGACCAACCCTTCGCCCAGCCGCCAGACCAGCAGCGCGCCGATGACCAGCGCCAGTTGCAGGATGGCCGCGGCATTGGCCAGCAGGCGCGCGTTGAAATCAGGCGCGCTCATCCAGCGCACGATTTGCACGGACAACGGCGGTGGGGTGTTCGGACCAAGGATCACGGCTACGTCCACCACGCTCATCCCGTAGGCAAGCACGACATAGACCGGCAGACGGATCTGGCTATAGACGCGGGGAAAGACGCATTTCAGCCAGCCGGTCACACGCCCATATCCCAGCGCCGCGGCGACGGTGCGGGCGCGGACCACATCGGCCTGTCCCAGCGCGGCCAGCGTCATCAGCAGAAGAAACGGGATCTCCTTGATGATCAAACCGGCGGTCATGGTCAGACCCCAATGGTCCTGCAGAATAAGAACGTCAGGCGGTCTGTCCCATCCGGTCAACCAAGGCGAGCCTGCACGGGCGATCCAACCCGACGGCGCGATCAGAAATGCCAAACCAAAGGCCGCCGCAGCGTGTGGCACGCTGAGCAGTGGTGACAGGGCGCGTTCCAGCGCGCGGAACGACCGTGTCCCGGACCAGCCCGCAACCAGCCCGACGACGATAAAAAGTGCGATGAACGTCGTTGTCAGCCCCGTTGTCAGCGACAGGGTCACAGCATGCGGCAATCCGGGCCAGTCGAACAGCGCCCGGAACGCATCCAGCGACGGCCCGGTCAGACCCGCCGCGGGCAGGTGGCCAAATGCAGGCAGGATTGTGCCGTAAATCCCAGCCAGCAAGGGGCCCAGCATTGCCAGCAAGGTCAGCGCAGGCAGAACGGGCAAGAACGGACGGGTCACAGGCACCGGGCAAACAGATATTGCCCGGTGCCGTATCGCATGACGTGACGCACGACTACTGCGCGACGCCGTAACGCTGCGCCCAGTCGTCGGCGATGCGCGTCATCCAGCTGGGGTGCGGCTCAGCCTGCACCGCGCCCAATGCAGCGGGCGAAAGGGTGGCGATCCCCAGATCCAGTGCATCAAAGGCCGCGCGCTGTTCGTCCGACAGGGCTTCCATGTCCAGAACGGTGCCGTAGCCCAGCACATCCGGGTTTTGCGCGCGGACCTGCGCTTCGGGTGACATCAGAAAGTTGGCGACGACCATCGCGCCCTCGGTGCTGCCGGAATTGTAGGGGATCGCGACAAAACTGGCGTTGCCGATTGTGCCTTTGTCCAGCACGAATGTCCGCACCGTATCGGGCAATTCGTTGTTAGCGATGGCTGCCGATGCGGCACCGGGCGAGAATGAGATCGACAGGTCCAGTTCACCGTCGGCGATCAGCGGGAACATGGCGGTGCCTGTCGGGGGATATGCGCGACCTTCGCGCCACAGTGTCGGCGTCAGCGCATCAAGGTAGTCCCACAGCGGCGCGGTCACCTGTTCATAGTTATCGTCGGTTGCAGGTTCGGACAGCACTGATGCATCGTCCAGCAGATCGACCAACACCTGTTTCAGGAACGTGGCGCCCAGAAAATCGGGCGGCTGCGGATAGGTGAAACGCCCCGGATTGGCCTGTGACCACGCCAGAATGTCCTGCATTGACCCCAGTGGTTCCATATCGGCGCTGTCATAGTCAAACACCACCTGCGCCATGGCCCATGGGGATTCGTAACCGTCTGTCGGCACGGTAAAATCGGTCTGCACGGTTTTGCCGTCAACGTCGACGTATTGCCAGTTCGGCAATTGTTCGGCGTAGGGGCCGAACAGCAAATCGGCGTCCTTCATCGCAGCGAAATTCGCACCGTTGATCCAGATCAGGTCGATCGCACCGTCGGTATCGGTGCCCGCCTGCTTTTCCGACAGAACGCGGGTGACAGCGTCGGCGGTGTCGGTCAGTTTCACATGCTCCAGCGTGACGCCGTAATCTTCGGCGACGCGTTCACCGACCCATGCGATGAAATCATTGGTGGTGGTCGATCCACCCCATGCGTTCCAATAAACCGTCTGCCCCTGTGCTGTGGCAGCGACGGCGTCCCAGTCGGATGGGTCAGTCTGGGCAAGGGCCGGTGTTGCGGCAAGTGCTGCCAGCAGGGCAAGTGATCTCATGTCGGGGGTCCTTTTGAAGTAAACAGAACAGATGCGCCATGCAGGCGCAGGGTCGCAGTAACAAAGCACAGTACCGCAAAGATACCGGCCAAGATGGGGAACATCGCAGGAAACAGGCAAAGCAGAACGAAGAACACAATGGTTTCGGTGCCTTCCAGCAAGCCGTTGGAATAATACAGCGATTTGACCCCCTGCGCGCGGGTTTCAAGACCATGTTTCTGGGCCAGAATGGCATAGCCCAGAAAGCTGGCGCCGTTGAAATAGAAAGACACCAGCAAAAACGCGCCTGCCAACCCGTTGGCATGCGGGTCCAGCACCACAAAACCAAAGGGCACCGCGCCGTAAATCAGAAAATCGCTGGTGATATCCAGATACCCGCCGAAATCGGTCCCTTTGGTGGCGCGGGCGACGGCCCCATCCAGCCCGTCCGCGATGCGGCTGGCCAACAGCGGCAACAATGCCAGCAAAGGCGCACCAAGCGCGATGGTCAACGCCGCAAGCAAACCCAGCGCCAATCCCAGCAGCGTCACCGTGTTTGCCGTCCAGCCAGCCCGCGCAAGCGCCCGCCCAGCCCGATCAAGCGGCGGGTCGATCAAACGGCGGGCAAAAGCGTCAAGCATCGGTCAGGTTCCTTGTCATGGCGCAACCTGACGCAGGCCGCGAAAACTGACAACGGCCTTGACGCTAAAGTGAGTGATTGCAACGCAGGCGCAGCACGTCACACATAGCGGTCGCTTAATGCAGTGTGTGCGGCACAGCCTGACGATGCAGATCGCGGGGTGCTGCCAGTTGCATCCGTTTCAGGGCATGGCCGAAATCGGCGGCCAAGGACGCGATCAGGGGCGCCACATCGGCCCGCACCAGCAGCGTTGCAATCAGCATTGCGTCCTCGCGGTCCCCGGTTGCCGCCGTGGCGATGAAATTGGCAAAGCAGGATTCGTCGGCGCCAAGGCATTTGCACTGCACCGCATGTCGCATCAGTGGCCGACGGCCATGCCGAATACAGAGAGAAAAAAGCGATTCAAAAGATTCCAGCGCTCGGCGGCCCCCTTCTGCACCCAGTCGGGACGCCAGATCATTCCAGACCTGTGCCTGCGAATCAGGCCCGTCGCCCCACAGTCGCAGATAAATGACGGCGGCGGCCTCGATCCCGTCAAGTTCGGTCACAAACCCCACGGGGGCACCGCCCCGCTTTCTGTCATGCGCAGTCATGTCCTGATCCTTGGAGTATAGGCGCAGGGCAATGCGCCGGCATGGTGGGCGAAATTACAAAAGATCATCGCGGATCACCGGCCACAGGCTGTTTATCCAGCATCCAATCGGCAAGACCGTCTTCGGACGCCGCCAGCGCAAGCCAGAATTCCAGTTTATCGGCCACATCCGAATCGTGGATGTCGTGGTCCGGTTGTGACCCTTTCGTTTCGTGACCGTGCATCGCGGTATCCCTTACTGACCTGCTTTCAGCTTCGTGCGAGGGATGAGCCTGCGGGTCATCTCCTCATATGATTAGCCTGATAGTTTTTGTCGGATATGTCAATCTGACAAATTCAGTAAGGTATTTAATCGGCGCGCATTACCCTAGGCCGGGCAGCGTCCGCGTTCGGTCATGCGCCGTGGGTGTCCTTGCTGTCAGCGGGGGCCTGATCACGTTCGAACATGCCATAATCGCGGATCACACCTGCGACACGCAGGCGATAATCGGCAAACATTTCATCACGACCAGCGCGTTGCGCGCCGCGGTGTGCAGACAGCTTGCGCCAGTCATCCAGCGCCTTTTCATCCCGAAAGAACGAGACAGACAGCAGTTTTTCGGGGTTGGTCAGGCTTTGGAAACGTTCGACAGAGATGAAACCGTCGATCTGTTCGACCAGTGGGCGCATTTTGGCTGCCATGGCCAGATAATCGTCGGTTTTGCCGGGGGCGGGGGTCACTTCAAAGATGATGGCGATCATGGGGTGTCCTTTGCGATGCGGGGGCGGCCGCGCGCCGTGACGCGCAGGGTCGCGCCGAAAAACGTATCGGTTCCTTCGACCTGTGCGCGGTTGATATCACGCTCTACGGTAATTTGGGGGTCGGTCACGCCAGATTGTGTCGCAAGCGTCGTGACATGGGCTGTCAGCGCATACGTCAGGTCCGTGATGGCGTCATCGGCGGTGCCATGGGCGACCGGGCCATCAGGCAAATGCGCCACGAAACGCCCCGCCCCCGGTGTTGTGACCGCACCCGTGGCATGCTGTGCGACCTGCCCGACGACGGCCCCGATCGCATTGGCGACGGCAGCGTGGTCCGGCACGATCACCTGCGTGTGCAAAGCGGCCCCAACCGGCCCATAATAACTGGCGGCAGAGGCGCCCAGCCCAATGACCGGCACGCCCAGCGCCAGCGAGGTGCGTATCAGACCGTCATGATTGCCAAGCCCTGCGCGCGTCAACGGATGGCGCGACAGGGCAACAGGCGTTTCGCTGCCCCAATCATTGGAATCATCGGCAAAGGCAGCTTGCAACAAGCAGTCCGCTGTCTGTGCCGTCACGCGGTCGATGATCATATGCGCCAGTGTTTCAGCATCCGCTGCAATCCGCTGGCCGTCACCCCGACGGCGACGTGCAAACAGCGTCAGCGCCTTGGTTGCGGCATCCGTATCCCATTGATCCGTCAGCCCTGTGACATGGGCCGCATCAGACGGCGTGATCCCCGCGATCATGACCAGACCGCGCGCCACCAACCGCATCAGGGCGGGCATCTCTATACGCGTCGTGACGGCATCGCCCATCCGCTGCGGTCCATTGGTCAGCCGTGCTGCGACTGCTGCCTCGCGCTTATCCAACGCGGGCGGCAGGGACGCCCACAACGGCAGGACGAATTCCGCACCGTCCAGCGGCGGGCCGACTTGTGCCAATGCCTGATCCAGCGCCGTGTGGACCAGCGCGGGATGGGTCGTCGCCAGCAGCGACACCGGCATCACGCGGCGCGGCCCCAGATGCAAAGCGCCGTCCAGCCCCGGAACCAGACTGACAGCGCTATCGCCCCCCAGCCCCCAGGTGCGCATGGCAACCGCCTCGACCATGGTGCGGTAGCCGCCGACCAGCGCCCCTTGCGGGTCGATCCGGGGGTGGCCGTCGATCAACTGGCAAATGTCGGTCGTCGTACCGCCAATATCGGACACCAACGCATTGGGCGTATCTGTCAGCCATCCCGCACCCGCCACCGACGCCGCCGGGCCGGACAGAATCGTTTCGATCGGGCGGCGACGGGCCAGATCGGCGGGGATCAACGCACCGTCGCCGCGCACCACCATCAGCCGGGCAACGGTGCCAATGGCGGTCAGATGCGCCTCGACCGCGTCGATCAGTCCCGCGACCATGCCGATCAGCCGGGCATTCAGCACCGCCGTCAGCGCCCGCTTCGGCCCGCCAAGGGCCGCCGACAGCTCAAACGAACAGGTCACCGGCAGGCCGGTCTGCGCGCGAATTGCATCGCGTGCGGCACGTTCATGCGCCGGGTTGCGGGTGGCGAACCGCGCCGCGACGGCAAAACCGGTCACGCCTTCCAATTCCGCGACCCGCGCTGCCAGCAGGTCCAGATCCAGCACTGCGGTCTGGACACCTGCATGGTCGTGTCCGCCGGACAGCAGGATGACCGGGTCGCCGTTCAATGCGGTATCAAGGCCGGCGCGGGTCAGTTCTGCCGCATCGAACCCGATAAAGACCAGTGCGACGCGTCCCCCCTGCCCTTCGACCAGCGCATTGGTCGCCAGCGTCGTGGACAGCGACACCATGGCAATGTCACGCGGGGCGACCCCGGCAGCCGACAGTGCTGCATCAATCGCACCCGCCACCCCGACAGACAGATCGGGCCGAGAGGTCAGCGCCTTGGCATGCCCCAGCACCCGCGTTGCGTCACCATCCAGAACGGCGGCGTCGGTATAGGTGCCGCCTGTGTCGATGCCCAGTAAATGGCCCATGCGATGATCTCCTTTGAAGCGGTCTTTTGCCAAGCTTCGACGGCGCTGTCAGCACCCGTTTGCGACGCGGGCCACACGGACTGTCGGTTACGTCTGTTTTGCGCCAGATAACACGCAGGATCGGTGCAACCCGCACAGGCTGCGGCGGGCCGCGTCAGACTGCACATGCCGCTGGCGGGCGGTTGCACGCGGCCCTGTGATGCCCGTTGTCGTGGGCCTGCGCGTCGCTTATCTATGACGCATGCCCAGCTTGTGCCGCGACTGTTTGATCACGTTCGAAACCGCGCGTCGCTGCCCGGCGTGCCGATCCCCGCGTGTCACCAGCCACCCGGAACTATTCGATCTGACCATCGCGCACATGGATTGCGACGCCTTCTATGCCAGCGTCGAAAAGCGCGACAATCCGGCACTTGCAGACAAGCCCGTGATCATCGGCGGCGGGCGGCGTGGCGTCGTGTCCACCGCCTGCTATGTCGCGCGTATCCGGGGCGTGAAATCCGCGATGCCGATGTTTCAGGCGCTGAAACTGTGCCCGGACGCGGTGATCGTGAAACCGCGCTTTGATGCCTATGTCGAAGCGTCCCGCGCGATCCGCGCGATGATGGACGACCTGACACCGGTGGTCGAACCGCTGTCGCTGGACGAGGCGTTTCTGGACATGACCGGCACCGCGCGGCTGCACGGCGCGCCGCCCGCCGCGATGCTCGCAAGACTGGTCAAGCGGATGAAGGACGAACTGGGTCTGACCGGGTCCATCGGGCTAAGCCACAACAAGTTTCTGGCCAAGGTCGCAAGCGATCTGGACAAACCACGCGGTTTTTCGATCATCGGGAAGGCCGAAACCACGGCATTCCTGCGGCCCAAACCCGTCCGTATCATCTGGGGCATTGGCGAGGTCGGTCAGGATCATCTGGCACAGGCCGGAATCCGCACCTTTGACGATCTGTTGCGCTGGGACCGGCGCGATCTGGGGGACCGCTTTGGCGGTATGGGTGACCGTTTGTGGCGGCTGGCGCGGGGAGAAGATGGCCGCCGGATCAGCGCGCATACACCGGTCAAGGGGCTCAGCAACGAAACCACGTTTCACGATGACACGTCGGACCCTGACATTCTTGACGGTCATATCTGGCGCATGGCCGAAAAGGTATCAGGCCGGGCCAAGGCCAAGGACAAGGCAGGTCGCGTCGTGACCCTGAAACTGAAGCGCGCGGATCACAAACTGATCACGCGGCGTCAGGCACTGCGGCAACCCACACAGATGGCTGACACGATCTATCGCACGGCACGCAGTCTATTCGATGCCGCCGCACCGCACCCGGCGTATCGTCTGCTGGGCGTCGGGATTTCCGACCTGACAGGCGTCGAAGACGCGGACCGCGAAGCCGATTTGCTGGACCCCGGTGCCGCCAAACGCACACAGGCGGAACTGGCGGCGGACCGGATCAGGGCGCGATTCGGCACCGACGCGATCATCAAGGGGCGCGCCCTGCGCTGATCGGGAACGGATCGGCACATGCGACGTTGGTTCATACACTCAACGAAAGGATGATGTCATGACCGACAAGAATGACCACGACGGCAAGGATCAACGCCCGACCATCGCGCAAGACGACCGCAAAAAGCCCGACACCGAGGCGAAGGAAAAGTGGAACAATCCCACTGACACCATGGACGAAGCCCCCGCAGGCAGTCCGAATGCCGACAAGCAAAGCCGGACAAGCTGAAACACGATGCGGCTGGCTGCTATTCGGCGGCCAGCCGTCTTTCGGTCGTGCGACCGATGTGGGCCAGATCGGCCACGACGGCAGACAGCGCGGATTTCATATCCGCAACATCGGACCGCAAGGTCAGCGTCGATTCGTTCATGTACAGCGCGCGGTCGATTTCAACCTGCACCGCATGCTGGCACCGGGACGGACGGCCATAGGCCTGCGCGATATACGCCCCCGCAAAAGGCACGTTTCGCACGGTCCGGAACCCAGCCGCTGCAAACGCAGCTTCGACAGCCGCCACGATTCGGGGGGATGCGGCGGCCCCGAATCTGTCGCCGATCACCACGTCGGGCCGCTGGCCGTTCCGGACGGATTGATCCAGCGCTTCGTGCGGCATGGAATGGCAATCAATCAAGATGCCCTGACCAAAATCGCGCCGTGCTTCGTCCAGCAGGGTCTGCAGCCGGTCGTGATAGGGGCGCCAATAGGTCTTGATCCGGTGATGCGCGTCTTCCAGCGTGATCTTGCCTGTGTAAATCGCACGCCCACCTGCCACGACGCGCGGAATCACGCCCAGCCCGGATGCGACCCGCGGATTTTGGCTGACGCGACGGACGCCTTCGATCAGGGCGGGGTCCAGTTCTTCTGGCGCGCGGTTCAGATCGACATAGGCGCGGGGCGCGCGCGCCATCAGGAACGGTGCGCCGCAGGCCGGTGCCGTCCCGAACAGATCATCGACAAACGCGTCTTCTGATGACCGAAGCTGCAGGAAATCAAGACGACTATGATTCACAAATGCCGCATCGTAAGCACGTCCACTGTGCGGCGAGGCGAAAACCACACCGGTATCGCGCTGTGCGGGCATAACGATGGAATAGGGTTCGTGTTGCATCCGATGCTCCTGATCAGGGACAACAGATAGTGCGATTGTCGAAACCTTCAAAAGTCACTTGATCCCCTGGCGGTCACCTTCTATAGACCGCCTGACCGACGCAAGGGCTGTCTGCCGTTGTGACCGGAATGGATGATTAGCTCAGCGGTAGAGCACTTCGTTGACATCGAAGGGGTCACTGGTTCGATCCCAGTATCGTCCACCAGAATTCGCCGGGCCGCCGCTGGCCCAGACCGTAACCCAAAGGCGCATCGCCGCGCCGCGACGACAAAGAGGAGAACTTCGATGAAAGTTCGCAACTCCCTCCGCTCGCTCAAGCAGCGCCACCGCGATTGCCGCATCGTGCGCCGTAAGGGCCGCGTCTATGTGATCAACAAGACGCAAGGTCGGTTCAAAGCTCGTCAGGGCTGAACCACCGGACATTTCGGAACGAACAGGCCGCGCCCCATTGGGACGCGGCCTTTTGTTTTGATGCGGGTCTGGCGTAAGGTTTGCGCAGAACATTTCAAAGATAGGATTGTCATGCCCCGCATATTTCCAAGCCTTGCCGCAGTGCTTTGCAGCGCAACCCCTGTTTTCGCGCAAAACCCCAACTGCGCCGGCAGCGGCGGGTCCGGGGTCTGGATCGGCGGTACGGCGGAAAATTCCGACATCGCGACGATCGACAGCTTTGCCGAACAGATGGCACTGGTGTTGAATGGCAACCAATATGCGAGTGTTTTCACGCTTAGCGCGCCGGCAACCACCCGCATTGAAGCACAGGGTCGGGGCAACGGTGATCCGGTTTTGGCGCTTTTCGGACCGGACGGCGTCGAAATCCTGACCGACGACGATTCGGGCGGCGGCGGTGCCGCCCGCGCAGAGGTCGATCTGGACCCCGGCACCTATTGCGCCATCGTCAGAAGCTATGACAACGCGCCGATGACGGCATTCGTGCGCATCGGGCGTGACGACACAGAAGCCCTGACCGATGGGACCGATGACACACCGTTCCAGCCCACCAATCCCCCCGGCGCAGAGCAGGCGGGATGCGATGCGAGCGAATCCTTTGGCACGCTGGCACAGAACGGCGCACCGCTGTCTGTCGACGCGGCAGCGGCCGACGGCGGGATCCTTCGCTTTGATCTGACCGAACCGATGGCGATCACGATAACGGCCAGCAACGAAGATGCAGACCCCCTGATCCGGCTGAACGGGCCGGATGGCGCATCGCTTGGCGAAAACGATGATTACGACGGGCTGAATGCGCGGCTGGACATGACCGACCCGCTGGCCCCCGGCACCTATTGCATCGGATTGGACGCGTTGGGCGATCCGACGTTGCCGATCACTGTAGCCGTGACCGCGTATGACCCGGCGGCGGCGCTGCAAGCGCTATATGCCCGTGGCGATGCCGCCCCACCGATGGATGACAGCTACCCGATCACGGAACTGGGGGTTCTGGAAAACACCCTGCAAAAAGATATCGACACGTCTGGCGATACCACATGGTTCAGCGTCACGATGCCGGAATCCGGACTGATCCTGACAGAGGCCAACAGCATCGCCACCGCCACAGGCGACCCGTGGCTGGTGATGTTCGATGCTGCGGGCCGCAAGATCGCACAAAACGACGACGCAGGTATGGACACCAATGCGTTGATGACCGCGCGGGTTGCGGCAGGCACCTATCTGATCGGGCTGAAACAGATCGGCGGCGGGCAGGCGTGGGTACGATTGCTGATGGAACGCTTCATCCCCGCGCCCTGACGCCTACCGGAACGCATCAACCAGCATCTGGCTGACGGTCGCCTGATCCAGATAGCCTGTCGCCCCAAGGTTCCGGTCACGCTGATATCGCCGAATCGCCTGTCGGCTGCGGTTGTCCAACTGTCCATCAACCGAACCCGGTTCCAGACCCAGTTGCGCCAGCCGTGCCTCGACCAGTTGCAGACTGATGGGGTCCATCGCCAGTTGCGCCTCAACCGCGGCAGCGGCGCTGTTGTCATCGGCTGGCGCCGGGGCATTCGCGCGCCCCAGTCTTTCGTTCGCCTGTTCCGCAAACAGACCGTCGGGAAACCGGTCCAGATAGGCGCGCAGGTTGCGTTTGCCGCCGCGTTCGCCGGTTTCTTCCCAATAGGCGCGGTCGCGGCGTTCCAGTTCGGCGCGCGCGGCGGCGGCTTCTGCTTCGCGTTGCTGCGCGCGGGCGGTGGCCTGTATGGACAGCCGGTCGATCTGATCGCGGGTCAAAAAGCCGGTTTCATCAACGTCGTTGTCGTCCTGCCACGCCGTGATCGCGCCACGTGTTCCCGGCCCAAAGATGCCGTCAATCCCGCGTGTATCAAAGCCCATGATCTGCAGATCACGCTGGATGGCCCGGCGTGCATCGGCAGACAGACCCAACGCATTTTCTGCATCGCGCAACGGGTTGGGCGGGTTACGCCGCAGGTCGGCCAGACGTGACACGGCAGCGGCGGCATTGGCCCCAGACGGATAGGCATCCAGATAGCGCGCATAGCTGCTTTCGGTGTCTGCCGCACGTGCAGCCGTCCACGCCGTCGTTTCGCTGTCGGTGGTCTGGGCCGTCAGTTCGGGCGGCAAGGTCACACGTTCGCTGGGAGGGATCGGTGCGTCGCTTTCAATCAGGGTCAGGCTGTTGGGCACAAACCCGGACAACGTGATGCCCCGCGTGCGGCGCGCCGTCGCAATAAGGTCCGCCCCCGGCACAGCGACCGCGTAGCGCATCAGGCCTTCGATCACTTCTGGCGTGCCCTGCAGAACGGTGACACCGCTGGGAATGTCCAGCGTGCCGATCCCGGCCGTCAGCCCGTCGTCATACGTGGTGTCAGCGTCTGTCACGCCCAACATCAGCACGGCGGCCCCCGGCGCGCGGGCCAGTGTTTGCAGCGCTGTCTGCAACAGGATGGCGCGTCGCCCGACGGTAAAATCATCGGGCTCGCCCGCGTCCTGCCCCATGAACCATGTCTGGGCGTCGTTGGTGGCGAACTGACCGGACAACGCCACGACCATACGTGTCGCATCCTGTGCCTGATCGGAAAACGCCACCGCCTGCCCGAACAGATCACCCGCCGCCACGTTCCGTCCGCCCATCAGGTCAAACCCGTGGTCCGCCAGATCAGCGCCCGCGGCAACCAGCCGATCCGCACGCGCAACGTCGGGCAAATTGGCGTAATCGGCATTGCCGACGATCAGGGCGGCGTCCTGCGCGCTGGCAAGCGTTGCAGCGCAGATCAGGGTGGTGGTCAAAAGCAGTTGGCGCATCATGTGTCCTATCAGGTGTCGTAACTGCGGCGGTCCTCGATCACGAGTCCGTCGCGGGGAAGCGTATCTGGCCCGTGAATGGTCACGTCGCCACGCAATTTCAGGATATCGACCACGGCCTTGGACGCTGCTTCGGCGTCAAGGTCCAGCCCTTCGATCTGTACGGCCATCGTATCGGCGTCGCCTTGCCGGTCCGCGATGATCCGGGCGCGGTCGGCCCCCGTCGCCTTGACCAATGCCGCGACCTGTTCGGGCCTTACGAACATGCCCTTGATCTTGGTTGTCTGGTCGGCGCGGCCCATCCAGCCCTTGATCCGCATATTGGTGCGTCCGGTCCTGCTGGGGCCGGGCAGCACAGCGCTTAGATCGCCGGTGGCAAATCGGATCAGCGGATAATCGGGGTTTAAGGTCGTCACGACGACCTCGCCCACCTCTCCCGCCGGGACCGGGTCGCCGGTACCGGGGGTGACGATTTCGACGATCACATTTTCATCGACGATCATGCCGTCGTCGGGCGCCGCTTCATATGCGATCAGACCAAGATCGGCGGTGGCATAGCATTGCATGCAGGTGATTCCACGGTCGGCATAGGCTTGCCGCAACTGCGGGAACAATGCCCCGCCCGAAACGGCCGCCTTGGTGATCGACAACGGCACGCCCAGCGCATCGGCCCGGTCAAGGATCACCTTCAGATAATCGGGCGTCCCGGCATAGGCTGTCGCACCCAACGCGGCGGCGGCCTGCACCTGCTGGTCGGTCTGGCCGGTGCCAGCGGGAATGATGCGCGCACCGACGGCGCCTGCCCCGTTTTCGAACATCGTACCAGCCGGGGTCAGGTGATAGGCGAAACAGTTTTGCACCGTATCGTTGGCCCCGATTCCGCAGGCATGCAGAAAACGGCCAAACCGCCACCAGTCGCGCGTATTGCCGCCCGGTTCATAGATCGGTCCGGGGGACTGGAAAACGTGGCTGACATTTTGCACGGGAATACCGCCGAACGGTGGCGCATCGGCCTGCATGCGGACCAGATCAGATTTACGAAGGACCGGCAGGCGGGACAGATCGTCAAGGGAATCGACGGTCCCGCCTGCAAGCCACGATACGCCTGACCCCGTTATCCGGGCTATCTGGGCCTTTACTCCCGCAAGCTGCGCCTGACGGCGCGTTTCAGCATTGCGGGTTTCCAGATCATCGAAATGGGGTGTCATCGCGCTTTCTCCTGTCCAGGTCGTGCTTAGTCTGACGCTCTGGACAATCGAAAGCTAGGGGCGGTGCGGGGCGCTATTCAATATCGCCCCGCTGTCAGCGGATACCGCGTCAGGGTCAGGCCGGCTCTGCGCTGTTGCGGCAGATGTTGACCATGGCCCGCACCATGGCGTCAGACACCTCTGCTTCGGTGCCCATATTATCCGCACCCGGTTCGGCGTTTTCGGTCGCCGTCGCGGTATCATCCGGGGATGCCGCGTCATCGGACGATGTCATTGACCCGACCGCACCGCTGTCCACCCCGGCGTCCGGTGGGGGCATCGTGTCAGACCCGACCGTCGACAAGTTGGCGACCGCGTCGATCTGCGCATCCGCATCCAGTTCAAGAAACTGCGTGCAGGTCAGCGTCGGATTGCCCGCGCCGGTGTCGATCGTCTGTGCCACGGCAGGCATGGTGAAAGTCGTCAGCGCCGCGCAAGCCGCGGCCAATGTCGTGCTATTCATCGTAAGTATCCCGTTGCAAGGTATGATACTGGCGGCACCCGACCGAAACCGGATGCCGCCAATGGCTGCACCGACAGATCAGTTCGCGGCGCTGGCCGTGTTGGTGCAGATCGTCACAAGTGCAAGCACCATATCGGACTGCTGCATGTCGGAACCGCCCGATTCCATCGCACTGTCGGACTCTTCGTCATCCGATCCGTCGCTGTCCGATGTGTCGCTGTCCGATCCTTCGCTGTCGGTCGACAAAGACCCATCGTCCGATGCGGATGCGTCCGGTGACACGTCCGTGGCCATGTCGTCGCTCTCGCCAGAGGTGTCGGACGCGCTGTCGTCTGACATGGCGTCATCTGACATGGCATCTTCGGACATGGCGTTGTCACGGCCCGCGTCTGCCAGCGTCTGTGCGCCAGCTTCCTGATCGGCAGGGGCCAGCGCCAGGAATTCGTCGCATACCATCATGGCGTTGCCGGTATGGGCCGCCGCAAATGCGGGTGCTGCGGCGCAGGACATAGCGATGGCGCTTGCACCGCTTAGAATGGTCATCGTTTTCATAGTTTCATTCCCTTTCAGGTTGCGGACAGCCGTTGCTGTCACCTGCAGGGAGAATGCGAATGCCGGAATAAAGTTTCTAAAACCATTTAAGCAAAGCAATAATTGACCGCACTCAGGCAAGCCACCGCTTGCGACGCCGATAGCTGCGCACATCACGAAAGCTTTTGCGGCCTTCGTCCGACATGCCCAGATAGAATTCTTTTACGTCAGGGTTTTCGCGCAATTCCCGCGCGGGCCCTTCCATGACGACACGGCCGGATTCAAGGATATAGCCATGATGCGCGAACCGCAGCGCCACGTTGGTGTTCTGTTCGGCCAACAGAAACGACACACCTTCACGTTCATTCAGATCTTTGACGATACCAAAGATTTCCTCGACCAGTTGCGGTGCCAGCCCCATCGACGGTTCATCCAGCAGGATTGTTTCGGGCCGTGACATCAAGGCGCGGCCAATCGCGCACATCTGCTGTTCCCCGCCAGAGGTATAGCCAGCCTGACTGCGACGCCGTTCCCGCAGGCGCGGAAAGTAATTATAAACCAACTCCAGGTCGGCACTGACAGCACCCGAACCATCGCGGCGCGTATAGGCACCGGTCATCAGGTTTTCTTCGATGGTCAGATGTTCAAAACAGTGCCGACCTTCCATCACCTGAATGACGCCACGCTTTACCAGATCGGTCGGCGTCAGATCCTGCACCCGGTCACCGCGATACAGGATCGACCCTTTGGTCACTTCGCCGCGTTCGGATTGCAGCAGGTTGGATATCGCCTTCAGCGTTGTGGTTTTACCCGCACCGTTGCCACCCAGCAGTGCCGTGATGCCGCCCTTTGGCACCTTCAGGGACACACCTTTCAGCACAAGGATCACATGATTGTAGATCACCTCGATGTTGTTGACCTCTAACAGGGTCTCTGTCGCGGTGTCGGTCGTGTCCAGCATGGTGCGCCCCTGCATCATCTTGCCAAAAATACTCATAAATCGGGCGGCCCGGAACGGGCCGCCCGAACACGCGGCTTACATGCAGCCCGGCGTGATGTTGTTTTCCGCAGCAAAGGCTGCAGCATCTTCGGCCACCAGCGCCGTGATGACTTCGTCGTCGGGCGCGATAAAGTCGGTCAGCGGGACAAAGACGCCTTCCGATGCGTTCCACTGCTGGACCAGACCACCGCCCGATCCACCGTGGTCTTCACACGATACCGAAAACTCTGGCCCGATGCCCGCCATGCCCAGTTCGGCCATCCGCGCTTCTGTCAGTTCAAGCGCTTCCATGCCTTCACGCATCTGGGCTGCGGTGATGTCGGATACACCGTGGATTTCCTGCGCTTTTGCAATCGCTTCGGCGGCCAGCATGGCGGCATACATGCCACGTACATACAGCACCTTGCCCAGATTGTTGCCGTCACCCGCGGCGTTTCCTGCATCGACGACAAGGCTTTGGATTTCGTCCAGCACGGGGTAATCCTGCACCCGGTTCATGTTCAGCGACTTGTATCCGTCTGCCGCCGCACCTGCCGGTGTCACGTCATGTTCCGCCCCGGCCCACCAGTTGCCGATGAAGTTTTCCATTGGAAAGCTGATGTTGGCCGCTTCCTGAATCGCGACCTGGTTCATCACACCCCAACCCCACATCACGACGTAATCGGGACGTTCGCGGCGGATTTGCAGCCATGTCGATTTCTGTTCCTGTCCCGGCGGTGTGACGGGAAACAGGCTTAGGTCAAAGCCGTGCTTTGCAGACAGTTCTTCCAGCGTGCGGATCGGTTCCGCGCCATAGGCGCTGTCATGATAGACCAGTGCGATGGTCTTGCCCGACAGATCACCGGCGTTTTCGTCAATCAGGTAGTTCACCGCGACCGATGCCGCATCCCAATAGTTCGCGGGGTAGTTGAATACCCAGTTGAACACTTCACCATCGGCGGCCGACGTCCGGCCGTAACCCATGGTGTGCAGCGGAATGCCATCGGCAGTCGCTTTGGGGATCAACTGGTACGTGATGCCCGTGGACAGCGGTTGATAGACCAGCGCGCCTTCGCCCTTGGTCGATTCGTAACATTCCACACCTTTTTCGGTGTTGTAGCCGGTTTCGCATTCGATAATGCGCACCGGTTCGCCGCCGATCCCGCCGTCACGGGCGTTCAACAGGTTGAAATAATCCTGATAGCCGTCCGAAAACGGGATGCCGCCTGCGGCATAGGGGCCCGTGCGATAGGACAGATCAGGAATGACAAGGTCTGCCGTCGCCGCGCTGCCAGCCAACAGGCCGGCAATCGCCGCTGCCGTAAAAGTCGAAGTTTTCATGGTTTTCCTCCCAGTGGTGATGCGCCGGGGTGTTCCCCGGTCGATGGTCAAGTGGGCTGCCTCCTCGCAGCGCACCTAATATGGAAACGGCCAAAGCCGCAGTTTTTCCTTTGTCAGACGCCAAAGCTGCGCCAATCCGTGCGGTTCCTTGATCAGGAAAAACATGATCAGCCCGCCCACGAACACCAGTTGCAGGTGGCTGACGATCTGCGTCGGCCAGCCCAGCACATCGGCCCCCAGCACCTTGAGTGCGACAGGCAGCAACACAAGGAACGCCGCCCCAGCAAAGCTGCCAAAGATACTGCCAAGCCCACCGATGATGCACATGAACAGCACAAGGAACGACTTGTTGATGCCGAACGCCTCGCCCACCTCCACAGCACCCAGATAGACGGCAAAGAACAGCGCGCCGGAAATGCCGATAAAGAACGACGACACGGCAAACGCGGTCAGTTTTGCCTTGAGCGGATCAACACCGATGATTTCCGCCGCGATATCCATGTCACGGATCGCCATCCACGACCGCCCAATCGTGCCGCGCGTCAGGTTTCGGGCCAGGATCGCGCAGATCGTCACGAACAGCAGGCAGATCAGGTATTGCGCAGCAGGTGCGGTATTTGCCCCCGTGACGGCCTGTCCAAACACAAACCGCTCCGGCGCGCTGATCTGACCAGATGCTGAATAGTTGTAAAACCACGGCACCTTGTTGAACAACCAGACCAGAAAGAACTGCGCCGCCAGTGTCGCCACCGCCAGATAGAACCCCTTGATCCGCAGTGACGGCAGACCGAACAGCGCGCCGACGACAGCCGTGATCGCGCCTGCCAGCACGATATGCACCAGCATCGACACATCCGGGAAAACCGTCATCAGTTTGTAAACGGCGTAGGCCCCCACCGCCATGAACCCGCCCGTGCCCAGACTGACCTGACCGCAATAGCCCGTCAGGATGTTCAATCCGATGGCCGCGATCGCATAGATCAGGAACGGCACCAGAATGGCGTTGGCCCAGTAATCATTGATGAAAAACGGGATGACCAGCCATGCAACCGCCAGCACCGCCCAATACCGCCACCGGTCGAACGCGATGGGAAAGGTCTGGCTGTCCGCCTTGTAAGTCGTCTTGAAATCGCCGGCTTCACGATACAGCATTCAGTCGCCCTCTTTGTAACGCAGGAAACCGACCTTGCCGTAGAATGCGCCTGCGGCGGCACCCGTCAGCAGCAACAGCGATTGTTCCTGAATGGCCAGCACAGCAAAAACCGCGCAGCTTATCGCACCCAGACATGCGATGATCAGACCGCTTTTGGCGGTTTTGATCGTGCTAAACCCTTTCAATGATCTTCTCCCCGAACAGGCCTTGCGGGCGGAACACCAGGAAAATCAGCGCAAGCACATAGGCAAACCATGTCTCTGTCGCCCCGCCGATCATCGGCCCCACGATGTATTCAAACAGCTTTTCCCCGACCCCGATAATCAGCCCGCCGACAATGGCACCGGGAATAGATGTAAAGCCCCCCAGCATCAGAACAGGCAGCGCCTTGAGCGCGATGAGCGACAGTGAAAACTGAACGCCGGATTTCGCGCCCCACATGATACCTGCGACCAGCGCAACCATGCCCGCCAGCGACCAGACCAATACCCAGATGTAGTTCAGCGAAATTCCGACCGACAGCGCGGCCTGATGATCGTCCGCCACCGCGCGCATCGCACGGCCCTGCTTTGTATACTGGGCAAACGCGATCAGCGCCCCCACCAGCACGATGGCCACCAGCGTGGCGACCATGTCCAGTTTGTCGATGAAGAAGCCGTAGAAATCCTCGCCACCCAGACCCACGGTCAGGTTTTCGACAAACATCGATCCACCCTGCGGCAAACCGACATCCAGCGTCTTGATATCTGACCCCCACATCAGGTCACCGACACCTTCAAGAAAATAGGCCAGCCCGATGGTCGCCATGAACAGGATGATCGGTTCCTGTCCAACCAGATGCCGGAACACGAACGTATGCACCGCCCATGCGAACACGACCATCAGTGCCAAGGTTATCAATATCCCAAGGAACGCTGGTACGGTCCAACCAAAGTGGTGGATGTTGGTGCCGAATGTCGCGTTTATCAGATGGCTGAACGGCACCTGCCCTTCCATCACCCCCACCAGTGTCAGCGCAGCGAACAGCGCCATTACACCTTGGGCATAGTTGAAGATGCCTGACGCCTTGAAGATCAGCACGAACCCCAGCGCCACCAGCGCGTAAAGCACGCCTGCCATCAGGCCGTTGATCAAAACCTCGACCCCATACAGGAAATCAGCGGACATTGGTGTGCTCCTTAGTCATGGGCGACCCCCAGATAGGCGTCGATGACGTCCTGATTATTGCGGACCTCTGACGGGGTGCCGTCACCGATCTTGCGGCCATAATCCATGACGACCACCCGGTCGGAAATATCCATCACAACGCCCATGTCGTGTTCGATCAGCGCGACAGTCGTGCCGAATTCATCATTCACATCAAGAATATAACGGCTCATATCCTCTTTCTCCTCGACGTTCATGCCGGCCATGGGTTCATCCAGCAGCAACAGCTTGGGTTCGGCGGCAAGCGCGCGTGCCAGTTCGACCCGCTTTTTCAGACCATAGGGCAGACGGCTGACGGGCGTTTTGCGGATCGCCTGAATTTCCAGAAAGTCGATGATCCGTTCCACGGCTTCACGGTTTTCGGTCTCTTCCCGCTCGGCCTTGCCCGTCCAGATCGCCTGCGCCAGCATGCCCGCCTTCATGTGTGTCAGGCGCCCGGTCATGATGTTGTCCAGAACGCTCATGCCTTCGAACAGGGCGATGTTCTGGAACGTCCGCGCGATGCCCAGACGCGCCACCTGATATGGTTTCATCGGTGGGCGTTTTTCGCCACGGAACCAGACTTCGCCCTCTTGCGGGTTATAGAAACCGGAAATCACGTTCAGCATGGATGACTTGCCGGCACCGTTCGGGCCGATGATGGCGCGAATTTCGCCTTCGCGGATGTCAAAGCTGATGTCCTTGATCGCTTCTACACCGCCAAAGCGCAGCGTGATCCCGCGCATATCCATCAGGACGCCGCCGATGGTCCGGCCATCTGCGGTGACATGGCTGTCTGCGATATCCTTCATGCGCGTTCTCCTGCGGGATGGCGGGCGGGGCGTTTTTTCGCGCAGCGAAAACAGCGTCGTATCGTCATTCCGCTGCCTCCATCCGGGGGGCTGTGACCGGTATGACGCGGGCGTCGCGGATATCCAGCGTCGCCTTCAGCTTGCCCTTGCGGCCATCTTCGTAGGTCACTTCTGTTTCGGTATAGACGGTCGATGACCCGTCATAGAGAGCCGTGACAAGGTCATCGAATTTTTGGCCCACGACCGCGCGGCGCACCTTGCGCGTGCGGGTCATTTCACCGTCGTCCGCGTCCAGTTCCTTGTGCAGCACAAGGAACCGGTGGATCTGGCAGGCGGCCAGCATCGGGTCTTCGGCAACGCTGGCGTTGACGGCGTTCACGTGTTCCTCGATCTGCATCAACACCCGCGGGTGCTGCGACAATTCCTGATAGGACGAATAGGCGATGTTGTTGCGTTCGGCCCAGTTGCCAACGGCGTTCAGGTCAATGTTGATAAAGGCGACACACCGGTCGCGGCCCGCGCCAAAGACGACCGCTTCCAGAATGTTGGGATAGAACTTCAGTTTGTTTTCGACGTATTTCGGCGCGAACATCGCACCGTCCGCCATTTTGCCGACGTCCTTGGCGCGGTCGATGATCCGCAGATGTCCGGTGCCGTCTTCGATGAAACCGGCGTCACCTGTCGCAACCCAGCCCTCGGGGTCCTTGGTCGACGCGGTACTTTCGGGGTTCTTGTAATACGACACAAACGTGCCGGGAGAGCGGTAGAACACCTCTCCGTTATCGTCGATCCGCAGCTCTACGCCGGGGGACGGCACGCCGACCGTGTCGGACCGCACCTGACCGTCGGGTTGCTGCGTGATGAAAACGGTTGCTTCGGTCTGGCCGTAAAGCTGTTTGAGGTTGATACCCAGCGAACGGTAGAAATCGAAGATCTCTGGCCCGATTGCTTCCCCGGCGGTGTAGCCCACGCGCACCCGCGACAGGCCCAGCGTATTTTTCAGCGGACCGTAAACCAGCATGTCGCCCAACCGGTAACGCAGCCGGTCAAACAGGCCGACAGATTTGCCATCCAGCAAATCGGGGCCGACGCGGCGGGCATGCGCCATGAAATGATCGAACATCCATTTTTTGATCCGGCCCGCGTCTTCCATGCGGATCATCACGGTGGTCAGCTGGGTTTCGAACACGCGCGGCGGGGCAAAGAAATAGGTTGGCCCGATTTCACGCAGATCGGTCAGCATGGTGTCCGGGCTTTCGGGGCAGTTGACGCAAAACCCGGTCCACATCGCCTGACCGATGGAAAAGATAAAATCACCGACCCATGCCATCGGCAGGTAGGCCAGCACCTCGTCGCCGGCGCGCAGCGCATCGAATTCGGCGGAATTCTTTGACGTCGCGATCACGTTACGGTTGGACAGCACCACGCCCTTTGGCCGACCCGTCGTGCCAGAGGTGTAAAGCATGACGCAGGTATCGTCCAACGTCCGCGCATCTGTCAGTGCGTCCATGTCGGCGCGCCGGTCACTGGCCCGCCCCCGGTCCTGCACGTCGGCAAAGCTGCTCATCGCGCTGTGGTCGTAACGGCGCAGGCCGCGCCCGTCCAGATAGATGACATGGTGCAGCGACGCGCCTTCGGCTTGCGCGTCGATCAGTTTGTCGACCATTTCCTGATCGCCCACGACCGCAAAGCGCGCGCCGGAATGGTCCAGCGCATAGGCGATTTCTTCGACAGCGGCGTCTTGATACAATGGCACAGGCACGCAGCCGATCTTTTGCGCCGCGACCATCGCCCAATACAGGGACGGACGATTCCGCCCGGTGATTGCGATGTGGTCCCCCACTTCAGCACCAAGTTCCAGCAGACCCAACGCAAACGCGTCGATTTCGCGCGCGGCTTCGGCCCAGGTCCAGCTTTGCCAGATGCCGAATTCCTTTTCGCGATACGCTGGCTTGCCGCCGTGACGCGCCACGTTGCGCGCCAGCAAATGCGGCACTGATCGGACATCACGGCCCAGGTCGGCGGTGTTCATCAAGATGGCCCTCCATGGGATCGGGCCTTGCGGCCTTCACGGGGGCTGCACCTCCTCAAGCACGCCCTTGGGATCATCTTGGATAAGAACCTGCTGCGCGGTCAAATGTTTTTTTTGAACGCTTGTTCAATTCGTAGGCATCAACCACGAAAAAGGGCGGTGGCTTACGCCACCGCCCGTCTTCACTGACAGTATTCGGGAATGCAATCCGAAGGGTATCAGTTGAAGTTGTAAACGACCGACACACCCAAGGTGTTGTTCGCATCAGAGAAGCTGTCGTCCGAATTGTCGTTGTAGATCGTGGTCAGCGACGTGCGCAGCGCCAGCGCGTTTGTCATCGATACGTTCAGCGCCAGTTCGTTCTGAACCTGCGTGCTGATGTCCGAATAGATGATGTCGGTGTCGTTGGTCAGGTAGGACGTTGCCGACAGCGAGCGGTAGTAGTTCGACGACACGGATGCTGCGACTTCGTCGACATCAACACCGTTGACCTGCTCTGCATAGCGGTAGCCGGGGCCTGCCTGCACGGACCACTGCGACGTGGCGTCATTCAGAATACGGTAGCCCAAGCCAACACCGGCAAAGATGTCGGTTTCATACGAATCGGGCTCGGTCACAGCAGAATCCAGCAGGACGTCCAGCTTACCGTAGGCAAAGAACGCACCGGACAGATCGCGGCGATAGTCGGCACCGGCCAGCAGGCGGTTGGTTGTTTCATCGCCGTTATCGGCTGCGTAGTCATACTTTGCCGACACATCGATACCGTTCACGCCGTCAAACGTGCCGTAACGCAGGCCAACGCCGACATTGGAATTGTCATCGTCGTCGTTGCTGTTGGCCGTCGCGCGGAATGCAACAGAACCGTAGGATCCGACCAGACGGCCTTCGTTGCCGAAACGGCCGATGTCACGCTCTGCGTCTTCGGCGATCTGCTCTTGCAGGTCATCGACGGCATCCACGGCGGCGTCTTCGTTGCTGAAGACGGTTGTTTGTGCGGCAGCGGCACCAGCGATCATCGAGGCAGTCGCGGCAGCTACGAAAATGTTCAGAGTTTTCATTGTTACTTTCCCTTTAGTCTCCGCACTGTGCGGTGTGGGGGTTAAATGCCCATGACCGGGAAAAGTTCGATAGCTTGCGCCATGATTCAAAGGTCCAGTAGTTAAACTGTAGCAGAATCGCGACACAGACTCCGAAGCTATAAATTTAGTTAAACAATTTCAGTTACTTGAAATTATCACGCCCATGTGTCTGAAAAAAATGGCCTGATTACTGTTTTGTGATGGAACCAACGCAACTGCTATTCCGCCACGAATATATCCTCTGGTGCTTTTTCAACTCGCACAGCAGCATATTTGAATTCCGGAATCTTGCCGACGGGGTCAATTGCCGGATTCGTCAGGATATTTGCAGCCGCTTCAACATAGGCAAAGGGCAGGAACACCATATCGTGAGCGACGGAACGGTCGGCCCGCGCCATCAGGGTGACGCTGCCGCGGCGGGTCGTCAGCCTGACCTGCCCGCCGGGGGCCACGCCCATGTCGCGCAGGGTATGGGGATGAATCGAACAATTCGCCTGCGGTTCCACGGCGTCCAGCACCGTGGCCCGGCGGGTCATTGACCCGGTGTGCCAATGTTCCAGCTGCCGACCGGTGGTCAAAACCATCGGATATGCGGCGTCGGGCGTCTCGTCAGGGGCGATCACTTCTGCCGGGGTGAATTTCGCCCGACCGTTACTGCGGGGGAAACCATCGGCAAACATGATCGGCTCTCCGGGTTGGTCGGGACCGTGGACGGGATAGGTCACCGCTTCACGCTCCAGCCTCTCCCATGTGATGTTCTGCAGTGAACCCATGACACGCGTCATTTCCGCGAACACGTCACGCGGATGTGCGTAGGTCCAGTTCAGCCCGATGCGACGGCCCAGATCAATCAAGATCGCCCAGTCTTCGCGGGCATCACCCGGCGGTGGGACAGCAGGACGGCCCATTTGCACCTGACGATTGGTGTTGGTCACCGTCCCGGTCTTTTCGGCAAAGGCTGACGCGGGCAGGATCACGTCGGCAAAATTCGCGGTTTCAGTCAAAAAGATATCCTGCACGACCAGATGCTGCAATTTTGCCAGCGCATCGCGGGCATGATCCAGATCCGGGTCAGACATGGCGGGGTTTTCGCCCTGAATGAACATGCCCTTGATCTTGCCGTGATGCACGGCGTCCAGAATTTCGGTCACGGTCAGACCGCGCTGGGGGTTGAGATTATCGCTGCCCCAGACGTGTTGGAAATTGCGGCGGATCTCTGCTTCGGTGACGGATTGGTAGTCTGGCAGATACATCGGCACCAACCCTGCATCGGATGCACCCTGCACGTTGTTCTGACCGCGCAGCGGATGCAGCCCTGTGCCCGGACGCCCGATCTGCCCCGTCATCAGCGCCAAAGAGATCAGGCAGCGCGAATTGTCGGTGCCATAGGTGTGCTGGCTGACCCCCATCCCCCAAAAGATCATCGCGGACTGCGCACCGGCAAAGGTGCGGGCCACGTCGCGCAGCATGTCGGCGTCGATCCCGCAGACGTCAGCCATCTTTTCAGGGGTGAAACGGCGCAGGTGTTCACGCTCGATATCCCAGTTTTCAGTATAGCCTTCGATGTATTGTTGATCGAACAGCTGTTCTTCGACGATCACGTTGCAGATCGCGTTCAGCATGGCGACATCTGTGCCCGGCTTGAATTGCAGCATGTGCGACGCATGCCGTTTCAGCGCCTGACCGCGCGGATCCATGACGATCAGCTTGCCGCCGCGTTTGGCAAATTGCTTGAAATAGGTCGCGGCGACAGGGTGGTTTTCAATCGGATTGGCCCCGATCACGATTGCCACATCGGCGTTTTCGATTTCGTTGAATGTCGCCGTAACGGCGCCTGAGCCAACGTTTTCCATCAGCGCCGCAACAGAGGACGCGTGGCACAGACGCGTACAGTGATCGACGTTGTTATGGCCGAACCCTTCGCGGATCAGCTTCTGGAACAGATACGCTTCTTCGTTGGTGCATTTGGCGGACCCGAACCCGGCGACGGACTCGCCACCCACGGTATCACGCAGGTCGGTCAGCCCCTTGGCAGCGCGGGTCATCGCTTCGTCCCAGGTCACTTCGCGGAACACGTCAAGGTAGTTGCCGGGATCGACGTTCAGCCCCTTTGCGGGGGCATCGTCGCGCCGGATCAGCGGTTTGGTCAGACGGTGCGGGTGATCGATGTAATCGAACCCGAACCGCCCCTTGACGCACAGCCGGTTTTCATTGGCAGGGCCGTCCAGCCCATCCACATATTTGATCTTGCCGTCCTTGACCTTCAGGCTGATCTGGCAGCCGACACCGCAGAACGGGCAGACGCTGGCGACCTCTTCGTCAAAATCCTTGCTGTCACCGATCTGGTCGGCGTCCAGCACGCTGGCTTCCATCAGGGCGCCGGTCGGGCAGGCCTGCACGCATTCGCCACAAGCCACACAGGTCGATGCACCCATCGGGTCGGCCATGTCGAACACCGGATAGGCGTCATGCCCCCGGTGGGCCATGCCGATCACGTCGTTGACCTGCACTTCGCGGCAGGCGCGGACGCACAGATTGCACTGGATGCAGGCGTCCAAATTCACGCGCATCGCGACATGGCTGTCGTCCAGCAGCGGCACGTGATCGGGGCGTTTTGCCGGAAAACGCGATGTGGTCACACCGGTCAGATCAGCCATGTCGCGCATATGGCTGGATTTATCGTGTGCGCGGTCGTGATCGGGATGATCCGCCACCAGCAGTTCCATCACCATCTTGCGGGCCTGCCGTTCGCGGGGCTGGTCTGTGGTCACCACCATCCCGTCGGTCGGGGTCCGCAGGCAGGACGCCACCAGATTGCGTTCGCCTTCGACGGCGACCATGCAGACGCGACAGTTGCCATCGGGGCGATAGCTGGCGGCGTCTTTGAAACACAGGTGCGGAATGACCAGCCCCTGACCGTTTGCGACTTCCCATATGGTCTGGCCGGGCTGTGCCTGCACAGACTTGCCGTCAAGGGTAAAGCTGATCGTATCGGTCATGGCGCGCTCCTTCGGACTTGGCACAGACATAGCGCCGTTCCGGTGCTGCGTCACCCGACCAAAGCGGCTGTGACCGCTTTGTTTACGACGCTTTCAGGTTTCCGGATAGGGCCGGACAAAGGCCCAGGTGTCGCCGTCAGACTGGTCAGGATCAAAGGCATAGCCGCCCGCCACGAAATCCTTGACCCCGTCGACATCGGTGATCCGGTTTTCGATCACGAACCGCGCCAGCGCCCCGCGTGCACGTTTGGCGAAAAAGCTGACGATGCGCGCGCGACCGTCCTTCACTTCCAGAAAGCGGGGGGTGACAATCCGCAGTTTCAACGCAGGCCGGTCGGCGGCGGCAAAGTATTCCTGACTGGCGCAATTCAGCAGCGTGTCCGCCCCTTGGGCCGCAGCCTGCGCGTTCAGCGCGTGGGCCAGCGTGTCGCCCCAGTAGTCATAAAGCGACGCGCCACGCCGGGTTTTCAGACGGCTGCCCATTTCCAGACGGTAAGGCTGGATCGCATCCAGCGGACGCAGGATGCCGTAAAGCCCCGACAGAATGCAAAGCCGGTCCTGCGCAAACGCCAAATCATCGTCTGACAGTGTCCGGGCTTCCAACCCCTGATAGGTATCGCCGTCAAATGCCAATGCGGCGGGCTTTACCGCATCCGGGGCGGGTTCATCTGAAAACGACTTGAACCGGTCGCGGTTCAGCCGCGCCAGATCGTCGGAAATCGACATCAGTTTTTTGAGATCGCCCAAGGTCTGGCCGCGCATGGTTTTCGCCAAACGCACCGCATCAGCCTGAAATGCGGGTTCCGTGGGCGTAACACCCACAGGGTCGAGGTTCAGGGATTTAGCGGGCGAAATGGTGACAAGCATGGGGCCTCCGGTCAGTCTTGATGCATTTGTAGCACGCTGCCTGACGTGCGCCACCCGCCGCGACGCCGCAGGTCGGGTGCGTGTTATCCATCGTTCAGGATCATCAGAAAGGCATCGGCAAACCGTTCGGAATGACGGTCGCCAATGATGCGCGCCACGGCTTGTTCGTCAGCGTTGCGCAGGCGCGCAACCTTTGCCAATTGGCTTGCGGAACAGGACATCGGTTTATCCGTGCCGCCCGGTCCCCGCGCCAGATCGGCCTGTGCTGCCATCAGCCGGTCATAGGTTTCGCCTTCTAGCCGACCTGCCAGCTTCATGCGGGCGGGATGAATCTCTTCCACCGCGCCTGCGATCACTTCCAGAAAAGCGCGTCCGTATTTTTCCAGTTTCGTGGCGCCGACGCCGCCAATCCGGGCCATCTGGTCCATTGTCTGCGGTTTCGTTTCCGCCATCTCGATCAGGGTCTTGTCGTTAAAGATGATATAGGCCGGGCCGCCTGCCGCTTCGGCCAATGCGCGCCGTTTGGCTTTGAGCGCCGACAGAAGCGGCGCGTCGTCTTCGCTGACCATCTGGCGGACGGCGGGACTGAATTTCGCGGATTGCACGGTATCCTTGCGCAGGGTCAGCGACGCTTCTCCGCGCAGGATCGGCAGGGCCGCATCGGTCATCCGCAGCGCGCCGTGACGGGCAGCATCGGGGCGGAACAGGTCCAGCCCCATCATCTGCCGAAAAATCGCCTGCCATTGCCGTTTTGAAAACGATTTGCCAACGCCAAAGGTCGGCAATTTGTCGTGGCCGCGTTCACGGATCTTGGCGGTATCGGCCCCCATGACGATGTCGATCAGATGCCCCGCGCCAAAGGATTCAACCGTGCGCAGCGCCGCCGACAACGCCATCCGCACCGGGGTCGTCGCGTCGAACGTTTCCGGCGGGGTATTGCACAGATCGCAGTTGCCGCAGGGCGCGGGATCTTCACCAAAGTAGCGCAGCAAATTCTGACGACGGCAGGCCTGTGCCTCTGCCAGACCAAGCAGCGCGTTCAGCCGCCCATGATCGGCAGTCCGCCGTTCGGGCGGTGCGAGTCCTTCGTCGATTTGCTGGCGGCGAAACCGCACGTCCTCGGCACCGTAAAGCGTCAGGGTTTCGGCAGGTGCACCATCGCGGCCGGCACGGCCAATTTCCTGATAATAGTTTTCGATGGATTTCGGCAGATCGGCATGGGCGACCCAGCGGATATCGGGTTTGTCGATCCCCATGCCAAACGCGATGGTCGCGCAGACGATCAACCCGTCCTCTTGCTGGAAACGGCGTTCGATGTCGCGCCGCGGCTCTGCTTCCATGCCGCCGTGATAGGCGCAGGCGGAATGTCCGGCCTGCGACAGCGCCTGTGCCAGCGTTTCTGTCTTGGCCCGTGTGCCGCAATAGACGATGCCGGATTGCCCCTTGCGCGCGGCTGCAAATCCCATGATCTGCGCACGCGGACTGTCTTTGACCGCAAAGGCGAGATGGATGTTCGGACGATCGAACCCGCGCAGGAACGTATCCGGCTGCACGCCGTCGAACAGCTTTTGCACGATCTCGGCCTGCGTTTCGGCATCCGCCGTTGCAGTGAACGCGGCCAGCGGCACGTCCAGCGCACGGCGCAATTCACCGATCCGCAGGTAATCGGGGCGAAAATCGTGGCCCCACTGGCTGACGCAATGCGCTTCGTCCACGGCGATCAGGCTGACCCCGGCCTCTTGCAGCATCCGCTGGGTGCCGAACGACGCCAGCCGTTCGGGCGCCATATAAAGCAGTTTCAGCGTGCCATCGGTCAGCCCGGCCCAGACCGCATCGGTTTCCGCGTCCGTGTTGCCCGATGTCAGTGCACCGGCGGCAACCCCAGCTTCGCGCAATCCACGCACCTGATCGCGCATCAGGGCAATCAGCGGCGAAATCACCACCGTCACACCACCCCGGACCAGCGCGGGCAGCTGGAAACACAGCGATTTGCCGCCCCCCGTGGGCATGATCGCCAGCGTGTTGCGACCCGCCGCGACCGCGTCCACGATTTCTTCTTGGCCCGGACGAAAACCGTCAAAGCCAAAAACATCCCGCAAAATTTGCGCCGCTTCCATGCGTGGTTCCCATCTTTGCCTGCGTGATGTCTCATCCCACATGAAGAATCTGTAAACAAGCGTCCCCCGGCGCACCGTGGCGTTGCCAATTCCAGCGCACCCGACTACCCCGGTGCGGATAAAAAGGGAGACCATCATGGGCGAAATCACGCTGGTCCGTCACGGGCAGGCCAATTCCGCAGCAACGACAGAGGCAGAGTATGACCGCCTGTCCGAACTGGGGCACCGTCAGGCCCAGTGGCTGGGCGAATGGATGCGCGCGCACGACCGGGCCTATGACGTGGTTTTATCCGGCACCCTGCGCCGTCAGCGCGAAACGCTGACGAACCTTGGCTATCCCGACGCCGACCGCGACGCGCGCCTGAACGAAATCGCCTATTACGACCTGAGCGATGAAATGACCCGCGTGCATGGCAGCGGTGCGCATGATCCAACCGATTTCGTCACCCACTTTCCTGCTACCCTGACCGCATGGCGGCAGGGTGAAATCGGCGGGGCCGAAAGCTATGCCGCGTTTACCGACCGGGTGCGCGATGTCATGGCAATGGCCGCACAGCCGGGTAAACGGGTGCTGTGCGTCAGTTCCGGCGGGATCATCGCACAGGCGATTTCCGATATTCTGGGTCTGGATATTCCGCAGATGGCGCGGGTGGCGCTGCCGATTTTCAACACTTCGGTCCATCGTATCCACGTGACCGATCACGGGCCGCTGCTGGTCAGCTTCAACGGCACACCGCATCTGGATTCGGCTGATCGCGCCGACCGCAAGACGTTTTACTGAAAGGCCGGATATGACGCATCTTTGGGTCAGGGCCGAACAACGCGCACATGAACAGCGCGTCGGCATCATGCCAGAAGGCGTGACCGCCCTGCTAAAAGCGGGCTTTGCCGTCACGGTCGAGGAGTCGGCGCAGCGCAGCGTCCCGATTGCGGATTATGCCCGCACCGGGGCGGCCATCGCGCCCGCTGAAAGCTGGGTCAATGCGCCCGAAGATGCGATTGTTTTCGGGCTGAAGGAATTGGCGGACGACCGCACGCCGCTGCGACACCGGCACATCATGTTCGGTCACGCCTACAAAGGGCAACCCGACGGGCGGCGCCTGCTGGACCGGTTCCATGCGGGCGGCGGGAGCTTGCTGGATCTGGAATATCTGACCGACGAACAGGGCCGCCGGGTCGCGGCATTCGGCTATTGGGCTGGCTACGCGGGGGCCGCCGTGTCCCTGATATGCTGGATCGCGCAGCAGCGTGGCGGCATCGCCGGACCCGTGCGCGCAGTGCCGTCAGCAGCGCATCTGCTGGCGGATTTGCAGGCTGATCTGGTGCAATTGGGCACCCAGCGCCCGACCGCGCTGATCATCGGGGCCAAGGGCCGCGTCGGCACCGGGGCCGCCGATCTGTGCCGCGAAATGGGCGTCGCCACCACCCTATGGGACGTGGACGAAACCGCCCATGGCGGACCATTCCCGGAAATCATGGCGCATGAGCTGTTCCTGAACTGCATCCTTGCCCGGCCCGGAACGCCCGTGTTCGTCCCCGCCAGCGCGAAATCCGCAGACAGGCGTCTGTCAGTCGTCGGGGATATTGCCTGCGATCCAGACAGCGATTTTTCCCCGATCAAGGTCTATGACCGCGTCACAAGCTGGGACACACCTGCGTTTCGCGTCCACGCGGCGCCACCGCTGGACGTGACGGCGATCGACAACCTGCCATCACTGATGCCGCTGGAAAGCAGTCAGGATTTTGCCGATCAGCTTTTGCCGCATCTGCTGACGCTGCCCGATGGCGATGTCTGGTTGCGCGCCCGCGCCATGTTCGACCGCGCAATCACGTAATCGCGGTCAGCGTCCGAAAATCCGGTAATACAGCGCGTCCGGCAGGAATTGACCCACACGGAACAGCGACCCCAGCGCACGGGGAAACGTCTTTTTGAAATTGTCGCTGTCCATCAATTCGAACATTTCGCGTGCGGCGTCTTCGGGTTCCATGATCTGCGGCATGTTGAAATCGTTCTTGTCGGTCAAACGCGTCTTGATGAAACCGGGGTTTGCGACCTGCACCTTGACGCCCGTTTTACGCAAGTCGGCGTATAGACATTCCGCCAGCGACAGGATCGCGGCCTTGGACGCGGTATAACCGATGGACCCCGGCAGCCCGCGATAGGCAGTCAGCGACGACGTTAGCAAGATGTGCCCACCGTCCCGCGCGACCATGTCACCAATGACGGCCCCGACACAGCGTTGCGCGCCCAGATAGTTTACAACCGCCATCGTGTCGGCCTTGTCCTGATCCCATTCGGTTGCGGGCATCGGCCAATAGGCACCGGCCAGATAGACCATGCCGTCGATCTTACCGACAGCGGCATAGGCATCTTTGACAGACGCGATATCGGACACATCGACGGTCTGAAAACTGGCCTTGCCCGGCAGTTCGTCGACAAGCGCTTTCAACCGGTCTTCACTGCGGGCAGAGACGATCACTTCGGCCCCGACCTTGGACAATTGGTGTGCAAGCGCACGGCCCAACCCTTCGGATGCACCGATCAACCAATACCGTTTGCCTTGCCAGTCGCTCATGCCCGTTCTCCTATGTGATTACCGTCAGATAGGGTCGCGTGCCGGCTCCTCAAGCGAGAGCCGCGTCAAAAGCACGATTGCCAGTAATTTCAACCCGCACGGCACACCGGCGTAAAGCCATGTCAGCAGATCAAGCGCCTGCGCCGGATTGTCGGCACCGGACCGGAACCCCGCCTGTTCCAGCAGCGGCAAAAGCACCGCTGCGGCAAAGGCCAGCGTCAGTTTGTTCACAAGGCTCCAGAGTCCGAACCCCTGCCCACCGTTAGGCGACACCCGGGCCATGCGGCGTGCAAACATGGCCGGTAGCAGCGTCAGATCCGCACCGATGGTCGCACCCGACAACACGCAGACCACGGCAAACGCCACCTGATCGCCAGCGCCCAGCGTCAGTGTGTAACCGAACGACAGCACCGCCAGCACCATCGCCACCAGCAGCGTGCGTTTCGCACCAAATCGGCGCGCGACAGCGGACCACAGTGGCGATGACAGTGCTGCCGCAAGAAAGAACAGAACCAGCAGCGGGCCTTCCCAGCCCGGCGCTTGCAGGCGGCTGTCAACGTAGAACAAGAACAGGGTGGACGACACCGCCAACGGTGTGGCGTTGACCAACGCCAGCACCAGCAGACGGCGGGTGATCGCATCGGCCAAAATGGTGCGGATCGGGGTCGGCTGCGCCTGTGTGCGGCCTTTCCATTCTGGCCACATCAACAGGGCAGCGATCCCGGTCATGGCAGCAAAGCCCAGCGCAAAGACGGCAAAGGGCGACGAAACCTGCCCCATCAGCAACGTCGGCGCGATGGCCGCCACGCAAATTCCCAGCAGTGCGCCGGTTTCGCGCCACGCCGCAAGACGCACGTGTCCATCGTCGCCGGCACCGGCCTTGGCGATACCTTGGGCGTAGAAATTGATCGTCAGAAAGCTGAACGCGCTGAACAGTGCCGTGATCGTTATGCCAAACCACCACAGCGGCGCGATGGGGGGCGCGACCGCAAACAGCCCCAGCATCGACAACGCCAGTACCACGGCGCCACCTGTCACTGCCCACGCCTTGGCCCGGTCCAGCCGTTCGCTGATCCAGCCCAGCAGCGGGTCCTGCACCACGTCGAACAACCGCAGGGCAGCCAACAGGGCGCCCAGCGCCGTCAGGCTGACGCCATAGGTGTCTGCATAATATTTCGGGGCATAAATATAGATCGGCAGCCCTGCCGCATTGATGACTGCGGCAAACAGCGCAAAGGCCGGAAGTCGGTTCACCGACTGACCTCATCCTTGGGCGGTGGGGTCCACCGACGAAAGGTTGCGCGCTTGATCCACAGCTTGACCGCTTGCCAGTGGATCAGTGCCAGCACCCGCCGCGAACCAAAGGGCCGCCGGACAAGCGACCACAGGATACGGCGGTTGGTCAGCGGGGCGCGCGGTCCCGACAGCGTGGCGATCAACCCGCCCGCATCGCGGCCATAGTCGATGCGGATATCGACCGCATCCGGCGTGATATCAAACCGGAACGTGTAATCCCCCGCGATGGGCTGGAACGGCGAAACGTGGAACACCTTGCGCGACGACAGCGTCGTTTCGCCTGTGATCGGTGACAGATCGTCGTGGTGACACAGATAGGAATGCCGGTCGCCAAAGGTGTTGCCGACCTCTGCTATGATCACGCGCAGAACACCGCCCCCATCATGGCACAGCCAGAACGACACGGGATTAAAGACATGACCCAGCACGCGTGGTTGCGCCAGCAGGTCGATACGGCCCACGTCGTCCAACGGCGTTTGCGCCAAGACCTGCCGCACCCATTGCGTGCCGGTCCCGACCTTTGGCTGTCCGCCATGGTCGGTATCCCACAGCGACATCAGACCAGCACGGTTTCGCCCGAACAAGGCCGGACCGCGCGAGGCCGCCTCTGCATCGCACAACACGTAGTCGATGGAATAGCGAAAGGCGTTTTTGACCGCCCCCTTGCGCCCGTGAAAGGTCTGCCCCGCGATATGTTCGATGCCTGTCATTCCGCCGCAAGGGTCGTGGGCCGGGCGGCGTTCAGCCCGGTGACCACGTCCATCGCACTGGCAAGCCCGTCTTCGTGGAAACCGTTGCGCATCCATGCGCCGCAGAACCACGTGTTCCGCGTCCCGTTCATCGCGACCGCCTGTTTCTGTGCGGCAAGGGCCGCGGTGTCGTAAACGGGATGCCGCAGGTTCGTTTCGTCCCAGATCAGGTCTTCGCGGATGGTGCGGGTGGTGTTCAGCGTGACCATGTAATCCGGGCCGGTCAGCCAGGGTTGCAGCGAATTCATCCAGTAGGTCAGGTCGATCTGATCGGACCGTTTGGCCGCATCTTCGGTATAGACCCATGACGCCCAGACCTTGCGCCGCTTTGGCATGATCGACGTATCGGAATGCAGCACGACGCGGTTGCCCTGATAGCGCACGGCGCCCAGCACCTTGCGTTCAGGACCAGAGGCATCCGCCAGCAGCGCCAGCGTGTCGTCGGAATGCGTGGCAAAGATGACGTCATCGAAATCTTCCCATTCCGTCCCGGTGCTGCGGACCTGCGCACCGGTCACGGTGCGCTGCACGCCCTGCACGGGGCTGGCCAGACGGATATTGACACCGCGCAGGGTCATCGCGGCGTGTAATTTGTCAACGTATTGCTTACTGCCGCCAGCGACGGTGAACCACTGGTGCTGGCCGTTGGTGTTCAGCAGTGCGTGATTTTCAAAGAACTGCAGCAGGGCATGGGCAGGGAAATCGTTTATCTTTTCCTTGGGCGTTGACCAGATCGCGCCGGAAAACGGCGTCAGGTAATGGTCGCGGAAATAATTCGACAGACCCAGTTTCGCCATCAGCTCGCCCACGGTCAGTTTCGTGTCCTGCGCTGCGGCCAGCCCGTGTTTGTTGAAATGCAGAATATCGCGCACCATGCGCAAAAAGCGCGGGTTCGCAGTATTACGGCGCTGTGCGAACAGCGCATCGAGTGAATGCAGCGCATATTCCAGCCGTCCGCCATCGAATGATGCGCCAAAGCTCATGTTGCTGGGCACGGTCTGCACATCCAGATCAGCGAACAGCCGGACAAGATGGGGATAGTTCGCATGATTGAACACGATAAACCCGGTGTCGACGGGGGTATCATGATCGGGTCCGGCCAGACGGGTGCGGGCGTGGCCGCCCAATCGCGGCTCTGCTTCGAACAAGGTCACATCGTGGTCGGCGGCCAGCGCATAGGCCGCCCCCATGCCGGAAATTCCGGCACCGATCACTGCGACCTTGCGGGACCCGAAGGTCGGGATGTCTTTGGGCATTGTGTCTCCGGTCAGGTCTACGATGATCTAGCCACGGTTCCTAACGCAATTCGGTTGCAGAACCGGCATGGTAAAATCGTCGCAGTTCAGTCCCACGCCAACGGCGTCAGCGTGTTTCCACGTTTCAAAAAGCCGTCGCCGTTCGGGTCAAGGTAGAACGTCAGCCCCGGATAGGCATTCGCCACAACATACTGGCCGTCCATCACGGCGATCTGTGCGACAGGGCCGGTTTCGGACCCGCCACATACCTCTGTCCCGTTACGGCAGGGGGACAGCGTATAGGTCAGAAGCGTCCGCAGCGGGTCGGGGTCATTCACGATGATGCTGATCGGCCCGTCGTCCAGCGGCGTGTCGCGGAACGCCTCATTAAACGCGATGCCGGTCTGGCGCACGCCGTCAGACAGGGGATCGGGATTCATCGGGTCGGAACAGGCGGCAAGCGCCAGAACGGCCAAGATCGTCGGGCGAAATGTCATGTATCAAGGTCCTTTGTTCGGGTTGCAGTCAGTCTTGTCCATCACGTGCGCCGGTCGCAAGGGGCAATGGCGGTTGAACGTCCGGCGCGATTTCTTCGAAATCAAAGTTGTCCAGCCTGTCGGCCCGTTTTCCGGCCCGTGTCGCTGCGGTCAGAATGCCGGACACATCATCGCCCGCTTGCCGCAGATGGGTTTCCAGCTTACCCGCACGATCCCCGATCAACTGCACATCGCGGTGCAATTGTTTCAGGCTTTTGCGGATTGCACCGGTCTGTTCGCGCATCCGCGCGTCTTTGAGTATCGCGCGCATCGTATGAAGTGTCGCCATGCAGGTGGTCGGTGACACGATCCAGACGCGCGCATCGAACCCGTCGCGCACGACGGCAGGCAGGCGTGCATGCAGTTCGGCGTAAACCGCTTCTGACGGCAAAAACAGGATCGCACCGTCGGCGGTTTCGCCTTCGATGATGTATTTGTCGGCAATCGCCTTGATGTGGACGCGCACGGCGGCCCCCAGTTGTTTCAGCGCCACATCCTGTGCTGCGCGTGTGTCGGCACGGGTCAGCTCTTCATAGGCTTCCAGCGGGAATTTGGCGTCGATGACGATGGGACCGGGGGGATTGGGCAGATGGATCAGACAGTCGGCCCGTTTGCCGTTCGATAGTGTCGCCTGCAGCGTATAGCTGTCGGACGGCAACGCCTTGCCGACGATATCGGTCAGCTGGATTTCACCGAATGCCCCGCGCGTCTGCTTGTTCGACAGGATATCCTGCAACGACAGCACATCGCCCGACAGCTTTTCGATATTGCTTTGCGCACGGTCGATGGTGGCCAGCCGTTCTTGCAATTCGGTCAACTGCTTTGTCGATTTTTCAGAACTGCCAGTCAGCGTATCCTTTAGCCGTTCCTGAAGATCGGACAGGCTGCGCGCGGATTTTAACGCATTGTCCGACAGCCGTTCCGCCACCTGCGCGTTCACCTCTGCCAGACGGCGTTCCATGGTCTGGATCACGCGGGCCTGTCCATTTGCCTGACTGTCGGCGACGGTCCGGATGTTTTCGCCCAGCCGTGCCTGATTTTCGGCCAAGGTTTGCATGAAACCCGACAGCTGCCCGACCTGCCCCGCCAGCCCGTCGACAGCCTGCCCCGACCGGCCTGCACGGCGCACGGTGGCGATCAACAGACAGAACACCGCGATCAGCAGCAGCAGGGCTAGCGCCGCCGCCCAGACACGCGGATCATCCAGCGTGATCGCCATGTCGCCAATCTGGATCACGTGCGCCCGAACAGCCGTTCGATGTCGGTCATCGACAGCGTGACAGACGTCGGACGCCCGTGGTTGCACTGGCCCGAAAGCGGCGTCGCTTCCATGTCGCGCAGCAGGGCGTTCATTTCGGGTGCTGACATGCGGCGACCGGTGCGGACCGATCCATGACAGGCGACGCGGCTCAGGATCGCGTCGATCCGCGCTTTCAACGGGGCGGTGTCGCCACCGTCCGACAGTTCGTCCAGCACATCAAGCAACAGGCGGCGCGCATCCACAGTGCCAAGTATTGCTGGTGTTTCACGCACCGCGACAGCGCCGCCGCCAAACGGTTCGATCCCAAGCCCCAGTTGTGACAGGGCGTCGGCCTGCGACAACAGCAGGTCTGCCTCGCTGGCGGTCAGTTCCACGATCTCGGGGATCAGCAGGGCCTGCGCGGCTACGCCCGTTTCGGCCATCTGCGATTTCAGCCGTTCATAGACCAGCCGTTCATGGGCGGCATGCGCGTCAACGATCACAAGCCCGTCGGCGGTCTGCGACAGGATATAGTTTTCATGAAGCTGCGCCCGCGCCGCGCCCAGCGGGCGCGATTCGTCTGCGACCGCCTGGTCTGTTTCCTGAACCGGATCGATCCGCGCGGCGGGTGCATCCGCGAAACCGGACTGAAACGTCATATTCTGGGCGGTAAAGCGTCCCGGCACGCGGTCCATCTGATAAACCCGTGCTTTGTCCGTCTGCGGCATCGGCGTCATCGCACCCAATGTCGCCGTGCTGACCGTGGTCGAAGACCGATGCCCCGCTTCTGCGAGGGCGTGACGTATACCGCTGACAATCAGCCCGCGCACGACCGCCGGATCGCGGAAACGGACTTCGGATTTCGCGGGGTGGACGTTGACGTCAACCAAGGTCGGATCGCAGTCGATGAAAAGACATGCCACCGGATGCCTGTCGCGCGACATCACATCCATATAGGCGGCACGCAAGGCACCCAGCAGCATCTTGTCGCGGACCGGGCGACCGTTGACGCATAGATATTGCGCGACGGCAGCCCCTTTTGAATAGGTCGGCAGGGCGGCGTAACCCGTCAGATGAAACCCGTCGCGTTCAGCATCCAGCCGCAGCGCGTTGTCCGCAAAGTCACGCCCAATGGCGACCCGCAGCCGACGGTGCAACGCGTCGAACATGTCGCCGCTTTCTGCGTCGGCGCGAAAAAGCGTGCGCGCATCGCCGCCGGATGCATCGCGCAGGATAAATGTGACAAACGGTTCGGCCATCGCCAGCCGTTTGACGACATCGGTGATCGCCTGCGTTTCGGCGCGGTCAGACCGCAGGAATTTCAGCCGTGCGGGCGTGGCATAGAACAGATCGGCCAGTTCAACCTGCGTCCCGCGTGGATGTCCTGCCGGTTTCACCGGGTCAATCCGGCCGCCAGACACGTGGATCACGGCGGCGCTGTCACCACAGCGCGACGTGATCGTCAGTCGGCCGACCGCCCCAAGCGACGGCAGTGCTTCGCCACGGAAACCGAACGAATGGATGTTCAGCAAGTCTGTCCCGTCGATTTTCGATGTCGCGTGACGGGACATCGCCAACGGCAGATCGGCGGCGGTCATGCCGCAGCCATCGTCGGACACGCGGATCAGGGTCTTGCCGCCGTCGGCAATCGTCACGTCGATCCGTGTGGCACCCGCATCGATGCTGTTTTCGATCAGTTCCTTGACCGCCGACGCCGGGCGTTCCACCACTTCGCCAGCAGCGATGCGATTTACCGCCGCTTCGTCAAGTTGGCGAATGACGGGGGCCGATCCGGTCTTTATCTGGGGTGCACTGACGGTCATGCCACTAGGGATAGCATGACCGCCGTTGATTCTGCGAGGGGCGAAACAAGCAACCCCTCGGTCAAATTCAGTCGTCGGCTTCCAGCCCTATGGGCTGACCCACCACGACAAAATGCAGATCTTCGGGCTGGTAAAGCTCTGCCGCGACGCGGTTCACATCGTCCAGCGTCACCGCATTGATATAATCGTTCCGGTTGGCGACGTATGCGCGCGGCAGGTCGATCATCTGCATCCCGACAAGGATGCTCGCGATATTTGCATTGCCATCGAACCGCAGCGCATAGGCCCCTGTCAGGTAAAGTTTTACGCGGTCGAGTTCTTCTTGCGTCATGCCGTTTTGCGCGATTTTAGCCCATTCGTCGCGGATCACGTCGATGGCTTCGGCCATCGTCGCGTTGGACGATGCGACCTGTCCCAGCACCATTTCGGCATGGAATTTCGGCACAAGGAACGTCGAGATGCCATAGGTCAGGCCACGCTTTTCGCGGACCTCTTGCATCAGCCGCGATTCAAAGCCGCCTGCGCCCAGCGTTTCGTTCAGGATGGTCGCTGCAAAATAGTCGGGGTCGTCGCGTTCCATGCCTTCGTGGCCAAACAGGGCCACGGATTGCGGCGTCGGAAAATCGACAACCGTGACACCGCCATCAAGCGCGAATTCCACATCTTCGGGCAGCGGCGGTCCTTCGGCTGGCAGATCGCCCAACAAGGAGTCCAGTAATTCACCGAGCGCATCGGGCGTGATGTCACCGACAGCGCCGACATAAACCCGGTCGCGGGTCAGCATGTTCTGCCAAGCGGTCACGATATCGTCGCGGGTCAGGGCGGTCACACTGTCCGCCGTCCCACTGATCGGGCGGCCATAGGGATGATCGGGGAACGCGGCGGCATTCAGCGTATCGGACGCAATCGCGTTGGGCGATTTGGCATCCGACGCAATGCCAGACAGGACCTGCGCGCGCACGCGGTCGATGGCGGTCTGGTCAAATCGCGGTTCGATCAAGGCCGAACGCAGTAAGGCGATGCTTTCGCTTTGGTTTTCGGTCAAAAAGCGCGCCGAAATGCTGACGGTATCGTCGCTGATATCAAAGCCGAACCGGGCCGCCAGTTCTTCGCGTCTGGTCTGGAACGCCTGCGCATCTAGGTCGCCGGCGCCTTCTTCCAACAGGCCCACCATCAGGTTGCCTGCACCGCGTTTGTCAGGCACGTCCAAAGACGCGCCGCCTTTGATACGGATTTCAAGCGCGGTGAATGGGATATTGTGGTCCTCGACCAGCCAGGCGGTGATGCCCCCGTCAGAGGTCACTTCCTGAATATCGACGGCGGCAATGGCGGTCGTGCCTGCAAACGTGGCACAAAAGGCCAGAACGAAACGGATCATTGGGCCTGCTCCTTGTTAGCGACAACCCAGCCGGTCACCGATTGGTTCAGGTTCAGAACGTCGCGGGCGGCGGCCTTGACGTCCTCTGCTGTGACATCCTGCAAGATTTGCGGCCATGCGTTGACGTCGTTCACGGTCAGCCCTTGGGTCAGCGCCGCACCATAGCGCTGGGCGCGGCTTTGCGTGCTGTCCATGGCGTAAATGTCGGCGGCCCGGATCTGCGATTTGATCCGGTCCAGCGCTGCGGGGTCAATCTCGCTGTCCAGAAAATCCTGAAGCACCTCGTCCATCGCGGCTTCGGCCTCTGACAAGGTTACGCCTTGTGACGGCACGATCGAGATTCCGAATGTCGTCTTGTCCAGGCTCGTCGCGGAATAGCCCGCACCGGTGTAAACAGCCGTCTGCGTGTCGAATTGCAGGGCGCGCCCCAGTTCAGAGGTAAAGCTGGACCCGCCCAGAAGGTCGGCCAGAATGGTCAGCGCAGCCGCTTTTTCCTGCGCACCGCTGTCGCGTTCCGGTGCCAGATAGCTGCGCACCAGATAGGGGTCACTGACGCGTTCGTCGGTATAAACGATCCGGCGCGGGGCCAGTTGCGGCGGCTCTGTCGCGCGCACGCGTTCTGGCAGATCCGGTTCTGCCGGGATCGGGCCATAGTGTTCTTGAGCCAATGCCAGCACGTCTTCGGGGGTGACATCACCCGCGACGACCAGGATGGCGTTGTTCGGGGAATAATAAAGATCATAAAAGGACTGCGCATCTTCAAGGCTCAGTTCTTCCATCTCGTGCTTCCAGCCGATGATGGGAACGCCGTAGCGATGATTCTGATATTGGGCCGCGTTGAATTGTTCGCGGGCCAAGGCACCCGGCGACGATTCCGTGCGCTGATTGCGTTCTTCCAGGATCACGTTGCGTTCGGTGACGATATCGTCCTGATCCAGCCGCAGGTTTACCATGCGGTCGCTTTCCATTTCCATCATCAGCGGCAGACGGTCCGCCGCGATGCGCTGGAAATAGGCGGTATAGTCGTAACTGGTGAACGCGTTGTCAGATCCGCCATTGTCCGCGACGGTTGCACTGAATTCACCGGGTTCAAGGGTGTCCGTGCCCTTGAACAACAGGTGTTCCAGGAAATGCGCAACACCGGATTGGCCAATGGGTTCATCTGCCGATCCAGCCCGATACCAGACCATGTGAACGACAACCGGCGCGCGGTGATCTTCGATGACCACCACCTCCATCCCGTTATCCAGAGTATAGGTCGTGACGTCGTCGGGGGCGTCCTGCGCCGTCGTCGCGGTTGCGAAAACGGTTAGAACGACGGCCAGAAATCGTTTCATGTGTCGCCTGCGGTTGATGAACGTTCACAGCAACTTATGGTCTGTGACCCGACTTGCAACCTGCCCTACGCGGATGTGACAGCAGCGTCAGTTGCCCGCACTGCGACCACCCAAGGCGCGGATCGCCTGCGCGCGCGGGTCCAGATCGGCAGGATTGGTGCCACCCGGTTGCGGGACAGGCAGTGCGTTCGTGTCGGGAATAATCAACGGACGTTGCGGAATGACCGAAAATTCATCCGGCCCTTCGGACCCGGTTGCGCCACTGCACCCGGCAAGTATCGCAAGTAAAGCGGCTGTGGAAACAAGATGGCGCATGGTCGTCCTTTGCGTGGCCCGGTGCGTTGTTCTAGCGCAGAAAAACGGCGGCGTCACCCGGCCTTGCGGGACTTGGTTTTGGTCTTTGTGTTCGGCGGCTGCGGCAGGAACGCCAGACCGATGGCCCCGGCAAAGATCGCAACATCCGCCACGTTGAACGCAAACGGATTGTTAAATCCGCAACAGCTCATGTTGATGAAATCCGCGACGGCGCCATACAGAACCCGGTCCACGACATTGCCCAGCGCACCGCCCACCAGCAGCCCGGCAGAGATATAGATCCATTTCGTTCCGCCGGTCCGCCACAGCCAGATCAGGACAGCGGCCGAAATCGCAATCGCAACGGCGATCAGCAGCCAGCGCAGATCCGCCCCGGCCCCAAGGCCAAAGTTCACGCCCCGATTCCACGCCATCTGGAACACCAGAAACGGCGGGGCCACGTCGATCTGCTGGCGCGTCATCAGATCGGCCCAATGGACCACGGCGTATTTGCTCGCCTGATCGATAAGAAACGTCCAGAAACCCGCCCAGAAAACCAATCGCATCAGATGTTCCTAGTGCTTGAAGTGGCGCATGCCGGTAAAGACCATGGCGATTCCGGCAGCGTCGGCAGCAGCGATCACTTCGTCATCGCGCATCGACCCGCCGGGTTGGATGACACAGGTGGCCCCGGCGGCAGCCGCTTCCATCAGGCCATCGGCAAAGGGAAAGAACGCATCCGACGCCACGGCACTGCCGCGCGTCAGCGGTTCCGGCAGATCCATCGCGTCGGCCATGCGTTCTGCTTTTTTCGCGGCGATCAGGGCGCTGTCCAGACGGCTCATCTGGCCTGCACCGACGCCGACGGTGGCCCCGTCCTTGACGTAGACGATGGCGTTGGATTTCACATGCTTGGCGACTGACCAAGCAAAGCGCAGGTCCGCCATCTGGTCATCGGTCGGCTGTGCCTTGGTCACGACGCGCAGATCATCTGCGGCCACATGGCCCGTGTCCTTGTCCTGCACCAGCATACCGCCCGCCACCTGACGGTAGGTCATCACGGGCGCCTTGGGGTCGGGCAATCCGTCCGTCGTCAGCAGGCGCAGGTTCTTTTTCGCTGCGAACACGGCGCGGGCCGCGTCGGATGCACCGGGCGCAATGACGACTTCGGTAAAAATCTCTGCGATGGCCTTGGCCGTTTCTTCATCCAGCGGTGTGTTCAGGGCGACGATGCCACCGAACGCGCTGGTGCGATCACAGTCGAATGCTTTGGTATAGGCGTCCAGCAGGGTCGTGCCCCGCGCCACACCGCAGGGATTCGCGTGTTTGATGATTGCCACGGCAGGACCGTCCGCAGGGTCGAATTCCGCCACCAGTTCAAATGCGGCATCGGTGTCGTTGATGTTGTTGTAAGACAGCGCCTTGCCCTGATGCTGCGTCGCCGTGGCGACACCGGGCCGGTCCGATCCATCGGTATAGAAGCTGGCGGACTGATGCGGGTTTTCGCCGTAGCGCAATTCCTGCCGCAGGGTTCCGGCAAAGCTGCGGCGACGTGGTGTGTCCAGATCGATCGCACCCGCCATCCACGTGCTGACAGCAGTGTCATAGGCCGCCGTGCGGCCATAGGCGGTCTGGGCCAACCCCTTGCGGAACGCCAGAGAGGTCTGGCCGTCGTGCGCGTCCAGTTCCGCCAGCAGCGCGTCATAGTCCTGCACATCCGTCACAACGGTGACAAAGGCGTGGTTCTTGGCCGCCGACCGGATCATTGCCGGACCGCCGATGTCAATGTTTTCGATACAGGTGGCGTAATCGCCGCCCTTGGCCACGGTTTCTTCGAACGGATACAGGTTCACGACCAGCAGATCGATCCCGCCGATGTCGTGCTGATCCATGGCCGCACGATGATCGGCATTGTCACGCACCGCCAGCAAACCGCCGTGCACCACCGGATGCAGGGTCTTGACCCGTCCATCCATCATTTCGGGAAAGCCCGTCACATCCGCCACATCGCGCACATCCAGCCCCGCATCGCGCAGCGCCTGCGCTGATCCGCCGGTCGAAACAAGGTCGACACCGCGCGCGGCCAATGCCTGACCCAATGCGATCAGGCCGGTCTTGTCGGAAACACTCAGCAGTGCGCGGCGCAGGGGATAAAGATCGGTCATGGGGCGTCCTCGATTGATGCGTCATCATCCTGCGGGCGTGCGGGAGCAAGATCGCGGACCACATCAGGTGTGTCCTGCGCCTTGGTCAGCGACCAGCGGATGCGGGTCGCATAAGACAAAGCGGACCCGGTTAAAACCACCTGTTGCGCCGCGCGCGGCTTCAATCGGCCAGATTCAAGGTAGACGGACGGCTGAAGTGTCAGATCGGCGTGACCGTCGTGCCGGAACACCCAGATTTCCCCAGACTTCAACGCGATTGATACAGCGGCGCCACCCAGATCGACATGCGCTTCGATATCGGGGTGCAGATGAAACCGCACGGCAAAGGGGATCGCCCCGCCTGTCAGACCGCGCGCGCGGTCGAATCGTTCCTTGTCGATGGACGACAGGGTGGTCAGCAGGTCTTCACCGACCAGACCGCGGCCATCCAGCGTCATTTCCAGAATCCGTGCATGGGTCTGCCCATGTGTCAGTTGAAAACCATCGTGCGAAAGCTCGACCCGGTGGCCGTCGTCCATGCGGGTGACGATGCATTGCACATCGTCGGGCTGGTCGATCAGCGGTTCGCGGGTCAGACCACCCACCAATGCAGGCGCCCCCAGACGTGACGACGAATAGCCCGCGATACACAGTGTCGAATGACTGGGCGTCGCACGACCGGCGCGCCGCCAGTCTGCACCGAATGTCACGCCGGACCCGCAGTTCACCACCACCGGGCGCCGGCCAGAGGTCAATTCAAACGCAAGGGTTGATGCATGGGCATTGAACGATTCGTTCCCCTGTGGCGGCGGCGCACCATCCGCAATCAGCGTGGTGCGCCCTGCCGCGATCCGCGCAAACCCCATGCCTGTGGTTCCGGCCCCGGCAATCGACCGATCCACGCGGGCCAGCGCCTGATCCAGCCGACCGTCCAGACCACGCCCGCCGCCGTGAAACCGCGCAAGACCCCCATCCGCATGGCGCAGGGTCCGCAGGGTCGGCACGATCCGCGTTACGGCGTCGGCAAGCGGTTGTGGCACGGGACGGTCGCTGGCTTCCAATGCCTCTGTCGCCCACATCAGCAAGGTCAGGATATCCAGCAACTCTTCGGGATTGCGCGATGCGATGCCACCATCCGGCCCGATGCTGACCGCGCAATCCACTGCGAGGGCGGCAATGGCGGGATCTGCCAGATGTTCCATGCCTTCCAGCGACAGGCCCGCATAAACCATGCCGGCCAATGCCTCGAACCGGGGCAATCCGGCGCGCGTGGCTTTCCAGCGGCGTGACAAAAACAGCGTTTGCTGGCCCAGACTGCGAAAAATGTGGTCCTGCGACGCCCGGTCCAGACCGCGCAACAGGAACAAACCATGCGAAATCCAGCGGATCAGACGACGGCCCGTCAGGTCCGGCGTCCATCCGGGGCCGGACCCGTCACCCGACGCAACGATCCATTCCGCCACCCATTTCTGCGCAGCAGCCCGCGCGCGGCCATCCCCGACCGCTGCCAGATCATCCAGCCAAGCAAACCCATGCAATTCCTGATCGACCAGATCGCGGTCGCCCTGCGCATCCCAGATCGACCCACCGGGGGAGGTCGTCAGCACACCCGCGAACAAAAAGTTACCGGCAAGCAACTGCCGGCCACGCGCGAAATGCCCGATGCTGCGCGGTTCCGGCTGCGACACGAATCCGGTCGCAGGTTTGGCGCGCGCGGCGCGGCGCGCATGATATCTGTGCAAATACGCCGTGCGGCGCGTTCGCCAGGATGGGGACTGTGCCACCTGCTGCCTCGATCTGCGGTTTCGCATTCTTGTTGGCGGCAGGTTAGCGCAGGGTCACGGCCCTGTCACGCAGGCTTTGTCAGGACCACCGCATAGAACCCGTCCATGCCACCGATGTCCGCCCAATAATCAGGGCGCAGGCGCAATCCGCCTTCGGGCGTGATCCAGCCGGGGTCGATCCCCGGACGATCCAGTGCGACACGATCGACGGTCAGGTCCGGATGGCGTTGCAGTGCCTCTTCGGCCTGCACTTCGCCTTCGTCGGGCAGCAAAGAGCACGTGCAGAAAAGCAGGCGGCCACCAGGTTTCACAAGCGTCAGCGCGTGGTCGATCATCGCGGTCTGCTGGTCGATCAAACCGCCGAATTCCGCGCCGTCCTTGGCATATGGCAGATCGGGATGGCGGCGCATCGTCCCCGTTGCGGAACAGGGCGCATCCAGCATCACCACATCCCACTGGCCCGTCACGTCAAAAGCATCGGCCGTGCGGACATCGGCGGTCAGCCCGATCCGGCGCAGGTTTTCGCCCACCCGTTGCTGCCGGGTGGCGGAATTATCCACGGCCGTCACAACAGCACCCGCCGCCGCCAGTTGCAGTGTCTTGCCGCCGGGCGCCGCGCACAGATCAAGCGCGGACAGACCCGCGACATCACCCAGCAGGCGCACGGGGATCGCGGCAGCCGCGTCCTGCACCCACCAGTCACCCGTGTCGAAACCGGGCATCTGGCTGACCTGACCTGCATCGTGAACGCGCACCGATCCCGTCGGCAGCACCTGACCGCCCAGAGCGGCGGCGACGTCAGCAGCGTCGCCCTTGGGGGTCACATCCAATGGGGGCGCCACGGCCTGCACGGATTCCATCGCCTGCACATCGGCACGGCCCCATGCCGCCACCAGCGGTTGCCGCAGCCAGCCGGGCAGCAAGGGCAGCGGCATCGCGTTCCATTTGGCCGGACCTTCGGCGGCGATCTTGCGCAGCACGGCGTTGGTCAGCCCTTTCAGCCGTCCGGTGTGGGGATTGCGCGCGACAATTTCGACATAGGCGTTGACGACACCGTGTGCGGCTTCGCCCTGCCCCAGTTCGACCGTGCCCAGCCGCAGGGCATTCATCACGTGATCTGCAGGCGTCTGGCGCAGATGCGGTTTCAACATCCGATCAGCGCGATCCAGCATCCGCAACGTATCGGTGGCCAGTCGCTGTGCGCGGGCGCGATCCTGCGGTGCCAGATGATCCAGCGCGCCAGCCCCGATCAATTCGGACAGCAAACGGTCTTCGGTTGTGACCTGTTGCAGCAGGTGATGCGCGGCGCGGCGTGGTGCAAGACCGGAAGTATCCATGACGAAAACCTTGTAGGGTGTGCTGCGCGACGTATATCAGCAGGGACAGACCGGCAAGGACTTGACCATGACAGATCAAAACGACGACCTGCCCCCCGCTGCGCGCCGCGCCCTTGCAGAGGCCGAAGAACGCCGCAAGGCCGCAGCCGCAGTGGAATTACCGAAAGAACACGGTGGCCGGGACGGACCGGAACCCGTCCGTTACGGGGACTGGGAAAACAAGGGATTGGCGATCGATTTCTAGCGCAGGCGCAGGCTGGCAGACCGGCCAGTGCCCTGATCCACGGTGAACCGCAATTCGTCACCGCGCGCTTCGACCAGTAGGCAATTATAGCCCAGATCATCGCCACCCCAAAACAGGCTGCGGCAGAAATACCCATCCTGCCACGACCATTCCCCGGTCACATCCCAGCCCACCGCGTCGCCCGCAATCGCGCCGGTTGGCGATACGGTGATGTCGATGTTGTACAGCAGATGCGTCAGGCGCTGCGTGCTGACGAGGGACAGGAATTCGTTTTCGTCGCTCACCCGCTGCCAGTCCTGCGCCAATGCGGCGACAGGGAAAAACGCAGCAAGCACGGCAAGTCGCAGATACATCACTCAACCCTTCCAACCCTCGCGTTGTAACCGTCCTTCAAAGTCCCAAAACGTTCAACATGTCATAATGTCCCGGCGTCTTGTCCTGACCCCAAAGTGCTGCCTTTAGCGCACCGCGGGCAAAGACGCTGCGATCTGTTGCTCGGTGGCGCAGTGTGATCTGTTCGCCATCGGCGGCAAAAAGCACGTCGTGATCACCGACAATGTCACCCCCCCGCACCGCGTGAAACCCGATGTCGCCACGTTTGCGGGCGCCGGTCATACCGTCGCGGCCTGAATCGCGCACATCCGCCAGATCGACGCCGCGCCCTTGAGCGGCAGCCTCTCCAAGCATCAGGGCGGTGCCAGAGGGCGCATCGACCTTGTGCCGATGGTGGGCTTCGATGATTTCGATATCGAAATCGGCATCCAGTGCCGCCGCCACCTTGCGCGTCAGCAGTGTCAGCAGGTTGACACCCAGCGACATGTTGCCCGCACGCACGATCACAGCGTGATGTGCCGCACGGTCGATGGCGTCGATATCGGCAGCGCTTAGCCCCGTTGTGCCGATGACATGCACAGCGCGCGCCTGCGCCGCAAGGCCTGCAAATTGGACCGTCGCAGCCGGGGCGGAAAAATCGATGACTGCCTGCGCCTGCGCGAATGCGGCAACCGGATCGTCCGTCACTGCGACACCCAGCGCTGCACCACCCATCGCGTCACCCACGTCGCGGCCAATCCAGTCATGGCCCGGCCGTTCCAATGCGCCGACCAGTCGGCAGGCATCCGACGAAGCGACCGACTGCACCAGCATCCGCCCCATCCGACCCGATGCGCCCGTTATCACGATCCCCGGCATATCCGTCATGGCCGTATCCTTTTGTTGCTGGCCATACTGATAGCCGCAGCAGGGGGCGGGGAAAACCCTCGCTTGGAAATCGGTGGCGTCGTCGTTAGATGGGGGTCATGGCTAAAAAGAACTCCTCTGGCTCCGGCCCAAACCAACGACAACTGCGTGTCGGCGAATTGATCCGCCGCCGCCTGTCCGAACTGTTGCAACGCGGCGAAATCCACGATCCTGCGCTGGCGCGCATGTCGATTACCGTGGGCGAGGTGCGCTGCTCTCCTGATTTAAGCGTCGCCACGGCGTATGTCCTGCCACTGGGCGGCGGCCAGAAAGACGAGATGCTGGCAGCGCTGCGCAAATCGCGCCACGAAATCCGGCGCGAGGTCAGCAAGGCATTGTCGATCAAATTCGCCCCGGAAATCCGGTTCGAAATCGACGACACCTTTGACCGGATGGATGCCACGCGCGCGCTGTTCGAAGAAAAGAACGTGAAACGCGATCTTGACCAGGACGACACGTGATGCGCTGGATCGTCGCCTGTATCGTGCTGTTCGCCGGTCCGGCGGCAGCTGCGAGCTGCGAAGATATCACGTTCGAGGATCTGTCCTTTACCGCTTGCACGGTGGACGCCCAGACAGAGGACCTGCGCCTGTTCCATCGGGATGCCGATGGCAACGTTCTGGGGTCATTTGAAATGCTGGCGGCTGAACTGGAACCTGCGCAGCTTGGCTTTGCCATGAATGCGGGGATGTATCACGACGATCGCCGCGCGGTTGGTCTGTATATCGAAAACGGCGAACAGACCGCACCGCTGATTACGTCCAATGGTCCTGGCAATTTCGGTTTGCTGCCCAACGGGCTGTTATGTCTGACCGATGACACGGCCCACGTGATCGAGTCGCTGACCTATGAGACGAATCAGACTGCCTGCCGGGATGCCAGTCAGTCTGGCCCGATGCTTGTCATCAACGGGGCGCTGCACCCCGATTTTATGGAAGACAGCGACAGCCTGAACATCCGCAACGGTGTCGGCACCACTGCCGACGGGCGGACAGCCGTTTTCGCCATTGCAAACCAACCGGTGAATTTTCACACCTTCGCCCGGTTTTTCCGGGACCGGATGCAGACACCCGATGCGCTGTATTTCGACGGGCGCGTGTCGCGGATGTTTGCCCCCGATCTGGGGCGCAATGATTTCGGCCTGCCGATGGGCCCGATGATCGGTGTGGTCGAATGATACCCGCCACGCTTGACCTGCGGGCACCACAGGCCTAGCACGCGGCTTCATCAAAGCGGAGCATCGCATGGCACGTCGTAAAAAAGGGCGTAATATCTCTGGCTGGTTGGTCGTGGACAAACCCGCTGGAATGACCTCGACCTCTGTCGTGAACAAGGTGCGCTGGGCGCTGGATGCGAACAAGGCAGGCCACGCGGGAACGCTGGACCCCGACGCAACCGGTGTGCTGGCCGTAGCACTGGGCGAGGCGACAAAGACCGTGCCCTATATCACCGACGCGCTGAAGGCTTACGTTTTCACGATGCGTTTGGGACAGGCCACCAACACCGACGATGCCGAAGGAGAGGTCATCGCCACATCGGACATCCGACCGACTGACGATCAGATCAAGGATGCGCTGAACGCTTTTGTCGGGGATATCGAACAGGTGCCGCCCCAGTTTTCAGCGGTCAAGATCGACGGTGAACGCGCGTACAAGCGCGCCCGCGACGGTGAAACGATGGAAATTGCGGCACGCCCGCTGTGGGTCGAAAGCCTGTTGATGGACGACCGGCCCGATGCCGATCATGTCACGCTTGAAATGGTGTGCGGCAAGGGCGGCTACGTCAGGTCCATCGCCCGCGATCTGGGGCAGGCGCTGGGATGTTATGGTCACGTGCGCGAATTGCGCCGCATCTGGTCCGGGCCGTTCCGGGCGACGGATGGGCTGACACTGGACCGGATCGACGCGATGGCGCGCACGCCAGAACTGGATAGCTTTGTGCAACCTATCCAGGTCGGGCTGTGCGATCTGCCGCAAGTCACCTGCCCCACCGCCAGTCTGGGGCCGTTGCGCAACGGCAATGCCGCCACCGTCATCGCCGCCAGTGGCATCGCCTACGGGACAGAGGTCTGGGCCGCGCACGACGGACAAGCTGTGGCGGTCGGTCGCCTGATGGGGTCAGACCTGCATCCGTCGCGGGTTTTCGTGGCGCATGACAACGACTGATGGGCTGATCCACCGGCACCATACGGCTGCGGACGGCACCTTGTCCGCCGCAGTCTATTCCCCCTGCGAATCCTACCGTTACAGGCTGACAAGGGTCTGGGGCGACGCAGCGACGCTGTGTTTCGTGATGCTGAACCCGTCGACCGCGACGGAACGCGCCAACGATCCCACCATCGCCCGGTGCGAAACGCGCGCCCGCGCCGCTGGTTTCGGCGGCCTGCGGATCGTGAACCTGTTTGCGTTTCGCGCCACCGATCCGCGGGCACTGAAACGCGCCACAGCCCCGATCGGCCCGACCAACGACCGCGCATTGCTGAACGCCTGCGCCGGGGCGGGGCGGGTGGTTGCAGGCTGGGGCGTGCACGGGGCGCATCAGGATCGTGCAACGCAGGTGCGTGCGCTTTTGCGTGACAGCGCGATCAGTCTGCATACACTCGGCCTGACAAAGCACGGCCACCCGCGCCATCCGCTATACGTCGCCTACGCCACCCAACCGGAGCCTTGGCCATGATCGCAGGATTCACACAAACCCGCGTCGATTGTGGCGAGGTTCACCTGTCCGTTCACCGCGCCGGGCAGGGCATGCCGCTGGTGCTGTTGCACGGTTATCCGCAGAATCATCACTGCTGGGCACGGGTAGCACCCGACCTTGCCACACATTTTGACGTCATCGTGCCCGACCTGCGCGGCTATGGCGACAGTGACGCGCCACCGGACGATGCAGCACATTCCATCTATTCAAAGCGGACGATGGCGCGCGATATCGTGGGTTTGCTGGATGCGCTTGGATTGGACCGTGCGCATGTGCTGGGCCACGACCGCGGCGCACGGGTCGCTTACCGGTTTGCGCTGGATCACCCCGACAGACTGGATCGACTGGGGATCATCGAAATCGTGCCGACGGGCGATTTCTGGAACGCGTGGACCGCCGATCTGGCAATGGCGGCATATCATTGGACCTTTTTGGCACAGCCCGCACCGCTGCCGGAACGGATGATCGCAGCGGATCCTGCCGGTTACGCCGATTGGACACTGGCGCAGTGGACGCTGGACAAGTCGCTGAATGTCTTCGCCCCAGATGCGCTGGCGTCCTATCGTCAGCAGATGGCTGACCGGGCGATGTCGATGTGTGCGGATTACCGGGCGGGCGCGACGTTCGACCGCCGGTTGGATGATGCGGATCGGGCCGCGGGTGCTAGGATCGCCGCACCCTTGCGGTTTCTCTGGGCAGAAGCGGGGTTTCCAGCACGGACCGGTGACCCGCTGGGCCTGTGGCGGAACTGGGCGCATGATGTCAGCGGAAATGCCTGTCGGTCCGGCCATTTCGCGATGGAAGAAAACCCGCAGGCCGTACTGGACGCGTTTCTACCGCACTTCAAAGCGTTAACCTAAGAATCAGTTTGCGGCTGCAAAATCCGATGTTCGGTGGTAAGTCTTGCGAACGACTGGACCGGGGGCGATCCAAATCAAAAGGCGCCTGATATGCTTGGATTTTTGGGATTGTTCGGCCTTGCCATGGGCGGCTTTGTCGTGCTGCGGACCGACGACGAATACGACACGGATGACGGCGCAGAAGACAGCGGCGGCGACCAGACGGGCGGTCTGGACAGGCTGCTGGATGCGTCTGACGGCGACGTGCTGTCCATGGTGGAAACCGACGTCAACGCCCCAGTCGATGACATCTATAAACCGATCCCCGACGGCACACAGAATGACCCAAAGTACATCGTGGATGATCAAATCGACGGCACGGCAGGTGACGATACACTGACCGGGGCCAGTGGGGACGACCTGCTGGATGGTCTTGATGGCGACGATGTTCTGATCGGCAAGGATGGGGACGATGTACTGTCCGGTGGTGCCGGCAATGATACCCTGATCTCGGGCGATGGCGACGATGTCCTGTTGGGTGGGGACGGCGACGATATTCTTCAGGGCGGGTTCGGTGACGATGTGCTGGTCGGCGGTGACGGGCGTGATGTGATGTTCGGCGGCTGGGACGATGATATCCTTGACGGTGACGATGCCGACCAATCAGCCGACATCCTGAACGGCGGTGAAGGCGACGATACATTGATCGGGGGCGATGGCGACGTGATGTACGGTGGCGGCGGGGCCGACCTGTTCATCACACGCGTCGATGCAGAATCAACGATTGCCGATTTCGATGCGTCCGAAGATACGATTGAATTGACCTATTGGGACGATACGCCAGAACTGTCCACCGAAACGGATGACGACGGGCTGACGCTGCTGGCCGACGGCGTGCCGACGGCGCGTTTGCTGGGCATTTCGGAACTGGACCTGTCCAGTGTCGTGCTGACACGCAACTGAAATAGGGCTTTTCTTTTGGGGACGTCCTGACTAAGGACACACATCCACCCTCCACGGACCTTTCTGGACGACATCCCGGATTGCGCCATTCACCCTTTGTTACAGGAGACCCCGATGTCGATTACGCCCGAAGAAAAAACACGGATCATGAAAGAATTCGCAACCAAAGAAGGCGACACCGGTTCGCCCGAAGTCCAGGTTGCGATCCTGTCCAGCCGCATTGCGACCCTGACAGAGCATTTCAAAACCCATAAGAAAGACAACCACGGTCGCCGTGGCCTGCTGAAAATGGTCGCACTGCGCCGCAAGCTGCTGGACTACACCCGGTCCAAGGACGAAGCACGCTATCAGGATCTGATCAAGCGTCTGGGCCTGCGCCGCTAAACCATACGGTTAGCTGCATTTGATACGAGCGCCCGCCAATGTCTTTGGCGGGCGTTTCGCGTTTGTGATCTGTCGCAGATGTGTTGGCGGTCGCGAACGAGCCGGGAACAATTTCGGCGCACAGGAGTCTAAGGTTCAAGCAGTTTAAGATGGCGATGATCGCCACCCACTGCGCTGAACTGGAGAAGACCATGGGTGAATTGACAGACAAAGCCAAAGCCGCAGCCAACAAGGCCGTCGGCACCGCGAAAGAAGTGATCGGCGACGCAACCGACAACGCGGATCTGCAAGCAGAAGGTCAGGCACAAAAAGCCAAGGGCCACGTGCAGGACGTGTCCGGCACCGTCAAGGGTAAGCTGGGCAACGATATCTAGTTGATCCCACAACACACGAAAGGCCCGCCGGATTACACCGGCGGGCCTTTTTGTTGGCTGGTTCTAAATTTCGAATTTACGGATTTCACCTGAATGCAGTCGCTGGCCATAGCTGGCCAGTTCGCGCCGGACGATCTTCATCAGGAAGTACAACGCAAAGATGTTGACAACCGCCATCGAGAAAATCGCAGCGTCCGAAAAATCGATCACCGGGCCAAGGTTCGCAGACGCGCCAATCACGATGAACACGCAGAAAATCACCTTGAACACGATTTCCTTGGTTTGCCCCTCGCCCACCAGATAGGTCCATGCCTTCAGCCCGTAGTAGGACCATGAAATCATGGTTGAAAAGGCGAACAGGACCACGGCGATCGATAGCACATAAGGAAACCAGCTGATCGACGCCCCAAATGCAGCCGACGTCAGCGCGACGCCCGAATTACCGCCCACGGTTTGGATCGCAACCCCGGCTTCGTCCAGAACGAACATCCCCGTTGCAGGGTCCGTAATTAACTGGCCGGAAATGGTGATGACCAATGCTGTCATGGTGCAGATCACGACCGTATCGATCAGCGGTTCCAGCAAAGACACGAAACCTTCGGTGATCGGTTCTTTGGTCTTGACGGCAGAGTGTGCAATCGCGGCAGATCCAACGCCCGCCTCGTTCGAGAATGCTGCCCGGCGAAAGCCTTGGATCAGCGCGCCAACAAGTCCGCCAGCGACCCCCAGCCCGGTAAAGGCCCCTGCAAAGATCTGACCGAACGCCGTCCCGATCATGTCGTAGTTGACGATCAGGATGATCAGCGCGGCACCGACATAGATGACACCCATCAGCGGCACGACTTTTTCAGTCACACGGGCAATGGATTTGACACCGCCTACGATCACGACAAAGACGATCACTGCAAAGATCAGGCCGGTGATCCAGCCCGGATACGCGCCGGTGATCTGCGTGATCTGAACGTGTGCCTGGTTGGCCTGGAACATATTGCCACCGCCCAGCGCCCCAAGGATACAGAAAACCGAAAACAGCACCGCCAGAATACCGCCACCCGGCAGACCCAGTTCGGCAAAACCCTTTTTCATGTAATACATCGGGCCGCCGGATACGGTGCCGTCGGGATATTCATTCCGGTATTTCACACCCAGCGTACATTCCGTGAACTTTGACGCCATGCCCAGCAGACCCGCAAGGATCATCCAGAATGTGGCCCCCGGTCCGCCAATGCCGATGGCCACGGCCACGCCCGCGATGTTTCCCAGACCCACGGTGCCCGACAGTGCAGTGGCAAGCGCCTGAAAATGGCTGACCTCGCCCGCATCATTGGGGTTGGAATAGTCACCTTTGACAAGTGCGATGGCATGGCCAAAATACCGGAACTGCACGAAGCCAAAGTAGATGGTAAAGACGGTTGCACCGACCACCAGCCACAGCACGATCCACGGGAAATTCGTGCCCGGCAGGTTCGAGAAGATGAAGCTGACATAAGGTCCGGTTGCACTCGCAAAGGCATCATTGACCGCCTGATCAATGCTTTGGGCTGTCGCGGCCCCTGCGGCCCAGATTGTCGTCATTACGATGATCAAACGCGTATACAGATGTTTCATGTCGCCCCCTTCAATTCACAACGGTCACAGGCACGCGGGCCTGCATCACCAGATTGGCCGTCGAAGACCCAAAGATCCGCGCGCCCAGCCCGCTTTCGGCGACGCGTGCAATGATGATCTGTTCGGCCCCATGTTTGCGCGCCAGTTTGTCCAATGTGTCGGACACGTGGCCATGCTGGACGACGCCGCTGGCCTGCTGACCGTCGGCTTTCACTTTGGCCACGGCGGGATCGATAATGCGCGACAGCGCCAAATCGATTTCTTCTTCGCGCCGCTTGTGGCGCTGGGCGTTTTCTTCGGCTGTCTGGAACGCAAAGGGGGACCATTCGATGACATAGGCCAGGACTAATTCACAATCGCCAATCAACCCGGCTAGCGTCTGCGCGTACGCCAACGCCCGTTCCCCGCTATCGCGGCCATCAAGCCCAACAAGCAATTTCGTGGTCATATGACTCTCCCATTGGAATGACACTGTACGAATGCTTGACGATGTTAATCTGTTTTTACAGGAAAAATGTTATAAAAACGCCGTTTTTGTTACAATTGGGCCACCGCGCCAGACCCTTTCCAAACCACCACATTTCGGATAAGGGCAGTCCATCTTGCTGAAGACAGGCGCCCGGACCCCAGCGCCGAACAAGATACCGGGGTCAGGGGGAATACGCCCCCTACGTAACAGGGCGAAGCGCCCGATAAGGAAGAACTGATGTTCAAGGAATTCAAGAAATCGATGCAGTGGGGCGAAGAGACGCTGACACTGGAAACGGGCAAAGTTGCCCGTCAGGCCGACGGTTCTGTGATCGCCACGCTGGGCGAAACCTCTGTAATGGCCAACGTGACGTTTGCAAAGAAGCCGAAGCCGGGTCAGGACTTTTTCCCGCTGACGGTTCATTACCAAGAAAAATACTATGCCGCAGGCAAGGTTCCCGGTGGCTTTTTCAAGCGCGAAGCGCGGCCAACCGAAAAGGAAACGCTGACCTCGCGTCTGATCGACCGTCCGATCCGCCCACTGTTCGTTCCCGGCTTCAAGCATGAAGTGCTGGTGATGTGCACAGTGCTGAGCCACGATCTGGTCAACGATCCCGACATGGTCGCCATGATCGCTGCATCCGCTGCACTGACGATTTCCGGCGCACCGTTCATGGGTCCGATCGCTGCCTGCCGCGTTGGTTTCACCGATGGCGAATACGTCCTGAACCCTGAAATCGACGACATGCACAACCTGCGCATGAACCCCGAACAGCGTCTGGACCTTGTCGTCGCCGGCACAAAAGACGCCGTGATGATGGTCGAATCCGAAGCCTACGAGCTGACGGAAGAGGAAATGCTGGGTGCCGTGACGTTTGCACACGAGCAGATCCAGCCAGTCATCGACCTGATCATCGATCTGGCCGAAGACTGTGCGAAAGAGCCGTTTGATTTCCAGCCGCCAAACTATGACGACCTGTATGCCGCGATCAAATCGGCAGGCGAGCAAAAGATGCGCGACGCCTATGCGATCACGGACAAGCAGGACCGCACCACCGCTGTGTCCGCTGCAAAGCAGGATATCATCGACAGCCTGAGCGAAGAACAGCAGGAAGACGCCAACCTTGGCGCCGCCCTCAAAAAGCTGGAATCTGCCGTGCTGCGCGGAGATGTCGTCAAGAACGGTCGCCGCATCGATGGTCGTCGTCTGGATGAAATCCGCGATATCGTGTCGGAAACCGGCATTCTGCCCCGGACCCACGGTTCGGCCCTGTTCACCCGTGGTGAAACGCAGGGTCTGGTCGTCACCACGCTGGGCACCGGCGACGACGAACAGATGATCGACGCGCTGACCGGCATGTATAAATCCAACTTCATGCTGCACTACAACTTTCCGCCGTATTCGGTCGGTGAAGTCGGTCGTGTGTCCGGCCCGGGCCGTCGTGAAATCGGTCACGGCAAACTGGCATGGCGCGCGTTGCAGGCGGTTCTGCCTGCTGCCACCGACTTCCCATATACGATCCGCATCGTGTCAGAGATCACTGAATCCAACGGCTCGTCGTCCATGGCGTCGGTCTGTGGTGGATCGCTGTCGATGATGGACGCAGGCGTTCCGTTGAAATCCGCTGTTGCCGGTGTGGCCATGGGTCTGGTGATGGAAGACGACGGCGATTATGCCATCCTGTCCGACATTCTGGGTGACGAAGACCACCTGGGCGACATGGATTTCAAGGTTGCCGGGACTGAAAACGGCATCACGTCGTTGCAGATGGACATCAAGATCGCAGGCATCACGCCAGAGATCATGAGCAAGGCACTGGCTCAGGCCAAGGCCGGCCGTCTGCACATCCTGAACGAGATGAGCAAAGCCCTGACCGGCGCGTCCGAATTCAGCGTTCACGCGCCGAAAATCGAAACGATGCAGATCCCCGTCGACAAGATCCGTGAAGTTATCGGGTCCGGTGGCAAGGTCATCCGTGAAATCGTCGAAGTGTCGGGTGCCAAGGTCGACATCAACGACGACGGTGTGATCAAACTGGCATCCAACAATGCCGACGCAATCAAGAAAGCTTATGACATGATCTATTCGATCGTGGCAGAGCCGGAAGAAGGTAAGGTTTACAAGGGTACGGTCGTCAAACTGGTCGATTTCGGTGCCTTTGTGAACTTCTTTGGCAAGCGTGACGGTCTGGTCCACGTATCCCAGATCGAAAACCGCCGCCTGAACCATCCGTCGGACGTTCTGAAAGAAGGTCAGGACGTCTGGGTCAAGCTGCTGGGCTTTGACGATCGCGGCAAGGTGCGTCTGGCCATGAAGATGGTCGACCAAGGCACCGGCGAAGAGCTGAAAAAAGAAGACGAAACCGCCGAATAAGCGGCTTTCTTCTTAAACGACATCAGGCCCCGACAAAAACGTCGGGGCCTTTTTGCGTTCTGACCATGACGACGGCGCGATGTGCCTTAGCTTTCGGGACACACAACCGGAGGATTATGATGAAGTTCGCATTTTGCATGCTTGCCACGCTTACACTTGTGGCTTGTGATACAACTGCTGGCATGAACATGCCCGCCAATATGCAAACACCAAGCGGCGCAACCGCTGAAACGGCAACAATGGGCAATACCGTCATCAACTGACGCGGCCCCAATCACCCAGAGGAACGAGCATGAAAAAGATTACATTGACCGCCATCGCATTGGCCACACTGGCCGCTTGCGCCCAACATGACACCATGGCGATGGAACCGATGGCGACGCAGCCCATGGTCATCGCAGAGCCCACGATGAACAAACTGTAAATCGTTGCCAGCGGGCGCCTTTATGGTGCCCGCTGACATCTATAGCAGGTGCATCGCCACCAGCACCCAGCCCGACAGAATGACACCGCAGATCAACGCGTAGCGGCCATTCCACCGCAAACCCACATGGCTTGCCGACACGCCGCCGTATTGCGCGATCAGCAACGTCGACGCGGTGTAGGGCGATGTCGCCCCGCTTAACGCCCAACCGCCCGTGATTGCCACGACAAAGGCCGCCGGCGATATCCCGATATCGACAGGGGCTGGCAGCAGCGGTGCCAGCAGCGAAACGGACAGGATCGGATTCATGCCGAACTGCCCGGTAATCGGCACGATCCAGAATAATGCCAGCAGCAGAACAAAAGGCGGCACCGACGACAAATCGATGCCGGACTGCGCGATGACCGGTGCCAGCAGGGCTGCACCAAGCGATCCGATGAACCCCGCCATCGCAAGCAAGACGATCTCTGCCCGGTTGCCGGGCAATTCCGTGATGGCATAATCGCGGGCCCGGCTGGCCACATGCAGGATCGGGTGCTTGTGATGGTTCAGCACATCCTGTTCGCCCATCCACAGCAGGGCAATCACGGGGACAACGATCATCACCACCCCGACAACCCGCACCCCCGACCACAGATGCAAACCCAGTGTCACCGTGGCGATCACGATCAACAGGGTCAGCAATGGAAACAGCTTGCGCAGCCATGTGCCTTCGGGCGGGACGATCGGGGCGGCTGGCCCGGCAATCTTGGGCTTGTATATGGTGTCCAATGCCCAGCCCGTGATGACCAGGACAGCACCCGATACAAGACAGGGCAGCACGGCCCCGCCCCATGTTGCACCGGGGATCAGTTGGGTTGTCACGGCGGTCGCAAAGGCCAGTGGCGACCACGGCAGCGTTGCGATGAATCCCCGCTGGATCGCAACCAGCATGCGACGGATGCGGTGCATGCGCCGTTCGGGATGCGGTTCATGTCTGGCGCTTTCCGTGGCAAGCCCGCCCAACAGCTGGATTGACCCATACATCAGCAGCAACCCGAACAACCCGCCACCTGTCGTCAGCGCCAGATACCGACGCCCCGGCGGCTGCGACGCCAGAAACCGCCCGGTCGCCACGATGGGCGCCGACGTCAGCGCAGCACTGCGCAACGACGTCAGGGCGGCAAAAAATGCCGTGATGAAACTGGCAGAGGTCAGCGCCGCCGCGATTGCACCTCGCGGATCGGGAAGAACCACAAAGGCCGCCACGACCAGCAACAGACCGATCAGCACAAAGATCCGGCGCGACCAGCGGATGTGGAACGCAAACACCACCAGTGCCGCAGCACTTGTGACCATTGAAATCTGCAGGAATACCGCAGGCCCGCCCCATTCATAGGTGCCGCGCGCAATCATTGTTGCGATCAACAGGACGCCGCCAAGGGCGTCAGTCAGGGATGGCTTTGACATGGGACAGCGCCTTGAAAATCAGCCCTGCATAGCGCGGAAGCTGGGGGACCTGAACCCTGCATGAAAAAGGTCAGACTGTTGCGATAGTTGCCAGTGTTGTGCCGCTGTCAGCAAGCGACAGGTGCCAGCTTATGCCGATACGTCAGCACCAATATCTGCCAGCGCGTCAAAAACCCGGGGCGCAGCAGCAAGAACGCGGCCACCCCGTGTCAACATATCGCCCATGGCAAAGCCTTGGCTGCGTCCGCCAGCCTCTTCGATCATCAATAGGCCACCCAGACAATCCCAGGCATTCATGTGCGGTTCAAAATACCCGGCAAGCCGTCCTGCGGCGACATCGGCAAGCATCATCGCACCTGACCCGTTGCGATAATACGCACCGCCCGCCCGCAAAAGCTTTTCGATCACACCTGCGGCGTCGGTGGCCGGGGTCCGGTGGCTTGCACCGATAGCGGTCATCGCGTCCGTGATGGCAAGGTCGGACGATATCTGCTGAAGCACGCCACCGCAGCGGAAGCCACCGCCAAGGCGCGCATCGTAAAGCAGGTCGTGGACAGGCGCGAAAGTTGCAGCGGCGACGGCGCGGTCATTTTCCACCACCGCAATCGCAACGCACCAATGCGGCAGGCCCGACAGAAACGGCATCGTGCCGTCGATGGGGTCGATCACCCATGTGAAACCGCTTGTGCCGGGCTTGGGGGCGTCTTCCTCGCCGATGATCGCATCCTTTGGATAAGATTTCGAGATCGCGTTGCGGATCAACACCTCGACCTCGCGGTCGGCGCGACTGACGACATCCTGCGGCGAAGCCTTGGCTTCGACCGCCAGCGTGTCGCGTTGGTTGAAGAATGCAAGCGCTGCCGCGCCAGCGTGGCGCGCCAGTTCGCAGGCATGGGCATGGCGGTCGATGATCGCGTCGGTCATGAAAGCTCCGTCAGTTAAGGCGGGTGACGCCAGTGGCATCGATACGAGGTTGCACAGCCCCGCCCGTCACCGGCGCGATCCGCGCGGGGCGGGTCGAACGCGTCATAGGCCCGTCATTGCCAAAGACCGGCAAATCCAGACCCGCGCCCGCGAAGTGGCCATACTGCACCCGACCCGCGATCAGATTGGCGTCACCGATTTACGCCTAGAAATCAAGGTGCTCGACGTTCAGCGCGTTGTCCTGAATGAATTCCCGACGCGGTTCGACGACATCACCCATCAACTTGGTGAACAGATCGTCAGCTTCGGCAAGGTCTTCGACCTTGACCTGCAACAGGGTGCGGGCGTCGGGGTCCAGCGTGGTTTCCCACAACTGATCCGGGTTCATCTCGCCCAAACCCTTGTAGCGTTGCAAGGTCAGACCACGTTCACCTTCTTCCAGAATGGCGTCCAGCAGGTCCAGCGGACCGGTGATGACCTGATTGCGTTCCTTGCGGTGCAGTGCGGCGGGCAGTTCATAGACGTCACGCAGCGCTTGCGTAAACGTGCCGGTCTTGCGCGCCTCTCCGGATCGCAGCATCGGGCCATCCAGCGTGCGGACTTCTTCAACGCCGCGCAGAATACGGGCCAGACGGATGCCGTGATCCTGCGTGATCCGGCCCTGCCAACCTCGTTCCCATTCCAGCGCGATCAGGTCCAGACGTTGCGCGACCTTGTCGGCCACACCCTGCAAATCGTCGGCCACGGCACCGGGGGCAAAAGCCCCTGCAATCGCGGCCTGTTCCAGAATATGGCGCGGATAATGGGTTGGAAAGGCATCCAGCACGCGCCGCAACGACCTTGCGTCTTCGACGACACGGCGCAGATCCTGACCGGTGATTTCCTCACCGTTGCCCTGCCGCAGCATAGCGCCTTCGATGCCCTGTTCGATCAGGTATTCGTCCTTGGCGGCCTGATCTTTCAGATACACCTCGGACTTGCCGCGCTGCACTTTGTACAATGGCGGTTGCGCGATATACAGATAACCGCCTTCGATCAGTTCCGGCATCTGGCGGAAGAAGAAAGTCAGCAGCAACGTGCGGATATGCGCGCCGTCCACGTCGGCGTCGGTCATGATGATGACCTTGTGATAGCGCAGCTTGCTGATGTTGAATTCGTCGCGCCCGATCCCGGTGCCCAGCGCCATGACAAGGTTACCGATTTCCTGACTGCCCAGCATCCGGTCGAAACGCGCGCGTTCCACGTTCAGGATCTTGCCTTTCAGCGGCAGGATCGCCTGCGTGCCACGGTCGCGTCCGGTCTGCGCCGATCCACCGGCGCTGTCACCCTCGACCAGAAACACTTCGGTCTTGGTCGGGTCTTTTTCTGAACAATCCTTTAGCTTTCCAGCCAGAAAGTTCACATCCATCGGATTCTTGCGCCGGGTCAGGTCGCGCGCCTTGCGCGCGGCTTCGCGGGCCAAAGCGGCCTCTACGATCTTGCCGACAATGATCTTGGCGATCTGGGGATTTTCCTCGAACCATTCCGCCAGCTTTTCACCGACTAGGTTTTCAACCGCTGGCCGCACCTCGGAACTGACAAGCTTGTCTTTGGTCTGGCTGGAAAACTTTGGGTCGGGCACCTTGACGGACAACACGCAGGTCAGACCTTCGCGGGCGTCATCACCGGTAAAGCTGATCTTTTCTTTTTTTGCGATACCGCTGGTCTGTGCATAGCTGTTGATTGTGCGTGTCAGGGCCGCGCGGAAACCCGCCATATGGGTGCCACCGTCGCGCTGCGGGATGTTGTTGGTAAACGGCAGGACCATTTCATTGTAACTGTCATTCCACCACATGGCGACTTCGACACCGATGTCGTCGCGTTCGCCGCGCACATAGATCGGTTCGGGCAGGATCGACGTTTTGGACCGATCCAGATATTTGACGAATTCCCGGACACCGCCGTCATAATACAATTCCGACCGCAGCGGTTCTGCGGGGCGTTCGTCTTCGACGATGATCCGGACGCCGGAATTCAGAAACGCCAGTTCGCGCAAGCGTTTTTCCAGCGTGTGGAAATCGAAATCACGGTTGCTGAAGGTATTGGTGCTTGCCAGAAACCGCACTTCGGTCCCCTTGCGGCCGTTGGCATCCCCTACGACCCGCAGGCTTTCGGTGGTATAGCCACCTTCGAACCGGGCGTAGTGTTCTTTGCCGTTCCGCCAGATCCGCAGTTCCAGATAGTCGGAAAGCGCGTTCACGACGGACACACCGACGCCATGCAGACCGCCAGACACCTTATAGGAATTCTGGTCAAATTTGCCGCCTGCGTGCAATTGGGTCATGATGACCTCTGCCGCGCTGACGCCCTCTTCCTTGTGCATATCGACAGGAATACCACGCCCGTTATCACCGACAGACACCGACCCATCTGCATGGATTTTCACGTAAACATGGTCGGCATGACCGGCCAACGCCTCGTCAATGCCATTGTCCACGACTTCATAGACCATGTGGTGCAGGCCGGACCCATCATCGGTGTCACCGATATACATGCCAGGGCGCTTGCGCACGGCTTCCAACCCCTTAAGAACCTTAATGGAATCGGCGCCATAGGCAGCATTTTCAGCGGTATCGTCGACCATGGGATTTTATCCTTATTCTTGTCCCTGAAATATATGCTTTTCCAAGGGTCGTGTCACCCGCAAAGCCCTATATTTTGTGGTCAGACAAAAGGTATCGCCAGCCCGACCGCAATCAGCAGTCCCCCTGCGATCCGGTTCGTTCGACGCAGCGCCGCAGGCGATGTCAGCAATCTGCGCGCGCGCCCGAAAAAGAACGCAAGGATCAGGTTGCCGATCAGCGGCACAGCAAAACTGGCGGTGCAGATCGCCACGATATCCAGCCGCGTCATCGCCCCCAGATCAAAGAACCCGGGAAGCACACCCATGTAGAACAAGATCGCCTTGGGGTTTCCCAGAATGACCGCCAGTCCGGCCATAAACCCCGCCCACATGCCAGGACGCGTCAGGCGGCTATTGGTCGACACGTCCCTGTCCGCGTGACGGATGATCAACCAGCCCATGACAAGAAACGTCACGCTCGCGACACCGCGCAGCACGACCATGAAATCGGCATAGACCGAAACAATCCATGACACGCCCAGGATTGCCAGCAGCGGCCACAGCACATCACCGACCACGACACCCAGCGCCAAAGGCCATGCCGCGTTGAACCCGCCGGACAGGGTCCGTGCGATCAACGCCACCCAGACCGGCCCCGGCGTCAGGAACAGCGCAAACAGCGCGCCGACATAAAGCGCCATATCGGCGGCAGAGATCGTCAAAACAGATGCCCCACCAGATCGACATGCGCCCCGAAATTCCACGCCGCGTCCCGTAAAGGCAGGATCATCAGCCCCTCGTCCACACGGGTTTTGATGCCTTGCGTGCGTGCATCGTCCAGCAGCGTATAACTCAGGGTGTTGTTTGCCCGTAGAAAACCGTGCCCAGCATACATCGGACGGTCCCCGAACAATACCATGAAATCCGCAAGCGACTGGCGTGAAACGGTAATCGCTTCTTGCAACAGGGCGGCGGCGATGCCCCGCCCCCGATGGTCTGGGTCGGTCGCGACCTCTGCCACACCAATGACCGGAACAAGCGCACCACCGACACGGATATCGCGCATCAACAACGCGATATGCCCGATGATCCGGTCACCGTCCCGCACGATCAGCCGCAAATGATGGCGCTGCCTGAAATAGGCGCGACCGTTGAAATCTGGGCCGAACGCATCGGCCATCAGCGTCGCAATCGCACGGTCATCGGCAAGGTTCAGCGCCAATTCGGGGATCTTTTCGACCTTCATGCCTCGCCTGTTTCGGTTGTCACGCAGGATTCGCCGTTGTCTTCGGTCACCGTCAGATATTGCGCCCGCGCACCCAGCGCGTCGAACAATCCCGCTTCCGTGCCCGTCATCCACGCCTGCGCACCCAGCGCGCAGATTTCATCATAAAGCGCTGCACGACGGTCCGCGTCCAGATGGGCCGCGACCTCGTCCAACAGCAAAATCGGTGGATGGCCCTGCTCATCGGCCAGCGCGCGTGCGTTTGACAGGATCAGGCTGATCAGCAACGCTTTCTGCTCTCCCGTCGAACATTCCCGCGCAGCGACGCCCTTGTCGGCATAAACTGCGTCCAGATCGGTGCGATGCGGCCCTGACAGCGTGCGCCCTGCGGCCATGTCACGCCCACGCCCATCACGGAACGCGTCAAGCAAGGCATCGGCATCGACCGCGCTCACATCGCCCGTATCGGCCAGCGTCAGCGTCGCCGCCGGAAAGGCAGTTTGCGCATCGTCCTGCGCTGCGGCAAGTGCCGCAAGACAGGCGCGCCGGTTGGCCTGCACCTCTGCCCCGGCGTCGGCCATCTGCTGTTCCAGCGCGCCGTACCAATGCGGATCGCGGACCATATCCTTTAGCAGGCGGTTACGTTCACGCATTGCGCGGTCATAGCGCAGGCTGGCATCCGCGTGGCCCGGCACAAAAGACAGCGTTGCACGGTCCAGAAAGCGGCGGCGGCCTTCAGCGCCTTCGATCCACAGCCGGTCCATCGCGGGGATCAGCCACAAAACACGCACGACAGACGCAAGTGCGGTCTGGGTCGCGGCTTTGCCGTCGATGGTCACACTGCGCGTGGCTGTGCCGTCAGCACCTGTTTCCAGCTCGTTCAGCCGCGCACCGCCGCCCAGATGCGCAACGACCTTCCAGCCCAACTGGTCCGGCTTGCGGGCAACCTCGCCCGATTGCGCACGCCGCAATCCGCGGCCCGGCGACAGATAGGAAATCGCTTCGATCAGGTTCGTCTTGCCCGCCCCGTTCGGCCCGGTGATGGCAACCGGGCGCGGGTCCACATCGACGACCGCCCGCCTGTGCGACCGGAAATGCGACAGCCGCAAGTGGGTGACGGCCAATCCACTCATGGGGCGTCCCACCTTCTTCTTGCCAAAAATATCCCCGCCGGAGGCCTCAGGTTTTCACAGAAAACCTGACACGTCACACGCGCATCGGCATCACGACATACACGGCAGAGGTATCGTTCCCCTCGCGCATCAGGGTCGGATCGCCAGAAGAGTTAAACAGGAAAACGGCGTTTTCGCGGTCCACCTGACTGGCGATTTCCAGCAGGTATTTTGCGTTGAACCCGATTTCCAGACGCTCGTCGCTATAGGCGACGGCCAGTTCTTCTTCGGCGTTGCCGGAATCTGGGGCGTTGACGGACAGGATCAGCCGGTCTTCTTCCAGTTGCAGTTTTACCGCGCGCGACCGTTCGGAACTGACGGTCGCCACACGGTCCACCGCCTTGGCGAATTCGGATGCGTCGACTTCCATCTTGCGGGTGTTTCCGGTTGGAATGACGCGGGTGTAGTCGGGGAACGTGCCGTCGATCACCTTGGACGTCAGGGTGATGTCAGGCGTCGCAAACCGCACCTTGGTTTCGGATACCGATACGGCAACCTGCAGTTCGTCATCATCCAGCAGCTTGCGCAATTCGCCCACCGTCTTGCGCGGCACGATCACGCCGGGCATGCCGGACGCACCCTCCGGCAGATTGGCGTCGATGCGGGCCAGACGGTGACCGTCCGTTGCCACACAGCGCAGCACCTTGCCACCATCTGAATCGGCCTCATGCATGTAGACGCCATTCAGGTAGTAACGCGTTTCTTCGGTCGAGATTGCAAATTTCGCCTTGTCGAACAGTCGGCGCAGCACCGGCGCGGGCGCGCTGAAATTGGTCGTATAGTCTGACGTCGCCATCACCGGGAAATCTTCGCGTGGCAGCGTCGCCAGTTGGAAATTCGACCGTCCGGCCTGAATGGTCAGCCGCGCGGATGCCGTGTCTTCGGACAAGGTGACAAGCGCACCGTCAGGCAACTTGCGGACAATTTCGTTCAGCGTGACTGCGGCCACGGTGGTGGCCCCGGCGCGTTCGACCTTGGCCGGGGCGCGATCCACGACTTCGATGTCCAGATCGGTCGCGCGGAACTGCACGGTGTCGCCTTCGGCCTCAATCAGCACGTTTGCAAGGATCGGGATCGTGTTGCGGCGTTCGACGACCGATTGCGCCTGTGCGACCGCCTTGAGTAGGCTGGCCCGTTCGATGCTGAATTTCATGGTCGTCCCCGTCGTTGACCGGCCACCAAAGAGCCGGACCGTGACGCTACTGCTTTTCGGCTCCGACTCAAGGGTTTTTGATGCGATTTTCGCTGGCTGTGGCTACTCTTCCAATGCGCGGCGCAGGTTTTCCAGATCATCCGCGATCTGACTGTCGGTCTGGGCCAGATCTTCGATCTTGCGCACACCATGCATGACCGTCGTGTGATCCCGCTTTCCAAAGCGTCGACCGATATCCGGCAAGGACCGACTGGTCATGGTTTTCGACAGATACATCGCCACCTGACGCGGCCGTGCAAAGGACCGCACACGTTTCGGCCCCAGCATGTCGGACAGGCGAATGTGGTAGTAATCGCTGACCTTGCGCTGAATTTCCTCGACCGTGACCTTGCGGTCGTTGGCCCGCAGAATGTCGGCCAGACAGTCGATTGTCCGGCTCATGTCGATGTCCTGCCCCACAAGGCTGGCGTGGGCAAACAAACGCACCAACGCACCTTCAAGCACACGGACGTTGTTCGTGATCCGCTGGGCCAGAAATTCCAGCACACCAGGCGCCACTTTCAGATCGGGATAGAACACCTGTTGTTGACGGACCTTGGATTGCAGCACGCCCAATCGCAATTCGTAATCGGTGGGGTGCAGGTCGATGACCAGTCCGCACTGCAGGCGCGACCGCATCCGGTCTTCCATGTTCTTGATTTCACCCGGTGCGCGGTCGCCGGACAGGATGACCTGCTTGCGGGCATCGACCAGCGCATTGAAGGTATGAAAGAATTCCTCTTGCGTGGAATCCTTGCCGCCCATGAATTGCACGTCGTCCACCAACAACACGTCGACGCTGCGCAGCATGTGCTTGAATTCCATCATCTTGCGTTCGCGCAGGGCCGTGATGAACCGATACATGAACCGCTCCGCAGACAGGTAAAGCACTGTCAGTTCGGGCTGGCGAATCCGGATTTCGTTGGCAATCGCATGCATCAGGTGGGTTTTGCCCAGCCCCACGCCGGAATACAGAAACAGCGGATTGAACGTGACGGGGCCGCCTTCGGCGACACGCCGGGCGGCGGCATGGGCCAATTCGTTCGGCTTACCAACAACAAAGCTGTCGAACGTCATCTGCGGGTCAATCGGCAGGCCCAACGGGTCCGACTCGTTTGCGAAATCGGCGGTTGCGATCTTGGCGGTGGCAGGCTTGATCTGCACGCTGTCAGCCGGACCTGACTGACGGTCGGCGTTCACGGCGAACCGCAGGCGGCTGACCTCGCATCCATTCCGGTTGAAGCTATAGACGATCTGGTCGCCAAAATGCTGTTCGACATAATTTCCGATAAAGGCGGTCGGCACATCGAATGCGGCCACGCTGCCGTCCAGACCGGAAAAATCCAGTGATGCGATCCAGCTTTGGAATTTCGCCTTGCTCATGTTGTTGCGGAGATCGTCCTGTACCCGTCCCCACACGGTCGCTTCGCCCATAGTCCCTGCCCTGTTTCATCCGGTTTGGCAGGGTCCCCCTGCCACGTCACACACCAGACCGGAGAGCAGCAAGAGCGCCGGGTGCCAAACCCGAATCCCTATACCCCGTCTTCTTCGCAGCGAGGGGCTTGGCCCACTGGCTGCATTGCGGGTGACATGAAGCTGTGCAGACAAAGGCGCGCAGAGCGCCCGAACACAGACACAGATCAAGCGTTCGCGTAAATATTGTTTTACACGTCGAACACTGTTTCTGTCGAAAACGCAGCGCCTATGGAACTACAACGTAGGGTTGCCGCATACCGGCCTAAACCCGTTCCTGCTTTGCTGCGGCTCCTCATGTTCCCCCCGGAACGATGTGAATCGCAGGGCCAAGGTAGCAAGGTGTTTGGGACCATCACAACCGCAACAACGCGCTTGACTCACGACTCTGTGCTAAAGAATCTGTAAGCCTGTTGAAACGTCACAAAAATTTTACATTGGCCGTCCGGACGCAAAAAAGCGCGCCCCCGAAGGGACGCGCTTTACCGTCGTTTGCGGGCCACAGGGGCCGGTCGAATCAGGCCAGTGCTTTGACGCGCGACGACAGGCGCGACATTTTGCGGGCGGCGGTATTCTTGTGGACGACGCCTTTGGTGACGCCGCGCATCAGTTCGGGCTGCGCCTGCTTCAGGGCAGCAGCAGCAGCGGCCTGATCGCCAGAAGCGATTGCTTCTTCGACCTGACGCAGGAACGTGCGAATACGCGAACGGCGCATCTTGTTGACGGCAAAACGGGCTTCGTTCTGTTTTGCGCGCTTCTTGGACTGGGGTGTATTGGCCATGCTGGGCTTCCTTCGGGACAATCAAATACTATTATAGCGCCTGAATGGCCCGCCCGGGTTTTTACCTACCGGGTTGATCTGCCAAAGCGGGCATCACGCGCATGTAGGGCGGCCTATAAGCGGCGCCGCCCCAAATGGAAACCCTTTATTTGTCGCGAAACTGCGCTTCGCGCTTCTCCTGAAAGGCGGCCATGCCTTCTTTCTGGTCCTGGGTTGCGAACAGGCCGTAGAACGTGCGCCGTTCATAATTCAGACCCTCTGCCAGCGTGGTCTCAAAGGACCGGTTGACCGTGTCCTTCACCGCCATCGTCGCCAGCATGGATTTGGCCGCGATCTTGGCTGCAGCACCGCGGGCTTCGTCCATCAGCTTTTTGGCCGGAACGACACGGCTGACCAGACCGGATGCCATCGCTTCTTCGGCGTCCATGAATCGTCCTGTCAGGTTCATGTCCATCGCCTTGGACTTGCCGACTGCCAGCGCCAGACGCTGGGTGCCGCCCATACCGGGTATGACACCCAGATTGATTTCCGGCTGGCCGAATTTTGCCGTATCGGACGCGATAATGAAATCGCACATCATCGCCAGTTCGCAACCGCCGCCCAGCGCGTAACCGGACACGGCTGCGATAATCGGTTTGCGGATCGCCATGATCCTTTCGGCCTGCTTCTGGAAATAAGCCTGTCCGACCATGTCGACATAAGACTTGTCGGCCATTTCGGTGATGTCAGCTCCGGCGGCGAATGCCTTTTCAGATCCCGTCACGATGATGCAACGGGTCTGGTCGGATGTATCCGCCTCTTCCAGCGCATCGCAGAGTTCGTTCAGCAATTGCTGGTTCAGGGCATTCAGCGCATCGGGGCGGTTCAGGGTGACGACGGTGACGTCATCGCTTGTCTCGACTGTGATGGTCTCAAAGGCCATACGGCACTCCGTTTGATCTGGTCAGGCACCTGTGTTGCGTCAAACGAACGCTGCGATCAAGCTATCTTTGACAGGTCGGACAAAAGAAGGACGACCGTCCCGACTGCACGATCCGCTCTATGACGCTGGGGCATCCTGCGTGCTGACAGGGCTGGCCCTCACGGTCGTAAACAGCGAACCCATGCTGAAAATATCCAAGCGCGCCATCCGCTTGGCGGTAGTCGCGCAGACTGGAACCACCGGCTGCAATCGCCTCTTGCAGGACTTGCCGGACAAGCGGCACCAGCCCCGCGACACGTGTTGCCGAAATGCGTCCCGCCTTGCGCGCGGGATGAATTCCGGCCCGATGCAGAACCTCGCAGACATAAATATTGCCCAGTCCGGCAACGATTCGCTGATCCAGCAGCGCCGATTTGATCGGCGTGTTCCGCCCATTCAGCCGTTCCACCAGATAGGGTTCGTTGAATGCGTTGGAAAACGGTTCCGGTCCCAGATCGCGCATCAACCAGTGATCGTCGGCACCCGCCGTTGGCATCAGGTCCATCGCGCCGAACCGGCGCGGATCGTTGAATGTGATGCGCGCGCCCTGTCCCAGATGAAGCACAACATGATCGTGTTTTGCTGGGGCGGGATGCGCATGGTGGAAATCACCGACGGTGTGGCCTGAAATCAGCATGCGGCCCGACATTCCCAGATGGATCAGCAGTGTTTCACCCGTATCCATATCGGCCAGAATATATTTTGACCGCCGCCGCAGCGCCAGCACGATAGCCCCCGTCAGCCGATCCGCCATACGGTCGGGAAACGGCCAGCGCAGGTCCGGACGATTGACATCCGTACTTGCGATTTTCTGACCTTCCATCACAGGGGCAAGGCCGGTGCGGACGGTTTCGACTTCTGGCAATTCGGGCATGCAGTGTTCCTTACTGACGCATGACGTTGTAGGGAAACAACGACGTCCTACATTTGGGACGACACGAGAAGGACGACAACCCCATGACCGACGGACCCAGAACGACGCACTTCGGCTTTGAAACGGTCGACGAAGATCAAAAGGCCGGCCGCGTCCAAGGCGTGTTTTCGTCGGTCGCATCCCGCTATGATATCATGAACGACGTCATGTCGGGCGGTGTGCATCGCCTGTGGAAAGACGCGATGATGGATTGGCTGGCCCCGCGTCCCGGTCAACGGCTGCTGGATGTCGCAGGCGGCACGGGTGATATCGCGTTCCGGTTTCTGCGCCGCGCGGGGGACGGCCATGCCACCGTGCTGGACCTCACGGAACCCATGCTGATCGCCGGACGCCAGCGCGCAGAGGCCGAACAGATGGCCGGTCAGCTAGATTGGGTCGTCGGCGATGCGATGGCCCTGCCGTTCGCGGATTCGACATTTGACGTCTATACGATCAGCTTTGGCATCCGGAACGTCACCCGCCCCCAAGAGGCGTTGAACGAAGCGTTCCGCGTGCTTAAACCCGGTGGCCGCCTGATGGTGCTGGAATTCAGTCAGTTGCCGAACCCGCTGATGCAAAAGGCCTATGATGCCTACAGTTTCAACGTGATCCCACGCATGGGCCAGATGATTGCGAACGACCGCGACAGTTATCAATATTTGGTCGAATCGATCCGCAATTTTCCCGATCAGGACACGTTCCTTGGCATGGTGCGGCAAGCGGGGTTCGACAATGCGAAATACCGCAACATGACGATGGGCGTCGCGGCGCTGCATTCCGGCTGGAAACTGTAAACGGTGCGCGGGCCCCATAACATCATCCGCCTGATCCGGACGGGCGCCACATTGGAACGCACCGGGGCCATGACCGTGGTGATGGATGCCTTTGAAACCGGGCCATTGCTGCGCGCCGTGGTGCGGGGCGTGGTCTGGCCATTCAAATGGCTGGGCTACAAGGGCGACACGACGATGCCGCCCGCCACCCGCGCCCTGACAGCCCTTGGTCCCGCCTACATCAAATTCGGACAGGTTTTGTCCACCCGCCCCGATGTCGTCGGGGACGAATTGGCGCTGCAATTGCGCGTCCTGCAGGACAAGCTTGCGCCATTCCCGCTTCAACAAGCCCGTGACGAAGTCCGCCGCGAACTGGGCGTTGAAGTCGAAGAGGTCTTTTCGTCCTTTTCCGAACCTGTCGCCGCGGCATCGCTGGCACAGGTGCACAAGGCACGGCTGATCGAAACCGGCGAGGACGTGGCGGTCAAGATCCTGCGGCCCGGCATCGAACGGGCGTTTCGCCGCGATATCGACGCGTTCTATTTCGCAGCCCGTGTGATCGAAGTGTTGTCACCCTCGTCCCGGCGCTTGCGTCCGATGGACGTCATCACCCATTTCGAAGGCGTGGTGATGGGAGAGCTGGACCTGCGGCTTGAAAGTTCCGCCGCAGCGGAATTCGCTGCCAATACCGAAAATGATCCCGGTTTTCGGGTGCCCCGGATCAACTGGAATCTATCGGGTCGCCGCGTGATGACGCTGGATTGGGTCGAAGGCGTCGGCGCAGGTGACGTCGAGGCGCTGGATGCAGCCGGTCATGACCGACGTGCCTTGGCCGACCGGGTGCTGACCCTGTTCCTGAACCACGCGCTGCGCGACGGATATTTTCATGGTGACATGCATCAGGGCAACCTGAAGATCGCAGCAGACGGCGCGATTGTCGCATATGATTTCGGGATCATGGGCCGGATCGACAGTTACACCCGCCGGGTTTACGCAGAAATTCTGTTTGGTTTCATTCGGCAGGATTATCAGCGTGTCGCCGAAGTCCACTTTGAAGCGGGCTATGTGCCAGCCGACAAGGACGTTGACGAATTCGCCCGCGCCTTGCGCGCCGTGGGTGAACCGATCTTTGGCATGGACGCCAGCCGAATTTCCATGGCCCGACTGTTGTCTTATTTGTTCGAAGTCACGGAACGTTTCGGCATGGAAACGCGCACCGAACTGATCCTGCTGCAACGCACGATGGTCGTCGTCGAAGGCGTGGCGCGCACGCTGGATCCCAACATGAACATCTGGCAATCGGCGAAACCGGTTGTCACTGACTATGTTCGGACAAGCATCGGCCCCCGCGCCTTGCTGAACGACTTGCGGCGGACGGCCATCGTGCTGGCGCGATTTGGTCCGCAATTGCCACGTCTGGCCGAAGAAGCGCTGATCCGTCTTAATAACCCGCCACCGCCGCCCAAACCCCAGCGCCGGATTGCGCGCATATCTTGGGCCGCACTTGGCGCATCCATCGTCGGCTGTCTTTGGGCGCTGGAATCCTTCTTTTAATCGCGTCGCAGCGCAGGGTCACGCACGGCCGTGACTTCCGCTGCCGGGATTTTTTGACCGGTGGTTAAAACGACCATGTTTTGTCCTTCTTCCAACCGGACCTCGGCGACTTTGCCGTAAACGCTTATGGGGTCTTGGGACAGGACTTCTCCTCCGGCGATGCTGACCGTTTCGAAACTATAGCGCCCGACGGGAAGCGGCGCACCGTCAGTCGTCACGCCCGCCCATGTCAATTCGGCATTATCCGTTGGAATGTGGATGCGCTGCACCTCTGTCCCAGCGACGTCGCGGACCACCAGACGCGCATCGTCGGCACTGCGGTGGATGTTTGGCACCAGCGTCACGGGCGTCCCGTCGAACTGAACGGCACCTTCGGTCCGGGCTTCCATGCCAACCCATCCGGCAAGTTGCGATAACCCCCCGGCTGCCATCTGGCCTGTCATGATCCGCAACAGGTCATTGGTCTGCACCTGCTGTTCAACACCGGAAAAGGTGGCAAGCTGCGTCGCGTAATCAGCGGAATCAATTGGATCGAGCGGGTCCTGATTTTGCATCTGCACAGTGAGCATTTTCAGAAACCTTTCGAAATCTGCACCGATCCCATTTGAGGTTGCCGCCGTCACCGCAGACGCAGGGACGCCGGTGGCCGGTGGCTGTTGAATTTGGGTCATATCCATTGCGTATCCTTTAAAGTCGAAGATCAAGACCGCCATGCAGCGCGGTGCGATCAAGCTGCGGTCCGGGCTCCTGATCCGTTTGCTGAAGTGTCATTTCAGAAGCCCGCATTTCATCATCGGGGACAGAATGACGACTGCCCGCGGTATCATCCCCCGCCGATGCGCCCCCCCCAAAGCTGAGGGTGACCGCGGCGTATCCCAGCGAGCGCAGTTCATGTTCCAGCATATCGGCATGGCGCCGCATCAATTCTGCGGTTTCGGGTCGGTCAATCATCAAAACCACAGCCAACCCCTGATCTTGCGGCGTCAGCGTCATGCGAACGCGGCCAAGTTCGGCAGGGCTAAGTATCAGTTCCATCGTCTGATCGCTCGTCTGCCGCACTGTCACTGCAATTTGCCGGGCAATTGCATCTGCGGTCAGTGACGCACGTTCGGTCCGCTGCGTCAGATCGGTGTCGTATGTGCCAATGGGCAGCGTCTGTGGATCGCCGATCGGCAAAGACGCCCCCGCATCAACGCGTATCGGCGCCGCATTTTCCGCAGAAGGCAGCGCAACGATCCCGTCTGCCAGGGCTGGTGCCGCGATCATCGACATCGCTAATGCGGAATGCGCTGGGACCGCCCCAGACGTTTGGGGATCTATCCTTGACCCTATTTTCGTGACGTCCGGCGGCTGGCCCCAAAATCGTTCACGATTGCCATGTGTTTCATACGGTAAACGGTTATCGGGCACCGGAATACGCGGCGCGACAGAAAGCGGTATGCCTGTCACGGTCTGGGCAGACAGGGGCGCAGGCATGGGCAATGTGGTCATGGGCGCATTATCCTGCGCCCCTTTTACCGGGGCGTGACCATCAAACACCTGCCCCAAATCTTTTTGCGACAATGTCATGTCCTGCAGTCGCGGCGGAATCAGCTGTCCCGTTTCCGTCAGAATCGCAGAAGGCGTAACTGCCGCTGCATTCCCCTTTGGTCGGTCAGTGATCTGCCGAAACACCGTCTCATCAATCGGCACGTCGCTTAGTTCAGTATCCGTCATTGATACCAATGTCGTTGGGACACGACCTGTCTGCGGAATGCTGTGCGGGACCAGAGCATTCACTGGCGCCTTTTCAATTGCAAACATTCCCGCCACAGCCAATTGCTGTTCATCGGCATCGACAACATCCAAACCGGCCACCGATTCAGGGTCGACCAAGCCCTTGTCATCATCGCCCGGAACAGCATCCATCGGCATCGGATGTTCAATCGGCTCCGACATCGATAATTCGGTCAAAATCTGCGCAAAGGGCACATCAATCAGCGTCCGTGCAGGATTTCCACAGCCTGTTTGGCGGCTAGGCAACCCTGTAACCTGCGTCATCTGTGCCGCTGCAATCTGCATCACGTTGTCCTGTCTGGCTTTCCGCTGAAAATGGACGACGAAAGTTAGCAAAAGTTTTACCGCCATGACATTTATTAGACGGGCAACAGACAAGAGGCCGCCCGATGATACAGATTCCAGTTCCCCCCGTCCCATCACGCGGATTGGTGGCCGTGCCGATCCCCTCGCCCGACGCGGACCTGTTGAAAGCGGCCCGCAAACTTGAAGCGACGTTCCTGTCCGAAATGCTGAAATCCATGAACTTCGGCGAAGTTTCCGGCCCCTTTGGGTCCGGTCCCGGGTCCGACCAGTTTTCATCTTTCATGCGTGATGCGCAGGCCGAAAACATGGCGAACGCTGGCGGAGTTGGAATAGCCGAATCATTGTTCAACGCAATGAAAGCCCGCGCCAATGACTGAACAAACCGCCACAGATCTATTATCCATTCTTGAACAGGAACGCGGCGCCCTGCGTGCAGGTCAAATCGATAGGTTACAGGATCTGACGCAACAAAAAATCGCGCTTGTCGATCGATTGGTGACATCCGGCAGTGCGCCTGACCGCTTGTCACTGATCCTTTCTGTCATGGGCCGAAACGAACGTTTACTCAAATCCGCCTGTGACGGTATCGGGGCGGCGAACGCGCGGCTGGCAGAAATGCGATCCGTCAAATCGAATTTGAGCTACTATTCATCGGCTGGCAAGAAATCGAATATTCGCACCCCAGATCCCAGTCTGGAACGTCGGGCCTAATGTGGCAAAGCATCTTGAAATCGCCTTGAAATGACTGCCTCCTGTTAACGCAACCTACAGGTTTTCTCTGCCATCTAGAGACAGTTCAGAATGAACGGCCAATGTGGCTCTCGTCAGAATGACACTACACCGCCTTGAAACGGGGCTCACTCTTACCAGAGGACGGCAAAGCCGTCACTAAAAGGACCATATCATGTCTAGCATTCTGACCAATAACGGCGCGATGGTTGCGCTGCAAACATTGAAATCCATCAACAACAGCCTGGGCAAAACTCAGGAAATGATTTCCACCGGCAAGGCGGTGTCTTCTGCAAAAGATAACGCGACGGTCTGGATCACCTTGGCATTGGAAGAATAGGCGCGTTGGGTCTGGATCAGTTCGGTCAGTTCACCGGCGATATCGACAGTCGATTCTTCGCGTGCGAAATTCACGACATCCCCGGTCGGCCCGTCACCCGCATTCCAGAAGAAGAACGCCCCTGATTCAGGCGTCACACGGTATGCTTGCTGGTCCAGTGCCTGCAGCCCGTTCACATTCGGCACATCAGCCAGCGGAATCTGATACAGAACCCTGTTTATGCCATTATCGAAAGACGCCCGGACATAGCCGTTGGGATCAATGTCGATACCGGTCAGTGCACCGACTTGGGATCCGTTCTTGTTCACCGTGACCTGCGCAAAGCTGTCGGACAGCTGCGTCATGCCCTGCGTGCTGCCGTATGGTCCAATCTCAAAACTGATCGGACCACCGGCCACATCGAACCCCATGCGGCCCGTCGCGGGGTCATAGGCATCACCGCTGATCGTCTGCACGTCCAGCAATGTGCCGCCTGATCCGCGCGTATCATCGAACGTCAGGCGGTATTCACCGACCACCGCATCATCACTGGCACTGTCGCTGATCGTCATCGTCCATTCATTCGATGCGCCGACACCCGGCACGGTTGGCGTAAAGACAACCGACAGCGTTTCCGGTTTGCCAAGGTTGTCGAAATATTCGATCAACACCGGCTGGATGTTCCCGTTTGCCCCGGCTTCTGTTTCCGTGGCGGGCAAATTGGCGAACAAACGCATTTCCGTCGTCGGTTCGCCCGGATACTGGTTGGTATTGATCTGAACCGGTGTCAGTCCGTTTGGCGAATCGCGGGGATAAGCGGGGATCGTCCCGTCGGGGTTGGCTTGCCAGCCCATCAAAACCAGGCCAGAGTTGCTTTTCAGATATCCCTGATCATCAACACGGAAAGATCCGGTGGTCTGAAGCATCATCGGATTATTCCCACCGGGATTATCCAGCGACACTTCGGTCGTGACAGGGAACATGCCGCGTCCACGCACCGCGATATCGGTGGCATTTGCGGTCGCAATCACGGACCCACGCTGGTCGATCAATCGCGTCGTGGTCGCCCGCACACCCCCGGCGGTATATCCCCCAGCCCGGTCGCCAATGACCATGGAATGAAAATCCGCTTCTATTCGTTTATAGCCGTAGGTCTGCGAATTTGCGATATTGTCGGAAATCGTCGCCAGCCGGGTCGCATTTGCTGACAGTCCAAGAACACCGGCATTCAGCGAAGAAGATATCGTCATGGGCGTGCGCCTTTCTATACGGGACGTCGTGTTGCACTTGCCTAGCGCGGTCAGCTTAACGGCGGCCTAACGCGCAATCACAGACCCGACCGCAACAAGATGATCTGGACCCGGTTGTTGCGAATTGCATCGTCGGGGGACACGATCGGCTTGCGATCCGCCGTGCCGGTGGTCCGCACGATCCGTTCGGGCGTCGTGCCTGTCACCTGCAACATCGCGCGCGTCTGACCCGCCCGATCCATCGACAGATCCCACGGGCTTTGTCCCTGTTCCGCCGCGACATGGCCGACAACTGCAATATCGTTACTGACCAACCGGATCACGCGGCTGATCAGTGTAATCAATTCCACGGTAACAGGTTGCGGTCGTGCGGTCAGATCCACGAACAGCGGCGCATCGGGAAGATCGAACAGTTCGATGACCAGCCCTTCGTCGGTCATGCGCGTCACAAGCTGGCGCATCGCGTTTTCCAACTCCATCGACTCGCCGCCCAGCCCCAGCAATGCACTTTCAAGATCGCGTAACGCCTGCATATCTGCTGCTGCGGCGATGCCAGCGGCCTGACCGGCCTCCAGTTCTGCGATACCGCCGGTGCCCATCGCCAGCAATGTATCCAGCGTTTGCAGGGAATCGCCCGACAGCGTGCCCTCACCGCCCCCCGATAACTGGCTGAACGGGATCGTCGGGGAAAAATAATCAGCGATTCCAGCGCGCTGTTGTTCTGTCGTGGCATTCAGCAGCCACATCAGCATGAAAAACGCCATCATCGCCGTGACAAAATCGGCGTAGGCGACTTTCCACGCGCCCCCGTGGTGCCCACCACCCGCGATCACCTTCTTACGTTTGATGATGATTGGCCTGTTGCTGCCTTCGGTCATGTCACATCCTTGCTTGCCACCCACGACCGGGATGGCAAGCAAGGCGTCAACAGAAGATGAACCGCTGAATTGGCCGGGTTTAGGTCAACAGATCGTTGCGCACATAGATTTCGTCGACACCGCAGAATTCCGCCAGATTATAGCCATGTTCGCGCATCAGCGCGGCCATATCCGGGGTGCCGGTGTTGTTCTCTATCGCCCAGGCGCCGACCCGGTACTTTGCGAAATCGAACGCCCGTAGCGCGGACAATTCCCCACCTTCGATATCCAGTGAAACGAAATCGACTTCGGTGATACCCAATTCGTCGAAAAGCGCATTCAGCGTGCGCGTTGGCACGGTCAGGCGGTCTTCGGCATGGCGTGGATCGGACCGCACGCGCTTCAGGATCGCACTGTCATAACTGTCTTCCAGGCCGCTCATCTGTGTGTAACCCTTGGTGACCGCGATAAACGACGCTTCGCCGTTCTGGTCCGAAATCGCATATGGCAGGCAAGCCGCGCTGCGCCACATTTGCGCGGTTTCGCGATGCGCCTGAACGGGTTCGACCATCGTACCGGTCCATCCACGCCACTTTTCAAAATACAGCGAATTTGAACCAGTTATGCCGTTAAAGGCGCCGATATCCAGAAACGTGCCGTCGCGCTTGCCCTTGAACACGGTATCGACCACCTGATCCTGACCCGACTGCGACGCATAGGGAAAGGCCGGGGTCATCATACCCGCGACTTCGTGCATCAACCGGATCACGGGTCCGCGTCTGCGGCTTTTCTCTTTTTTCAGGATGTCGGACAGTTCCTTGCGGACGTCGTTCAATTCCTTGCGGGCTGCGTTGACGCGATCTTGGGGGTTCATAGGGTCTGACTTTCCGGACTGTAATAAGATTTTTCTTCAACGATTGCGGACCCAAGCAGAAGGTTGATCCGCTTTTTGACAGCAGCACGCTGATCGTTCGTGACATAAACGGCACGCGCCAGCGCGATGAACGTCGCACCGAAATCGCTGCGCCCTTCGCAGGCCCGGATGTCGTCCTCGATCACCCACAGATCGGCGTTGATCTCGTACAGCTCGTTCCACAGCGCCATCAGTGCGTCGCTAGGCGGCAATGCCCGATCCGCAATCGCCTGCAAAACGCGACGTTCGTGCCGGACGTTCGCCAGTTTGGCGGCATCGCTGATCTTTTCCTCTTTCAAGCGCAGAATGGTCAGCTTGTCGATCAATTCTCCCGGTGCTGTCGGGACCAAAAGGTCTTTCATCTCAGTTCTCCCTCAGGGTGCGGACAGCGGATGCCACATCCGCCAAGACCCCGTCCCAGTCCAAAGGCGCTGGCTGCCGAAACAGGCGCATCGTCGGATACCATGCTGTCGTCTCTCCAGCGTGGCGATATACCCAGAACGCATCCCAATGCAAAACGGTCCAGACCGGGACACCCAATGATCCGGCCAGATGCGCCGTCGCCGTGTCGGACGTGATGACCAGATCCAGTTCCTGCATCATCCCGGCGGTATCCGCGAAATCGCGTTCGCTGCTGCCAGCGTCGCAGATAAACGCATCGGTTCCGTCGGCATGATAGGCGGCAAGCTCTGGCCCCTTGTACAAGGAAAACAGCTGCACACCCGGCATGTCGGCCAAGGGCAGGAAATCCCGGTGGCCAAAGGATCGGAATGCGTTGCCCTTGTAAGTGACGGACCCGGTCCAGACGACCCCGATCCGCAACGCACCTGCATGCGGTCGCAGAATGTTGCGCGCGCGGGCGATCGAATCGTCCGGCACGGTCAACCGGGTCGGCGCTGGCACCGCGGTGTCTGCGCGGAAATGCAGCAGGGCCAGATCCATCATGTTGATCCAGAAATCGACGTGTGCGTCGCCGCGGATCTCTGTCACGGTCTCGTCCACGCCGTCGATGGCGGCAAACAGGCGGCGCAGCGGCTTTTTCACCTGCAGGATCACCCGCGCGCCGCGCCCTCTCAGCACCGCAGCAAAGCGGGCGAACAGGATCGCATCACCGAACCCCTGTTCGGGCAGGATCAGGATGGTTTTCCCATCCAGCGGTTCGCCCTGCCATTCCGGAAACGGCAGATTGCGCGGCTTCAGCTCTCCGGCCTGCCAACGGACGCGGTAATTGTCGAACCCATCGGCATAACGCCCGGCCCCCAACTGGGCAAACGCCAGTTGCATCCGCAATTCCGTCTCGTCGGGATAGCGTGCAATGGCGTTCTGCAGCCAGTCGATGGCAGCCACATAATCCCCCTTGCCCCGCAGACAGCGCCCGATCATCGCCAGTTGGTTGGCGGCGTCGGGGGTCTGCGCCAGCACATCACGGCGCAGGGCGATCGACTGGTCATATTGCCCGACATCGGACAAGGCATTCGCCATGTTGTTCATCACCGACACATCGCCGGGTGCCAGCGCCAACGCCCGCGCATGGGCACGCAGCGCCATGTCGGTGCGTTTTGCGTTGCGGTGCAACGCGCCAAGGTTGGACCAGATGCGCGCGTCCTGCGGCACCTGCGACAGATAGGACGCATATGACGCCAGTGCCGTTTCCATGTCGCCGTCACGATGGGCGGCGGACGCGGCAGCACGCAACGCACGCAAAATCTGTTGGTCCGACACGACCCGCTACTCCGCCCTGTCGCGCTTGACCGGGCAGACCAGCTTGGCGGGGCGGCGCGCTTCTGCCGCCTCGAACAGCGAAAATGTCTGGTTGACGTAATTCACCGCGCCAGAGATCAGTTCCATATAGTCTTTCAGGTCGTCGGTTTGCTCGACCTCTTGCACGACGACGGACCGATCCTGCGGCGCGGTTTCGAACGTGACGTAAAACAACGGATCGCCCCGGTTCACCACCAGCGGTTTTGTATGGTCCACCCATTCGAACGCCCACATCAACGGGCGCGGCCAGACATTGATCGGAAACCGCCCGCCAAAGATCGTGCCGGGCAGCGGCGTCTTTGCGTAATGCATGAACGGTGCGACCTGGCTCATGTAGACCGGCTCATCCGCGATGAAAACATACGGCAGTTCCAGCTGGATCGTCGGCACGCCGGGATAACGCCACTCATGTTCGGCGGCGATATGCAGCTTTTCGCGCAGCTTGTTGGCACGGATACCCGACTTGTCCCCGTTCAGATTCCGCAATCCCGGCTTGCCGTCCTTGTCGCGCACGAAAGCAAGGTTCAGATCGAACGGACAGCGCACGACGAAAAAGCGGCTTTCCATGTTGATCACAGCCGGGCACCGACTGGCGGATTTGGCATGGCTTTTGTTCATGTCCACGGACCGCACCCGTTCGGGCGGGAAATACACGATCCCGCCTTTCATCTGGTTCAGGAACCAGCCGACCTGAACCGGCCCCTTGCCGGGTTCACCGCCTCTGGTATTTTCAAAACTGACCGATAACTGCATTGCCCACACCTCTTGCCACCCGGTTTTTTGCTTTGTCATTAGTCCGGATTGGATGACCATTGGTCAATATCAGGTAAATTGGGGCGTTACTGTGGTTCCGGCGGGACCAGTTTCAGGTAATCGTATTTCGCCAGAAACAACGCAACGGCCAGCGCCAGATCAAGGCGCATCTTCACAGTCTGGGCGATATCGGCAACCGTCGCGATCCCCACACGCGCCACCGCGTCGGCAAAGGCGACAACCCGCGCATCCGGCAACTGCTTTCGGTTATACAGCGTCCGGCCGTTCAGCCGGTCCAGCGTGTTCAGCTGTTCCAGTGTCAGCGTTTTGGCCCCCGACATAATCCAATCGCCATCCGGATGCGCCGTCGGATACCCGCCGTACAGATCGAACGGATCAATCTGCAGCGGCATCACAGGCCTGCGCGGTTTGGCGGCTGCGCGCCGCGCGGCAAGCTCCTCGCCCAGCGCCAGATATTGCGGGATCACCACCGACCAATCGAACGTGCGGCGCACATGATCCACCCCAGCCTGTCCCATCTGGGCGCACAGGTCGGCATCGCGGCCCAACGCCAGCAATGCCCCGGCATAGGCGGTCACGTCGATCTGCGTCTGCTGCTGGATCAGCGACAGATGATGCAGATAGCTGTCACGCCCGTCCGCGAACCGCGCCGCCAGATCACGGCCCTGCGGATGTCCCGGCCCTGTCATCCGTGTGGGGATCAGAAACCCGGTTTCGCCGTGAATGACCGTATCGCGGAACCCGTTCCAGTCCGGCATCACAACGGGCAAACCGGCAGCCATCGCTTCGACCGGGACAAGCCCGAACGTTTCCTGAATGTTGTCCGCCGGCAGCGTGAACACGTCCGCCCCGGCCCAGATATCGCGCCGCACATCCGGGTCACGCCCGTCGATCTGTTGCACGCTGACAGACGGACAGAATGCCGCCGCTGCATCGCGGTGCAGGTCCGCTTCGGTGTCGCGGCTGGCCCAGCCGACCTGCCACAGATACACCGGACGCCCCAATGCGCCCGCCAGTTGTTCCAGCGCCAGATACAGCGGCACCGGGTTCGCCTTTTCCACGCTGGTCAGCCGCCCCATCGTCATCACGACAAACCCGTCGCCGGCATCGTAGCGTGCGCGCATCGCTTGCCGCGCCCCGTCACGACGCGCAAAATCGTCTGCCTGAATCCCCAATGGGATGACCGGCAGTTGCGGCATCGGCACGCGGGTGCCGCCGAAACGGTCCAGCAAAAACGCCCGTTCTTCGGTCATCTGACGTTGCACAACACCATGCACGGCCCGACTGGTGCAGATAATTGCGTCCCAGTTCTGCACGGGTTCGGACAGCAGCCGATGCATGCCTTCCATGACCCGGCGGGTCGACACCGTATGCGTGATCCCCACCAGACTGCAGGATGCCATCCCCAGCCCCTGCCGCTGCCACGCCGCCTGCATGTAGCCCGGACCGGGGAAAAAGATGGTGCCCGGTCCGCTGAAATCCGCACCGGAATTCAGTGCAATGGATGACACCGGGCGGGTTTCACCCAGATCACGCGCGACGGTTTCAAACACCTTTCCCGCGTGTGGCGTTTCCACAAGCGCATGCACCGTATCCCCCGGCACATGTTGCAGAAACCCCCGCAAAAAAGACTGCCCCGCGCTGCGCCGTCCGACCAATTCCTTGCCTTTGCTCTCGATGGCGTCGGCATGAAAAAAGATCGCGGGTCCGGTCATTCCAGCACGATGTCCCGGCATCCTTCGGCATTGGATTGCACGGCAGCATCCAGCGCCTTTTGCAAACGCGCACCGCGGGCGAAATCGGGCAACACGGGCTGCTGTGCGCGGATCGCCTCGATGAACCGGGTATAGTTGGTTTGCACGGGCGGCACCTCCAGATACTCCCATGCGGCTGTGCCCAGATTGTCACCGACACAGGCACGCAGGACAGATTGCTTGTCTTCCCACCGCACATCCAGCCCGCCCAGCGTGCCATAAATCCGCAACCGCAGGTCATTCATATGCCCACTGGCGAACCGCGACGCATGGATCACACCGACCGCGCCATTGGTCAGTTCTAGCTGCATCGTGGCGCTGTCATTGGCGTCCAGCACATATTCACCGACCTGCCCGCCCGGCGCCTTGTCAAAGGTCCGCAACCGCGCGGAAACCTTGGCCGCATTTGCCCCGGCTACAAAGGTGGCGAAATCCAGAATATGCACGCCGACGTCGCCCAGCACACCCAGCGATCCGTGCCGCGACGACAGCCGCCACAGCCATTGTTCTTCTTCATCCCATTTGCCCCAGGCAGGCTGGGTCAGCCAGCTTTGCAGATAGGACGCCTCGAAATGGCGGACCTCACCGATCGCACCGCTGGCGACGATGCGCTGGGCTTCCATGATGGCGGGAATGTTGCGATAGGTCAGATTGACCATGTTCACCACGCCCGCCGCGTCAGCCGCATCGGCCATCTGCACAGCTTCGGCGTGGCTTACCGACAGGGGTTTTTCGCACAACACATGCTTGCCTGCCGTCAGCAGCGGCAGGGTCGTGGGAAAGTGAACGGCGTCGGGCGTCACGTTAGACACCGCGTCGAATTCACCCCATTTGATGGCTTCCACCACGGAATCGAATGCGTGGGTAATGCCATATTCCGCATTGAAAGCGTGCAGATGTTCGGGGTTGCGATCAACACCACCGACGATCTGGACACTGTTCATCGCCTTGTAGGCATCGGCATGGGCGTGCGCCATGCCACCCGTGCCCACGATCAGGACGCGCAAAGGAGTCGTCACCGGAAACCCCCCTCGCCATCGGCGTGCAGGCTGGGGCCGCGCGCCTCGATCTTTTCCAGCGCCTTTTCTACCGGGACATTGGGCGCATCTTTTGGGCCCACAACGCGGGCCGCCGGATTATGCGCCCAGCGCACGGCGTTTTTCAGCACGGTCTGCACGTTGGCGTCGAAATAGGTGGGATAGGTTTCGTGACCCGGACGGAAATAGAACACATTGCCCGCCCCCCGCTTGTAGGTCAGGCCGGAACGGAACACCTCGCCGCCCTGAAACCAGCTGATGAAAACTGTTTCCAGTGGTTCCGGCACGCCAAAGGGTTCGCCGTACATTTCCTCGTTTTCCAACTCGAAATGGTCCGGCAGGCCGGCGGCGATGGGATGATTGCGCGACGTGACCCACAGTCGCTCGCGTTCGCCCGCTTCGCGCCACGTCAGGTTGCAGGCGCTCCCCATCAACCGCTTGAACGGCTTTGCGAAATGCGTCGAATGCAGCGCGATAAAACCCATACCGGACCAAACGGCCTCGACCACACGTTCGACCACGGCATCGTCCACATCGCCATGCGCGGCATGGCCCCACCAGATCAACACATCGGTGTTATCCAGCTTTTCCTGCGTCAAACCGTGTTGAGGTTCCTGCAGGGTCGCCGTGGTCGCAGTGATTCCATCTGCGCCATTCAGCGTGTTGGCGATCGCACCGTGAATCCCGTCGGGATACAGATCACCCACGGTTTTGTTATGTGTTTCATGGACATTTTCATTCCAGACCGTAACCCGAATACTCATGATCTACCCTTCCAAATCGTTTCGGAGAAACTGCAACGCCGCCAGGAAAAGTGCAAACATAAGTTAACAGAACCTTAAAGTGTCCGCTTTAGTTTACACTTGCCCCCTCGCCACCTGTCTAGTTAGACTGACAGCATGAGCACCTTGTCCGACCATCCCGTCCCGATCCGCCGCTGGCCCGCCCCGCGCGCGCTGTTGCGGCTGGTCAAACCGTGGACGTGGTTTCCGCCCATGTGGGCCTATCTGTGCGGCGTGGTGTCGGTCGGCACGCTGTCCGCAGACTGGACGCTGGTGGCGCTGGGCGTTGTGCTTGCCGGTCCCGTGACCTGCGGGATGAGTCAGGCCGCCAACGACTGGTGCGACCGGCATGTCGACGCCATCAACGAACCCGACCGCCCGATCCCGTCGGGTAATGTGCCAGGCCGTTGGGGATTGTGGATCGCGCTGGCGATGACCGTTTTGTCACTGGCGATCGGCTGGCAACTGGGGCCGTGGGGGTTTGGCGCGACGGTGCTGGCCTGCGCCGCGGCATGGGCCTATTCCGCAGAACCGCTGCGGGCCAAACGCTCCCCCTTGTGGGGACCGCTGCTGTGCGGTCTCGCCTACGAATCACTGCCGTGGATCACCGGTGCCGCGATCCTGTCGGCGGGCGCGCCGCAGCCGTTGGTGTTGGTCGTCGCCACGCTTTACGGCATCGGTGCCTACGGCATCATGGTGCTGAACGATTTCAAATCCGTGACAGGCGACCGCGCGCTGGGCCTGCGGTCGCTGCCCGTGGTGCTGGGTCCGGCGCGGGCCGCACGCGTCGCCTGCTGGGCCATGACCCTGCCGCAGATCGCCGTGATCGTGCTGCTGGACCTGAACGGCAAGCTGTTGCACGGCACGGCCATCGCCGCCCTGCTGGCGATCCAGCTTTTGGCGATGCGGGTCCTGCTGCGCGATCCGCTGGGGCGCGCGCAATGGTATCAGGGCATGGGCGTGCTGTTTTTCATTGCCGGGATGATGGTCGCCGCCACCGCCCTGCGCAGTATCGGAGTCTGACATGCTGACGTGGTTCCAGATCGTCCGCCTTGGCCTTGTGCAGATGTGCCTTGGGTCCATCGTGGTCCTGACGACATCCACCCTGAACCGCCTGATGGTGGTCGAATTGTCACTGGCCGCCGTCCTCCCCGGTGCGCTGGTGGCATTGCACTACGGCATCCAGCTTAGCCGTCCGAAATGGGGGTTCGCGTCCGATGCAGGTGGACAGCGGACGCGCTGGATCATTGGCGGCATGGCGATGCTGGCGCTGGGTGCGCTGCTGGCGACCGCCGCAATCTTGCTGTTTCCCATCAGCTTCACACTGGGTCTGGCCGTGTCCTTGCTGGCCTATGCGATGATCGGTCTGGGGGTCGGCGCATCCGGCACGTCGCTGCTGGCGCTGCTCGCCACCACCACTGCCGCCCCCCGTCGCGCCGCCGCGGCCACGATCACATGGCTGATGATGATCTTCGGCATTGCCGTAACCGCAGGCACCGTGGGCGCATTCCTTGATCCCTATACCCCGGCGCTGTTGTTGCGGGTCGTGTCGGTCGTCGTCACCGCCGCCGTTGCGCTGACCTGTGTGGCCGTCTGGGGGCTGGAACGCCGCCTGATCAAGGTGACGGAACCCGACGCCACGCCCTTTCGCCAAGGCCTGGCAGAGGTCTGGGCCGAACGCCGCGCCCGCAACTTTACCCTGTTCGTATTCCTGTCGATGACGGCCTATTTCATGCAGGAACTGATCCTTGAACCCTATGCCGGTCTGGTGTTCGGCTTTACCCCCGGCCAGTCCACATCGTTGTCGGGCGCGCAGAACGGCGGCACCTTTGTCGGGATGCTGGCGGTCGGCATCCTTGCCACCGGGTTCCGGATCGGCGGCTTGCGTGGATGGGTCATCGCGGGCTGTATCGGGTCCGCTGCCGCGCTGGCCGCACTCGCCTTTATCGGGCCAATGGGGCCGGGCGCACCATTGGTGCCGGTCGTCGTCGCACTGGGTTTCTTCAACGGCATGTTCGCCGTCGCCGCCATCGGGTCCATGATGGCATTGGCGGGCGAGGGGCGCGACCGCCGCACAGGCACCCGCATGGGCCTGTGGGGTGCGGCACAGGCCGTCGCCGCAGGCTTTGGCGGGTTAACCGGTGCTGCCCTTGTCGATCTGGGCCGCACCACGCTGGGCGACACCCAAGCCTTTGGCAGCGTCTTTGTTTTTGAGGCCGCCCTGTTTCTGACCGCCGCCCTGATGGCGATGAAAATCATGGACCGTCGCACGGCGTCCACACCCACACTCGTTCCAGGAGAATGATCATGAAATACGATGTCGTCGTCGTGGGCGCCGGGCCCGCCGGGGCCACCGCCGCAGAGGATCTGGTCCGCTCTGGCCACCGCGTGGCCATGCTGGACCGCTTGGGCCGGATCAAACCCTGCGGCGGCGCGATCCCGCCCCGCTTGATTGCAGATTTCTTCATTCCCGACGACCAACTGGTCGCCAAGATCACCACGGCCCGCATGGTGTCACCAACCCAGCGCCACGTCGATATTCCAATCGAAAACGGTTTTGTCGGCATGGTGGACCGCGAACATTTCGACCCGTTCCTGCGGGATCGCGCCGTCGCTGCCGGGGCTGATATGATCGCAGGCACCTTTGTGCGGATCGACCGCGATGCGGACGGCACCCATGTCGTCTATCGCTGCAAGACGACGGGCGATGAAAGCCGCATCCAGACGCAACTGATCATCGGTGCCGATGGTGCCCGGTCCAAGGTCGGGGCCCAATGCGTGCCCGGCGGCGACAAGATCCCCTATGTCATCGCCTACCACGAAATCATCGAAGCCCCCGCCGCAACCGCCACCTACGATCCCAAACGCTGCGACGTGATCTATGACGGCAAGATCTCTCCTGATTTCTACGGCTGGATTTTCCCGCACGGCGGACAGGCCAGCATCGGCATGGGGTCGCTGGTCAAATCCGTTGACGTGAAACAGGCCACCGCCGACCTGCGCGCCGCCCATGGCCTGACCGATTGCCGCACGATCCGCCGCGAAGGCGCGCCAATCCCGCTGAAACCGCTGGACCGCTGGGACAATGGACGCGACGTGGTGCTGGCCGGTGACGCCGCCGGTGTGGTTGCGCCGTCATCGGGCGAAGGCATCTATTACGCCATGGTCGGGGGCCGTGTTGCTGCAACCGCCGTTGCCGCACACCTGAAATCCGGTCGGGTCAAGGATCTGCAACTGGCCCGCAAACTGTTCATGCGTGAACATAAACAGGTCTTCCGTGTGCTGGGTGCGATGCAAAACGCCTATTACCGCAGCGACGAACGCCGCGAACGTTTTGTGTCCCTTTGCCACGATGTCGATGTTCAAAAACTGACGTTCGAGGCCTATATGAACAAGGCACTGGTAAAGGCACGGCCCATGGCGCACCTGAAAATCGGCTTCAAGAACCTTGCCCACCTGTCGGGTCTGGTGGCTGTCACACGCACATGACAGTCATGATCCCCGCATGGATCGACGGTGAATTGCAACCGGTCGAAAAACTGGACGCCCATGTGCGCGGTCTGCGCCACAAGGCGATCAGCGTTTTTGTCATGCGCGGCGATCAGGTTCTGATCCAGCAGCGCGCAATGGGTAAATATCACACGCCCGGCCTGTGGGCGAACACCTGTTGCACACACCCCGACTGGAACGAACCTGCACAGACCTGCGCCACCCGCCGCCTGTCAGAAGAGCTGGGCATCACCGGTCTGACCCTGACCCACCGCGACCGTCTGGAATACCGCGCCGATGTCGGCGGCGGCCTGATCGAACACGAAGTGGTCGAGGTATTCACCGCCGACGCCCCTGCCGATCTGACCCTGCGGCTGAATCCACAAGAGGTGATGGCAACCCGCTGGGTGACATTGCATGATTTGCATGCCGACATCGCCAGAACACCCGACCTTTACACACCTTGGTTGAAAATTTACCTGGCTGATTACGCAGATGCGATTTTCGGCCATGCTGACGCAGCGTCGTAACTGATCCCAGCAGGAACGGTCGGGTCTTGGTGTCCGGCGACCTTGCAAATCGATCCAAATAACGTCAGCTTCGTTGTCATTAGACGAGGCACAAACAAATGTTATCGCGTGACCCAGTCGGGTACACTTTGGCTGGAACTTGAAATCACTGAAACTTTCGGCAAATCTTTCAAGTACGTCGTTTCACCATTCATCGCGACTTTCATTTGAATTTCGCGGTGTCATTCCCCGTACAGGACCAGATGCCTTTTACCGATATTGATCGCGATGCATTGTTCAAGCACCTTCCAGCGCCTTGCATTGCGCTGGACCACTCCTTGTGCATCATCGGTGCCAGTGACCTTTATCTTTCAACCGTCTCGCGCAAGATGGGCGATATACGCGGCCAATATATTTTTGACGCTTTCCCTGAAACCGATGACCGCCGCAAACTGATCGGTGACGCGCTGCGCCGCGCGCTGGCGGGTGAAAAAAACACGCTTGTCGAAGTGCCCTATGCCATTCCTGTGGTCGATGAGACCGGCAAGGATACAGGCGAGATGCGCGAAATCTGGTGGACCTGCGTGCATCACCCCGTCTACGACGCCGACGGTCAGGTCGAATACATGATCCAGAACGCGCTCGATGTGACCCAGCAGGTCATGGCGATCCGGCTCAAGGATGCCGTGACGCAGGAATTGCAGCACCGCGTCGGCAATATCTTTTCGCTGGTTTCCGCGACAGCCAAACGAACCGTCGCCAATGCCGAAGACCTGCCCGACTTTCTGCAAAAATTCGAAGGCCGGCTGATGGCGTTGGCCCGCACCCATAGATACCTGACCGGCGAAAACTGGGACGGAATCTCGCTTGATCAGATTGTCCGGCGCGAGCTGGCACAATACGAAGATATCGAAGCAGACCGGATCAAGCTGTCCGGTGACCGCATCATCATCAACGCGACCGAAGCACAAATCCTGACACTGGCGATCCACGAACTGACAACCAATTCGATCAAGCACGGCGCATTGAAATCAAATCTGGGCCAGCTGGACATCGCGTGGCACGTGACTGGGCGGATGGGATATGACTTCCGGTGGTCCGAAATCGATATCAACATCGATCCCCAGCCCGCACGCGCGGGTTTTGGATCGTTTATCCTTGAAAATGTCGTGCCATCGCAACTGCAGGCAACCGCGCACCGCATTTTTCAGACCGACCGCTTTGACTATACCCTGACCGTGCCGGACCGGATGCAACATCCCTGAACCTGCGTGACAAACGAAAATGGCGCGGCAAGGCACCGCGCCATTCCCTCATGTTTTTATCGCTATCAGTTCAGCGCCTGATCCGTGATCACGCTGGTCCATGCGCCCTCGGGTGCGGCGGAAATCACAGGGTCCGACCCGCCAGCCAGCAATGTATCCACTGTCCGCTGATAATCGGCCTCGGCAAGTGCGCCGGTCGATCCCGCAGTCAGCTTTGCCACCTCTTCCATCATGCGCTGCTGTGCCTCCAGACCCTGCGCACCGGTTTCGTCGTTATCCAGCACGATCTGCGCGGCTTCTGCCGGGTTTTCTTCGGCGTATTTCCAGCCCTTCATCGATGCGCGGACGAACTTGACCATCTTTTCGACGAACGCCGGATCTTCCAGATTTTCTTCCAGCACCCACATGCCGTCTTCCAGCGTGGCAACGCCCTGATCCTCGTATTTAAAGGTGATCAATTCGTCGGGGTTTACACCCGCATCCAGCACCTGACCGTATTCGTTATAGGTCATGGTCGAAATGCAATCCGCCTGCCGCTGCAACAGCGGATCGACGTTGAACCCCTGCTTCAGCACCGTGACGCCGTCATCGCCGCCATCGGTGGAAATGCCTTCCTGACTCATCCATGACAGGAACGGATATTCGTTTCCAAAGAACCAGACGCCGATGGTCTTGCCCTTGAAATCCTCTACCGACGTAATGCCGGTATCCTTCCAGCAGGTCAGCATCAGACCGGATGTTTTGAACGGCTGCGCGATATTGACGACCGGCAGACCCTTTTCACGGGCCGCAAGCGCGGATGGCATCCAGTTCAGCATCACGTCGGCCCCGCCACCGGCCAGCACTTGCGGCGGCGCGATATCGGGACCACCGGGCATGATCGTGACGTTCAGGCCCTCTTCGTCATAAAAACCCTTGTCCTGTGCCACGTAATAGCCCGCGAACTGCGATTGCGTGACCCACTGCAACTGCAGTGTCACGTCATTGTCCTGCGCGCTGGCCTGACTACCGACAAACGCCAGCGTCGCCGCGGTGATAAGATGTCTCATCTTCTTCTCCTTGTTAAGGTTAGCCGGCTTCAGCCGGTCTTATGTACGCTGGCTTGGATGCCAGAATGTCAGTCGGCCCTCGATCCAGGCCATCACGCCATAGAACGCAGAACCTGCCAGGGCCGCGACAACAATCTCTGCCCAGACCAGATCCAGCGCAAGCTGTCCCACGCTGGTCGAGATTCGAAACCCCATTCCCACCGTCGGAGAGCCGAAAAATTCAGCAACGATCGCCCCGATCAACGCAAGCGTGGTCGCAATCTTAAGACCGTTGAAAATGAACGGCAGGGCAGCCGGCAGGCGCAGTTTCAACAGCGTCGGCCAGTAGCCGGCACCATAGGTCCGCATCAGGTCACGCTGCATCGTCGTGGTATCGCGCAACCCCGCCACCGTATTCACAAGAATTGGAAAAAACACCATCACACCGACGACTGCCGCCTTGGACGGCCAATCGCTGCCCAGCCATTTCACGAAAATCGGCGCCGTGCCGACAATCGGCAGCGCCGCCATGAACCCGCCCACCGGCAGGATGCCCCGCATCAGAAAATCACTGCGATCCGCCAGAACGGCAATGGCAAAGGCCGCAATGGCCCCCAGCACATAGCCGGTCATGGCACCCTTCAGGATCGTCTGGGCGAAATCCGCCCATAGCAACGGCAACGAATCAGAAAACGTCACTGCAATGGCGCTGGGGGGCGGCAGGATGATCGGGCTGACCCCGGCCAGCCGCACGTAAACCTCCCAGATCAGCAGGATGGTCAGGCCGAACACCAGCGGCGCCATCCACCCGACCCCGTTGCCACCACGTCGCGCCAGCATCAGGTTGATGGTCCAGCCCGCACCCCAGATCAGCATGATTGCCGCCAGCGCCATCATGCCGCCATCCCCATGCGTCTCAACGTGATCCGTTCCATCAATGCGAACAGCCCGACCAGCGCCGCCGCCGTGATCGCCGCCGCAAACAACGCGGCCCATGTCACCAGCGGCTGGCCGTATTGGTCACCGACCAGCATGCGCGCACCGAACCCCGCCCGCGCGCCCGTCGGCAATTCACCCACAATGGCCCCCACCAATGATGCCGAAATCCCGATCTTGAGCGATGCGAACAGATACGGCACCGACGCCGGCAACCGCAGCTTCCAGAATCCTTGGGCCGGTCCCGCGTGATAGGTCCGCAACAAATCCAGTTGCATCGCGTCCGGGCTGCGCAGCCCCTTTACCATGCCTACGACGACCGGAAAGAACGACAGATACGCGCTGATAATCGCCTTCGGCAAAAGCCCCTGAATACCGATGGCCCCCATGACGACGATGATCATCGGTGCCAGTGCCAGTATGGGGATTGTCTGGCTGGCAATGGCCCATGGCATCACGCTCAGGTCCATGGTCCGCGAAAATACGATTCCAACTGCAAGCGCGATCCCCAGCGCCGTGCCCATCGCAAATCCCAGCAGCGTGGCCGACAGCGTCACCCAGCCATGATAGATCAGCGATTGCCGCGACGTGGGCGACACCATGAAAACGGTGTTCCACAATTCGCCCACAACCTGCTGCGGTCCCGGCAATCGTGGCCGATCCAACGTATAGGTCATCGGGATCACGGCCGGATTGCGCAACGCCAGCGCAACCGCGCCCACCTCTTGGCGCGCGCGCGCATCATCCGGCTGCACCGCCACGTCACCCCGTGCCGCCTGATCCGCCGCCAGATGAATGTTCATCGGCACGACTGAAACGATCCAGACAACCAATAAAAACGCCACCACGGACACCACGGGCAGAACCGACTTCATGACGCGCCCATCGGATCATCTTGCCAGAAATACTCCCGCCGGAGGCTCCGCCCACCGCCAGTCGCGCACCGCTCAGTCATACGAATGCCCCGCCCGCAGCCCGTCACGCACCCGGTGCGCGATGGCGATGAATTCGGCACTGTCCCGAATATCCAGCGGACGTTCACGGGGCAGCGTGCTTTCGATCACATCCGTGATCCGCCCGGGACGCGGGCTCATCACCACGATCTTGGTCGACAGATAAACCGCTTCGGGGATCGAATGCGTCACAAACCCGATCGTCTTTTCGGTCCGCGCCCAAAGCTGCAGCAATTGCTCGTTCAGATGATCCCGCACGATTTCGTCCAGCGCGCCGAACGGTTCGTCCATCAGCAGGATATCCGCATCGAACGCCAGCGCCCGCGCGATACTGGCGCGTTGCTGCATTCCCCCCGACAATTGCCACGGGAACTTCTTCTCGAACCCCGCAAGATCCACCAGCTCCAGCACCCGCGCGACCCGTGCCGCCTGTTCAGCCTTGGAAAACCCCATGATCTCCAGCGGCAGCTTCACATTGCCGCCGATGGTCCGCCACGGATACAGCCCCGCCGCCTGAAACACATAACCATAGGCCCGCGCGCGCCGCGCCTCGTCCGGCGTCATGCCATTGACGCGCAAGCTGCCCCCCGTCGGCTCCTCCAACCCCGCGATACAGCGCAAAAACGTCGTCTTGCCGCACCCCGAAGGTCCGATGAAACTGACGAACTCGCCTTTCTCGATGTCCAATTTCACATCTTTCAGCGCGTGCACCGGCCCGTCGTTCGTCTGAAAAGTCAGGTCAAGCGCCTGCGCTGTGATCACGGTCTCGGGCATCTAACGCGCCATGATGGGGTAAAGTGGCAGTGCAACGGCGGCCAGCGCCGCCCCCGGATCACGGATATGCGGCATCGGCCCCGCGTAAATGGCAAATCTGTTCAACTCAAACACCCGTCGCCGGAATGCCCGACCGTTCGACAGGGCGCGGTGCTGTCAGCTCTTTCCACGACGACAGCGCCTTGTTCACAGACCCGTTTGGCGCGCGCTTGACGAATTTGCCATGGCCTTCCTGCGCGCGCAATTCACCATCGTGCACGGCGACCTGGCCGCGGGTCAGGGTGAACCGTGGCAGACCTTTGACATGCTTGCCTTCGAACACGTTGTAATCAATGGCGCTGACCTGTTTGTCGGCGGTGATCGTCTTTTCCTTCTCGGGGTCCCAGACCACCAGATCGGCATCTGCCCCCACCAGAACTGCGCCCTTCTTGGGATAGCAATTCAGGATCTTGGCGATATTGGTGGATGTCACAGCCACGAATTCGTTCATCGTCAACCGCCCGGTCGCCACGCCATAGGTCCACAGCATCGGCATCCGGTCTTCCAGTCCGCCGGTCCCGTTGGGAATCTTGGTGAAATCCCCCACGCCATATCGTTTCTGTTCCGTGGTGAACGCGCAATGATCCGTCGCCACCACCGACAGTGACCCGCTTTGCAGACCCGCCCACAGGCTGTCCTGATGCTGTTTGTTGCGGAACGGCGGCGACATCACGCGCCGTGCTGCATGGTCCCAGTCGGTGTTGAAATATTCGGATTCGTCCAGCGTCAAATGCTGGATCAGTGGCTCGCCCCAAACGCGTTTGCCCTGCATCCGCGCACGGCGGATCGCCTCGTGACTATCCTCGCAAGAGGTATGGACGACATACAGCGGCACCCCCGCCATATCCGCAATCATGATCGCGCGGTTCGTTGCCTCGCCTTCAACCTGCGGCGGGCGCGAATAGGCGTGCGCCTCGGGCCCGGTGTTCCCGGCGGCCAGCAGCTTGGCCGACAGTTCCGCCACCACATCACCGTTTTCGGCATGGACCATGGCGATGCCACCCAGTTCCGCCAACCGGTTGAACGACGCATAAAGCTCGTCATCGTTCACCATCAACGCACCCTTATAGGCCATGAAATGCTTGAACGTGTTGATCCCCCGGTCACGGACAACTGTTTCCATCTCGTCGAACACCTGTTCGCCCCACCATGTCACGGCCATGTGGAACGAATAATCGCAGGCCGCGCGCCCCGATTTGTTGTCCCACATCTGCAACGCGTCCAGCAGTCCCTGACCGGGCGACGGCAAGGCAAAATCCACCACCATCGTTGTCCCCCCAGACAACGCCGCACGCGTTCCGCTTTCAAAATCGTCGCTGGAATAGGTGCCCATGAACGGCATCTCCAGATGCGTGTGCGGATCGATCCCGCCGGGCATCACGTAACATCCGCCTGCATCCAGCACTGTATCGCCTTTCAGGTCCGGCCCGATCTGGGTGATCACACCGCCCTCGATCAGCACGTCTGCCGTGTAGGTCAGATCAGCGGTCACGATGGTGCCGTTCTTGATGACTGTGGTCATGGCCATGGTCCTTCTTGGGTCAAACTTCTTCTTGCTATAAATATCCCGGGGGAGGCGCAGCCGGGGGCAGAGCCCCTAGTCCACCACCACAGCGGTTTCCATCACCGCATGCAGCAGTACATCGGTCCCAGCCACGGCCCAGTCCTTGGTGATCTCTTCCGCCTCGTTGTGTGACAAGCCGTCAACGCACGGACACATGATCATGGCTGTCGGATACAGGTCGTTTATCCAGCAGGCATCGTGGCCCGCGCCGCTGACGATATCCATATGGCTGTAGCCTAACCGTTCCGCGGCATCGCGCACGGCACCGACACAGGCCTCATCGAATGCGGGCGGGTCGAACTGGCCGACGATTTCAGCGTGAAAGTCCACACCGATATCCGCACATAGCTGGGGTGCCTTCGCCATCAGCGCATCCACCATCGCATTCAGCTTATCCAGCAGATGCGTCCGCATATCGACGGTGAACACCACCTTGCCGGGGATGATGTTACGGCTGTTGGGGTAGACATCGATATGGCCGATCGCGCCAACCGCATTGGGCTGGTTGTCCATCGCGATCTGGTGAACCAGTTCTGTGATCAGCGCCAATCCCCGGCCCGCGTTCCTGCGCATCGGCATCGGTGTCGATCCGGTGTGGCTTTCCTTGCCAGTGACGGTGCATTCGATCCAGCGCAGACCCTGCCCGTGGGTGACGACGCCGATATCGCGGCCCTCGGCTTCCAGGATCGGGCCCTGCTCGATGTGCAATTCGAACAGCGCGTGCATCTTGCGGTCCCCGACCGGCTCGTCACCTTTCCAGCCGATCCGTTCCAGTTCGTCCCCGAACCGCTTACCCTGCGCATCAACGCGGTCGTTCGCCCAGTCCAGCGTATGCTTGCCCGCAAAGACACCCGACGCCAGCATCGCCGGGGCGAACCGTGTGCCTTCCTCGTTGGTCCAGTTGACGACGACGATGGGGTGTTTCGTCTTGATATCCAGATCGTTCAGGGTGCGGATCAGTTCCAGACCGCCCAGCACGCCCAGCACGCCGTCGTATTTGCCGCCCGTGGGCTGTGTGTCCAGATGGCTGCCGACATAGACCGGCAGCGCATCGGGGTCGGTTCCTTCACGCTGGGCGAACATGTTGCCGATCTCATCGACACCCATGGACAGCCCCGCATCCTTGCACCACCCCGCAAACAGGTGGCGGCCTTCGCTATCGGCATCGGTCAGGGTCTGGCGGTTGTTCCCACCCGCCACACCGGGGCCGATCTGTGCCATGTCCATCAGGCTGTTCCAAAGCCGGTCACCATCGATACGCAGATTTTTTCCCGGTGAGCCCATATGCGCTGTTCTCCTGACATTCTTGATTTGACCGACTGGTCAAACTCACGCTACCACGGGTCTGCAGTCCGTCAAGACTCTGCTTTGCAGACAGGACGCGGATGCCGGTCATGGCGCCCAACGCGGGCAGCATCGCCTGAAAATGCGGCAAGAGGAGAATCGATGGAAGACGCTGCGCCGCAAACCCGCATCCAGACCCGCAATCGCAAGACGATCCTGTCCGCCGGGCTGGACGTGTTTTCAGCGCATGGTTTCCGGGGTGCGACACTGGACCAGATCGCCAGCACCGCAGGACTGTCGAAACCGAACCTGCTGTATTATTTCCCGTCCAAGGAAGCCGTCTATACCGCCTTGCTGGACGATCTGCTGGTGACCTGGCTGGACCCGCTGCGCGCGCTGGACCCTGCGGGCGAACCGATTGCCGAAATTCTGGCCTATGCCCAGCGCAAATTGATGATGAGCCGGGATTACCCCCGCGAAAGCCGCCTGTTTGCCAATGAAATCCTGCAGGGCGCCCCGCTTGTCGGTCCCGTCCTGCACACAGAGCTAAGGGCGCTGGTCGATGACCGCGCCACCGTGCTGCAAGGCTGGATGGACGATGGTCTGATCCGGCGCACGGACCCGGTCCACCTGATCTTTTCGATCTGGTCACTGACCCAGCATTACGCCGATTTCGATGTCCAGATCCGCGCCGTTCTGGACGATGACGACCCGTTTCCCGGTGCGGAATGTTTTCTGGACCAGCTCTACAGAAGCCTTTTGGAACCACGACAGCGCTAAACGAGTTTTACCTTTAACAAAAGGAGAACGCGATGAGCTACACGCTGACCGTCAAGAAGACAGAGCCGTTGACCCATGACACATATCGTCTGATCTGCAGCCGACCCGACGGGTTCGATTTCGAACCCGGACAGGCCACCCACATGGCATTGGACAAGGACGGCTGGCGGGACGAAGACCGACCCTTTACCATGGTCAGCGATCCATCGGATAGCGATGTCGTCTTTGTCATCAAATCCTATCCGTCACATGACGGCGTCACGGAAATGGTGCCCGACATCCAGCCCGGCGACAGATGGATTGCGGATGAACCCGCAGGCGCGATCACCGATCACGGCTGCGGCACCTTTATCGCGGCAGGCGCGGGCATCACGCCGTTCATCGCGATCCTGAACAAACACGCCCGCGACGGAATTGGCGGTGACAAGCTGATCTTTGCCAACAAGACAGACCGCGACATCATCCTCAAAGACCAGTGGGACCAGATGGCAGGTGTCACGCCAGTCTACGTCATTTCGGATCAGCCGGATACTGAACACCGCCATGGCAAGCTGGACCGCGCCATGCTGGAAGATATCGGAATCGAGCAGGATCGCCCGTTCTATATTTGCGGACCCAAGGGGTTCGTGAATGACATCCGCGACGCGCTCAAATCGATCGGCGTCCCATCCGATAACATCGTGACCGAAGAAGGCTGGTAATTCAGGACGGGACCGGGGGCCAGCCCCCGGACCCCCGGGATATTTTTGGCAAGAAGAAGTTAACTGGCCCGCCTATTCCGCCGCAACCGCGCCGGGATTATTGGGGTGCGTGGTCCAGTTGGCATATTCCTTGAGCACCTCTTTACCGGTGCGCGGATCGATGCTGCCCGGTGTCATGGCGATCATCGTGATACAATCGTCGACCGGGCAGACATCCACGCACAGGTTACAGGCGACGCATTCTTCGTCGATCACGCTAAAGGTCCGGTCGGGCGACATTGCAATCGCCTGATGGCTGGTGTCTTCGCACGCCGCGTAGCAGCGCCCGCAAGAAATGCATTTGTCCTGATCGATTTGCGCCTTGGCAACGTAGTTCAAGTTCAGATACTGCCAGTCGGTCACATTGGGCACCGCCATGCCGACGAAATCCGCGGTCGAGGCGTAGCCCTTTTCATCCATCCACTGCGACAGGCCGGATTTCATTTCCGCCACGATCTTGAAGCCATAGGTCATCGCCGCCGTGCAGACCTGCACGTTGCCGCAGCCCAGCGCCATGAATTCAGCCGCGTCCCGCCATGTGCCGATACCACCGATGCCCGAAATCGGCATGCCATACGTCGCCGGATCGCGGGCGATTTCCGCCACCATGTTCATGGCGATGGGTTTGACCGCCGGTCCGCAATAGCCGCCATGGGTGCCCTTGCCGTCGATGGTGGGCTGCGGCGCCATCATATCCAGATCGACAGAGGTGATCGAATTGATCGTGTTGATCAGGCTGACCGCATCCGCCCCGCCGTTTTTCGCGGCCTGCGCAGGTTTGCGGATATCCGTGATGTTGGGCGTCAGTTTCACGATCACCGGACGGTCGTAATATGCCTTGCACCAGCGCACGACCATTTCGATGTATTCCGGCACCTGCCCCACGGCACTGCCCATGCCACGTTCGGCCATTCCGTGCGGACAGCCAAAGTTCAATTCGATCCCGTCGGCGTTGGTTTCCTGCACCCGGGACAGGATGTCACGCCATGCCTGTTCTTCGCAGGGCACCATGATCGAGGCGATCAGGGCGCGGTCAGGGTAATCCGCCTTGACCCGTGCCATTTCTTCCAGGTTCACTTCCAGCGGGCGGTCAGTGATCAGTTCGATGTTGTTGATCCCCAGCACGCGGCGATCCGCCCCGTGGATTACGCCGTAGCGCGGACCATTGACGTTGACGACCGGCGGACCTTCGGCCCCCAGCGTTTTCCACACGACGCCGCCCCATCCGGCGTCGAACGCGCGGCGCACGTTATATTCCTTGTCCGTCGGCGGGGCAGAGGCGAGCCAGAACGGGTTAGGGCTTTTGATGCCTACGAAATCGGTGGTCAGATCGGCCATTGGGTCCTCCGGGTCAGCGTGTTTGGTGGGTCGGGCAGTGATACGCGGTGCGTCCACCCACCTTTTTATGGGTAATGATACCATCACAGCGCGTGCAGGCCGCGCCAGCCGTGCGGTTATGAATCAGCCAGTCGTCGGGCAACCGGGCATAATCGGCATTTTCAGCCATCACGCGGCCCATGATGTCCTGAACCGCCCGGTGCAGGGCCGCGATGCGGGCGGGTTCCAGATCGGACCCTTTGGCCTCGGGTGCGATTCCGGTGCGATACAGCGCCTCGTCCGACCATAAATTACCGACACCGGCGATCTTTGCCTGATCCAGAAGCGCTGGTTTGACGGCCCCGCGGGTCCGCCCGATCATATCGGCAAAGGCGTTGCCGCCAATCTGCATTGCATCGGGGCCAAGGCCTTTTTCAGCGATGAAATTCTCGACATCCTCGACCAGATGCACCGCGCCGAACTTGCGTGGGTCGCGAAACGTCAGCCGACGGTCGCCTTCGAATTCAATGGTAAGTCGCGCGTAATCGGGCGCAGCATCTTGGGCATCCCAAGTGCGCAGGCTGCCCGCCATGCCCAGATGAATATGCAACCATGGGCCATCGACCGAACCCGCAAAGATGTATTTACCGTGCCGATGCGTCCGCGTCAGTTGGGTGCCAACGAACCGCGCGCGTTCTGCTTCGGTGGGTAAGGTGACATGCGCCACCTCTCCCAACGTGAAGCCCGCAATCGTGCGGTGCAGACAATCGTCCGCGATCCGGCGTCGGGCCGCGTCTGCTTCTGGCAGCTCAGGCATCACCGACCAGTGCGGCGTGAATGTCCATCGCCGCATCGCGCCCCTGTGCCACGGCCGTCACGGTCAGATCGTCACCCCCCTGCGCGCAATCGCCCCCCGCCCAAACGCCGGTGCGCGTGGTGCGGCCCGCGCCGGTGACCGCGATCTTGCGGTCCGCGATCGTCAGCCCGCCATCGGTCGTCAGGGTCTGGCCAATGGCACGGAACACCTGATCGGCGGACAGGCGGATGGTTTCGCCGGTGCCGGACAGGCCGGTGCCAGTGTCGGCGGTGTATTCCAGTTCGATCTCGCCGTCGTGGATCGCATGCGGCTGGACGTTGAACATGATCCGCACACCATGGCTTGCGGCCAGATCCTGTTCATAGCGGCTGGCCCCCATGCGGTCGCGGTCGCGGCGATAGGCGATGGTGACGCTTTCGGCCCCCAGCAGCTTGGATTGCACGGCCGCGTCCACCGCCGTCATCCCGCCACCGATCACCACCACATGCCGGCCCACGGCGATGTCCGCCAGATCGCCCGCCTGCCGCAGATCCGCGATGAAATTCACAGCGTCGTTGACGCTTGCGTGGTCGTCACCCGCGGCACCCAGCGCATTGACGCCACCCAGACCCACGGCAAGGAACACCGCATCAAAATCCGCCACCAGACCGTCGACGGTCAACCCGTCGCCCAGCGCCGACCCGGTCTGGATCGCGATTCCGCCAATCTGCATCAGCCACGCCGCTTCGCGGGCGGCAAAATCATCTGTGCTTTTGTAGGCGGCAATGCCGTATTCGTTCAGACCGCCGGGTTTGGGTCGCGCTTCGTGGATTGTGACATCATGCCCCAGCATTGCCAGACGGTGCGCGCAGGACAGCCCGGCAGGCCCGGCGCCGACGACAGCAATCCGCTTGCCGGTCGCGGGCGCGCGGGTGAACGGGTGCCCCTGCCGTGCCATCAGCGTATCGGTCGCATGCCGTTGCAGGCGCCCGATCTCGACCGGCTTGCCTTCGGCCAGTTCACGCACACACGCGCCTTCGCACAGATCCTCTGTCGGGCAGACGCGGGCGCACATGCCGCCCAGAATATTCTGTTCAAAGATCGTGCGCGCTGCGGCTTCGGGCGTGCCGGTCGCGATTTGCCGGATGAACAGCGGGATGTCGATGTCCGTGGGGCAGGCTGTGACACAGGGCGCGTCGTAGCAGAAATAGCACCGATCTGCCGCCACCCGCACCTCGTGCGGATCAAGCGGGGCGTGCAGGTCGCCAAACGCTTCTGCCAAGGCGTCGGCACTTAGCCGTCCTGCGGTAATTCCTGGTGCGGTCACAGATGTCATGGCGGCCTCGTCACTGTCAGCGTTGATTTCAGACTGGCACGGAATGATTTTTTATCAAACGGTAAATTTTAGGCATCGTGAAAACTGCAATTTTAGGACAGCCAAACGACTGAAAAACGGTTCGGCTCTGGTGGTTTTGCTCATGATCCGTAATGCTGTGCCATCAAACGGCAGCGATGGGATTGAAGATGGCAGACGATGCGTTCGACGATTTCGACGACGAAGACGAACTGGACCATTTTACCGATGCCCAAGACACGGTCTGGGACAGCGTGCTGGCGGACCTGCGGACCGGTCAGTCACAGACCGACTGGTGCTGGTTCGTCTTTCCGGTGCTGACCGGGATCGACGACGCACCGATGGCGATGTTCTATTCCCTGCGCGACTGCGCAGAGGCGCGCGACTATGTCACCCACCATATTCTGGGCGACCGGCTGGATACCTGTTTTCGGCTGGTGATGGACCACGATCAGGATGCGGCGACGCTTTTGGGCGACACCTGCGCCTACAAGATACGGGCAAGCGCCACCCTGTTCGAAGCCGCCGTGCCGCATCAGCCACTGTTCGCCAAGGTGCTGGATCAGGTCTTCGCCGGACAGCGCTGCACGAAAACGCAGCGCCTGCTGCAACAGCCGCCGCCCGATCCGTTCTAGCGTTTCGCCTTGCGCGTGCGCGATACCTTTTGCGCGGTCTTGGCGGCCTTTTTCTTGGCCGGACCGACGCGCCGCTTGGCGGGTTTGCCACGCCCGCGCGACGGCCCCCGCGGCAGGGTCGCACCATCCAGATCGATCAGTTCCGCGATCAACCCGCCTGTCGTCGGTGTCGCTTCGATCAGTTTGACCGTGGCGCGCTGACCCAAAGCGATGACCGTGCCGCTGTCGGACCCCATCAGGGTCTGCGTTTCCGCGTCATGATGATAGTATTCCGCCCCCAGGTTCCGCATCGGCACCATCGCATCGGCGCCCGTGCCGTCCAGCTTGACGAAGATTCCAAACCTTGCAATTCCTGCAATGCGGCCCGTAATTTCCGTGCCGACGTGTTCAGACAGGAACGCCGCCAGATACCGGTCCGTCGTGTCGCGTTCCGCCGTCATGGACCGGCGTTCCGTGTCGGAAATCGCTTTGGCCGTGGCGTCCAGATGTTCGATGTCCCAAGGCGACAACCCGTAGTTGCCCCAGCCATGCGCCGCGATCAGCGCGCGATGCACGATCAGGTCGGAATACCGCCGGATCGGTGATGTGAAATGCGCATAGGCCCGCAGCGCCAGACCAAAGTGGCCAAAGTTTTCGGGATGGTAATAGGCCTGCGTCATCGACCGCAGCGTCGCCAGATTGATCAGCTCTGCGCTGTCGGTCTTTGCGGCAGCGGCAAGCAGCCGGTTCAGGTTCGCCGTTTTCAGCACCTGCCCCTTGGCAAGCGACAACCCGGCGCTGTCCGCGACTTCGCGCAGGGCGTCCAGCTTTTCGGGGCTGGGTTCTTCGTGAACGCGGAACAGCAGCGGGGTTTTCTTGGCGATCAGGGTTTCGGCGGCGCAGACGTTTGCCAGCACCATGAATTCTTCGATCAGGCGGTGCGCGTCCAGCCGGTCCTTGAAATTGACGGCCGTGACCTTGCCGTCGTCATCCAGTTCAATCCGGCGTTCGGGCAGGTCCAGATCCAGCGGCTGGCGTGCCACGCGCGCCTGTTTCAGCGCGCCATAGGCGGCGTAAAGCGGGCGGATCACGTCGTCCAGCAGCGGGGCTGTCGCATCGTCGGGGCTGCCGTCCATGGCCGCCTGTGCCTGTTCATATGACAGTGACGCCACCGACCGCATCATGGCGCGGTGGAACTGGTGGCTGGTTTTGGTCCCGTCGGCGTCAATGTGCATTTCAACCGCCAGACAGGCCCGGTCCACCTGTTCGTGCAGTGAACACAGATCGCCCGACAGCGTATCGGGCAGCATCGGCACCACACGATCAGGGAAATAGGTGGAATTGCCACGCTTGCGCGCCTCGATGTCCAGCGCGCTGCCGGGGGTCACGTAATGCGCCACATCCGCGATGGCGACCCAGATGACGAAGCCATCGCCCTTTGGCTGCACCAGCACGGCATCATCGCGGTCACGGGCATCGGCGGGGTCGATGGTGATCAGCGGCATGTCCCGCAGATCGGTGCGGTCGCCCAGCGGGGCAGGTTTGGCCGCATCGGCCTGTGCGACGACCTCATCCGGGAAATGGTCGGGAATGCCGTGCTGATGGATCGCGATCAGGCTGACTGCCCGCGCGCTTGTCGGATCACCCAGACGGTGCAGCACGCGCGCCTTGGGCAGACCCATGCGCCCCTTGGGTCCGGTCTGTTCTGCTTCGACCAGCTCTCCGTCACGCGCGCCGTTGGTGGCACCTGCGGCGATCACCCATTGTTTGTCCGACCCCTTGTCGACGGGCATCACGCGGCCACCTTCGGAAGCCGCGCGAAAGACGCCCAGAATACGCTGCGGATTGGTCCCGATGCGGCGGATCATCCGCCCCTGATAGGGATGGTCCGCCCCGGGAGTCGCCGTCAGCCGCGCCAGCAGCCGATCCCCCGGCCCCAACGCGGGGTCGGCGGCGCGCAAGGCCAGCAGGATTACGGGCGGGTCGGTGTCTTCGGTCCATTCCAGCGGGCGGGCCAGCAAATCACCATCGGCGTCCGCGCCCGTCACTTCGACCACGCTGACGGGGGGCAGTTTGCCCGGTTCGCGGTAGCTGGACCGCCGCTTGGTCAGCGCACCTTCGGCCTCCATCTCGCGCAGGAGCGCCTTGAGGTCGATACGTGCGGCCCCCTTGATCCCGAAGGCGCGCGCGATGTCGCGTTTCGCGGTCTGCGTCGGGTTGTCCGCCAGAAAGGCGAGAACGTCACGTTTGGATGGAAGTTTGTTCATGACCAGCATCTAGTGCGGCGGCGCGCTGGTTGCAAATGCAGGACCGGGGCGCTGCCCCGGACCCCGGGATATTTTTGGCAAGAAGAAGACCTAGGCGAAGTAGTCGCGCAGAATGCGGCCATAGATCGCCTTGAGCGTGTGGATGTCCTGAACGGGCACCTTTTCGTCGACCTGATGCATCGTTTTCCCGACAAGGCCGAATTCCACGACCGGGCAGTGATCCTTGACGAAACGGGCATCCGACGTGCCACCCGACGTGGACAGTTCCGGCGTGCGGCCCAGTTCCGCCTGCACCGCGCGCCCGATCAGGTCGGACAGCGGGCCGGGCGGCGTCAGAAAGCTTTCGCCACTGATCTTGACCGTCATGGCGATCGCGATCCCGGTATCCTGCGCCACCGCGTCCAGATGCGCCTGCAACCAGTCGGTCAGCGCCGTCCCCGTATGGCTGTCGTTGAACCGGATGTTCACCGTCGCGCGGCAGGATGCGGGAATGACGTTGGTCGCGGGATTGCCGGTGTCCATCGTCACCACCGCCAGTGTCGAGGCGTCGAAATGGTCGGTGCCGTCGTCCAGCGATGCCAACGCCAGCCGGTCCATCAGGCGTGCCATCGCGGGCAGCGGGTTTTTCGCACGGTGCGGGTAGGCTGAATGCCCTTGCTGTCCGGTAAAGGTGAACCATGCCGTCATCGATCCGCGGCGTCCGATCTTCATCGCCTCGCCCATGTGGTTGGGGCTGGTGGGTTCACCGACCAGACAATCGGTCATCGCTTCGCCATGGGCGGCCATCCAGTCCAGCAGGGCCGTTGTGCCATCCTGCGCGTCGCCTTCTTCGTCCCCGGTGATGGCCAGAATCACCGCCCCATCGGGCGGCGTATCGCGTACGAAATCGCAGGCGGCAGCGGCAAAGGCCGCCACACCGGATTTCATGTCCGTCGCGCCGCGCCCCCACAGGAACCCGTCACGGATATCGGCACCAAAGGGATCGACGGTCCAGTCGTCAGGGTTTCCGATCGGCACCACATCGGTGTGGCCGTTGAAGCCGAAACTGCGGTTCGCGCCCTTGTGCCCCCAACGGGCATACAGATTGGCGACACCGCCGCGATCCACGCGGGTGCAATCGAAACCGGCATCGGTCAGCAGGTCGGCCAGCAGCACCAGCGCGCCACCTTCGGCAGGGGTGACCGATGCACAGCGCACCAGTCGGGCGGTCAGGTCAACGGGATCAACGGGGTCGGACATCGGGGCACCTTTGGCTGGATACGCTAGCGGTAGCGCGGCGCAGGGCGGGATGCAAACATTGTGACCAAACCGACACGGGGGGTGTCACCTGATAAGTTAACAAATGACATGTTCTGAATTATCGTGCATCTTCAGCATCATAAACAGACCCGAGGCAGGGCAAACCCCAAAGTGGGTGTGAGTGCGATCAGGCACCACAACATATAGCTGATCGCAGGGCAACGTCCCTGCAAAGCGTTTGCGCTGACCTTGGGCTACGGGCGCAAGGGATTTGACATGGCAACGGCATCGGAACTTTCGATGAACCAGAATGCGTCGGCGTCGCAGATGGCGCAGACGATTTTTGGCGACGGCGTCACCGTCGTCGGGGCAAACTATTCGGGGTCCGGCTATTCATCGGCCACCTATTCAGGCGGCGACAACACCACGCCGGGCGTCACCCCGGGCGATACCGGTGTGATCCTGTCAACGGGCCGGGTATCCGATTTTACCAACCGGTCGGGTTTTGGAAACTGGTGGGGCGATCCCAACCAGCGGTCGAATACCTCGACTGATACGGGGGGCCAGAATTTCAACAGCGACTTCGAGGCGATCTCGGACGTGCGGACCTATGATGCGTCGTTCCTCACGGTCGATTTCATCCCGACCGGCAACGTGATGTCAATCAAGTTTGTCTTCGCATCAGAGGAATATCCGGAATACGCGTCGTCCATCTATAACGACGTGGTCGGCGTCTGGTCGAACGGCGTGCATATCCCGCTGTCCGTCACGCAAAGCGCCGCATCCGTCGTCGAAATCAACGACACCGAAAACATCAACCTTTACAAGGACAACACGGGCGATCAGTTCAACACGGAAATGGATGGCCTTACCGTCACCATGACCCTGACGATTCCGGTCAATCCGGGTCAGATCAACACGCTGAAACTGGGTATCGCAGACGCATCTGACAGCAGCTTTGATTCCACGCTGCTGATCGCGGGCAACAGTATCCAGACCACCGTGATCGCCATTCAGGACGATGTGACCACGGCCGCCGGCAGCACCGCGAATGTCGATCTGCTGGCAAACGACATGAATGCCACGGGCGGCACCCTGTCGATTTCACACATCAACGGCATTGCGGTCAGCCCCGGCGATACGGTGACCCTGCCGTCGGGCCACCAGATCACACTGCTGGCCGACGGGACCATCGACATCGTCACCACCAGTGACGAAGAAAAAATCAGCTTTACCTATGATACGGTCAGCACGTCGTCCTCTGGTGCGACACTCGGGTCCGACGTCGGCTTTGTCACTGTCGATACGGTCCCCTGTTTCGTCGCAGGTACGCTGATCCAGACGCCGCTTGGCGATATGCCGGTCGAAACACTGGTGCCCGGTGATCTGGTTGATACGCTGGACGACGGCGCGCAGCCGCTGCGCTGGATCGGGACCCGAACCGTGGCAGCCCAAGGCTGTCTTGCGCCCATTTCATTTGCGCGCAACGCGTTGGGACAGCACGGATCGCTTTTGCTGTCACCCCAACACCGGGTCTTGCTGCGCGATGCGCTGTCATCGCTGCTGTTCGGAGAGGACGAGGTGCTGGTCGCGGCCAAGGATCTGGTCAATGACAGCACGATACGTCCCTGTCCCGGCGGGTCTGTCACCTATGTCCATCTGATGTTCGACCGGCATCAGGTCATCTGGGCCGAAGGCCTGCCAACCGAAAGCTTTCTACCGGGGCCACAGATGAAAAAGGCCTTTGCCCGCGACGCGCTGGACGAAATCACGACGTTGTTTCCGCAGATCAACTGGACCTCTGGTCAGGGCTACGGGCCTGCCGCGCGCCGCACCCTGCGCCATTTCGAAGCGCGTGTGCTGTCAGAGGCAAACCTTTGAGCTGGATCGGTCTGCGCGAAGCCCGCACCGCCCTGTTCGACACGGGTGGATTCGCAGGCTTTGGCGATGGTCCGGCACGGCTTGACGATCTGCTGCCGCGCGGCAGTGTGATGATCGACTGCGCGATCCTGCCCAGCCTGACAGAACAGACGTTGCTGTCCTATGCCGCACAGAACCCGTGGCGGGCGGCGCTTTCGGTGTCGCTTGACCCCGATGGGGTGGTGATCGTGCGGCAACGGTTGGGTGATGCAACGCGTTGCTTTCGCCTGGAAACCGGGCTGCGCGAACGCGCGGCGTCAGTCACGATCGTCTTTGCATGGGACGCTCCCGCACGGCAGGCTACGCTGTCGGCGGAACTGCCGGACACGGGCGCGCTGCATTACGCGACACATCACGCACCGCTGCCGCCCACGGTGAACGACGCACGCCGCATGATCATGGATCGCAAACGCTGTTACCTGTCGCCCGGTGTGCGCTTTGCTGCGATTGCCAATGACCGGACACCCATCGGTCCGTTGCCGTCACTGGACGGCGGAACAACCGTCACGACACAGTCCGGCCCGCGCAGCGTCGATGCGCTGCGAACGGGCGATCTGGTTCTGACCTCTGACGGTGACATGGCGCAGGTGCGCTGGGTTGGGTCCGTGACCCTGCCCGCCCGTGCGCGGTTCCGTCCCCTGCGGCTGAAGGCGCCGTTTTACGGGGCTGTGCGCGACATCGACTGCGCCGCCTGCCAACAGGTACGGTTCCGCAACTCTGCTGTGGATTATCTGTTCGACACGCGCACGGTCGTCGCGCGTGCCGGTGATCTGCTGGAAGGTCTGGTGCCCCGCCTGCGCCCCGGCCAGATCGTGGAAACCTATTGGCAAGTGCTGCTGGATCGCCCGGTGCCGATGCAGGTGCACAATCTGCCGTGCGAATCGCTGGACGCGCGCAGGCTGCTGACGGACCCTGTCCTGCGGCGGTTGTCCGTGCTGCGTGATGTCCCATCAGAACTGTTGCCAACCGATACCGGACCCGCGCCGCTGCGCCTGCAGAACTACGAAGTGCGGTCGCTGTGTGAATCGTTGGCGGCCTGATCGTCGTCGAAAAACGGCGTCATCTGCGCCACGATCACACTGTTTTCGTCCAGTGCACGCTGCATCAGGGCGCGTTCCTCGTCCGGGATGTCGTGACCTTCGGCAAGCCGTTCTTCCAGGGTGCCATAACCCGACACGTCCAGCGGTGACAAATCGGCCTGTTTCAGAATGGCGACCGTTTCGCGCACCGCTTCCGCTTCGTCCACGCCAGAGGCATAGCACATCAGCGCGGCACCGGTTGCCCCTTTGGGCAGGCCGTCGTCGGCGCTTCGGCCGACTTCGACCAGCAGGGTGAAAATCTGTTGCGTGCGTTTTGTCATGCCCGTTCGCATCGCGCGGCGCAGGTTCCCTGTCAAGCGGTGAACTGCACGCCCAGTGCCGCGATATAGATCACGATCAGCAAAACGCTTTCGATGCCGATCCGGCCCGGTCCCTGACGCTGGCGCAGGATCAGCCCGCCCAGCAAGACCGATGTCATCAAAAGACCCGTCGCCAGCCAATACAGATCCGTCCCCGAGACCGCATGAAAGATCGACCCTTCGCGGTAGCTGACGTCAGACGCGACCAGAAACAGCGTGTCAAATGTGTTGCCGCCGATGATGCCGCCCACGGCCAGTTGCAGCGCACCGCGCCGCACCGCCGTCAGGGTCGTGACCAGTTCGGGCAGCGACGTGACAACCGCCGTAATCACCGCACCGACCAGCGAAGACGCCAGACCGAACCTGTCGATCAGCACGGCCCCCACCTGCGCAATCACCCAACCGCCCAATCCCATCAGCACGACCAGCCCGACGAAAATCACGCCGGGCTTGACTGGGGACCGGTGTTTTTCGTCATCGTCTTCGGGTTCGTCGGTGCGGGTGTCAGTCGTCTGGACAGGCCGCCACATGGGGTTTTCGGACACCCGTTGCGTCAGCTTTAACCCACCAAGATAGGCCAGAAACATGACGACAGATGCGGGATGCACCCCCAAATAGGCCATGTCCGGCCCGGCGATGGCACACAGCGGAATAGACAGCAGCATCATCAACATGACCGCCTGAAACAGGTTCGCCGGTTCGGCAGCCGCATGTTCCAGATTGGCCTTGCGGTGGACCAGATCGGCAATCGCCAGAAACAGCGTCTGTGCCGCGATCCCGCCGACTGAATTGGAAAAGGCGTAACTGGCATCACCGCCAAGTGCTGCATCAACCGACACCACGATGCCAGCCAGTGACGTGGCCGCCCCCAGGATAATGCCGCCTGCCAGCGCCTCTCCGATGCGGGTGCGATCCGCAAGCATGTCGGCAAGACCGGTGGCCTTGACCGAAGACACGACGACAACAGCCGCCGCCAGCACAAAGACGGCAATCAATAACGGCAGTGACAGGTTTGCAATCATCGGTACGCTTTCAACAAAAACGGCGCACGAATAAACGCGCGCCGCATTGTGGATTCAGACGGTAGCGGGGGTCAGGTGCGACCGCGCACCATGCGGGCGATCCAGATCAGGATACATGCGCCGACAAAGCCGACGAACAGATATCCAAGGCTGAAGCTGGCGCCAGCCGCATAAAGACCCAAGAGTGTCCCAAAGATAAAGTTGAAGACAACGGCGCCGATAATACCCAGCGCGATGTTGGCCAGAAGACCCATGTTGGATTTCATGAATTGTTCGGCGAGCCATCCTGCGATGCCGCCGACGATGATTGCTGCAAGCCAGCCCATGTCGATTCCTTTAATTTATTGCTAGGCACATACTGCCCTTCAATGACACAAACGCGTGACATGGGCTACGGTTCCCGCTCTGTTTCGATTTGTCCGCGGGATTTCGCGGCCCACAGTGCAGACAGGATCAAAACCACCTGAACCGGCACGAAAACAATGCCGAACAGGGCAATCACGGCGATCCAGACCGGACCCGCCAGCAAAACAGGACTGACCCAAGCGAGGACAACAGCCAACACGACCGCCAGCGCCAGCGCATCCAGCACCACCGGACCCCAGGCCGCGATCCAGCCCGGACGCGTGCCTGCCGCGATCCGCCGTTTGCCCAGCGCCCGCGACAGGATCATCAGGCGCGCAAAAGGTCGTTGATGGCGGTCTTGGACCGGGTTTGTTCGTCCACCCGTTTCACGATCACGGCGCAATACAGGTTAACCCCGTTCTTGCTGGGCATCGATCCAGCCACGACCACGGAATAGGGCGGCACTTCGCCATAGGTGAATTCGCCGGTTTCACGGTCCACGATTTTTGTCGATTTGCCGATGAACACACCCATGCCCAGCACGGACCCTTCGCGCACGATGCAGCCTTCGACGACTTCGGACCGGGCACCGATGAAACAATTATCTTCGATGATGGTCGGACCCGCCTGCATCGGTTCCAGCACGCCGCCGATGCCGACGCCGCCGGACAGGTGGACGTTCTTGCCGATCTGCGCGCAACTGCCCACCGTGGCCCAGCCGTCGACCATCGTGCCTTCGTCAACATAGGCACCCAGATTGACGAAGGACGGCATCAACACCACGCCCTTGCCGATAAAGGCCGACCGCCGCACGATGCTGCCGGGCACCGCGCGGAACCCCGCCGTGCGCCACTGGTCGGCATCCCAGCCGTCGAATTTGGACGGCACCTTGTCCCACCATGTCGCCCCGCCGGGTCCACCCGCGATCGGTTCCATGTCGTTCAGACGGAACGACAACAGAACCGCCTTTTTCGCCCATTGGTTCACATGCCAGTCGCCGTTGTCGCGGCGTTCAGCGACCCGCAGCTTGCCGCTGTCCAGCGCGTTCAGCGTGGCTTCGATCGCATCGCGGGTTTCGCCTGTGGTCGCAGGCGTGATGGCATCACGATTGTCCCAAGCGGATTCGATCGCGGTTTCAAGCTGGGCGTTGGACATCGTAAGGACCTCTTGGCTGGTTTGGCGGTTAGGTCCGGGCTATAGACCACGGACGCCGTGCCGCGCAATCACAAGGACAATCCATGAAAGACGACCACCGAAAATCGCTACGGGATTCCGGCACCGACCGTGCCACGGCGCGACAGGTGCCCGACACACCGCAGACCCGTGCGCCATCGTATAAACTGGCGTTCGCCGATGATGATTTTCTGTGCCGCGAAGAATTGCGCCCGGTCCGCTGGCAACTGGAATTGATGAAGCCGGAATTGCTGATGAACGAAGCGGGGGTCACGTCGACCGTCGTGATGTTCGGCGGCGCACGCATCCCCGCCCCTGCCGACAAGGCGACGGCACGCACGCAGACCTTGGCCGACCTGACCGCGTTCTACGACGAGGCGCGGACGTTCGCCCGGCTGATGACGGAACGGTCACTGGCGAATGGCGGGACCGAAAACGTCATCGCCACCGGCGGCGGCCCCGGCGTGATGGAAGCAGGCAACCGCGGTGCTGCGGACGCGGGCGGCAAGTCCATCGGGCTGAACATCGTGCTGCCGCACGAACAGGCCCCAAACATCTATGTCACGCCCGGCCTGTGTTTCAATTTCCACTACTTTGCCACGCGCAAGATGCATTTTCTGATGCGCGCATCGGTCATCACCGTGTTCCCCGGCGGTTTCGGCACGCTGGACGAAATGTTCGAGGCGCTGACCCTGATCCAGACGGGCCGCATGCAAAAGGTGCCGTTCCTGCTGTTCGGACGCAGTTTCTGGGAAAAGATCATTAATTGGGATGCGCTGGCCGACGCCGGCACGATTTCACCCGCCGATCTGGACCTGTTCCGTTTCGTCGACACCGCCGAAGAAGCGCTGGACGCGATCGACACATGGGACGGCGCGGGCGAAGTGCGCGACACCATTCCGGGGCGGTAGGGTCACGCGCGCATGATCGGCAGAAATACCGTTTGTGCGCGCGATATATCTTGAATCGTTGATGTTTCGCACGCGAAACAAATTATGTTAAACACCAATGATTTCTTTACCTTAGCAAAGAAACGGTGACCGAACCCCGTCTTCTTGTCCAAAAAATCCATTCCGCAGACCCGCATGTCGATATCGGGCAATCTTTTGTTCACGGATATGCCGGATCGGTTAAAGGCCCGTTTCCGCTTCGATCTGTTTGCGGGATTTGCGGGCGCGTTCGGTTTCGGATTTCAGCTGACCGCAGGCGGCCATGATGTCTTCGCCACGGGGTTTGCGGATCGGGCTGGCATAACCGGCCTTATAGATGATGTCGGCAAAAGCCTTGATCCGGTTGTTGGACGACCGTTTGTAGGGCGCGCCGGGCCATTCGTTGAACGGGATCAGGTTGATCTTGGCCGGAATGCCGTCGATCAGTTTGATCAGGCGGCGTGCGTCGTCGTCGCTGTCGTTCACACCGTCCAGCATCACGTATTCGAATGTGATCCGTTCGCTGTTGCTGACCTTGGGGTATTCGCGCAGCACATCCAGCAGTGCCGCGATATTCCAGCGCTTGTTGATCGGCACCAGTCTGTCGCGCACGTCATCAGTGGTCGCGTGAAAGCTGACGGCCAGTTGGCAGCCGATTTCCTGCGCAGTCCGCGCGATTTCGGGCACCACGCCGCTGGTCGACAGGGTGATGCGGCGGCGCGACAGGGCCAGACCTTCGCCATCCATCGCAATTTTCATCGCGTCACGGACGTTTTCAAAGTTATAGAGCGGTTCACCCATGCCCATCAGCACGATGTTGGATACCAGACGCGGGCCGTTATCGCCCGTGCCCTGACCGGGGGTGTGCCATTCGTCCAGATCGTCGCGGGCCAGCATGACCTGCCCCACAATTTCACCCGCCGTCAGGTTGCGGACCAGTTTCTGTGTGCCGGTATGGCAGAACGAACAGGTCAGCGTACAGCCGACCTGTGACGACACGCACAGCGTGCCACGGTCGGTTTCGGGGATATAGACGACCTCGACCTCGTGGCCGCCTGCAATGCGGACAAGGTATTTGCGGGTGCCATCCGTGGACACCTGACGGGTCACGACCTCTGGCAGGCTGATGACGAATTTTTCTGCCAGCAGGGCGCGAAAGTCTTTTGACAGGTTGGTCATTTCGGCAAAATCGCGCACGCCCCAGTGATAAATCCACTGCCAGATCTGGTTGACCCGCATCTTGGCCTGCTTTTCAGGGGTGCCGGCGCCGATCAGCGCATCGCGCATGGCATCGCGGGTCAGACCGACAAGGTTGACCGGGCCATCGGCCAGCTTGCGCGGGATGGTGTGAACGTCCTGTGTGATCGGTGCGGTCGCGGTCATGTCAATTACCCCTCAAGGCGTGAAGCACGCCCCATATAAGCAAAAAGGCCCGGTTTCCAATGGAAAACCGGGCCCCAGATTGTTTGCTGCCAAAATCAGGAGCAGCGGTTTTCGGCTTCTTCGACCCCGGCGGTAAAGCCCAGAAGCGAAAAGGTATCTGTGGTGATGTTGCCACGACCGGACCGCGCACGCAGCACGGCATCGGTGCCGCGCTTCATCGCCGCGACGACCTGTGCGTCATCTTCTGGGGTGGCGGGCCAAGCCCATTCACCTTCGGTGAACAACTGGAACGTGCTGCCGCCAACGACCATTTCGACGGTGGACCCGGATGCAAACGGATAACCGCCCGTGAACGTCACCTGCCCCTGCACATTGGCACCGGGACGGTAGAACACCATCAGGTAGATGTCGCCACGGTTGCCCGTCGTCGGGTTGCCGTTGCCGTCTGTCAATGTGCTGGTCGTGGGCGCCGACACGCTGATACATTCACGCGGGCTTTCAGCCTCGAACGTGCTCCAGTCCGTGTTGGCGGCCACAAGATTGTCGGTGGTCTGCTGTGCTGCGGCCGGAACGGCGAGCGCGCAGGTCAGCGCCAGTGTCGTGCCGAGGGTCGTCAATTTCTTCATGTCTTAGGCCTCCAAGCTGCCCTTGCCTGTTATTGTGTGCCGCAGCGGTCTTGGCGACCTTTTCGTCTGGCGGCGCGATCTTCAACCGGGTAGCCATAGCCCTAGCAAAAAACCGCCCAGATTTGAAAGCCAATTCCACGCACAATGACGTGGGTCAGAGGAACACATGCCCGCACCAGCCCCCCTTGTCGATGTCATCCGTGGTGATCTGCTGGAATCGCAGCACGCCGGACATGCCGTGGTGTGCGATGATACCGGCCAGATCGTCCACGCATGGGGCGATCCCGGTGCTGTGATCTTTCCCCGGTCGTCGTGCAAGATGATTCAGGCGCTGCCGCTGATCGAAAGCGGTGCGGCGGATGCGCACGGTCTGACGCCAGAGCATCTGGCGCTGTCCTGTGCCAGTCATCAGGGCGCGCATATCCACACGGACCGGGTGCGGGTCTGGCTGGATACGCTGGGGCTGCGTGATGACGATTTCCGCTGCGGCCCGCAATGGCCCGCCGATCTGCCCGCACGCGACGAAATCATCCGCGCGCATGCCCGGCCCTGCCAGATCCACAACAATTGTTCGGGCAAACACACAGGGTTCCTGACGCTGAACCGCCATATCGGCGGCGGGGCCGATTACGAACTGGTCGATCATCCCGTGCAGCAGGCCTGCAAGCAGGCGTTCGAGGAGGTGACGGAAGAAACATCGCCGGGCTATGGCATCGACGGCTGTTCGGCGCCGAATTTCGCAACCAGTGTGCACGGTCTGGCGCGGGCGATGGCGGCATTCGCCAGCGCAGGTGACCGCAGCGACACACGGTCGCAGGCGATGGTCCGGCTGACGCAGGCGATGGCAATGCACCCCGCGCTGGTGGCGGGGGAAACCCGCGCCTGCACCGACCTGATGCGCGCGATGGACGGACGCGTTGCGATCAAGACCGGGGCAGAGGCGGTGTTCATCGCCATCATTCCCGAAAAGAAGCTGGGCGTCGCGCTGAAGATCGTGGACGGCAGCACCCGCGCCGCTGAATCAGCAATTGCCGCGATTTTGGTAAAACTGGGCGTGCTGGACGCCGATCACCCCGCCACCCGCGCCCGTATGGCGCCGGACATCCGCAACTGGCGCGGCACGCTGTGCGGCCATATCCGCCCAACCGCAAAGCTGCTGTAAGGATCACGCCATGACGTTCACGCTTGCCACATGGAACATCAACTCTGTCCGTCTGCGCGAAGGACTGGTCGCGCGGCTGCTGCGCGATGAAGCCCCCGACGTGCTGTGTCTGCAGGAATGCAAATCGCCGATGGACAAGATCCCAACCGAACAATTCGAAGCGCTGGGTTTCGTGCACCGCATCGGGCGCGGGCAAAAGGGATACAACGGTGTCGCCATCCTGTCCAAGCTGCCGATCACAGAGGTCGGCGCGGCAGACCATGCGGGCCTGGGCCATGCGCGGCACATCGCGGGGCGGCTGGACAACGGTGTGACGATCCACAATTTCTATGTGCCCGCAGGCGGCGACAAGCCGGACCGCGCGATCAACGACAAGTTCGGCCAGAAACTGGATTACCTGACCGATATGCGCGATGCCTTTCACGCGGACCGTCCGGAACGCGCGATCCTTGTGGGGGATCTGAACATTGCCCCGCGTGAAGACGATGTCTGGGACCACAAGAAGCTGCTGCGCGTCGTCAGCCACACACCCATCGAGGTGGAGCATCTGGCGCAGGTGCAGGACGCGGGCGCATGGGTCGATATCACCCGGCAGGATATGCCGATGGGGAACCTGTATAGCTGGTGGTCCTATCGGTCGCCGGACTGGGACGCCGCCGACAAGGGCCGCCGGCTGGATCATGTCTGGGCGACACCCGACATTTCCGGTGCGGCACATTCCAGCCGCATCCTGCGCGCCGTGCGCGGCTGGGAACAGCCCAGCGATCACGCGCCGGTTTTCGCGACATTCGATCTGTAGGGCGGCCGCATTTTCACGAAAATGCGGATTGGGGCGCCGCCCCAAACCCCGGGATATTTTTGGCAAGAAGAAGTCAGGCCCGCAGCGCGGCCACGACGATATCGGCCAGCGTGGCGTGGGCCGCTGCGTCGTAGTGAACGCCGTCCTGCGTGCTGACGGTGATGTGGTCGCCCGCATTCAGGAACTGCGCGCCCCAGTTTGCGGCAAGGTCACAATACAGCGGCGCAAGCCCTTTGGACCGGGCAGCACCGCCGTAAAAGACCTGTTTGATCGGGCCTGTTTCGACCACCGGGGGCGGGCAGATCAGCAGGATGTCAAAGCCGCCGTGGCGGGTCTGTGCGGCGTCACCGCAGGCGATGGCCAGCAGCCCCGCGACACCGGCGGCGATGCCTTCGGGCGTTTGGCCAAAGTGTGCCTTGCAGTCGTTGGTGCCCAGCATCAGCGTCAGGGTGTCGATCGGGCCGTGGCTTTGAAGTGCGATGTGCAGGCCCAGATGGCCGTTCATATGCGCCCCCATTTCAGGGTCGGTGTCGGCGCGGGCGATGCGGCCCGGCAGGCCTTCTTCGATCAAGGTGCAGTCCAGCGCGCGGGCGGCCCGCGTGGTCCAGCGGGTGCCGTCGTCAAACCGTGCGTAAGTGCCGCGCGTGACGATCGGCGGGGTGCCATGGGTATTGCTGTCGCCAAATGTCAGGATGCTACGGGTCATGGCGGCACGCTATGTGTGGGCTAGGAGCGCGTCAACTGGGTTGCCCCCGCGGGTTGCGACACACATATACGGCATGAACATTTTAAAAGGAGATGCGGCATGATGGATCTGACCCCCACGCCCGAACAGCACATCACCGACAGCACTGACGCGACCTTTATGGCCGATGTTGTTGACGCTTCGATGAAAACGCCGGTCATCGTTGATTTCTGGGCACCGTGGTGCGGGCCGTGCAAGACGCTGGGCCCGGCCATCGAGGCCGCCGTCAACAAGGCAGGCGGGCGGGTCAAGCTGGTCAAGGTCGATGTGGATGCCAACCAACAGATCGCGGGTCAGTTGCGGGTGCAGTCGATCCCGACGGTCTATGCTTTCTGGCAAGGACAGCCGGTCGACGGGTTTCAGGGCGCGCTGCCGCCGTCCGAAGTGGAAACCTTTGTCAACAAGATCGCCGACATGGGCGGAGAGCCCGAAGACGACGGACTGGCCGGCGCGATTGAAGCCGCACAGGCGATGCTGGACGAAGGTGCCACCGCCGATGCCGCCGAAACATTCGCCGCGATCCTGCAGGAAGACCCGCAATCCGCGCCCGCCTATGCCGGGTTGGTGAACGCCCATCTGGCGCTGGACGATCTGGATCAGGCCGAAGCCATCCTGAATGGCGCCCCCGCCGAGATCAGCCACGATCCCGCACTGGAAGCCGCCGCCGCACGGATCAGCCTGTTGCGCGATGCCCAGAACACCGGACCGATCGACGATCTGCGCGCCCGCATCGAAGCCGATCCCGACGACCATCAGGCGCGGCTGGATCTGGCGACGGCGCTGTCGGCCAAGGGGCAAACACAAGAAGCTGTCGATCATCTGCTGGAATCGTTCCGGCGCGACCGCGCGTGGAACGACGAGGCCGCAAAGGCGCATTTGTTCAAGCTATTCGAAGCACTTGACCCAAAGGATCCCGCCGCACTGACAGGCCGACGCAAACTGTCGTCAATGATATTTGCTTAAGTCTGGCAACAGGCTAGATGCTTGCTCATGATCTCATCCTCTGACCTACCCGAGACGATCCCGATCTTTCCGCTGCCCGGTGCGCTTTTGCTGCCCCGGGGACGGATGCCGCTGCACATCTTTGAACCACGCTATCTGGCGATGGTCGAGGACGCGATGAAATCGCCGCTGCGGCTGATCGGCATGGTCCAGCCCTATGACACGCCGGGCAAGCAAAGCCGCCTGCACAGTATCGGCTGCGCAGGACGTCTGAACGCGTTCAACGAAACAGAAGACGGGCGGTACATGATCACCCTGTCCGGCATATCGCGGTTCCGCGTCACGCGAGAGGTGGAGGGGTTCCAGCCCTATCGCCGCTGCGATGTGAAATGGGACGGGTTTGAACGAGATCTGGGACCGGTGGAACGCGATCACGACTTTGACCGCGATGTGTTCATGGACATGCTGGGCCGCTATTTCGACGATCAGGGGCTGAAAACCGACTGGGACCAGTTGGGCGATGCAGAAGATGAATTGCTGATCAATTCGCTGTCGATGCTTTGCCCGTTTCCGCCAGAGGACAAACAGGCGCTGCTGGAAGCGCCTTCGCTGTCGACGCGGCGCGAAACGCTTGTCACATTGATCGAATATGCCCTGCGGGGCGGCAGCGAGGACATGATGCAATGACGTCTTTTGACCCCCGGATGCTGGAAGCGTTGGTCTGCCCCCAGACCCAGACCGGGCTAAGCTATGATGCCGATGCGCAGGAATTGATCAGCAAGCGCGCGGGTTTGGCGTTTCCCATCCGCGACGGTATCCCCGTGATGCTTGTGGACGAAGCCCGCAAACTGGACTGATATTTCGGATGCAGACAGCAAAAAGGCCCATCCTTGCGATGGGCCTTTGGCGTTTGGTCAGTGGGACAGACGATAGCCGCCCTGTTCCGTCACCAGCAACCGCGCATTGCCGGGGTCGAGTTCGATTTTCTGACGCAGGCGGTAGATATGGGTTTCCAGCGTGTGTGTCGTCACACCGGCGTTGTAGCCCCAGACCTCGTGCAGGAGCACATCGCGGGGCACGACGCCATCGGACGCACGATACAGGAATTTCAGGATGTTGGTTTCCTTTTCCGTCAGACGCACCTTGCGGTCGTCTTCGGTCACCAGCATCTTTTGTGCGGGCCGGAAGGAATATGGCCCAAGCTGGAATACCGCGTCTTCGGATTGTTCGTGTGTCCGCAACTGGCTGCGCAGACGGGCCAATAGGACAGGAAACTTGAACGGTTTACTGACGTAATCGTTCGCACCCGCGTCTAGGCCGTAAATCGTATCGGAATCACTGTCCTGCGCTGTCAACATCACGATAGGGCATTTCACGCCCTGCTTGCGCATCAGGCGGCACAATTCGCGGCCGTCGGTATCAGGCAGGCCGACATCCAGAATGACCAGATCGTACAGCTGTTCCTTGACCTTGGTCATGGCGGTTGCGCCATCGTCTGCTTCGAAGACATCGAAATCTTCGGTCATCAGCAGTTGTTCGCCCAGCGCTTCGCGCAGGTCATCGTCATCGTCAACAAGAAGAATTTTCTTCAACTGTGCCATCACTAACTCCGGTTTTGTCTGAACATCAGGTGTGTCCAGACAGGGAAACAACAACCAATACTGCAAAATGTTCACACGGACGTGTGATTTAGATTGATTTTGTTTCAATCCGGCGCGCGGCGGCTTAAATCGGGGCATCCAACAAGGGGGATGGCCGCATGTCGCTGGCACCGGATAGCACGGAACGTCTGGCGCGCGCGCGCGCGGATTTGCGCATGGGCGTGCCGGTCATCGTGGATGGCGCGGGGTTGATGCTGGCTGCCGAAACGCTGACGCTGGACAGATTGCAGGCTGTGCGCGACCTGTACCCGGCGGTGGCGCTGACAGACTGGCGCGCCAAAACGCTAAAGGTTGCGGCCTATGACGGCGATGTCGCGCGGATCGCGCTGCCCGCCGATGCCGGCGGCGACTGGGTCCGGGCGCTGGCCGACCCGGCGGATGATCTGCGCCACCCGATGAAAGGTCCGCTGCGTGGGTTGCGTGACGGGTCCGCCGTGCTGGCGCGTGCGGCGGTTGCATTGTGCAAATCGGCACGACTGTTGCCTGCCGCCGTGATCGCGCCGCTGGACGATGCCGCCGGGTTTGCAGTGCAGCATGGGCTGACGGTGGTGAACGCGGACGATGCGATGACCCCTGCGGTGGCGACACTGTCGCGGGTCACGGGCGCACGCCTGCCCATGGCCGTGTCCGACGCCGGGCGACTGCACGTCTTTCGCCCCGACGACGGGGCAGAGGAACATTACGCCGTTGAAATCGGCAACCCCAACCGCGACGCACCGGTACTGGCCCGGCTGCATTCGGCCTGTTTCACCGGTGACCTGCTGGACAGCCTGAAATGCGACTGCGGCCCGCAGTTGCGCGGTGCGCTGGCGCAGATGGGCGCCGAAGGTGCAGGCGTGCTATTGTATTTGAATCAAGAGGGACGCGGGATCGGTCTGGCGAACAAGATGCGGGCCTATGCCCTGCAGGATCAGGGATTCGACACGGTCGAGGCAAACCACAGGCTGGGGTTCCACGACGACGAACGGGATTTTCGCATCGGCGCGGCCATCCTGTCGCAACTGGGGTTCAGTGCGGTGCGCCTGCTGACTAACAACCCGGCCAAAATCGCGCGGATGCGCGATTCCGGTATCGACGTGACCGAACGGGTGCCGCTGCGGGTCGGGGAAAACGTGCATAACCACGCCTATCTGGCGACCAAGGTTGCCAAATCCGGCCATCTGCTGTGACAGCCCCGGCATGACGCCCGACGACCTTGTGCTGACACCAACAAATGTCCGGTTTCAGGGCCGCCGCTTTGCCTGCACCATTGGGCGGGGCGGGCTGACCACGGCAAAGGCCGAAGGCGATGGCGCCACGCCGCGCGGCATTCACCGGATTGTGGACATGCTGTATCGGCCCGACCGCATGGCGCGCCCGGTCCATTGGGCACGTCCGATCCGGCACGGTGATCTGTGGTCGGACGATTCGGACGATCCCGATTACAACCGCCTTGTCCGCGCGCCACACCGCTTTTCCCACGAATCCCTACGCCGCGCCGACCCGATGTATGACCTGATCCTTGTGACCGACTGGAACTGGCCCGATGCGGCGGCCGGCGCCGGGTCTGCCATTTTCCTGCACCAATGGCGGGGGCCGGGCCGTCCAACTGCGGGCTGTGTCGCGTTTCGGCGCGATCATCTGCGCTGGATTGCGGCAAGGTTAAAGCATTTCAACCGGCTTGTTATCGCTTAACGCTGGACCTTCACGGCATTAATTTGCCAAACGAAAGGACATGCGATGAAACCTCAAGGCCACTTCATGACCGAAGCGCAAATCAGCGACCTGCCCTACCGCCCCTGCGTCGGGGTCATGCTGGCGAACACCCGGGGGCACGTCTGGGTCGGCAGCCGTCTGGACCGTGACACCGATGCCTGGCAGATGCCGCAGGGCGGGGTGGACCGGGGCGAAACCTGCCGCGACGCTGCGCTGCGCGAGCTGTGGGAAGAAACCGGGGTCAGCGACCGACTGGTCACCGTCGAAGGCGAAACCGCCGGGCTGATCCGCTATGATCTGCCGCATGATCTGGTGGGCAAGGCCTGGGGCGGGAAATACCGCGGTCAGGAACAAAAATGGTTCCTGTTCCGTTTCCATGGCAAGGATACGGATATCGACATCGCAACAGAACACCCGGAATTTTCCGCATGGAAATGGATGCCAAAGGAACAGCTTGTCGCCAATATCGTGCCGTTCAAGCGCGCGGTTTACGAACAGGTTCTGGCGGAATTGGGTGGCAAACTGTGAAATGGGCCGCCGTTGTGGCGGCGCTGACAGCCACGCAGGCCAATGCATTGTCCTGTATCCAGCCCGATCCGCTGGCGACGTTTGATCGCGCCAATGCCAGCGACACGCCCTATCTGCTGTTGACCGGGCAGATCACGCTGGATCACCCCGCCCCCGATCCGATCACGAAACCCGTGAGTTTGCGCGGTACGTTCGCAGGCGTCGGGCTGGGCATGACCGGGTTCAACGTGCCCTTTGCCGAAGCGATCTGGCTGGACGTGACCTGCGCCGGACCGTGGTGCGGGTCGGTGCCGACCGACGCCGATGTCATGGCTTTTGTCGATGTCGGCGCCGACATGCCGACGATCACGCTGGACGCCTGCGGCGGCTGGGTCTTTGGCGCACCGGATCAGGCATTGCGGGATCAGTTGACCCAATGCCTGACCGACACCCCCTGTTCACCGCAGCCGGTCGAGTAGTCCGACAGACGCAAACCCGTCGGGCGGCAGACCCAGGCTGGCCTGATAGCGCTGGATCGCGCCACGGGTGCCGGACCCGATGGTGCCGTCGATGCCATTGGTATCGAAACCGGCGGCGGTCAGCCGTTGCTGCAATTCGACCCGTTCGGCACGGGTCAGGTTACGCTCTCCGGCGACAAAGGGGGTGCGCAGGGGGCCGAGCCCCTTGATCCGGTCGCCCAGATAGCCGACGCCGATGATGTAGGCTTCGGCGTTGTTGTAACGGCTGATGACGTCAAAGTTGCGGAACACCAGAAACGCAGGGCCACCTGCGCCGGTCGGTGTGATCAGGCTGGCTGTGCCATAATCGGGCACGGGGCGACCATCGACACCCACGACGCCGCGTGCGGCCCATGCGCCAGTGGATTGTTTCACGCTGCGCGACGACTGGCTGTAATCGAACCCGCGCGGCAGTTGTACTTCGACCCCCCAAGGCTGGCCACGGGTCCAGCCGAAGCGCGACAGATAGGCGGCAGTGGACGCCAGCGCGTCGGACGGATCATCCGCCCAGATATCGCGTCGCCCGTCGCCGGTAATATCGACCGCATAGGCCTGATAGCTGGTCGGGATGAACTGGGTATGCCCCATCGCACCGGCCCAGCTGCCGGTCATCCGGTCGGGCGTCACGTCACCGTTTTGCAAGATACGCAATGCGGCGACCAGTTGTTCTTCGAAAAAGCGGCCGCGCCGTCCGTCATAGGCCAGCGTCGCAAGTGTGGAAATCAGCGGCACGTCGCCCCGGCGTTTGCCGAAATTGCTTTCCATGCCCCAGACGGCCAGCACGACATGGCGGTCGACGCCGTATTGCTGTTCGATCCGGTCCAACAGGCCGCTTTGTGCGGACAGTTGCGCGCGGCCTTCGGCAATGCGGTCATCAGATGCGGCGGTGGACATGTAGTCCGCCAGCGGTTTGACGAATTCGGCCTGATTGCGGTCGCGGCGGATGCTGTCGGGCAGATAGCCTGCCTGCGCAAACGCCCGGTCAAATGTCGTGGCAGAAATGCCTTGTGACAGCGCGCGCGGGCGGAAGCCGGCCACCCAGGCATTCAGTCCGGCATTCGGCACCGGCACGTTTTCGGCACGGTCCGGTCGGGCGACGGGCCTGTCCGTCGATTGAGGCGCACCACAGGCGGCAGTGGCAAGGCACAGGGCAATAATCAGAAAGGCGCGCATGGCAAAACAGGTCCGGATTGGGGTCAGCCGCACCTTACGACAGCGGCGGATTTCAGCAAGCAAAAGGGGGCGTTGCGGCAAGATACCGCCGGGGTCTTGCACCAGCCCGCGCACAGGGTAATGGTCCTGCCATGACACAGACATTGCTTTCCTTTGGACATGGATATTCCGCGCAGGCACTGGAACGACTGCTGCTGCCCCGCGACTGGCGCATCATCGGCACCACCCGGAGCGACGACAAGGCCGCGGCGTTCATGGCGCGTGGCGTGGAACCGCAGATCTGGCCCGGTGCCGACATGACGCAGGCATTGGATGCGGCGACACATCTGTTGATTTCCGCAGCCCCCGACGACGACGGCGACCCGGTGCTGGCCGTGTGGCACGACCAGATTGCCGCCCGTGCAGACCAGTTCGCATGGGTCGGTTATCTGTCCACAACCGGCGTCTATGGCGATCATGCCGGCGATTGGGTGGACGAGGACGCCGCCCTGACCCCCGCCACCAAACGCGGACAGGCACGGGTAGAGGCGGAAGCGGCATGGCGCGCGATCCCCGGCCTGCCGCTGCATATCTTTCGCCTTGCCGGGATCTATGGCCCCGGTCGCGGTCCGTTTTCCAAGGTGCGGAACGGCACCGCGCGCCGGATCATCAAGGACGGTCAGGTGTTCAGCCGCACCCATGTCGCGGATATTGCCCGCGTGCTGGAAGCGTCGATCGCGCGGCCCAATCCCGGTGCCGCCTACAACGTCTGCGACGACGATCCGGCCCCGCCGCAGGATGTGATCGCCTATGCCGCCGAACTGCTGGGCCTGCCTGTGCCAGAGGCCGTCGCATTTGAAGATGCCGACATGTCCCCGATGGCCCGCAGTTTCTATGCCGAAAGCAAAAAGGTCCGGAACGACAAGATCAAGGACGAGCTGGGCGTTGAATTGCTGTTTCCCGATTACCGGTCGGGGTTGAAAGCGTTGCTGGCGCAGCAAAGCGGCGCTTGAAACCGAACAGCGGGCCGATCATATCGGCGCAAACCATCCAAAGGTCCGATGATATGTCCCTGCGCAGCACCCTTGGCCGTCAGCTTGATCGCAGATTGGTCCAGAACATCATTCTGGGCGTGATCATATTCAACGCGGTGCTGCTGGGACTGGAAACATCCGCCACGATCATGGCGGAGGCCGGGCCATTGATCCTGTTTCTGGACCAGTTGTGTCTGACGATTTTCGTCGTCGAGCTGGGGACCAAGCTGTTCGTGCGCGGCAAGGATTTCTGGCGCAACGGCTGGAACATCTTTGATTTCGTGATCGTCGGCATCGCGCTGATCCCCGCGTCGCAGGGTCTGTCGGTGCTGCGCGCATTGCGCGTCCTGCGCGCGCTGCGCGTCATATCCGTGGCGCCGTCCCTGCGCCGCGTGGTCGAAGGGTTGGTGACCGCCCTGCCCGGCATGGCGTCGGTATTCCTGCTGATGGGGATCGTATTTTATATCGGCGCGGTCATGGCGACGAAATTGTTTGCGGCGTCGTTCCCCGAATGGTTCGGCAATCTGGGGCTGTCGCTGTATTCGCTGTTCCAGATCATGACGCTGGAAAGCTGGTCAATGGGCATCGTCCGCCCCGTGATGGAGGTCTATCCCTACGCCTGGATGTTCTTTGTGCCGTTCATCCTTGTGACCACCTTTGCCGTGGTCAACCTGTTGGTCGGTCTGATCGTCAATTCGATGCAGGACGCGCACCATCAGGAAGCGGGCGCCGCCACCGATGCCTATCGTGATGACGTGATGGCGAAACTGGACGCGATCGAAAAGCGATTGAACGAACGAACACCGCCGCCCTGATGATCCTGACGGCAGCCAAGATGAAACCCGGCAATGGCGACGCATTGCCCCGCCCGGATCAGGCCCGTTTTTCCATCTGGGCCACACCCAGCACGTCCAGCACTTTGGCTTCGATATCGGCGGCGCCCAATCTTGCGGTGGCGTACATGTCGGCGGGCGATGCGTGGTCAATGAAAGTGTCAGGCAAGGTCATCGACCGGAATTTCAGCCCGTGATCGAACACGCCTTCGTCCGACAAAAGCTGGGCGACGTGCGACCCGAAACCGCCAACGGCGCCTTCTTCGATGGTAATCAGCGCGTCGTGGTCAGCCGCCAGTTTCAGGATCATGTCACGGTCCAGCGGTTTGGCGAACCGGGCATCGGCGATGGTCGGCGTAATGCCGCGCGCACCCAACGCTTCGCAGGCGGCTTCGACTTCTGACAGGCGGGTGCCAAAGGACAGGATGGCCACCTGTTTGCCCTCGCGGATCATGCGGCCCTTGCCGATTTCCAGCGGTTGCGCATCGACGGGGATTTCGACGCCGACACCTTCGCCACGGGGGAAACGGAACGCGATGGGGCCTTCGTCATGGGCCACGGCGGTGGCGACCATGCGGACCAATTCCGCCTCGTCCGCGGCGGCCATGACGACAAAGCCGGGCAGGTTCGCCAGAAACGCCACGTCAAAACTGCCCGCATGCGTGGCCCCGTCCGCGCCGACAAGTCCCGCGCGGTCGATGGCAAACCGGACCGGCAGGCGCTGGATGGCAACGTCATGCACGACCTGATCGTAGCCGCGTTGCAGAAACGTGGAATACAGCGCGCAGAACGGTTTCATGCCACCCGCCGCCAAGCCCGCGCAAAATGTGACGGCGTGCTGTTCGGCAATGCCCACATCAAAACAGCGGCTGGCGAACCGCTGCATGAATTTATCCAGCCCGGTGCCGTCCGGCATGGCGGCGGTGACGGCGCAGACCTTTTCATCCTTGGTGGCGGCGTCGATCAGCGCCTTGGCAAAGACGGCCGTATAGGACGGCGCGTTGGATTTGGCTTTTTGCACCTCTCCGGTCAGCACGTCGAATTTGCCGCGCGCATGGCCCTTGTCGGCGGCGGCCTCTGCCGGGGCGAATCCCTTGCCCTTGGTGGTGATGGCGTGGATCAGGATCGGGCCGTCGGCGCGTTCCTTGACCGTGCGAAGAACAGCCAGCAATTGTTCCATATCGTGCCCGTCGATGGGCCCGACGTAGGAAAAGCCCAGCTCTTCGAACAGGGTGCCGCCGACGGTCATGTGTTTCAGCATATCCTTTGCGCGCTTGGCACCTTCGCGGAACGGCGGCGGCAGGAACGACACGGCCCCCTTGGCCACAGCTTTGAGATCCTGAAACGGGGCACCGGCGTAAAGCCGCGACAGATAGGACGACATGGCACCGGTCGGCGGTGCAATCGACATTTCGTTGTCGTTCAGGATCACGATCAGCCGCTTGCCCAGATGACCGGCATTGTTCATCGCCTCGTACGCCATGCCGGCGGACAGCGACCCGTCACCGATGATCGCAATGGCATCGCCCACCTCTCCGCCCAGATCGCGGGCGACGGCAAAGCCAAGCGCCGCACTGATAGAGGTCGAGCTATGCGCCGCACCAAAAGGATCATACGGGCTTTCTGACCGTTTGGTAAAACCTGACAGACCGCCCTTTTGCCGCAGCGTGCGAATCCGGTCACGACGGCCAGTCAGGATTTTGTGCGGGTAGCACTGGTGACTGACATCCCAGATGATCTTGTCACGCGGTGCTTCAAAAACGGCGTGCAGGGCGACGGTCAGTTCCACAACACCCAGACCCGCACCCAGATGGCCGCCGGTCACGGACACGGCGCTGATCGTTTCGGACCGCACTTCATCCGCGATCTGGCGCAGCTTGCGGTTCGACAGCCCCTTTAGATCGGCTGGCGACTGGACGTTATCCAGCAGGGGGGTATTGGGTCTGTCGGTCATGATGTCCTCACTTGTCACGCGCGATGACGAATCGCGCGGCCTCCCTCAGGGTATCTGCGCTGGACCCGTAACCGGTCAATGCGTCACAGGCCGCATCAACCATATCCTGCGCGCGCGTCTGCGCACGATCCAGCCCCAGCAGCGATACGAACGTCGCCTTTCCAGCGCCCGCATCCTTGCCCACCGCCTTGCCCACGGTTGCAGCGTCCCCGGTCGCATCCAGCACGTCGTCCGCGATCTGAAACGCCAGCCCCAGCGCATCGCCATAGGCTTGCAACGCCATTATGTCGTCGCCCGCGATCCGGGGTCCGGCACAGGCAGACCATGTGATCAGGGCACCCGTCTTGCCTGCCTGCAACGCGGTGATCGCGTCGATATCCAGCGTTGGCCCGGTTTCCGCGGCAATATCCAGCGCCTGACCCAGCACCATGCCGCGCGCGCCCGCGGCCCGCGCCAGCGTCAGCGCCAGTTCCGCGCGGATCGCGGCATCCACACCGGAACCCGGTTCGCAAATCAATTCAAAGGCCAGCGATTGCAGCGCATCGCCCGTCAGGATCGCCGTCGCGTCGCCCCATTTGCAGTGCACCGTCGGCTGGCCACGGCGCAGATCGTCATTATCCATCGCAGGCAGATCGTCATGCACAAGGCTGTAGGCATGGACCGCCTCGATCGCCGCCGCCGCATGTCCGGCGCGGTCACCGACCCCATGCAGACGCGCACCTTCGCGAACCAGAAACGCGCGCAACCCCTTGCCGCCCTGCACGGCATACAGCATCGCGTCACGCAACGGGACATCGGGGCCGGGGGCCAGCGTCGTTTCGATCAGCCGGATCGCGTCAGAGGCATCAAGCGCCAGGCGGTTGGCGAACATCACGGGTCAAGCGGTTCCGTGCCAGCAGCCTGCCCATCGGGACCGACGGTGATTTTTGCGACCTTTTCCTCGGCCTCTGTCAGCTTGGCTTCGCAGCGGGCTTTCAGCGCGGCACCGCGTTCATACAGTGCGATGCTGTCGTCCAGTGCGACGTCGCCGCGTTCCAGCTTGCCGACAACGCTTTCCAACTCGCGGATCGCATCCTCAAAGGTCATTTCATTGACAGGCGTATCAGCCATCGCATCGCTCCCTCAGAACCTTGACATGGGCTGCCACACAGGCGCCCAGCGCCGTCAGGTCATAGCCGCCCTCCAGACAGGACACCACCCGCCCGTCACACAGATCGTCGGCCAGATCGCACAGCGCCCCGGTGATCCATCCAAAATCGTCCGCCACCAGCGCGAGCCCGGCCAGCGGATCATGGGCATGGGCATCAAAGCCTGCAGAAATCACGATCATGTCGGGTTTGAACGCCCGCACACGCGGCAGAACATGGGTGTTCATCGCGTGGCGAAACCCGGTGCCGTCAGTGCCTTCGGCCAGCGGGACGTTCACCACATTATCCGCAACGCCAGTTTCATCGGCATGGCCGGTGCCGGGATACAGCGGCATCTGATGGGTGGAACAAAACAGGATGCGCGGATCGTCTTCGACCAGATCCTGCGTGCCGTTGCCGTGATGCACGTCAAAATCAACGATCGCGACGCGGGAAAGCCCGTGATGGTCCAGCGCATGTTTTGCGGCAATCGCAACATTGCCAAAGAAACAGAACCCCATCGCGGTGGTCTTTTCCGCGTGGTGGCCCGGCGGACGCATGGCGACGAATACATTTCGCGCAGTGCCATCCATGACCAGATCGACAGCGCGCACGGCACCCCCCGCCCCGCGGCACACGGCAGCCAATGTACCGGGCGACATATGCGTATCGGCATCCAGCGAAACCACACCTGTCGCGGGGGCCGCCCGGCGGAGCGCGTCCAGATGCGACCGGGGATGCACGCGCAACACGTCATCTTCGGCCGCCATCGGTGCAAGGATGCGGTGCAAATCCATTCCGTCCAGCGCATGCGCCACCGCATCCATACGGGCCACCTGTTCAGGATGGCCGGGCGGCGTGACGTGTTCCAGACAATCAGGATGTGTAATCAGGACTGTTTTCATGCACCCAGAAAACCCTGCCCCGCGCAAAAGGACAAGAGCATCATCTTGCCCGAAATACTCAAACGCGACCTTGCCACAGGTCAGACGTCAGCCTGACTGGCAGTCCCCTGCAGACCTGTGTGTTTCAATCTAGTCGGGGGACAGCATGTAACCCGCCCCGCGCACGGTCTGCAGATAGCGCGGTTGCTTGGGGTCCGGTTCGATCTTGCGGCGCAGGCGCGTGATCTGGACATCGACCGCGCGTTCTTGCGTCTGGCCCCCGGACCGGCTCAATTCCTCGACCAATTCCTGTCGCGTGACGGGTTCATGCGGGCGGGTCGCGAAGATGCGCATCAGCTGGCTTTCGGTCGCCGTCAGTCGCAGGGGGCCGGTGCCATCGCGGATTTCGCCTTTGCCGATGTCGTATGTGAACAGCCCGATGACCAGTTCCGTCGCGGCGATGGGCTTTGCGTCTTCCTTTGGGGCGCGCCGCAGGATCGCGTTGATCCGCAGCAGCAGTTCCTTGGGTTCGAACGGTTTGGCCAGGTAGTCATCGGCCCCTGCTTCCAGTCCCCCGATCCGGTCGGCGGTTTCGCCGCGCGCTGTCAGCAACAGCACGGGGGTGCCCAGACGGGACCGCAGGTCGCGGCAGAAACTGATGCCGTCCTCGCCCGGCATCATCACATCCAGCACGATCAGATCGAATTCCAGTCCTGACAACAGACGGCGGGCCTGCGCCGCATCCCGCGCCAGCGTCACAAGAAACCCCGACCGCACAAGGTATTTGCGCAAAAGATCGCGGATGCGTTCGTCATCGTCCACGACCAGCAAATGCGGAGAGTCAGCGTCCATCGGGTTGATCCACCAGTGATTGATATTGGCGGCGCATTTCAGCGTCCATCATGGCTTCCAGCACCTCGCGGAACCCGGCAACGGCAGCGGGACCGGCCGCGCGATAGGCCGCGCGCATCCGCTCGCGTTGTGCATCCGATAGGCTGCGTTCCAGCGCCGCCCCTTCGGCTGTCAGATGCAGGTGACGTTCGCGACGGTCACGGTCGCCCACGGTGGACGACACAAGACCATCTGCAATCAGGGTCCGCAGCACGCGGTTCAGCGATTGTTTGGTCACCCCAAGGATGGACAACAGGTTGTTGACCGTCGTGCCGGGGCTGCGGTGGATAAAGTGGATCGCGCGGTGGTGCGCCCGCCCGTATGATTTTTCCGCCAAAATCCGGTCGGGATCGGCGGTGAAGCCGCGATAAGCAAAGAACATCGCCTCGATCCCCTTGCGAAGCTGATCGTCCGTCAAAAACAGCAGGCTGCGACCTGCGGGGGCGGTACTGTCAGAGGCCATTGATCCCTACTTTTTAAAATCTTTCGCGCCTTATACGTCAAACCTGTATTGTTTTAGAAGATTTTTACGACCGCGGCGCCGGTTCAATGGGAAATACGTCAGTGTTGTTGACATGACAGCACCCACTTGCTACCGAGCACCTGCAATTCACGCAACATTATGTCCGAACCGGAACCATTTAAGACATAAACGCAAAATCAAAGGGTGGAACATGGAAGGCTCATACGACGACCGCGACGGTAAAATCTGGATGGACGGCCAATTGGTCGACTGGCGCGGGGCTAATGTCCACGTGCTGACCCACGCGCTGCATTACGCGTCGTCCGTATTCGAAGGCGAACGCTGCTACAACGGCAAGATTTTTCTGGACCGCGAACATGCGGAACGACTGCATTTTTCGGCCAACTGCCTTGATTTCCAGATTCCGTATTCTGTCGATGAACTGATGGCGGCAAAGGCGGAAACACTGAAAGCCAACAACCTGACCGACGCCTATGTGCGCGCGTTTGCGTGGCGTGGGGCCGGGCCGGACATGGGCGTTGCTTCGGCGCGCAATCCGGTCCGCGTGGCCATCGCCGCCTGGCATTGGGGTAACTATTATGGCGATGCCAAGACAAAGGGCGCAAAGCTGGATATCGCGAAATGGAAACGGCCCAGCCCCGAAACCATTCCGCATCAGGCAAAGGCTGCCGGGCTTTACATGATCTGCACGATGTCCAAACACGCGGCAGAGGCAAAGGGCTGTTCGGACGCGCTGATGTTCGATTATCGCGGCTATGTCGCGGAATGCACCGGGGCGAACCTGTTTTTCGTCAAGGACGGTGAAGTGCATACGCCGCTGCCCGACTGTTTCCTGAACGGTCTGACCCGCCAGACCGTGATCCAGATGCTGCGCGACAAGGGCATCACCGTGCATGAACGCCACATCATGCCCGAAGAACTGGAAAGCTTTCAGCAGTGCTGGCTGACCGGGACTGCAGCAGAAGTCACGCCGGTCGGCCAGATCGGTGATTACAACTTTGAAGTCGGATCGCTGACGCTGGATATCGCCAGCGATTACGAAAAGCGCGTCCGCGCCTGATCTTGTACGCCCGCCCCTGTCCGGGGGCGGGCGCAACCGACCATGACCTGCCACACGATCCGCGCAGGCTTGATTATGATGCTGCCCGGTCCAGTTTACCCTGATAAACAAAAGGCACATCATGTCCGATCAAGAAGAACACGAATTCCGGCGCGCCGTCGAAGCGAACGAGGCAAAGCGGGAAGCCGCGGTTGCCGACCGCGCGGAACAGGAAACCAACGAGGTCGACGAAGAAGACGCGGTGCGCGAAGCGTCGCATATGTCGGCCAAACTGGTCTATCAGGTCGTCCGCCGCGAAGGTGACGAAGAACTGAAACGTCCGACGCGGTCGTTGTTCTGGTCCGGCATCGCAGCGGGTGTCTGCATCAGCTTTTCAGTGATCGGCGAAGGTATTTTTCACGCGTGGTTGCCGGAATCGGATTGGTTGCCGCTGATCGAAAGCTTTGGCTACACCTTTGGTTTCCTGATCGTCATCATTGGCCGGATGCAGTTGTTCACCGAAAACACGCTGACCACCGTGCTGCCGTTTCTGGCCCGTCCCAGCCGATATTTGCTGGGCTGCGTCGCCCGGTTATGGGGGATCGTCGTCGCGGCCAACGTCATCGGATGTTTCATCGCGGCAATCTTTATCGCCTATATCCCCGCCTTTGAACCAGAAGTGGTAGAGGCGATGAAGGTCATTTCCCGCCATGCGACGGAAAACGACGCGCTGACAGCGTTTTTCAAGGCAATCCCGGCAGGTCTGCTGATCGCGGCACTGGTTTGGATGCTGGCGGCAGGCGAGATGATGAATTTTTTCGTCATATTCGTCATGACATGGCTGATCGCCGCCGGCGGTTTCACGCATATCATTGCGGGGTCGGTGGAAATGGCCCTGTTGCTGGTCACCGGCGAAATGGGGATCGTTCATGCGGTATTCGGCTTTTGGATTCCCGTGTTCCTGGGCAATGTTTTTGGCGGGACGGTGGTGTTCGGCCTGATCACATGGGGTCAGGTCCGCGAAGAGGTTCTGGCGCGGCGCGAATCTTAATTGTGACCGACGGTCCCGGTGACCTTGCGTTGCCGGGCCCGTTGCAGGCCCAGATGCCGTTCACGTAAAATGATCCCGATGCCTGCTGTGATCACGATAGCCGCACCCAATAGCATGGTGCCGGTCGGCACCTCGTCAAAAAAGACGTAGCCCACGATCAGTGCCAGCAACATCGACGAATAATCGAACGGCGCGACCAAGGACGCTTCGGCAAAACGGTAGCTAGATGTCAGAAAGATCTGGCCCAATCCGCCCAGCAACCCGGCGCAGACCAGCAATGCGATCCGGTCGACGGTGGGCATGGCCCAGCCCCACGGCAGCGTCAGCAGCGACAAAACGGTTGCCGTGACAGAAAACCAGAACACGATGGCGGCGGTATTTTCGCTGGCCACCAGTTTGCGCACGAACACCTGCGCGAGTGCTGCACATATCGCCCCCATCAGCACAAGCACAGCCCCCAGCGTTTCCGCCGTGCCCGCAGATGCGCCGACCGTGAGGCGGGGTGACAGGACGATGACCACACCCACCATGCCAACCGCCACAGCCGTCAGCCGGAAACGTCCGACCCGTTCGTTCAGGAACATCGCGGCAAAGATCACCACGAGAATCGGTGCCGCATAGCCGATGGCCGTCACCTCTGGCAGGGGAAGCAGGCCCAGCCCGGCAAATCCAAGCCCCATCGCGCTGGTCCCCGCCAGACCGCGCCAGACATGCCCCAGAGGGTTGCGCGTTTTCCACCCGTCGCGCAGTTCGTGCCGCATGGCCAGCCAGATCAGAATGATCGGCACGGCGAATAGCGACCGAAAGAACACCGCCTGTCCCGGCGGCACCTGATCGGATGCTGCCTTGATCAGCGCGGACATGATGACAAACAGGCAAACCGAAACGAATTTCAGGGCGATGCCGCGCAGTGGTTGCATGAACGTGGTCCTTTCGCCGGGACCCTACGCCCACTGCACAGCGACCGAAAGGGGGTCAGGCTGCAGGACGCACCGCAGGCGCAAGCCGGGCCAGCGCATCCTGATACTGCGGCGCGACGCTGACCGATACATTCATCGCCCGCAACCGTCCGATCTGCAGTTTATCCTGCACATCAAGCCGGTCCGGCGTTGCCCGCAAGACCACATGCAGGACGCGGCCCGGATGCCTGACCGCCACATCCGCATAGATCCGGGCGTCATGCTGTCCGGTATCGCCGATCAGCACCACCGGAAGCCGGGGGTTTGCGGCCATCATCACATCAATCGCGCGGCCCTTGTGATCGCCGTGACTGGACGTAATGAACTGGTCCTTTGAAAACCCATAGTCTTTCAGGAATTTCGGCCCCGTCGGCAGTCTGGCACGGTCAAAGACGCTTTCCAGAAAGCCATGAAAATTCCACGGGGAAGAGCTGACATAATAGACCGGGTTGCGCCCATCATCGTGCAGCATCCGCATCAGCTCGACCGCACCGGGAAACACCTCGCGGCTTTGCACGCTTCCTGTGAAAGACGTCCAAAGATTGCGCAACGTCGAATAGGCACCGGTTTTCATCATCGTGTCGTCGATGTCCGACAGGACCATCAGCCCCGCGTCCGGGGATGGCACCAACACCGGGCAGATCGCATGCGCACCCTGTGCTGTGACTGTCACGTCAATCCAGCCGGTACGGACGTCGCGTGGCAGGAACAGCGTAAAATAGCCTTCGGCGTCGGACACGGCTGTCACGTCCCCACACGACACGGCAACGTCCGCAACTTCGTGCGTGGCGAACAGACGGAACATCTGCCGCGCGTTCTGCAGACGGCTGCCGCCGCGCACATCGCGTTCAGCGTCACGCAACGCCAGCACCCGGCCGCGTGCGATCAGGTGTTCGTCCGTGGCGTAACCGTGGTAGGGTTCGATCACCAGTTTCGCCGTATCACCGCGAAAAAAGACACGTTCCACAGCGACCTCTGCGATGGCGGCGGCGCGCATGATCGCGGTACGGATGGCGGTCACTGACCGGGCACCACGCGCAGGATCGATCCCGGGTTCGCGTCGATCAGCACCAGCAATTCGCCATTGTCCAGCACCTCGACATCGCGGATGCGGCCCGCGTCACGCAACAGGCGCTCTTCGCCCACGACACGGTCGTTTTCCATTTTCAGCCGGACCAGCGCGCCGGGGTTCAGGCCCGCGACGAACAGATCGCCCTGCCAATCGGCATAATCGCCGTCATAGAACCCGATACCACCGGGCGCGATGACCGGATCCCAGTAATACACAGGCTGTTCCATCCCGTCCTGAACCGCGTCGCCCGATCCGATGGGACCGCCGCCGTAGCGCACACCATAGGAAATCACCGGCCAGCCATAATTCTTGCCCGGTTCCGGCTGGTTCAATTCGTCGCCACCACGGGGGCCGTGTTCCATCGTCCAGATTTTCCCGTCAGGGCCGATGTCGGCACCCTGCACGTTACGATGCCCATAGGACCAGATCGTGTCGATGCCATCGGTCCCGACAAAGGGGTTATCCTGCGGCACCGATCCGTCAGCATTCACCCGGATGATCTTGCCATAGGTGGTGCTGTTGTCCTGTGCCAGCACGCGGGTTTCGTCACTGCTGTGTTCACCGGTGGTGATAAAAACCGTGCCGTCCACGACGGGCACAACCCGGCTGCCATAGTGCTTTGTCACCGACGACGGCGGTTCCTGCACAAAGATTTCCTGCACGTCGGTCAGACTGTCGCCGTCCAGCGTGGCGCGTGCGGCCACCGTGCCGGTGCCGCCGCCATAGCGTTTCGCATAGGTCAGAAAAATCGTACCGCTGGTGGCGAAATCCGTGCCGATCGCCACGTCCAGCAATCCGCCCTGCCCGCGTGCGTCCACGTCCGGCACGCCGTCCAAAGGTGCCGAAACGGTGCCATCCGCCGCGACACGCCGCAGCGCGCCGGTCCGTTCGGTCACCAGAAACGAGCCATCGGGCAGTTCCGCAATCCCCCACGGGTTTTCCAGACCTTCGGCGAAAACGCTGGTGGTCACAGGTGTGTCGGGCAGCGCGGGCGCACGGGTCTGGTTTTCGAATGCAGGTTCGAAATCGGTGTTGGCGGGCCCCTGTTCGACCTGCGCACAGGCCAGCGTCGGGAACAATGTCAGCAGAACGGCATATCTCATGGGGTTTCCCTGTCCAATCGGGCCAGTCCCCAGCGTGCGGCGTCGGCCACGGCAGGGTCGGCGTCATTCATCAGGGGTTTCAACGCGGCAGCGAGCGCAGGGTTCCCGGAATTGCCAATGGCATAGCACACATTGCGCACGAACCGGTCGCGCCCAATACGCTTGATCGGTGACCCCGAAAACCGGGCGCGGAACCCTGCGTCGTCCAGCGCCGCAAGTTCGACAAGCGCAGGGGCCTGCAAATCGTCACGCGCGGCCAGCCGCGCATCGCGGGCGTCTAGGGCGAATTTGTTCCACGGACAAATCGCGAGGCAATCATCGCAACCATAGATTCGGTTGCCCATCAGCGCCCGCAACTCCGGATCGACCGGTCCGCGATGTTCAATGGTCAGATACGAAATGCAACGCCGCGCATCCAGTTGGAACGGCGCGGGAAAGGCATCTGTCGGGCAGATATCCAGACACTTGCGGCACGATCCGCAATGTTCCTGCTCTGGCGCATCCACGTCCAGATCCAGCGTGGTAAAGATCGCACCCAAAAAGACCCAGTTCCCCAGATCACGGGCCAGCAGGTTGGTATGTTTGCCCTGCCACCCCAAACCCGCCGCCTGTGCCAGCGGTTTTTCCATCACCGGGGCGGTGTCCACGAAAACCTTGATCTCGGCCTCTGGCTCTTGTGCGATCAGCCAGCGTCCCACCTGTTTCAAACGTTTCTTGACGACGTCGTGGTAATCGCGCCCCTGCGCGTAAACGGAAATCGCCGCACGGTCGCGGCGTTCCAGAATCGCCAGCGGATCAGTGTCGGGGGCATAGTTTTCGGCCAGCATCACCACGCTGCGCGCCTGCGGCCACAGTGCGGATGGATCACCACGCCATGCCATGCGGTCCGCCATCCATGACATCTGCCCATGCCGCCCCTGCCCGACAAAGGCATCCAGCCGCGCGGGCAGGTCAGGCACGGCGTCGGGCCTGCAGACCCCCATCTTTGCAAAGCCCGCATCCAGGGCATAGTCCCGCAATCTGGCGGTCAGGTCCGGATTTCTTCTTGTCATAAATATCCTGGGGGAGTCCGCAGGACGGGGGCAAGGCCCCCAAAAGGGGTGGGTGGGCGGGCCCACCCACGCAAGAGATCAAAAATCAAGATCGGCATAATGCGCAGGCGGCAGAAACCCCGGCACCTGATCGGCCAGCAGCGTGCGGAACGCGGGTCTGGATTTGATCTTGGCATACCAATCCTTCACCACCTCTGACCTGTTCCAGTCGATGTCGGAAATGTAATCAAGGCATGACACCTGCGCCGCTGCGGCGAAATCGGCCAGCGTCATTTCATTGCCTGCAAGCCAGCGGCGTTTTTCCAGCAAGCTGGCCATGTAATCAAGATGGAACCGTACTGCGCGGCTGCCCGCCTTGACGTTGGTGCTGTCGGGGTAGCCCGTGTTCATCACCTTGCGGAACACACGTTCGCCCAGCAGTTTGGCCGTGCATTCGTGATAGAACGTATCGTCGAACCAGCCAACCAGACGCCGCGCTTCGTATGCGCCATCCGCATCACGCGGCAAAAGCGGCGGGTTGGGGTGGGTTTCTTCCAGATATTCGCAGATCGCCGTGCTTTCAGACATCAGCTTGTTGCCCAGCCGCAGGACGGGCACCTTGCCCGCCGGGTTGCGGCGCAGAAAGTCCGTGTCTTTTTCCCAGTAACGTTCTTGTGTCAGCTCGACCTCGATGCGCTTTTCAGCAAGGCTCAGGCGCACTTTGCGGGAAAATGGTGACAATGGATAATGATACAGGCGGTTCATGCACAACTCATGGGGGCAAGGGGTGACACTTCAATGCCGTAACGCGCTTCCGGGTTCAATCCTCGAAACAGGACGCGCGCCCATCGGCAAGGATCGTCGCCGCACCGTCCATGATCGCGGCGGTGCGGTTGCGCTGTGCGGCAGTGGGATTGGCCGCGTCGCGTCCTTTGGGGTCAGGTAGTACCATGGCCAGACGCGCGGCCTGCACCGGGGTCAGGTCCGCCGCGCTGACACCAAAGTAGTGGCCAGCCGCCGCATCGACGCCAAACACGCCCTCGTCGAATTCCACGACGTTCAGATATAATTCAAGAACGCGGCGTTTCGGCCAGATCGCTTCTGACAGCGGGGTCCAGATCGCTTCGATGGATTTGCGGACCCATGATCGACCCTGCCACAAATAGACATTTTTCACCACTTGTTGGCTGATGGTGGACCCACCCCGGTTTGCGCCGGATTCCATTGCCGCACGGATCGCGGTCACGTCAAGCCCCCAGTGCAGACAGAAATTCGCGTCTTCGGCCGCGACCACGGACCGCGCCATCACGGGCGCGATGCGGTCCATCGGGACCCAGTTGCGATCCAGCCCGTTCAGCCGCCAGCTTTCAGCGATTTGATAGGGCGTCGTCGGTGGACCGATAAAACGATAGGCAAAGGTGGATAGCAGCACCGCCCCAAACAAGGCCGCAACGCAGAGCAAAACGCCGCGCCTGATGCGCTGGCGCAGCGGGCGCGCGGTTCGGGGTGTTGCGTTTTTGGTGCTCTTTTTCGCCATGCCTGCATAAGCCACGTCGCTTGCGGTGGGGTCAAGCCGACCGCACAGCAAAGCGCCCCACAAGCGAAACCTGCGGGGCGCGTAAAAGCTTTGGGATCGGGGCAGGTTATTCCGCCGGGATCGCCTCTGCCTCATACGTCAGGGGTGCGGGCAAGTTGGCCAGCATTTCCTTTGGGCAGACCTGAATGAAATGGCGCAACTCTTCGTCCCAGTGCTGCAAGATATCATTGGCCCGACGGCTGCCGGTTTCGGCGGCATGGCGTTTGACCAAGCCGTGCAACTGGTCGTGCCAATGATCGACCGTGACCGGACAGGTCACCAGCGTTTCCATGTTCATCAGCGCCTGCGCCTGACCGTCCGGGTCATACAGATACGCCATGCCACCGGTCATGCCTGCGCCAAAGTTCGCGCCAATGGACCCCAGGATCACCGCCACACCGCCGGTCATGTATTCGCAACCGTTGGTGCCGCAGCCTTCGATCACGACATGCGCGCCGGAATTGCGGACCGCGAAACGCTCACCAGCGCGGCCTGCCGCGAACAGATAGCCTTCTGTCGCACCATACAGCACGGTGTTGCCGATGATGGTGTTATCGGCGGCCACCAGCGGCGACTGCATCTGTGGCCGCACCACAATGGTGCCGCCCGACAGACCCTTGCCGACATAATCGTTGGCATCGCCCGACACTTCCAGCTTTAGCCCGTGCACGGCAAAGGCACCCAGCGATTGCCCGGCGCTGCCCTTCAGCTTTACCGTCAGATGGTCGTCCTGCAACTGGTTGCGCATCCCGAACCGCTGCACGATGTGGCTGGATGTGCGCGTGCCGACGGTGCGCAGCGTGTTCTGCACCGCATATTCCAGCTGCATTTTTTCGCCGTCCTTCAGGAAGCGTTCCGCGTCCTTGACGATTTCGACGTCCAGCGTGTCCAGCACCGCGTTGCGGGGCTGGTGGCGGTCGTATTTGATCTGGCTGGCCCCATCCACCGTGATCAGCAGCGGGTTCAGGTCCAGATCGTCCAGATGCGCCGAACCACGGCTGACCTGCGTCAGCAGATCGGCACGGCCGATCACATCCTGAATGGACCGCGCCCCGATGGATGCAAGGATTTCACGCACTTCGGTCGCGTAGAAGGTGATCAGGTTGACCACCTTTTCCGCATTGCCCGTGAACTTTTCGCGCAGCGCAGGATCCTGCGTACAGACACCGACGGGGCAGGTGTTGGACTGGCACTGGCGGACCATGATGCAGCCCATCGCGATCAGGGCGGCGGTGCCGATGCCGTATTCTTCGGCCCCCAGCATCGCGGCCATGACGATATCGCGCCCTGTCCGCAGACCGCCATCGGTCCGCAGCGTGATGCGTTCGCGCAGGTTGTTCATCGCCAGCACCTGATGCGCTTCTGTCAGGCCCATTTCCCACGGCAGACCCGCGTATTTGATCGACGTGCCGGGCGACGCACCCGTGCCGCCGTTGTGGCCGGAAATCAGGATGATGTCGGCCTTGGCCTTGGCCACGCCTGCGGCGATGGTGCCGACACCGGACGATGCCACCAGTTTCACCGTCACCTTGCAGCGCGGGTTGATCTGCTTGAGATCGTAGATGAGCTGGGCCAGATCCTCGATCGAGTAGATATCGTGGTGCGGCGGCGGCGAGATCAGCGTCACACCTTTGGTCGAATGGCGCAGCTTGGCGATCAGGTCGGTGACCTTCATCCCCGGCAATTGCCCGCCTTCGCCGGGCTTTGCACCCTGCGCGACCTTGATTTCCAGTTCTTCGCAGGCCAGCAGGTATTCCGCCGTCACGCCAAAGCGCCCGGATGCGACCTGTTTGATCTTGGCCGATGCGTTGTCGCCGTTGGGTTCGGGCGTGAAATCATCGGGGCTTTCACCGCCTTCGCCGCTGTCGGATTTCGCACCGATCCGGTTCATGGCAATGGACAGGGTGCGGTGCGCTTCTGGCGACAGGGCACCCAGCGACATGCCGGGGGTCACGAACCGTTTGCGGATCGAGGTGATCGATTCCACCTCTTCGATGGGGATCGCTTTGCCCAGTGGCTTGATTGCCAACAGATCGCGCAGATGGATCGGCGGGTTGGCTTGCAGCGCCTTGGAATACTGTTGCCACAGCGCATAGGACGATTTCGCACAGGCCGCTTGCAGCATGTGCATCGTCTGCGCTTCCCATGCGTGCTTTTCCCCGGACCGGCGCGCCTTGTAGAACCCGCCGATGGGCAGGATGTCGGTCGATTTCTTCCAGCCGTGGGCGTGCACCTCTTCCAGCTTGGCCTGAATGCCGTTGATGCCAATGCCGGAAATCCGCGACTGCATGCCAGGGAAATATTCGGCACACATGGCGCGCGACAGGCCCACCGCTTCGAAGTTCAGACCACCGCGATAGGACGACAGGACCGAAATCCCCATCTTTGACATGATCTTGAGCAGGCCCGCGTCGATGGCCTTGCGGTAACGGCCAACCGCATCGGTCAGGCTGCCGTCGATCAGACCCCGGTTCACGCGGTCCGCGATGGAATCCTGTGCCAGATAGGCGTTCACGGTTGTCGCACCGCAGCCGATCAGCACCGCGAAATAATGCGGATCGACGCATTCGGCGGACCGGACGTTGACCGAACAGAATGTCCGCAGCCCCTTGCGCGTCAGGTGCGAATGCACGGCACTGGTAGCAAGGATCATCGGCATCGCGACCTTGTCGGCGGACTGGTGTTCGTCGGTCAGGATCAGATGGCCGGCACCGGACCGCACCGCGTCTTCGGCTTCGGACCGGATGCGGGCCAGCGCGTCGTTCAACGCATGAGCGCCGGATTCGAACGTGCAGTCGATCAGGGCGGTGTTGCCACCGAACTGTTCCAGCATCTTGTCGAATTCGGCGTTGGCGATGAACGGGCTTTCCAGCACGATGATTTCGGTCTGGCTGCTGTCCTGATCCAGAACGTTTTTCAGGTTCCCGAACCGCGTTTTCAGCGACATCACGCGGTTTTCGCGCAGGCTGTCGATCGGCGGGTTCGTCACCTGGCTAAAGTTCTGGCGGAAGAAATGCGACAGCGGGCGGAACGTCGTGGACAGCACCGCCGACGGCGTGTCGTCGCCCATAGAGGCGATCATTTCCTTGCCGTCTTCGGCCATCGGGGCAAGAACCTGTTCCAACTCTTCGATGGTATAGCCCGCGGCACGCTGGCGGCGGCGCAGGTCTTCGCCTTCGTACAGCGCCTTTTCGGGCGTGTTCTGCAAAAGATCGGACAGTTCGGTGACCTTTTCGACCCAGTCGCCAAAGGGCTGGGCGGCGGCAAGTTTGCCTTTGAGTTCTTCGTCGTGGAACAGGCGCTGTTCCTGCATGTCGACGGCGATCATCTGGCCGGGGCCAAGCGCGCCCTTTTCGACAACGGTGGATTCGTCAATCGGCACCATGCCGACCTCTGATCCGGCAATCAGCAGGCCGTCACCGGTTACGACATAGCGCAGCGGGCGCAGGCCGTTCCGGTCAAGCCCGCCGCAAACCCAGCGGCCATCGGTCATGGCAAGCGCTGCCGGACCGTCCCAGGGTTCCATCACGGCGTTGCAATAGGAATACATATCCTGCCACGTCTGCGGCATTTCGGCTTGCTGCTTTGACCACGCTTCGGGGACCAGCATCGTCTTGGCCATCGGCGCATTGCGCCCGGCGCGGACCAGCACCTCGAACACGGAATCGAGTGCGGCGGAATCCGACGATCCCGACGGGATGATCGGCTTGATGTCTTCGGCCGCTTCCCCGAACGCACTGGACGCCATGCGGATTTCGTGGCTGCGCATCCAGTTGACGTTGCCCTTCAGCGTGTTGATTTCGCCGTTGTGCGCCAGCATGCGGAATGGCTGAGCCAGCGACCATTGCGGGAACGTGTTGGTGGAATAGCGCTGGTGATAGATGGCAAAGGCGGATTCGAACCGTTCGTCCATCAGGTCGGGGTAGAATGTCGCCACCTGTTCGGCCAGCATCATACCCTTGTAGATGATCGAACGGGTCGACAGCGAACAGACATAGAAACCGGACACGCCGGACGCGGTCACGGCCTTTTCGATGCGGCGGCGCACGATATACAATTCACGTTCGAACGCTTCTTCGTCGATGCCGGGGCGGCTACGGATCAGGATCTGTTCGATTTCCGGGCGCGTCGCGTTCGCCTTTTCACCCAGAACAGATGTGTTTACCGGGACGTGCCGCCAGCCATAGATATAATGACCCATCCGCAGCACTTCGGTTTCGACGATGGTGCGGCAGCGTTCCTGACCGGCGAAATCGGTGCGCGGCAAAAAGATCTGACCGACGGCAATACGTTCACCCGGTTCAGGTTCATGGCCCGTGCGCCGTATCTGATCTTCGAAGAAGGCGACGGGAATCTGGATGTGAATACCTGCACCGTCACCGGTCATACCGTCGGCATCCACGGCACCACGGTGCCAGATCGCTTTCAGCGCGTTGATGCCCTTATCGACGACATCGCGGCTGCGTTCGCCCTTGATCGATACGACCAGACCGACGCCGCAGGATGAATGTTCATCCTCGTCACGATAAAGACCGTTTTCGGCCATCCAAGCGCGTTTTGCTTCTTCGGCGGCCACCCAAGCGTCATCATACGTCGTCATCGTGTTTCTCCTATGCTGGGGGCAATCAATTGCGACATCATCACGCCGCAGTCATGTTTGGGATTGGCAGACAGAAAACCGGGTTCACCGGGAAAGATGAATTCGACCGGGCTGTCGTTCTTTTCAAAGCTGTCACCGGGCACGGTGATCCGGCCTGTCCCACCGATGAACATGCGCCAGTCGTCCGACACGAATTCGTTGCCGGCAGAGGACCACATTTCGCGGCCATCGGGGGCAAAAGCAGTGATCTGATATTCGGTGCGTTGCAGCGTCACATCGTCGATTGTGACGACTTCGCCGGTCAGCCGGTCTTCGCCGACATAGCGCGTCGGGCCGATTTCATCGGACAGGGTCACGAAATCATAGCTGTCGCGCCCCGTCCGCAGCAGTTCCGTCAGCGATGCAGGATCGGCGGGGTCGGATTCCAGACGTTCGGCATGCCCGGTGACCGGATGAAAGCTGTTGAGCCACTGCGATTCGGAATCGGTGCTGCCCAGATACACAAGCCCGTCTTCGTTCAGGCTGGCGCGCCGTTTGACACCGGCGCCGTCGGCGTCGCAGGTGAAATGATGTTCCACGGCGCAGCTACGCGACTGGATCGTCACAAAGGCCGAACACCCCGCAGGCAGGCTAAAGGTATCGGGCGTCTGCGCGATGGCAGGCCCGGCCAGAACACACAGAAACGCGGTTGCCCGGATCATTCAGCCGCCACCGCGTCCGACTGGTTCAGGTAGTCAAGGATCGCTGCCGCGCAGTCGCGCCCGTCACGGATCGCCCAGACCACAAGGCTGGCACCGCGCACGATATCCCCCACCGCAAATACGCCATCCAGCGATGTTTTTCCGGTTGTGAAATCGGCCTTTACCGTGCCCCAGCGCGTGACTTCCAGACCGTCGACACCCCACAAGGCGGGCAGGTCTTCGGGCTCGAAGCCCAGCGCCTTGATGACCAGATCGGCCTCTTCGACGTAATGCGCGCCCGCGATCAATTCGGGGCTTTGACGGCCTGTCGCGTCGGGCTGGCCCAGACGCATCTTGTCGACCACCACGCCACGCAGCGGACCAGAGATCGGCGCAGGCGTTTCGATGTTCATTTCAGCTGCGTTATCGACGAACATTTTCGGCGCGGACAGCCAGACGAATTCGACGCCTTCTTCTTCGGCGTTGGCAACTTCACGCTGTGATCCGGGCATGTTCATACGGTCGCGGCGATACAGGCATTTGACAGATGTCGCACCCTGACGGATCGCGGTCCGCACGCAGTCCATCGCAGTGTCGCCACCGCCGACGACCACGACCTTTTTGCCAGCGGCGTTCAACTCTCCGCTGTCGAATTCTTCGACCGTATCGCCAAAGCTGACCTTGTTGGACGCAGTCAGATAGTCGATGGCGCGCACGATGCCATCGGCATCGGACCCATGATTGTCCAGCTCTCGTGTTTTATAGACCCCGGTGGCAATGATCACCGCGTCATGGGTGCCCCGGATCGCGTCAAAAGAGATGTCTTCGCCCACGGTGCAGTTCAGACGGAATGCGACACCGCCGTCTTCAAGCTGCGCCATGCGTTTCATCACGACATCCTTTTCCAGCTTGAAGCCGGGGATGCCGTAAGTCATCAGACCGCCGCCACGGTCATAACGGTCATAAACCGTGACCTGCACACCTTGACGGCGCAGCGCGTCAGCCGCCGCCAGACCGCCTGGCCCCGCACCGATGATGCCGACAGATTCCGTGCGTTCCGCATATGGACGGATCGGTTTGACCCAGCCTTCGGCAAATGCGGTGTCTGTGATATATTTTTCCACGGACCCGATGGTGACGGTGCCGTGACCGGATTGTTCGATGACGCAGTTGCCTTCGCACAGACGGTCCTGCGGGCAGATACGACCGCAGATTTCAGGAAATGTGTTCGTGGCCTGCGATACCTCATAGGCTTCCTGCAGCCGGCCTTCGGCGGTCAGGCGCAGCCAGTCGGGGATGTTGTTGTGCAACGGGCAATGCGACTGGCAATACGGCACGCCACACTGGCTGCACCGGCTGGATTGTTCCGCCGCTTTGTCGCGCGCGAATTCGGCGTAGATTTCGCCAAAATCCTGATTGCGCAGGTCAGGCGGACGCTTTTCCGGCATGTCGCGGCTGACGGTGGTGAACTTCAGCATCTTTTCGCCGGCCATGGGTACGCTCCGAGGTTTGGGGACTTTGACGCGTGTTACGGCAGTTCCGAACAAATGAAAAGTCAGCAGTACTGTCCTATTATCACATATTTTGCGCGACATATTTGCGGCCGGGCAGAATTTGCGCGATTTTAGGTCCGAACGATACCTATTTTCGATCTGGCGGTATCACGTTCCATGGCTAATGTGACGACGAATCAAGAATGGCCGGAACAGGTTGCAACGTCATGACACTTTTTACTTTGGTTCTGGTGGCCCTCGTGCAGGGCATCACGGAATTCCTGCCGGTTTCGTCATCCGGGCATCTGATCCTGATCCCCTATATTACTGGCGAACCCGCGCAGGGATTGGTGATCGACGTGGCGGCGCATCTGGGCACACTGGTCGCCGTGATCCTGTTTTTCTGGGCCGATGTCCGCATGGCGCTGGCAGGGTTGCCGCGCCTGATCCGGGGCAAGGTCGACACGCAGGGCGCGTGGCTGGCGCTGTGCCTGATCATCGCAACAATACCTGTCATCGTGGCCGGCCTGATCCTGAAGATCACCGGACTGGCGGACGTGATCCGCGACAGTATGACGGTGATCGCGCTGGCCTTTATCATTTTCGGGATCGTGCTTTACCGCGCCGACCAGACCAACCCGGAAGATCGCACCGCCACCCAATGGACGCTGAAACATGCGGTGATCATGGGTCTATGGCAGGTGGTCGCGCTGATTCCCGGCGCATCGCGGTCTGGCGTGACAATCACCGGCGCGCGCACCTTGGGCTACAACCGTTCCGACGCCGCGCGGCTGTCGATGCTGATGTCGATCCCGACGATTCTGGCGTCGGGATCGTTGCTGGCGCTGGATGTGATCGGCACCACCACACCCCAGATCTGGACCCAGATCGCCATTGTGGCAGGGTTGTCCTGCCTTGCGGCACTGGCAGCCCTGTCATTGATGATGCGTCTGCTGAAATCGGTCAGCTATACACCATATGTCATCTACCGCATTGTGCTGGGCGTGATCCTGCTGATCGTCGCTATGACCGCAGCTTAAGGTTACGGGCCGAATTCTTGATCGCCGCATATTGCCCCGACGGGCGGAACCGCCACAGGTAATCGGGCAACACCGCTTCCATCGACGTGGGCGTCAGGCCCAGCGCCGCGAAACCGCGCGCATCGTCGGACACCACGTTGTCCACGGCCAGGTTTTTGACCTGATCCGTCGTCAGCGGCGCGGGGGCCAAGCCAAATGTAATCTTGTTCAGCGCGCCAAACACCGCCGCCATGACACGGGCGACAAAGAACGGGATATTCACGACCATGTTGTTACGATTGATGGTTTTCAACATCAGATGCATCAGGTCGCGGAATGTGGCGACATCGGGTCCGCCCAATTCATACACGCCGCTGACAGTCCGATCAGTCAGCGCGACATGCACCGCCTTGGCGACATCGTCGACATAGACAGGCTGGAACAGCGTATCGGCACCTACCACGGGCAGCACCGGGCCCATCCGGGACATACCTGCAAAGCGGTTGAAAAACTCATCCTCTGATCCGAACACGATGGACGGTCGCAGAATGACGGCGTCGGGCTGGTGTTCGCGCAATGCCGCCTCGCCCTGCGCCTTTGTCTTGGCATAGTCGCTGTCGGCGTCTTGCGATGCACCGATGGCGGAAATCTGCACCATGCGGTCGATGCCTTCTTCACGCGCGATCCGCGCGATGCGCGCGGGCGCTTCGGCCTGCAACGCCTTGAATGTATTCTTGCCCTTCTCGGCCAGCACACCGACACAGTTCACCACGGCGTCGGCACCGCGCGTCACACTGCGCACAGAGTCGTCGTCGCGCACGTTGCAAAAGACGGGTTCGACCTGCCCTACATTACCATAGGTACGCACGAACATCGCTTCGTTCGGGGTGCGGCAGGCCACGCGGATGCGCCAGCCGTCCTGCGCCAAACGGCGCGCGACATAACGGCCGAGAAAGCCGGAACCGCCGAAAATCGTTACAAGCTTGGACATGGGACACCTCTTTCGCTGTGTTGCATTGATGTAAACCGCGCCCCCCTGACGGGCAAGACGAAAGGCACTGCGGCAAAATGTTGGATTGCGTGCAGAATGGCCTTTACAGTTCCGGTCAGTCCTTCTAAATCGCCCCTCACGTGACCTGCCCAGGTGGCGGAATGGTAGACGCGCTAGCTTCAGGTGCTAGTACTGGCAACGGTGTGGAGGTTCGAGTCCTCTCCTGGGCACCACGATTTCCCCGCAAGATATTGAAAACGCTCAGCTAATATTAATTTAGCGAGAGCCGTAGAACATGCCGGAGAACATTTCTGCCCCCCATACCTTCATCAAGGACGGGATTTTTTATTTCACGCGAAGGATCCCAGTGGAAGTTCAAGGTCACTATCGAAGTGCCAAGATTTCACACTCCTTGAAGACGAGATCGCTTCAAGTTGCCGCGTCACGTGCCAGACGGGTTGCGGATCAGTTGGATGAATATTGGTATCACCTGAAGTGCCAGGACATCGGAACACCTGGTCAGCACCTCTTGAAGTCCAACTTGTCTTCAGCCTCATCGAAACATGAACCTTCCGGCGTCAAACCCACTGCCCTCAAGGTGTCCGACTGCCTCGAGATATACCTCACACAGAAGGGGGCGGGCAAAGGCATCACTTTCAAACGGGCTGCAACGCGGAACTGTGGATATTTGGTCAAGGTCTGCGGGAACGTTCCAATCGATCAGTTGCTTAAAGCCGATGCCAACAAAGTGCGTGACGCTCTTATTGCTAAGGGAATGGCAGGTAGCAGCATCGCACGCATCTTGGGAACGATCAGATCCGTCTTGAATTTTGCCGCCAGTGAAGAAGGAATTGATTTCAAGAACCCCTTCGGCAATGTCTACTTCGACCGAACTTCAAACGTTCAGATACGCCGTCCTGTGCCAATCGCAGATATCAGGACCGTTCAAGCTGAATGCCTAAAGCTTGATGACGATCTACGTTGGATGATTGCCCTTGTCGCCGATACAGGCATGAGACTAGCGGAAGCGGTTGGCCTGAGATGCGAGGATTTTCAAACTGATGAAGCGGGTAATCTGTCCGTACAGATCAAACCCCATCCTTGGCGACGGTTGAAGACAAGTCAGAGCGAACGAACGATCCCGCTTGTAGGTTCAGCAGCATGGGCCGCAAGACGTATCCTGAAGACCCAAGGCATCACAGGCTTTGCCTTTCCACGATACAACAAGACCAAAACTTCAAACGCCAATTCAGCCAGCGCGGCAACGAACAAGTGGTTACGGGCTTACCTTCCAGACGGAGTGTCGATGCACAGCTTTCGTCATTCAATGAGGGACCGGCTTAGGGCGATTGAATGCCCATCTGATATAGCAGACCAGATTGGCGGTTGGCAGACAGGAGGGGTCGGGGAAGCATACGGTAGCGGCTACCCGCAAAGCGTCCTGCGTAAATGGTTGCAAGCTAGTTAGGTGAAGAGCGCAGAGGTAAGATCCGGCATGTTCTACGGCTCTCGCTAAATTAATATTAGCTGAGCGTTTTCAATATCTTGCGGGGAAATCGTGGTGCCCAGGAGAGGTTGGTTTCCTCGGCATGTTTTGGTTTTGTGCCCGTTGCAGGCACCGCAAGATCTTCAAACGT
>NZ_JAAFZU010000086.1 GCF_018263905.1 Loktanella sp. SALINAS62 | reverse complement strand
TCAGGCCAACCGCCGTAACGGCTCATCCACCAAACGATTGAAGGGCCAGGACGGCGAGCTGCCTATCGCCGTGCCGCGGGACCGGGACGGCAGCTTCGAGCCCGAACTGGTGAAGAAGGGCCAGACCCGGATCGATGGCATGGATGACAAGATCATCGGTCTCTACGCGGCGGGTCTGACGGTCCGTGACATCCGCGCCCATCTCGAAGACGTTTACGGTCTGCAAGTGTCGCCGGATCTGATCAGCCGCGTGACCGACGCGGTGCTGGACGAGGTCAGGGAATGGCAGTCCCGGGCGCTGGACCGGATGTATCCCATCGTCATTT
>NZ_JAAFZU010000085.1 GCF_018263905.1 Loktanella sp. SALINAS62 | reverse complement strand
ATGTTTTCGCGCACCGACAGATCCGCCACGATCCCGTCGGTCTTGCGGTCCTCTGGCGCGTAACCAAAGCCTGCGGCGATGGCCATGCGGGGCGTGGTGATGTCCAGCTTGCCATTCTCGTCGGTGGCCGTGCCCTGATCGGCGGGGGTCCGGCCGAACAGCACATCGGCGGTTTCGGTGCGGCCGGCACCCAGCAACCCGGCCAGCCCGATGACTTCGCCCGCGCGCACCTTCAGATCGAAGGGTTCGATCCTGTTGCGGTGGGCGAGCCCCTTGAAAGTCAGTAGTTCCGCGCCGCCGGTGCGCGCAACATGGCGCTGTTCGGCTTCGACCAGTTCGTGGCCCAGCATGTGGTGGATCAGATCGACCCGGTTCGTGTCAGCCGTGTTGGTTGTCACGATGTGCTGGCCGTTGCGCAGCACCGTCAGCCGGTCGCTGAGTGAAAACACCTGATCAAGGAA
>NZ_JAAFZU010000084.1 GCF_018263905.1 Loktanella sp. SALINAS62 | reverse complement strand
ACCGACATCCGTGCGGAGCTTTCAGATGGCGCAGCGCGGGTGTCGGTTGCGGTGGTGAGGTGTTCGGCGAATGCCTTGGGCGTCTGGTAGCCAAGCGCCGAATGCGGGCGTGTTTCGTTGAAGTCATCCGCCCAGGCCCGGATCACAGCACGGGCGTGCGCCATGTTCCGGAACATGGTTTCGTTCAAAAGTTCATCGCGCATGCGCC
>NZ_JAAFZU010000083.1 GCF_018263905.1 Loktanella sp. SALINAS62 | reverse complement strand
CCGGCATTGGCTGTGCGGCTTGCGCGCCAACCAACGATCCGCCGCGCGAACACATCGATGACGAAGGCGACGTAGACAAACCCCTGCCATGTGGCGACATATGTGAAGTCGCTGACCCAAAGGACGTTCGGCGCGGGAGCATGGAACTGCCGGTTCACACGATCCAGCAGACAGGGTAGCGCCTTGTCAGGTATCGTCGTTCTTGGTTTCTTGCCGCGAATGACGCCTTCGATGCCAATGTCCTTCATCAAACGTGCGACGGTGCAGCGTGCGATGTCGAAGCCTTCCCTGCGCATCTGGTGCCAAACTTTGCGAACGCCATAGACCTTCAGGTTCTCCTCAAAGACGCGTTCGATCTCAGGCTTGAGTTGCTCATCACGTTTGGCGCGATCCGACAGGTGCGAAGGATCAGCTTGCTTGGCCTTGTTGTCGTAGAAAGTCGCTGGGGCAATCGGCAGAACCCTGCAAATCGGCTCGACCCCATGTTCAGCGCGGTGATCATCAATGAAGCGGATCATTTCTTGAACGGGCGGTCGAGCTCCGCCTGAGCAAAATATGCGGACGCTTTGCGAAGTATCTCGTTGGCCTGTTTCAACTCGCGGTTCTCGCGTTCCAGCGTCTTCATCTTCTCAGCCATCTCAGTCGTGACACCGCCGCGCTGGCCAGTGTCGATCTCGACCTTCTTCACCCATTCATTCAGCGTTTGCGGCGCACAGCCGATCTTCGCAGAAATCGACAGGATCGCAGACCAGCG
>NZ_JAAFZU010000082.1 GCF_018263905.1 Loktanella sp. SALINAS62 | reverse complement strand
ATTTGGAATGAGAGTCCGACCCAACGAAGGGACGGACAATGAAGCGAACGAGATACAGCGAAGAACAGATCATCGGTATCCTGACCGAGCATGAGGTTGGCGCGAAGTGCGCTGACCTGTGCCGGAAGCACGGGATGTCGGAAGGCACCTTTTATGCCTGGAAGGCGAAGTTTGGTGGGATGACGGTTTCAGATGCCAAACGGCTGAAGGCGCTCGAAGACGAGAATGCAAAACTGAAGAAGCTCTTGGCCGAGCAGATGCTCGATGCTGCGGCGATGAAGGAACTGCTCTCAAAAAAATGGTAGGGCCCGCCGTGAAGCGCGAAGCAGTTGCGCATCTACAGGTCAAGCTGGGCCTGTCGGAACGG
>NZ_JAAFZU010000011.1 GCF_018263905.1 Loktanella sp. SALINAS62 | reverse complement strand
TCAAGTTCACTGACGGTATAGAACAGACCAACGATACCGAAAACCGCGCCGCCTGATGATGCGCGTCACCCAAAATCAACCATAGCTCACCAGAGTGTCGGAGCTGGTGTGACCAATGGCTGGTTGAAGAGGATATTCGGATGATGGGCTTTGTTCTTCTTGTGTGTGTGCCTTTCGGCATTTGGTTGTTCGGCTGGCAAAACGACCTGACGACTGTGTGGGTGCCATTGGTCGCATGGGTCGCATCAGCAGTAGCCTTCCCGTTCCGTGGGTGGCTGGCGAGTAACAGGCTCGGATCGAACGCAGGGACGTCAATGGCAGTGAAGCTACCACTTCAACTAGTCCAGTTGATCGGAACTCTGTTCTTATGGGGAAGCCTTGGCGTTCTGGTGAGCTGGTTCCTCCGGGGCTTGATCTTCTGAACCTCCCAAGCATGTTCGAAACCTTCGCGAATTATCCACAAGTGCATGTAATTATTAGTGAATTTCCAAGTCCTACCCCGGCCCGCTAGAGCTTCCCATGGGACGCAACAGAGGAACCCCACGGACATGATCGCACTGCAACTTGGCGCTGGTCGCCACCGCTTCACCTTCGCCTTGGATCGCCTTGGGCTGGCCATCAGGGTGCCGTTCATCGGGGAGCTAACCTTGACACGCGGCATCGGACTGGCCTTCGACCGCTGGCGAGATGTTCGTGATGGGAATGGCCTGGGTGTCGTGGTCGCCTAGGACACCCCAGAGGACTCATTAGGAGCGCCTCTGGTGCGGTGCATGTGGTTTTCTGCGGATACCCTAGCGCTCACCAGAGGATGCGCTGTAGGTGGCCTCTCAGTGACTCTGCGGTGATCGGGAATACCCCCATCCTTTAGAGAGATCACGACAGGGCGGACCCACACTCTAGGGTCTAAGGTCAACTATAGGATACCTAAGGGGGGAGGGGGGGAGACCAAGCCTTTACCTCATGCTGACCTTAGGTGGAGAGTGTCCGACCTTCTGTGTAACTGGGATTTGGTTCATGCTTCCTGAGAGAAGCAAGGACGATGACGATGACGATTTCCAAGGA
>NZ_JAAFZU010000081.1 GCF_018263905.1 Loktanella sp. SALINAS62 | reverse complement strand
CGGTATTACCGGAGAGCAGGATGAACGGGATGTTTCGCTCGCGTAGGGCAGCGGCAACGGGGGCTGACGACTCGCCGTTGAGGTTCATGTCGAGCGTAGCGCCATCTGGGCGCTCCGTCTCGATCAGGGCGAGTGCACGCTTCACGCTGAAGGCAGGGTCAAGCACCTCGCAGCCTTGATCCTCGAAAATCATTTCCAGATCCATCGCAAGGATGGCTTCATCCTCGACAATGAGCATACGACGTCCAGCCAGCG
>NZ_JAAFZU010000080.1 GCF_018263905.1 Loktanella sp. SALINAS62 | reverse complement strand
GCCAGGTCGGCGGACTGCCAATCCGTTTCGAGCAGTTGGTCGTGGGCGCGTGCCAAGGCCTGGATGCGACCGATGAACCGGTCGCGATATTGCTCGACGGTCATGTCCGGCACGCCCGGTTGTCGTGCGAGCGACTGCACCACCGCCAGCGTATTCTTGACCCTGTGGCTTAACTCTTGCGTGAGCGTCCGGCGCTGCTCTTCCGCCTGCTTACGGTCGGAGACGTCCCGAAACAACACACCGATGCGGTGCTCGTCTGCGGGGCCAACGGGAAAGGCATAGGTCTCGTAGTAGCGCCCCAAAGACGCAGCGGGTGCCTCGAAGCGCTCTGCGGTCCGGTCTTGGGCAATACGACCGAAGATTTCGAACCAGTGCGTCTCGAGGTCGGGCACAAGCTCTCGCGCCGTGCGGCCAACAGAGTTCCCCAACCCCGTCTGGCGCTCAAATGCAGCGTTGACCTCGATGAAGCGGTGATCGACAGCCTTGCCCTCAGGCGAGAACATCACCTCAAAGACCCCGAAGCCCTCATCGATCGAGTTGAACAGGGTCTGGTAGCGCTGCTGGCTCTCCAAGAGTTCTTGCTCCATTTTGCGGCGGGCGCAGATGTCGACGAAGGTCACGACGACGCCGTCGATCTTATCCTCGACTGTGCGGTAGGGCCTGATCCGCATCATGAACCAGCGACCGTCCCGGCCCTGAACCTCTGTCTCTACCGGCGAGAGATCGCGCAGCACCCGACGCGCGTCCCCTTCAATCCCGTCGTAGCGTAGCCTGTGCGTAAAATCGGTGATGCTCCGACCGGCGTCTATCTCGGTGATGTTGAAGAGATCGGCGATCGGCAGCGTGAACATCCGTATCCGGAGCTTGGGATCGAGAAACAGCGTTCCGATCTCGGTCGCTGCGGTCATGTTCTGAAGGTCACTGTGGGCGGTCGAGATGCTTTCGAGCTTGCCTTTCAACTCGCCGTTCACCGCCTGAAGCTCCTCGTTCATTGATTGAAGCTCTTCTTTCGAGGTTTCCAGCTCTTCCGAAGTAGAGCGGTATTCCTCGTTGATCGATTGCAGTTCCTCGTTGGCAGCCCGCAGATCCTGGATCGCTGTCTCGTGCTCGCCACGGCTTGCGACCAGCGCCTCCTGCGCTGACTTCAACTCGGCATGGAGACGGCGCATCTCGTCGTTCCGGATCTCGCCCGGCTGGGTATCCTCATCCTCACCTGGCTCCGACAGGGCCGGGCCCGCATCGAGAAACAGCACCAGTGCCTGCGCTCCGGCACCTTCGCGCGATGGGACCGGTGCGACCTGCATCGCGATACGGCGTTGCCCTTCGTCAAGCGGAACGGATGTCGGATGGCTCATCGTCGCCACTCGGTTCTCAAGTGCTCGGTCGAGCGCCACTTTCAGGTCGAGACGCAGCTCAGGCCGCACCACCTCGGGCAACTTGCCTGAGAAGGTGCCGGCGGAATGCTGGATGAACCGTCCGGCGCGGGGCGAGAGATGCAGGATCTGGTGGCGCGCATCGACCAAGACGCTGGGCGGTGCGGCCTGCTCGAGCGCCTCGGTGTGTTGTTCCATCGGGGCGCGATGACGATC
>NZ_JAAFZU010000010.1 GCF_018263905.1 Loktanella sp. SALINAS62 | reverse complement strand
ACTGCTGTGAGGTGTCCGGATTGGTCGTGACGACCTTTTTACCCCGAACCACGCCCTTGATGCCCAAATTGCGCATCAACCGTTCCACCGTGCATCGTGCGATCTGCTGATTATCGCGCAGCAAGACATGCCAGATCTTCCGCGCGCCATAGAGCTTGCGGTTCTCTTCCCAGGTAGCGTTGATCTTGATGCACAGATCAGCGTCAGACTTCGCCCGTTGCGATGCCCGATCAGGATCACGCAAGATGGCGCGCCGCTCATAATAGGTGGACTGGGCAATTTGCAGCATTCTGCACATCGGCTCGACCCCGAACTCACCGCGATGTTCTTCAATGAAAGCAATCACTTGCGAAACGGGCGGTCGAGCTCCGCCAGGGCAAAATACGCTGATGCTTTCTTCAGGATCTCATTGGCCTACCGGAGTTCGCGCACCTCGCGCTCCAACTCCTTGATCCGCGCTTTCTCAGCACTGGTTTGGCCCGGCGGTTCGCCGCCATCACACTGAGCCTGCCGGACCCAAACGCGAAGACTGTCTGGCGAACAGCCCAATTTACTTGCAATCGCTGTGAATAAAGCAGCTTCGCTACGATACTCTTCGCGGTGCTCCATCGCCAACCGCACTGCACGTTCGCGGAACTCAGGTGAATACGGCTTCGAGGTCTTCTTGTTGTGTGTCTGTTCCATAATGGGCAATTCTCCGAGAGTTTTACCCTCCGGTAAACCCGGGGCGGTTCAC
>NZ_JAAFZU010000079.1 GCF_018263905.1 Loktanella sp. SALINAS62 | reverse complement strand
GAGCTGAAGATCAAGCTGATGGAACGAATGCTGGGTGCCGAGCTGACCGCGCACCTGGGCTATGAGGACGGCAAGGACGCGCCGGCCGATCAGGCCAACCGCCGTAACGGCTCATCCACCAAACGATTGAAGGGCCAGGACGGCGAGCTGCCGATCGCCGTGCCGCGTGACCGAGACGGCAGCTTCGAACCTGAGCTGGTGAAGAAGGGCCAGACCCGGATCGACGGGATGGATGACAAGATCATTGGTCTCTATGCCGCCGGTCTGACGGTGCGTGACATTCGCGCCCATCTCGAGGATGTCTATGGCCTGCAAGTGTCGCCCGACCTGATCAGCCGCGT
>NZ_JAAFZU010000078.1 GCF_018263905.1 Loktanella sp. SALINAS62 | reverse complement strand
TGCCCGCGTGCCCGTTTGACGCCTGCGATCAGGCCACCGGCCAGGTGAACTCACAATCCCTGGTGCGCTACAAAACCAACGATTACTCTGTGCCGGTTGCCTACGGGCACCGCGATGTCTGGCTTCGCGGCTATGTTGATCAAGTCGTCATTGGCTGTGGTGGCGATGTGATCGCTCGCCACCCCCGGTGCTGGGATCGAGAGGATATGGTTTTTGATCCGGTCCACTATCTGCCACTGCTTGAGCAAAAGACGGGCGCTCTGG
>NZ_JAAFZU010000077.1 GCF_018263905.1 Loktanella sp. SALINAS62 | reverse complement strand
GCTCGTCGCACAGCCGTTCAAAAATGCGCTTGGCGGTGTGGCGCTGTTTACGGGGACGGTTCAGATCGTCTTGCATCCATTGGTCGATAAAGCCGGTGAAACCATCCAGCTTGGGCCGCTTGATCTGCGCCGTTCGCTGATAACCGGGCGGGACCGAAAACATCATCATCTTCTTCACGCTCGCACGCGAGATCCCGAAATGGCTGGCGGCCTCCCGTTCGCTCATACCGCCCCGACGCGCGAGGCGGACCTTCAAATATAAATCCACGACTAAAATCTCCCGCCCTCCCTGCAAACAGAAAGAGCCAAAGTGGCAACATTTTACGCTGCCCGCAGCGAGATTATCACGCCACTTCCGTGGCCAACTTTTGCACTGCCGTTCTCAAAATGTCGGTAAATATCGCGAAATTCCTTTGGAATGGCCCATGCTGATCGTCGGTAAATCAAATTCAACATGCCGATCAGGTTGGCCGATCCTGTCGCAGCACTGGCCCAGATTGCGGGCCACAGGGGTGCGTCATCGAACACAGCATAGTACCAGATATAAAGCGCTGTTCCGATCAAAAGCATGGTGCGCAGGATGATCTGATTGATGATCAGATACCCCAGAATAAACATACCAGCCGCAGCAAGTACCAGAAAATCAGAAAATAGCATGTCTTCCATGAATCGATTGCAGCCCTGAATTCGCATAGTTCACGGTGATAGAAGCAGCCAACACCAGAACAGGGCAGCAGGCAAGAACAGCCCATCGAACTGGACGACGCGCACGGGATCAACCATAGTTCACAGGATGCGCAAAACGTTCATTCATGCGCAAAATATGGAACGGAACTTTGGTATGTCTTTCGAGGTCGTTGATTTAATCGGCTTTGCGGCATCGGCGCTGGTGTTCCTGACGTTTTGTATGCAAACCCTTTTGCCGCTGCGGATAATCGCGATCGCCTCAAACATCCTGTTTATTGCCTATGGTATTTCTGCGGGGCTTGTTCCGATCCTGATCCTGCACGCGGTATTGTTGCCTGTGAACATCTGGCGCACCGTGCAGCAGATCCAGATGCGCCACCGGGTGCGCGGGATGTTCAACAAAGCGCCTGACACCGACATGCTTTTGCCCTTTATGACCGCGACCCGTTTTGCTGCAGGGGCGGTGGTCTTTCGTCGCTGCGATCAGGCCGATCGTTTGTTTGTCGTGCTGGAAGGTGAAGTCCGTGTCGAAGAATTTGAGTGCACGATCAACAAGGGTGAAATTTTTGGCGAAATTGGCCTGTTTTCTGCAGAAGGGCGACGCAACGCAACGGTGCGCGCCGTAGGGCCGGTGTCAGTTGCATGGATTGACCGGGCAAACGTCATAAAGCTGTTTCAGGATCAGCCTGATTTTGCCATTGCACTGACCCGGCTGATGACGTCGCGACTTTCCGAAAACCAGCACAGCTTAAGCGCGCGGCTTGCGTCGACGGTGTGAACGCCATCGTCACTGCGCATCGTTCAGGGGCGCAGCAGGTGCCCGGCCTGAATCGGCGTTTCGACCCCTTTCAGCGCGAACGGGTGCAGATCGACGGCATGGTTCTGCTTGCCTGCGGCGTTGATGGCGGCTTCGCTGATCAGCACCTCGCCTGCCTCTGCCGCATCTGAAAGCCGTGCTGCGATGTTGACGTCATAACCAAAGGCGCTGACTTCCTGCAGGTCATTCCCGACAGAGGCGACGGTGCCCAGATAGGCGCGCCCTGCATGCAACGAAATTCCGACCGGTACCGTTTGTCCATTAAACGTCGCGGTTTCCAGTGCTTTGCTCATCTTGAAGGCACCATCGACGGCCTTTTGTGCATAATCCTTGCCGCTGAAGCCCGGAGGCCAGACGCCAATAATCGAGTCGCCCTGAAATTGAAGGACAAACCCTTCGGATCGCCATAGCACCGGAATGATTGTTTCGCGCATAAAGACGATCAATTCCTTGAACTGCTTTGGCGTCATTGATTCCGAAAGAGCGACCGATCCGCGCAAATCACAGAACATGATGGCCAGATCAACCTCTGCACCGCCGGGAAACGCATTCAGAAAACCGTCGCATGCATTGCAGAAAAACGGGTTGCGCGACGATGCCTGCAATCCCATCCGCTTTGTGATCCAGCCCCCGATACCGGTGAACGGAGCATAGCACATTTTGCACCGGGTGCGTCCGGGCAGCATTGAAAACCGCTTTTGTTTTCCTGCAAGAACAGGATGGCCCAATTGGAACACCTGATACCAAAGTTCTTCGTTTCCGTCTTCTTTGGTGAATTCACCCATCTGTGGAATCTTAGTCATGTTCTGGTTTCTCCGGTGTTGCGCTTATAATCAACGACACGCCGTCAAGTACGCCGGGGCTGTTGCACACGGCCGTTGCCGCCAAAAACGTTTGGCCAGCCCAAACCGTACGGACAGGGCCCATCCCACGATACAGAACATCGATCTTCTGGCCCGGCGCGATCGGAACATCCGTGGGGATCGTCGGGGCGCCGGTCTTGGCATCATTCAAACGCAGGCCCGGGACGGACACGACAACACCCGCCTCTAGCAGTGGCTTGTCCAGCCAGGCCGGTGCCTCTTTCAAGCTCATGACATGGTCGTAATCGGGGCCGAACGCCGGCACCTCGAATTTGCCAGAGGCCAACGCTGCCGTCTGCAGGTTGGTCATGTGTGCTTCTTCTCCGTCACCCCACAGAAGATAGGTTGCAAAATCAGGTTGTTTGAGGTGGTGAGCGAAAGGACGGTAGGTCACGATACGTTCGACCGTCACGTCAAAATCGGCGATGAACGGCGTCGTTCTGACTTTATCCCACGGAAAGAAATGCGGCTCTTCGGCCTCTTCATTCGTGAACGCGGGCAGTCCCTGAAAGATATTCGCTTTGAATGTCGGGCGGCGTCCGGCGGGCAGGTCGGGCACCATGAACAATTGCGATTCCGCATCGTCGTTGCACAACACAAATGTATCCGTGGGATACATGTCGCGCGCGTGATCAAGCGCTGATTTCACGTCCGGCGGCAGGGTCATCTTCATGACCAGCTGATATTTGTGTTCCTCGTGGTGATATTGGGTCATGTGCACGGCAAACACCGTTTCATGCCCGACCAACACGAAAGCATGCTGGTGGGGATGGTTTGTCACAAAATCTGGCGGTGTCTTGTCGCCGGTGTGGGCTTTGGTGTGTTTGTGCGACATCGGAGCGTCCTTTAAGTGAGAGCGTCAGGTCGGTGCGGACAAGCCGTGTTGGCGGCGTAGTTCAGCCGCCAGGTCTTGGGCCGTTCGCTTGAGGATATCAGCAAGTTTCGGGGTCAGGTCGCCGTCAGCGGTCGAGGTCATAAAAGGGTTCTGCTGCGTCGACGTCAGAAATTTAACTGCATGACCGGCCACCGGGTCAGCGCCACACCGGGTCACGTAGTGATCGACAAATTCCTGCCCGTAGGTATCCGCAGAAAACTCTGACGCCGTCACGAACATTGGTGCCGTCGGGACCCTGTCGCCGCCAAATTCCTGAACCGACAGCGTTTTGAAAATGGCGGCGTTCAGATCGTTCATAAGGTCAAGGTCGCGATTGATCCCGTCGGCAGTGCGAAAATTGATCGTATAGGCACAGATCGTCTGATCCGATCCAAGCCGCTGGAATAACGTCATCAGTTCAGGATCGTGGATAAGCTTTTCCACCAATGCATCATCGGCCACGGGCACGATTTGCCGGGCGATATAGGCGCGCTGTGCCGCGACCTCATACGGGGTTGCGCCATCGCGTTCGGCTGGCAGCCTTTGGAACGGGGTCAGGGTGACATCATCCTGCGGTCCGAATGCTGCCAACAGCGCGCAATAGAACCGTTTTGAATTGAACATGCATTTGGCCAGCAACCGACCATAGCCGGTCTTATCTGCCGGGATGACCGCATGCGACAGGTAAACGGCAGCGGCCACAGCCCCCGGTTTGGACCCTTCGATGCCATACACGCCAACGCTTGCCACAGCACCACCATGGAACACCACCGGCGCGGTAAAGGCGACGACATCCCGCATTGCCCCGTTGCGATAGACCAACGAACCGGCCGCATAGGGCACAAAACCCGCCTTGTGCGGATCGACGGTGATTGTGTCGCAGCAATCAAAAGCATTGTATTGCCGCGTGACATACTCGCTCATCATGATCCCCGGTCCCATGCCACGGTCATGCGCAAAGTAAAGATCATCCAGATCGGGCCTGTCCCGCGCGCCGCTGTGGGATTCCTGCACGCCAAAGTGTCGCGACAACAAGCGGGCTTCTTCGTCGGTGCCTTCCAGTCCGCGTTCTGCGATGTCGCGTTCCAGTTTCGAAGGCCGCAGCATCGACGCAAAATAGCCGCCCCACGCCGCATCCCCGTGCAGGGTAAATTCCAGCCCCATCTGGCGGTATTCATCGCGGATATCGGCAATATCAGCGAGCGGGTCCACAGCGCTTTCTTCGGTTGTGCCCATGACGGCGACAACCTCCAGCACGGGGCGTTTTTCGGCAAGACAGCGGTCCAGATGGCGGCGCAGATCGACGGTGTCCATGCGCCCATCAAAATCGACGCGAACCAGCAAAACACTGGTCCGGCCCAACCCCACAAGCGATGCGCCCTTTGGCCACGAATAATGGGCCGTGGCTGGTGCAAGTATGACCGGCGCGGGCACGTCGGGCAGAAAACGGCGTGCAAAATCGATCATGCCCAGATCGGCAACCGTCCGCCCCGCAAGGCTGGATTTCAGCGTGTCGGGGTCGATCCCCGCAGCGGTCGTAACCCGCAGCGAAAGGCCAATCGCTTCATCCACGGGCAGGTTCAGCAACTCCCACGTGTCCAGATCTAGCAGGGTGCTGCGTTTGCCGTCGAGCGTCAGAACCGTGATCTGCCGCGCGTCAGCAAGCGCGGGAATGTGCCGGATCGCATCTGCCATGGCCAGTGGCAGGTATTTCAGGTTGCGCGCCGCCCAGATCGATTCCGCGTTGGCGACGGACCCGTCGCAGGTGATGTGCCCCCAAGGGCGCGGCAGGTCGGTTTCGGTTTCGGGATCGCGATATCCCAGCATCCGGCAGATATCATCGCATACTGCCATTTCCAGCAGCGTGGTCACGGGGGACGCCTCTGTCGCGACGTTGTTCTGATTATAAAGAAGCCCTGCAAAATACCCTGCGACCGCTGGCAGCGTCGTGTCCCAATACATGTGGGACTGGTTGCGATAGCTTGACAGTGGGATCGAGGACCGCAGATGCGCCAAAACCTCTGCAAGGCGCTCCTCCATCAAGGCGGTCGCTTTGGCATAGGCGGGGTTTTCGTCGCAGATTATCCCGTCAGGTGCCATCTGCGGGTCTTTGGGGCGATAATCCTGACGGGCCTGAATGTTGGCTGTGATCGCCATATCAACAAGGTCACGAAGAACCTTTTCGTTCTCGCCCTTCGGGCCCAGAAACCATGCAGCAGGCGTGCTGACCGGCACGCCTTTGTTCAAGCTCAGTTTGTCAGGGTGCCGCCGCCGAAAGGCGTTGATGGATTGAAGCAAATCGTCGCTGCGATGTCGGTCGGTCAAAATTACCTCCCCAGAGGGTATCTGTCATTTCGGCTGTGATTCACCGCGTGAAATTAAATATGTGGCGTCAGTGACTTGTGGCGTCCTCGTGATGAAAAATCTGCGGTGGCTTCAATGGCCCGTCAGGCGTGAAACCAAGGAATGTGCCGTAGAATGAAAGCTCTTTTTCCACGGAATCGATTATGGAGGATGCCTGCCGGAAACCGTGGCTTTCGCCGTCATAGAACACGAAAGCATGCGGCAGTTTGCGGGCATTCATTTCGTCGATCAGAACATGGGCCTGTGCGGGCGGCACCACGGGATCTTCGGTGCCTTGGAACAGGATGATCGGACAGTCGATCTGGCTTGCGTGAAACAGCGGCGACCGCGCGCGAAACAGTTTTGACGCCGACGGATAAGGCCCGACAAGCAATTCCGCGTAATGCGCTTCTAGCTTGTCGGTAAACTTTGCGATCATTTCAAGGTTGGATATGCCATATCGACTGGCTGCGGCACTCAGCAGGTCGGTAAACGTGGCCAGCGCCAGCGTGGTATAGCCGCCCGACGATGCCCCGCGTGACACGACACGGTAGGGGTCGACATGGCCATCGGTGACAAGCGCGTTGACGGCGGCTGTGCAATCTTCGACATCCACCTTGCCCCAGCCACCGTAAATGGCCCTGCGAAAATTGCGGCCAAAACCGGTGCTGCCCCTGTAATTCACGTCAACCACCGCAAACCCGCGAGAGGTGAAGAAAGGGATCGTCAGGTCGAGCCCTGCAGTCGCGGCAGCAGTCGGGCCGCCGTGGATCAGAATGATCAGCGGTGGTTTTTCACCTGTCGGCGCGGCGAAATGCGGGTTTTGCGGCGCATAGTGAAAGGCATGCGCCTGTGCGGTGCCGTCAGGGCCGCTGGCAAAGGTGATCGGGGTCGGCGCGGCGATACAGGCCTGCACCGCGTCTGTCAGCGGCGGCGCGGTATCGCGGATGATTTGCACATCGCGCGTGTCCGGCATCATCCGGCAGATTGCCTCTGGCGCTGTGAAGGTCCCGCCCAGAAATACGACGTCGCCGCCGCAAACATGCAGGTGCGCGATTGAACTGAACCCCGTTTCAATCTGCGTGACCTGTCCAGAAGTGGTGTCCACACGCGCAAGCGACCATACGCCGTCACGCGTAACGCAGGCGATGATGTCATCCTCGGACACAAATCCGAATGACGCGCCCCCCAGCCGCCAGGGTGGTGCGGCGAATTCTGCCGCTTCTTGCGTGACGGCGACAAGGGTGTCGCCTTTGACGCGGCAGATATTGGCCCAGCGGTCGCCGTCGATGTCAACGCGGTCCGACACGACATATAGCCGCCCGTCCGGCGACCAGACCGGGTTCATGATCGCTTCGTCCGAATAGCGCATCAGGTCTTGCAGGACGGGGTTCAGCGTCGGGTCGATATGTGCTGCGGGTGATCCTGCAATCCTGCGCGGGTCGCGCAACGCGCCCGACGGGTCAATATCCGCCAGCCAAAGCTGCGTGCCTTCCCACGGCATCGACGGGTAATTCCACGTGATCCAGCAAAGCCGCATTCCGTCGGGCGACAACCGGGGCGTCGCATAGAAATCACCCCCCTGTGCAAGGATGCGCGGCGGACGTTCCCCCGCAAGATCCAGCGCAACAAGGCTTTGCGTCGGCTGGCCATTGGTCTTGACCGTCGTTTCTTCCATCACGGCGTAAATCACGCCATGCGCAGGATCAATTTCCAGATCGGCATAGGTCGCGGCGACTGGTGGCGTGATCGGTTTTGGCAGTTTGCCGGGTGCGGCCAGATGCACACGTTGGTCCCGTGTCTTGGGAAAGGCTTCGGCGGAATATTGGACAAACGCAAGCACGCCGTCCCGCACTGCCATGGCCCCGCCACCATAGGAATTTACCGTGGTGCGGGCGCTGAACCAGCGCGGTGTGGCATCTTCGAAGCCCTGCGCTGGGGTCCAGCGCATGATCGCACTGCGTCCGCCTTCCTCTGGTCGGCTTTCGATCCAGACCACCGCATCCCCATCACGACAGATCTGTTCGATCTTGCGCGTGCCCTTGGCCAGATCAGCAGGGGCAATAGGCGACGCCCATTCCCCGTATCCGCGGATTTGCGATTCTACAGCAAAGTCAGTCACTTCGCCCTCCTACCCACTTGAAGCTAGGGCGGAAGTTGACCTTACGGCAACCATTTTCGGACTGATATCGGAAAAAATTGGCCGATCTTGCGTAATTGCCTGATTCATACGCTTTGGTTGTGTTCGCTGCGCCGCCGCGACGAATGCTTGCAAACGGGTCGGTGTGCCAACATAGTTTACCCCAGAAGGTACGGTAATGTTATGGCGCAGGTTCCGAACGACGTCCTTGATTGGCTTGGCTACCTTGGCGTGGCCTTTTACCTGTTGTCATACGGCCTGTTGCAGGCGGGTATCCTGCGGGGGTCGGGATATCTTTACACCATTTTCAATCTTGTCGCGGCGACGCTGGTGTTATTGAGCCTGTCGGTTGCGTTCAACATGTCGTCGGCCCTGATCCAGATATCATGGATCGTGATCAGTCTGGTCGGGCTGACACGCATGTTTGTCGGCAACTACCGTGTGCGCTTTTCCGCAGAAGAAGAAAGACTGGCCAATGCCGTTTTTCCCGGCGCCCCCCCGGCCATGCTGCGCCGGTTTTTCAATGCGGGCAATATTTTTACCGCGCCTGTCGGCTATGTGCTGACGGTCGAAGGTGAACCGGTCCGGCAGCTTGGCTATATCATTGACGGTCGTGCAGCGGTGACATGCGCGGATCGGGTTATCGGGACGCTGCGCGACGCCTTTGTCGGCGAAATGAACGTGCGATGCGAGGGGCTCGCCAGCGCAACTGTCGTGATTGACGAACAGGCGACCGTGTTTTCCATCTCGTCCAAGACACTGAATAACCTTTGCAAAAAAGACCACGACTTTGCGATGTTGGTCAATCAGGCCCTGAGCGAAGACACTGGCCGCAAGCTGGTTGCGTCAAACTTGCGTCTGTTACGTGATGATCCGAAACAGGGCCCCATGCCAGAGGGAACAGGCTAGTCCGATGAGCGTTCAGTCCGGCGTTCGCAGTCTCAGGTGCTGCGGCCGAACAGTTTGCCGTTCTCGGCCCATGCAGCAGCCGCCAGAGAGATCACAGCCAGCACCAGACCGCCGCCCAGCAGCGGGATCAGCGTGCCGTTGTAAAGATATCCGACGATGGCACCCAGAACCCCGCCCAGCACGGTCTGTGCCGCACCCAGTACGGCAGACCCGACGCCAGCGACATGGCCCAGCGGGTTCATGGCCAGCGCGTTGAAATTCGGCGGTACGATGCCCACGCAGCACATCATCACGGTGAACAGGGTGATGAACAACCAGAACGGCGTGCTGCCGCCATAGGCCAGTGCCAGAATCAGATGCAGCAGGGTTACGCCGATGTAGAAACACAGCGCGCCGTGCGACAGCCGCCGTGTGCCGAACCTGGCCACCAGACGGCTGTTCAGGAACGCGGCGCCGGACATAAAGATAGCGACGACGGAAAACCACAGCGTGAATTCCGCCCCCATGCCGTAGATCTGGGTATAGATCTGTTCTGCCTGCGCGATGAAAGCGAAGATGAAGGCAAAGAATGTCCCCATCGCGATCAGGTAGCCGACTGAAATACGGTTGCTCAGCACGATGCGAAACGCTTCTGCCACGGGGCGCAGACGCAGGGGGCGACGATCTGCGGGATGCAGCGTTTCGCGCAGGCGGAACCACGTCCAGACAAAGGCCGCGGCCCCCAACAGGAACATAAAGCCCGAGACTTCTCTCCAGTTGCCAAACAGCAGGATCAGGCTGCCAAGGTTTGGCGCCAGAACCGGCATGATCATGAAGATCATCATCACCAGCGACATGACGCTGGCCATCCGTTCGCCTGAAAATCGGTCGCGCACGGCGGCGGTTGCGATCACGCGGGTGGCGGCGGCACCGACCCCTTGGACAAAACGCATCGCCAGCAGCGCACCGAAGGTCGGCACAAAGACGGACGCAAGCGCGCCCACCAGATAAATGGTCAGCCCGGCAAACAGCACCGGACGCCGCCCGAACCTGTCCGACAGCGGGCCATAAATGATCTGCGCCCCGCCGAACCCCATTACATAGGCGCTTATCACGAACTGGCGGCTGTTTTCATCGGGCACATTCAGTGCTGCCCCGATATCCTGCAAGGCGGGGATATAGACGTCGATCGCGGCGGCGTTCAGCGCCATCAGCAGCGCCATCATGGCGACGAATTCGAAATAGGGAATTTCCGTGCCCGCGGCACGGGGCGTATCAGAACGGGCAGTCATCGGGTGCGGGCCTTTGTCGGGGTTGTCCTGTCAGTCTGCCTTTTTGGGCGCGGGTGCAACCTGCGCCGATGCAATGCCGCTATGTGCGTGGTTGCACGGCGTCAGTGAAAGTCGCGGCTTTTGGGGATGATCCGCACATTGCGCGGGTGCTGACGTCCGCCACCGGCGGGCAGTGGTTTGGTTACGTGATCGGCGCGGGATACCGCGACCGGCATGGCGTCCGGGGCCAGCCGCAGCAGCGCATCAGAGCGGTCGATCAGTTCTGTCGCGACGATATGGACGATGTCGGCATCGCGCTGGATATAACCTTTGACCGCCAGCAGCCGGGCCTGCATCACCGCCTTGCGATAGGTTTCCATGACCTTGGGCCAGACGACGATATTGGCGACGCCGTGTTCGTCTTCCAGCGTGATGAAACAGACGCCCTTGGCGCTGCCGGGGCGTTGGCGGATCAGCACGATACCCGCCAGCCGGATCGGTTTGCGGTTCGCGGCGCGGTCCAGATCGGCGGTGCTGGCATAGCCCTGCCGCGTCATGGACCGGCGCAGGAATGACACCGGATGCGCCTTCAGCGACAGCCGCAGCGTCTGGTAATCCGCAACCACCTGTTCGCAGACCGGCATCGCGGGCAGGGGCACCGGCACCTCTGACCCTTCGTCGCTGCCGTCCTGAAACAGCGGCAGGTCGGGGGCATCGCGCAGGCCCTTGGCGTCCCACAGCGCCTGCCGCCGGTCCACCCACAAAGAACGGACGGCGTCCGCCTCTGCCAGACGGCGCACGATGGGGGCGGTGATCCCCGCACGACTGTGCAGATCCGCAATGTCACGATAAGGCGTGTTGCGTGCGGCCATGATCCGGGCGGCGGCATCGGCGCGCAACCCGCCGATCTGGCGCATCCCCAGCCGGATCGCGAACCCCCGACCCTTGGGTTCCAGCGTATTGTCCCAGTCGGATGTGTTCACATCGACGGGCCGCACCTCGACCCCGTGATCGCGCGCACAGCGCACCAGTTGCGCGGGCGCATAGAACCCCATCGGCTGGGAATTCAGCAAGGCGGTGGTAAAGGCCGCCGGGTAATGATGTTTCAGCCAGCAGGAGACATAGACCAGCTGCGCGAAACTCGCCGCGTGGCTTTCGGGAAAGCCGTATTCCCCGAACCCCTTGATCTGGTCGAAACAGCGCTGCGCGAAATCCGCGTCATAGCCGCGCCTGACCATCCGGCCGACCATCTTGTCCTGCAACAGCGCGATGGTGCCGCGACTGCGGAATGTGGCCATGGCCTTGCGCAACTCGTTCGCCTCTGCCGGGCTGAATTCGGCGGCGTCGATGGCGATTTTCATCGCCTGTTCCTGAAAGATCGGCACCCCCAGCGTGCGGCCCAGAATGTTCTTCAGCTCTGCCGGGTCGTGCGGCGCCCCGGGCGAGGGGTAGCTGACCGGTTCCTGCCCCGACCGGCGGCGCAGATAGGGATGCACCATGTCGCCCTGAATGGGGCCGGGCCGGACGATCGCGACCTCGATCACCAGATCGTAAAAGGTGCGCGGTTGCAGGCGCGGCAGCATGTTCATCTGCGCACGGCTTTCGATCTGGAACACGCCCACCGTGTCGCCCCGGCAGATCATGTTGTAGACGCGTGGATCTTCCTGCGGGACGCTGGCCAGCGTCCAGTCCTGCCCATAATGCGCTGAAATCAGGTCGAAACACTTGCGGATGCAGGTCAGCATGCCCAGTGCCAGAATATCCACCTTGAGGATTCCCAGCGCGTCGATATCGTCCTTGTCCCATTCGATAAAGGTGCGGTCGGGCATCGCGCCGTTGCCGATGGGTACGGTTTCGGTCAGCTTGCGCTGCGTCAGGATGAACCCGCCGACGTGCTGGCCCAGATGACGCGGCATCCCGATCATCTGCCGCGCCACGATCATCGTGCGCCGGATCAGCGGATCGGTCAGATCGACGCCCGCCTCGTCGGCGTTCTTGTCCGCGATCTCGCGCCCGAAACTGCCCCAGACGGTTTTCGCCAGCGCGCCGGTCACGTCCTCTGACAGGCCCATGACCTTGCCCACTTCGCGGATCGCGGACCGGGGGCGATAATGGATCACGGTCGCGCACAGCCCGGCGCGGTCGCGCCCGTATTTGGCATAGATATGCTGGATCACTTCCTCGCGGCGTTCGTGTTCGAAATCCACGTCGATATCGGGCGGCTCGCGGCGTTCTTCACTGATGAAGCGTTCGAACAGCAGCGCGTGCTGCGTGGGGTCCACGGCGGTGATCCCCAGCACGTAACAGACGGCGGAATTGGCCGCCGATCCACGCCCCTGACACAGGATCGGCGGCTTTGCCTCTTCGCGGGCAAAGCGGATGATGTCGTGGATCGTCAGGAAATACTGGGCGATATCCAGTTTCCGGATCATCGCCAGTTCCTTGTGGATCACCGCACGCGTCGCGTCGGACACCCCATCGGGATAGCGCTGCGCCGCACCCTCCCATGTCAGCTGTTCCAGATAGGCCTGCGCCGTCATGTCTTGCGGGATCACTTCGGACGGATATTCATAGGCCAGTTCGGTCAGATCGAATTGGCAGGCGTCCGCCACCGCCCGCGTGGCGGCGATGGCATGCGGCCATTCCGCGAACAGGCGCTGCATTTCGCTGGGAGATTTCAGATGGCGCTCGGCGTTCGCTTCCAGCAGGTAACCTGCCTTGGCCAGTGTGGTCTTGTGACGGATACAGGTCATCACGTCCTGCAGGGGCCGGCGGTCGGGCGCATGATACAGCACGTCGTTGGTCGCCAGCAGCTTCAGCCCGGTCTGGCCCGCGATGCCATCCAGCCGGTTGATCCGCGCCCGGTCGCAGCCGCGATACAGGTAGCTTGCCGCAACATGGCGCAGCGTCGGCAGACGCCGGACCAGCGCGGGCAGGGTGCGCGCGAACCCGTCCAGATCGTCGGGCGGCACCACGATCAGCTGCACGCCGTCTGCATGAGCCGCCAGATCGTCCAGCGTCAGATCGCAAACCCCCTTGGCCTGCCAGCGCCCGTCCGCATCATGGCGCCGTCCCTTGGAAATCAGCGCGCTCAACCGGCCATAGGCGGCCCGGTCGCGCGGATAGGCCAGAAACACCTCGCCCGTCCGCAAGGCGATGCGCGCCCCGATCACCGGACGCATGCTGGCCTTTTTCGCCTCTGTATGGACGCGGACCACCCCGGCCAGTGAATTGAGGTCCGCACAACCCAGCGCATCGTAGCCCAGCGCCCAGGCCTCTGCGGCGAAATCCGCCGCGTCCGAGGCGCCGCGCAGGAACGAAAAGCAGGTGAACACCCCCAGTTCGACATAGGGCGACCGGCGGTTGGGTGTGTAAATCCCGTCCTCCGGCAGGGTGTGGCGGGGATGGATATTGTCGGTCTCAGGCACCGGGGGCATCCCCCGCATCGGGGTGGCATGGGGGCGCAGCCCCCGCCGCCTGCGGCGGCCCCCCCGGGATATTTGCGGCAAGAAGAAGCCCGCAAACCCCAAGGTCGGTCCAGCGGTCCGCCCCGTCAGGAAACGGACCGCCTTCTCCTTGCACGGTCATCAGCGTCCCCGCCTGTACCGTGGGGTCACAGTGACTCCGAAGTGTTAAAGAGTTGTTGCTTCTTTTTGCCAAAAATATCCCGGGGGGGCTGGCCCCCCGAACCCGGCCCGTCACGCAAAGCATCCGTGCACGAACCAGCGCGGCACATCGCCCCGGTCATCCCCCAGCACGCCGTCGCGGTAGATCCACAACCGATGGCCGGATTGCGCTTCGACCCGGTAATAATCGCGCAGCCGGGTGCCGGGGCGATCGTTCCACCATTCCGGCGCGATCCGTTCGGGACCGGCGAACCGCGTGACCCTGTGGGTCTGTCTGCGCCAGACGAACTGGGCGGGCGGGCCTTCGGGGACGGCGTAAAGCACGCGGATTTCTTCGGGGTGATCGAACAGGCAGGGCGGGCGCGGGTGCGCGGGTCGTGTCATCGCATTTGCATCCCGCCCCGACATCGCGGGCAGCCAGCCCGCCGCACGTTCGGGAATATGGCTGGGCAGGGGCACCGGCACCTGCACCGCTGCATGGCCCAGCCGCGCCACCAGCCGGTCGATCAGACGGGCCAGTTGCGCGCCATCGTCCGCGCGCCCGTCCAGCCGGGTCTGCACCCGGGCCAGATCCTCTGTCGCATCGGCGGTCAGGGTGATCAGATCGAAACCGAACCCCGGATCGATCCGGTCCAGCCGGTCGTCGAACAACCGCAGCAGATGTGCTGGATCGCGGCTGGGTCGCGCGGTGGCGGCGGTCACGGCAGAGACTTCGCCGTCCGCGCGGTACACCGTCACCGTCAGGCGGCGCAGGCCGCAATCCGCAGCCTCCAGTGCGGCACACAGTTCGGCACACAGGGCAGGCAGATGCGGGACCGGGTCCTGCACCGGTTCCGCCAGCCGGGCCTGCACCGCGAACCGGGGGGGTTCACGTTCGGCGCTGACGGGTTCGGGCAGCCTTCCCTGCAACTGGTCCAGCCGGGCCAGCGGGTTGTGTGCCAGTGCCGTCTGCGCAAAGCGTCGCGCCAGGCTGACCCGTGGCACGGCGGCCAGATCACCGATTGTCTTCAGCCCCAGCCGTTGCAGCAACAGCACCGTATCGCCATCCAGCCGCAGCGCGCGCGCGGGCAGCGGGGCGGTGGCCTGCGCCAGCCTGTCGGGGGGCACGACGGCGCGCACAGGGCCGAACCGGGCCAGCGCCCAAGCGGCACCGTGGGTCGGTGCCATGGCCAGCCGTGTCGACAGGCCCAGCAGGCTGAACTGGCCTTCCATATCGCGCAGCAGCGCGGCTTCGCCCCCCCACAGGTGGTCCGACCCGGTGGTGTCCAGCACCAGCCCGTCGCAGCCATCCAGCGCGGTCCAGGGGCACCACCGCCGCGCCCAAAGCATCAGCCGTTCCAGCGCCAAACGATCGCCGTCGGGATCAGCCCAGGCGACGCGCACCTGCGGGCACAATGCGCGCATGTCCACGACCCGCGCGCCGGGTTGCAGCCCTGCACAGCGGGCGGCCCGATTGACTGCATAGACCACCGGGCCATGCGCCCCATCCACGGCAAGAATCACCGGCAGGTCGTCAGGGGGCGCGTCGTGTCGCTGGGTGGCCCAGCGCAGCCAGCGGGCGATGGCCAGATCTTCGAACTGGATGCTGACGATCCGGCGCGACAGCGCATCGCGGCCCATGCGCGGTGCGGGTTCCGCATCGCCGGTGGTGGTCACACCTGTTCCGGTCATGGCGATCTGTCCGGTGTCCACGGCGCCGCCTGTGGGCCGCATGGCATGCCGGGGCAGCGGCGTATCCGCGTCGGTCTGCGGGGCAGGACAGGTCAGGCGCATCTGTTGGGTCATGGTCGCATCCCCCGACGCGGTCAGGCGATGGCCTGACGGGCGACATCGTGCTGGGTCGTATGGCTGAGCACGAGACCGCGCGCATCCTGCCGGGCGACCCATGCGCCGGGGGCACGGCCACGGGCGCGAAACAGGTCCGCCTGCCACAGGGGCGCGCCGGGTGCACGGTTGTCATAAGGGTCCGACAGGGCGGGCAGGGCACCGATACGCCAGCGCTGGCGTGCCGCGCTCAGGTTCGGGGTGGCCGCACGGCGGATCAGCAGGGCAGGCACGGCCTTTGCCTCTGCCCGCAGGGCAAGGCGTTTGGTCGCGGTGAAATCAAGCGCTGGCGGATCGCCCCAGATTTCCCCCAGCACGGCACAGACGCCGGCACTGTAAAGCGCTTCTTCCATCGCCCACAGCACATCCACAGGGCGGTTCGCCATCACATGCAGCAGCTTCAGGCCATGCGGCAGGCCCGCAAGGCAGGGGCGCCCGGCCTCACGCCGGCTTAGCCGGTCCTGCACCCACAGGACCGGACGGTCGTCCCCCGCAAACCCCGCCAGCTGCGCGCAGGCAAAGCCCGTCACCGCCGCATCCAGCGTGCTGGTGGCGAAAAGTTCCGACAGCGTGGCGTCCAGCGGATACACCGTTTCGGTGATCCGGTCCGCACCGGGAAAGACTGTGTCTGACGGGTTCTGCACGGGGCGTCCGATTCCATTTGTTCTTCTTTTGTTCTAGTCCGTTCCGGTGCGCCGGTCAATTCGGCGGACGGTCTTGCCCCTCGTCACCGGGGGCAATCGGGGCTAACGTGCTGTGCGACAACGAAAGGATTTTGAGATGTATATCGGTTTGGATCTGGGGACCTCTGGTCTGAAGGGGATCGTCATCGACGATCAGCAGAACGTCGTGGCAGAGGCGGTCGCCGACCTGACCGTGCAACGCCCCCATGACGGCTGGTCCGAACAGGACCCGGCGGCATGGATCGCGGCCGCGACGCAGGTGATGGGCCAGCTCAAGGCGCGCGCCGATCTGTCGGCGGTGCGGGGAATCGGGCTGTCGGGGCATATGCACGGCGCGACCCTGCTGGATGCGGATGACGCGGTGCTGCGGCCCTGTATCCTGTGGAACGACACCCGTGCCGCATCCGAAGCCGCGGTGCTGGACGACAACCCCGATTTCCGCCGTCTGACCGGCAATATCGTCTTTGCGGGTTTCACCGCGCCGAAACTGGCATGGGTCCGTAACCATGAACCCGATCTGTTTGCCCGGACCGCCAAGGTGCTGCTGCCCAAGGATTACCTGCGCCTGTGGCTGACCGGCGAACACGTGGCCGAAATGTCGGATGCCGCCGGCACCAGCTGGCTGGACGTCGCGGCGCGCGACTGGTCGGACGATCTGCTGGCGGCGACCGGGCTTGACCGTGACGCGATGCCGCGTCTGGTCGAAGGATCGCAGGTGTCGGGCAGCTTGCGCCCCGCGTTGGCCGCCGAATGGGGCATGTCCGCCGTGCCGGTGGCGGGGGGTGGCGGCGACAATGCTGCCAGCGCCGTGGGTGTGGGCGTGGTGCAGCCGGGGCAGGCGTTCGTGTCGCTGGGCACGTCGGGCGTGCTGTTTGCGGCCAGCGACAGCTACCAGCCGGATGCGGCCAGTGCGGTGCATACCTTTTGCCACGCGCTGCCGGACACGTGGCACCAGATGGGCGTCATTCTGGCCGCAGGCGACGCGATCAACTGGTGGGCCGCCGTGGCAGGGGCCAAGGCCGCCGACTTGACCGCCGGTCTGGGGCCATTGCGCGCGCCGGGGCGGACGCTGTTCCTGCCCTATCTGGGGGGCGAGCGCACGCCGCACAACGATGCAGAGGTGCGCGGCCAGTTGCTGCATCTGGACCACGCCACCGACCGCGACGCGATCACCCGTGCTGTGCTGGAAGGCGTGACACATGCGTTCCGCGACAGTTTCGACGCGCTGACCGGCACCGGCACCCGGATCGACCGCCTGATCGGTGTCGGTGGCGGCACACGGTCGGATTATTGGGTGCAGGCCATCGCCACGGCGCTGGACCTGCCGGTCGAAATCCCGGTGTCGGGTGATTTCGGCGGGGCATTCGGTGCAGCACGGCTGGGCCTGATGGCCGCGACCGGTGCCGGGGTCGAGATCGCGACGCCGCCGCAGATCGCGCGCGTGGTGGAACCGGACGCCCGTCTGCACGATGCCTTTGCAGAGGCCCATGCGCGGTATCGGGCGGGTTATGCACAGGTGACGGACAAGTGACGGGTTCGGGGGTGGACAGGTGACGGGTGAGGGGGCGCTGCCCCCGCGCCTGCGGCGCTCCCCCGGAGTATTTCAGGCAAGATGATGCCACAGGACCACATGAAAAAGGGGCCGCGTGATGCGGCCCCTGTGCGTGTGATGTGGGTGGTTCAGTTCAGTTCGGCTGCGTATTCCGCATCCAGCTGGGTCTGAACCTCTTCGACGGTGGCGAGCATTGAGTCGAGCACTTCACTGCCGCCGTCGACGTTTTCACGAAACCAGTCCTGCACGGGTGCGGCAGCTTCGAGGAACATCTGTTTTTCGTCGGGTGTCGGCACGTAGATGGCGCCGCCGCCATCGGTGAACGCCTGATAGGCCGCGATGGATTTCCGCTTTGGCGAGGCGAATGTCGCCTGCTGCAACTGGTAGAAGCCATCGGCCACGACCTTGCGCAGATCTTCGGGCATATCCATGAACTTTTCGTTGTTCATGAACCACAGTGCGCCCATGTAGGCGTGCCCGTCCAGCGTCAGGTATTGCAGGCCCGCGTCGGGGAATTTCATCGACATGATGTCGGTGATGCCGTTCTTGGTGCCTTCGACGACGCCGGTTTGCAGCGAGGTGAACAATTCTGGCCACGGGATGCCGGTGGGCGATGCGCCCAGCGCGCTGGTCAGGACCTGCGGCAGCTCTGCCGGGACGGTGCGGATTTTCAGACCTTCCAGATCGGCGGGTGTCTGCACCGGGCGGACCGTGTTGGCAAAGTTGCGCCAGCCGCCGGTGTTGCCGATCGTCATCAGGCGGACCTGACCGTCGGAGGCTTCGCTGACCTTTTGGCGCATGGTGGCGACAAAGGGCGATCCGTTGTCCAGCACAGCCTCTGCCACGCGGTCGTCGCTCATCAGGTAGGGCAGGTCCAGCACCTGCACAAAGGGGAACAGCGACGCGGTCCCGCCAGAGGTCGAGATATAGATGTCGATCGAGCCTTCGGCCACACCTTCAAGGCATTCTTCGCCCGTGGAACACAGCTGCGTGCCGATGAACAATTCCACGCCGATCTGCCCGTTGGACGCGCTTTCGACGTAGTTCTTGAACACGACAAGGCCGTCGTAGTCTTCGTCGTTTTCGTTCGAATTGGCTGTTGCGCGCAGCGTATAGGTGGCGTCCTGCGCCCAGGCTGCGACAGCGGTGCCCGACAGCAGGGCGGCGGTCAGCGCGCCGGTGATCAGATGTTTCATGGTCTCTCTCCCTTGGTGGTGGCCATACGGCCTTATGCGGTGACTGTGTGACAGTTTCTTGTTATTGGGCGAACCCCGTCAAGCGGGGAATCGTCATTGAAATTGCGGGAAAATAAGTGATCAGGAAGATCACGAAGATTTCCACGGCAAGGAACGGCAGGATCGCGCGGGCGATGGTTTCAACCCGTTCGCCCGATACGGTGGAACTGACGAACAGCACCAGCCCCATGGGCGGTGTCGCCAGCCCCACGGTCAGGTTCACCGACATGATCATCGCGAAATGGATCGGATCAACGCCAAGGCTGACAAAGATCGGGCCAAGGATCGGGCCAAGAATGATGATTGCCGGACCGGCATCCAGAAACATGCCCACGACAAAGAGCAGGATGTTGATCAAGAACAGCAAGATCAGCGGGTTGTCCGACAGCGACAGCATGAAATCGGACATGATCTGCGGCGCATAGGACAGCGACACCACCGTCTTGAACGCGACCGCAGCGCCGACCAGCAGCAGCACCGCAGCCGTCCCCAAGGCGGATTTCGACAGCACTGCCCACAGATCCACCAGCGTCATCGACCGCAGCACGAAAAAGCTGACCACCAGCGCATAGGCGACGGCCACGGCTGACGCTTCTGTCGGGGTAAAGACACCCAGCAGGATACCGCCCAGAATGATGATCGGCGTCTGGAGCGGCGCAATCGCCTTTTTGCAGATCAGGCGGAAATCGTGGCTGACCTTTTCGCGCAGCGCCAGCAGGCCGAAATGCATGGCGATGACCGACACGCCGTAATGCAGCCAGCCGCCCATGCCGTCCGCCTGAAGTGCAAGGCCGGTCAGCGCGAACAAAAGATAACCAAGGTTCAGGCGCAGCAGCACGAAACTGACCCAGTATTCGGTGGCGCTGATCGTCTGGCCGGGGCTGACGATGCGTTCCGCCTTTGGCAGATCGTAGCGGTCTGCCATCAGACGGACGGTCAGCATCAGGCCAAGACCCACCAGAACGCCCGGCACGATCCCCGCCAGAAACAGGGCGGCGACGCTTTCGCCCATGACATAGGCATAGATGATCATGATGCCGCTGGGCGGGATGATCGGGCCGATCACCGAACTGGCGGCGGTGATCGCGGCGGCGAACCTGCGGGTATAGCCGTTTTTTTCCATCGCGGGGATCAGGGTAGACCCCAGCGCACTGACGTCCGCCACGGCGGACCCGGACATGCCCGCGAACAGGAACGACGACAGGATGTTCACATGCGCCAACCCGCCACGAAAATGACCGATCAACGCCTGGGAAAATTCCACCAGCCGCATGGTGATGCCGCCGCGGTTCATGATCTCTCCGGCGAGCATGAAGAACGGCAGCGCCATCAGCGGAAAGCTGTCCATCCCGTTGTAGAAATTGCGGTAAAGCCCGGCCACGACGTTGCGGTCGTCGCCTTGCAACAGGATCAGCGCGATGGGCGATGTCATCAGCGCAAAGACGATGGGCAGGCCGATCAGGATCAGCAGCAGGAACAGGGGCAGGAACCACAGCAGCATTATTCGGCACTCAACGCGTTGGTGTCAGGCAGCGGGCGCAAACGGTCCGCACCACCCAGCAGGGTCACGATCTGACGCAGCATCAGTTCAAGGTTCACGAGGATCAGCAGGTTGATTCCGACCCAAAGAGAGGCAAACATCCACCAGTTTCGAAACCGCAGGCTGTCACCGCCCAGCAGATCCAGCGGCAGGCGCAGCGCGGGCAAACGACCCCGCCCGGACATTGTGTCGATATGGTTGTTCAGCCCGCGTTCCCACAGGATCAGCAGCACCCACATGGTGATGCTCAGCAGGACCAGCGACAGCAAGGCGGCCGCCAATCGCGGCAGAAACCGTCCCAGCATGTCGATGCTCACGAACCCGCCGCGACGATAGGCGACAGGCGCCATCAGGCCGGTCATCCACAACATGCCGAAACGGGCGGCTTCTTCGGTCCAGTTGGGCGCGTCGTTCAGCACGTAACGGAAAAACACCTGACCCAGGATCAGCACGACCATCACCGCCAGCGCGACCACGGCCGCGATCCGGCCGATCATCAGCAGAAATCCGTTCAGTCGTTCAAGGGGCCAGAGAACCCCCAACAGGACCGGCATGCCGGCTCCTCCCCTGTTTATGTGCCTTGTGGCGAACGGCGCCGGGGCGCTGCCCCCCGGCTTGCGCCGTCCCCCGGAGTATTTGGGGCAAGATGATGCCCGTCAATCGGCCTTGAACGCACCGTATTGGCCCGCGTGAAAGACCAGCGGATCGCCGCCGCCGTGATGTGCCTTGGTCACGCGGCCGACGACGATGACATGATCACCCGCGTCGTGCGTTGCCTCCAGACTGCATTCAAAGGTGGCCAGCGCGCCATTGATGATGGGCATGCCGCAATGCGACAGGCGGGTCGGCACCTTGGAAATGGCGGTTTTGGATGCGATGATCGCCGCACAGATATCGCGTTGATCGGCGGCCAGCACATGCACGGCGAACCGGCGCGAGCCCGCAAAATGTTCAAACCGCTTGCTGATTTTCGCAGGCGACCACAGCACCAAAGGCGGGTCCAGCGATACGCTGGCAAAGCTGTTGGCGACGATGGCAACCGGGCCTTCGGGGCTGTCGGTTGTCACGATAGTCACGCCGGTGACGAATGTGCCCAATGCGCCGCGAAAACTGTCCGCATCGGCAGAGGGGTCAAATGTGGCGATGGTGCCGGTTTCCATGCTCATGCGACGTCCTTTCCACGGGCTGCGGTGTACAGGGCGAACCACTGGGGCCGGGTAAGCCGGATCTTGAATGCATCTGACAGAGCCTTGATCCTTTTGATGTTGTTGGTGCCCATGACAGGCAGGATGCGGGCAGGATGCGCCAAAAGCCAGGCGGTGGCTACAGCCGACACGTCGGTTCCGGTGTCTTTGGCGATCTTTGTCATCTCAGCGTGCAGGGCCGGGTGCGATCCGTCCAGCAGCGCACCGCCGGCCAAGGGCGACCATGCCATCGCGGGGCGGCCCAGCCGTTGCAGATGTGCCAGATCGCCGTTGACGAACGCATCATGCGACGCCAGCGACAGTTCGATCTGGTTGGTGGCAAGCGGGGTTTCCATCGCCGATTGCAGCAGATCCCAGTCCCACGGGCGGAAATTCGACACGCCCACGGCCCGCACCTTGCCCGATGCGACCAGATCATCCAGCGTGCGTCCGGTGTCGTGATGATCCATCAGCGGATCGGGACGGTGGATCAGCAGCAGGTCGATCCGGTCCAGCCCCATCAGCGACAGGGATGCATCCACCGCTGCGGTGATATGCGCGCGGCTGGTATCGTAGTATTTGCCCGGCGCGCCCGCATGACGGCCCGCGTCGATCACGATATCGCATTTGGTCACGATTTCGATCCGGTCGCGCAGGGCAGGCGCCTGTTTCAGCGCCGCGCCCATGATTTCCTCTGCCATGTAGCCGCCGTAGATGTCGGCCTGATCCATCGTGGTGATGCCTTGGTCCAGACAGGCCTCGATCTTGGCCTGCACATGGGCAGGCGACGTGTCGGCATCGTCGCCCAGCCGCCACATGCCATACACGATCCGGCTGAAATCAAGCTCTGGGGTAATCTGGATACGGTCCATCTAGCGGCGGTCTCCTGCGCCAAGCGGCGTCTGCGGGGTGGTGTCTGGCACGCGGCCATAGGCCTGCGGCAATGAACAGGTTTTCAGGTGCGGCATGACGCGGCTGCCGAAATGCCGTGCTTCGTCGATATGCGGATAGCCCGAAAAGATAAACGCGCGAATGCCCATCCGGCGGTAATCTTCGATCTTGGACAGCACCTGATCGGTGGACCCCACCAATGCGGCACCGCAACCGGACCGTGCGCGCCCGATGCCCGTCCATAGACCCGGTTCGACATAGCCGAACTGATCCGCCAGCTCGCGCGCGCGCGCCTGATGCGCCACGCCCAGCGAGATGGAATCATGCGCCCTGTCGCGGATCAGCTTGCCGTATTCGTCGTCCAGCTTGCTGGCGATGTAATCGGCGTATTCACGCGCCTCTGCTTCGGTATCGCGCACCATCATATGCACCCGCAAACCATAGTCCAGCGTGCGCCCGTGGGCCGCCGCGCGGTCATTCACATCGCGCATCCGCTGGGCCAACTGGTCCATCGGTTCAGGCCACATCAGGTAGACGTCGCATTGCGCGCCGCACAATTCCAGCGCCGCCGGTGAATAGCCGCCGAAATACAAAAGCGGCCCGCCGGTCTGATAGGGGCGTGCGGGATCGGTGGACACGCCTTTGAAATCGTAAACCTCGCCGGAAAAATTGATCTCGTCGCGCGTCCAGGCTTGGCGCAGGATTTCCACCACTTCGTGACTGCGGCGATAGCGGAACGCGCTGTCGGCCACCTCTCCGGGGAAATCGCTGCTGATGACGTTCAGCGTCAGCCGCCCCTGCAGCATGTGATCCAGCGTGGCGACGGTGCGTGCCAGCATGATGGGCTGCATTTCGCCGCAGCGGATCGCGGCCAGAAAATTGATCCGGTCGGTCAGCGGTGCCATGCCCGCCACATAGGACAGCGTATCCTGTCCGACCTGAAACGAGGATGGGCACAGGATGTTGCGAAAGCCCTGCTTTTCGGCTTCCAGTCCGATGTCGCGGCAATGCGCCCAACTGGACCGCAGATCGCCGTCCGGCACCCCCAGAAACTGGTAGTCGTCGGAACACAGGGCGGAAAACCACGACACTTCGGATGCATCAAGGTCGGGGCTGGTGATGGGCACGATTGTATCTGTCATGCCACTTGCGTAGCACCCGTCCGGATGTGTAGCAATAGTGGATCAATCACGGCGGCACATGGCACAGTCCCTACCGAAATACATTCAGGTCAGCGAACGGCTGATCCGCGAAATCGCAGCAGGTCATCTGGCCGACGGCAGCCGCCTGCCGGGCGAACGCGACATGGCGCGCGATCTGGATCTGTCTGTCGGCACCCTGCGCAAGGCGCTTGCGGTGCTGGAATCAAAGGGTCTGCTGCACCGGGTGCAGGGGTCCGGCAACTACGTGCGGCACCGGGCCGATGTGGTGTCCGTCTACAGCTTTTTTCGGCTGGAAAAACCCGGCGGCGGCGGATTTCCCACCGCCCGCGTTCTGGACGTGGGCCGCAGGCCGCGCCCCGCCTTTGCGCCGGATGGCTGGCCCGCGCCGCAAGCGTGGCGCATCCGGCGGTTGCGGCTGCTGGACGATCTGCCAGCCGCACTGGAGGAAATCTGGATCGACGGTGCCCATGCGCTGGGCACAAAGGGGTTGAACCAGTCGCTTTACCGCGCCTATAGCGCGCGGCTGGGCCTGACGATTACCCGGATCGAGGACCGCATAGGGGTGGGGCAGGTCCCGTCGTGGGCACCACAGGATTTCACCCGGGCGGCAGGCACGCCATGCGTTCTGGTCACGCGCAAGGGGTGGGAACAGGACGCCACGCCGATGGAAGTGTCGCGCACCTGGGTCGATGAACAAAACGCGCGCTACGTGTCACGCGCAGGAATAGGATAAGCATGTCGGTCAAGCTGAATTACGGGATCGTGGGCTGCGGGATGATGGCCCGAGAGCATATCCAGAACATCGCCCTGCTGGACGATGCCCGCGTCGCGGTGGTGTATGACCCGGTGCCGGCACTGGCTGCTGCTGCCGCCGAACTGGCGGGCGGTGCACGTGTGGCGAATACGCTGGACGATCTGCTGGCGGAACCTGCGCTGGATGCCGTCGTGGTGGTCAGCCCAAATGATTGCCACGTGGACCAGTTGCGCCGGATCACCGCAGCGCGTGATGTGGCGGTGCTGTGCGAAAAGCCGCTGTTCACCGATCCCGCCGACTGCGACGCGGTGCTGACCATCGCGGCACGCCACCCCGCGCCGATCTGGGTGGCGATGGAATACCGCTATATGCCGCCCGTTGCCGCGTTTCTGGCGCAGGCACAGGACGCGACCGGTGGGATCAAGATGCTGACCATCCGCGAACACCGCTTTCCGTTCCTGCCAAAGATCGACAACTGGAACCGCTTCAACGCGCGCTCTGGCGGGACGTTGGTGGAAAAATGCTGCCATTTCTTTGACCTGATGCGCGTGATCCTGCAATCGGACCCGGTGCGCGTCATGGCCAGCGCCGGGCAGGATGTGAATCATCTGGGCGAAAACTATGCCGGGGCCGTGCCAGATATCTGGGATAATGCCTATGTGATCGTCGATTTCGCCAGCGGTGCACGCGCCATGCTGGAACTGTGCATGTTCGCCGAAGGCGCGCGCTATCAAGAAGAAATCACCGCCACAGGCCCCAAGGGCCGGATAGAGGTGCAGGTGCCCGGACCGGGCCGTTTCTGGCCCCCTGCGCTGGGCCCCGCACCGACCGCCCAACTGACGGTCAGCCCGCGCAGCCCAAAGGGTCCGGTGATGCTGGAAATTCCCGTCGATCCCGTCTTGCTGGATGCGGGCGACCACAATGGTTCGACCTTTTACCAGCACCAGCGTTTCGCCGCCGCTGTCCGGGGACAGGGTGCTGTTGAAGTGACCGCCAAAGACGGTACATGGGCCGTGATGATGGGGCAGGCCGCACAAGAGTCTGCCAGCACCGGGCAGGCCGTCACGTTGGTGCCGCCCGCACAAATGGGGGAATGAACCGATGACCGACGCAATCGACGACCTGCTGGACAAGATGACCCTTGCCGAACAGGTGCAACTGCTGTCCGGCGCGGATTTCTGGTCGGTCGCGGGGCCGGACCGTCTGGGCCTTGGCACCCTGCGCGTGACAGATGGCCCTAACGGGGCGCGCGGCGGTGGTTCGCTGATCGGTGGTGTGACGGCTGCGGCGTTTCCTGTCGGCATCGCGCTGGGCGCGACATGGGACCCCGACCTTGCGCATGACATCGGCACCGCCCTCGCGGCAGAGGTCAAATCAAAGGGCGCGCATATGCTGCTGGCCCCCACCGTGAACCTGCACCGCAGTGTCACCAACGGGCGCAATTTCGAATGTTATTCCGAAGACCCCGAACTGACCGCAGCACTGGCCGTGGGCTATATCCGGGGGCTTCAGTCACAGGGGATCGGTGCGACGATCAAACATTTCGCGGGCAATGAATCCGAAATCGAACGCACCACCATCGACAGCCGTGTCGATGAACGGTCCTTGCGCGAACTGTACCTGCGCCCGTTCGAGGATGCGGTGAAAAAGGCAGGCACATGGGGCATCATGTCGTCCTACAACAAACTGAACGGCACCTATACGGCGGAAAACCACTGGCTGCTGACAAAGGTGCTGCGTGACGACTGGGGGTATGACGGGATCGTCATGTCCGACTGGTTCGGATCGCGGTCCACAGCACCGACCATTGATGCGGGGCTTGATCTGGAAATGCCCGGACCGACCCGCGACCGTGGCGACAAGGTGGTGCAGGCCGTGCAGGACGGCACCGTCGCTGCCGAAACCGTGCGCCGCGCGGCGCGGAACATGCTGCGCCTGATGGACCGTGCAGGCGCGCTGCATGACCGCCGTGACCATGTGGAAACCGCAGATGACCGCGCCGCGACACGCGCCCTGATCCGGCGGGCCGGGGCTGCTGGCACCGTTATGCTGAAAAACGACGGGCTGCTGCCGCTGGCGCAGGGCGGGACGGTCGCCGTGATCGGACCGAACGCCAAGGTCGCGCGCATCATGGGCGGTGGATCGGCCCAGTTGAACCCGCATTACAGCGTCAGCCCCTATGATGCGCTGGCCGACCGGCTGGGCGCGGATGCGCTGCACTTTGCGCCAGGTTGCACCAACCATCGCTGGGAACCGCTGATGACGGGCCGTTTCGACGTGGCGTACCGGCCCAAGGACCAGCCTGACGCAGCCCCCGTCCACACCGACACCATGATGGGATCAGAGGCGTTTATCATCCCGCCCATCGGTGACGGCACGCTGGACCCCACACAGGCGCATGTCACCCTGACCGGTCACTTCACCCCCGATGATACCGGGCTGCACCGCGTCGGGATCGCTGCAACCGGCCCCTGTGCCGTCTTTATCGACGACAAACTGGTGACTGACGGGCGCACATGGCAAAAGGGCCGCACCTTCTTTGAAGAAGGCTGTGACGAGGTGGTCGGTGACATCACATTGACCGCAGGCCAGACCTATTCCGTCCGGATCGAGGTGACGGCCCGCACCGGCGACAATCTGCAATTCACCGCCTTTCGCGCAGGGATCGGCAAACCGCTGGGCGACGATGCCATCGCGGCTGCCGCACAGGTCGCCGCACGGGCCGATACCGCCGTGGTCTTTGTCGGGCGGTCCGGTGAATGGGATACCGAAGGGTCCGATCTGCAAGACATCACCTTGCCCGGACGGCAGGACGCATTGGTCGCCGCCGTGATCGCCGCCAACCCGCGCACCGTGGTCGTGCTGCAAACCGGCGGTCCTGTCGAAATGCCATGGGCCAGTGACGCGCCCGCCATCCTGCAAGCCTGGTATCCGGGCCAAGAGGCGGGCCATGCCATCACTGACGTGCTGTTCGGTGACGTGGACCCCGGCGGGCGCTTGCCGCAAACCTTTCCCGCGCGCTGGGCGGACAACCCGACCCAATCGCAGGACCCAGAGGTCTATCCCGGACTGGACGGCAAGGTCCGCTACGAAGAGGGGTTGATGATTGGCTATCGTCATTATGACCGGCAGGGCATCGTACCGCTGTTCCCCTTCGGTCATGGGCTGTCCTATACGACCTTTGCGCTGTCGGACCTGTCCGCCACGGTGACCGACGACGGCGCATCGGTCAGCGTTTCGGTTACAAATACAGGCGACCGGGCCGGAACAACCGTTGTGCAGATCTACGTCAGCGAAGACGCCCCGCAGGTGCCGCGCCCCGACAAGGAACTGGAAGGCTTTGCAAAACTGTCGCTGGACGCGGGCGAACAGCGCCGGGTGACGATCCCGCTGGATCACCGCGCCTTTGCCTATTGGGATCAGGACGGCACGCAATGGCGCATCGACGCGGGCCAATTCACAATTCATGCGGGCCAGTCCGCCACGGATCTAACGGACGCCGTGGCGATCACGCTGCCGGGGTGGACGGGGGCGGTCTAGCTCTCCGCCATCTCGCAGACCATGTCGAAATCATAGATGCTGCGCGCCGTCAGGTCGCGGGCGATATCCGTCCGGCCCAAGGCACTGAACTGGCGGTAGATTTCGACATGGGTGTGTTCGGTGCCCAATCCGCAATCGACCAGCAATTCGTAAACCGCGCGGCCTTCGTCGATCCGTTCCAGCATCATCAGCAACCGCGCCTTGGCGGCCAGCAGGCGCTGGGCGCCGTGACCGGGGGCCAGCGCGCGGTTCAGCACCTCCAGCGATTCTTCTAGCCGATTGGTGTCACGCCGCAGCATTTCAGACGTCATCAGATGGATTTCGATGAACCTGTGGTCGCTCACCGCCAGCGTGTTGTAGATCGTCCAGCTTTCGTCGCGTTCCTTCATCCGCCACAGCCGCCAGCCCAGTTCCGCCTGATAGGTCGGATGCCAGCCCATCAGGTTCGATGCCTTGCGCAACTGGAAAAGAGCCGTTTTATCAGCGCCTTGGGTGAACAAGATATCAGAAATCCGCTTGCGGTAAATCGGTGTGTCGGGTGACGCGGCAATCGCGCGGCGCTGACATTCCAGCGCCTCGTCGACCTCTCCGGCGGCAAACAGCAACACACCGCGCGCAGAGGTCAGGGCCGGATTGCCGTCCAGTTTCGAAAACGCGCGGGTCAGCATATCCAGCGATTTGGCGATCTTGGATTTGTTGGTAAAGGCGCGGTTCAGCTTTTTGCCGCAGGTCAGCCGCCAGTCGCGCACGACCAGATCCCACATATGGAAATCGCTGCGGTCTTCGGGATCGTGTCCTTTGGGTGCGATACTGTTCAGTTCCGCCAGCGCCTTTTTGCCCTGGGGAAAGACATTGCCCTTTTGCCGCGTCATCACCGGATCAAACGGGTAAAAGTTCTGCGGCGTCAGAATATCCGCCGTCAGGGCAAGGTTCAGCGCACCATGCACCACATTTTCAAGCGGCCGGAACCAGAACGCGGCATGCAGCCGGTCCATCGCCGTATCCGCCCGTCCGACCGACATCTGGTACAACGCGGAATAGGTATTCACCGTCGACATCGAATCGTCGCTATAGACGGGCCGCGCATAGGCCAGTGCGCGGACCGTTTCGCAAGCGGGCAGATCGTCGGTGGCGACCGACAATTCGCATAGCAGCTGGTAGGCGAACGATTTGTCCAACCCGTCATCCATATAGGCACGGATGATGCGGCGGGCGCGGGCAGGGTCGCCTTTTTCCTTTTGCCGTTCGATCAGGAAATGCAGACATTGGCCCACGTCGCCCATGTTGATGAACAACTCTGACCGCGCTTCCAGTCGGTCGGTCATCCGGTCCATCGCGGCGGCCCGGTCGGCGGGTGACAGCGCGTCTTCGACGGCTTGCAGGGTGCAATCCCCGATGGTCATCGCGGTCTGGCTGAACGCCGATGATGGCGGGCCAAAGATGCGTTTGCACCGCGACATGGCGAACAGTTCCAGAAAATCGCGCGCGCCCGGCGTCAGATCGGTATCGCCCAGCAAGTCGTCGAACCCCTGCACACGCGGATCGACGGCGCGCAGGCGGTCAACCTCGACGGGTGTGTCGGAAAAGATCAGCACGCGCGCATCGGGGTCGCGCAGGGTTTGCGCCAGATGTTGTTCGTAAAATTCACGCGGAATGAACTTGTTCGGCCACAGTTTGTTGGATGTGATCGGGTCGTAAATGATATCGCCGCGCCGGATATGATAGGCGGTCAGCTTTGTGCCTGCGAACACGGTGTCGATCCGTTCGATCATGGCGCGCACGGGCGCGCTGAACTGCACGCTGTCGATGGCCTGCGGCAAACGCGCCGCGACGGCCTGATGATCTTCCCATGGCAGGACCGTGACGCCCATCGCCGCACCCGACAGAAAGCTTTCACCGCCCGCCAGCGTTGCGCGGAACTTGTCAGCCGTCCATCCGGTGTGGCCGGTCAGCGTCGACAGATCAATCAGGTCATCGTAAATCCCGCTCAGGATGTCGGTATCAAAGAAATGCTTTGCCACCCAATCCGCATCGAAAATCGCACTGGGGTCGCGCATTTCTTCTGATGTGCGGCCCCCCGTGGTCCAGCCGACAAAAAACGGCAGATCGTAATCGCGCGTGATCCGCAGGGCGTTCAGCATCGCAATCATACGGCCGCCCATGCGGTCGTTACGGTGCGAAATGATACTGCCCTTCAGGTCTGCGGGGGTCATGGAACTGCCTTTGGTTGCGCCTCTGTCGGGCGATTGCCGTGAAACATGACGACAAATCGCGCCACGGTCAAAGCCCTAGCGCAAAAGCATGATCCAACTGTGGCCCTGCAGCGGCATCACCATGCCGACTGGTGGACCTAGCGGCCCAACCGGCGCGAAATGTCTTCGGCCAAACCTGTGATCGCCAGACCCTGTGCGGCAACCGCGCCGGGAATGTCGGGTGTTGGCATCGGGACCACATAGGCAAAGTTATGGGCCGTATTCGGGTAATCGATCCCGTCACCACCGATGAAATACTGACCCGACAGGGTAAAGTTGCCGGTGACGGCGCTGCCCAGCATCTCGGACACACGCACATCGACGACCACATCGGGAAGACCCGGAAACGGCCAGGGTTCGGGACCGACAAGCGCCGACAGGATCGTATCCATCTGGCGCGACAGCGACAACGTGACCGCGCGCGATGGATCGTCCGCAAACAGCAATTCGCCATCGGTCGTGATGACACCGGGGGCGGTTTCCAGCGCGATTTCATCGGATGCGGCATAAGTCGGCAGCGTCACGTCGCGCAGCACCACCGTTTCCATGCCAGCGCGCAGGCTCAGCGTCGGGGCAGCGGTCGGCATGTTCAGCCGCGTCGTGGTGCTGCCACAGGCGACAAGCGCACCCAAACCAAGGGCAATCAAGGCCGGTTTCATGGTCATGCTTTATCGCCCCGTAATCAGAGAGTTGGGATTGCGCTGGATCGTCCGCGCAAGGTTGGTAATCGCGTCCGCGGCTTGCTGAATGTCACGCAGCACGGCGGACAGATCATTGTTGAACCGTGACCGTTCGCCATATGTCGCCAGCACATCGCCAGAGTCGGTGATAAAGGTGGATGCCTGTTCGCTCAGGTCGGGCAGACTGTTGGCGGCTTCTTCGATAGCCTGTGCCGCCTGCGATGCCGATTGCAACGCCGCGTTTACGTTTTCAATCGCGCCGCCTTCGCGCACTTCGGCCAGTGTCAGCTGCAATTCGTCGAGAGCCGACGACAACGACGCGGGCAGGGCCTGTGCCGACGGGGTCGCGGTGATGTCCGACACGTTTTGCAAAACCTGCGTCGCGGCGGTGGACAGTTCTTCCAGATTCATACGCGCGGCTTCGGCGGACAGTTCTTCCAGTTGCGCCGTGATCGCGGGCAGTTGCGCCGACGCTGCGTCGATATTCTGCGCCGCACTTGCGGCGGCGGCTATGGCGTCGGTCAACTGGCCAGAGATGTTCTGCGCGGTCAGATCGGTCAGGATCTGACCGGCCTCGTCCGCGACGCTGCGCAATTCGCCGGGCAGGGCCTGCACATCCTGACTGGCGATCAGCAGTCGCGCCTCGTCCAGCAGTTGATTCAGGAAAACCGGCACCTCTTGCAGATCGTCGTTGGATGCGGCCGCTTCGATCGACACCAGTGCCGATTCCGCCTGCGCCAGCAGTGAATCCAGTGCCAGCGCGTTTGCTTTTGCGATCACCTGTTCGACCTGTTCGGCGATGTCAGGCAGGTTTTCGGTGCCGCCCGACACATTGCCAAGGATCGTATCCAATTGGCCCGCAAGGTTGGTATCGCCGACGGACCGGACGATGCCGGACAGGCCGCCGACGGTGTCTTCCAGCAGGTTCAAAAGATCGTTTACCTGACTTGGCACTTGCTGGATCTGGTCACTGCCCACGATGTCGCGCACCTCTGCCAGCAGGCTTGCAACCTGTTCGGGCGTGTCCAGCACGCCGTCCGACCGCAGCAGCGCATTGGCGCTGTCCATCACGTCGATGGCGGCGGCCAGCAGCTCTTCGATAGGCAGGTCGTTGATGCGCGCCAGCACGCTTTCGGCCTCGTCGGCGACGTCGGTGATGTTGGATGCGGTCGTTGGGATCACCGGATAGGGTATCGCGTCGACGTCCAGATCCGCCTGCGGCGCATCCGCGACCTCGATCAGTTCAACGGTCAGGTTGCCGGACAGGATGTTGCCCGTCACCAGCCGGGCGCGCAATCCTTGATCGACGAAACTTGCCAGCAAATCCAGTGCGTTCTGCGGCGTAGCTTCTTCGCCCAGACCCAGACGGCCGGGTTCGATGGCCAGAACGGTGCGCAGTTCGACGCTGCGTGCTTCGTCTTCGTCTTCGACGACGACCGCGCCCAGTTCCGACACCTGACCGATGCGGATACCCTGAAAACGGACGTCCGATCCGACGGACAACCCGCTGACCGACCCGTCGAACAGCACCGCCACGTTCAGTTTTGGGCGACCCACTTCGTTGAACAGGCTGGAACGTGCGGTTTCTTCGTCCGTGAACAGATCGAACACAAAACCGTCCTCAATCGGCTGACCGCCCGACACGACGGTATCGAATGCCACACCGCCCTCGATCAGGGATGCGAGTGAGCTCACATCAAGTGCCACGCCGCCAGCGCCCAACGAGATACTGAAACCCGCCGTGTCCCAAAACCGGGTAGAGGACGTGATCAACGCATCATAAGGTTCTGCAATAAAAGCACTTACCGTGACGTTCAGCCCGTCGTTCGACAACACCGGTTGGGACAAGACGCCGACTTCGATGCCCTGGTGCAGCACGGGGGCACCGGCGGACAGTGCGCTGCCTTCGGTCGTGCGCAGCACGATTTCGGTGCCGGTCTGGCCGGGCGGCACCACGGGCGGACGCTGCAACCCGGTAAATGACGTTTGCGCGTTGTCCGCATCGCGGTCCCAGTCGCCTTCGATGTAGACGCCCGACAATACGGTATCCAGCCCCGTGATCCCGCGTACGCTGACGTCGGGGCTGATGATCCAGAATTTCGCGTCCTGATCCATATACGGCCAGACGGTCTGATCGACCCGCGCATAGACCAGCACCTCTTGCAGATCTTCCGAAAATTCGACCTGCTCGACCGCCCCGATGGTCACGTCACGATACTTGATTTCCGTTTCACCCGCGACGATGCCCGACGCGCTGGGGAACGATATTTCAATCAGGACGCCGCGATCGGCATAGGACTGCCACGCCACCCCGATAGAGACCACGAGCGCCAAAATCGGCACCAGCCAGACAAACGACAACCTGCGCCAAAAACTGGGGCGGCCCTGACGCACGTCCATTTCGGCGGGGGTGAAATTATCGCTCATGCGTCTGCTGGCCCTTCGTTATCCCAAATCAGGCGTGGATCGAATGCCAACGCTGACAACATCGTAAACACAACCGACAGCGCAAAGCTTAGCGCCGCAATGCCGGGATTGATGGTCGCGACGGTGTTGAGTTGCACCAAAGCAGACAAAATGGCAACGACGAACACGTCGATCATCGACCACCGGCCAATGAATTCCACCACATCGTACAGCTTGTGGTGCTGGTGTACATGCCGGGTGCGTCCGCGCTGAACTGTGATTGCCAGATAGCCGATGGCGATGAATTTCCCCACCGGGATGACGATGGATGCGACAAAGACGATGGTTGCGATACCGTAGTTTCCGTAATGAAACAGTTCGACCACGCCACCGATGATCGTCTGTTCCGACCGGCTTAGCAGGGTTGCGGTCAGCAGCATCGGATAGATATTCGCGGGGATGAACGCGATGATCCCCGCGATCAGCCACGCCCATACCTTTTGCAGGCTTTCGGTGTCGCGCGACCGGATCGGCCCATGACACCGCTTGCAGCGGACAGCGCCCGCCGCATGGACCTGTCCGCAACGGCGGCAGGCGATCAGACCCGCCTGACGGGCGCTGGTCAGGCCCGGTAGGCCAGATCGAGTGCTTTCCAAACGGTGTACCTGCTCATGATGCGGTCATTGAAAATGGTGATGATGACAAGCGTGATAAACGCCCAGAACGCGGGGCCGATGGTCACCGTCGCGATGCCGGTGATCTTGACCAGCGCGACGGATACGCCGACCATGAAAATCTCTGCCATGGCCCAAGGGCGTAATTGTTCCGTCAGCGCAAATGCCACGCGCGCCCCGCGCCGGGGCCGGTGGCCCACCACAAGCGGCCCGATCGCATAGATCAGCGCCAGCAACCGGGTCAGCGGCAGCACGATGATGAACAGGGCGACCGCAATGGCCAGCGGAATACCGCGGCCTTGGTTGAACGCCATCACAGCGCTTAAGACCGACGTTTCGTTGTGGAACCCCTGCGCGTCGATATCCAGAAACGGAAAACTGATTGCCGCGATCATCAGGATCACGGCCGCGACGGCAAAACTGACCATCTGCGCCAGCGCGCGCGGGCGTTCGGTCATCAGCACAGCACCGCAGCGCACACAGCAAGCCTGCCCGCCGTGGGGCAGGTCAAGTTCGATATGCAGCGTGTCGCAATGGGGACACGCAATCAGATCATCCAGCGGTGGCAGCGACATGTTTCCTGACTCATTGACCGCCAAAGCGATTGTTTCAAGTGGCCAACACGCCATCCGGGCGCCATACAGGCCGTTCAACAGCAATAACCACGCCACAAAGGGTACACTCAATGCCAGACTATTCTTTTGCCCCCCCAGTGCAACCCGATCTGCCGATCACCGGATCAGAGCTTCGTTACCCGGTGCGGCGTATTTTCTGTGTTGGGCGCAACTATGCCGACCACGTTGCCGAAATGGGTGGTGACGCCGGGCGTGACGCGCCGATCTATTTCACCAAGTCCGCCCATACGCTTCTGCAATCGGGACAAGACATGCCCTATCCGCCGGGCACCGATGATTTGCACCACGAAATCGAACTTGTGGTGGCGATCGGTGGCACCGCGACGGCCATCGACCGTGCGGATGCCGCCAGTGTAATCTGGGGCTACGGTGTCGGGCTGGACATGACGCGCCGCGATTTGCAGAACGTGGCAAAGGATGCGGGCCAGCCATGGGATACGTCCAAGGATTTTGACGCCGCTGCCATCATCGCGGCGCTGACGCCCGCAGATCAGGTGCAGCTGTCCGACGCATCCATCCGGTTGGCCGTGAACGACACGACCCGGCAGGAATCGCCACTGGCGTCGATGGTCTGGTCAGTGCCCGACATCGTGGCGAACCTGTCCACGCTTTACACATTGTACCCCGGCGACCTGATCATGACCGGCACGCCTGCCGGTGTGTCCGCCGTCGTCAGGGGGGACGTTCTGGTCGGCACGGTCGACGGGCTGGACCCGGTGCAGACCCGGATTGTCTAGGCGTCTTCGGATGTCAGGGTGATATCGCAGGTGATCGCCCGGTCGATCACCCGCTGCGCGTTGGGAATATCGTTGCTTTCGGCGCGGCGGGTGGCGGCGGCGCGGCTGTGGTTCAGGTTCAGCCAACGCTGGATCAGCCGCCCGCGCAAATGCGCCATCGGTACTTCGACCCGGACGGTCAAATCCCACAGACCGGCAAGATTGCTCCACGGTGTTTCGTCGAACATCAGGTAATTGCCTTCGACGATGACGACCGGGCAGTTGGCAGGAACCGCAATGGCGCCGGCCACGGACAGATCGCGTGTCCGATCAAATACCGGGGCCATGACCTCGACATTTTCGCCCATGCGCCGGATCAGGTGCAGGAACCCGTCCGCATCGAATGTTTCGGGCGCGCCCTTGCGCGCCCGCAGGTCACGGGCATCCAGAATGGCGTTGTCCAGATGAAACCCATCCATCGGCACCACAAGTGCCGGACATTTCTGCAGGTTCAATCGCCGCGCAAGTTCTTTTGCCAGTGTCGATTTTCCCGACGCGGGCGCACCACAGATCGCCACCAGAATCCGGTCACGGCCTTCGCGCAGGTCGTGAATACGCTCTGACAGCAGATTGATCTGATCGGTGATATCCAGCACGGCAGTCTTCCTTTGGCTCGCCCGACCGCCTGTCGGGACCGTCGCAAGGCTAGCCAACACCTGCCGCAGATTCGAGTGTGAATTTGAATTATTTGGGGATAATCGCGCCCGGCATGGTGAACGCGCGGAAATCGGCCTAACTATGGACCCATGAGTGCGGATACCGAAACCCAATCGCGGACCAGTGATGTGACGCGGGCTGCGTCATGGATCACACGCGCCTGGCGGCTGGCCATGGCTGTCTGGACCACGGCGGCTGACCGTCACATCACCCTGATTGCGGGCGGTGTCGCCTTTTTCAGTATATTCGCGCTGTTCCCCGCCGTCGCGGCCGTTATCTCTGTCTTTGGGCTGGTGGCCGATCCCACGGTCGTGGTGCAGCAGCTAGAAGTCATGCGCGACATCATTCCCGAAGAAACCTATCTGCTCTTGATTGGCCAGATGGGGCGCTTGCTGGCCGCGCGCAGCGATACACTGGGCTGGGCATCCGGTCTGTCGCTGGGTCTGGCGCTATGGGCGGCCCGGTTGGGCGTTGCGGGCCTGATGTCGGGTCTGAATGCCATTGCAGGGCGTCCCCCGCGCAATGGATTCAAGCAGATCGTCGTGGCCCTGACATTGACGCTGGCGCTGGTGGCGATGGCGATCACCGCGATGATCACCGTCGTGGTCGCGCCGATTTTTATCGCGTTTGCGCCAATCGCCAACGACACCGCATGGGTTATCGAAGTAGTCCGCTGGCTGGTGGCGCTGATCGTTCTTTATAGCGCGCTCAGCATCCTGTATCGATTCGGGCCGAACCAACGGGGCGCGCGGTTGCGCTGGCTCACGGTCGGGGCCGCGACAGTGGTTGTCATCTGGATCGCGGCCTCTGCCGGGTTGTCGTATTATCTGGGCAACTTTACCCGCTACAACGAGGTCTACGGTTCCATTGGGGCCGTGATCGGCATGCTGCTTTGGCTCTATATCAGTGCTTTTCTGATCTTGCTGGGGGCCGTGCTGAACCTGCACGTGCATGGCCATATCGACGGCCACCACTGACCCCACATTGCGACAAAAGTGTCACCCCAGTGGCGGCATTTGGGCAGGGGTGCGGCACATTCTTCTAGATTTGCCGCATCGGCCCCGCTACGATCCCGTTAATTAAAATAGATACGTCCCTTGATGGGCGTACATATGAGGCGGAGCAGTATTATGTCGGCGATTGAATTCGTCGTCCGCAATGACGCGGGCGGTTTGCAGCGTGGTGAAGTGTCCGGAACCGGACAAGACGCCAGCATTATCGTATCCCAGGGTCAGGACATTTCGCTGAACCTTCAGCGTAGCCATGTGCTGAGCTATGCGCGCCAGGGGCAAGCGCTTCAGGTGATGCTGGTCGATGGTCAGGTGATCACGATCCAGGGCTTCTTTGGCCCGGACGGCACGCCGCTCAATGATCTGTTCCTGTCGTCCGGTGGTCAATTGGCGCAGGTGCAACTGGTTCCCGGTGACGGCAATCTGCTGCTTGCACAATACGTCGACGAAGACGGGTTCGGCAAATGGTCACCCGATGACGATCTGTATTTCATCGAAGTCGCCACGCTTGACGTGCCCGGCGTCGACGCAGGTGCAGATGTCGGCATGCTGGGCGTGCCTTTGCTGGCGGGCTTTGGCGGTCTGGGCGGCGGCGCTGCGGCAGCCGGTGCGGCAGCACTGGGCGGTGGTCTTCTTCTGACGGGCGGCGGCAGCAATGATGACGGCGATGACACCGGCGCAGAGCTCGGCGGCGGCGGCAACGAAGACGGCGATGACGACGGTGGTGACGAAAAAGGTGACGGCGGCGGCGGTGGTACCGGTGGTGACGGCGGCGACAGCGCGCCCGAAATCAGCATCACGGGCGGCACCCGCGCATCCGGAACAGTCGTCAACGGCGAAGACTGGGACGACGGCGTCGAAATTTCCGGCACCGGCACGCCCGGCGGCAGCGCCACGCTGATCATCAACAACAGCACCATTCCGTTCGACATCGACGAAAACGGTCAGTGGGCCGTAACGGTCCCGACCAGCATCGCGGGCGAAGGTGAATATTCATACGAAGTGGTTGCAACCGTCACGACGGGCGGCGGCACGTCCTCTGCCACGGATGTGCTGGACGTCGACACGGTCAACGTCATCACCATCGACACATCCGTTGCGGGTGGCGACGGCACGGTGAGCCAGACCGAACGCGGCGGCGCCGGGGTCAAGGTTGTCGGCACGGCTGAAGCCAACGCACTTGTGACGGTGACCTTCAACGACGGCAACGGTGTGGTCATTACCGAAACCACGACGTCGAACGCGTCCGGGTCCTGGTCGCATACGTTTACCGGAACCGATGTGGCGCGTGGCGAATACGTGGCCACGGTGACGGCCGAATCCACGGACGCGGCTGGCAACACGGCAACCGCACGTGGAAATGTCGAAATCGATACCGAAGCGTTCGTGTCGATCAACAACGGGATCGTCGAACAGGACGGTGTCATCAACATGGTCGAACGCGCTGACGGTGTGGTCATCACCGGCACCGCCGAAGCGTTTTCCGAAGTGCGCGTCAGCTTTGAAAGCGGCACGCGCACGGTTGTGGCGACCGAAAACGGGACGTGGTCCGCTTCGTTTAATGTCTCCGAAATCGAATCCGGCAACATCGAACGCGTGTCCACCATTCACGCCGTCGCCACCGATCAGGCGGGTAACATCGTGCGCACGCAGGCCGATGTCACGCTCGATACTTGGGTCAACCGTCTGACGATGGACACCCCCGTCGAAGGTGAGGACAACACCGTCAACCGGGCAGAGGCATCGGACGGTGTCACGCTGACGGGCACCGTCGAACTGGGTGCGACCGAAGTGATCGTGGGTTTTGATGCCACCGATAGTGGCATGGCCAGTGCCGCCGTGTCGCGTGCGGCGACCGTCAATCCGGCAACAGGCAAGTGGTCGGTAACATTCGCCGCAGGCGAAATCCCCGAAGGCACCTATGGCGCCAACGTTGTGGTTGAGGCCAAGGATATGGCCGGAAACAGCCGCAGCATCACCGGTGCGTTCGCTGTCGATACCGATGTGCCCGACGCGCCGATGATCGAAGGGATCGGGGACTACACTGATGGTGTGACCTTTGTGTCGATCGACACCAACCCCGACAATATCCGCGTCCATTCCTACGACGAAGGCGCAAACGCACGCACATTGATCGCCGTTGATAGTGACGGCAAGCAGGACTTTCCGAACCCGGGCATGGAAACATTTGGGTTCGACAACCCCGTGGTTAATGGAAAGCAGCTTGTGGTGTCTTCGGCGGATGCGGCGGGCAATACCAATTCGACCCTGCTGGTTGTCGATGCGACAACCCCGATCGACGTCACGGCGGCCGGTCTGGACAGCTTCAATATCGGGTCCATCGATCTGAAGCTTGCGGACAACGCCAGCCTGTCGCTGACAAAGGCCGACATCGACGCGCTGTCTGACAACGACAACGTGCTGGTGATCCACGGTGCAGTTGACGACATGGTCAATTTGAACGGCACCGCTGTTTCGTCCGGGACGCAGCAGATCAACGGCCAGACCTACGATGTCTACAATCTGGGCGACGATACCCAGCTGATCATCGATCAGGACATCCGGTTTACGCAAAGCGTGGTCTAACGGTCCGACCAAATCGGACCGGCGACAAACAGGGACGCAGGCAACGACCACAGGCGTCCCGCGTCACCCCCGCCCCGCATCATCGGGGCAGGGGGTGCGCGTTCCCCAAAGACAAAAATAACGGGCGGGCTGCGGGTGAGCTATCGGCAAATCACGACAACGACCGGGGCGGTGTGTGTTGCACTTTCCTTGATGGCCTGCGGGCGGGATGACGATGCGGTTTCGCGCGCGGCTGCGACGCCGACCGATATCGCGCTGGCGCGCACGGATGCCGCACTGGACGCAACCTTGCCCGGCGGCGACACGTCCGACATCATCGCGGGCCTGCGGGCACGGCGGACGATCCTGACCGATGGGTTATATGCGCAGGTGGCGCGCGATGCCGTCATCGGGCGGTCGTCAAAGGCCGAACAGGATCTGCGCGCGGCCCGGTTCCGGGCGCAATCCCAGTCGAAAAACTGGCTCCCGTCCTTTGGTCCGCAGGTCTCTTTGACGTCTGTCGGGTCGCTGGTAACGACGCTGTTCATCGAACAGACCATCCTTGATAACGGACGCAAGAAAGCCGAACGCGCCTATGCGAATGCAGAGGTCGAAGTCGCATCAGTCGCATTTGCACAGGACGCCAATGACCGCGCGTTCGAGGCGTTGAACCTTTTGCTGACCGCCCAGATCGCGGAATCCCGCGCCGCCGTGAACGCAGCCGCGCTGCCGCAACTGGAACGCTACGCCCATATCATGCAAGAACGCGTCAAGGGCGGCGTCAGCAGCCCGGTCGACGCCGATATCGTGCAGCAAAAGCTGGACCAGATGCGCGCCGACCGCGACCTTGACCTAGAAGGCGCCGCATCCGCCCGTGCCGAACTGGCCGCGATGACGGGCGCCCCGGTGACCGGGACCAGCGACACCGCGATATTCCGCACCGAACTGACCGCGCAGCCCTTGCCCGACCTCAAGGCAGAGGCCGAAGCCACGCTGGCCGGGGCCGAAGCCGACGCAGGCCGCGCCGGGTTCTTTCCGCGTCTGGCCGCCATCGGCAGCGTCGGCAGCAGTTCGGATGTGTCGCTTGGGGCGACGATGGATCAGGATCTGGGCTTTGGCACCCGCGACGCCATGCGCGCGATCGAGGCGCAAAAGGTCGCCGCCACCGCCGCCGTATCCGAAACCCGCGAAGACACCGCACGCACATTGGCCAAACTGGAAGCGGAACGCGCATCCCTGATCCGGCAGCGCGCGCAGGCACAGTCGCAGGCCGCCAGCGCCGCCGCCACATTCAACACCTACGTGCAGGCGCACCGTGACGGCCAGCGCACCGTGCGCGAGGTCGTGACCTTGATGGAAAGTCAGGTCAGCACCGCCCGCCGGGCCGAAACACTGCGTTACGACATTATACGAACAGATTTGAAAATGGCCGCCCTGCGCGGCGTTCTTGTGGACGGAGACACCCTATGACCGGTCCGGTTCTTGCATTCGACGTAGCCAATTCCCGCGGCGCGAAACTGACCCGGATCGACCCGGTCAAAGTGCCGGCAGATCAGGCGGTCAACGGAACACAGCAGGTCAGGCAGACCCCGGCACAGGCCATTCCCCACAGTCTGAACGCCCAGTCAAAAGCCGCGATAACAGCGACTTATGCCGCATTGCTGGGTCAACCGATGAAAGCCAGCGATGTGCTGGAAAGCCAGCCCGCCGACGCCACGGGCGATCTGTCCCCCGCAGCACTTGTCGCCGCACTCAATGCCGCCGGTCTGCGCGCCGAAGCATCTGTCGCACTGCCGCCAAAACCATCGCACTGGCCCGCCATCGCGCGCCTGACATCGGACAAGCTGGTTCTGGTGCTGGAACAGACCAAAGACACCATCGTCGTCCACGACCCTGACGCCACGGACAACCGCGAAGAAGTACCGCTGCGCGAGTTTACCGAACATTTCACCGGGCGCATCATCCGCGCCGAAGTGCCCGCCGCCGTCCTGACCGAACGCCACGGCACCAAGGCCAAGAAAAGCCATTGGTTCTGGGCTGAAATCCTGTCGTTCCGCCGCATCATTGGTGAAGTCGCCCTGGGTTCGCTGGTCGCCAACATGCTGGCCGTCGCCGTCGCGCTGTTTTCGCTTCAGGTCTATGACCGCGTGATCCCGAACCAGTCCACCGCGACGCTGTGGGTGCTGACCATCGGTGCCGGGCTTGCCATGCTGCTTGAAGCATGTCTGCGGATCGCCCGCGCGCGCCTGATGGACAACGCGGGCCGCCGGATCGAGCTGCGGTTGCAGGACATGCTGATGGACCGGCTTCTGGGGATGAAAGCCTCTGCCGCGCAATCGCCCAGCCAGACCTTTGCGGCGATGCGTGAATTTTCGTCGATCCGCGAATTCTTTACGGCATCGACCATCGGATCGCTGACCGATATTCCGTTCATCTTTTTGTTTCTGGCGCTTGTCTGGTCCATCGGTGGTCCCGTCGTCTGGGTGCTGGTCGCGGGTGGCGTGCTGATGGTGCTGCCGTCGCTGTTCCTGCAACGCAAGATGATGGCGCTGACACTGGCTGCACAGGGCGCATCGACCAAATCCAGCCGCCTGCTGCAAGAGGCGGTGTTCGAAGCCGACACCATCAAATCGCAACGCGCCGAGGGCCGGTTCATGCGGATGTGGGCCGAACTGACCGGCTTGTCCGCGCTGTCCACGTCCGAACAGCGCCGCCTGTCCACGACCCTGACCTATTGGGCACAGGGCGTGCAGCAGGCCACCTATGTCGCGGCTGTCGTCATGGGGACGTTTCTGGTGTTCGCGGGCGAATTCACCGTCGGGACGATCATTGCCGTCGGCATCCTGACATCCCGCACGCTTAGCCCGCTGAATGGTCTGGCGGGCCTGATTTCGCGCTGGTCCAACACAAAGGCCGCACTGGAAGCGCTGGATCAGATCGCATTGTCGGATCAGGACAGCGACACGACGCGCACCTATCTGCGCCGCGACGTGATCAAGGGCGCGTATGAGCTGCGCGACTTGACCTATGCCTACGATCAGGACGGCGCGCGCGCGCTTGATATCGCGTCCTTGCAGGTGCCGGCGGGTCAAACGGTTGCGGTGCTGGGGGCCAATGGGTCTGGTAAATCGACCTTGCTCAAACTGCTGTCGGGGCTGCACAGCCCGACCGCTGGCCGCGTGCTGATCGACGGTGTGGACATGGAACAGATCGCCGCCCGCGACCTGCGCCGATCCATCGGTTATCTGGGGCAAGAGGTGAAACTGTTCGCCGGTTCGCTGCGCGACAACCTGAACCTGACGCAGTTGGAACGGGATGATGACAGGATGCTGTCCGCGCTTGATTTCGCGGGTCTTGGCCCGTTCGTGCGTGCCCATCCAAAGGGGCTGGATCTGGATATCCGTGACGGCGGCGCGGGTCTGTCCGTGGGGCAGCGCCAATCCATCGGCTGGGCGCGGCTGTTTTTGCAGAACCCCAGTGTCTGCCTGCTGGACGAACCCACATCGGCGCTGGACCAGACGCTGGAAAGCACGCTGATAAGCCGGTTGAACGATTGGCTGCGTGATCGCACCGTCATCGTCGCCACGCACCGCATGGCGCTGCTGCAACTGGCGGACCGCACCATGGTCTTGCACAACGGGCGGCTTGCCGTCGATGGACCCCGCGATCAGGTCCTTGCCCATTTGAACAAGGACGCATCGTAATGGCTCTTGCAGATACTGAATTCAAGGGCGCCATGCGTGGCCCCAGTCTGACGATCTGGCTGGTCGCCGCCACGGTGCTGATCTTTGTCGGCTGGGCCAAATTCGCCTGGGTTGATGAACTTGTCCGCGCGCCGGGCGAAGTGGTCAGCGCGTCACGTCCGCAGATCATCCAGAACTTCGAAGGTGGCATCTTGGGCGAATTGCTCGTCTCCGAAGGTGATACCGTCGAAGAAGGCGACGTGCTGGCCCGGCTTGAAGGGACGCAATTCGTGTCCAGCGTGCAGGACATGACCGAACAGATGAACGCGGCCAACATCCGCCGCCTGCGGCTGGAAGCGGAAATCGCGGGCCTGTTCGATTTCGAGGTGCCTGCCGACATCGCGGACGGCAGCCCCGGTATCGTGGCATCTGAACGCGCCCTGCTGGCGGCCCGTCAGGCCGATTACGCGTCCAAGGTCGATGGCGCACGCCGCATCATGGAAGAAACCGGCACCGAACTGGCCCTGATGGAAGACATGCTAAAGCGCGATATCGTGGCCTTGATCGAAGTCACGCGCACCCGCAAAGCCTTTGCCAACGCCGAAATCAAATACAACGAGGTCGTGACAGGTGCCGATCTGGCCCGCGCCACCGAATATTCGGAAACACTGCAACTGCTGGCCAAGCTGGAACAAGAGGTCAAGATCGCCCGCGACCAGCTGGACCGCACCGTGATCCGCGCGCCCATGCGCGGTGTCGTCAACAACATGGCCGTCACCACCATCGGCGGCGTGGTCCGCCCCGGAGAGGAGATTTTCCAGATCATCCCGCTGGACGACGCGCTTTATGTCGAAGCCCGCGTCAAACCGCAGGATATTTCCGGTGTCACCACCGGACAGGACGCAACGGTCAAACTGACCGCCTATGACTATACGATATATGGCTCGTTGAAAGGCGAGGTGCAGACCGTCAGCGCCGACACGTTCAAGGACGAACGCCGCCCCGACGGCGATCCGCATTACCGTGTGATGCTGCGGGTGGATCAGGACAATCTGGGCGTGCGCCAGTCCCGCATCGAAATGCGCCCCGGTCTGATGGCCACGGTCGAATTGCACACCGGACAAAAGACGATCCTGTCCTATCTGACAAAGCCGCTTTACCGCTCGTCAGAGGCGTTGAGCGAACGCTAGGACGCGTTCATCGGGTCTTAATCCGTCCTGCGGATTGCTTACCAAAACACGACACAGGGGCGCCCACCGGGCGCCCCTTTTGCGTCTGTGGCAGGGGTCTGTTCATCTGCATGAACAAACCATGCCAAGATGACATAACATGTTTCGCATGCGAAACATTTTGTCCCGCCTAGGTGACGGCAGATCGAGCCTGATACTGCGGATCATCCCACAGCCGGTTTGCCATCACATCCGCGATCACCGCGACCGCCCGGTCCACGTCGCCCGCGTCGATGAACAGCGGCGTGAACCCGAATCGCATGATGTCGGGCGCGCGGAAATCACCCACGACCCCATGCGCGATACAGGCCTGCATCGCGGCATAACCCTGCGGGTGGCTGAACGATACCTGACTGCCCCGGTGCTGCGCATCGCGCGGTGATGCCAGCGTCAGGTCGGGGCAGGCGGCTGTCACGCCCGCGATGAACCTTTCGCACAGCGCCACTGATGCGGCGCGCAGCGCTTGCATGTCGACGGTGTCCCAGATGTCCATCGCGGCGTCCAGTGCTGCCATCTGGATCACCGGCGGCGTGCCGACCCGCATCCGCGCGACCCTGTCACCGGGCCGGTAGGCCCGTTCGAACGCGAATGGTGCGCCGTGCCCCAGCCAGCCCGACAGGATCGGGCGCGCCTGATCCGCATGGCGCGGTGCCACATAGATGAACGCCGGCGCGCCGGGCCCGCCGTTCAGGTATTTGTATGTGCAGCCGACCGCGAAATCCGCACCGCAGCCCGCCACATCGACGGCCATTGCGCCTGCCGAATGGGCCAGATCCCAGACGGTGATGATCCCCAGCGCCTGCGCCCGTGCCGTCAGCGCCGCCATGTCGTGCAGCCGCCCCGTGCGGTAATCCACCTGTGTCAGCATCAGCACGCCGAGATCCTCGCTGAACGCATCGGCCACATCTTCCGGTGCGACAACGCGCAATTCCAACCCGCGATCCAATGCCTCGATCAGCCCTTCGGCCATATACAGATCGGAAGGAAAATTGCCGCTGTCCGACAGGATCACCTTGCGGTCGGTCATTGCCAGTGCGGCGGCCAGCGCCTGAAACACCTTGATCGACAAGGTATCGCCCAACGTCACATGGCCCGGTTCCGCCCCGATCAGCCGCCCGATCCGGTCCCCCAGCGCCATCGGCTGCGCCATCCATCCGGCGCGGTTCCAGCCTGTAATGACCATCTCGCCCCATTCCTGCGTCAGGGTTTGCGCGACACGCTCCGGCGTCGCCTTTGGCAGGGGACCCAGCGAATTGCCGTCCAGATAGATCATTCCGTCGGGCAGGTGAAACAGCGGCTTGGTGCGGCTGAAATCGGTCATCAGACCTGCCCCCCGGATATCTCGATCGTCTGGCCGTTCACGCTGCGCGCGGCGTCCGAACACAGCCACAGCATTGCGGCGGTGGTTTCGTCCACCTCCAGCAGGGTGCGGCTGCGGTTGGCGCGGGCCACCATGGCTGCGGCCCCGGCGCGGTCGACGTCGAATTTCCGCATCAATCCCGGAAGTTGCGACTGCACGATATCGGTATCGACGTAGCCGGGGCACAGCGCGTTGAACGTGATCGGCCGCTTGCCCAGGAATTCTTCGGACAAACCGCGCATCAGCCCGATGACGGCATGTTTGCTGGCGGTATAGGGAATCGCGTTTTTCAGCCCGCGCACCCCGGCGATGGAACTGACCACGATCATGCGGGCAGGCGTGTCGGTGTCCAGCGTGTCCAGTGCCGCCTGAAACGTCAGGAACACCCCGTCCAGATTGGTGGCCATGGTGCGCCGCCAGTCCGCCAGCGTGATCTTGGCAAAGGCGCCGCCTTCGGCAATTCCGGCGTTGGCGATGCAGATCTGCACTGGCCCGCGCGCTTGTGCCGCAGCGGCGATCCCGTCGCGCACCGATGCTTCGTCCGCCACATCCATCTGCAGCGCATGCAGGCGCGCATGCGTGGCCGCGACCTGATCCAGCACGTCCAGCCGGCGGCCCGTGATCGTGACCTCTGCGCCCTGTTCTGCCAGTGCCAATGCGATGCCGCGCCCGATCCCGCTGCCGCCGCCCGTGACGATCGCGTGTTTGCCTGTATGTTCCATCCTATCCCCCTGTTTGGCCGCCATGCTAAGGATTGCGTAAGAAGGAACAAGGAGTGACGACACGTGAGGTTTATTGATCTGCCGCCGGTCTGGCTGGCCTTGTGTGCCGCAGCGGTCTGGGCCAGCCGTAGCCTGTGGACCGCAGGCCCGGTGTGGAGCGTGCATCTGGGAACCGCGCTGCTGGTGGCCGGAATCGCCCTGATGATTGTGGCTGCAATGACGCTGATCCGGGCGCGCACAACGGTTATTCCACACAGGGAACCCGATGCGCTGGTGGATCATGGCATTTACGCCCTGTCACGCAATCCGATCTATCTGGCCGATGCGATTATCCTGACCGGGCTTGCCCTGCGTTGGCAGGCGCCGCTGGGTCTGTTGCTGGTGCCCGTTTTTGTCTGGTGGATCACCCGCCACTTTATCATCGCCGAAGAACAGCGCTTGCAGCGCGGATTCGGTGCGGCCTTTGCAAAATACTGCGCCCGCACGCGCCGATGGGTCTGAACGTTACCGCAACCGGCGTCTTGTGAAATAAAATTGCGCAGTCTAACACTGGCGTGATGATCTAAAGGGGGACCACATCTGTGAAAATCGGCGCACCGACCGAAACCTACGACACCGAAGCCCGTGTCGCCATGACACCCGCCTCTGCCAAGGATTTGCAAAAACTCGGGCATGACTGCCTGATCCAGTCCGGCGCAGGTGCCAAGGCCGGTTTTACCGACGACGCGTATCGCGACGCCGGTGTCACCGTGGTCGATGACGCCGCCGCCCTGTTCGCGCAGGCCGATGTGGTGGCAAAGGTCCGCCCCCCGTCAGATGATGAAGTGACGCTGCTGCGCGACGGTCAGACGTTGATTTCATTCTTCTATCCCGGCCAGAACGACGCGTTGCTGGAACAGGCACGCGGGCAGGGCGCGACGGTCATTGCCATGGACATGGTGCCGCGCATTTCGCGCGCGCAAAAGATGGACGCGCTGTCGTCGATGGCCAATATCGCGGGCTACCGCGCGGTGATCGAAGCGGGCAACAATTTCGGTCGTTTCTTCACCGGACAGGTGACGGCCGCAGGCAAGGTGCCACCGGCCAAGGTGCTGGTCGTCGGCGCGGGTGTCGCCGGTCTGGCCGCCATCGGGACATCGACGTCGCTGGGGGCGATCACCTATGCGTTCGACGTGCGGCCCGAAGTGGCCGAACAGGTTGAATCGATGGGTGCGGAATTCGTGTTCCTTGATTTTACCGAAGAACAGCAGGACGGGTCCGCGACGGGCGGTTACGCCGCCGTGTCGTCGCCTGAATTCGCCGCAGCGCAGCTGAAGAAATTCCGCGAAATCGCGCCCGATATGGATATCGTCATCACAACGGCGCTGATCCCCGGGCGCGACGCGCCGGAATTGTGGACCGAGGACATGGTCAAGGCCATGAAACCGGGGTCGGTCATCATCGACCTTGCCGCCGAACGCGGCGGCAACTGCAAGCTGACGGTCAAGGACGAAAAGATCGTCACCGAAAACGGCGTGACCATCGTGGGCTACACCGATTTCCCCAGCCGCATGGCGACACAATCGTCGCTGCTGTATGCCACGAATGTGCGGCACATGCTGACCGATCTGACGCCGGACAAGGACGGCCAGATCAATCACAACATGGATGACGACGTGATCCGGGGTGCCACCGCGACCCATGCGGGCGACATCACCTATCCGCCGCCCAAGCCCAAAATCGCCGCCATTGCGGCGCAGCCGAAAAAAGAAAAGCCAAAAGAACTGACGCCTGCCGAAAAGCGGGCAAACGAAATCGCGGCGTTCAAACAGGAAACCAAGACCCAAGTCGGCCTGCTGGCCATCGGTGGCGCGATCCTGCTGCTGGTCGGTCTGGTGGCGCCTGCCAGCTTTATGCAGCATTTCATCGTGTTCGTATTGGCGGTTTTCGTGGGCTTTCAGGTGATCTGGGGCGTGGCGCACAGCCTGCACACGCCGCTGATGGCCGTGACCAACGCCATTTCGTCGATCATCATTCTGGGCGCGCTTGTCCAGATCGGGTCGGGGTCGTTCCTTGTGGTGCTGCTGGCGGCGCTGGCGGTGTTCATGACCGGCATCAACATCTTCGGGGGCTTCCTCGTCACACGGCGCATGCTTGCCATGTTCCAGAAGTCCTGAGGGAGTAGCGATCATGGAATTCGGTTTCACAACAGCGGCCTATGTCGTCGCAGCGATCCTTTTCATTCTGTCGCTTGGCGGCTTGTCGGGGCAGGAAAGCGCCAAGCGCGCGGTCTGGTACGGCATCGCCGGCATGGCACTGGCCGTCGCGGCCACGCTGGTCGGTCCCGGTGCGGGCTACTGGTTGCTGTCGCTTTTGATGATCATCGGTGGCGGCATCATCGGCTATCAATTGGCGACCAAGGTGCAGATGACGCAGATGCCGGAACTGGTTGCGGCGATGCACAGCCTTGTGGGTCTGGCTGCCGTGCTGGTCGGTTTTATCGCGCATATCGAACTGAACCGCGTGCTGGGCATGGACCCGCTCGAACAAGAGCTGTTGCAGGGTTTCGCCGGGATGCTTGCGCATAAATCACCGGTCGAAATCAATATTCTACGGGTTGAACTGTTCCTTGGCGTGTTTATCGGGGCCGTGACCTTTACCGGGTCGGTCATCGCCTATGGCAAGCTGGCGGGACGGGTAAATACGGCGGCGGCGAAACTGCCGGGCGGTCACATGCTGAACGCGGGCGCGGCGGCGGTGTCGCTGCTGTGTCTGGTCTGGTATTTCAACACGGGCGGGTTCCTGCCATTGTTCATCATGACGCTGGCGGCCCTGTTCATCGGCTATCACCTGATCATGGGCATCGGCGGCGCGGACATGCCGGTCGTGGTGTCGATGCTGAACAGCTATTCCGGCTGGGCGGCGGCGGCGATCGGTTTCAGCCTTGGCAACGATCTGCTGATCGTGGTCGGCGCGCTGGTCGGTTCGTCCGGTGCGATCCTGTCGTATATCATGTGCAAGGCGATGAACCGCAGCTTTGTCAGCGTCATTCTGGGTGGCTTTGGTGGTCCGGCGGGCGAACAGATGGCGGTCGAGGGCGAACAGATCGCCATTGATGCCGACGGTGTCGCCACCGCGCTGAACGAAGCGGACAGTGTCATCATCGTGCCGGGCTACGGCATGGCGGTCGCGCAGGCGCAGCAGGCGGTCAGCCAGTTGGTCACAAAACTGCGCGCGCAGGGCAAGAACGTGCGGTTCGCCATTCACCCCGTCGCGGGGCGTCTGCCGGGCCACATGAACGTGCTGCTGGCCGAAGCCAAGGTGCCCTACGACATCGTCATGGAAATGGACGAGATCAACGACGATTTCCCGTCCACCGACGTGGTGATCGTGATCGGGTCCAATGACATCGTGAACCCCGCCGCACAGGACGATCCCAACAGCCCCATCGCGGGGATGCCGGTGCTGGAAGTGTGGCGCGCCAAACAGGTGTTCGTGTCCAAGCGCGGGCAGGGGACCGGGTATTCGGGGATCGAAAACCCGCTGTTCTTTAAGGACAACACGCGGATGTTTTATGGCGACGCCAAGCAATCGCTGGAAACCCTGCTGCCCAAGATCGACTGATGACGTCACATCACCCGGCGCGTTTGCGCCGGGTGATGTGACACGCATACGTACCATCAATTTTTCAACGGAGTCTTTTCATGTCCTGCCGTATTATCGTGACCTGTGGATGCCTTTTTGCCCTCACCGCCTGCGGAAGCAGCAAGGGGGTCAGCATAGACCGCGACTATGTGGAAACAAAGGTGAACGCTTTTGAAGCCACCGTAGAGCAACTGGATGACCTGTCCCCGACCAAGTTCGATGCGATGCCGAAAAGCGGCGGCGCGACCTTTAAGGGGCCGGGCGGATTTTACATTGAAAACAAGGTCGGAACCGATGCGGATGACCTTAATTTCATTGGTGATGCCAAGCTAACGGCCGATTTTGCACGCGGAACAGTGGCTGGGGATATCACCAATATCTTTGGTCTTGTTGGTGACAATGAAAAGACCGGACGCATCATTGATGTCGACGGCGATATTGATCTGGGCGGGCGTGGATCGTCCATCGGACGCGGTGCGCCCAACAACTTTGCCACCACCTATGACGGCACCCTGAAAACCGATACTGAAGGCACCATCGTTTTGCGTGGAACGGCGGACGGCAAATTCATCGGGACCCGTGCCGCCCAATCCGGCACACCGGACGCAATCCGGGGCATCGCCGCGTTGGACGAGAACGCAGGGATTACCCGCAACGGCAAGAAGGTGGACGGCGAATTGCTGATCATCGGCGAAAACTAGGCGTGATCTGCCCCGGCATCGATCCAGGTGCCGGGGGATACCCCGGCCAGTGACCAATCGCCGATCCGCCAGCGCACCAGCCGCAGGGTGGGAAACCCGATATGCGCGGTCATGCGGCGCACCTGACGATTGCGCCCTTCTGTCAGGATGATTTCCAGCCAGCAGTCAGGCACCGATTTGCGAAACCGCACCGGCGGATTGCGGTCCCACAGGGCGGGTGCCGCGATGCGGCGCACCTGCGCGGGACGGGTTGGTCCGTCTTTCAGCGTGACGCCAGACCGCAGCGGGGCAAGGTCCGAATCCGCAGGGTCGCCTTCGACCTGCACCAGATACGTTTTCGGTGCCTTGTAACGCGGGTCCGCGATGCGCGCCTGCAGTTTTCCGTCGTCGGTCAGCAACAACAGCCCTTCGCTGTCGCGGTCCAATCGCCCGGCCGGATAAACGCCCGTTGGCAGGCCGCATTCGGACAGGGTGCGACGTTGTGTCTGTGACCGGGCATCGGTGAATTGCGACAGCATATCAAAAGGTTTGTTCAATAAAATCAGGCGTCCCATACCGCTGTGTTACAAGGCCTGCCGTCGCGGTGCAAAATATTTGTGGCGGCGTGAAAATTTCACTTGAATGGCGGTTCGCTTTGCCTCAGATGCGCAAATATAGACGCCAACGCACGCGCATCCGGGTCGGTTTGTATGACCCCTGTAGCGACGGTAACGTCTCCCTTGGAACTGAGCGGTCTCGCATGGGGTTGTCCCATTCAATGGCCGGGTCTACTGGAGATGACCATGACTGCATTCGTTGGCGCCGCAGCGCCTGTTCGCGTCCCCACCCCAAAGCTTGATGCATGGGTTGCCGGTCAGGATTTCGACCGTCCCACCCTTGTGATCGATGTGGACCGGGTCGAGGACCAGTATCGCGCGCTGAAGGCCGGTTTGGGCCACGCCGATATCCATTACGCCGTCAAGGCGAACCCGGCTGCTGAAATTCTGACGCGGCTGGCCGAATTGGGATCGCATTTCGATGCGGCGTCCAAGGGTGAGATCCAGATGTGTCTGGATGCGGGTGCGACCCCCGACATCATCAGCTTTGGCAACACGATCAAACGCGCGTCAGACATCGCATGGGCGCACGGCAAAGGCATCACGCTGTTCGCAGCCGATGCCCCCGAAGAGCTGGACAAGATCGCCGCCAACGCCCCCGGCGCGCAGGTCTATATCCGTCTGATCGTGGAAACATCCGAAGCCGATTGGCCGCTGACACGCAAGTTCGGCTGCGACAGCGACATGGCGCTGGACATGCTGGATTACGCCACATCGGTCGGTCTGACCCCGGTCGGATTGTCGTTCCACGTCGGGTCGCAGACCCGCCGGGCGGAAATGTGGAAACCGACGCTGGACCAGCTGTCGGTGATCTGGAAACGCGCCAAGGATGCGGGGCACGACCTGACCTTGCTGAACATCGGTGGCGGCTTTCCTGCGTTCTACGGTGAAGCCATCGAGGCACCGACGGATTACGCCGCCCGCGTCATCGCGCTGGTGACCGAAACCTTTGGCGACATCCCCCGCATAATGGCCGAACCCGGCCGCGGCATGGTGGCAGAGGCGGGCGTGATCGTGTCAGAGGTGATGCTGGTCAGCCGCAAGTCGGACCGCGACGTGCATCGCTGGGTCTATCTGTCCATCGGGCGTTTTTCCGGTCTGGCCGAAACCGAAGGCGAGGCGATCCGCTACCAGTTCGAAACCGACCGCGACGGTGACGCGACGGGGCCGTGCATCATGGCGGGGCCATCGTGTGACAGTGCCGATGTGCTGTACGAAAAGCGCCCGATGCAACTGCCCTTGACGCTGGCCAGCGGCGACCGGGTGCTGATCCGCAACACCGGGGCCTATACCTCGACCTATTCCAGTGTGTCATTCAATGGCTTTCCGCCGTTGGATGTGGTTGTGATCTAACGGTTTTTCGAAATTAACGAATTGTGAGGCGGCGTACGGTATACCACCGTGCGCCGCTAAGTCATTCTGGCGATTGAGTTTTTCGCTTTACCTGTCAATCGGCGTCGCTAAGCTGATCCACAACAAGACCAGACAGGACGTATCATGCCGCCGATTTCCGACCACCCCCTGCGCTATACAATGGCAAACGAGCTGCATGCGCGGCCCTTTCCTGCGGTCGCGGCCCCGGCGCGTGCTGCCTATCTGGCGATCAAGCCTGCGCAGAACGCCGCAGGCCGGGACCGCGATGCCGACAGGGCGCATCTGATCCAGCTTCTGGACCGCTACGGCGCGCAGCATCCCCAGCCGGGGGCCACGCATTATTCCGGCTATCTGGGCAAACATTTGCTGAAATGGGAAAGCCACACGGAATTCGTGACATTCACCATTTTTGGTAGCGGCACGGCCGAACGTCCGTTCGACGGAAAAACGTTCGATATGTTTCCCGAGGCATGGCTGTCGGAGGCGCCGGGCGTGCGCATCACATCCGCGCTGATCCGGATCGAACTTTCAGAAGATGATGATGGAATCACCGACAAGATCGACGAGTGGTTCGTGCCTGAAAGCCTTGCCATCAGTCGGGTGCTGGATGGCGAACTGGTGATCGCGTCGGATTTCCGGATCGACACAGCCGGTCATATGCGGATCGCGGTTTTTGCCCGCCCTGAATCGGGCGAACGGCGGACGGGCCGCGTGGTGCAACGGCTGTGCGAGATTGAAACCTATAAGGCGATGTCGATGCTGGGGCTAAGCCGGGCGCGTGATATGTCGCGCGACATGGCGCAGATCGACGGGCGGTTGACGCATCTGGTGGAACAGATGTGCGGCACGGTCACCGAACCGGCAGAGCTGCTGCACGACCTGCTGCGCGTATCGTCAGAGCTGGAAAACATCGTTGCAAAGTCAGCGTTCCGGTTCGGGGCGACGGGCGCCTATGAAACCATCGTCAACCAGCGCATCGCGGTCCTGCGCGAAACCCGGTTCGAGGGGCGCCAGACCTTTGGTGAATTCATGATGCGACGTTTCGATCCCGCGATGCGGACGGTCAAATCGACCGAAGCGCGGCTGAAAGCGATGTCCGATCGGGCACTGCGGGCGGGCGATCTGCTGCGCACGCGCGTCGATGTGGACCGGTCCGCGCAGAACCGTGACCTGCTGAAAAGCATGGACAAACGGTCTGACATGCAACTGCGCCTGCAACGCACGGTCGAAGGTCTGTCCACCGTTGCGATCAGTTATTACGCCGTGAACCTTGTGCTTTATGTCACCGGACCGCTGGAATCCACGTTGGACATCAGCAAGACCACGATGGCCGCCATTGTAACGCCACTGGTGTTGCTTGGCGTCTGGTTCATGGTGCAGCGCCTGCGCAAACATATCGCCTGACCCGCATTGTTGTGAAAGTCAGGTCTTAGGCAAATGTCATGCGCAGGTTGGTGGCGCGGAACAGGCCAAGGCGCGCTGCAAAAAACACGCCGACGGTGGCTGCGGCGACATTGGCGGCGGCTGCGGCCAGTGTGATGCCCTTGAAATCCATCAGGCTGACGCCCAGCCACGCCAAGGGGATGTAGAACAGCCCGATCCGGCCCAGCGACAGGACCATCGACCAGACCGCCCGCGATCTTGCGTTCATCGCGGCGTTGATGACCACCACGAATCCGTAGCCGAACAGGGACCAGCCGACGATCCGCAAATAGATCGCGGCATAATCCGCGGCGGGTCCGGCGGACGCCAACCAATCGGAGAGGGTGCTTGCGAACATGAACAACGCCACCCCGATCGCCACACCGTAGCAGACACAGAATGCCAATGCCGCCTGCAATGCTTGGGCCGCGCGGGATGTGTCGCCGCCACCCCAGTTTTGCCCGACGATGGGGCCAATGCCTGCCGACAGCGCCAGCATCGGCACCAGTGCAAGCTGTTGCACCCGTGTTGCCGCGCCGAATCCTGCCACGGCTTCTGTGCCGACGGTCGCGACGGCGGCGGTGACGGCGGCCATGCCTGCCGGGTTGATGGCGTTGGAAAAGGCGGCCGGGCCGCCGACCTTGAACAATTCCTTGATTGACCACCACAGATCGCGGGTGACATTGGGGCACCAGACCAGCACGCCTGTCCGGACCGCGTAACCGACCCCCAGCACGGCAAAGGATGCCCGCGCGATAAAGGTGGCCAGTGCAGCACCTTCGGTCCCAAGGCCTGCGGTAAAGATCAGCAACGGGTCAAGCGCTATGTTCACGATAGCGCCGACAGTCAGCAAAACCGCAGGCACGACAGAACTGCCGTGGGCGCGAAACAGCGCGCTGACCTGCATCTGAACCACCAGAAACGGAAACGCGGCGCACCACCACGGCATGAACAGCGCGATTTCGGCGGCGGCGTCATCTTGGGCGCCCAGCAGGGCAAAAAGCGTGGGGTATGTGACAAAGATCAGGCCCGACACGATCAGCGCCAGCACCAGCCCAAGGCCCACGGCATGCAGGCCGATGCGCGTCGGGTTGCGGTCCTGTGCTTTGGCGCCGATGGCCTGACTGACGGTGGCGTTTGCCCCGGCACTTAGCCCGATGGACAGCGATGTGACGGTCGCTGTCACGGGGTAGATGAATCCGACTGCGGCCAGCGGTGCGCCGCCCAGTTGTGCCAGAAAATACGCATCTGCCAGCCCGACAGACAGTGTCGCCATGATGCCGATCATCATGGGCGCTGACAGGCGTGCCAAAGCGCGCCAGACAGGTCCGGTTGTCAGGTCGCGGGTGGTGTGGGTCATGGTCAGCCTTTGGTTGTGGCGCGCGCGCGCGGGTGCGCCACAGGGGCGAAACTATGTGCCGCGGATACGTGGGTCCAATGCATCGCGCAGCCCATCACCGATGTAGTTCACCGCCAGCACGGTCAAGGAAATTGCCAAACCGGGCCAGATCACTCTTTCGGGAAAACTGACCATGCGGGGCACGGCGTCGGCCAACAGCTTGCCCCACGTCGGATAATCCGGCGGAAATCCGAGCCCCAGAAAAGAGATCGCGGATTCCGTGATGATCGCGGTGGCAAGGCCCAGTGTGGCGCTGACCATGATGGGCGATAGCACGTTCGGCAGCAGGTGCCGCGTGATGATGCGGCGGCTGGGGGTGCCGATGGACCGCGCGGCCAGCACGTATTCGCGTTCCTTCAGCGCCAGCACGTCGCCACGCACGATCCGCGCGGTCTGCATCCAGCTTGTGATGCCGATGCCGATGACGATCAGGATGAAAATACCCTGTTCCGGCCCGAATGCCGCGCGCAGCGGATCGCGGAACAGCAGCATCATCACCAGCAACAGCGGCAGCAAAGGCAGTGCAAGAAACAGGTCCGTCAGGCGCATCAGCAAACCGTCAAGGCGCGGGAAATAGCCCGCGATCACCCCGACAAAGGTGCCGATCACGATGGCAAGGATCATCGCGGTCCAGCCCACGGCCAGACTGATGCGCCCGCCCTGCATGGTTTGCGCCATGATATCGCGGCCCAGATTGTCGGTGCCAAAGGGATGTGCCCACGACACCTTTTCCACGCCCCACAGCGCGTTTACGACGGGCCGCAGATCCTTGTTGCGGATATCCAGCGTATTGGGGTCCACGCCCCACAGCAGGGGACCGATCAGGCAGAACAGGGTGATCCCCAGCAAAAAGAACAGGCCCGCCATCGCGCCCTTGTGCGTGCGGAACTGATCCCAGACATCCCACCATTGGTTGCGTTCGCGCGGGATGCTGTCCGGCGTTGTCGGGTCGCCCGCTGGCAGGGGCGGATTTGCGGCACGTTCAATCATAGCGGATCCTTGGGTCGAAGACGCCATAAAGCACGTCGGCAATCAGGTTGAACATCACGATCAGCACCGCGAACAGAAAGGTCAGCGTCATGACCATCGGGATGTCGTTGCCTTGCAGCGCGATGATCAGCAACTGGCCCAGACCGTTCACCTTGAAGATCTGTTCGGTGATGATTGCCCCGCCAAAGATCGAAGGGATGCCAAGCGCGATTACGGTGATGACGGGGATCATCGAATTGCGCAGCACGTGCTTTAGCACGACGACCCGTTCGGACATCCCCTTGGCGCGGGCCGTGCGGACGTAATCCTGACCGAGATTATCCAGCATGGCGGCGCGCATGTAGCGGCTGATCTGTGCTGTGGTCTGCAACGCCAGCACCATGACGGGCATCACCATCTGGCGCAGCTGAAAGACAAAGCTGTCCCAGTCGCGGACCTGATGGGTGGTGTCGTAGATCGACGGTAGCCAGCCCAGCGAGACAGAGAAGATGACAATCAGCAGCACGCCCGAAAAGAACGGCGGCACCGAAAACCCGATCATCGACACGAATGTGCCCGCCTGATCGAACACGGAATACTGGCGATAGGCGCTGATGATCCCGACGGGCAAGGCAATCAGCACCCCCACCACATAGGACATGCCCACGACCCAGATTGTCTGCGGCAGGCGCTGCGCAATCGTGTCGAACACCGGACTGCGCGACTGGAAACTGATGATGCGTTGCTGACCGGCAGCCAGATCGGTGCCAAAGATACTGTCGATCCAATAGGCGGGTTCGACGATGAAGAATTGTTTCAGCCACAGCGGAAAGCGGACCCACCACGGCTCTCCTAACCCCAGTGCTTCGCGCATCTGTTGCTTGACCTCTGCGGGGATGGTCAGCGGCATGGATGCCATGGGGTCGCCGGGTGCGAGTTCCAGCAGCATGAAGATCACGAATGCAATCAGCAAAAGCGTCGGAATGGAAATCAGCAACCGCCTGATGGTGTAGGTCAGCATGATGTCTGGCGCCTTGGCGAAGTGTGTTCGGGGAAATACGGGCGGGCCTGCATGGCCCGCCCGCGCAGTATGTTCAGCGGTTGTCGCCGGTGCGATACCAGTCAGCCGCGTTCCACAGTTCCGAATCCCATGTGTTCAGAACCACGCCACCCAGGCTGTTGGCATGGGCGGACAGACGACCGCGATCGACCAGCGGGATCATCATCCCGTTCTGGACGGCCATGTCGTTGAGTTCGCGGGCGATGCGACCGCGTTCTTCCAGATCGGCGGTCTGTGACAGCTCGTCATGCAGGGCGTCGTATTCTTCCATGCAGAAACGGCTGATGTTTTCACCCTGCCACTGGCTGTCGGGTGTCGGTGCGGCGTCGCATTTGCCGTTGCCCAGATAGGCCTGCGGATCGGTGCCGGGGAAGTTGTTGGCATACATTTCCACGTCGGCATAGAACTTTTGGAACGTGTCGGGCGAACCCGGATCACCGCCAAAGAACACCGAGCTGTCGATGTTGCGTAGTTCCACGCCAAGGCCGATCTGTTCCCACCAATCCTTGATCAGCGCCTGAAAATCCTGACGGACGGCGTTGGTCGACGATTGATACAGGATCTGCATGGGCTGACCGTCGGGTGTTTCACGGATACCGTCACCGTCGGTGTCCACGTAACCCGCCTCTTCCAGCATGGCGTTGGCGCCATCAATGTCCTGCGTGTCGCAGGTCATAGAGGTAGAGGCGTAAAGATCCGGTGCGGGCACCCAGTTGCAGGTGACGCGTCCGGCCTGACCGTAACCGACCTCGACCAGCAGCGGGCGGTCGATGGCCATCGACATGGCGTTGTAAACCGCCGGATCACTCAGGAACGGATGCGGGCGGATGACGGACCGTTCGTCGTCGGGCAGGGATGGATCGGGGTTGGTGTTGTTCAGCATGATGCGTTCGACCAGCGTGCCGAAGCCCGCGACCGGCACACCCATGCCGCCCTGTTCCATCGACGCGATCACGTCGGGGGCCAGTTGCAGGTTCCAGGCGTAGTCGAATTCGCCGGTTTCCATGACCGCACGACCAGCAGCCGTGGCATCGCCGCCGCCTTTCAGCGTGACGGTGGCAAAGGCGGGCTTGTTGGGGTCGCGGTAGTTCGGGTTCGCTTCGAGCTGGATGACGTCATTGGTGCGGAAATCCGTCACCACAAACGGCCCCGTTCCGATCGGCATAAAGTTCTGGTCAGTGCATTCAGGTGCCTTTGGCCCGAGGCAATCCGCGAATTGTGCGGCCTGAATGATTGGGCTTTCAGCACCGTTGAACGCCGAATAGGGATAAGGCGTTGCGGCTGAAAAGTTCACCACCACGGTCAGATCGTCCGGGGTTTCGACGCTGTCGATGCCGTCGAATTTTGTCGCCTGTGCGCAACCGCCGCCTTCGGCTGTGCAGTAGTCATAGGTGAATTTCACGTCGGCGGATGTGAACGGCGTGCCGTCCGACCATGTCAGACCTTCGGTGATGTTATAGGTGATCTGCATCAGGTCTTCGGTGACGCCACCGTTTTCGACCGTCGGCACCTCGTTGACCAGCCACGGCACGATTTCACCGGTTTCGTTGAAGCGCATCAGCGGTTCCAGCACCAGACTGGCGGCTTCCACGTCCTTTGTGCCGCCCGACAGGAACGGGTTCATGATCGACGGTGCTTGCCAGTAGATGATGTTGACCAGACCGTCGCGGCCGCGTTCTCCTTCGTGGGCATCTGCGAACACCATGGGGGCGGTCCCCATGGTCGCAATCGCGCCCATCAGAATTGTTTTCAGTTTCATGCGTTAACTCCCTTGCTGGTTTGCATGTGCCTCTGCCTTTTCGGTCTTGGAGGCGTGGTTTTCATAAAGGTGGCAGGCGACAAAGCGCCCCGGTTCCACCTCTTGAAAGGTCGGGTCGATGCGCCGGCAGACGTCCATCACGGCGGGGCATCGGGTACAGAAATTGCAGCCATCCGGCGGGTTGGCAGGTGACGGCACATCGCCCTGCAGGACCACACGTTTGCGGGTCTGGCTGATTGCGGGATCGGGTTCGGGCACGGCGGACAGCAGCGCGCGGGTGTAGGGATGCAGTGGCGCGTCATACAGTGGGTCGCGGGGGGCCAGTTCCACGACCTTGCCCAGATACATCACCGCGATGCGCTGCGCGATATGGCGCACCATGGACAGATCATGGCTGATGAACAGATAGGTCAGGCCGAATTGTTCCTGCAAATCTTCCAGCAGATTGACGACCTGCGCCTGAATCGACACGTCCAGCGCCGCGATGGGTTCGTCGCAGACGATGAATTTCGGGTTCAATGCCAGCGCCCGCGCGATTCCGATGCGTTGTCGCTGTCCGCCCGAAAAGGTATGCGGATAACGCTTTGCAAACCGTCGGTTCAAGCCGACGGCGTCCATCAGGTCCAGCACCTTTTGCGCCTTGTCGGTCTTGGACAGTGTGGTGTGTTCGTCCAGCGGTTCACGGATGATCGCCTCGACCGTCATGCGCGGGTTAAGCGATGCTTGCGGGTCCTGAAACACCATCTGCATGGCGGGCCGCAGGGGGCGCAACGCGGATTGACCCGCGTTGCCGATTTCCACGCCGTCAATCTGGATACTGCCGTCGGTGATGTCATAGAGCCGTAGCACGGCGCGCCCGCAGGTGGATTTGCCGCAACCGGATTCCCCAACAAGGCCAAGTGTTTCGCCGCGTTTGATGTCGAAACTGACGCCGTCCACCGCCTTGACCGCGCCGGTCTGTCGCCGCAGCATGCCCGAATAAATCGGAAAATGCATTTTCAGGTCGCGGATACGGACCAGCGGGGTGGTGTCATCCAGCATCGCGGGTCTCCGCTGCGACAAAACAGGCGGCGTCATGGCCTGCGCCGAAATCAAAACGCGGCGGGTTCTGCTGTGCGCAGATCGCCACTGCCTTTGGACATCGGTCACGGAACGAACAGGCGGTCGGGGCTTCGCCCAGAATGGGCGGCTGGCCTTCGATGATCGTCAGACGGCGGACGCGTTCGGCGCTGAGTTTCGGAATCGTCGTCAGCAACGCCTGCGTGTAGGGATGTTTGGGGTTGCGGAACAGGTCGCGCACCGGCGCCTGTTCGACCACCTGACCGCCATACATGACCATCACGCGGTCCGCGATGCCCGCGATGACGCCCAGATCGTGGGTGATCCAGATGACGGCCATCCCCAGCTTGTCGCGCAGATCCTTCATCAGTTCGATGATCTGCGCCTGAATCGTCACATCCAGCGCGGTGGTCGGTTCATCCGCGATCAGCACCTTTGGATCGCAGGCAAGGGCGATGGCGATCATCACGCGCTGGCGCATCCCGCCGGAAAACTGGTGTGGGTAATCGTTCAGCCGGTCGCGGGCGGACGGGATGCCGACCAGTTCCAGCAGTTCCTGCGCGCGGTCGCGCGCTGCGGATTTCGACAGACCCATATGGGCGCGCAGGGTTTCAATGATCTGATAGCCCACGGTGAAAACGGGGTTCAGCGATGTCATCGGGTCCTGAAACACGAATCCAATGCGCCCGCCGCGCACGGCGCGCAGCTTGCTGTCGGACACCTGAAGCAAATCCTGACCTTCGAACGTCACCCGGCCTTGGCGCACGTCGGCGGGGGGTGACGGCAGCAGGCCCAGCAGCGACATCATGGTCACGGATTTACCGGACCCGCTTTCGCCGACGACGCCCAACAGTTCGCCCGCCGCCAGATCAAAGCTGACGTCGTTGACAGCATGCACTTCGCCGCCGCGGACACGGAAAACAGTTTTGAGACCCTGCACATCAAGCACGGCCGGTGCCCCGTTGGGCATGGGCGAACCTCCCCGGTTCGGAATGTCTGGCCGGGTTGTCATTGGCGCAACCCGTTTCTGTTACAGAACGGTAACAGGGTTTTGACACGCCGCAAGTCCCAAAGATCGGTTGACGCAAGGTCCACCTTGCCGGGCTGGTCTTGCACTGGTTCCCGCGCCATAACGGGCCAAACGAAAGGCATCCCATGTCCGTCAAACAGGTCATTTGCATCAATTGGGGCACGAAATACGGCCCGCTCTATATCGACCGGCTGTATGGCATGGTTGCACGCAACATCACGCCACCATTCAGTTTTACCTGCTTTTGCGACGATCCGACCGGCATCCGGCCAGAGGTCGATTGCCAGCCCTTGCCCGAAATCGATTATGAAATTCCCAAGGCCAAGACGGGCATCTGGCCCAAATCGCGGCTTTGGGGGCCAAAGCTGGGCACGCTGACGGGGCCGGTGCTGTTTCTGGATCTGGATGTGATCGTGACGGGATCGCTTGATCCGTTTTTCGAGCACGGCGCGCCCGATGATGTCATCCTGACCCGCAACCGTGTGGTGGCGTTTGAAAAGCTGGGGCAGACCAGCGTGTTCCGGTTTCCTGCGGGCGGGCTGTTGCCCCTGCAGACACTGTTCAAGACCGACCCCAAGGGGATCGCCGACGAATACCGCTACGAGCAGCGGTTCGTGACCCGCAATGCGCCGGGCGGCGTGAAATTCTTTCCCGACGGCTGGGTCGCGCATTTTCGGCGCAACTGTCGCCGTCCGTTTCCGCTGAACTACCTGCTGGCCCCGAAATTGCCAAAGGACACGCGCATCGTGATCTTTGCCGGTCACCTGAACCCGCAGGACGCCATCGACGGCAGGTGGAGCGATGCCGTCCCGCCCCGCAGTCCGCTGGCGCATCTGCGTGCGATCGGCCAACGCGACAGGGGTGGCAGCCTGTGGCGCTACCTGCGGCACTATATCCGGCCAACACCCTGGGTCGGGGATCACTGGCGGCCTTGAACCCGGCGCGGGGCAGGCGCAGGATAGGCGCACCTGACCGGAGCATCCCATGACCCTGACCGCCCGTGACCTGCTGGACCGCCTTGTGGGTTTTCCCACGATCAGCCGTGACAGCAATCTGGATCTGATTGATTTCGTTGAGGATTACCTGAAAGATTACGGCGTCGACAGCGTGCGTGTGCCCAATGCCGACGGCACCAAGGCGGCCCTTTATGCGCATGTCGGGGCGCAGGTGGATGGCGGGGTCGTCCTGTCGGGCCATACCGATGTGGTGCCGGTCGACGGTCAGGACTGGGACACCGACCCGTTTGTCGTGACCGAACGCGATGGCAAACTGTTCGGACGCGGCACCTGCGACATGAAAGGATTCGATGCGCTGGCCCTGTCCGCCGTGCCGCTGGCGCTGGCACGCGGGATCAAGCGGCCCTTGCAGATCGCGCTGTCCTATGACGAAGAGATCGGCTGTCTGGGCGCGCCGCCAATGATCGACCATATGGTCAGCCACGGCCTGCCGCGCGCCGATACCGTGCTGGTGGGCGAGCCGTCGATGATGCAGGTCGTGACCGCGCACAAGGGTGGGATTGGGTTTTCTGTTCATGTCCAAGGGTTTGAGGTTCATTCTTCACGCATCGATATTGGCGTCAGCGCGGTGATGCAGGCCGCCCGGTTGATCGACTGGGCAAACCGGGTGAATGCCGAACGCGCGGCAGCGGTGCCATCCGACCTCGCCGCTGCATTCGTGCCGCCCTATACGTCGGCGCATGTCGGGCGGATCAACGGCGGCACGGCGCATAACATCACCGCCGCCGACTGCCGGTTCGACCTGTCGTTCCGCACCGTGCCGGGCGAAAATGTGGATGACTGGCGTCAGCTATTCCTGAGCGAAGTCAAACGGATAGAGGCTGAAATGCAGGCGATCCAGCCATCCTGCCGGATCACGGTCGACGCCTATTTCGGCCTGCCGGGGCTGGCACCCGAACCACAGGGCCGCGCCGAAGAATTGGCCCGACGCCTGACCGGCGACAACGGCAACCATGTCGTCAGCTATGGAACAGAAGCCGGGCAGTTTCAGGAACGTGGCTATTCGGCCTGCGTCGTGGGGCCGGGCGATATCGCGCAGGCGCACCAGCCGAACGAATTTATCAGCACTGCACAATTTGCCGCCGGTGAAGCGTTTATCGCGCGCCTGATCGACGATCTGGCGCAATGACCGGGCCGATCACCGCGCGCACGCCACAGCGTTTCGACGCACCGCTGCCGCCCCGGACAGAGGTGGTGGTCATCGGCGGTGGCATCATCGGTGTGATGACAGTCTGGGAACTGGCCCGCGCGGGGGTTCCCTGCGTGTTGCTGGAAAAGGGCCGGATCGCCGGCGAACAATCCAGCCGCAACTGGGGCTGGATCCGCGCGCAGGGGCGTGACATCGCCGAACTGCCGATCATGCTGGACGCACAGGCGATGTGGCCCGGACTGGCGGCAGAAGCGGGCGATATCGGTCTGGCACAAACCGGCACGCTGTATCTGGCCCAGGACGATGCCGCACTGGCGCGCTATCGTGACTGGCTGGATCAGGCGGCACCTTATCAAGTGTCCAGCCGCATCCTGTCGGCAGATCAGGTGGCCGCGCAATTACCCGGGGCGGCACGCCGCTGGGCGGGGGCGCTGTACACACCGACCGATTACCGCGCCGAACCCTGGGTCACGGTGCCGCGGTTTGCGCAGGCGGCGGTGGCTGCGGGTGCCACGATCATCGAGGATTGCGCGGTTCGCACGCTGGATCTGTCGGCGGGGCGGGTCGCGGGGGTCGTCACCGAAAACGGCACCATCGCCTGCGGGTCGGTCGTGCTGGCGGGCGGTGCGTGGTCTTCGCTGTTTCTGCGCAACCACGGCGTCACGATCCCGCAACTGTCCGTGCGTGCGACGGTGGCCGCAACCGTGCCGATGGGCGGCGTGAACCCCGGCGGTGCGGTCGATGACCGTCTGGCGTGGCGCAAGCGGGCGGATGGCGGATTTAGCCTTGCGCCGTCGGGATTTCATGAATTGTTCATCGGCCCGGACGCGTTCCGTGCCTTTGGCGGGTTCGCGCGCCAATTGCTGGCCGATCCGCTTGGAACGTCATATAAACCCTTTGCGCCAAAAGGATATCCCGATGCATGGGGCACGCCACGGCGCTGGTCCGGCGATACGCCATCCCCGTTTGAGGCGATGCGCGTGCTGGACCCGCGCCCCCATGCGGGGCGGGTTGCGCGGCTGGCGCGCGACTTTGCCGCGACCTTTCCGGGGTTGGGGGGCGTCCGCATCGCGCAGGCCTGGGCGGGCATGATCGACGTGATGCCGGACGTGGTTCCCGTGGTGGATCATGTGGCGGCGATCCCCGGTCTGACGGTCTGCACCGGCATGTGCGGTCACGGCTTTGGGATCGGCCCGGCGATGGGCCGCATCGCCGCAAGGCTGGCGCAGGACCGGTCGCCGGGGCATGATCTGACCCGCTTTCGTCTGTCCCGCTTCAGCGACGGATCGCGTCTTGTGCTGGGACCGAACCTGTGACCCTTGCGGCCCTTCCGGCACGGTGACAGGATCAAAGCCAAAGGAGACACCCCATGCCCGTCAAGAACCGCTTTGCCGAACTGCACGACGATATCACCGCGATCCGCCGCGATCTGCATGCGCACCCCGAAATCCTGTTCGACACGCACCGCACGTCGCAAATCGTGGCCGACCGCCTGACAGCGATTGGCTGTGACGAGGTGACGACCGGTATCGGGCGCACCGGCGTCGTCGGCGTCATCAAGGGCAAAACCGATTTATCGGGCAAGGTCATTGGTTTGCGTGCCGATATGGATGCACTTCCTATCACCGAAGCGACGGGTCTGGACTACGCCAGCCAGACGCCCGGTGCCATGCACGCCTGCGGTCATGACGGTCATACCGCAATGCTGCTGGGGGCCGCGCAATATCTGGCGGAAACCCGTAATTTCGACGGCACCGTCGTCGTGATCTTTCAACCTGCCGAAGAAGGCGGCGGTGGCGGGCGCGAAATGTGCGAAGACGGCATGATGGACCGCTGGAACATCGACGAGGTCTACGGCATGCACAACTGGCCGGGCCGCCCGGTGGGCAGCTTTGCGATCCGGCCCGGCGCCTTCTTTGCCGCGACCGATCAGTTCGATGTGGTGATCGAAGGCAAGGGCGGTCACGCTGCCAAGCCGCAGGAAACCGTGGACAGCACGCTGATCGCGGCCCATTGCGTGACGGCGCTGCAATCCATCGCCAGCCGCAACGCGGACCCGGTGGATCAGGTGGTCGTGTCGGTGACATCGATTGAAAGCTCGTCAAAGGCTTATAACGTCATCGCCCAGCGGGTGCATCTGCGCGGCACCGTCCGCACCATGTCACCGGGCATGCGTGCCTTGGCCGAACAGCGGCTGGTTGCGATCTGCGAAGGCACCGCCGCGACATTCGGTGCGCGTGCCGATGTGACATACCACAAGGGCTACCCCTGCATGGTCAATCACGACGATCAGACCGCATTCGCCGCCGATGTCGCGCGCGCGGTGTCTGGCGACTGCGCCGAAGCGCCGCTGGTCATGGGCGGCGAAGACTTCGCCTTCATGCTCGAAGAACGTCCCGGCGCCTACATTCTGGTGGGCAATGGCGATACGGCCAGCGTTCATCATCCCGAATACAACTTTAACGACGATGCAATCCCGGCGGGTTGTTCGTGGTGGGCGGAAATCGTCGAACGCCGGATGCCTGCTGCCTGACGCCGCAATCGCTGTTTTCCAAATATCCCGGGGGAGGACCGTCAGGTCCGGGGGCAGCGCCCCCATCGCCGCTGGCGGTCAGCGCGCGTCCAGCAGGTCGCGGTAGATCGCCACCAGCGCTGCCGCTTCATCCGCAATGTGAAACCCGTTCACGGCACGCGGGCGGCAGGCGGCGGACCAGCGCGACAGCGTCGCGGGGTCAGCCAGCGCCGACCGGATCGCCGTTTCCAGTGCGGGATAATCCTCTGTCGGAATCAGCGTTCCGGTTTCACCGTCGGCCACGATCTCCTCGAACGCGCCGGTGCGGGTGGCGATGCTGGGCACACCGCAAGACATCGCTTCCAGCGGGGTCAGGCCAAAGCCTTCGTTGCGCTGGGGTGCGATATACAGGTCGATGGCCTGAAACCAGGGCGCGATGGTCCAGCCGGGGTCCTCTGGCAGGATGTGGATCCGGTCTGCGACGTCCGATGCCGCGACGCGGGCGCGCAGTTTGTCCATGAACCCGCTGAACTGATCGGTGACACCGCCCATCATGACCGCATGGGCCTGTGGGAACTGCGGCAGCACGGCGATCATGGCGTCGATGAACAGATCGTTGCCTTTGGACGGGCGGACGCGGCCAAAACAGCCCAGCAATGTGGCATCGACCGGCAATGCCAGTTGTCTACGCAGGGCCGCACGGTCGGTGGCAGGGCAGAAATGATCGGTGTCGATCCCGTGGTGGATCACCTGCGCGTCGCGTTTCAGGAATGCCGCCGACCGGGCAGAGGTCGCGACGACCTTGTCCTGGCGTGCGATCAACCATTTGGTCCAGCCCGAATGGTCGCGCTGTGCGGCAGAGGTGAACATCAGTTTCAGCGGTTGGCGCAGCACATGACGCAGCAGCAGGCCGACCAGCATTTCGTTGTTGCGACGTGCGTGCCAGACCCGTTTGCGGCGCGGCATGGTCAACAGATCGCGAATCCTGATCTGGGGCATCTCGGCGGGCAGTTTCGGGCCGACGCTGGCGATGGCGATATCGCGCGCCTGCAATGGCACCAGTCGCAGCACGGTCGATGTGACGCCTGAATAACGCTTTTTCAGATTGGGGGCGATGACCTGCACGGTCGCGGGATCGATCATGGGGCAGCGTCCTTTGTCATCGCAAGCAGCAGGCGGGCCAGCGCATCGGTGCCGACTCCTTGGGTCTGTTGGCAGATCCGTGCGGCCTGCGCCATGGCCTGTGCGCGGTCCGGATCATCCAGCAGGGCCGCGACCGATGCGGCAAGGGTTTGCGCCGTGATCTGCTGTGCGGCATCCGCGCGGTGCAGGGCTGCGTAATCCACGGCACAATTCGCGACCTGCGGCCCGTGCAGGATGGCGGTGCCGATACAGGCCTCCCACGGGTTATGACCCCCGGCGGTGCCCAGTGACCCTGCGATAAACGTGATCGGTGCCAGCCGATACCACAGACCCATTTCGCCCAGCGTGTCCGCCAGATAAACGGCGGCGGTGGGCCCATCGCCCTGACTGCGCCGGGTGACGGTCAGGCTACGGTCGCGGCACAGGGCGGCAATGTCGTCCGCGCGTTCAGGGTGGCGTGGTGCCAGTATCAGACACAGGTCGGGGCGGGTGGCCCGCAGGTCTGCGTGGGCATCCAGAATTGCCGCGTCTTCGCCCGCGTGGGTGGATGCGGCCAGCCAGACCGGTCGCCCGGCCAACGCCTGTGCGACAGTGGCGCGGGCTGCCGGATCGTCGGGCGGCGGCGGGGCTGCGGCCTTGAGGTTGGCCCCGACCTGCACGCGGTCCGCCCCCAGTGCGCGCAGGTTCCCCGCCGTGGCGTCGGTCTGGGCCACGATCAGCGCGAATTGCGCCAACAACCAGCGGGCAGGTGCGCCCAGACGTTGCCAACGGCGCAGCGACCGATCCGACAGGCGGGCGTTCAGCAAGACGACCGGGACGTCGCGGGCGGTGCAGGACCGCACGGTATTGGGCCAGATTTCTGATTCGATCAGCACCAGCAGGTCAGGCCGCCAATGGGCATGGAACCGTGTCAGGATGCGCGCCGTATCCAGTGGCGCGAACTGGTGCATCGCCCCCGGTGGCAGACGCCGCGACAGGATATCCGCCGACGATGCGGTGCCCGATGTGATCAACACCTGCACATCAGGGCGGGCGGCCTGCAACGGTGTAAGCAGCGGCAACAGGCTGAGCGTTTCACCGACAGATGCACCGTGAAACCAGATCAGCGGACCATCGGGGCGCGATTGCGTGGCATGGCCGAACCGTTCGCGCGCACGGGCTGGTGTGACACCGTGGTCGGTCAGTTTGGCGGTCAGACGGCGGGCCAACAACGGCACGGCAAGTGCTGCCAGCCCCGCGTAAAGCCGCAGCAGCATCGGCGGCGCGGTCACCGTCAGCCGCCGGTATGGCTCATGTGGCGGGACACCTGACCGTCGGCGGTCTGCCGCGAATAGTCGAAATCATGGCCCTTGGGTTTGAGTGCGATGGCCGCGCGGATCGCGTCGTCCAGTATGGCATCCGATTCGGACGACCGCAGCGGCGCGCGCAGGTCGGAATGACCTTCTTGGCCCAGACAGGTGTAGATTTCGCCGGTGCAGGTGATCCGCACGCGGTTGCAGGATTCGCAGAAGTTATGGGACAGCGGCGTGATGAAGCCGATATTTTGACCGGTTTCTTCCAGCCGGACATAGCGGGCCGGACCACCGGTCGATTCGGGAAGATCGGTCACGGTGTAGCGTGTCGCAAGGTCGGCGCGCAGATCCTTGAGCGACCAGAACTGGCCGACGCGGTCCTCGTTTCCGATGTCGCCCATCGGCATGACCTCGATAAAGGTCAGGTCGATATCGCGGGCGGCACACCAGCCGGTCAGGGTGAACAGCTCTTCTTCGTTGAAATCTTTCAGTGCGACGGCGTTCAGCTTGACCCGCAGTCCTGCTTTTTGGGCGGCATCGATGCCGCGGAGCACCTGCGGCAGGCGTCCCCAGCGGGTCACGCGGGCAAATTTCGCCTCGTCCAGCGTATCAAGGCTGACGTTCACGCGGCGCACGCCGGCGGCGTAAAGATCGTCGGCAAACCGCGCAAGCTGGCTGCCGTTGGTGGTCAGGGTCAGTTCCTTGAGTGCGCCGCTGTCCAGATGCCGCGACATGGACCGGAAAAAGGTCATGATATCGCGCCGCACCAGCGGTTCGCCGCCGGTAATCCGCAGCTTTTCCACGCCCAACCGGACGAATGCGCTACACATGCGATCCAGTTCTTCGAGCGTCAGCAGTTCCTTTTTGGGCAGGAACGTCATGTTTTCCGACATGCAATAGACGCAGCGGAAATCACAGCGGTCTGTCACCGAAACCCGCAGGTAACGGATGGCGCGGGCGAAAGGGTCGATCAACGGTGCATTCATAACTTGAACCTATGCACGGGCGATCAGGCGCGCAAGGCAAGACCTTGGCCTTGTCACGCTGTCGTGGCGGCGTATCTTGTCGGTCATGAAAGCATTGCTCTTGATCCCCGTCGTCGCCCTGTCCGCCTGCGAGGCCATGATGGCCCCCGCGACAGCCCCTGTCACAGCACCGGGCGGTCCCGCACCCACAAGCGCACCGGTGGCAACATTGGACCCCACGCCGCCACCGCCGCCGCCTGAAGCCGCGGTGACGGTCGATGAATTCGACACCACCACCGACGCCGACAAGGCCGCGGCACTGGAGATCACGACGCCGGTGTCCGCCACGCTGGGCACGACGCTGGTGACGTTGGGATCGCCCGCCGATCCGGGGATCTGGCTGAAAACACCGCTGGTGACGGCGTTGACGCACGGCCGCGTGACCTATCGGTCGAATGAAGCCAACGTTGAATTGCGCCCGTCAGGCGGGGCGGTCGGATCGGGCAGTGAAATGTCGCTGCCCGCCATGCGGCTGCTGGACATCCCGCTGACCGAAATCGCCGAAGTGACCGTATCGCGCAGGTAGCGGACCGGGTCGGGGCGCTGCCCCCGCCGCGCGTGCCGCGCGGCCCCCCGGGATATTTCTGGCAAGAAGAAGAGGCAGGCCGCGCTATTCGACGGTGACCGATTTCGCAAGATTGCGGGGCTGGTCCACATCCGTGCCTTTGGCGATGGCGGTGTGGTAGGCCAGCAGTTGTGCCGGAATCGCATAGAGGATCGGCGCCAGAAACGGCGAGACCTGCGGCAATGTCAGCACCTTCCACGTACCCTGCGATGCGGTCTGGGCGCCCTGTTCGTCGGTGATCAACAGGACCTTGCCGCCGCGGGCCATGACCTCTTGCATGTTGCTGACGGTCTTGTCGAAAAGCGGGTCGGTCGGGGCCATGACGATGACCGGCACATGGGCGTCAACCAGCGCGATGGGGCCGTGTTTCAGTTCGCCTGACGCATAAGCTTCGGCGTGGATATAGCTGATTTCCTTGAGCTTCAGCGCACCTTCGTGGGCGAGGGGATACATGGCACCACGGCCCAGGAACAGGATATCGCGCGCTTCGGCCAGTTCGGTCGCGATGGCGGCAACCGTGTCTTCGATACCCAGTGCCGTGTTCATTACGCCGGGCAGTTGCCGCAAGTCGGCAAGGTGGCCGTTCAGCGTGGCGGCGTCGATTTCGCCCCGGTCATGCGCGGCCTTCAGCGCCAGCAGGGCCAGGGTGGTCAACTGACAGGTAAACGCCTTGGTCGAGGCGACGCCGATTTCCGCGCCTGCAAGGATCGGCAGCGCCAGATCGCTTTCGCGTGCGATGGAGCTTTCAGGGACGTTCACGACCGACACGATCCTGTCCGCCTTGCCCGTCATATAGCGCAGGGCGGCGAGCGTATCGGCAGTTTCGCCCGACTGGCTGACGAACAACGCCACGGTGCCGGGGGTCACGGGCGGTTCGCGGTAGCGGAATTCGGACGCCACGTCGATTTCGACCGGCAGGCGCGCGATCTGTTCGAACCAGTATTTCGCAACCATGCAGGCATAATACGCCGTGCCGCAGGCCACCATCGTCAGGCGGTCGATTTTTGCGAAATCCAGACCCGGATCGGGCAATGTGACCGCATCGGCGTCGGGCGTGATGTAATGGGCCAGCGCACCTTGCAGCACGGTGGGCTGTTCGGCGATTTCCTTGGCCATGTAGTGTTTGTAGCCGCCCTTGTCGGTGCTGGCGGCGACGGTATCGATGCGGCGCATGTCGCGGTGGACCTGCTGGCCATCGGCATCGCGGATTTCGACCGTGCTGCGGGTCAGCACGACCCAGTCGCCTTCGTTCAGATAGGTGATCTGATTGGTGATCGGGGCCAGCGCGATGGCATCCGACCCGATGAAGTTTTCGCCGTCACCGTGGCCGATGGCCAGCGGGCTGCCCTTGCGCGCGGCGATCAGCAGATCGTCGTGACCGTCGAACAGGAAGCACAGCGCATAGGCGCCTTCGAGCCGGGCGATGGTGTCGCGCGCCGCGTCACGCGGGCTGTGGCCCCGATCCAGATAATATTGTGCCAGCAGCGCCACGGTTTCGGTGTCGGTGTCGGTGGAATGGGCGATGCCCTGATCGGCCAGAAACGTGCGCAATGCGCGGAAATTTTCGATGATGCCGTTATGCACGACTGCGACGGATGCGGCGCGGTGGGGGTGGGCGTTGGTTTCGTTCGGCGCGCCGTGGGTGGCCCAGCGGGTGTGGCCGATGCCGACCTTGCCCGCCAGCGGTTCATGCACCAGCCGGTCCTGAAGGTTGACCAGTTTGCCCACCGCACGGCGGCGGTCCAGCGTGCCGTTATGGACCGTGGCGATGCCTGCGCTGTCATAGCCACGGTATTCCAGCCGCTTGAGGCTTTCGACCAGCAGGGGCGCTGCTTCGTGTTTGGACAGAACGCCGATGATTCCACACATATTCAGTGGTCCTTTGTCTGAGCGGCCTTCAGGGCCTTGAGTTTGCCCATCAGGCGTTGGGCCAGACCGGGTTTGTTCACCTGACGGGCGCGGGCCAGCGCCAGTGCTTCGGCGGGGATGTCCTGCGTGATGACCGACCCCGATCCGGTCAGGGCGCGGTCGCCCACGGTGACGGGGGCCACCAGCATGGTGTTCGACCCGATAAAGGCATCGTCGCCCACGGTGGTGCGGTATTTGAAGACGCCGTCGTAGTTGCAGGTGATGGTGCCCGCGCCGATGTTGCTGCGTGCGCCGATCTGTGCGTCCCCGATATAGGACAGGTGATTGACCTTGGCGCCTTCGCCCAGCGTTGCGTTCTTGATTTCGACGAAATTGCCGACGCGCGCGTTTTCGGACAGTTCCGCACCGGGGCGCAGGCGGGCGTATGGGCCGACGATCGCACCCCGGCTGACATGGCAGCCTTCGAGATGGCTGAAGGCGCGGATGGTGGCCCCGCTTTCCACCGTCACGCCGGGGGCAAAGACGACATAGGGTTCGATCAGTGCATCGGCGCCGATGTATGTGTCATGGGCAAAGATGACCGTATCGGGCGCGGGCAGGGTGACGCCGTCGTCCAATGCGCGTGCGCGCATCCGCGACTGGAACGCGGTTTCGGCAGCGGCGAGTTCGGCGCGGGTGTTGATGCCCAGCGTTTCGGATTCGGCGCAGGTCACGACACCGGCGGACAGACCCCGCGCGCGGGCAAGGCCCACGATATCGGTCAGATAATATTCGCCGCTGGCATTGTCGTTGCCGACCGCATCGATCAGCGAAAACAGCGTCGCGGCATCGGCGGCGACAACACCGGAATTGCACAGCGTGATCGCGCGGGTCGCATCGTCCGCGTCCTTGTATTCCACGATGCCGGTCAGCGTGTCGCCGTCCATCACCAGCCGCCCGTAGCGGCCGGGGTCGGCAGCCCGAAAGCCCAGCACCACGACATCGTGGTCGGCGCGGGCGGCGATCATCGTTTCCAGTGTTTCACCGGTGATGAAAGGCGTGTCGCCGTACAGCACCACAGCATCGCCGTCGAATCCGTCCAGTGCTGCGCGTGCCTGTGCGACGGCGTGGGCAGTGCCCAGCTGTTCGGTCTGGCGCACGGTGGCGATCCGGTCGTCAAAACCCAGCGCTGTCCGTTCCACCAGATCCGCACCGTGGCCCGCCACCACGACCGTGCGGTCGGGGTCCAGGGCGCCACCGGCCGACAGCGCGTGCACCAGCAGGGGGGCTGCGCCAAGGGGATGCAAGACCTTTGGCAGGTCGGATTGCATGCGGGTGCCCTTGCCTGCGGCCAGAACGATCAATGCGGTTGCCATCTGGTCCCAATGCTCCATCTTCGGTCTGGACGCGTTGTAGCCGATCGGGCAGAGCGCACAAGGCAGCGTGCTGTCACAAAGCTTTACGGTCGGTAATATGGCCACGGAACAGGATGGGCCCATGCGTTGTGTTGTTTTTGATCTGGACGGAACCCTGATGGATACCAGCGGGGATCTGCTGGCGGCGGCGAATGCCTGCTTTGCGGGGTTGGGCCATGACGCCCCGCTGCAGCACCCGCAAGACGGCGGTACGGCGGTCAGGGGTGCGCGCGCGATGCTGCGGCTGGGGTTCGAACGCTTGCGTGGCGCCGGCGATCACGAAGTGGACGTGGATGCGCAATATCAGCCGCTGTTGGACCATTATGCGCGTGATATCGCGCGGCACAGTTATTTCTATGAGGGCGCGCTGGACGCCGTGGCACGGCTGCGGGCTGCGGGGTTCAAGACCGCGATCTGCACCAACAAGCCGGGCAGGCTGACGACACTACTGCTGGCGGCGCTGGACGCGCAGGACGTGTTCGACGCGGTGATCTCTGCCGATACGCTGACGGTCAGCAAACCGGACCCCGCGCCGTTCCACGCGGCGGTCAGTCGTGCGGGCGGGGTGGCGGACCGGGCGTTTCTGGTTGGTGATACGCAGACCGATTCCGATACCGCGCGCGCGGCGGGTGTGCCGATGGTGATGGTGTCCTTTGGTCCGTCAGGTCATGCGGTGCTGGACCTTGATCATGACGTGGCACTGCACCGCTACACTGATCTGGACCGGATCGCGGTCGATCTGTTGGGGCGTTGACGCTGCTGTCCATATCCTGAACACTCTGCTGATGGAGGAACGTTTTCAGGGCAGTTTCACGCAGCAGGAACCGCTGCCGGATGCGTCGATCGCGGCGGCGGTGGCCGTGATGCGGCATGGCCGTTTGCACCGCTACAATACCGCAGGGGCAGAGGTCGCGGAGGCGGCGTTGCTGGAACAGGATTTTGCCGCGCAGTCCGGTGCGCGTTATTGTTTGGCTGTGGCATCGGGCGGTTATGCGCTGGGGTGCGCGCTGCGCGCCTGCGGTGTCGGTCCGGGCGACACTGTGCTGACCAACGCATTTACGCTAGCCCCGGTACCGGGGGCGATTGCGGGGGTTGGGGCTGTTCCGGTGTATGTGGGCGTGACGCGTGATCTGGTGATCGACCTTGATGATCTGGCGGCGAAACTGCCGCAGGCCCGTGTGCTGCTGTTGTCGCATATGCGCGGCCATCTGTGCGACATGCGCGCGCTGATGGACCTTTGCGACGCGGCGGGCGTCACCGTGATCGAGGATTGCGCACATACGATGGGTGCCGCATGGGACGGCGTGCCGTCGGGGCGCTGGGGGCGGATCGGCTGTTTTTCGACCCAGACCTATAAACACATCAATGCGGGCGAAGGTGGTTTGCTGATCACCGACGATGCGGAAGTGGCCGCGCGGGCGATACTGCTGTCGGGCAGCTATATGCTGTACGACAGCCATATCGCCGCCCCCCCGCCAGAGGCGTTTGCCGACCTGCGGTATCAGGTGCCCAACATTTCCGGACGGATGGACAATCTGCGCGCGGCGATCCTGCGCCCGCAACTGGCGGACCTGCCGCGACAGGCTATGCGTTGGAACGCATTGTATGATGCGGTGGTGGCGGGGCTGGCCGGAATCAACGGGATTTACCTGCCGCACCGGCCTGCCGCCGAATCCTATGTCGCGTCGTCGTTTCAGTTTCTGTTGCCGGGGTGGGACGCCGATGCGGTGCGCGGCGTGGTCGCGCGCTGTGCGGCGCGCGGCGTGGTGCTGAAATGGTTCGGCGCGCCGGACCCTGCGGGTTTCACATCACGCTATGACCACTGGCGCTATGCCGCGTCTGAGCCGTTGCCCGACAGCGACCGGGTGCTTGCAGGGTTGCTGGATATGCGTCTGCCGCTGACGCTGAGCGTGGATGACTGCGCGCTGATCGCGCGGATCATCCGGTCGGAAGTCGAAAGGGACGCGGCATGACCCGGACCGAGATCGAAACGGAAATTCGTGATCTGCTGGCAAAGCTTGGCCAGCCCGACCCCACATGGACGCTGGACCATGCGCCGCGCGGCGATGGCACGCCGCATGCCGAAGGCGACGGTCCGTTCTATGAGCTGGTCGTCGATGCCGACGGGGCAGAGATATCGCGCGAGGCGGTCGATGGATACGAAATGATCTACCAGATCATGTTCCGGCGCACCCGCGCCATCGCCATGGCCGAAGAAGAACGCCACCGCATCACGACGCCGCCGGTCTGGCTGGGCAAGCTAGGCACCCGATTGCCCGACCGTCTGGCGGGGCTGATCGGCAGCACGAATTATTCGCGCGTGACATGGATCGACGCGCATGTGCGCCTGATGGACCATCTGCGGGGCGACTGGGGCGCGCGCGCCAAATCCGAACACGATTGCATGCTGCGCCGCTACCCGCTGACCCGCGACGAACGCGCGCATTTCCTGAAGCTTGATCTGCGGGCCTATGGCGTGGGACGGTGAGAGGGGACGCTTTTACTGCGCCACGAAAGCCTAATCCGCCACCGGCACATACAGTGGCACGGTCGAGATCGACATCTTGGCAGAGCCCTGGGTCAGTTCCGTCGCATGGGCAAGGTAGATCAGGGTCTGATTCGCCTCGTCATAGATGCGTTTGACGCGAAGCGATTTCAGCAGCACGGACTGGCGTTCACGAAACACGTTTTCGCCACCGTCGCTGCGGTCGATGTCACCGATCACGATGGGACCGGTCTGGCGGCAGGCGATGGACGCGTTTGATGGATCCTCGAACCAGTTGCCTTGGCTGAGGCGGTCAATGATGGACCTGTCGAAATAGGACAGATGGCAGGTGACGCCTTGCACCTTTGGGTCGGTCAGCGCCTCTATCACGATGTCGTTGCCGACCCAGTCGACGCCGACCTTGCCGACCTCTTCGGATTTGGCGGTTGCGGGCAGGGCGATCAGGGCAGCAAGCAGGATATTTTTCATATCATGCGTCATAGCGTGTCTACCGGACAGGGCAAGACGCTTGACCGGGTGGGCTTGCGTGGCATACGAATTGAACAACCGTTCAATAAAGGACCCGGACCATGTTCAATGCATCCATGACGTTTGATCTGGGCGAAGATGTGAATGCGCTGCGTGATACCGTGCACGACTGGGCGCAGACGCGGCTGAAACCCATGGCGGCCGCAATCGACCGCGACAATGCCTTCCCGCCTGCATTATGGCGCGAAATGGGCGATCTGGGGCTGCTGGGTGTCACCGTGCCCGAAGAATACGGCGGTGCGGGCATGTCCTATCTTGCACATACCGTCGCGATCGAAGAAATCGCGCGCGCCAGCGCATCGGTCAGCCTGTCCTATGGGGCGCATTCGAATCTGTGCGTAAACCAGATCAAGCTGAACGGCACCGACGCGCAGCGCGCCAAATACCTGCCAAAGCTGGTCAGCGGCGAACACGTCGGCGCGCTGGCCATGAGCGAGGCAGGCGCCGGGTCGGACGTCGTGTCGATGACGCTGAGCGCGGAAAAGCGCAACGATCACTACCGCCTGAACGGCACGAAATACTGGATCACCAATGGTCCCGACGCGGATACGCTGCTGGTGTACGCCAAGACCGACCGCGAGGCGGGTGCCAAGGGGATCACGGCCTTTTTGATCGAAAAGGACATGAACGGTTTCAGCACCAGCGCGCATTTCGACAAGCTGGGGATGCGTGGGTCGAACACGGCGGAACTGGTGTTCGACGATGTCGCAGTGCCGTTTGACAACGTTGTGGGTGAGGAAGGACGCGGTGTCGCCGTGCTGATGTCAGGGCTGGATTACGAACGCGTGGTGCTGGCAGGCATCGGTCTGGGGATCATGGCCGCCTGTCTGGATGAAATCATGCCCTATCTTGCGCAGCGCAAACAGTTTGGTCAGCCCATCGGGTCGTTCCAGCTGATGCAGGGCAAGATCGCGGATATGTACACCGCGATGAATTCCGCCCGCGCCTATGTCTATGAAGTCGCGCGCGCCTGTGACCGTGGCACGGTTACGCGGCAGGATGCGGCGGCCTGCTGTCTGTATGCGTCCGAACAGGCGATGGTACAGGCGCATCAGGCGGTGCAGGCGATGGGCGGTGCCGGTTTCATGGCCGATGCGCCCGTGGCGCGCCTGTTCCGCGATGCCAAACTGATGGAAATCGGGGCGGGCACGTCTGAAATCCGCCGGATGCTGGTGGGCCGAGAGTTGATGAAGGCGATGGGATGAACAGGCGGTTGCTGTTCGTGCCCTTGGCCGCGCTGACCGTGGCGGTGGGCTATCTGGGGTACCGGATGGGCCAGCCTGTGAGCGAAACCGATATCATCACGCGCTATGCCGCCCGTTACCTGTCGGATGCGCCGGACGGTGCTGCACTGACCGACTGTCTGGCGACGCCCGGTGTGGGTGACGTGCGCCTGACGGTGATCTGCACGCATGCCAGTGGTCAGTCGTTCATTTACCCAGCGGGGCCGCGCGGCGGTCTGGTCCGCGATGCAGCGGGGCCGGATGTATGAAGCTTGCGATGATTTGCGCGCTGGCACTGGGCCACGCGGGGGCGGTTGCGGCGCAGGATGTGGTGTATTCCGACACTGCGACGCGGGCCTGTCTGGCCAGCGCCAGCGGGATGGACCGTCTGGACTGCGTCGGGGCCGCTGCCGGGGTCTGCATGGATGATACGCCCGGTGGCGATACGACGGTCGGCATGGGCGGGTGTCTGGACCGTGAATGGCAGTTCTGGGATGCGGAACTGAACCACGCCTATGCGACCTTGATGGCGATCTATACCGAAAGCGACGCCTTTGCCGCGGCAGAGGGCATGAACGTGCCGGTGCAGTCGGATGCCCTGCGCGACATGCAGCGGCACTGGATCGTTTACCGCGATGCGCGGTGTGATTTCGAGCGGGCAAAATGGGGCGGTGGGACCGGCGGCGGACCCGCCACGATCCAGTGTCTGATGATGGAAACAGCGCGGCAGACGTTGGTGCTGCGCGATGGCATGGATGGTTTGAAATGACACGACAGGCGCATGAGGACGCGTTGGCCATCGTCGCACAGGCTGCTGTTGCGGCGGCGGCAGGCGGCGGCGCGCGGGCGCGCGAACGCCATGTCAGCCGGGGCAAGATGCTGCCACGCGACCGGGTCGCGGGCCTGCTGGACCCCGGCGCGCCGTTTCTGGAAATCGGCGCGGTCGCGGCATACGGCATGTATGACGACGCGGCCCCCGGTGCGGGCGTCATCGCCGGTGTCGGGCGGGTCAATGGCCATCAGGTCATGGTGGTCTGCAACGATGCCACGGTAAAGGGCGGCACCTATTTCCCGATCAGTGTGAAAAAGCATCTGCGCGCGCAGGAAATCGCGGCGGCCTGCCGCCTGCCGTGTGTCTATCTGGTCGACAGCGGCGGCGCGAACCTGCCGCAACAGGACGAGGTGTTTCCAGACCGCGACCATTTCGGCCGCATCTTTTACAATCAGGCCAATATGTCTGCGGCGGGCATTCCCCAGATTGCCGTCGTGATGGGGTCCTGCACGGCAGGCGGCGCTTATGTGCCCGCCATGGCCGATGTGTCGATCATCGTGCGCGATCAGGGCACGATCTTTCTGGCCGGGCCGCCGCTGGTCAAGGCCGCCACCGGAGAGGTCGTCACCGCAGAGGATCTGGGCGGCGGCGACGTGCATACCCGCCTGTCCGGTGTGGCCGATTATCTGGCAGAGGATGACGCCCATGCGCTGGCCCTTGCGCGGCAGGCGGTGGCGTCCTGCGCGCTGGTCGGGCAGGGGACGGTCACCCGTCAGACACCCCGCGCACCCGCGCTGGACCCCGCGACGCTGTTTGACGTGGTGCCTGCGGACCTGCGCACGCCCTACGACATCCGTGACGTGATCCACCGGATCGTGGACGGGTCCGATTTCGATGAATTCAAGGCGCGGTTCGGGGATACGCTGGTCACCGGATTTGCGCATATCGACGGCTGGCCCTGCGGGATCGTTGCCAACAACGGGGTGCTGTTTTCCGAAGCCGCGCAAAAGGGCGCGCATTTCATCGAATTGTGCAGCCAGCGGCGTATCCCGCTGGTCTTTTTGCAGAATATCACGGGTTTCATGGTCGGGCGGCAATACGAAAACGAAGGCATCGCGCGCCACGGGGCCAAGATGGTGACCGCCGTTGCCACGACCCGCGTGCCAAAGATCACGCTGGTGGTCGGCGGCAGTTACGGTGCGGGCAATTACGGCATGGCGGGCCGCGCCTATAGCCCCGATTTCATGTGGACGTGGCCCACGTCGCGGACCGCCGTCATGGGGGGCGAACAGGCGGCAGGCGTGCTGGCGACCGTGACCCGCGACGCCAAGGAACGCCGTGGCGAAGCGTGGTCATCGGCAGAAGAGGCCGCATTCAAACAGCCAACCATCGACCAGTTCGCGCGGCAATCGCATCCGCTGTATGCCTCTGCCCGGTTGTGGGACGACGGGGTGATCGACCCGCGTGACAGCCGCGCCGTGCTGGCGCTGTCGCTGGCCGCAAGCTGCAACGCCCCGGTAGAGGAGACACGCTTTGGCGTGTTCAGGATGTAATCGCATGTTCACCCGAATCCTGATCGCCAACCGTGGCGAAATCGCCTGCCGCATCATCCGCACCGCCCGCGCGATGGGGGTCGAAACCGTGGCCGTCTATTCCGACGCCGATGCAGGCGCGCTGCACGTGCGCATGGCGGACAACGCGGTCCGGCTGGGGCCGGCACCGGTGGCCGACAGTTATCTGCGCGGTGATGCGATCATCGCGGCTGCCCTGAACACGGGCGCGCAGGCGATCCATCCGGGCTACGGCTTTTTGTCGGAAAATCCCGATTTCGTGGATGCGGTCACGCAGGCGGGGCTGGTGTTCATCGGCCCATCCGCCGACGCGATCCGCAAGATGGGGCTGAAGGACGCGGCCAAGTCGCTGATGGCCGACGCCGGTGTGCCCGTTGTGCCGGGCTATCAGGGCGACAACCAAGGCGCCGACCATCTGGCCGCGCAGGCGGAAGAGATCGGATACCCGGTGTTGATCAAGGCCGTCGCGGGCGGCGGTGGCAAGGGGATGCGGCTGGTCGCGGACGCTGACGGCTTTGCCGAAGCGCTGGCCAGTGCGCAGGCCGAAGCGCGGACCGCCTTTGGCAATGCGCGGGTGCTGATCGAAAAATACATCCAGCAACCCCGCCATATCGAGGTGCAGGTCTTTGGTGACGGCACCGACGCGGTGCATCTGTTCGAACGCGACTGTTCGCTGCAACGCCGCCATCAAAAGGTGATCGAAGAAGCCCCGGCCCCCGGCATGACCGACGATCTGCGCCGCGCGATGGGCGATGCGGCTGTCGCTGCGGCGCGGGCCATCGGCTATGCGGGCGCGGGCACGGTGGAATTTATCGTCGACGGGGCAGGCGGGCTGCGGCCCGACGGGTTCTGGTTCATGGAAATGAACACGCGGCTACAGGTCGAACATCCGGTGACAGAGGCGATCACGGGCGTCGATCTGGTGGCATGGCAGTTGCGCGTGGCAGCCGGTGAACCGCTGCCCTGCGCACAGAACGATCTGACGATTACAGGCCACGCGTTCGAGGCACGGTTGTATGCCGAAGACGTGCCTGCAGGCTTTCTACCCGCGACGGGCCGGTTGGCACATCTGGGCTTTCCGGCTGCGGCGCGGATTGACAGCGGTGTGGAAACGGGGTCCGACATTTCGCCTTGGTATGATCCGATGATCGCCAAGATCACCCGTCACGGTCCGGATCGTGCGACGGCCCTGCGGCGGTTGTCGCAGGCGCTGGCAGATACGCAGGTCGCGGGCTGTGTCACCAATCTGGGATTTTTGCAACGGTTGGCTGCGCATCCTGATTTCGCGGCGGGCCGCGTCGATACCGGGCTCATCGCGCGGCACGCCGATCTGACCGCACCCGCCGATCCCGGCGACGGGCAAATCGCGCTTGCCGCAGTGCTGGCGGCGGGGCTGGACACGGGCGACACGGGCTGGCGCGGCTTCAGCCTGTGGCAACCGTTGCGCCACCACGTTGGGTTGTTGCTGGACGGGCGCGCGTTGGCCGTGACGTTGCAGGTTCACCCCGACCGTGTGGTGGCGGACATCGACGATGGCAGCGTGACCCTGCGCCGCGATGCGGGTGGCTGGACCTGCGACGGCGTGCGCCTGCCGGATGCCGTCGCGCACGATCGTCAGGTCACGGTCTTTGGCCGCGACCCGGTGACGTTCGACCATCCCGATCCGCTGGACCGGGTCGGCGCGGGGGCCGGGGGCGACAGTGTGCTGGCGCCGATGCCGGGTCTGGTGCAGGCGGTCGCGGTCGCGGTCGGTGACACCGTGGCCGAAGGCGACCGGATGATCGTGCTGGAAGCGATGAAGATGGAACATGTGCTGCGTGCGCCGCGCGCAGGGGTCGTGGCGGGCATCACCGTGGCCCCCGGCGATCAGGTCACGGCCAAGGCCACGCTTGTCACGCTGGAACCCGCATGATCCGCCTGCATCACAGTCCCGGCACGCGGTCGGTCCGCAGCCTGTGGCTGCTGGAAGAACTGGGCGTGCCCTATGATCTGGTATCCTATGCCTTGGACAAGTCGTTGCGCGCGCCGGATTATCTGGCGCTGAACCCGGCGGGGCGGGTGCCTGCGCTGGAAATCGACGGGTTTGCGCTGTTTGAAAGCGGTGCGATCACAGAGCTTTTGTGCGAACGGTTTTCCCCTGACGTGCTGGGGCGGCCTGCGGGGCATCCGCAGCGTGCGGCCTGGCTGCAATGGGTGCATTACGCGGAAACCGTCAGCCAGCATTGCGCGAACCTGACGCAACAACACCTGATGCTGCGCGAAGACCACATGCGCAGCCCGATCATCATGCATCTCGAATCACGACGGCTGGCCAAAACCATCGGTGTGCTGGATGCGGCGCTGGCTGACGTGGATTATCTGCTGGGCGATTTTTCCGCCGCCGACATCGGTGTCGGGCAGGCGGTCGAGATGGGGCGACGTTTTGTCCGGCTGGACGATCTTCCGCGCGTCGCGGACTGGCACAGGCGCCTGTCGCAGCGCCCCGGCTTTGTCACGGCGCACGTCGGAGCAGATGTGTTTTATCCGCAGGCGTTTTACGACCCATGGCCGCTGCCACAGGTCTGAACCTGACGTGCGATCCGGAGGGCCGGATGTCAGTTGGCTGGCGTGGGGGCGATCATAAAAAGCGCTTAAGTCAACTGCGGCAATCGGACCGTGTCGGGGCGGGGTGCGGTTGACCCTGCCTGCGGGGCGCACTAAACCCGGATGACGTACAGGGGTGTGATGCCCGCAAACCATAGGAACGACCCGCCGTGGAATTTCTGCTGTCCGAATACCTGCCGATCCTGATTTTCATGGGCCTTGCCATTGCGCTGGGGCTGATCCTGATTTTGGCGGCTGCGGTGGTTGCGGTGCGCAATCCCGACCCGGAAAAGGTGTCGGCCTATGAATGTGGTTTCAACGCGTTCGACGATGCGCGGATGAAATTCGACGTCCGGTTCTATCTGGTGTCCATCCTGTTCATCATTTTCGACCTAGAGGTCGCTTTCCTGTTTCCGTGGGCCGTTGCCTTTCAGCATATTTCCATGACCGCATTCTGGTCGATGATGGTATTCCTTGCGGTGTTGACCGCAGGCTTTGCCTACGAATGGAAAAAGGGCGCGCTGGACTGGGAATGATCCGCAGGCGCACCCTGCCGCTGATGGGTGCGGGGCAGGTTGTCGCCTTGACCTCTGACGGTGCTGGACATAGGTCAAACATCAAGGGGCTTGATCGCCCGCGCATGATTTTTCAATCAGGAGCAAGCGACCATGGGTATCGCCACAGGTCTTAACGATGCAGGCGCCGACCGCGAGGTCGCCACGCAGACGTTGAACAAGGAACTGACCGATAAGGGCTTTCTTGTCACATCCACTGCCGACATCATCAACTGGGCGCGCACCGGCAGCCTGCACTGGATGACGTTCGGTCTGGCCTGTTGTGCGGTCGAAATGATGCACACATCCATGCCGCGCTATGATCTGGAACGGTTCGGCACCGCACCGCGGGCATCGCCGCGCCAGTCTGATCTGATGATCGTCGCGGGCACGTTGACCAATAAAATGGCACCTGCGCTGCGCAAGGTCTACGACCAGATGCCGGAACCGCGCTATGTGATCTCTATGGGGTCATGCGCCAACGGCGGCGGCTATTATCATTACAGCTATTCGGTGGTGCGCGGCTGTGACCGGATCGTCCCCGTCGATATCTATGTGCCCGGCTGCCCGCCTTCGGCAGAAGCGTTGCTGTATGGCATCCTGCAACTGCAACGCAAGATTCGCCGCACCGGCACGATCGTTAGGTAAGGAACGCCCCTATGTCCGACGCCCTGCAAGAGCTAGGCCAGCATCTGGAAACCAAACGTCACGACTGCGTGCTGTCTTGGTCCGTGGCGCATGGCGAATTGACTATGAAAATCGCGGCCGCGAATATCGTCGGTTTCGTGGAATTTCTGAAAAACGATCCGGCCTGCCGGTTTTCCACGCTGGTGGACATTACCGCCGTCGATTACCCGCAGCGGGCCAAACGCTTCGAAGTCGTGTATCACTTTTTGTCGATGTATCAGAACCAGCGCATCCGGCTAAAGGTCGATATCCGCGAAGAAGACATGGTGGCGTCGATCCTGCCCGTGCATCCCAGCGCCAACTGGTTCGAGCGTGAAATCTTTGACATGTTCGGCATCCTGTTTTCGGGTCACCCCGATCTGCGTCGCCTGCTGACGGATTACGGGTTCCGCGGCCATCCGCTGCGCAAGGATTTTCCGACCACCGGCTATACCGAAGTGCGGTATGATGAGAAACAGAAACGTGTCGTCTATGAACCGGTGAACCTTGTTCAGGAATACCGGCAGTTCGATTTCATGTCCCCGTGGGAAGGCGCCGAATACATCCTGCCCGGCGATGACAAGGCGGCCCCGGACGGCCACGTTTCCAAGGGAGCGGCAAAATGATGGACGGCGATATCCGCACGAATACCTATGACGACGGATCGCGCGACGCGCGCACCGGCGAACAGAAGATCCGGAATTTCAACATCAACTTTGGCCCCCAGCACCCGGCGGCGCATGGTGTGTTGCGACTGGTGCTGGAATTGGACGGCGAAATCGTCGAACGCTGCGATCCGCATATCGGCCTGCTGCACCGTGGCACCGAAAAGCTGATGGAAAGCCGGACCTACCTGCAAAACCTTCCCTATTTCGACCGGCTGGATTACGTCAGCCCAATGAATCAGGAACACGCATGGTGTCTGGCGATCGAGCGGCTGACTAAAACGCCTGTACCGCGCCGCGCCCAGCTGATCCGCGTGTTGTTTTCCGAAATCGGCCGCATCCTGTCGCACCTGTTGAATGTGACGACTCAGGCGATGGACGTCGGCGCGCTGACCCCGCCGCTGTGGGGGTTTGAAGAGCGTGAAAAGCTGATGGTGTTTTACGAACGCGCCTGTGGTGCGCGTTTGCACGCCAATTATTTCCGTCCCGGTGGCGTGCATCAGGACCTGCCTGACCAGTTGATCGAAGATATCGACACATGGTGCCAGTCGTTTCCGTCCGTGCTGGACGATATTGACGGACTGCTGACCGAAAACCGGATTTTCAAGCAGCGCAATGCTGACATCGGCATCGTGACCGAACAGGAAATTCAGGAATGGGGCTTTTCCGGGGTGATGGCGCGGGGGTCCGGTCTGGCTTGGGATCTACGGCGCGCACAGCCCTATGAATGCTACGATGAATTCGAATTCCAGATTCCGGTTGGCAAGAATGGCGATTGCTATGACCGCTTTCTGTGCCGGATGGAAGAAATGCGCCAGTCGGTGCACATCATGCGGCAGGCCTGCGCGAAATTGCGGGTCGAAAAGGGCGACGTGATGGCCCGGGGCAAGATGACGCCGCCGACACGCACCCAGATGAAAACCGACATGGAAAGCCTGATCCATCACTTCAAGCTTTATACCGAAGGGTTCCACGTGCCCGAAGGTGAAGTTTACGCCTGCGTCGAAGCGCCAAAGGGCGAATTCGGCGTCTTTCTGGTGGCGGATGGGACCAACAAACCGTACCGCGCCAAACTGCGCGCGCCGGGTTATCTGCACCTGCAAGCGATGGACCATGTCGCCAAGGGGCACCAACTGGCCGATGTCGCTGCCATTATCGGCACGATGGACGTCGTTTTCGGAGAGATTGACCGATGATCCGTTACTTAGCCCCGCTTGCGCTGCTGTCCGTTACCGCCTGCACGTCTGGTATTCCCGATCTGGGCCGCAACATGCCAGCTGATCCGATGGACCGGGTCGCGCCCGCGCCGACGCCGCAGCCAACCGTGCTGACCGCCAAGGAACGGCTGGTGCGCGGCATTGAAAACAACGGTTGCACGCTGACCACCACCAATGCAGGTGCTGTGCTGACCGATGCGACGATCAGTCAGGCAGAGCTTGCATCGCTGATCCCGCAACTGGAAAGCGAAGGCCGGGTCGAGGTGTCTGGCGACAGTGCGATCCGTGTGGTAAGCGACCGCTGCATCTGATCGGCTGCGTGACGATCTGACCGAACAAGACCTGCCGGAACAAGACCTGAAAGACCCCCGCCATGCTGCGACGCCTGTATCACGACCAGCCCGAAACCTTTGCGTTCACGGACGCCAACCGGGCGTGGGCCGAAGGCCAGATGACCAAATTCCCCGAAGGTCGTCAGGCCAGCGCCGTGATCCCGCTGCTGTGGCGCGCGCAGGAACAAGAAGGCTGGCTGTCACGGCCCGCCATCGAACATATCGCCAAGATGCTGGATATGGAATATATCCGTGTGCTGGAAGTGGCCACTTTCTACTTTATGTTCCAGCTGCAACCCGTTGGTTCAGTGGCGCATATTCAGGTTTGCGGCACGTTGTCCTGCATGATCTGCGGCGCAGAGGACCTGATCGGTGTCTGCCGTGACAAGATCGCCCCAAAAGCGCACCAATTGTCCGACGATGGCAAATTTTCGTGGGAAGAAGTCGAATGTCTGGGGTCCTGCGCGAATGCGCCGATGGCCCAGATCGGCAAGGATTATTACGAAGACCTGACCGCCGACAAATTGGCCGACCTGATCGACCGGATGGCCGCTGGCGAAGTGCCGGTGCCCGGCCCCCAGAACGGGCGCTTTGCGTCCGAACCATTGGGCGGCCTGACCAGCCTGAAAGACCACGACAGCGGCAAGGCGCAATACAACGCCAGTGCACAACTCGCCGTTGATATCGGTGATACGCTGAAACGGATTGATGGCACCGAAGTGCCGCTACTGACCCCGTGGAACACCGCGAAAACCGCCGACAAGGATCCTGTTGCCGCCTCGCGTGACGCACAGATGGCCCCCGAAGGACCGGATGGCAAACAGGGTGGCCGTGTGGCAGGCGACGATGCGGCCCCGCGCGATGTGGGCGATGCGTCTGACGGGATGTCAGAAGCACCGGGCGAAGCGCCCGACGAACCGCGCGTCGGCAAGCCCGAAGAAGGCAGCGTTGCACCGGATGCCAAATCCGACCCGCATGCCGTGGGACAACCGGGCACCACCGATGATTCCGCCAGCACGCCAGATGCGTTGCGCGGTGCGGCAGGGCGTGACGGCAGCGATGCGCCGGCCCCCGGTCCGCGCGCAGCGGGTGCCGGTGCTGTAACTGGTGGGGCGGCCCCTGCTGCCGACGAGACAGGCGCCAAGGGCCAACCGGGCAAAGCATCGTCAAAGCCTGCAACGGCCGTCGATAACCCATTGGAAAACGTGGCCGAGGAAAAGCCGCTGACATTGGACGGCCCCCGTGCGGGCGGTGCCGACGATCTGAAAAAGATCAAAGGCGTCGGACCCAAGATCGAAGGCATCCTGCACGAATTGGGTTTCTATCACTTTGACCAGATCGCCAATTGGACCATTGCAGAAATGGCCTGGGTCGACACGCGGCTGAAATTCAAGGGTCGTATCCTGCGCGACGATTGGGTCGGCCAGGCCAAGGATCTGACGACGTCGTAAGGCGCTGTTCGTAAAAATTCTATGTGTCGCGCAAAAGTTGCGTTAAGACGGCCCTGAGGGCCGTCTTTTGCGTTGCATTGGGTCTGCGTCCGTTTCGACACGGCCTTGTGCCACAGAATTTGCAGGGGATTTTTACAGATGAAGACAACAGCACCCAAAGAACTGGGTATTTTGGTCGTCGCCGCCGTGTTCGGCTTGATCGCGGGTGGCGTGGCTCTTGTCATGTTCGGCTTCGGTTTCGTGGGATCACTGTTCGTGGCCGGTTTGCTGGCCATTCTTGTCGCGATCGTTTTGTGGTTCGGTTGGCGCGACGCCAAGGACCGCAACCTGCAGCCCGGTGTCACGGCAAGTGGTGAAAAGATCGGATTGGGCGGTACGGCGCCCGAAACCAAGCGCACAGTGGCGCCCAATGTATCCGGTTCGTATGGCGCCGCCGGTTCTGGCAATGCAGCGGCATCCAAATCAGACACCGCAAGTGGTGCAACGGCTGCGGCTGCGGGCGGGTCGGCAGATGGTAATGGCGGTCAGGCCAGTGCTGCGGTCGGCGGGCAGGGCGCGCAAACCGCCGACCCGCATGACACAGCGACCGCAGGCGATGGCACGGCGTCGTCTGGATCACAGGTATCATCGCAGGCGGACACGGCCACATCGGACACCGACAGCGTGCAGCCCGCGTCTGATGCTGCGGCCCCGGCGGCGGCTGGGTCCATCGTAAAACCATCCGCCCCCTTGGCCGGTCAAGAAGAGCTTTCCACCCGCAAAGGTGAATGGAAATACGAAGGCGATGCCAAAGGCACGTCCGAAGTCGAAGCAACACCTGACGCGGATACGGGTACTGCTGCCAATCCGGGTGCAGACGGCACCGCATCGGTGGCGGCACAACCATCCGCCGATGCGACAGCGGGTGCCGACGCGACACCGACAATGGCTGACAAGCCAAAGCTGCTGGATGCAGCCCGCGAAGGCGGTCCCGACAACCTGAAGGAAATCAAAGGCGTTGGACCGAAGCTTGAACTGATGCTGCATGACATGGGCATCTTTCATTTCGATCAGATCGCCGCATGGACCAGCCGCGAATTGGCGTGGGTCGACAGCAACCTGAAAGGGTTCAAAGGCCGGGCAAGCCGCGATGAATGGGTGTCACAGGCCAAAATTCTGGCCACAGGCGGCGACACTGAATTTTCGACGCGGGTCGACAAGGGCGGCGTTTACTAAATCATGTCCAAACATACCGAAGACACGAACAGACAGGGGCGGATTGCCGCCCTTGTCATTGCAGCTGCCGGGTTTCTGGCGATCATCGCACCGTGGATTGTCGCCGTGACGGGGCTGGCACCACGCTTTGAAATCCTGATTTACCTGTTCTGTCTGGCTGCGTTCATTTGGTCACTGGTTGTCACCGTCAGAATCTGGCAAAAGACGCGGTAACCGGGCATTGCCCGCCGACCAGACCTTGAGGACCCGCACAATGTTGCAAGATCAGGACCGCATTTTCACCAATCTTTACGGCATGCACGACCGCACTCTCAAGGGTGCGCAGGCGCGTGGGCATTGGGACGGCACAAAAGATATCCTTGGCCGTGGCAAGGATTGGATCGTCGACGAAATGAAGGCGTCGGGCCTGCGCGGGCGCGGCGGTGCGGGCTTTCCGACCGGACTGAAATGGTCGTTCATGCCCAAGGAAAGCGACGGTCGCCCGTCCTATCTGGTGGTGAACGCCGACGAATCCGAACCGGGCACCTGCAAGGACCGCGAAATCATGCGCCACGACCCGCATACGCTGGTCGAAGGCTGCCTGATCGCCAGTTTCGCCATGCAGGCCCATGCCTGCTACATCTACATTCGCGGCGAATACATCCGCGAAAAAGAGGCGCTGCAGCAAGCCATCGACGAAGCATATGACGCAGGTCTGGTGGGCAAGAACGCCTGCGGATCGGGCTGGGATTTCGACATCTATCTGGCCCATGGCGCGGGCGCCTATATCTGCGGCGAAGAAACGGCACTGCTGGAAAGCCTTGAAGGCAAAAAAGGCATGCCGCGCATGAAGCCGCCATTCCCGGCGGGGGCGGGTCTGTATGGCTGCCCGACGACGGTGAACAACGTCGAATCGATTGCCGTGGTGCCGACGATCCTGCGGCGCGGCGGTGCATGGTTCGCTGGCATGGGCCGTCCGAACAACGCGGGTACGAAACTGTTCGCGATTTCGGGCCATGTGAACAACCCCTGCGTCGTCGAAGAACAGATGAGCATCTCTTTTGAGGAGCTGATCGAAAAACACTGCGGTGGCATTCGCGGCGGCTGGGACAACCTGAAAGCGGTGATTCCCGGTGGGTCGTCGGTGCCCTGTGTGCGCGGCGAAAACATGCGCGATGCGATCATGGATTTCGATTACCTGCGCAACGATCTGCAATCGGGTCTGGGCACTGCCGCTGTGATCGTGATGGACAAGGACGTCGACATGATCAAAGCGATCTGGCGGTTGTCGAAATTCTACAAGCACGAATCCTGCGGCCAGTGCACGCCATGCCGCGAAGGCACAGGCTGGATGATGCGCGTGATGGAACGGTTGGTCCACGGCAACGCGGCGGTCGAAGAGATCGACATGCTGCTGGACGTGACAAAACAGGTCGAAGGTCACACGATCTGCGCACTGGGCGATGCTGCCGCATGGCCGATTCAGGGTCTGATCCGCAACTTCCGCGATGAAATCGAAGACCGCATCAAGCACAAGCGACCGATTGCGGCGGAATGATCTTGGACGGGCTGTCGGCCTATCACCCTGCCTTGGCTGTGCTTGGGCTTTGGGCGGTGTTGCTGGTGGTGCTGTCCGGATTGTCGCTGCGGGGCCGGACCGACGATGATCTATGCGCCTGCGGTTCGCCGCGTCGCGATTATGCGAATCCCGTGTATCGACGGCACCGCGCCTATCACAATGCGTTGGAAACAAACGCGCCGTTTCTGGCGGCGGCAGTTGCCGCTGTTCTGACGGGGGCAGCGCCCTTTTGGGTGAACGGATTATGCGTCGTCTTTCTGCTGGCGCGGGTGGTGATGGCCGTGGTCCATATCCGCAGCGAAAATCAGCCGCTTCGGTCCGCGTGCTACGCCGTCGGGTGGTTTGCGCTGGTGGGATTGGCTGTCTTGGCGGTGTTCGCCGCGCTGTGACCCGCACGGTATCTGCGACCTGACCACCGACGCTGTCTGACGCTGCGCTAACCACGGCCGCGCCCGTCTGCCCCCGTGATATTGCATAGCGGTGGCTGCGTGACGATATCCCGTCACCAGAGCAGAAAAGGAATCGCATCATGCGAACACTAATCGCCGCAGCCGTTCTGGCCACAGGGCTGACCGGACCCGCGACAGCACAGGGATTGGCCGAAGAGCCAGAAATCAACAATGCCCTGATCGTGGTCGGCATGGCCTATGAAATCAGCCGCCAGTGCGACGATATCGACGCCCGCACGTTTCAGGGCATCCGTACGTTGTTCAACCTGAAATCCCGGGCCCGCGATCTGGGATATTCCGGGGCAGAGGTTGACGCCTATATCGACGACGATGTGCAAAAGGACCGTCTGAAAACCATCGCGCGGCGGCAACTGCGGCAGTTGGGGGCCGTTGACGGTGACCCGGCCAGCTTTTGCACCGTTGGCCGCGCCCAGATCGCAAAAGCCACCGGAATCGGGCGACTGCTGCGGTAAGTCGCGGCGTTTGGGGTGTAAAAAATAGGCCGCGCGTCTGGCATCGTCCTGTCAGGCGCGTTAGAACCCGGTCAACGCACCTTGTGTGCCCTCGCTGTCCGGAGCCTTTCATGTCCGACCTCAAGAAAATCAACATCGACGGAACAGAGATCGAAGTCGATGGGGCGATGACCCTTATTCAGGCCTGCGAACAGGTCGGAATCGAAATTCCGCGCTTTTGCTATCACGAGCGGCTGTCGATCGCTGGCAACTGCCGGATGTGTCTGGTCGAGGTCGTTGGCGGTCCGCCGAAACCCACCGCATCCTGTGCGATGCAGGTGCGCGATCTGCGCCCCGGTCCCGAAGGCCAGCCGCCGGTCGTCAAGACGAACTCTCCCATGGTGAAAAAGGCCCGCGAGGGTGTCATGGAATTCCTGCTGATCAACCACCCGCTGGACTGCCCGATCTGCGATCAGGGCGGCGAATGCGATTTGCAGGATCAGGCGATGGCGTATGGTGTGGATTTCAGCCGTTTCCGCGAACCCAAACGCGCGACCGAAGATCTGGATCTGGGGCCGCTGGTCGAAACCCATATGACGCGCTGCATTTCCTGCACACGCTGCGTGCGGTTCACGACCGAAGTCGCGGGCATTCATCAGATGGGCCAGACGGGGCGCGGCGAAGATGCGGAAATCACGTCCTATCTGGGCGAGACGCTGGAATCGAACATGCAGGGCAACATCATCGACCTGTGCCCGGTCGGTGCGCTGGTCAGCAAACCCTACAGCTTTACCGCGCGTCCGTGGGAGCTGACAAAAACCGAATCCATCGACGTGATGGATGCGTTGGGGTCCAGCATCCGTGTGGATACCAAAGGCCGCGAAGTCATGCGCATCCTGCCGCGGAACCACGACGGCGTGAACGAAGAATGGATTAACGACAAAACCCGCTTTGTGTTTGACGGGCTGCGCCGCCAGCGGTTGGACACGCCCTATATCCGTGAAAACGGCAAGCTGCGCAAAGCGGACTGGCCCGAAGCACTGGCCGCCGCCGCCACCGCGATGAAGGGCAAAAAGATTGCCGGTCTGGTCGGTGATCTGGCCCCGGTTGAGTCGGCATACGCGTTGAAGCAACTGGTCGAAGGTCTGGGCGGGTCGGTCGAATGCCGTACCGACGGCGCGAAACTGCCAGCGGGCAACCGCAGTGGATACGTCGGCACCGCGACCATCGCGGATATCGACGATGCGCGTCATATCGTATTGATCGGCACTAACCCCCGCGCAGAAGCGCCCGGTCTGAACAGCCGCATCCGCCGCGCATGGTCGCGCGGTGCGAACGTCGATCTGGTCGGTGCGGCTGTCGATCTGACGTTCGATTACGAACACAAGGGCGCGGGCCGCGCTGCATTGGCCGATCTGGCCGGGTTCGATTGGTCGGACGAACAGCGCGAAGCGCCATCACTGGTCATTCTGGGGCAGGGTGCATTGCAGGGTGATGATGGTGACGCCGTGTTGGGCCACGCCATGAAAATCGCGCAGGCGTCGCAATCGCGGCTGATGATCCTGCATACCGCCGCTGGCCGTGTCGGTGCGATGGATGTGGGGGCCGTGACCGACGGTGGGTTGCCCGCCGCACTGGACGGGGCAGAGGTGGTTTACAACCTTGGCGCGGATGAAACCGAACTGCCCGACGGTGCATTCGTGATCTATCAGGGCAGCCACGGCGACCGGGGCGCACACCGCGCCGACGTGATCCTGCCCGCCGCCGCCTATACCGAAGAAAACGGGTTGTTCGTGAACACAGAAGGCCGCCCGCAACTGGCGATGCGTGCCGCGTTCCCGCCGGGTCAGGCCAAGGAAAACTGGGCGATCCTGCGCGCGCTGTCGGCGGAACTGGATGCCACGCTGCCATTTGATTCGCTGGCGCAGTTGCGTCGCGCATTGGTGCAATCCCATCCGCATCTGGGACAGATCGATATCGTGTCGAACAATGATATTGTGGCGATTGACGCAGGCACGCTTGGGCGGGGTGATTTTGCGCAGGCGGTAACGGATTTCTATCTGACCAACCCCATCGCGCGGGCGTCCAGCCTGATGGCGGAACTGTCCGCCAACGCCAAGATGCGTGTCACGGACAAGATTGCGGCGGAATAGGTCCGTGCGCCCGGTCATTGCCTTGTTCGTGGGTCTGGCTGCCTGCGCCCCGATGGACGAACCCGCTGGGCGCCCCAGTTATATGGGCATTCAGACCGATCTGCTGGACGGTGATCTGGTGAATTTCCGTGTCGCGCTGCGCGGCACGGATGATCCCGCAGCGGTCGAAAATTATGCAGAATGTGCCGCAGCGCAATATGCGCTGATCCGCGGACATTCTTTCACCCGCCGGGTGCGGGTCAATACGACGGAACAGGGTGGCACTTGGCGCGCGGATGCTGTTTACACCATCTCGCCGGACCTGCCCCGTGGACGATCGTCGATTGACGCCGTGGTCAAGGTTGCAGATTGCGGCGCATCGGGTATTCCGACCGTCTGACGCTTGAGGAAACGGATATGATCAACTTCTTCACCACGACCATTCCCGGTCAGATCCTTTTGATTCTGGGTCAGTGTCTCTTGGTCCTGATTCCCCTGCTTCTTGCGCTGGCGATGCTGATGTATGCCGACCGCAAGGTCTGGGCGGCCGTGCAGATGCGACGCGGCCCGAACGTGGTCGGTCCTTGGGGCGTTCTGCAATCCTTTGCCGATTTTCTGAAATACATCGTCAAGGAAATCGTGGTGCCTGCCGGCGCTGACAAGCCGGTCTATTTTCTGGCCCCGATGATCACCTTTGTCATGCCGGTCATCGCGTGGTCGGTCATTCCGTTCAACGAAGGCTGGGTGCTGTCGGACATCAACGTGGCGATCCTGTTCGTTTTCGCGGTCTCTTCGCTGGAAGTGTACGGCGTGATCATGGGTGGCTGGGCGTCCAATTCCAAATATCCGTTTTTGGGGTCGCTGCGGTCCGCCGCACAGATGATTTCATACGAGGTGTCGCTGGGCCTGATCATCATCGGCATCATCATTTCGACAGGATCGATGAATTTCGGTGCCATCGTCGAAGCACAGCGTGGCGCCGGTATCTTTTCGTGGTATTGGGTTGCGCATTTCCCGATGCTGTTCCTGTTCTTTATCTCGGCGCTGGCCGAAACCAACCGCCCGCCGTTCGATCTGCCAGAGGCGGAATCGGAATTGGTTGCGGGCTATCAGGTCGAATATTCGTCCACCCCATTCCTGCTGTTCATGATCGGTGAATTGATGGCAGTCGTGCTGATGTGCGCGCTGGTGTCGTTGCTGTTCCTGGGCGGCTGGCTGTCACCGATCCCCGGCCTGCCTGATGGTGTGCTGTGGATGGTCTTGAAGATGCTGCTGTGCTTCTTCGTCTTCGCCATGGTGAAAGCCATCACCCCGCGCTACCGCTACGACCAACTGATGCGGATCGGCTGGAAAGTGTTCCTGCCGATGTCGCTGGCTTGGGTCGTGCTGGTGGCGTTCCTTGCGAAATTTGAAGTGTTCGGCGCCATGTGGGCCCGTTACACGATCGGAGGCTGACATGGACTATACCCGCGCCGCCAAATATTTCCTGCTGCAAGACGTCTGGACGGGCTTCCGTCTGGGGTTCAAATACTTTTTTGCGCCCAAGGCGACAGTGAACTACCCCCACGAAAAGGGTCCGCTTTCGCCGCGTTTCCGGGGGGAACACGCGCTGCGCCGTTATCCCAACGGCGAAGAACGCTGCATCGCCTGCAAATTGTGCGAAGCAATCTGTCCCGCGCAGGCCATCACCATTGATGCGGCCCCGCGCACCGATGACGGCAGCCGCCGCACGACGCGTTACGACATCGACATGACGAAATGCATCTATTGCGGTCTGTGCCAGGAAGCGTGCCCGGTCGACGCCATCGTCGAAGGGCCGAATTTCGAATTCAGCACGGAAACCCGTGAAGAACTGTATTACGACAAGGAAAAGCTGCTGGCCAACGGTGACCGCTGGGAAGCCGAAATCGCACGCAATCTGGAAATGGATGCGCCCTACCGATGAGCGACGACAATCCCTTTGCCGCGATGATGAAGCTGGGTCAGGACTGGGCTGCCCAGATGAATCCGGCCATGACATCATTTGCGTCGAAGGGTGTGTTCGACATGTTTCCCACAATGTCCAAGGACATGATGGAGACTTTCTTCGGCAAGGGGTTGAACCCCGGCGGACTTGACGCCAAGACGCGGCTGATGCTGACCCTGACCGGGCTGACCATTACCGGGGCGCAGGCCGAAACGCAGATCCGCGCCACGGTGCGCCATCTGTCAGAGGCCGGTGCCACCCGGAAAGAAATTGCAGAAGTGATCGCGCAGGCCGGTCTGTTCGGCGGCGTGCCGGCCATGACGCAGGCGATGACGATCGCCACCGAAGAACTGAGCAAGGATGACAACGCATGACCGTCATAGCCTTTACGTTTTACCTGTTTGCCGTGTCCACGCTGCTGGGCGGGCTGATGACCGTGCTGGCGCGCAACCCGGTCCATTCGGTGTTGTGGTTGATCCTTGCGTTTTTGTCGTCGGCAGGATTGTTCATCATTCTGGGCGCTGAATTCGTCGCGATGCTGCTGATTATCGTCTACGTCGGCGCCGTCGCCGTGCTGTTTTTGTTCGTGGTGATGATGCTGGACATCGATTTTGCCGCGTTGAAGGCGGAAATGTCGAAATACCTGCCCATCGGCCTGTTGATCGGCATCGTGATCCTGATGCAGCTGGTCGTGGCCTTTGGTGCCTGGGATTATTCGGCGGGCATCGACGACCGGCTGGTCGCGCCGTCCGCAGTGGGTGAAAACACCAACCTGCTGGGTCTTTTGATCTATGACCGTTACATCATCCTGTTCCAGCTGGCCGGGTTGATCCTGCTGGTGGCCATGATCGGTGCGATTGTGCTGACGCTGCGTCACCGCACGGACATCAAGCGTCAGAACATCATCGCGCAGATGCACCGCGATCCAGCCAAGGCGATGGAACTGAAAGACGTGAAACCGGGACAGGGTCTGTAGAGGCCCCCCACAAAAGGACCACAGCAATGTCAAACGTCACTATTGCAGCAATCATCGTCATACTCATCGTCGTCGTCGGCGGTGGATACACTTTCTTCGGTTAAAGAAATGAACGGGGTGATTACCCCGGGGGAATACACATGATCGGACTTGAACATTATCTGACGGTCGCGGCCGCGCTGTTTGTGATCGGTATCTTCGGCCTGTTCCTGAACCGAAAGAACGTCATCATCCTGTTGATGAGCATCGAACTGATGCTGCTGGCGGTGAACATCAACTTTGTCGCGTTTTCCAGCTATCTGGGCGACATGGTGGGGCAGGTGTTCACATTGTTCGTGCTGACCGTCGCCGCCGCAGAGGCCGCGATCGGGCTTGCGATCCTTGTGTGTTTCTTCCGCAACCGCGGGACCATCGACGTTGAAGACGTCAACGTGATGAAGGGCTGACCCCATGTATTCGATCATCCTGTTCGCGCCGCTGATCGGCGCCCTGATCTGCGGTTTCACCTGGAAGGTGATCGGTGAAAAGGCGGCACAATGGGTCGCCACATCATTGCTGATCCTGTCGGCGGTTCTGTCGTGGTGGGCTTTCATCGGGTTTGATGGAACCAACACCAGCTATACGCTGATGCGCTGGATCGAAAGTGGGTCACTGTCGACCGATTGGGCCATTCGCGTCGACCGTCTGACGCTGATCATGCTGATCGTCATCACGACCGTGTCCAGCCTCGTGCATGTGTATTCGTTCGGTTACATGGCGCACGACGACAACTTTCGCGACGACGAAAGCTATCGCCCACGGTTCTTTGCCTATCTGTCGTTTTTCACCTTTGCGATGTTGATGCTGGTGACCGCCGATAACCTGATCCAGATGTTTTTCGGCTGGGAAGGCGTGGGGGTCGCGTCCTATCTTTTGATCGGGTTCTATTACAAGAAACCCAGCGCCAATGCCGCCGCGATCAAGGCGTTCGTGGTCAACCGGGTCGGCGACTTTGGCTTTGCACTCGGAATCTTTGCGCTGTTTTTGCTGACCGACAGCGTCAGCTTTGACGTGATCTTTGCTGCGGCGCCTGAAATTGCCGAAACCCAATTGTCGTTCCTGTGGCGTGACTGGAACGCGGCAGAGGTCGTGGCCGTGCTGCTGTTCATCGGTGCGATGGGGAAATCGGCCCAGTTGTTCCTGCACACATGGCTGCCCGACGCCATGGAAGGGCCGACACCCGTGTCGGCGCTGATCCATGCGGCCACAATGGTCACGGCGGGCGTGTTTCTGGTCTGCCGCATGTCGCCGCTGATGGAATTTGCACCCACTGCGACAGCGTTCGTCGTGTTCCTTGGCGCGACGACCGCGTTTTTCGCGGCAACCGTGGGGCTGGTGCAGACCGACATCAAACGCGTGATCGCCTATTCGACCTGTTCGCAGCTGGGTTACATGTTCGTGGCTGCCGGTGTGGGTGCATATTCGGTGGCGATGTTCCATCTGTTCACCCACGCCTTTTTCAAGGCGCTGCTGTTTTTGGGTGCTGGATCCGTCATTCATGGCATGCACCACGAACAGGACATGCGGAACTATGGCGGTTTACGTAAAAAGCTGCCCTATACCTATTATGCGATGCTGATCGGCACGCTGGCCATCACGGGTGTCGGCATTCCGCTGACACACATCGGTTTCGCGGGCTTCCTGTCCAAGGATGCGGTGATCGAAAGCGCATGGGCTGGCGGCAGCGGTTTTGCCTTCTGGATGCTGGTGGTCGCAGCCGCGATGACCAGTTTCTATAGCTGGCGTCTGATGTTCCTGACGTTCTTCGGCACGCCGCGCGGTGACAAGCACACGCATGAACACGCCCACGAAAGCCCATCAATCATGCTGGTGCCACTGGGCGTGCTGTCGGTCGGTGCCGTTCTGGCCGGGATGATCTGGTACAATCCCTTCTTTGGTAAGTCACAGGATGTTGCGGCGTTCTTTTCAATCCCGGTGGCGGAATCATTGGCAACGGGTGACCAGTCCGAAGGTGTCGGCGGTGCGATCGAAGAGATGGCCGAAGGCGATCTGGCCGAAGCTGGCGAAGCGATCACCGAAGATGCCGTAACCGGTGCCGAGGTCGAAGGTCAGGCGCAGGCGCTGGAAGAGGGCGACCATGCCGAAGAAGGCGGGCATCATTTCGCATTCGGCGGCGCACCGGGTGATGGTGCGATCTATATCGGGCCCGACAACCACGTGATCGACGAAGCCCACGAAGCCCCCAAGTGGGTCAAGGTATCGCCGTTCGTTGCCATGCTGCTGGGGTTCCTGCTGGCGTTCCAGATGTATATCCGTCGGCCCGAACTGCCTGCGCAATTGGCCGAAAACCAGCGCCCGTTGTACAATTTCCTGCTGAACAAATGGTATTTCGATCAGCTGTACAATTTCATTTTTGTGGGACCGGCACTGTGGCTTGGCCGCTTTTTGTGGAAGCGCGGTGATCAGGGCACGATTGACGGCGGCATCAATGGTCTGGCGTTGGGGATCATCCCGTTCTTCAACCGCTCCGTCAGCAAGATGCAGTCGGGTTATCTGTTCACCTATGCCTTTGCTATGGTTGTCGGCATCGCACTTTTGCTGACATGGGTCACGTTCACCGGAGGGGCCAACTGATGAGCAATCTGCTTTCGCTCACCACTTTCATTCCCCTGATCGGGGCAGCCATTCTGGCCATTTTCCTGCGGGGCGATGATGCAGCCGCCCAGCGAAATGCCAAATGGGTGGCACTGGCCACGACCGTTGCGGCGTTTCTTGTGTCGCTGTTCATCCTGTCGGATTTCGACCCTGCGGATACCGGGTTCCAGATGGTCGAACAGGCCGACTGGCTGCTGGGCATGCAATACAAGATGGGTGTCGACGGCATTTCGATCCTGTTCGTGATGCTGACCACCTTTTTGATGCCATTGGTGATCGCGTCATGCTGGACCGTGGAAAAGCGGGTCAAGGAATACATGATCGCGTTTCTGGTGTTGGAAACGCTGATGCTGGGCGTCTTTATGGCGCTGGACCTGATCCTGTTCTACTTGTTCTTCGAGGCGGGACTGATCCCCATGTTCCTGATCATCGGGATCTGGGGCGGGGCAAACCGCATCTATGCCAGCTTCAAATTCTTTCTTTATACGTTCCTTGGGTCCGTCCTGATGCTGGTCGCGATGGTGTCGATGTTCCAATACGCGGGCACGTCCGACATTCCGACGCTGATGACGACGGCGTTTCCATCCGATACATTTTCGATCCTGGGTCTGCCGATCGTAGGCGGCGCGCAAACGCTGTTGTGGATCGCGTTCTTTGCCAGCTTTGCGGTCAAGATGCCGATGTGGCCGGTCCATACGTGGCTGCCCGACGCGCACGTGCAGGCGCCGACCGCAGGGTCGGTCGTGCTGGCGGCAATCCTGCTGAAAATGGGCGGCTACGGGTTCCTGCGGTTCAGCTTGCCGATGTTCCCGGTCGGGTCGGATGTGCTGGCGCCGATGGTGCTGTGGCTGTCAGCCATTGCGATTGTCTACACCTCGCTTGTGGCGCTGGTGCAGCAGGACATGAAAAAGCTGATCGCCTATTCGTCCGTGGCACATATGGGCTATGTGACGATGGGAATTTTCGCCGCGAACCAGCAGGGGATCGACGGCGCGATTTTCCAGATGATCAGCCACGGTTTTATCTCTGGCGCGTTGTTTCTGTGTGTCGGTGTGATCTATGACCGGATGCATACCCGCGATATCGACGCCTATGGCGGTCTGGTGAACCGGATGCCGGCCTATGCGCTGATTTTCATGTTCTTTACGATGGCCAACGTCGGTCTGCCCGGCACGTCGGGGTTCGTGGGTGAATTTCTGACGTTGATGGGCGTCTTTCAGGTCAACACATGGGTGGCACTGGTTGCAACAAGCGGCGTGATCCTGTCGGCGTCCTACGGTCTGTGGCTCTATCGCCGCGTCGTCATGGGCGACCTGATCAAGGAAAGCCTGAAATCAATCACCGACATGACGGGGCGTGAACGCTGGATTTTCGCACCATTGGTTGTGATGACGCTGCTGCTGGGTGTTTACCCCAGCCTTGTCACCGACATCATCGGGCCAAGTGTGACTGCACTGGTCGATCAATACGAGACTGCGACGGTCGCGTTCGACGCCGCCAACGACGTAGCCTTAAGCGAGGTAAACTAAGATGGGTTCGTATATTTCCATCGCGCTGCCCGAAATCGTTCTGGCGCTTTACGCGATTGGTGCCTTGCTGGGGGCCGTATATACGCGCAAGGACGGGGCTGCTGGTCTGCTGGTCTGGCTGACCTCTGCCGTGTTCGTGCTGCTGGCGTTCTGGATCGGGCTGGATGACGGCCCCGGCCTGATCGCATTTGACGGGATGTTCGTGGCCGACGGGTTTGCGCGTCTGGCCAAGGTCATGATCCTGCTGTCCGCCGCATCCGTGCTGATCATGTCCAAAAGCTATATGGAAAAGCGGAACCTGCTGCGGTTCGAATACCCCGTGCTGCTGGCGCTTGCCGTTGTGGGCATGATGGTCATGGTCAGCGCGAGCGATCTGATGACGCTTTACATGGGGCTGGAACTGCAATCGCTGTCGCTTTACGTCGTTGCGTCCTTGCGGCGGGACAGCGTGAAATCGACCGAGGCGGGCCTGAAGTATTTCGTGCTGGGTGCGCTGTCGTCGGGTCTGCTGTTGTATGGTGCGTCGCTGACCTATGGCTTTACGGGCACCACGCTGTTCAGCGGGATCATCGTGGCGGTGCAGACTGATGTGTCGCTGGGTCTGTTGTTCGGTCTGGTCTTCCTGATTTCCGGCTTTGCATTCAAAGTGTCTGCAGCACCGTTTCACATGTGGACACCCGACGTTTACGAAGGGTCGCCCACACCGGTCACCGCCTTTTTGGCCACCGCACCCAAGGTTGCAGCAATGGCGCTGTTTGCCCGCGTGATGTTCGACGCGTTTGGCGGTGTTACGGATGACTGGCAGCAGATCGTCGCGTTCCTGTCCGTCGTATCCATATTCTTGGGCGGGATCGCAGGGATCGGGCAGCGCGATATCAAGCGTCTGATGGCCTATTCGTCGATCAGCCACATGGGCTTTGCCCTGATGGGTCTGGCGGCGGGTACGGCATTCGGGGTGCAGGCCATGCTGATCTACATGGCGATCTATGTGACGATGAATATCGGTACCTTTGCCTTTATCCTTGGGATGGAACGCGATGGTCGTCCGGTCACGCAAATCGACAGCCTGCGGATGTATGCGTCGCATTATCCGATGCGGGCGCTGGCGATGCTGGTGCTGATGTTCAGCCTTGCGGGTGTGCCGCCGCTGGTCGGCTTCTTTGGCAAGTTCTATGTCCTGCGGGCCGCTGTGGATGCGGGGTTGGGCTGGTTGGCCGTGGCTGGCGTTATCGCATCGGTGATCAGCGCCTATTACTATCTGCGGATCGTCTATCTGATGTATTTCGGCGAAGAAACAGAGGCACTGGACGCGCCGACGCAACCCATTCTAAGCGGTTTTCTGATCGCGTCCGCTGCCATTATGGTCGTCGGGGTCGTCAATCTGTTCGGGTTTGAACCATGGGCCGCATCTGCAGCCGCAGCCCTTGTCAACTGATCCCACCACTGACCCGCTGTGGCCCGAGGGCGTTCTGTGTCGTCATCTGTCATCGGTGGATTCCACCATGGCAGAGGCGGCCCGCATCGCCCCCACGCTTGAAGCCCCGACATGGATTATCGCGGATGCGCAGACTGCAGCGCGGGGCAGGCGGGGGCGGGCGTGGCAATCACCGTCCGGCAATTTTGCAGCCACACTGGTTTACAAGCCGAATTGCACGGCACAGCAGGCCGGGTTGCGGTCGTTCATGGCGGCCATCGCCCTGTTCGAAGCGCTTGCGATGTCTGTCGATCGCACCAAGCTGTCGCTGAAATGGCCAAATGACGTGTTGCTGAACGACGGCAAGGTGGCGGGTATCTTGTTGGAATCCGCAGGCTCTGGTCCTTATGTCGACTGGCTGGCGATCGGTTTCGGTGTAAACCTTGTCGAGGTGCCGGACGGTATCAAAGGGGCTGCCTTTGCGCCCGTGTCACTGCTGGGCGAAGGTGGCGCGCCGACAGAGCCGATGAAATTTCTGGCCCGCCTCGCCGCGGATTTCGCCACACAGGAAGCCAAGCTGTGGGAATTCGATTTCGGCATGATCCGTGATGACTGGCTGCGCCGTGCTGCCCGTCTGGGCGAAGTCATCACCGCGCGCACCGCACGGGATACCATCACAGGCCGGTTTGAAACCATTGATGTCGACGGTAATCTGGTGCTGATGACAGCAGACGGCCTGCAGGCGATCCCGGCGGCGGACGTCTATTTCTAGGGGTGTGCGAATGCTGCTGACCATCGACTGCGGAAATACGAACACCGTCTTTTCGATCTGGGACGGAACCAGCTTTGTTGCGACATGGCGCACATCGACCGAATGGCAGCGTACGGCGGACCAGTATTATGTCTGGCTGTCCACCTTGATGAAGGTCAAGGGACTAGAGGTCACGATCACCGACGTCATTGTCAGTTCCACGGTGCCGCGCGTCGTGTTCAATCTGCGTGTGCTGGCGGACCGTTATTTCAACTGCCGGCCACTGGTGGTGGGCAAACCGGAATGTCTGCTGCCTGTGGCGCCGCGCGTCGATGCGGGCACGGCGGTCGGGCCGGACCGGTTGGTCAATACTGTCGGCGCGTTCGACAGGCACGGTGGCGATCTGATCGTGATCGATTTCGGCACCGCAACCACGGCGGATGTGGTGGACACCGATGGCGCCTATGTCGGCGGTGTGATCGCGCCCGGTGTCAACATCAGCCTAGAGGCGTTTCACATGGCCGCCGCCGCATTGCCGCATGTCGATGTCACGAAACCCGACCGCGTGATCGGCACCAATACCGTGGCCTGCATGCAGTCCGGCGCGTTCTGGGGTTACATTGGGCTTGTGAAAGAGATAACGCATCGCATCAAGAACGAAAGAGGCCGCCCGATGACCGTGATCGGCACAGGCGGCCTTGCTTCGTTGTTCGCACAAGGCGACACATTATTTGACCGGGTCGAGGATGACCTGACGATGCACGGTCTGACCGTGATCCACCAATACAACAAGGACCATACATGAGTGCTGCAAAAGCAAAGGACCGTCTGATCTACCTTGCCCTTGGGGGCGCCGGTGAGATTGGCATGAACTGCTATGTCTACGGCTATGGCCAGCCCGGCAAGGAACGGCTGATCGTCGTCGATCTGGGCGTGACCTTTCCGGACATGGACGGCACGCCCGGTGTCGATCTGATCTTTGCCGATATCGCCTGGCTGCGCGAACGGCGCGCGCAGATCGACGGGATCTTTATCACCCACGCGCACGAAGACCACGTGGGCGCTGTCGGATTGTGCTGGGAAGAGCTGGGCGCGCCGATCTATGCGCGCAAGTTCACCGCCAATATCGCCAAGCGCAAGATGCAGGAACGTGGGCTGCCCGACAATGTCGTGCAGGTTGTCGACGCGTGGCCCGAAGTGACGAAATGCGGACCCTTTACCGTGGGTTACGTGCCGATCAGCCATTCGATCCCCGAAAGCGCGGGTCTGGTCATCGACACGGACGGCGGGCGGATCGTGCATACCGGCGATTTCAAGATCGACATGACCCCGGTGGTCGGTGACCCGTTCAACACGTCGGTCTGGGAAGACATCGCAAAGACAGGGGTCAAGGCGCTGGTGTGTGACAGCACCAACATTTTCAGCACCCACCCCGGCCGGTCCGAACTGTCGATTGGCCCGGCGATCACCGATCTGATGCGGGATTGCAAGGGCATGGTGGTCGCCACGACCTTTGCATCCAATATCGCGCGTCTGAAAACACTGGCCACTGCCGCCACGGATGCGGGCCGCACGGTCTGTCTGCTGGGACGGTCGATGCAGCGGATGACACAGGCCGCCATCGAAACCGACCTGCTGCATGATTTCCCGCCGACCATCGGCCCCGAAGAAGCGCAGAACATCCCGCGTGAAAACCTGATGCTGCTGGTGACGGGATCGCAGGGCGAGCGGCGTGCCGCCTCTGCCCAGTTGGCGCAGGGCAGCTATCTGGGGATTTCGCTGAAAGAAGGCGACACGTTCCTGTTTTCGTCCAAGACGATTCCCGGCAATGAAAAGGGCGTGATCCGCATCATGAACCAGCTGTCAGAGCTGGGTGTCGATATCGTGGACGACGAGGGTGGCAAATACCACGTCTCTGGTCACGCGAACCGGCCCGATCTGGAAACAATGCACCAGATCATCAAGCCGCAGTTCCTGATCCCGATGCACGGCGAACACCGCCACCTGCGCGAACACGTCAAGGTCGCGGGCCTGCATGGCCTGCCGGGCATCGTGGCCGTCAACGGGATGATGGTCGACCTGTCCGGCAACCAGCCCAAGGTTGCGGAATACATCGAAACGGGCCGCACCTATCTGGACGGCGGCACGCAGATCGGTGCCATGGACGGCGTTGTGCGTGACCGGATTCGCATGGCACTGAACGGTCTTGTGGTGGTGACGCTCATCTTGGATGAAAACGATGAATCGCTTGGCGATCCGTGGGTCGAGCTGTCGGGTCTGACCGACAACGGACGGTCTGACGCCAGTCTGGCAGAGGTCATGGAAGAAGACCTGAGCCAGTACATCAACCGCGCCGACGCCAAGACGCTGCGCGACGACACCAAGCTGGAAAAAGAGCTGAAGACCATCGCGCGCAAAAGCACGATGTCAGAGATCGGCAAAAAGCCCGAAGTCATCGTTGTGATCAGCCGCCTGAACTGATCGCCCCCTTGAGGCATGACAAAGGCGCCGCCCCCATGGGGACGGCGCCTTTTTTCATTCTGAACAGACGTAAATCGCACCACCAACCGCGACGGCGGTCACGGCAGCGGCGGTCAGGGCAATGGGTGCGCCGACGGCGGCGGTGGCGCTAGTGATGGCGGTGCCAAGCGTGCTGCTGATGCTGGCGCCGCTGCCTGACAAAAGAACGGCACCGGTGCTGTGTGTGACCTTGGAAAGCGTCGATTCGCCGGTGTTCAGCGCCACACCCACCATGGCGCCGGTCGCGTTGCTGACAACCTCGCGCGTGCTGTTCACCTTGGTGCAGACGCCACCGGACGTGCAGCGGCCCCGAAAATTGCGTTGACCGGGTACCAGCAAAAACCCGGTGTCGGCATCCGCATAACGCAGACATTTATCATCGACGGTTTCAATTTCCGCCAGAAAGGCGAAAACCTCTTGGCTGGTGCAGTTGCGTTGATCGCGGGTCAGGAAATCAAAGGACCGCGCTGGAAAATTCAGCAACCGTTCCCGGTGTGTCGTCGGCGCGGGCGATACGGTCAGCGTGTCAGTGTCGATCTGCAGGTCGATGGCTTCGATCGTGCTTTGGCAGATATCGGCCGCAGCGGACTGGCCCAGCAGGGCCAGCGTCAGCAAAAGCGGTTTGAACATGGGGGCTATCCTGTTTTTCGGGCAGGATGCCGCAACCGCGCGACGGCGTCGATACGCCGTAGATCACATTGGCGGAACCAAGCCTGAGGGTCAGGCGCTGCCGCGTTCGGCAAAGCTTTTGGCAATGAATTCAGGCATATCGTCGCCCATGCCGACGACGTTGTCATTGCTGCGTGACTGGCGATCCTGACCCTGACGCGGATGGCTTTGGCGGTCGTTGCCTTGGCGATCATTGCCGGATTGGGTGTCTGGTGCACCGCCGCGTCCGCGACCACGGCCACCGCGCTGGGGGCGTTCCCCCTGTGCTGATGTATCCGCCGCGGGTTGCGGCTGGGGCGGTGTGTCAGCAGCGGCCGGTTGCGCGATATCCTTGGCCGTTTCAACAGCTTCCTGCGTGGCGGCTGCGGGTTCGGCATTGGCATTGGGTGCGGCTGTGGGTGCGTCTGCGTCCGGCTTTGGTTTGCGGCTACGGCTGCGGGTGCGTTTGGGTTTGTCGTCGGCCGATTTTGCGGCCGGTTGCGGGGCATCGGACCCGGTTTGGGCCGCTTCGTCGGCAGGCGCGGTGCCCATCGGGTTGTCCAGACGCGGGATTTCGCGCTGCACCAGTCGTTCCACGTCTTCCAAGTTTTTGGTGTCGCGTGGATTGCAGATCATGATGGCCACGCCGGATCGCCCGGCACGGCCGGTCCGCCCGATGCGGTGCACGTAATCTTCGGCATGGGACGGCACGTCAAAGTTGAACACATGCGTTACCGCAGGGATATCCAGACCGCGGGCCGCTACGTCGGACGCGACAAGGAACCGGATCTTGCCGTCGCGGAACCCGTCAAGCGTGCGGGTGCGGTGTGACTGGTCAAGGTCACCGTGGATCGGTTCTGCATCGTAGCCGTGCTTTTTCAGCGACTTGGCAACCATATCGACATCGGATTTGCGGTTGCAAAAGATGATTGCGTTGGAACATGCGTCGCCTTCGGCTGTGATCAGGCGGCGCAGCAGGTCACGCTTTTCCGCGTCGGCGCGGGTCCGGTTGGACCCTTGGAACATCACGACGCCCTGTTTGATGTTTTCACCCGTGGTCGCGGCGCGCGCGACTTCGATCTTGGCTGGGTTCGACAGGAACGTGTTGGTGATGCGTTCGATTTCCGGGGCCATCGTGGCCGAAAAGAACAGCGTCTGACGGGTGAACGGCGTGCGTTTGAAGATTTCTTCGATATCGGGAATGAACCCCATGTCAAGCATCCGGTCGGCTTCGTCGACGACCATGATCTTTACGTCGGTCAGGATCAGCTTGCCACGTTCCAGATGGTCCAGCAGGCGACCGGGCGTCGCGATCAATACGTCTACTCCTTTGTCGATCAGCTTGTCCTGATCCTTGAACGATGTGCCGCCGATCAGCAGCGCCTTTGTCAGTTTTGTGTATTTCGCATAGGCGTCAAAGTTTTCAGCCACCTGTGCGGCCAGTTCGCGTGTCGGTGCCAGCACAAGGCTGCGCGGCATCCGTGCGCGGGCACGACCGCGCCCCAGCAGGGTGATCATCGGCAACGTGAAACTGGCGGTCTTGCCGGTGCCGGTCTGGGCAATGCCGAGCACGTCGCGTCCTTCCAATGCAGGGGGGATCGCACCTGCCTGAATGGGGGTTGGCGTTTCGTAACCGGTATCGGCAATCGCCTTGAGAACCTTTGCATCAAGATTCAGGTCGGAAAATTTCGTCATGGATGGCCTTTCGCAAAGTGCGGCAAACAGGGGCCGCAGAATTGCGCGGCCATGTCCCGACCGGATTGTCGGGCATTTCGATATGCTGGCGTTACGCCTTTGTGGTCAAATCGTCAAGGATTGGAGGGAACAGATCGCATGGCATGGCGTTGTATCGCCGTAATTATGATTAGGAATCAGACATGATCAAGAAATTTGGCACGGCCAATTGGCAGGGCACCCTCAAGGACGGCATTGGCAAGGTGTCGACACAGACAGCAGCGCTGCGCGATCATCCCTATGGTTTCAACGCCCGTTTCGAAGACGGCAAAGGCACCAACCCCGAAGAATTGGTTGGCGCGGCCCACGCTGCGTGTTTCGCCATGGCCCTGTCGATGGGCTTGGGTGAAAAGGGTTATACCGCGACCAATATCGACGCCAAATCGACTGTTTCGCTGGAACAAATCGATGGCGGTTTCGCCGTCACGAAAGCACATATCGAAGTAACCGCCAGCATCCCCGACATTTCCGAAGATGATTTCATGACGATTGCAAAAGCGACGGAAACAGGTTGCCCGATCAGCAAATTGCTGACGGCAGACATTTCGTTGGACGCAAAGCTTGTCTAACGAATGGAGGGATGCAGCGTCGGCCTAAGGCCGGTTGCAGAACGTCCAAAATGGGGGGCAGGGGGTTGGATGATCACCTCTGCCCCCTTTTTTGTGGAAACTTACCTGTGGTGCGGCCCCGGTGAACCAGATGTTCAACCGGGAATTCCCGGCATCGACGTCCAGCCCATATAGGCGCCCGCCAGAAAGATCGTGTAACCCGCACCGATCAGCAGACCGTCACGCGCTGTTATGCCGACCCCCAGCAGCAGGCACGACAGTCCAAGCGAGGCGGGCAGGAACGGGATGAATCCCAGCGGGATCATCAACAGGCCTGCAAAAATGATGCACAGTGCGGCACCCTTCAGCGCGGCTGTGCCCGTCGCCAGACCTGCCATCCGCGGGCCTACGAAAAAGTCCAGACGTTCTGCCCAGGGGCGCGCCTTGGTGACAGAGGTTTGCAGCTTGTCGCAATCGATGTCGAAATTCTCGATCCAGTCGGGAAACCATGGCCGGCGCCAGCCCATGATCATTTGTCCACCCAGCAGCACCAACACGATGCCGATCACCGCAGGCACACCGGGGATCGCGCCGGTGGGCAGGATCACAAAAGCCGACAGCACGGCAATCAGCGGGCCATAGCCACGTTCCTGGATGTGTTCCAGCAACTGTCCTAGCGGGACGGATGAGCCATGCGCCTCATCCCGCACGGCATCGAGTGTATCCAAAAGCGGCTGATCGGTCATGCTGCGACAACTCGCCGCGCCGTTCACGGTTCCGTGGGGGGCTGCGAGATCACGACATCCCTGATCTGTCGAAGCTTAACAGGGTCATCTGCCGCACGCAGAACCCGCGCAAAGGCGTGCGCGGGAATTGTTCCAGAATACGATTGGTGGACGCCTTCGGCCAACACATGCAACCCGTCACGGGCGGCAGCGTGAAAAGCGTCTGCCGAGATGTGGATCGCCCCAAGCTCTGCCCGCTGGCATCCATCGATGCAGTGGCTATAGATCCGGTGGTGCCGGCGATAGTCCAGCAGCCGGTCGCCTGTGGCGACGCGGATCAGCGTGGGACCATTGGGCGCACGTCGCCGCACGTTCAGCAAGACGGCGTAGGCGCGATGCCCTTGCGCCTGCAAGATGACAGGCCGCGCGGTCATGATACCGGTGTTGTTGCGATAGATTTCGCGTTCCTGCACGGTAAACCGCTGGATGCCCGATTGCGTGCCCTGTTCGCGGATCACCTGCGCACCGATCGGCACGCCGAATTGCGCGCCATGGTGGGGCAGTGGGGCACAAGCCGCCAAAAGCAAAAGGAGGATCCAGCGCATGGCATGGATCGTCCCTCTGATTGTTTAACAAGCGATGAACGGTGATGCCGTCAGACCATCATTTCCTTAGTCGCGGACAGCGTCACCTGTGGGTAATCGCGCTGCACACGGTCGATGTCCCATTGCAGGCGTGTCAGGAAAACCGTGTCGCCGTCGTTGTCCAGCGCGATATGCTGTTTGTTGGCGGCGGCAAAGGCGTCCACCGCGTCCTTGGCCCCATGCACCCAGCGGGCAGAGGTGAATTGCGATCCCTCGAACCGGACGGGCAGGCCATATTCCAGCTCGATCCGGCTGGCCAGCACCTCGAATTGCAGCGCGCCCACGACGCCGACGATGAAACCGGACCCAAAGGTTGGTTTGAACACCTTGGCGGCGCCTTCTTCGGCGAATTGCATCAGCGCCTTTTCCAGATGCTTGGCTTTCATCGGGTCGCCCGCGCGGCAGGTCTGCAGCAGTTCCGGCGCGAACGACGGGATGCCGCTGACGCGGATCGCCTCGCCTTCGGTCAGGGTGTCCCCGATCCGCAACTGGCCGTGGTTCGGGATGCCGATGATGTCACCGGCCCATGCTTCTTCTGCCAGTTCACGGTCGGCGGCCAGAAACATGACCGGGTTGGTCACGGCCATCTGCTTTTTGGTGCGTACATGGGTCAGTTTCATGCCGCGTTGGAAATGCCCCGACGCCATGCGCACAAACGCCACGCGGTCGCGGTGTTTGGGGTCCATATTGGCCTGCACCTTGAACACGAAACCCGAGACCTTGGTTTCTTCGGGTGCGATGTTGCGGGGCTGGGCGGTCTGGATCTGCGGTTCCGGGCCATAGGTGCCGATCCCGTCCATCAGTTCCTTGACCCCGAACGAATTCATCGCGGACCCGAACCAGATCGGCGTCATCGACCCGTTCAGCACGCTGGCGGGGTCCAGTTTCGGCAACAGTTCCATCGCCATTTCGATTTCTTCGCGGAATTTGGCCAGCAGTTGTGTGGGCACATGCTGGGCCCATTTGGGATCGTCTAGCCCGTTGATGGAAATCGTCGTGGCGACCTTGTTACGGTCGGCGCGGTCCATCAGTTCCAGCTTGTCGCGCAGAATATCGTAACAGCCGATGAATTCGCGGCCCACACCGATGGGCCATGACGCGGGTGTCACGTCGATCGCCAGGTTTTCCTGAATTTCGTCGATGATGTCGAATGTGTCGCGGCTTTCGCGGTCCATCTTGTTGCAAAAGGTCAGGATTGGCAGGTCGCGCAGGCGGCACACCTCGAACAGTTTCTGCGTCTGGCTTTCCACGCCTTTTGCACCGTCAATCACCATCACGGCGGCATCCACCGCCGTCAGCGTGCGATAGGTGTCTTCGGAAAAGTCCGAGTGGCCGGGTGTGTCCACAAGATTGAACCGGAACTTTTCGAAATCGAACGACATGGCGGACGCGCTGACGGAAATGCCACGGTCCTTTTCCATCTGCATGAAATCGGACCGTGTGCGGCGGGCTTCGCCCTTGGCGCGCACCTGTCCGGCCATCTGGATGGCACCGCCATACAGCAGGAATTTTTCGGTCAGTGTCGTTTTGCCCGCGTCGGGGTGCGAAATGATCGCAAAGGTCCGGCGGCGGGCGATTTCGGGCGGCAAGGCAGGGCGGTTTGACATGGGCCCGCCTTAGCGCGCGGCCTGCACAGGCGCAATGACCGGCGGTGATGACGCGTCCCTAAAACGCCATGTTTGTGCAATCCGGTTGCCGTATTCATCCGGCATTTACCGTTTTCAAACGTGCCCACAACGAGGCGCGGAGCAGTGTAAGGATTTCGATGATGATGATGACGCGATGGATGATCTGTGCGGCCTTTGCCGGGCTGGCGGCCTGTGGCGGTGGCGGCGGGGCGATGGATGCCACCGGTGCCAAAGCCGCAGGACCGAGTGATGCAGACACAGCAACAACGGCCGAAACGACGGCCAGCGTCAAATCATACACGCTGTTGCAAAGTGAAGGTGACAAGCTGTTCGGCACCTATCGTGATGCATTGAATGCGGATGCGTTCACCGACCCGACCGACTTGCCCATGATCGGAATCGCCAGCTTTGACGGTGTTGCGGCCTATGTTGTGGGGGCAGGTGCGTCGCTGTCCGAAGAAAAATTGATCGCTGACGCCGATTATCTGTCACGCGTCGACCTGAACGTTGATTTCGGCACCGACCGCGTGTCGGGCACATTTGACGATTTTGTCGAAGCGCGCACAAAGACCGCCATTGCGGGTGCACTAAAGGTCGATGCCGCGATCAACCGTGCGGCCAATCTGGAATCAGAAGTGACGGTGACAGGCACCGCGATCGGTCGTGTGTCCGGTTCCGGCCTGAAAGGCGACGTCACGCTTGATCTGGACGGCGATTTTCTGGCCAATGCAAGCGCGCTGGCGGGGCGGCTGGAAGGGACCGGTCAGACAGATGGCGGGCTAAAGGGCGTGCAGGGCGCATTCGTCAGCAACAAGTAGGTTGCTATCGGATAGCAACGGTCGGCTTTTGGCTTACGCAGCAACATGCCCCAGATGAATGGCAAGACCCCTGCAATCAGGCGGGGGCGTTTGCATCCCATCTGAAAGGTCACTGCCATGAACATCACTTTGCCGCGTGTCGCTATCGCCGCACTTGCCCTTGGGGCGCTGTCTGCCTGTTCGGGCGGCTCTGCTGTCACGGGCGGGGCTGCTGCGGCCAAAGCGCTTGACCCACAGGTCAACAGCCGGCTGGATTTTGCGGAAATCGCCACGGTCGCAAAGGATGTGAACGATGGCTATGCCGCTGCATCCATCACACCCAAATCGCTGGTGCCCACAACGGGCCGGGCCACGTACAACGGGGCTGTCGGCGGGAACCTGTCGGTGCCCGGACGCACCACCGATGTCGCAGGCCTGATGCAGTTGGGCGTTGATTTCGGGGCCAACCGCGTCGGCGGCACGCTGGGCAACTTTGTAACCCGTGACGGGGCAGAGATTGACGGCACCCTGAGCGTCAACAACGGCGTGCTGAATCGCACATCCAACAGCCGTCAGGTCGCCATTTTCGCAGATGTCGACGGCAACCTGCGCAGTGCCAGCGGTGAACGGATCGCGGTCGATGCGCGCCTGCGCGAAAGCGGGTTCAAGGGGGACAACGTCGAATTCGTCGGCGGCAAGATCCAGGGCGATATCGCTGTGAACGGGGTCGGCGGGTCCATCGACCTGAACGCGCAGCTTGAACGCTGACCTTAACCATCTGTTAACCGAGACCGCACAGTCTGGACGGGTTCCGATAATGGTGGACCCGTCCGATGCGCTGTCTGTATCCGTCCTTTACGCTGTTCCTGCTGGTATCTGCCTGCGGCGGTGGTGGCGACGGTGACGACGCGGTCGCACCCGACAGGTTCGCGGTGGCCAAACGTCTGGAAAGCCGGCTCGCTGAACAGGATGTGACTGCGCCGTCTAGCCTGCCCGCAAACGGGCGCGCGTTTTACAGCGGCTTTATGCGGGCGGGCCTGCCGACCGGTGCGGGTGGTTCGCGGGTGGAATACCTTGGCGATCTGGACATGGACGTGAATTTTGGCGCATCGCGCGACGAAATCGCGGGCACGGCGACCGGGTTCCAGACCGGGGCCGGTGACCGTTTGACAGGCAAACTGACGCTGTCCGGCGGCGACCTGTTCCGCGACACCGATCCCGACGAAAATTACACGTTTACCGGCGATGTGGACGGCACGCTGTCGCGGGGGGCCAAAAATTACCGGATTGACGCCGAAATCGAAGGCGAATTCAAAGGCCCGGATCAAACCGGCGTCAGTGGGCTGTTGTTCGGGGATGTGCGCGGCCCCGCCGGGCTGGACGTATTCGACGGGTCATTCGCCGCCGTCCGTCAGGAAGAATAACACTCAGCTCATGGATGCGCGGCGCAGCAGGTCCACGGCATCGGGGTGCGACAACAGGTTTTCGCGGACTTCGTAATCCATATGGTGCCGATGGCTATGACCGGCGCGTACGGACCCGGTGACGTGATCGGGCAGGGCGGCGCGGGTCCGCGGATCGATCAGCAGGGACTCGGCCGCGATCCCTTCGGCATAAATGATCTGGTGCTGGTCGAACAACAGCTGGAAATAATCCACAAAACCGCCGTCCTGTTGCAGCACGGTATCGCCGTTGATCAGGTGGCGGACCTTGACCAGCACCTCTGATCGGCCCGCCCCCAGGCGGTCCTGCCGCTGATAGACGAACAGCCGATGGTCAGGGCTAAGTGTCAGGTCGTTGATGTTGTGCAGTGCCCCGGCCTTGATCACGACAGGCGCAAATTCGCCGGTCGCACGCAGGGTGGTTTCGCCCACCCAGCGCACAGCCTGTGGGCCATCGTCACGGGTCAACACGCGGTCACCGACGCGGATATCTTCGATCCGGACCTGTGCGCCGGATGCCATCGTGATATGCGTGCCGCGCGTAAACGACACGCTGGCGACTTCGGCAAATCGTGTCGTGGCGATCTGGCGGTCAATGCCCACCAGCCGATAGGGCGTCGCAGCGCGCAGGTTCGCAAGCGGTAACAAATAGACCGATTCAACGCCGCCCGACACGACCTCGACCAGCACAAGTGCTTCATAGGTGCGGCTGTCGCTGCCCATCAGGGTGATACAGCAATCCAGATAAACATCGGTGCCCGGCAGGCCCGCGTCTGAATTCTGACCGATCCGAAACGCGTTCCCGCTGTCCGGCAATTCCAGCGAAAGCATGCTGGGAACCCGACCGGGGGCCAGTTCATATACGTCGTCCAGCACCAGTTCATCCGCGAAACTGATGGCATCGCCCTGTGCAACGCCGTCGCTGACGCGAAACTGGTCCGCATGCCAGACCGAAACGCTTTGAGTTTGCAAATGAGTCTTTGTCATACGTCCATAACCGATCCGACAGAAACCTAGTCATTTGCGGTCCAAACGCAACGGACAGGGCCGAACATCGGTGGGCTTTTCCGACGCGCTGCTTATAGTGCACCACAAATGTATCGGCATCGCGGTCGGTATCGTCGCAATTACAGGAGTTTTCAAATGGATCTTGGTCTTTCAGGCAAATCGGCACTGGTGTGTGCGGCATCACGTGGATTGGGACGCGGTTGTGCCGAAGCATTGGCCGAAGCCGGGGTCAATCTGATCCTGAATGCGCGCGGCGCGGACGATCTGGAAGCGACCGCGCAAACGATTCGGGACACCTACGTCGTGCAGGTCACCTGCGTCGCGGGCGACATCGCCACGGCCGAAGGCCGAAAGGCCGTGCTGGACGCCGCTGGATCGGTTGATATCCTTGTGAACAATGCAGGCGGTCCGCCTCCGGGGCATTGGTCCGACTGGAACCGCGACGATTTCATTGCGGCACTTGATGCCAATATGCTGGCACCCATCGCCATGATGCAGGCCGTGCTGCCCGGCATGATCGACCGCGGCTGGGGCCGTATCGTCAATATCACCAGCGGGTCGGTCAAAGCGCCGATCCCGCAGCTTGGCCTGTCCAATTCCGCGCGCACCGGGTTGACCGGCTTTGTTGCGGGCACGTCGCGTCAGGTGGCCGAACATGGCGTCACGATCAACAACCTGCTGCCGGGCATCCATGCCACGGACCGCGCCGACAGTCTGGATGGCAACGTCGCAAAGGCGAACGACATCACGCTCGAACAGGCCCGCGCGCAGCGGCAGGCCACGATTCCCGCGCGGCGCTATGGCACGGCGGCGGAATTCGGCGCCACCTGCGCGTTTCTGTGTTCGGACAAGGCCGGTTTCATCGTCGGCCAGAACATCCTGCTGGATGGCGGCGCGGTCAACGCGACCTTGTAAGCTTGCAGGTCCGCGGCGGTCTTGCTACAGACCACAAAGCGTTTTTCTAAGGTATTTCATGACGCAGCCGCCGCGCCTTCGGGTGTCACAACTCGCAAAAACCTTTGGTGGGCGGCGCGTCGTCGATGACGTCAGCCTGTCTGTCATGCCGGGGCAGGTGACCTGCCTGCTGGGCCCGTCGGGGTGCGGCAAATCCACCACCCTGCGGATCATCGCCGGCGTGGATCGCCCCGATGCCGGACGGATAGAGGTCGACGGGCAGGTCATCTGCGACGCCGATCATGCGGTCCCGCCCGAAAACCGGTCCATTGGCCTGATGTTTCAGGATTTCGCGCTCTTTCCGCATCTGAGCGTGGCACAGAACGTGGCGTTCGGGCTGGGACGCGGCCGCAATGTCGCCGCCCGTGTGGCCGAACTTCTGGCGCGCGTCGATCTGCCCGACTACGGGGATCGCTACCCGCACGAGCTGTCAGGCGGTGAACAGCAGCGGGTCGCACTGGCGCGCGCCATCGCACCACGTCCGCGCATCATGTTGATGGATGAACCGTTTTCCGGCCTTGATGACCGTTTGCGCGACGAAATCCGCGATCAGACGCTGGATGTGCTCAAGGACGAGGGCACAGCCGTCCTGCTGGTCACCCACGAGCCGGGCGAAGCGATGCGCATGGCCGACGAAATCGCCCTGATGCGCGACGGCCGGATCGTGCAGCGAGGCGCGCCCTACAACATCTACAACACCCCGGTCGATCTCGAAGCGGCGGCTTTCTTCAGCGATATCAACGTTATACAGGGCACAGTCATGGGGGCGTTGACCGATACGCCCTTTGGTCAGTTCCTGACGCCGGGTCTGCCGGATGGCACGCTGGTCGATATCTGCATCCGCCCGCAGCACCTGAAGATCGATTTCGACCGCGCCGGCCGTGGCCCCAGCCCGACCCCGATGGAAGGCGCGCCCGCGCGCGGTGTGGTCCAGCGCGCACGGTTCATGGGATCGGAAAGTCTGGTGGAATTTCGAATGGACCACGACAGCACCACGCTGGTGGCCAAGGTCGGGTCGGTTTTTCTACCGAAACCCGGCACGCCGCTGTGGTTGATGCTGCGCCGCGACAGGTGTTTCGTGTTTCCGCGGCACTGACTTCTTCTTGCCAAAAATATCCCGGGGTCCGGGGCAGCGCCCCGGTCCTCAGCTTTGTTCCACGCGCCACTTTGCTTCGTTGCGTTCGATTGCGGCGATGCGGTCGGGGGTTTTGGGGTGGCTCAGCATCCAGGCGGGGGTGTTCTTGCCAGCACCACCTGTCAGCTTTTCCAGCTTTTGAAATAACGACTTCTGCGGTGTCGTGCCGATGCCCGCCTTGATCAGCAGCGCGCTGGCATAGGCGTCCGCCTCGAATTCGTCGCCGCGTGACAGGCGGGCGGCCAGCAGTGAAATCAGGGCATTGGCGACCAGCACGCCGACCCCGGGTAAAATACGATTAAGGACCATCGCAATCGCGGTCCGCATGGCATTCTGTGCTGAAAAATCAGTCAGGCGGCGGCGTGAATGGCCCAGTGCGACATGCCCCAGCTCATGTGCGATGACGCTGGCCAGTTCGTCCGCGCTGACCTCACCCGCGCGATAACGGTCGTAGAATCCGCGCGTGATGAAAATACGGCCGTCGGGGGCGGCCAGCCCGTTGACCTGGCTCACTTCATAGATGTGAACCCGGATACGGTCGATTTCCAGCGCGCGGGCCATCTGGTCACACATACGCCGCAGCGTGCCATCGGCCAGTTCGGTGGACTGGCTGTCCAGCTCCTTGCGCGTGCGGTAGGCGCTGAAGTGATACATGGCGAGTCCGTAGAGCACGGCCAGAATGATCGGTGTGAACTTTATCATGTCTTGAATATGGGGTGGCGCTGGCCATCGCGCAATCAATAGCGCGTGACGTTCAGGTCAGCAGCTTCATCCCACGGGTGATGCCATCCAGCGTCATCGGCACCATGCGGTCGGCGCCGAAAATCTCTTGAATCATATGCAGTGACTGGGTGTGCGGCCAATATCGTTGGTCCATCGGGTTGATCCACAGATGGGCGGGCCATTGGTCGCGCGCGCGGGTCAACCAGACGGACCCTGCTTCCTTGTTCCAATGTTCATTGGCGCCGCCGGGCACCGCGACTTCGTAGGGCGACATCGACGCATCCCCGACGAAGATGCATTTATAATCCGGCCCGTATTTGCGCAGGATATCCCAGGTCGCCGTCTGATCGTTCCAGCGCCGGGCGTTGTCGCGCCAGACACCTTCATACAGGCAGTTGTGAAAGTAGAAGTGTTCAAGGTGTTTGAATTCCGCCTTGGCGGCGCTGAACAGCTCCTCGACCACTTGCACATGCGGGTCCATGCTGCCGCCCACGTCCAGAAACAGCAGCACCTTGACCGCGTTGCGCCGTTCGGGCCGGGTCTGCACATCCAAATACCCGTTCTGCGCCGTCTTGCGGATCGTGCCGTCGAGATCCAGTTCGTCGTGCGCGCCGTCCCGCGCCCAGCGCCGCAGGCGTTTCAGGGCGACCTTGATGTTGCGGGTGCCCAGATCGACATTGTCGTCCAGATTACGGAATTTGCGCTTGTCCCACACCTTGACCGCGCGCTGGTGGCGGGATTGGTCCTGACCGATGCGCACGCCTTCGGGATTGTAGCCATAGGCGCCAAAAGGCGATGTGCCTGCGGTGCCAACCCATTTGCTGCCGCCTTGATGACGGCCCGTTTGTTCGGCCAGCCGTTGTTTCAGCCGTTCCATCAGCGCATCGAATCCGCCGGATGCTTCGATGTCGGCCTTTTCGGCGTCGGTCAGATGCTTTTCCGCCATCTTGGCCAGCCAGTCCGGGGGGATGTCCACGGCGTCCATCACAGCGCTGTCGGGGATGGTATCCAGCCCGGAAAATACCCGTGCAAACGCCCGGTCATACCGATCGATGTGGCGTTCATCCTTGACCATGATCGTGCGGCCAAGGTGATAGAATCCGTCCACGTCATAGGTCGCAAGACCCGCGGTCATGCCTTCGAGAAAAGCCAGATATTCACGTAGCGATACAGGCACACGTTCCGAACGCAACGCGTCGAAAAACGGCAGAAACATCAGACGTAGGAACGTTCTATGAAAATTAGCACGAACAGCCCGATGATCCCGAACAGAATGGCGAAAGACCCGGCCCATTGGGCCATGTCTCGCGCATTGCCACCATTCGACCAAGCGCGCCAGACGCCAATCAATGCGCCGATCAAAAGCCCGCCAAGTGGATAGATCATCGGGTCCGGCCCCTTTAGAAAGGGCGCAGGCCCCGCACTTCGGCAAGGCGTGCGCGCACGTTGTTATCGTTGCCAAACCCGTATCGCGCCCATGGCAGACTGTCCAGCCGCAGCGCTTCTGCTGCGACACTTCCACCCTGTAAATCCAGTGCTTCGGCCTTGAACATCATCAATGTCGCCAGCAAAGCAGCGTTCTGGTGTTCGCGGGCAAGTGGGATCGCCAGATCGGCCAGTTCGATGGTCGTGATCGCATCACCGGCCGACAGCGTGAACGCGGCCTTTTGTACCGCGATATGTGCGGCGTGGATCTGCGTCGCGGCAGAGGCGCGGTAAATCCGGTCCGCGGTTTCAAACGCGACGATTGCGGCCTGACTGTTGTTCCCGACTTCCAGCCGACCCATGGCGTAGTACGAAAATCCTTCGCGCGGGCCGGTCCAGCCCAGCGTGCGCGCGATCCGCACGGCGCGGGCGGCTGAATCGCGCCGCACGCCGGGCGATGCGCCGTTGGTCAGCGCCGTTTCCATCGCGTTGATCCAGTCGCGCGAGGTGTCGGGATCGTTGGTCGGGCGTTCCGATCCGCCAGCGGGATTAAGCCGGGCCAGCACCGACGGCAACGCCGCTGCAACCTGCTGACGGGTCATGCCGGATCTAAGTTCGGGCGCATAGGTCGTGCGCAGCATCAGCATGTCAAATCCGGTCAGGACCGCGTGGATGTTGTCATCGTTGAACACCGAATCCGGCAAACGGTAAAGATCGTTCAATGGTCCCAACGCCTGTGCCAGTTCTTCGTGCAGACAGTCGCGGATTTCTTGCGGTGCCGCGTCCGAGGGCACAAAAATGGATGCGTGTTCGCGGGTCGTCAACGTGGCCCAATCGACGTTTCTGCTGGACCTGTTTTGCATGTATTCCGACCAGTCACGCACCCGCGGGACAACGAAACAGGCCGCTTTCGGCACCGCACGCTGCAAGGTCCGCTGCGGTATCGCCTGAATGGTGATGCTGGCGCTGTCCGATTGCGTGGGTCTGATGTCGATCCCGGCTTCCTTGCGCAGGCGCGCAAGCAGCGCGTCCAGATCGGACGGTAATGTTGCGGGCATATCCCCGATGACGCGGACGGTGATCGGGGTTTCAAACCGTGACATGGTTGCGATGGCCCGGCCGCTTTCCATGCGGAACGTCAGATCCAGAAAATCCTGTGCCATCTGCCCATTGGACCGCGTGACCCGCACCGGAGAGCGATCCGCGAATCCCTGCAAGGTCGGGGTCGACGCCGACACAGCAGCCCGCGTGGTGGTATCGACAGGCTGCACAGGGGCGCAGGATGCGACCAAAGCCATCATCCAGACCGCGATGGACTGTTTCATGAGCGTACCAGAAAGCGGAATGTCGTATCCGAAAGCAGCGGGCATAGACCACCAGAAAGGTTTGGCTGATCCCACGACGTGCAGGCGCACGCGGGACCGACAGGTAAAACGGTCCTGAACAAAACGGCTCTCCTCGGATTACGTCAGTTCCGTCTGCCTTCGGACTGCGACCCCTTCTGGGCCTGATTGCGACCAAATCGCGATTCAGGTGGGGGTCTGATCACTAGGCCGCAGGACGCCCCTGATTGCGAGCAAAAAATACGTCCACGACCGGACCCTTTTTCGGTCCGTTGCCAAGTTGCCGCAACCTGTGCGTTTATCGCCGCCCACGCGCCATGAAAGCCAGCCGTTCGAACAGATGGACGTCCTGTTCGTTTTTCAAAAGCGCGCCGTGCAGTTTCGGCAGGGCATCGGCGCCGTCGCGCGCCAGATCTTCTGGTGTCAGATCTTCTGCAAGCAGCAGTTTCAGCCAGTCCAGCACCTCTGACGTGGATGGTTTTTTCTTCAGTCCGGGCGTGTCGCGCAGCTCGTAGAATTGGGTCAGGGCGGTCGTCAGCAGCCGGTCCTTGATGCCCGGATGATGCACGGCGACGATGGCGCGCATCGTGTCCATGTCGGGAAACCGGATGTAGTGGAAAAAGCAGCGGCGCAAAAAGGCGTCGGGCAGTTCTTTTTCGTTGTTGGACGTGATGATGACGATGGGACGGACGCGGGCCTTGATCGTCTCGCCGGTTTCGTAGACGTGGAATTCCATCCGGTCCAGCTCTTGCAGCAGGTCGTTTGGAAATTCGATGTCCGCCTTGTCGATCTCGTCGATCAGCAGCACGGTGCGTTCGCCCGCCGCAAATGCCTGCCACAACTTGCCGCGTTTGATGTAGTTGGAAATGTCATGGACACGTTCGTCACCCAGCTGGCTATCGCGCAACCGGCTGACGGCGTCGTATTCATACAGCCCCTGTTGCGCCCGCGTCGTGGATTTGATGTGCCATTCGATCATGGGCAAACCCAGTGCTGTGGCCACCTGTCGGGCCAGTTCGGTCTTGCCTGTTCCGGGCTCTCCCTTGACCAGCAAGGGGCGTTCCAGCGTCACCGCCGCATTCACCGCCATCGTCAGATCGTCCGTGGCGATATAGCTGTCTGTTCCTGTGAAATTCATGGCAGTCCCCGATCTGATTTCGCCGCGACGATAGGCGGCCAGGCGCGACACTACAACTCTGCGAAGGCCTTAGAAAACGGGTGACACTTCCAGTAGTTGCGTCTAATAGGTCCGCAGAGATGGTATGGAGAGTCACATGTCGACGCACCTGGCACAGCTGACTGTCAACCGTGAAAAGGGGACTTCCATGAAAGCTGAAACATTCCTTCCCGACGATTATCGCCCGGCAGAGGACGAACCGTTCATGAACGAACGCCAGACTGAATATTTCCGTCGGAAGCTGCTGGATTGGAAAGCGGATCTGATGGAAGACACCCGCGACACCGTCGCAGGCATGAAAGACCAGACGCGCAATATCCCCGACATCGCAGACCGCGCGTCCGAAGAAACCGACCGCAGCATCGAGCTGCGGACCCGTGACCGCCAGCGCAAGCTGGTCGCCAAGATCGACGCCGCCCTGCGTCGCATCGAAGAAGGCGAATTCGGTTACTGCGCCATCACCGGCGATCCAATCAGCCTGAAACGTCTGGATGCGCGTCCCATCGCGACCATGACGCTGGAAGCGCAGGAACGGCACGAACGCGGCGAACGGGTGCACCGCAAGGACTGACATGATTGCCAAACGCCATGTTGCCGTCATCGGCGGCGGCCCGGCAGGACTGACCACAGCGCTGGCCCTTGCGATGCAAGGCGCCAGCGTTTGTGTTTACGAACAGGCGGATCGGCTGGGTGACATCGGGGCCGGGCTGCAAATCAGCCCCAACGGCGCGCGGGCGCTGGCGGCCATTGGCCTGACGGACGGCTTGCAACGGATCGGGTTGCCATCCGATGCCGTGATTCCGACAAATGGGGTAACTGGGCGGCAGATTGCGCGTTTCGATCTGACGGGGCAAATGCCGCGTTATCGCTTTGTCGCGCGCCCTGCGTTGATTGCCATGCTGGCCGACGCCTGTGCCGCGCGCGGCGTGGATATCCGGCTGGGTGCCGCGGTCGCTGATGACGCGCTGGATGCCGATATGATAGTGGGTGCGGACGGCATCAAATCCGCAACGCGCACTGCCCTGAACGGGGCCGATGCGCCGCAGTTTTCCGGCCAAGTGGCGTGGCGCGCCATCGTGACTGCGCCAGCGCCGCCTGTCGCGCGGATCTGGATGATGCCGGGGCGGCATGTAGTGACTTACCCACTGACGGACGGGCGGTTGAACGTCGTCGCTGTGCAGGAACGTGAGACATGGGCCGACGAAGGCTGGCACCACGCCGACGAACCCGATGCGCTGCGGCATGCGTTTCCCGATGCCTGTGCGGCGTTGCAAGAGATTTTGTGGGCCGTGGACACGCCGCACCTGTGGGGGCTGTTTCGCCATCCGGTGGCCGCGCGCTGGCACGATGCCCGACGCGTGCTGGTCGGTGACGCCGCCCATCCGACGCTGCCGTTTCTGGCCCAAGGGGCCAATCTGGCATTGGAAGACGCGGTGGTGCTGGCCCGCTGCGTCGGGCGGCACGGCATCACGGACGGATTGCCACGCTATCAGGCATTGCGACAAGACCGGGTGCGCCGCGCCATCGCGGCGGCGGATGCCAATGCAGTCAATTACCATCTGGGCGGCATCAGACGACAGGTCGCGCACACTGGTCTGCGCGTGCTGGGCAAGGTGGCGCCCGATGCCTTTATCAAGCGGCTGGACTGGCTTTACGGGTTTGATCCGGCCACATAACGCAACGGCGGTCGATCGTTTGTTGTAACGATGACAATGCGTTACGCGGTTCAGCTTATGTCATGCTGCAAGATCGACCCAGACCGGCACGTGGTCGGATGGCTTTTCGCGGGCGCGCAGATCCTTTTCGATCCAGCAGTCCGACAACAGGTCGGCACATTGCGGTGTCAGCAGGAAATGGTCGATACGGATACCGTCGTTGCGATCGAATGCCCCGGCCTGATAATCCCAGAATGAATAATGTCCCGGACCGTTTTGCCGCGCGCGGAACGCTTCGGTAAAGCCAAGGTTCAGGATTCGGCGCCATGCCGCACGACTGTCCGGCCTGAACAACGCGTCGTCGCGCCATGCGGCGGGGCGGCTGGCGTCCTCGGCCTGCGGAATGATATTGTAATCCCCGGCCATCAACGCCGGTGTTTCGCTGAGCAGAAGCGCCTGCGCGCGGTCGCGCAGACGGTCCATCCACCCCAGTTTGTACTCGTGTTTGGGGCCGGGCGCGGGATTGCCGTTTGGCAGATACAGACAGCAAATCCGGACTGCGGTTTCGCCCACGACAGTCGCTTCGATCCAGCGGGCCTGCACGTCGTCATCGTCGCCGGGCAGGCCGCGTGTCACGTCTTCGAGTGGGAATTTCGACAGGATCGCGACACCGTTGAAACCCTTTTGACCATGGGTTTCAATGTTGTAGCCCAAATCCGCGATCAGGTCGCGGGGGAAGCCTTCGTCGACGGATTTGATTTCCTGTAACAGCGCCACGTCGGGCGCGCTGTCCTGCAACCATTGCGTCAGGCCTTCGATCCGGGCCTTGACCCCATTGATGTTGAATGTCGCTATTTTCATTGCACTGCCCCTTTGCCGCCTAGGCTAAAAGGCGGCAAGCGGTGGCACAAGTCCTAGCGGTCGTCACGCACCCTGACAGGGATCGCGCGGGGTTGTTTTTTCATCTGACCGGACACGGATGCCGCAGCGGCAGCACCTGCAAGAAGGATCGTTATCAAAAGTGCCATGGCAGCGGCTCCCTATAATTTCACGTCAGCTTAGAAACGAATCGCGGCGAAAGAAAGTTCCAATTCGTCGCAGGTTCTAGATGGAAAACGACGTCCCGCAGCCGCAGGATGACGTGGCGTTTGGATTTTCAATCACGAACCGTGCGCCGATCAATTCTTCGGAAAAGTCGATGACCGCGTCGGTGAGGAACGGCAGCGATACAGAATCGATCACAACGGTTTCGCCGCTGTGCGACAGTTTCAGATCGTCGTCGCGGGGATCATCAAGCGCTATTTCATATTGAAACCCGGAACATCCGCCGCCTTCGACGGCGATGCGCAACGCCTTGCCCTGTTCGGCTGCGCCGATTTCAGCAAGCCGTTCAAACGCGCGTGGGGTCACTTTGGGGGGCAGAGTCAGCATAACATACCTATCGGTCTGGGCCTGTCTGAAATATAGGGAGCCTTGGCAACAGGCACAAGACGGGCATCATGGCAGCAAGATACGCGACCAATCCCGCTTCACCGCGCGGGCGACTTTATGCCGAAGAGGAAAGCGCGCACCGCTCTCCTTTTCAGCGGGACCGGGACAGGATCATCCATTCCAGCGCCTTTCGGCGGCTGAAACACAAAACGCAGGTGTTCATCGAACACGAAGGCGATTATTTCCGCACGCGCCTGACCCACAGTATCGAGGTGGCACAGGTCGCGCGCACCGTTGCCGCATCGCTGGATCTGAACGTCGAACTGACAGAAGCCATCGCGTTGGCGCATGATCTGGGCCACACGCCGTTCGGCCACACGGGCGAAGAAGCACTGGACCGTCTGATGCAGCCCTACGGCGGGTTCGATCATAACGCGCAGGCGCTGCGGATCGTGACTGATCTGGAACGACATTATGCCGAATGGGACGGGCTGAACCTGACGTGGGAAACGCTGGAAGGCATCGCCAAACACAACGGTCCGGTGGCGCAGCCCTGGCCCTATGCGCTGGACGCCTATAACGCGCGGCACGATCTGGAACTGCACACCCATGCGGGGCCAGAAGCGCAGGTTGCGGCCCTGTCCGACGATATCGCCTATAACAACCACGACTTGCACGACGGTTTGCGGGCGGAATTGTTCAGCACCGACGAACTGGCTGAACTGCCGGTGCTGGCCGATTGTTTCGCGCGCGTCGATGCGAAATATCCCGGCCTGAACTACTACCGCCGTCGCCACGAAGCGCTGCGCCGCTTTTTCGGTGTGCTGGTCGAAGACGTGATCGATGTCAGCCGCCGGAACCTTGCGACACTCGATCCGCAAAGTGCGGCCGACGTGCGGCATGCCGGACGCATGGTGATCCAGTTTTCGCCCGGCTTGTGGCGCGATCTGAAAGTGATCCGCAAGTTTCTGTTCGAACGCATGTATCGTGCGCCCGCTGTGGTTGAAATGCGCCGGGTCGTGACCCGGATGCTGGATGAACTTTTTGCCTTTTACCTGCAGACCCCGACAGAGCTGCCGAAACAGTGGCGCAAGGAAGTTTCCGAAGCTGGTGATCAACAGACCTTGGCCCGGCTGGTTGCGGACTATATCGCCGGTATGACGGATCGTTTCGCGATTCAGGAACACGACCGCCTGATCGGCGGACGCGAGATACCACCAGGAGTGATTGATGGCCATTGAAACCGCGCCGGAGGCGTTAAGCCCCGTGATCGCCATTGCCCTTGTGGGCGGTTTGGGTGTGGGCAGCCAATGGCTGGCGTGGCGGCTGCGTATGCCCGCCATCGTGCTGATGCTGGTCGCGGGCGTTCTGATCGGGCCGGTGCTGGGCGTGTTCGATCCGGCCCGCGATTTTGGGCCGCTGATGGCGCCGATCATTGCCATCGCCGTGGCGATCATCCTGTTCGAAGGCGGGCTGACACTGAATTTTCACCAGTTGCGCGATGCGGCGGTGGGCGTGCAGCGGCTGGTGTTCATCGGCGCGCCTGTGGGCTGGGTGCTGTCGGCGCTGGCGCTGAAATACGGGGCAGGGTTGTCGTGGTCGTCGTCGTGGGTGTTCGGCGGCATTCTGATTGTCACCGGGCCCACGGTGATCGCACCCTTGTTGCGGACCGCACGGCTGTCGCGCAGACCCGGCCAACTGCTGCAATGGGAAGCGATCGTCAACGATCCGCTGGGCGCGCTGGCCGCCGTGTTGGCGTTCGAGGTGGTGCTGGTACTGAACACGGCCACCACAACCGGTGCGGCGGTGCTGGATCTGATGCTGGGCATCGGGCTGGCCGTTGCCTTTGGTCTGGCGGGTGGCTACGGCATCGCATGGGCGTTTCGCAACGGCCATGTGCCTGAATACATGAAAGTCAGCGTGCTCTTTGCGCTGCTGTTGGGTATTTTCGGCCTGTCGGATGCGGTGCTGCACGAAAGCGGGCTGTTGGCCGTGACCGTCATGGGTATCGTGATCGCCAACGCCAACCTGCCCAGCTACGAAGAACTGCGCCGGTTCAAGGAACACGCGACGATCCTGCTGGTATCGGGTGTGTTCATCCTGCTGGCCGCCAACCTTGATTTCAGCGAGCTGGGCCAGTTGACCGGGCGGGCGGCAATATTCGTGGCGCTGATCATCTTTGTGGCGCGTCCGGTGACAGTGTTCGTGTCGTTGATTGGGTCCGGCCTGCCGTGGCGCGAACAGGTGCTGGTGGCCTTTACCGGGCCGCGCGGCGTGGTGCTGGTCGCGGTTGCGGGTCTGTTTGCCGAACGCCTGATGTCACTGGGGTTCGAGGATGCGGAACTGATCGGGCCGCTGGCATTCGTGCTGGTGGCGACGACAGTGGTGCTGCACGGCTTCACGCTCAAACCCATGGCGCGCTGGCTGGGGCTGGCGGGCGCGGGCAATCCCGGTGTCATCATCGTCGGTGGGTCCGACTGGACCACCGCACTGGCAGAGGCGTTGATCAAGGCCGATGTGCCGGTCCTGATGACTGATCCGAACTTTGGCCACCTGCGGGCGGCGCGTGCGGCTGGTATCCAGACTTATACCGGTGACATCCTGTCCGAAGGGGCAGAGCAACGGCTGGAACTGGTCAGCTATGACAAGATGCTCACCGCGACCGACAACGATGCCTACAATACGCTGGTGGCGACCGATCTTGCGCCGGAATTCGGGCGGGAAAACGTGTTTCAGGTCGAACGGGTCAAGACCGATGGAGCGCGTCACACCTTGCCCGCGACATTGGGCGGGCGGCCCATCGGGCACCGCGCGACCTATGACGAATGGAACCGGCTGGTGCGGCAGGGTTGGACCTTTCGCATCACCCGCCTGACTGCGGAATTCACGCTGAAGGACTGGCAGGAAAAGCGGCCACGCTCGCATCTGGTGGGGCGCATTCTGCCAAACGGCGATTTCAAGCTGCTGCAAGAGGACGAGGAAATACGTGGCCTGCCTGACACGCGCCTGATTGCGTTGCGTCCACCGGAATCAAACGGGTCCACCATCCAGCCGCCTGCGGATACCTGAACGGGCGTTGACGCGGACGGGCGGGGTGGTAAACGCAAGGCTTAACAACCCGAAAGACAGGTCGCATGAACATTTTCGCAGAAATCCGCACACTCGTCATCGACGCGCTTGCTGATCTGGTGCGAAACGGCGTGCTGCCCGATGGCCTGTCCACCGATGCGGTGACGGTCGAACCGCCGCGCGATCCCGGTCATGGCGACATGGCGACCAATGCGGCGATGGTGCTGGCGAAACCCGCGGGCATGAAACCGCGCGACATTGCAGATGCACTGGCGACGCGGCTGGCCGCTGATGACCGGATCAGCAGCGCCGATGTGGCTGGTCCGGGGTTTTTGAACCTGCGGCTGGACAACGGCGTGTGGCGCGGGATTGTGACCGCCGCCCTGACCGATCCCGGCTATGGCCGGTCGCAGATGGGCAACAACCTGCGGACACTGGTGGAATATGTCAGCGCCAACCCCACCGGGCCGCTGCATGTGGGGCATACGCGCGGTGCGGTATTCGGTGACGCGCTGGCCAGCCTGCTGGATTATGCGGGTTTCGACGTCACGCGCGAATATTACATCAACGACGGTGGCGCGCAGGTCGACGTGCTCGCCCGGTCGGTTTATCTGCGGTATCAAGAAGCGCATGATCTGTCCGTCGACTGGCCCGAAGGCACCTATCCCGGCGACTACCTGATCGACGTGGGCGAGGCGCTGAAGGCCAAGGTCGGTGACGCCTATCTGAACCAGCCCGAAGAGGTCTGGCTGGATGATGTGCGTCTGTTCGCCACCGACGCGATGATGGACCTGATCCGTGCCGATCTGGCCAAGCTGAACATCAAAATGGATAACTTTTATTCCGAAAAATCGCTTTACGGTTCCGGCAAGATCGAAAAGGCGATCCAGCGGCTGGATTCAGCCGGTCTGATCTATCGCGGCACGCTGGAACCGCCCAAAGGCAAGATGCCCGACGATTGGGAACCGCGCGAACAGACGCTGTTCAAATCGACCGAACACGGTGACGATGTGGACCGTCCGGTGCAGAAATCCGATGGGGCATGGACCTATTTCGCCCCCGACATCGCGTATCACTATGACAAGATCGAACGCGGCTATGATGCGCTGATCGACGTGTTTGGCGCGGACCATGGCGGGTATGTCAAACGGATGAAGGCCGCTGTCAGCGCGCTGTCGAACGGGCGTGTGCCCTTGGACATCAAGCTGACGCAACTGGTAAAGCTGTTCCAGAACGGCGAACCGTTCAAGATGTCGAAACGGGCAGGGACGTTCATCACCCTGTCGGATGTGGTCGATCAGGTCGGACCGGACGTGACCCGGTTTCACATGCTGACACGCAAGAACGACGCGCCGCTGGATTTCGATTTCGCCAAGGTGACGGAACAGTCAAAAGACAACCCCGTCTTCTATGTGCAATACGCGCATGCGCGGGTGAATTCGGTCCTGCGCAAGGCGCGCGAGGCGGGAATTGACGTGGCGGATGCAACATTGGCCGGGTCGGACCTGACCAAGCTGGACCATGCGGCAGAGGTCGCGTTGGCTGCGAAAATCGCGGAATGGCCACGCCTGATCGAAATTGCCGCGCGGACCCATGAACCGCACCGGGTGGCGTTTTACCTGTATGATCTGGCGTCCGATCTGCACGGGCTTTGGAATCTGGGCAATACCGATCCGGCCTTGCGGTTCCTGCAGGATGGCGACAATGCCACATCACAGGCCAAGATTGCGCTAATTCGTGCCGCGCAGGTTGTGATTGCGGCAGGCTTGGGTATCCTTGGCGTCACACCGGTCGAAGAGATGCGCTGAAGCGCACGCGACCCCGAAGGCAGAGCAGCGAACCCGTCAGAGGTTCGGGACAAGAGGCAGTGATGGCAGTTTACGAAGACATGGACGCGCCGATGGCGCGTGATGCGTCGCGGATCACCCAGGTGACGGGCGCCGCGGTCAGCCTGACATTGATGATTGGCGTCGGCGTCTGGGGCACCCAATCGATAATGCGCGACGTGTCCGGCGTGCCGGTCGTGCGCGCCATGGAAGGAGACATGCGCCGTGCGCCCGACCACGCAGGCGGCACGATCACCGATCATCGAGGTTTGGCCGTGAACGAAGTCGCAGCCCTTGGTGAAGCAGGCGGGCCCGAAGACATGTTGCTGCTGGCGCCGCGCGGGTCCGACCTGTCGGACGAAGACCTGACCGCCGAACCCCTGCCGCAAGCCGCTGCAACAGAAGTCGAGATCGTCGTGGACGATACCGTCCAAACCGCATCCAACGCGCCGATGTCCGCCGAAGACGTGCTGGCGCTGGCCGACCGGATCGCCGGTGGTGCCGCCCCCTTGTCGGAACTTGACGCGGGGGAGACAATTGATGCGGTCGTGACGGTCGACGATCAGCCGGAACCCCCTGTCGATCCGGTCGCCGCAGCCTTGGCCGAAGCGATGCTTGTCGATGCACCCGATGCTGTGGATGTTGTCGCCGATGCGCGCGTCAGTCAGGTGTTGCGCCCGATGATGCGTCCTGCAGCGCAGGCGGTGACTGCGCTGACCACGCCCGAGCCAGTTCGCCAGATCACTCAGGACGCCGTGCTGACACCAGTGGCCATGACGACAGACACCATGCCGATGCCCAGCCAGAACCTGCTGACCGATGAACTGCCTGTAGGGACGAAACTGGTGCAGCTTGGCGCCTTTCCGACAGCCGCAGACGCGACGGCGGAATGGGATCGCCTGACCACGCGGTTTGCCGATTTCATGGCGGGCAAGTCACGCGTTATTCAAGAAGCGTCTTCTGGCGGGGCAACGTTTTATCGTTTGCGTGCCAGCGGATTTGACGATCTGGCCGATGCGCGCCGGTTCTGCACCACGCTGGACGCGGCCCGCACGGCCTGCATCCCTGTCGTTGTCCGCTAACGCCAGCATTCTGGGCCTGTCGGGCCCACGCTTGACGGCGGCAGAGGCCGCGTTCTTTCGCGCCGTTGATCCATGGGGCTTTATCCTGTTTTCCCGCAACGTGGACAATCCTGACCAGTTGCGCGGCCTGACGGCCGATTTGCGCGATGCCGTGGGCCGCAATGCCCCGATCCTGATCGACCAAGAAGGCGGGCGCGTGCAGCGCCTGCGCGCACCGCACTGGCGCGAATACCTGCCCGCGCTGACGCAAATGGAACGTGCATCCAACCCGATCCGTGCGCATTGGGTGCGGAACCGTCTAATCGCGGATGAACTTTACCGTGTCGGAATTGACGTGAACTGCGCCCCCTTGGCCGATCTGGTCGAGGCGCAGACGCATCCGGTGCTACGCAACCGTCTGTCCGGGCAAACCGCCCCCATTGTCATTGATGCGGCCCGCGTCTGTGCAGAGGCGTTTCTGGCGGGTGGTGTGCTGCCAGTGCTCAAGCATATTCCGGGCTATGGCCGTGCATCCGTCGACAGCCACAAATCGCTGCCGACCGTGACGGCCCCCGCAGATGATGTTTTGGCCCGCGATTTCGCGCCTTTCGTGGCGCTGAACACCATGGCCATGGGCATGACGGCGCATATCGTGTTCGCCGATATCGACCCGCACGCGCCGGCAACCACATCGCCGGTGGTGATGGGTGTGATCCGCGATCAGATCGGGTTCGGCGGATTGATCATGACCGACGACATCTCGATGGAGGCGCTGTCAGGCAGCATCGCGGACCGGGCGGCACGGTCGATCGCCGCAGGCTGCGATATCGTGCTGCATTGCAACGGTGACATGGACGAAATGATGGCGGTCACGGATGCCGCTGGCGACATGACGCTGATGGCACAAGCCCGCGCGGCACAGGCGCTGGCACAGCGACGTCCACCCGTGGACGTTGACATCGCAGCGCTTGCAGCGGAACTTGACGTGCTTCTGTCCTAAGGCCCGCCGCCATGTCGCAAGACCCAGAATTCGACCAAAGCGTCGCGGACCGCGTCGCCGCCGAAGCCCTGATCGTCGATGTTGACGGGTTTGAGGGACCGCTGGACCTGCTGCTGACCCTGTCGCGCACGCAAAAGGTAGACCTGCGCGAAATCTCGATCCTGGCGCTGGCGCGGCAGTATCTGGCCTTTGTGGACCGCGCACGTGCGTTGCGGCTGGAACTGGCGGCGGATTATCTGGTGATGGCGGCATGGCTCGCGTTTCTGAAATCGCGCCTGCTGCTCCCCCCCGATCCCGAAGAGGAAGGCCCGTCCGGCGCGGAACTGGCTGCACATCTGGCGTTTCAGCTGGAACGTCTGGAAGCGATGCGCGGCGTCTCTGCCCGGCTGATGGCCCGCGACCAGTTGGGGCGCGATTTTTTTGCGCGCGGGATCACGCAGGATGTGACCCGCGTGCGGCGCGTGACCTATACCGCGACGCTGCTGGATCTGATGCAGGGCTATGCCCGCATCCGGACCCGCGACGATTTCCGGCCGTTTGTCATGGACCGCGAAAACCTGATGACGATGGAAGTTGCCCTGCAATCGCTGCGCCAAATGATCGGGTTTGCGGGCGAATGGTCCGATATCGCAAGCTATCTGCCCGCGGGCTGGACAGAAGACCCGGTGCGGCGGCGCACGGCGACCGCCGCGACCTTTGCCGCGTCGCTGGAACTGGTCAAGGAAGGCCGGTTGCAGATCAGGCAGGACGATACCTTTGCCCCCATACAGATACGCCGCACGGAGGGCCGCCATGACCGATGAACCCGGCCTGTTCGCGGCACCGCCGGATGCCGAACAGGAGCGCATGGTCGAAGCGCTGCTGTTTGCCAGCGCTGCACCGATGACGGTGCCGCAACTGGCAGGACGGATGCCGCATGGCTGCGACCCGCAGACGGCACTGGCCGCATTGCGGCGGCGCTATGACGGCCGGGGCGTGCGGCTGGTACGCATCGCAGAGGCTTGGGCGTTCCGCACCGCACCCGATCTGGGCTATCTGATGACGCACGAGGTGACGGAAACCCGCAAACTGTCACGTGCGGCGATCGAAACGCTGGCGATCATCGCCTATCACCAGCCTGCCACCCGGGCCGAGATCGAAGAGATTCGCGGCGTCAGCGTATCGCGTGGCACCATCGACCAGCTGATCGAACTGGACTGGGTGAAGCTGGGGCGCAGGCGCATGACGCCGGGGCGGCCCGTGACATTCGTGGTGACGCCGGCATTTCTGGATCACTTTGGTCTGGAAACAGCCCGTGATCTGCCGGGACTACGGGAATTGCGGGCGGCGGGTCTGCTGGACAATCGCCCCCAGCCGGGAGCCGAACCCGAAGATGACGATGGACAAGAGGCGCTGTTCGGTGACTAGCGCCCCTGCGGGGTCTGTGGGACGCCTGCGGCGGGCGAGTATTTTTGGCAAGATGATGCCACGCATCAGTTGCGAAAATGTTTTGACAGTTTCAAGCCCTGGCCCTGGTAGTTGGATTTTATGTCCTGACCGTAGAGTGATTTTGGATGGCTGGACATGTGTTCATAGACCAGCCGACCCACAGTTTGCCCATGTTCCAGCACGAACGGTGCTTCGTGGCAGCGCACCTCTAGCACGCCGCGCGATCCGGTGCCGCCCGCTGCTGCCCAGCCGAAGCCGGGGTCGAAAAATCCTGCATAATGAACGCGGAATTCACCGACCATGGCCAGATAGGGGGCCATTTCAGCCGCCTGCATGGGGGGAATGGCGATCGATTCGCGGCTGACAAGGATATAGAATGCGCCCGGATCGAGGATGATCCAGCCGCTGTGGGAATGGACCTGTTCCCAATAGTCGGTGGGATCGTAATGGGCCAGCTTTGCCAGATCAACGACGCCCGTATGCGGTTTTGCGCGGTAGCCGACGTGGGTGCCGCTGTCGGGCCGCAGGTCAACCGAAAACCCCAGACCGTCCGAAATCACCGGATCGCAATCGACAATGGGCACCGCGTCATGCAGCGCGCGCAAGGCGTCATCCGACATGCGGGTCTGGCCGTTGCGAAAGATGATCTGGTTCAGCATCTGGCCTGCCTGCGCCAACACCGAAAAGCTGCGCGGACAGATTTCGACATAAAGCGGGCCGTCGTAACCATCGGGGACACGGTCGAATTCCGTTCCATGGTCTGTGATGATCCGTGTCAGCAGATCCAGCCGCCCGATGGATGATTTTGCACTGGCCGCCGCGGTCATCCCGGCGGGCAGGGCCAGTGATTCCATCAACGGCACGACGTAGACGCAGCCCTTTTCCAGCACGGCACCGCCGGTCAACGGCATGGTATGCATGGTAAAATCCGCCAGACGGTCTGCGACCGTGCGCGTCTTGCCCGGCAGAAACGACGCGCGGACGCGGTAGGCCACATCGCCCAGCCGCAGATCCAGCGAGGCCGGTTGCACCTGACCCGCTGTCAGCCCCGGCGCGCGCACATGGCCGCTGTCGATCAGGCTGGTGATCTGATGGTCGGCCAGAACGCCGGTGTCGAACGTGGTCATCGGTCGTCGTCCTTCATAGCAAAACGCCCGCCGCGTATGCGGGCGGGCGATTTGTTGGTCGGGCTAGCAGGACTCGAACCTGCGACCTTCCGTCCCCCAGACGGACGCGCTACCAGGCTGCGCTATAGCCCGACTGAGCGCGTATTTAACCGATTGGTGCCCAAGGGCAAGTCCTGTTTGCCCCGCGCGGGGGCATTATCTTGCAGATACCAGACGTCGGTGCAGATCATCCAGTTGTGCGATCAATGGGGCGATCTGGTTTGGCGTGATGCGGCCATCGCGCACCGCCCGCGCGGCCATCCCCAGCAGTCGCGGTCCGGGATCGGGCCGCGGGGCTGCGCGGGCAGGCAGTGGCGCGGGCCGCAAGGGCAGGGACACGACGTTCGGCGATTGCGCTACAGGATAAGACGTCGCGGGCTGCGTGGTTGCATCTGTATCTGGTATCGCGTCCGGAAGGGCCGCGTGTTCGATCACGCGCGCATCGTCGGCATCCCCTGGCTGATGGTCCGCGAACAGTAACATCACCGGTTTCACACCTTGTTCGCGCAGGATTTTCTGCGCGCCCTTGATGGTCATGCCTTGGTCATGCAGCAGTATTTTTATCCCGCCCAGCAGGGCCAGATCATCGGGCCGGTAATACCGGCGCCCGCCCGCGCGTTTGACCGGTTTGACGTGGGTAAACTTGCTTTCCCAAAAGCGCAGCACATGCGGCGGGGTATCCAACGCCTCTGCCACTTCGCTGATTGTCCGAAAGGCATCCGGAGCCTTGGCCATGGTGTCAGGCCTTGTTTCCGGCGGCGACCTTGTCTTTCATCAGGTGGCTGGGACGAAAGGTCAGGACACGGCGTGGATGGATCGGGACTTCTTCGCCAGTTTTCGGATTACGGCCCACCCGCGCGGCCTTGTCGCGGCAGCTAAAGGTGCCGAAAGAAGAGATCTTGACCTGTTCGCCGTCCACCAATGCGTCAGAAATATGTTGCAGGACGCTTTCGACGAGATCGGCGCTTTCGTTCCGCGACAGGCCAACCTGTTCGTGAACGGCATCGGACAAATCCATGCGTGTCAAAGTCTTGTCGGACATATCAATTCCCCAGAGGCGTGTCGCAAAACATTAAGTAGACTGACGCGCAAGTCAACCAGCCGTGAACAGGACCGGCGGAAACAATCACCAGCGCAGAACGACAGAGCCCCAAGCCAGACCACCGCCGATGGCTTCTGTCACCAGCAAGTCGCCGGGTTTAATCTGGCCGCGTGATTTGCCCACGGACAGTGCCAGCGGGATCGACGCGGCAGAGGTGTTGCCGTGGTCCTGCACCGTGACCACGACGCGGTCCATGCTGACGCCCAGCTTTTTCGCGGTGGATTGGATGATGCGGATATTGGCCTGATGCGGCACAACCCAGTCGACATTTTCGGCCGAAAGCCCGACCTTTTCCAATGCGGTATCGGCGGTCTGGGCCAGTTTTTCGACGGCATGGCGAAAGACTTCCTTGCCCTGCATGCGCAACTGCCCGGTGTTCTGCGTGGCGACGCCGCCATCGACATACAACAGATCACGGTAACGACCGTCGGAATTCAGGTCGGTCGACAGGATGCCGCGATCGTCCGACGTGCCAGTCCCGTCTTCGGCACGCAGCACCAGCGCACCGGCGCCGTCACCGAACAAGACGCATGTGCCGCGGTCGGTCCAGTCCATAATCCGGCTGAATGTTTCCGCGCCGATCACCAGCGCCGTCTTTGCCTGTCCCGCTTGGATCAACGCGTCGGCATTCGCCAACGCAAAAACGAATCCCGCACAGACCGCTTGGACGTCAAAGGCATAGCCTTGGGTCATGCCCAGCTTGTCTTGCACCATTGTTGCGACCGACGGGAACGTCATGTCAGGGGTCGATGTGGCCACGATGATCAGGTCGATCTGGTCGGCGGTCATGCCGGCATCGTCCAGTGCGGCCTGTGCGGCATAGGTCGCCAGATCGGATGTGCCCTGATCGTCTGCCGCAAAATGGCGCCGCTCGATTCCCGACCGCGACTTGATCCACTCGTCGGTGGTATCAAGCGTGGCTTCGAACGCCGCGTTTTCGACGATCCGTTCGGGCAGGTAATGCCCGACACCCTGAACAACCGCGCGTCGTGTCATGTGTCGGCTTCCTTTGTTGCATCATGGGGCAGGGCCTGTGACAGCCGTGCGGCAAGCCTTTCGGAAAAGCCCTGATCGGCCAGACGATGCGCCAGCTTGATGGCTGCCGCAACGCCTGTCGCATCGGCAGAGCCGTGGCTTTTGATGACGGTCTTTGTCAGGCCCAGAAACACGCCGCCGTTGACCCGGCGCGGATCAACCCGGCGTTTCAGACGGTGCAGCGCGCCGCGTGCCAAAATGGCGCCCAGCATCGAAAACGGCGTTTTGCGCAGGTTTTCGCGCAGCAGCCCGGAAATCAGGTTGGCGATTCCTTCGCCGGTTTTCAGCGCGACATTGCCTGTAAATCCGTCGGTGACGATGACATCGCAGACATCACCCGGCAAATCGCCGCCTTCGACAAAGCCCGTATAGGTAAAATCGCCCAGTGCCGCAGTGCTGGCAATCAGTTCATGCGCGACCTTCAGTTCGGCGCGACCTTTGTGTTCTTCGGTGCCGACGTTCAGCAGACCGACGCGGGGCGTCGTCAAATCAAACGCGTTGCGGGCATAGGATGCCCCCATCAGCGCAAAGGTCAGCAAATCATCCTGGTCGGCGCGGATATCCGCGCCGGCGTCCAGCATCACGTTGAACCCCTGCGGGTTGCGGCTGGGCCACAGGCAGGCGATCGCCGGGCGATTCACGCCATCGATCTTGCGCAAGCGCAGCATCGACATGGCCATCAGGCCGCCGGTATTGCCACAGCTGACAACAACGCCTGCTTCGTTGTTGCGGACTGCTTCGATGGCGGACCACATCGATGTCTGCTTGCCCCGACGGGCCACCTGCGAAGGTTTGTCGTGCATTGTCACGACGTCGGGCGCATCGCGCAGCGTCACGGCATCAGTCAGGCCATGTTTTGCCAGCAACGGACGCAGTTCAGCGGCCCGGCCATGCAGCAGGACCGGTGTCCCCGGTTTCGATTTCAGGAAAATCGCAAGGCCCGCAACAACCGTTGCAGGCCCATTATCGCCACCCATGGCGTCAATTGATAACACGCGGGTTGCGTCGGCGGTCGTGACGGGTTCCGTCCGTGCCATACGTGTCCCCTGACGCAGCTTACGCGGCGTCTTCGTCCAGTTCGACGTCGGCCGTGATCACCTCTTTCGTGGCGTAATGACCGCAGGACGGGCAAATGTGATGCGGGCGCTTCAGCTCGCCACAGTTGTCGCATTCGTTCGGATTGGCTGCTGTCAACGAATCGTGCGAACGACGGTTGTTGCGGCGGGACTTGGAGACTTTGTTCTGCTGGACGGCCATGGCGCACCCTATTTACGTTGGGGGGCCGTGACGTGGCCCGGTGTTCGAATGATTTGCGCGGTCCTAGGACATTCGCGCCGCCCTGTCGAGGGGGCAAGGACAAGGCCGCCTACATACTGCTAAATCGCGGCGGTGCAACCAATAAGATAGGCTTAGTCGTCCGGTTGTTCTTTTGCCAGCCTGTCACGCAGCGCGCCCAGCCCGGCAAACGGTTTGGCGTCGTCATCCGTCAGCGGGGTGACCCCGTCTTCTGCGGCCAGAACCTGACCGACCTCTGCCCCCGGCGCACGCGGAAAGGGCGGCAGTGCAAGGCTCAATTCTTCGATCATTACGGCGGCGACATCGATGACCTGTGGCAGTGGCTCGATGGTGTCGTCCTCTGGCATTTCTGTCTCAGACCCTTCGGGGTAAGTGAAATCGGCGGCGTAGGTGCGCGTCACCGTTTCATCCAGCCGGGTGGTCACCGGGTCCAGTGTCGCGACACATGCCTGCACGACCGTCGCCCCCAGATCGGCGGTCAGCCGCCAGTCGCCGCGTCCCAGCGGTGCGATCTGCCCGTTGAAGGTCAGTTTCTTGATCCCGATGATGTCCAGCTCTGCCGCGATGGCGGTCCGTGCTGCGCCGTCGGGTGACAGATTGAACGTCGTCGCGGTCCGGTTGCGCAAATCGGACAGGCGAAAAACCTGTGTCGGCAGATCGTTGCGTGACGGCATGACGGCATCCATTCTTGGCAAGTGCGGCGGGCTTCGTTAAGGGGAATACAAGGGCGCAAGGCGCCGATGCAAGGGGGCGCCATGACCACGACATTCCATCACCGCAAGGTTCTGACGCTGGTGGCCGGGGCCGGTCTGGCCCTGTCCGTGGCCTGTACCCCGATTGTGCGCAACCACGGCTACATTCCCGTGCCTGATGCGCTGGCCTTGCTGACCATCGGTCAGGATACCCGTGAAAGCGTGATTGCCGCTGTCGGCCCACCTGTCACCAGTGGCGTGCTCAGCGATGATGCGCTTTATTACGTGCAAAGCCGGTTTTCGACCTTCGGTGCCGCAGCCCCCGTTGAAACCAACCGCGAGGTTCTGGCAATCAGCTTTACCTCGAACGGCACGCTGGAAAACATCGAACGCTTCGGTCTGGAAGACGGTCGCGTGGTGACACTGTCACGCCGTGTCACCAGCGATAACGTGCGTGACAGCACGTTCCTGCGCCAGCTTTTGGGCAGTGTCGGTCGTGTCACCACGGCCGATCTGGTCGGCCAGCCGGATGGCTAGCACCACCCCCGCGTGGCCGTATCACCCCTGATCCGGCTCGAACGTCATGGCGACGCCGTTCATGCAATACCGCAGGCCCGTCGGGGCGGGGCCGTCTGGAAAGACATGGCCCAAATGCGCTTCGCATTTTGCGCAATGCACCTCGGTGCGCCGCATGAACAGGCTTCGGTCCTCTTTTTCACCGACCGCATCGGTGTCAATCGGCGCAAAGAATGACGGCCAGCCGGTGCCGGATTCGAACTTTGTTTCCTGATCGAACAATGCATTGCCGCAGCCCTTGCACCGGAAAACACCATCGTCTTTTGGGAAATCGTCATGGGTCCCGGCGCGTTCGGTGCCATGCTTGCGCATGACCTTGAATGCCTCTGGTCCAAGCTGTTCTTTCCATTCGGCGTCGGATTTGATGACTTTTTCCATTGTTTCGTCCTATGTCTGGTGTTGCCTGATATGTAGTGTCTGATTTTCCACCGCCAAGGAGGGGCCATGAACCTTCGCCATGATCAGCCGCGTCAGGGCGTCGCCGTCCGCGTGGCCCGCAACGGCGATGACCTTCTGGCGTGCCAACGCCTGCGGCATCTGTGCTTTTTCGGCACTGCCGGGTTGGACGCGGACGCGCATGATGAACGGTGCACCCATCTGATGATCGAACGCGACGGGGCGTTGCTGGGGACGTTGCGCACATTATTGGTGGCGGATGGGACCGGCTTGTCAGACACGCTGACCGCCGCCAGTTATGATCTGTCGCCGCTTGTGCATTATCCGCATCCGATCCTTGAAATCGGCCGTTTCTGTATCGCGCCGGGAGCGCTGGATTCGCACGTGCTGCGGCTGGCACTGGGAGCGCTGGCGCGGATGGTGGACGATCACGCCATCGGGTTGATGATGGGCTGCACCAGTCTGCCCGGCGCCGATCCCGCACGCCACGCCCCGGCGCTGGCCCTGTTGGGGCGGCATCATCTGGGGCCCGCCGATTTGCGCCCCGGCGTGCGGTCGGCGGTGACGCACCCGCTGTCGGGGCCGCTGTCTGACAGGCGCGGCGCCACTGCCGCCTTGCCGGCGCTATTGCGCAGTTATCTGGGGCTGGGCGGCTGGGTCAGTGACCATGCGGTCGTGGATCATGCCATGGATACGGTCCACGTCTTTACCTGCGTGGAGGTCGCGCGCATTCCGCCCGCCCGCGCCCGCGCGCTGCGGCAATTGGCATCCTAGCATTTCTGCATGCCGACGCTGCTGGGGACTTGCGAACCGCCGCGTCCATGCGTAGCTGGCAGGCATGGCACGTACACCCCTTCTTCAGCTTTCCGACATCGCCCTGACATTCGGCGGCGATCCCATTTTCGAAGACCTGTCACTGGTCGTCCAACCCGGCGACCGCGTCGCGCTGGTGGGGCGGAACGGGTCCGGTAAATCCACCTTGATGAAGGTGATGGCCGGTCTGGTCGAACCCGACAGCGGCCAATGCGTCGCGGCCCCCGGCGTCAGCGTGGGCTACATGGAACAGGACCCGACGATGGAAGGGTTCGCAACACTTGGCGAATACGCGGCATCCGGCATGGACCCGGACGAGGCTTACCGCGTCGACATGGTGGCCGAAGGGTTGAAATTCGATCCCGCCGGTCTGGTTGCCACCGCATCGGGCGGCGAACGTCGCCGCGCGGCATTGGCGAAACTGATGGCCGAAGCGCCCGAGCTGATGTTGCTGGACGAACCGACCAACCATCTGGACATCGAAGCCATTGCTTGGTTGGAAAACGAGCTGAAATCCACCCGTGCCGGGTTCGTGATGATTTCGCACGACCGCGCGTTTCTGCGCAATCTGACCCGTGCGACGTTGTGGATCGACCGCGGGCAGGTGCGCCGCGCCGAAGAAGGTTTCGACGGATTCGAGGCGTGGCGCGACCGTATCTGGGACGAAGAAGACCAGCAGCGCCACAAGCTGAACCGCAAGATCAAGTCCGAAGCACGCTGGGCCGTTGAAGGCATTTCTGCACGCCGCAAACGCAACCAGGGGCGTGTGCGGGCGCTACAGGATTTGCGCGCCGAACGTGCCGGGCAAATCCAGCGTCAGGGCACCGCCGCGATGGCATTCGAAGGCGGTCCTACGTCTGGTAAAAAGGTCATGGAAGCCTTTGATCTGTATAAAGGATTCGGCGACAAGAAAATTGTGCAGGGGCTGGACCTGACCGTGCAGCGCGGCGACCGCATTGCATTCGTCGGTCCCAACGGCGTGGGAAAAACCACCCTGATCAAGATGTTGCTGGGGCAAGTTGAACCCGATCAGGGTCTGGTCAAGCTGGGTACGAACCTTGAAATTGCGGTGTTCGACCAGTCCCGCGCGCAACTCGATCCCGAAATGACCCTGTGGGACAATCTGGTGAACGATCCCGAAATGGGCGTCAGCGGCAAGGCCGATCAGATCATGGTGCGCGGCACCCCCAAACACGTGGTCGGATACCTCAAGGAATTCTTGTTCGACGAAGCGCAGGCGCGCGCGCCCGTGCGGGCGCTGTCAGGCGGCGAAAAAGCGCGTCTGCTGCTGGCGCGTCTGATGGCAAAGCCCAGTAACCTGTTGATTCTGGACGAACCGACCAACGATCTGGACATCGAAACGCTGGATCTGTTGCAGGATTTGCTGGGCGATTACGACGGCACTGTCCTGCTGGTCAGCCACGACCGCGATTTTCTGGACCGCACGGCAACCACGACCGTCGCCATGGAAGGTGACGGACAGGCGACCGTTTATGCTGGGGGCTGGACTGATTATCAGGCCCAGCGCGGCGAGCGGCAGAAAGCACCAAGTTCGGTCGGCAAGCCGTTGGCCTCAAAAGGAAAGCAGCCGCAGCAGGTGACGCGCAAGACGGGCCTGTCATTCACCGAAAAACATCGGTTGGAAGAACTGCCCGGCGTGATCGCACGGCTGGAAGCGGAAATTGCAAAATTGGAAACGCTGATGGCCGATCCGGATCTGTTTACCCAGAATCCGGTGAAATTCGAAAAAGCAACGGACGCGCTGACCGAACGGCATACAAAGCTAGAAGACGCCGAAGCCGAATGGCTGATGCTGGAAGAAAAAGCGGCAGAATAACTGCTTCACATTGTTTATGCCTGCGTGCGTCGCCTGAAAAGCGACTGCAAAGTAACGGCCCAAGTCATTTCTGACTTGGGCCGCAGTCGTTTAGCCGTCGAAGTTCACTTCTTCCATGATCCGCAGGGCTGCGGCACGGTGGCTTGCGACCTCTGACAGGTCGACGTCGTCAGCGGTGTAATCGCCCCAGCTTGCAACCAGATCGGACCGTTCCGCAGACGGCAGCACCGGGTATTCATGGTTTTCTTCGGCATAAATCGCCTGTGCTTCCGGGCTGACAAGGTATTCCATCAGCTGCAGTGCTTCTTCGCGGTTTGGCGCACTTTGCGTCATCGCAACGCCGGACACGTTCACATGCGTGCCACCGTCTTCGAATTCGGGGAATACGATGCGGACAGATTCAGCCCATTCGGTCTGTTCTTCGTCTTCCAGCATCTTGCCCATGTAATAGGTGTTACCAAGGCTGATGTCGCATTCGCCGGCCCAGATCGCCTTGACCTGCGCGCGGTCATTGCCTTCGGGCGTACGGGCAAGGTTGTCTTTCAGACCCTGTGCCCATTCCTTGGCGGCTTCTTCGCCGTGGTGTGCGATGACGGCAGACAGCAGTGCCAGATTGTAGTTGTTCAGACCGGACCGGCTGCAGATGCGGCCTTCCCACTTGGGGTCGGTCAGGTCTTCGTAGGTGGTGACTTCACCGTCGGCGACGCGTTCCTTGCTGGCATAAACGATGCGGGCGCGGGTCGTCAGGCCGAACCACTGGTCGTCATCACTGCGCAGCGACGCAGGGATCGCGTCTTTCAGCACTTGGCTGTCGACGGCTTGTGTGACGCCTTCGTCCACGACGCGCTGCAGGTTCGCGATATCGACATCCATCACCAGATCGGCGGGCGACCGCGCGCCTTCGGCTTTCAGGCGTTCGATCAGCGCTTCGTTCACGAATTCAAGGTTCACACCGATGCCGGTGTCGGCGGTGAACGCATCCATGACGGGCTGAATCAGTTCGGGTTGGCGGGTTGTGTAAATTGTGACGTCGGCCAGTGCCGGGGCGGCAACAGCGGTCGCGGCGGTCGCAAGAAGCAGGGTACGGATGGTCATAAGGTTCTCCATGTATTGACGCCCCCGATAAACCTGACTCCTTTGCTCGGGTCAATAACTTATTCTTTTAGTCGGATACGTTCGGCGATTTTCGCCGCATCCCAAAGCGCGTCCATCTCTGCCAGATCGCTTTCGTCCGGTGTGCGGCCATCGGCGGCCAGCGCATCCTCGATCGCTGCAAAGCGCCGGGTAAATTTATCGTTCGCAGCCCGCAGCGCCTGTTCGGGATCGACCCCCAGATGTCGCCCAAGGTTCGCCATTACGAACAGCAGGTCGCCATATTCCTCGACGACCTTGTCCTGCGTCAGGGTGTCGCGTGCTTCGACCAGTTCGGCGGATTCTTCCGCGATCTTGTCGACGACCTGCGCGGTGTCCGGCCAATCGAATCCGACGCGCGCCGCCCGCTTTTGTAGTTTGACCGCGCGCATCAGGGCAGGCAGCCCCAGTGCGACCCCGTCCAGGGTGCGCCCATTGCCGCGTTCCGCTGCCTTGACCCGTTCCCAATCGACGGTTTGCTGATCCGCCGATTTGTCGCGCGATTCGCTGCCAAACACATGTGGATGCCGCGCAACCATCTTGTCCGCGATGGTTCGCACCACGTCGTCAAAATCAAAGAGTCCCGCGTCTTTTGCCATCTGGGCGTGAAACACCGATTGGAACAGCAGATCGCCCAGCTCTCCCTTTAACTCGTCCCATGCGCCACGGGTGATGGCGTCTTCGACCTCGTATGCTTCTTCGATGGTATAGGGGGCGATGCTGGCGAAATCCTGTTCGATATCCCAAGGGCAACCCGTATCCGGATCGCGCAGGCGGCGCATGATTTCCAGCAAGCGCGGCATTCCGCCGTCGGGGTCATGGATCAGGGCATTGTCGGGCATTGCGGGCCTCCTGTTGCGGTGCCAAGGTTGTAGCAGCCCAATTCCGGAGTGCCAGCCATGCCCGTCCTCAATTCCATCGCCGATGCACATGCCGAACTGGCGGGTTGGCGCAGACATTTGCATACCATTCCCGAAACCATGTTCGATCTGCCGCAGACCGCTGGATTTGTGGCAGGCAAGCTGCGGGACATGGGTGTCGATGCCGTGCACGAAGGGATCGCAACATCTGGAATCGTCGCCATCATTGAGGGGCGAAAACCCGGAAAAACCGTTGGCTTGCGCGCCGATATGGATGCTTTGCCGATGGCGGAAATGACCGGGTTGGATTACGCCAGCACCAACCCCGGCGCGATGCACGCCTGCGGTCACGACGGTCATACTGTCATGCTGCTGGCTGCCGCCCGCTATCTGGCGGAAACGCGCAATTTTGCAGGACGCGTCGCGCTGATCTTTCAACCCGCCGAAGAAATGGGTGGCGGTGCGCAGATCATGGCGCAAGAAGGCATCCTTGACCGGTTCGACATTGCAGAGGTTTACGCCCTGCACAATGCACCAGGCACACCGGTCGGTCATTTCTATACGACGCCGGGTCCGATCATGGCCGCCGTCGACACGTTCGAAATTTTCATCGACGGCAAGGGCGGGCACGGGGCCATGCCGCATGATACCTGCGACCCCGTCGTCGCCGCTGTCAGCATGGTGCAGGCGATCCAGACCATCGTCAGCCGCAACCATTACGCGCTGGACGATCTGGTGGTGTCTGTCACGCAGATCCATGCGGGGACGGTGGATAACGTCATTCCCGGCACGGCCTATATCAACGGCACCGTGCGGACGTTCGACGCTGGTGTGCAGCGCATGGTGATGGACCGTTTGCAAACCATCGTGGACGGGCAGGCGGCCAGTTTCGATGTCGCCGCGCGACTGGTCTACGATGTGGGCTATCCCGCCACGATCAACGACCCGGACAAGGCGGCATTCGCCGCGTCCGTCGCGGCAGGGATCAGTCAGTGCGACGGCAACGCCACGCGCGAAATGGGGGCAGAGGATTTTGCCTATTTCCTTGCGGAACGGCCCGGTGCCTATCTGTTCGTGGGCAACGGCGACAGCGCGGGCCTGCACCATCCGAAATATGATTTCGATGATAATACAACAGCCTACGGCGCGTCGTTCTTTGCGCGACTGGTCGAAACGGCCTTGCCGCTTTAGATGACGGATCGCGGGATACAACGCCCGCCCAACACGTAAAGGTTTCGACGCAATGAAAACGGTTCTCTTGCTTGGCGTACTGGCGCTTTTGATCGCGGTGGCCGTGGTCATCGTTTATGTGCGGCTCTCGCCCACGGATATGGCGCGGTATCATTTGCCGCCTGCCGCGACCGAACCCGGCGACAGCGGCACGGCCAACAGCTTTACCGCCGCGCGGCAGATCACGACCAGCGCGCCGGGCGTGCTGCAGGCGGTGATGACACTGGCGGACCGACAACCGCGTAACACGTTGGTCGCGGGCAGCGTTGATGAAAATCTGCTGACGTTCGAAACCCGGTCACGCCTGATGGGCTATCCCGATTACACCACCGTCACGGTCGTCGACGACGATAGCCCGCTGCTGATCGTGCAGGGTCGGTCGCGGTTTGGCAAATCCGACATGGGCGTAAACTGGGCCCGTGTACAGAACTGGTTGACGCAGCTTGGCCCGCTTGTGGTGCCGCTCTCTTGACGCAGGCGCGGAAACCCGCCACCTGACGCAGATGATCCCGCACGACCGCATGGCCCAGCTTGTTGACCGTTTCCAGTTTCTGGAAGCAAAGATGTCCGGTGACGTTGCCGGTGCGGACATCGCAGCACTGGCACGTGAATATGCTGACCTGAAACCGGTGGTGGATACGGTGCAGGATTATCAGGCGTTGCTCAGGCAGATTGCGGATGCTGAATCGATGCTGGCCGACCCCGAAATGCGTGAACTGGCCGAAGCGGAACTGCCCGATCTGCGCGCGGCGTTAGCGGCGTCGGAACAATCCGTGCAACTGGCGTTGTTGCCAAAGGATGCAGCCGATGCGCGCCCGGCGCTTTTGGAAATTCGGCCCGGTACAGGCGGCGACGAAGCATCGCTTTTTGCGGGTGATCTGCTGCGGATGTATCAACGTTATGCCGAAGCGCGGCGCTGGTCGTTCGAGATTCTGGAAGAACAGCAGACCGAACTAGGCGGCATAAAGGAAGTGACCGCGCGGATCGCGGGCGAGGGCGTCTTTGCCCGCATGAAATACGAATCCGGTGTGCACCGTGTCCAACGCGTGCCCGAAACCGAAAGCGGCGGGCGCATCCATACCTCTGCCGCGACAGTGGCTGTTCTGCCAGAAGCGGAAGAGGTCGATGTCCAGATCGCCCCCGGTGACATCCGTATTGATACGATGCGCGCCAGCGGCGCAGGTGGGCAGCACGTAAACACAACCGATTCCGCAGTGCGGATTACCCACCTGCCCACGGGAATCATCGTCGTGAGCGCCGAAAAATCCCAGCACCGGAACCGCGAAATCGCGATGCAGGTGCTGCGGACGCGTCTGTTCGATCTGGAACGCCAGCGCGTCGACAGTGCCCGGTCTGCGGATCGCAAGGCGATGGTCGGCACCGGCGATCGGTCCGAACGCATCCGCACCTATAATTTCCCGCAAGGCCGCCTGACCGATCACCGAATCAACCTGACGCTTTATGCACTTAATCAAGTCATGCAGGGCGATCTGGACGCGATCATCGACGCGCTTCAATCGGATGCTCAGGCGACCTTGCTTGCGGAAATGGCGGATACGTGACCTGGGATCAGGTGTTGCGTCAGGCAACGGCGGCGCTGGCCGCTGCCGCGGTGCCGGACCCGGCCCGTGACGCCCGCCGCCTGTTGGCCCATGTGCTGGGGGTCGATGCGTCACGCCTGTCGTTGATCGGCGGTGACATGGCCCCGCCGGGTATGATCCGCCTGTTCGAAGACCTGATTGCACAACGCGGGCGTCGCGTGCCTGTGGCGCATCTGACGGGCCAGCGGCAATTCTATGGACGCAGCTTTCAGGTGACGCCGGATGTGCTGGACCCGCGCCCCGATACCGAAACGCTGGTCGATCAGGCGCTGCGTCTGCCGTGGACACGTGTGCTGGATCTGGGGACAGGGTCGGGCTGTATCCTGCTGACATTGCTGGCAGAACGGCGATCCGGGACATTCGGGATCGGCACCGATCTGTCAAAGGCCGCGCTGGCTGTCGCCATGCGCAACGCGGCTGACCTGCGGCTGGACGACCGGGTGCAGTTCTATTCCGGTCATTGGCTGGATGCGCTGCCGCACAGCGTCGCGGCCTTTGATCTGATCGTGTCGAACCCGCCGTATATCGCGCTGGATGAGTTGCCCGGTCTGGCCCCCGATGTGGGTCTGTATGAACCGCGCATGGCCCTGACCGACGAAGGTGACGGTCTGGGTGCCTATCGCACCATTGTGCGTGCGGCCCCCGCGCATTTGACGCAAGGCGGGGCATTGCTGGTCGAAATTGGCCCGACGCAGGGCCGCGCCGTCGCGGACCTGATGGCCGCTGCCGGATTCGCCGGGATTGCTGTGCATCCCGATCTGGATGGCCGGGATCGCGTGGTTTTTGGCCAAAAGCCGCGTATTTAGTCCTGAATTCGGGCAAAGCGCACGAATCGTGCTTGTCACACGGGGCACAACATGGTTTTAACCCGTAACCGCGGCGAAGAGTGCAACGCATTCTCCCCGGTTGGTCGTCAGACACCGCCCGGCTTGCGTTGCGCATTTTGCGCGATTGCACCGATAAGCGCAACGAAGCCAGTTTTACGGCTTGCTGAGAGTTCATTCATGAGATCTTCGAAGTCCCGTTCGCGGAACAATAAAAACCGCAACACCCGCCCGTCCGGCGGGAGCCTGATCAATCGCGTGTTCGACAGCAGCGGTCCCGATGGCAAGGTGCGCGGCACGCCGCAGCAAATTATTGATAAATACAACCAGCTTCACCGCGACGCGCAGTTGTCCAACGACCGCGTGAACGCCGAAAACTTTGCCCAGCACGCGGAACATTACACCCGCATGCTGTCGGAAGCCCAAAAAGAGGTCGACCGCCAGCGCGAAGAACAAGAAGAACAGAATCGCCTGCGTCAAGCCGAGCGCGACCGCGAACGCAACGAACAAGAAGAACTGAACCGCCAGCGTCAGGCGGAACGCGACCGCGAACGCAACGAACGCCTGCGCGCGCAGGAAGAAGCGGCCAATCACGATGATGCGCCGCAGGACAGCGGTCTGGTCGACACGCCAGAGGCAAAGAACGATGCAGCGACAGACGCTGCCGAAAAGCCGAAACGCAAACCCCGCGCACCGCGCAAGCCACGGGCAAAGCCTGCAGCCACGCAGGACACCGTGCAGGACGCGCCCCAGGATTCCCCTCAGGATGCGCCGCAGGACAACGGTCAGTCGGAATAATCTGCGGGCCGCGTGACGGTCAGCTGGCCTGATAGGCGCGGGCGAGGGCGCAGAACCCTTCGAGGCTGATTTCCTCTGCGCGGGCGGTAGGGACGATCGCGGCCATTTTCAGACGGTCCTCTGCATCCGGGCCCAACGGTTTCAGCGCAGAGCGCAGCATCTTGCGCCGCTGGTTGAACGCTGTGGCGACCACCTTGTTCAGCACGGCGGGATCGGCAGGAAAGCGCGGCGCAGGCAGCGCGCGCAGATGCACCACGGCTGAACTGACCTTGGGCGCGGGGGTAAATGCCTCTGGCGGCAGGTCCAGCACGATCGCGGGATCCGTGCGCCATTGCGACAGGATCGCAAGCCGACCGTATGCCTTTGACCCCGGTGTGGCCACGATGCGCTGTGCAACTTCACGTTGGAACATCAATGTCAGACTGTCCCAGAACGGCGGCCATGCAGGCGGTGTCAGCCATCGCACCAGCAGTTCGGTGCCAACGTTGTAGGGCAGGTTTGCCGCCACCTTGATCGGGGCGGTCAACCGGGCGGAGACGTCGATTTCCAGCGCGTCGGCGTTCACAATGTCGAGCTTGCCGGGATAGACGGCGGCGATTTCTTCCAGCGCGGCGATGCAGCGCGCGTCCTTTTCCACGGCCAGCACGCGGCGTGCGCCTTCGGCCAGCAGACCGCGCGTCAGACCGCCGGGGCCGGGACCGATTTCCAGCACGTCCGCGCCGGTCAGATCACCCGCCAGACGCGCGATTTTCGCAGTCAGGTTCAGATCCAGCAAAAAGTTCTGGCCAAGGGATTTTTTCGCCGCGATCCCGTGACGCGTGATCACGTCACGCAAGGGTGGCAGGCCGTCGATCTGGGTCATGTCAGGTGCACCTGTTGATGGGCAAAGGGAACATCAGGCACGTGCATCGGCCATCTGGCGTGCCATTTGCAACGCCGCAATCATGGATGTGGGATCAGCGACGCCCTTGCCTGCGATATCGAACGCGGTGCCGTGATCCGGTGACGTCCGCACGAACGGCAAGCCCAGCGTGACGTTCACGCCGCCCGCAAAATCGATCGTCTTGATCGGGATCAACGCCTGATCGTGATACATGCAGATCGCCGCGTCATAACGCGCACGGGCGGCGGCGTGGAACATCGTGTCGGCGGGCAGGGGTCCGACCAGCCGGATGCCACTGCTGCGCAAATCATCCAGCAGCGGCGCGATAAAGTCGCGTTCTTCGGTGCCGATCTTGCCGTCTTCGCCCGCGTGGGGGTTCAGGCCCGCGATGGCAATGACCGGATCGGGAATACCGAAATCACGGATCAATCCGGCCCGTGTGACGGCGATCACACCGCGCAGCAGATCGGGCGTCAGCGCACCGGGTACCTGTGCCAGCGGGATATGGATCGTTGCGGGCACCACGCGCAGACTGTCGCAGGCCAGCATCATCACCACAGGCATATCGCCCGCCAGCGCCGACAGAAATTCCGTATGACCGGGATAGGCGAACCCCGCCCCGTCAATCAGCGCGGCCTTGTGTATGGGGGCTGTGCAGATCGCTGCGGCAGCGCCGTTTGCGGCCAGTGTCACACCATCCGCGATGGCGTTCATCACGCCTGTCGCATGGGCGGGGTTGGCCTGTCCGTGGCGACAGGGCGCGCCGAAATCGCGCGCCAGCACCGGCAGCGCATCGGGGCTGGGACCGTGCGCCTGCGCCAGATCGTCGATCAACCGGATCGGCGTGTCCTTTGGCAGATGCGCCGGATCACCGATCCATGCCAGCGGCAGATCATGGCGCAGTGCGGCCCATGCCTTGGCCGCGACCTCTGGCCCGATGCCCGCCGGTTCGCCGCAACTGATGACGATGGGGCGGTTTTCGGTCACGGCCGGATTGTCGCCGCCGCGCGCAGATCCGCCAGCAAGGCATCGGCAAAGGCGGCCAGCCGTTCCCCGCGCAGACGTTCGCGCACCGCATCAGGGTTGGCGGCATCACCTTCGGCCAATGTGCGGTTGCACAGCATCACGAACAGCAGCGTTTCGCCATTGTTGCGCGTGACCCCCCATGATGCTTCTCCGGCGTCCAGACGGGCCAGTTCCAGCGCGATATCCTGCGGGATACTTGCGGGCGCTACGGTTTGGCGGGCCAGTACATCCTGTGGCAGGCCGCGTGCGGCGCCATACAGATCATCGCAAGTATCCGTGCGGGCGTTCAGCGCCTGTGCCGCGGCGATCCCTGTGGGGGTCTGTCCGCCCGGCAGGCCGAAAATCGCATAGTCGATGGCGGTCGGCACCGGGCGGGGGCGCGGAATTTCGCGGATGCCGCGCGACTGGAACAGCGCCACACCGTTCGGGATCGGGATCGGCTGCGTCACCTCTCCGGGGGCAAGCCCACCCAGAAGACCCTGAAGCGCGGGGGGAAAGTTCGACAGCGGCAACCATGCCAACCTGCCGCCGTCGGCCCGGCTGGGCAGGGCGGAATATTGACGCGCGGCGGCTTCGAACACGGATTGCGATGTGGTCTGCGACACCTGTGCGGCGATGGCATTGGCGCGCGCAGCCTGCGGTGGCGGCGCGGGAATGATGATTTCGGACAGCAGCACTTCGACGTTGTCCGCCGTGTTGCCAGCCTGGCCCAATGCGCGCTGCACCTCTGCATCGGTGATGTTCGCACGGTTGCCGAACCGCAGGCGGATATAGTCGCGCCAGGTCACGCCGATGGCGACGAATTGTTCCAGCGTTTCGCGCGCGACGCCATTCTGGTTAAGCAAGCGGATGAATTGGTCGGTATCCATGTTGGCCCGCGCGGCAAAGGCTTCGACCTCTGTTGCAAGGTTTTCATCCGGCAGGCGCACGCCGCGGCGGTCCAGCTCTGCGGCTTTCAGCCGTTCCTCGATCAACTGTTCGCGCGCGACCTGTGACAGGTTGCCGGGCGTGTTGAACAGGCGCAGCATCTGTTCGCGCTGCGACAGCTCATAAGCGGTGATGGCACTGTCGTTGACGGTGATGACAGCCGAAAAACGGTCCTGTGCGATGCCGGGCGAAGCAAGGGCCAAGGCAAGTCCGGTCAAAAGTGTCGTCAGGCGCATGGCGGTCCCTTTCGTTCAGTCAATTCACGTGTCGCAACGGCCAGCTGCACCGACGCCGCCCGCGCGGCTGGCAAAGCCCAGAAGATCCAGCGACAACCCGTAATCCGTCGTCGGCTGCACCGTAGTGGAAGTCGCATAGCGGCGCGAGACTGAAAGCGTGACATTGACGCATTCGTTCGACCACCCGACGCCGAACCCGGCGCGCGCGGGCGCATTCTGGGCAATGTCATAGCGGGCATCCAGACTGACCGCCCATTGCGGTGTCAGCTGGAACGCCCCGTCAAAGGAATATTCCGACACGGGGTCAGGACGGCCGATATCGGCATCGGCGCGCTGATAGATATAGCCAGCCGCCAGCTGCACATCGGGCCGCGACCAGTAGGCCCGTGCGGTTGTCAGGTTTGTGGCACCATCACCGTCCATCAGGGTCCGCCCGTCCAGCGTCAGACCGCGCGGCAATGTCAGTTGGCCTGCGATCAGCCAGTCCGACGTGCGGGATTCCAGACCGGACGTTACCGTGAAATCCGGATTGCTGCGGTCGCGCAGCAGTTTGCCGAATGTCAGGATCGACCGGATGCCTTCGGCCCCTTGGCGCGTCCATGTGATGCCGGTGGCCAGTCTGATTCCCGTCTCGGTGGAGTCTTCGCCGGGAAAGTGGGTTAGCGACAGCAGGTTCGCCTCGTCCAGTTCCTGACGCGTGCTGTCTTCGTTGGGTGGGGTGTTGCCGTAGGCTTCTGATACGGTCAGTGCGACCGCGGGTTCCAGCAGATGCCGGGTGCCGTTACCGGTGTCGCGGATCAGTGGATAGCGCAGCGCGATCTGCCCCGTGGGCACCGCACGCCCGATGCTGGTGTCGCGCGCCGCCGTGCGGTCGCCGATCTGGTAGGCGTCGGTGCGCAGCGCGGCCGTGCCACGTATGGCGATGCCGCCCGGTGTGATCCAGTCGCGCGCCCACGTCGCAGCGACCCCGATGCGGGACAGATCGCGGGCCAATTCGCTGTCTTGCGTGCCATAGCGCAGCAGGCTGTCCGTGCTGCCCTGTACCGTCAATATGCCGCCAAAGTCGGGGCGATACTGACGCAGATAGCCCGCCGTCAGCACCACCGGTGGCAGGGTCGCGTCGGTTTCGTCGTCGCGCAGGGTTTCGTAATAGCTACCAGCGATGGAAAAGACGCTGTCGTCCGTCACGCGCGTCAGCGCCACGATGCTGGCCAGCCTGTCTGCGTCGGAAATGTTGTAATCGCTCAGGTAGCTTTGGTCCGATACGTCCTGCAGATCGAAACTAAGCGTCAGGTCGCTGGCGACCAGAAACGACCCTTGTGCGGTCAGATAGCCGCGCAATCCGTCGTCGGTCAGCGTATCACTGGATACAGCGCCCACAATTTCGAACCCGCCCCGACCAAAGGCCTGCCGGTAGCGCGCGCCCAAGGTGCGGGTTTCGCCGCCCAGATAGGGTGTCAGCGTCAGATCACGGCTGTCGCCCAGCGTGATGAAATAAGGAAGCCGTATGCCCGGCCCCAGCCTGTCGGTCGTCACAAAACGTGGCGGCAGCAGGCCGGTGGCGCGCCCGTTGGACGGTGTTGGCAGGCGCAGTTGCGGCAGATACAGGATCGGCACGCCCTTGACCCTGAATGTGGCGTTCGTCAGATAAAGCTGCTCTTCGAGATCATCGACAACCACCCGTTCGGCGCGGATCGACCACAGCGGTTCGCGCGTGCCGCACACACGACAAGAGGTGACGGCGGTTTTGTATAACTGGGAATATCGGCCCTCGCTGCGGTCGATCTGGTTGGCCGCGATCTGGACCTGTTGGTTCAGGACCAGCCGCGCGCCCAACAGCAGGCCGTTTTCCAACTGCGGGTCCAGCGTGGCCTGCTGTGCTGTCAGGATTTCCCCATCCGGTCCGGTAATCAAAATCGGCCCGTCGATGGTCAGCCTGTCGCTGCGCTGGTCATAGGTGACACGGTCAGCTTGCAAGCGCGTGCCGTCATACAACGCTTCTATGTTGCCGCTTGCGATCAGACGGTTGTCGGCGGTCACGACGACATCGTCGGCCACCAGCGTGGCCGCCATCTGCGCCTGCGCCACGATGGGCAACAGCAACAGGATCAGGATCGTCAGGGCGCGCATCAACCGTCCTCTCGTTGCAGCAAAAGTCCCAGCGCCAGCCCGGACGCGGCGATGGGCGGCACCCATGCCGCAAGTGCTGCGGGAATATCGCCGTTGTCCCCCAGTATCTGCGCGAAATTGCGGATGAAATAAATCCCGAAGGCGACAAGCACCGCGAACATGATGTTCAGCCCTGTCTTGCCGGCGCGTTGCGGGCGCATGGTAAATGCCGCCCCGATCAGCACCATCGCGGCCAGAAAGGCGGGCTGTGACAGTTCCATCTGGAACCAGACCTTGTGCCGTTGCGCCGTGAACCCGGCCTCTTGCAGGCGGTCGATAAAGGCGGGCAGATCCCAGATCGGGATCGATGATGGCGTGCCGAAACTGTTGCGGATCTCGTCCGCCGTCAGGGTCGATGGAATGGCGGCAGTGTCTGCCGTGGTCGCCAATGCCTCTGGATTGCCGTTGCCGTCCAGCGGCCATGTCTTGACGCTGCGCAGCTGCCACAGCCCGTCTGACAGGTTCGCGGTGTCCGCCACCACCCGCGCCAGCGGCAGGCCATCGACGCCAAAGGTCAGAAATGTGACTTGCGATAATGATGTGCCAGACAGATCGGCGCGGGCGGCATGGATGACCGTCTGCCCCGGATCGCCACCCTGCCGCAGCCAAAGCCCCGTATCGCTAAGCGCCAGCACCGATCCGGTGCCTTCGATATTTGCAACCTGCGCCTCGTACTGGCGGGCTGTGGCGGCTACGATGGGGTTCAGCACCGTGATACCGACGCCGCCAATCATCACAGCCACGATCAACGGCGCCACCAATATCCGCATCCCGGACCGTCCCGCGGCGCGGGCCACAACCAGTTCCGACGTGCGCGCTAACCCCAAAAACAGGGAAATGGCCGCGATAATCACGATCAGTGGCATGATCTGATACAGGCTAGCCGGCGCATTCAGCAGCGACAGGCGCACGATCCCGCCAAAGCCCACGGCATCGTCCGCAAAGCGGCGCAGCGTGTCAGCCATGCCGATGAACACCACCAGCAGGGCAAAGATACCCAGCACCGCCAGAAACACCTTTACAAACCGCCACGCGAAATACCGATCCAGGATCATGCCACACGCCCCGGTTTGGGACGCAACAGATAGGGGCGCGACGCCACGAACAGCAACGCCACGACGATCACCAAGCCCACCGCGATTGCAAGATAGGACAGCGGCCAGAGCGTCATCGCACCTTGGGCTGCTTCCAGTCCGATGGTTTCCAGTGATTTGACCACCACAAGCAGTACCACGGCCAGAATGATCTGTGGCCAGACCCCGAACCGGCTGAAACTGCCCAGCATCAAAGCGGCATAGCCCAGCAGCGCGCCGACGATCCCGAACAGCGACTGACTGGTGCGGTCGTGAAATTCCGACGCGATCCGCACCCGTGTCAGACCGGTTTCGGTTGCGACAGCCGCCGGGCTGTTCAGCAATTCCAGACTGGGCACTTCGCGCAGGGCGCGCGGCGCGCCGGTGTCGGTCGTGATCAGATCGCCAAGGTTATATGAAAAATCGTCGAACTCTGTCACGAAAAGCCGTTGGGTGTCTGCCCGCAGGGTCTGGGCCATGCCGTCCACCATGACCAGCTGGGTCGTATCGCTGACATTCACCAGATACGCGCGACTGGCGGTATAGGTCACAGTGACAGACGCGTCGCGCATGTCCGACAGCAGCACATCACGCAATTCGCCGTTTTGGGCGATGTCGCGGATGTAGATGGTGATACCGTCGGCGGGTTCGATGAACCGCCCCTCTGTCAGGATGCGTGCGGTGATGGACCGCGCGATTTCGGTCTGGCGTTCGTTCAGTGCAGCGGCGGAAAGCGGCACAAGCACATGCACCAGCAGCGACATGCCGACAAACACCATCAGCCCGAAATAGACAAAGGGCCGCGCCAGCCGCCACGTTGAAAAGCCCGTCGCCTGAATGACAACCAGTTCCGAATCCTGCGACAATCTGTTGGTGACATATACCGATGCGGCAAAGGCCGCGATCGGAACCACGGTGCGGATCACGTTGGGCAAGGTCAGGATCAGCAATTCCCCAATCGCCGCAGCGGATTGGCCGTCCGCGATCAGCTGGTCAAACAGTCGCACGGCCGCATTGATCCAATAGACCAGCACCAGCACCAGCCCAAAGAAATTGAAGACCAACACCAGCTGTCGCAGTAAATAACGGTCGATCCGTCCCAAGCAAAAGGCCCCCTTGCACTGCCTGCCAAGCTAGCCGAAGCGTGGGCGGGCTGAAACTGCTAACTGGCCATTCCGGCGTATCGCCGCTAGCACTACATAAATCCCAAATGCACCCCCGAAAGGCCGTCCTTATGACTGACATCGCTGATATCCGCTTTGATCCCACCGATCTTGATGCGCTGGCAAATGCCAGTGGCGTGATCGCCGTGTTCGCCACTGCTGATGATGCGCTGTCAGCGGGTGCGCAACGCCTTGATGATCTGACCGGACAGGCCGTGTCGCGTGCCGTGGCATCCGACGCCTTTGCCAAGGCGGATGCGGGACACGTCACAGTGTTGCGGTTTGCGGCAGGGACCACGGCCGATGCGGTGTTGGTCGTCAAATCCGGCGCCGACGCTGATCCCGTTACCTCGCGCAAGATCGGTGCAGCACTGGCCAAGGCGCAGGGTAGCGAGCGTCTGACTGTGGTGGCGGGCGACATGGCAGGGATTGAAGATATCGCCCTTGGTCTGGCGCTGCGCGGCTACAACTTTACCGACCACAAATCCGACAAGGGCAAACCGCAAGGCGCTGTGTCGATCCAATGCGACACACCGGAATCGGTCGCGGCCAAGGCCAAGCTGGGGATGGCCGTGGCCGAAGGCATCTTTTTCACCCGCGACCTGACGAACGCACCGGGCAACGTGCTGACCACCGACAATTTCGCAGCGCGGCTTGCCGCCATGCAGGAACTGGGGCTGGAGGTCGAAATTCTGGAGGAAGCCGACCTTGAAAAGCTGGGGATGCGCGCATTGCTGGCGGTCGGGCAGGGGTCCGTTGCGCCGTCCAAGGTTGTCGTGATGCAATGGAACGGCGGCGGCGACGAAGCCCCGTTTGCACTGGTGGGCAAGGGCGTGACCTTTGACACCGGCGGGATTTCCATCAAGCCGGGTGCCGGCATGGAAGACATGACCATGGACATGGGTGGCGCTGGCGTGGTGTCGGGTGTCATGCGGACGCTGGCGCTGCGCAAGGCGCGTGCCAACGTCGTGGGGCTGGTCGGGCTGGTCGAAAACATGCCCGACGGCAATGCCTACAAACCCGGCGATGTCATCACATCGATGAAGGGCGACACGATCGAGGTCATCAATACCGACGCCGAAGGCCGCATGGTTCTGGCCGACGTGCTGTGGTACGCACAGGACCGTTTCGCGCCGGTGGGCATGATCAACCTTGCCACGCTGACGGGGGCGATGCTGGTGGCGTTGGGCAATGAAAACGCAGGTGTTTTCAGCAATTCCGACGATCTGGCGGGCGCATTTCTGGACGCCTGCAAGGCCGAAGGCGAAGGCGCATGGCGGATGCCGATGGGCAAAGCCTATGACAAGCTGATCGACAGCCCGATTGCCGATATGAAAAACACGGGCGGTCGCTATGCGGGATCGATCACGGCGGCGCAGTTTCTGGGTCGGTTCGTGAAAGACGACACGCCATGGTGCCATCTGGACATCGCAGGCACTGCATCGGTGAAATCCGAAACGGCGCTGGCGCCAAAGGGTGCGACGGGCTGGGGCGTCATGGCGCTGAACCGCCTGATCGCGGACCGCTACGAGTCCTGATGGGGGCGGTTTATTTTTATCACCTGACGGACAGCCCGTTGGAACAAGCCCTGCCCATGCTGCTGGATCGTGCGCGCGGGCAGGGCTGGCGCGTGCTGGTGCGCGGCACCGATCCTGCAAGGCTGGCGCTGCTGGATGATGCGCTATGGCAAGGTCCGGCGGATGCGTTCCGTCCGCATGGCATGTCAGGCGGGCCGCATGATGCCGATCAACCCGTGCTGCTGGGGATCGACACCCCCGCAGACGGGTTTGCCTGTGTCATGAGCATCGACAGCGCACCACTGACAGCGGCAGAGGTGGGGCTGTCCGAACGGGCCTGCATCCTGTTCGACGGCCATGATGAAAGCGCGCTGGCCACGGCGCGCGGCCAGTGGAAATCACTGACCGACGCGGGATGCGCAGCGCAATACTGGGCACAATCCGACGGCACATGGACCAAAAAGGCGGAACATCCAAAGCCCTGATTTACAGGGATGTTCCGCGTCCTGATCACTTTTGTTCACGTTTGTTCTCATAAAGTTCTTTACACTGGGTTAACCTTATGGAACAAAGAGGCAACACAGAGGAACGAAAGGAGCCAGACCATGCACCAGCAAATCAAAACGGTGATCACCCGCAACAGCGATACGATCCTGTCCGATGCTCTGGGGGTCGTGGCCCTGACGGTCATGCTGTGTGTCGGTTTGATCTTGCCCGGATCGGTCTGACGCCTGCCTCGTATCCATGGCGTGCGTTGTGATCGCCTGTCCCACCTTGCGATCCAAGACCTGCCTGTTCGATGCGATCGGGGTTTGCCTGCCCTGATCCGCCACGCCACAGGATGCACCACTGCCCGCCGCCGCTGATCCAGCGCGCGGCGGTTTTTTTTTGGCAGCGCAGTCAGGTCAGGCGGTGATCTGTGCGTCGTCCAGTGCGGCGAGGGTCGCATCAAATCCCAGCATGATGGACGCATGCCGGTTTTTATAATCGCGCGCAGGTTCCAGCACGGCCAGCCCGTCAAAGGGGGCGGTGGGAACGGGACCGCTGTCTTTCAGCATGGCGGCCAGTTCATCCCGGCCGCGCTGCACGGTTGCGCGGTCCAGCCCGATCACCGCCTGTGCGACGACCGAAGCGGCGGCCTGACCCAATGCGCAGGCTTTGACGTCATGGGCGAAATCCGCGATCAGGCCGTTCTGCGTGGTCAGATCAACGGTGACGGTCGATCCGCACAGAGGAGAGCGTTTGCGCGCGGTCCCGTCGGGCTGATCCAGTCGGCCGACATGCGGAATCTCTGCCGCAAGCGCAAGGATGCGTGCGGAATACAATTTCATCATGTCGGTTTCTGCGGTCATGGTTTGCCCTTTCGACGGCTGCGCCATAGTTAGGACGGCAATACCGATTTGGAAAGATATGGCCATGACATTCGACGCTTCAACCCTGCGCTACAATGACGCCGGACTGGTTCCCGCCATCGCGCAGGATGCCACATCAGGAGAGGTTCTGATGATGGCCTGGATGAACGCAGAGGCGGTCGCGCGCACGTTGGAGACGGGCGAGGTGACATATTGGTCGCGGTCCCGGTCAGAGCTGTGGATCAAGGGCAAGACATCGGGACACGTGCAGGAACTGGTGTCTTTTCACGTCGATTGTGACCGCGATTGCCTGCTGGTCACGGTGAACCAGACCGGGCCAGCCTGTCACACCGGGCGACGGTCCTGTTTCTACACGCGCGTCGAAAATGGTGCGGAAGTGATCGAGGGCGACGCGTCGTGATCTGACGTCCCGCGGGCAGAGAATGCGGGACGCCTGCCGGCGGGGCGGATATTTTTGGCAAGAAGAAGGTTGGACCGCAGTGCGCTAAAGTCCGACCAGACGCCTGATGTCGTCCGGTGTGGCGCCTTGGTCGCGGTAAAGGCCAAGCGCGCGTGCGTCGTCGCGTTTGGCAAGACGTTTGCCGTTTGCATCGCGGATCAGGCGGTGGTGGTGGTAAGCGGGCGTAGGCAGATCCAGCAAGCGCTGCAACAGCATGTGGATCGGGGTCGCGTCTGCCAGATCCTGACCGCGCACCACATCTGTGACACCCTGTGCCGCATCATCGACAACCACCGAGAGGTGATAGGACGTGCCCATGTCGCGCCGCGCGAGCACCACATCGCCGATGGTGCGCGCCAGATCTGGCGATAAGGCCGTATTGTCAAAGGACTGGCAGGCAAACTGCATGTCGAGCCGCAGTGCCGCATCGCGGGGACGCAGGCCGGTTCTGGTCCCATGACGGCAAGTGCCGGGATAGACGACGCCGTCGGGCCCCAGCAGCGGCGCGCCTTCCTGCGGGGCGCTGGCCGCGGCGAGGATATCGCGGCGGTTGCAGGTGCAGGGATAAAGCAGGCCGCGCGCCCAGAGCATATCCAGTGCTGCGTCATAGGCGGCCTGTCTGTCGGACTGGCGCATCACGGGGGTGGGCCACGTCAGGCCCAACCAGGCCAGATCATCGTAGATCTGCTGCTCCCAATCCGGGCGGGCGCGGCTTTGGTCGATGTCTTCGATTCTTAAAAGAAACGTGCCGCCCGCCGCGCGCGCCATGTCCCAAGCTGTCAGCGCGGAAAACGCATGGCCCAGATGCAGCGGCCCGGTGGGCGACGGCGCAAAGCGCGTGATCACGCAGGCACGGGTGCCGTCTGTGCCAGCCAATCGGTCCAGTCGGCCTTGGCCCGGTCGGTATAGGCTTTGTAGCGGTCTTTGCGGTTGCGGCGGCCACCCTTGATTCCGGTGCCTTCGAGCGGTGGAAACAGGCCGAAATTCACGTTCATCGGCTGGAATGTCTTGGCGTCGGCACCGCCGGTGATGTGGGTGACCAATGCGCCCATCGCCGTGGTGTGGGGCACCGCGGGCAGGGTATGACCCTGTGCTTCGGCCACAGCCAGACGCGCGGCAAGCAGGCCCATGGCCGCGGATTCAACATAACCTTCGACGCCGGTGATCTGGCCAGCAAAGCGGATGTTGGGCTGCGATTTCAATCGCATCTGGCCGTCCAGCAATGTTGGTGAATTGATGAAGGTATTGCGGTGAATCCCGCCAAGGCGCGCGAACTCTGCATCCTCCAGCCCGGGAATAATTTTGAATACAGCCTTTTGCGCGGCGTATTTCATCTTTGTCTGGAAACCGACGATGTTGAAAAGCGTGCCCAATGCGTTGTCGCGACGCAGTTGCACTACGGCATAGGCCTTGGTCGCGGGGTCATGGGCATTGGTCAGACCAACGGGTTTCATCGGGCCAAAGCGCAGCGTTTCGCGGCCGCGTTCGGCCATCACTTCGATCGGCAGGCATCCGTCGAAATATTGCGCGGTTTCGCCGTCCTTGAATTCGGTTTTGTCGGCGGCCAACAGTGCGTCGATGAACGCTTCGTATTGGTCTTTGGTCATCGGGCAGTTCAGATAAGCGGTGCGCTCGTCCTGTGTTTCGCCCTTGTCATAGCGCGATTGGAGCCATGCGATATCCATGTTGACCGTGTCCGCATAGACGATGGGGGCGATGGCATCGAAAAACGCCAGCTGATCGGCCCCGGTTTCGGTCCGGATCGCTTCGGCCAATGTGCCTGATGTCAGCGGGCCGGTCGCGATGATCCACTGGCCATCACGGGGCAGGTCGGTGATTTCTTCATAGCTGACTGTGATGTTCGGATGGGCCAGCAGCGCAGAGGTCACGCTTTCGGCAAACGGATCGCGGTCAACCGCCAGCGCGCCGCCAGCAGGCAGGCGGTGTTTGGCGGCGGTCTGCATGATCAGACCGTCAGCCTGACGCATTTCCCAGTGCAAAAGGCCGACGGCATTCTGTTCGTGATCGTCAGAGCGGAACGAATTCGAACAGACCATTTCGCCCAGATGGCCAGTGCGGTGGGCAAAGGTCGCCACCTTTGGGCGCATTTCGTGAATAACGACGCGCAGGCCCGCGTTTGCAGCCTGCCAAGCGGCTTCGGACCCGGCCATGCCGCCGCCCACGATGTTGAGTGTATGTGTCATGCCCGCGATGTAGGCCATCGCGGGCGATTGTGTAAAGGGTCAGAAGCCGGGAATGATTTCAAGCAGGCTACGCGATTCAAATGTGGTGCCCCGCTTGGGGCCGAACGCCACGTCAACGCCCACGGTGACATAGGTTTGATCGAATGACCCCTCATCGGTGTCGATGTTGTAGTGGCCAAGCTTTGCGTAGAAGTTGGGGCCGCTTTGAATTTCGTATTCCGCGCCGATCGCAAAATTCGTCACGTCAGCGAAATCGGCAGCGACCGCATCGAATTCAAGCAGGGCGGAAAATCCGTTGGCCAGACCGTATTCGCTGTCCGCACCAAAGGCGTATCCCGTTTCGTCGTCCGCTTTCGCGCGACCCACATAGCCGTTGACGATGCCACCGTACACTTCGGTGCCGGCTTCAAGGCCGATCATGTCAAGATCGTCGCCGTCCAGACTGTCGACCGCGTAAAACAACCCGACCGATGTGAAATCGTTCAAGTGATAACTGGCGTGCAAGGTGACGTTGGACCCGTTTTCGTCGATAAAGTCGGGGTTGAAACCGACGCCGGTGACGCCAATCGAAACGGGCTGTGCAAAATTGTATTCAAAACCCAGTTTGTAGACGGTGCCGCCGAAATCGTCGCCATCCAGTGGTGCGTTATATTCGATGCCGACTTCGCCGCCGATCGACTGGGACAGAACCGGTGTTGCCAACACCAGAAGTGCTGCTGCAAAAGCTGCTGTTTTTTTCATGACTACTCGCCTTCGTTTATTGCTTTTGGGGTTTTCCCCTTGGCAAAAGTGCTAAGGCGTCACGCCCCGCACGGCAAGCTTTGGCCGCGCGGGGGCGTTGTCAAACGTCGTCTGGCGTGGCGGTTGTGTCTTCTGCGTCACCCTGATCGGCGATCCAGGCGACGGATACGACATATTCGCCCTTGGCCGTGTCAAAGACCTTGACCCCGCCCGCACCGCGCGAGCGAAAACTGATGCCTTCTACCGGGACGCGGATCGATTGCCCGGTGGATGTGACCAGCATGATCTGGTCCGACAGATCGACCGGAAACGACGTGACCAGCGGGCCGCCGCGCATCGCTTTGTCCATGGCAGTGACGCCCAGACCGCCGCGCCCGCGCACGGGGTAATCGTGGCTGGATGACAGTTTGCCGGACCCTTGCGCCGTGATCGTCAGGATCAGGTTTTCCGCCGCCGACATTTCGGCATAGCGTTCCTGACTGATCGCGCCGGGGGTCACGTCGTCGTCGTCTTCTGATGTTTCCGCGTCGTCTGTCAGGCCCGCCATGGCACGCCGCATCTTGAGGTATGCGGCTCGTTCTGCGGGGTCGGCCTCGAAATGGCGGATGATCGACATGGACACGACTTCGTCGTCGCCATTCAGGCGGATGCCGCGAACGCCGGTTGATGCGCGCGAGTTGAAAATCCGCACGTCGGTTGCCGGGAAGCGGATCGCGCGGCCCGAGTTCGTGACCAGCATCACATCGTCGTCGTTGGATGCAATCCGCGCATTGATCATGCGGATGTCGTCGCCGTCTTCGAATTTCATGGCGATTTTGCCGGCGCGGTTCACATTGGTAAAATCCGACAGGCGGTTGCGGCGCACGGTGCCTTTGGACGTGGCGAACACGACCTGCAAATCGTCCCAATCGGATTCGTCCCGGTCCACCGGCATGATCGCGGCGATGGATACGCCCGGATCGATCGGCAGGATGTTGACGATGGCCTTGCCCTTGGCGGTGCGGCTGCCCAGCGGCAGTTGCCAGCATTTCAGTTTGTAGACCATGCCGCTGGTCGTGAAAAACAAAAGCTGGGTGTGGGTGTTGGCGACGAAAAGCGTGGTGACCACGTCCTCTTCTTTTGTCTGCATCGACGATAGACCTTTGCCGCCGCGACGTTGCGCGCGGAAATCGGCCAGTGCCGTGCGTTTGATGTAACCGCCAGAGGTGACGGTCACGACCATGTCTTCGCGTTCGATCAGATCCTCGTCGTCCATGTCGGCGGCCCATTCGACGATCTCTGACCGGCGGGGCACGGCGAATTGTTCTTTGACCTCGTTCAGCTCGTCGCGGATGATCTGCATGATCCGGTCGCGTGATCCCAGAATTTCTAGGTAGTCGCGGATCTTGGTGGCAAGTTCCTGCAATTCGTCGGTGACTTCCTTGACGCCGATCTGTGTCAGGCGCTGCAGGCGCAGTTCCAGGATCGCGCGGGCCTGAGCTTCGGACAGGTTATAGGTGCCGTCGTCGTTGGCGGTATGGGTCGGATCGTCGATCAGGGCGATGTATTCAAGGATTTCAGCCGCGGGCCAGCGACGCGTCATCAGTTTTTCGCGCGCTTCGCCCGCATCGCTGGACTGGCGGATGGTGGCAACGATTTCGTCGATGTTGGTGACGGCCACGGCCAGACCGCACAGGATGTGCGAGCGCTCGCGCGCCTTGCGCAGCAAAAATGCGGTGCGGCGGGCGACGACGTCTTCGCGGAAATCGACAAAAGCGGACAAAAAGCGCAGCAAGGTCAGCGTTTCCGGCTTGCCGCCGTTCAATGCCAGCATGTTACAGGCGAAATTCGTTTGCATCGGGGTGAAGCGGAATAATTGGTTCAGCACCACCTCTGCGGTGGCGTCGCGTTTGAGTTCGACGACGACCCGTACGCCGTTGCGATCGGATTCGTCCTGCACATGGGCGATGCCTTCGATCTTTTTGTCGCGGGCGGCTTCTGCGATTCGGTCGATCATGACCGATTTGTTCACCTGATAGGGCACGTCGTCGATGACGATGGCCCAGCGATCCTTTCGGATTTCTTCGGTATGGGTGCGCGCGCGCATGATCACGGACCCACGCCCTTCGAGATAGGCACGGCGCGCGCCTGACCGGCCCAGAATGATCCCGCCGGTCGGGAAATCAGGGGCGGGGATGTAGTCGATCAGTTCTTCCGACGTCATGTCCGGGTTGTCGATCAGCGCCAGCGTGGCGTCGATCACTTCGCCCAGATTGTGGGGCGGAATATTGGTGGCCATGCCGACTGCGATGCCGCCTGCACCGTTGACCAGCATGTTGGGGTATTTCGCAGGCAGGACCGATGGTTCGGTATCCTTGCCATCGTAGTTGAGCTGAAAATCGACGGTGTCCTTGTCGATATCGTCCAGCAGGTAATTGGCGACCTTGCGCATCCGCACTTCGGTATAGCGATAGGCGGCGGCCTTATCCCCGTCCATGGACCCAAAGTTGCCCTGTCCATCCAGCAGCACCAGCGACATGGAAAAGTTCTGCGCCATCCGCACCAGCGCGTCATAGATCGCGCTGTCACCATGCGGGTGATATTTCCCCATGGTTTCCGCCACCGGACGCGACGATTTGCGATAGGGTTTGTCGTAGGTATTGTTGGTGTCGTGCATCGCATACAGAATGCGGCGATGCACCGGTTTCAGACCGTCGCGCAGGTCGGGGATCGCGCGGCTGACGATGACCGACATGGCGTAGTCGAGGTATGCTGTTTTCAGCTCGTCCTCGATCGAGACAGACGGACCATCGTAAACATACCGTTTCGGCAGATCGTCGTCGCTTTGCGGGGTATCGGGTGTATCGGTCATGTCGCCTGCCTGCCTTGATGGTCTGCGCCAGAATTGGGTTACGGCAACCTACACGATACCGCATCTAGTGTGCAACGACCGAAGGCATGCAAAGGTGTCAGCGGTCCGCATTTCATGCGCACCGCGTGGGGTTCTACCCCACACCCCGGGATATTTCCGGCAAGAAGAAGGGTTCAGGCGGCGCGCGCCAGCATCCCGAAAAGATCGCGCGGATCGTCCGGGTCCGCGATGAAGTCGAGCATCTGCACGAAAGCCGTATTTTGGCTGGCCGCGTGGACATAGCGCAGGGCGCTGAAATCCTCGATCGCGAATCCGACGCCGTCAAACAGGGTGATCTGGTCGGGACGCGTGCGACCCGCCGCATCGCCAGTCAGCACCTGCCACAGTTCCGTGTAGGGATGATCGGGCGGCATCTGCTGCAATTCGCCTTCGATCCGAGTCTGTTCTGGATATTCGACAAACATATCGGCGCGGGCCACGATATCGCGGTGCAATTCCGTCTTGCCGGGGCAGTCGCCGCCGATCGCGTTGATATGCACGCCCGCACCGATCATGTTGTCGGTCAGCACCTGATTGTTACGTTTGTCCGCCGTCGCGGTGGTAATGACATCGGCGCCCAGCACCGCATCCTGCGGTGTGGTGCAGGCGGTCAGGTTCAGGCCATAGCCGGCGAGATTCGTCATCACCTTGGCTGTGGCGGCGGGGTCCACGTCGTAAAGCCGGATATCGGTGATGCCGCAGACCGCGTGCAGCGCAAGGATCTGGAATTCCGCCTGCGCGCCGTTGCCGATCATCGCCATCGTGCGCGCGTCGGGCCGCACCAGTGCGCGGGTCGCCATCGCAGAGGTCGCCGCCGTGCGCAGCGCCGTCAGCAGGGTCATTTCCGACAACAGCAATGGATAGCCCGTGTCCATCCGCGCCAGCACGCCAAAGGCGGTGACGGTCTGCAAACCTTCGGCCATGTTCTTGGGGTGGCCGTTCACGTATTTGAAACCGTACAGCGTATCGTCGGCGGTGGGCATCAATTCGATGACACCGCCTGCCGAATGGGCTGGCACGCGCGACGTTTTATCAAAGGCGGGCCAGCGTTTGAAATCATCGGTGATGGCATCGGTCAGCTCGACAAGAAAGCGTGTCAGACCAACGTGATGCACCAGCCGCATCATGTTTTCGACGCTGACAAAGGGCACCATGGCGCGGGTGGACGGCGAAGGATGTGTCATCCGTGGCTCCTTGTCGGGCGGTCGAAGACGCGGCGACCCAGCAGCGATGCGGTCAGGTCGACCATCAGCGATGCAGTCTTGCCGCGATCATCCAGAAACGGGTTCAATTCCACCAGATCAAGCGATGTAACGCGCCCGGAATCGCACAGCATTTCCATGACCAGATGGCCTTCGCGGACGGTCGCGCCGCCGGGGACGGTGGTGCCTACTGCAGGGGCGACGGAGGGATCGAGAAAATCCACGTCGAGCGAGACATGCAGCATGCCGTTTGCAGCCTGCACCCGATCAAGAAAGGCGGCGAGCGGTGCACGGATGCCTTCTTCGTCGATGCGGCGCATGTCGACGACATCGACATCCATATCGAGCAGGGCGGCATGTTCGGGACCATCGACGCTGCGCAGCCCGATCATGCAGATGTTGGCGGGATCGACCAGCGCCGCAGGGGGCGGAAACCCGTCAAAACCGTCGCGCCCGATCACGTAGCCGACGGGTGTGCCGTGCAGGTTGCCGCTGTCGGATGTGGCGGGGGTGTGGATATCGCTATGCGCGTCAAGCCACAGCGCAAAGAACGGGCGACCGGCAGCCTGCGCATGGGCGGCCATGCCGGACACGCTGCCCAGTGCCAGCGCGTGATCCCCACCCAGAAAGATCGGCAGACCACGCGGCGCGGCGTCCTGCCCGGCCTGCGCCAGCGTCTGCGTCCAGCCGACGTTTTCGGCCAGCGCATGCACGGCCGGGTTGGGATGGTCCGGCACATCGACCTGTGCGGGTTTCAGGTTGCCCAGATCCTCGACCGTGTGGCCAAGCGCGGTGATCGCGTCGGCAAGCCCTGCGGTGCGGTACGCGTCGGGGCCCATCAGGCAGCCCCGGCGACGTTTGCCGCAATCCACGGGGGCGCCGATCAATATGCAATGTGTCTGTTTCATAAGCGCCAGTTTTGCGGATATCCGCGCTTGCAGCCAGCCGCCAATTTGCGCAAATTGGGCAGTGATTGCACAAACTGAGTAGCTATGATGGACGATCTGGATAACAGGCTGATCCTGGCCCTGCGCCGTGACGGGCGGGCGGCGTTGCAAACGCTGGCGGCAGATCTGGGCGTGACGCGCGCGACGGTCAAGGCGCGTCTGGACCGGTTGCAGGCGGGGGGCGAGATTGCGGGTTTTACGGTTCTGACCCGCGCCGATGTCGCACCGCATCCGGTGCGTGGCCTAATGATGCTGGAAGTGACGGGCCGCGGTGCGGACAAGGTCAGTCGTCAGCTGCGCGCCTTGCCCGCCGTAGCGCGGGTTCATTCCACCAATGGCACGTGGGATCTGATTGCAGAGATCGGGACCGCGTCGCTGGAATCCTTTGATGCGGTATTGTCGGCCATTCGCCGGATCGACGGGGTCACGCGGTCGGAAACATCACTGTTGCTGTCAACGCGCGCCTAGGTCGCGCGCCGCGCCGCCATGACCCAGATCACGCAGAGCAGGGCAGAAAACAGCGCGTTCCAACTGGCCATCGAAAGGCCCAGAAACGCCCAGCTGACCTGATCGCACATGATCAGCACCGGACCATCGAGTGACAAAAGATCGCCTGACAGCGCACCGCCGCCACCGCCGCTGCAGGATGACGGACCTTCCCACCAGTCGCGTTCGACGCCGGTGTGATAGACACCCAACCCGGACGTGATCGCGGCTGCAATGGCCCCCAGCCATGGCCAGACCTGCGACGGAAATGCCAGATACGCAAGGCCAACAACGATGGCCACGACGTGTGGCCAGCGCTGCCACAGGCACATCTGACAGGGCAGATATCCAAAATATTGAAACAGGTAAGCCCCGGCCAGCAACAAGGCAGAGCCGGAGAGCGCGGTCAGAACAAGCAAACGTCGAGTCATAGGACACCCAAAAGCAAGAAGCCGCCAATCAGCAGGACGCAGAACACGGTGAAAACCAGTCCCAGTCGGCGTTCAATGAAATCGCGGATCGGTGCGCCGAACTTCCACAGCAGTGCGGCCACCAGAAAGAAGCGGAACGCGCGTGCGATGATCGACGAGACGATGAAGACAGGCAGCGACAGGCCCGTCACGCCAGATGCAATGGTAATGACCTTGAACGGGAACGGTGTGACGCCCGCAACCAGGACCGCCCAAGCGCCCCATGCGTTGTATTTCAGTGCAAATTCGGAAAAGTCGTCGGATTTGTGGTAAAAATCCAGTACCGGCTGGCCCACGCTGTCGAACAGTGCAGCACCGATATAATAGCCCAGCAGCGCGCCCAGCACGGACCCCACGGTGGCGATGCCTGCGATAATGAAAGCACGGCGCGGGGCTGCGATGATCATGGGGATCATCAGCACATCGGGCGGGATGGGAAAGAAGCTGCTTTCGACAAAGGCCACGATGAAAAGGGCCGTCAGCGCATGCGGCGAGCGGGACAGTGACATCGTCCAGTCATAAAGCGTTCGAAGCATCGCGCGTCTTTCTGTGCAGTCGGGCTTAATGCACACGGCAGCGATGTGACGTCAAGGCAGGGCGCAGATTGCAGCAGACGCTTTTGCCGCTATGGTCCTGTTGTCAGGGCCGCAACGTTGTCAGGGCCGCAAAGGGGATCGCGATGAAATGGCAAGGACGGCGGAGCAGCCGCAATATCGAACGGCGCGGTCGTGGTGGTCAGGTCGCCAAGGGCGGGATCGGCGGGATCGGTGCGGTGCTTGTGCTTTTGGTGGGGTGGTATTTCGGCGTCGACGTGTCGCCGTTGCTGAACGGTGGCGCCAGCGGGCAGGGGGCCAGCCAACAAATCGACCGCAGCGCCATTGATGGGGACGACCCTGACATGGAACAGTTTGTCGCCGCGGTTCTGGGTCTGACCGAAGACGTCTGGACGCAGACCTTTGACCAGCAGGTCGGTGACACCTACAACCCGCCGGTGCTGGTTCTGTTCGAAGATGTCACGCAATCGGCCTGCGGTATGGCCAGTGCTGCAACGGGGCCGTTTTATTGCCCGGCCGAAAACCGCATTTTTCTGGATACAGCGTTTTTCAGGGTACTGTCCCAGCGCTTGGGTGCGGGCGGCGATTTCGCGCAAGCCTATGTCATTGCGCATGAGGTCGCCCACCACATCCAGAACGAACTGGGCATTCTGGGGCAGGTCAACCGGATGCGCGCGCAGATGAACCAGACGGATTCCAATGCCTTGTCCGTCCGGACAGAGCTGCAGGCGGATTGCTTTGCCGGGATCTGGGCACGGGGCGCGGAAAGCGCGTTCGGTGTGCTGGAACGTGGCGACCTGAACGAGGCGCTGAATGCGGCGGCGGCCATCGGTGATGATCGCTTGCAGGGCCGCGCGGGCGGCGTGGTCCGGCCTGAAACCTTTTCTCACGGGACCAGTGAACAGCGGCAACGGTGGCTTGCACGCGGCTTTGACAGTGGGCGCATGACAGATTGCGACACGTTCTCTGCTTCACAGCTATAAGTCACGATTGACGCCGCCTGCGGACGGCGTTACGTGCATCGGCACCGGCCGGTGTGGCGGAATGGTAGACGCAGGGGATTCAAAATCCCCCGCCCGCAAGGGCTTGTCGGTTCGAGTCCGACCACCGGTACCAAGCTTTGATTTCAGTCGTGATTTCTTGACAAAGCTGGTCTGCCGATTCTTTCTTTTGTCTTAATCCGGGGTCGGGTTTCTGTCATTTCGGCGACAGTGCAGCGCTATTGCGCATGTTGTTTCGGATGATGCGACAGCTATCGTCATAATGTGCCTTGAGGCTGCCACAATTCCGTAAAACATTAAGATGTTTCCAATCGGTGAATGAATTACAACTCCCACGTGTATTTGTAATTCATAAATCTTTCCGAGATTGTAAATGCGGCGATTATCTCCTGAGCTAGGGCAAATTTAGCAGATGACTGTTTCCCTTAAAGAAACAGTAGTTCTGCGCATCCATGCGTGATGACGCTAATATTCGGGCAGGTCAGACAAAATGAGCGGCTGACGCTAGGGAAGCTTTGATTTTTTGCTTTCTCAAATACACCGGTCTGGCTATCTAAGAGGAGCCCGACTGGGGGGGCAATCGGCCGATTGGGGCGGCCGACCTGCATTTATTGCAGGGAATTGGATGTCTGCTGATAGGGCTTGGCCCGTATAAATCGCAGGAAATTTTGCCGACTTTAGTCGGTGTTAGTGTTGCAGCCCGTGTTCCGGGCGCGCGCCTGTGTCTGCACACGGGTTGGCTTTGGAGAGCTGATATGACCGCGATTACGACTGTGAATTTGATTTATCTTGGCAATTACGCTGACGTTGATCCGTACGAAACCACTGCATGGTGGACGACAGATTATAACGCGGAAAACGCGCACGATCTTGTCGGTATTTCGCGTGATTCATCCGAACTGAAGCTGGTGTCTGCAACGCTTTACGACGCAGAGCATGACGGTGTCATTTCCGACAACGAACACAGCAGCGACGTGGTCAAATACGCCATCGGGGCGGCGTCCTATTCCAACAAGACTGACAGCACCCTGGTCGGTGATCTGCGCGTGACACTCAGCGATGGTTCGGTCAAAACTATCCAGGCCGTCCTGATGCAGCAGGCGAACGGCGATCTGTTCGTCTCTGATCTGCTGAACGCAGGTACGCTCGACAATCTCTCCATCGCGAACATCGAAATCCAGAGCATCACGACATCCGACGCCAGAGGCTGGTATTCCGATCAATCCGTGGACAACGTGACATTCGCCCCGGTCGACACCGCGCCGCCGCCTGTCGATGGCACTGGTGACGGCACCGTGGAAGGGACTGCCGGTGACGACATCATCGACGGCGGTTACAATGGCGACCCCGAAGGCGACCGGATCGACGCGAGCGATGCAATCGTTTCGGGCGCAGGTCCCAACGACGATATCGTCGTCGCAGGCGCTGGTAACGACGTCGTTTTGGCCGCCGAAGGAAACGATACCGTTTATGGCGACGGTGCTGATGGCGTCGAAAGCGAGACCGACGGCGACGATACGCTGTTTGGTGGTGCCGGTGATGACAGCGTGTTTGGTCAGGGCGGCAACGATCTGATTTATGGCGATGGCGGTACTGGTACGATATCGGTCGATGGGCCGCGCGAATCCTTTGAATGGGACAAAGCGCCGGGTATCGTCGATGGGGCCCACCTGTCGCATTTCACCCAGAACACCGGCAGCGTGAATGTATCGTTCACGTTTACCGAGAACTATCCCACCTATGTCGACACCACGCTGGCTGGCAACCTGCAGAACGTGTCGGGGATCGACACCGGGTCCGAAACGATCGATGCAACCAGCTCTTTGTCATCGGAACTGCCCGCCGATCACAAGAACGCCGAATACAGGCTAAATTTCGACACCCCCGTCACCGATGTATCGTTCAATATCAACGACATCGACGGCGACGGTCTGGTGAAAGTGCAGGCTTTTGACGCGTTCGGAAAACAGATTGCGATCAATTTCGACGCCGGTTCGCACATCACCATGCGCGATCTGGACGGTGTTGCCGGTCTGGATACCGCTGACAGCAACGGTGGTTACCTGGAAGATACCGCTGGCGAATATTCTGTCACGGTTTCGATCCCCGGTCCTGTGTCCGCGATCAAGATTTTCCATTCGCAGGATGGTCACGATAATTCCGGCATCAACATTACCGACGTCTATTTTGACGGTCCCGGTGCGACCGATGTCGATGCGGGCCCTGATGGCAACGACGATCTGTTCGGTGGATCCGGCGAAGATATCATCTTTGGCAACGGTGGCGATGACGCCATCTTTGGTGGCGCGGACAACGATATTATCGGCGGTGGATCTGGCAACGATGCCTTGGTCGGCGGCACCGGCGACGACATGATTTTTGGTGACGGCACGGGCAACCAGCCGATCATTGATGGCATCACTGCGCCGACAACGACGACCACGACCAGTGTGGTCAACGTCGGGCCGGTGTCCGGTTCCAACTACACCCTGGCGGTCTGGGATCTTTCGACCGTGAACGTCGCGGGTTACGGCTATCATGATTATCCGTTCCCGAATTCTTCCGGCGGTGAACACGACGTCACCAACACCACGTTCACGATCAATGACAATGCGACCCCAGTGGCCATCGGTATCGTCGATGGTGGCGATCATTTCGATGATGGCGATCTTAGCCAGACGCTGGCACAGACGGTCACCATCAACGGCCAAACCGGCCATGCCGGTGAGCGTTTGACACCTGAATATGCGTATTCGGTGCAGGACCCGGCGGGCAATATTGCGAACATCTATGCTGTCGAACTGGATGGTAACCACGTTGTCGGCTTTGTCTCGGACAAGCCGCTGATCCGCGGCGAAGAATACCGTTTCATCGAAAAAACGACCGATCATCCGTCGATCAGCTATGCGGACCTGTCGCAGGGCTACACAGAGGTGACGACCGAAACATCGTCCGACACGACGTCAGGCGGCACCGTGGCCGGTGGCGCATCCGAGGACGATGTCGTCGCTGGCAACGATACAATTCTGGGCGGTGGCGGTAACGATATCCTAAGCGGTGACGGCGGCGACGACGTGATCGACGGCGGTGCTGACAACGACACCATCACCGGCGGATCGGGTAACGATACATTGACCGGTGGTACGGGTGACGATGTCATCCATGGCGATAGCACGACCGAACTGCCCGTCATCGACGCCACAGGGGTTGCCGTGACGACAACGACACCGACCGTTGTCAACGTCACGCCGGTCGATGGTGCGCATTTCACGGTCGCAGTCTGGGATCTGTCGACGGTCAATGTCACTGGCTACGACTCGCACGACTACCCGTTCCCGGACTCCGCTCTGGGCGAGCATGATGTCGAAAATACCCGTTTCACGATTAATGCCGATGCAACCCCGGTTGCCGTCGGCGTGAACGATGACGACCATTATCTGAATGACGGCGATCTGGATCAAAAACTGGCGCAGACAGTCACCATCGACGGTGAAACAGGTCATGCCGGTTCGCGTTTCACACCTGAATACGCCTATTCGGTGCAGGATTCTGCGGGCAACATCGCGCATATCTATGCGGTCGAACTGAACGGCAACAACGTCGTTGGTTTTGTGTCGACAGAGCCGCTGATCCGTGGCGAAGAATACCGTTTCCTTGGCAAGATCACGAACCACCCGTCGGTCAGATATTCCGATCTGGCGCAGGGCTATACAGAGCTTACGACCAGCACGTCTACGGGCACCATTCCGGGCGGCATTTCGTCCGGTGGTCCGTCGGAAACAACGGTTGTGCCAGGCGACGATTCAATCCTAGGCGGTGATGGCAACGACATCATCAGCGGTGACGGCGGCGACGACGTGATCGACGGTGGCGCGGATGACGACACCATCACAGGGAACGCAGGTTACGACGTCATCGACGGTGGCACGGGCAACGATTTCATTGCCGGTGGTGTGGACGATGATAATCAGGTCAACGGTGCGGATGCTGGTGCGTCCGGTGCTTTGGCTGCTGACGCATATGACAATGCCTATGCCGGTGGCGCAGGTGACGATACGATCATGGGCGGTATCGGTGATGATATCATCACCGGCGACGACGACAGCCGCGTGTCTGAAAAGACTGGCGAAGGGTTCGATGCCAATGCCGACGGCAACGACGTGTTGTTCGGTGGCAAGGGTAACGACGAAATCCACGTCGGAACTTGGGCCGACGGTGAACAGGGTCTTGGCGACGTTCAGACGGGCATGGGCAGCGACACCGCATTCGGTGGTGACGGCAATGACATTCTGGTCGGTGACGGCGGCGACGACGTACTGTCGGGCGATGCCGACAACGACACGCTGATCGGTAACGGCGGTCAGGACTATATAAGCGGCGGCACTGGTGATGATATCATCAGCGCAGGTACCGGTGATCCCGACGGCACAGGCGGTCAGGCTGCATCGGGTGCGCGTCCGGCGGATGAATACGACAACGCATTCGCCGGTGGCGCAGGCGATGACGTGATCACCGGCGGTGCGGGCGACGACATTCTGACGGGTGACGACGACAGCCGCGTGTCCGACAAGATCGGAGAGGCATTCGATCCGACCGCAGACGGGTCCGACACGATTTTCGGTGGTGCGGGTGACGACGAAATCCACGTCGGCAGCTGGGCTGACAGCGAACAGGGCTTTGGCGATACCCAGACCGGGAATGCCGCTGACACCGCATTCGGCGGCGACGGCAACGACATTCTGGTCGGTGACAACGGCGACGATGAACTGTACGGCGACGCGGGCGATGACACGATCTTTGGCGGCGACGGCACCAACACGCTGTTCGGCGGCGACGACGCGGATACCATCTTTGCGACCGCAGGCGACACTGTTGACGGTGGCACAGGTGTCACAACAGGAACAGACTTTGACCGTTTGATCCTGCCTGACGGCACCTTCTACCGGAACGCGGGCCCCGATGGGGTCGGCGCGCCGGTGCTGGATGCCGACGGTGACAGCTTTACCGGGCGGATCATCTTTACCGATGGCAACGGCAACCCGACGGGCGAATTCATCGACTACACCGAGATCGAAGAGATCGTCGGCACAGTCGACAACACCGACCCCGAAGCCGCAGACGACTTGCTGACCAGCGGCGAGGATGATCCTTCTGGCGTGATCGGCAACGTGCTGACCAACGACAGCGACGTGGATGCAGGCGATACGCTGACAGTGGGTGCCGTGAACGGCGATCCGGCGAACGTCGGTACGCCAATCGATCTGGCCGATGGTGGCAAGATCACGATCGCCGAAGACGGCACCGTCACATTCGATCCCGACGGCGACTTTGAGGATCTGGGCGTCGGTGAAACCCGCGACGTCACAGTCACCTACACGGTGGATGACGGCAGCGGCGGCACCGACACCGCCACGGTCACGATTAGCGTGACCGGCGCCAACGACGCGCCGACGGCTGTGGCGGACACCGGCACGGCGGGCGAGGACGACGGCATCGTGCCGCTGGACAACGTGCTGGTCAACGACACCGATCCGGACACCAACGATGTGCTGACGGTCGGCACGGTGAACGGCGATGCGGCGAACGTCGGCGCACCTGTCACGGGCGACAACGGCGGTCTGGTCACGATCAACCCCGATGGCTCTGCAACCTTTGACCCGAACGGCGAGTTCGACGATCTGGCCGAAGGCGAGACGCGCGAGACGACGGTCACCTATACGGCGGACGACGGCAACGGCGGCACCTCTGATCCGGTCACCGTCACCGTGACGGTGACGGGCACCAACGACGCGCCGACGGCAGTGGCGGATACCGGCACGGCGGGCGAGGACGACGGCATCGTGCCGCTGGACAACGTGCTGGCCAACGACACCGATCCGGACACCAACGATGTGCTGACGGTCGGCACGGTGAACGGCGATGCGGCGAATGTCGGAACACCTGTCACGGGCGACAACGGCGGTCTGGTCACGATCAACCCCGATGGCACGGCAACCTTTGACCCGAACGGCGAGTTCGACGATCTGGCCGAAGGCGAGACGCGCGAGACGACGGTCACCTATACGGCGGACGACGGCAACGGCGGCACCTCTGATCCGGTCACGGTCACCGTGACAGTCACGGGCACCAACGACGCGCCGACGGCTGTGGCGGATACCGGCACGGCGGGCGAGGACGACGGCATCGTGCCGCTGGACAACGTGCTGGCCAACGACACCGATCCGGACACCAGCGATGTGCTGACGGTCGGCACGGTGAACGGCGATGCGGCGAATGTCGGGGCACCTGTCACGGGCGACAACGGCGGTCTGGTCACGATCAACCCCGATGGCACGGCAACCTTTGACCCGAACGGCGAGTTCGACGATCTGGCCGAAGGCGAGACGCGCGAGACGACGGTCACCTATACGGCGGACGACGGCAACGGCGGCACCTCTGATCCGGTCACGGTCACCGTGACAGTCACGGGCACCAACGACGCGCCGACGGCTGTGGCGGATACCGGCACGGCGGGCGAGGACGACGGCATCGTGCCGCTGGACAACGTGTTGGCCAACGACACCGATCCGGACACTAGCGATGTGCTGACGGTCGGCACGGTGAACGGCGATGCGGCGAATGTCGGCGCACCTGTCACGGGCGACAACGGCGGTCTGGTCACGATCAACCCCGATGGCACGGCAACCTTTGACCCGAACGGCGCATTCGACGATCTGGCCGAAGGCGAGACACGCGAGACGACGGTCACCTATACGGCGGACGACGGCAACGGCGGCACCTCTGATCCGGTCACGGTCACCGTGACAGTCACGGGCACCAACGACGCGCCGACGGCAGTGGCGGATACCGGCACGGCGGGCGAGGACGACGGCATCGTGCCGCTGGACAATGTGCTGGCCAACGACACCGATCCGGACACCAGCGATATGCTGACGGTCGGCACGGTGAACGGCGATGCGGCCAATGTCGGCACACCTGTCACGGGCGACAACGGCGGTCTGGTCACGATCAACCCCGACGGTACGGCAACCTTTGACCCGAACGGCGCATTCGACGATCTGGCCGAAGGCGAGA
>NZ_JAAFZU010000076.1:698-11657 GCF_018263905.1 Loktanella sp. SALINAS62 | reverse complement strand
GGCAGGGGTTTGTCTACGTCGCCTTCGTCATCGATGTGTTCGCGCGGCGGATCGTTGGTTGGCGCGCAAGCCGCACAGCCAATGCCGGATTTGTTCTGGACGCTTTGGAACAGGCCATTCATCAACGTAGACCAGCGCAGGACCAACTGGTCCATCACTCGGATCGCGGATCGCAATATTTGTCGATCACATACACCGAACGGCTTGCAGAAGCCAAAATTGCGCCTTCTGTCGGCAGCGTCGGGGATTCATATGACAACGCCTTGGCCGAAACGATCAACGGCCTGTTCAAAGCCGAGGTCATTCACCGCCGTGGCCCATGGCGCAGCTTTGAAGCCGTCGAATATGCCACCCTGGAGTGGGTCGATTGGTTCAACAATCGCCGTCTGCTGGAGCCCACCGGGAATATCCCGCCAGCCGAAGCAGAGGCAAACTTCTATGCAGCTCTGGAAAGATCAGACATGGCCGCGTAACTAAGTCAAATCAGCCTCCGGCAAACCCGGCGCGGTTCAGCCCCGTCCCCCGCGACCCCGATTATACTGCAGTTATCCAATCCAGCCGTCCTGTCATGGTACAGCACACGCATCTGGACAGCCGTTCGAAACGTTTCGCGCTGATGACGGCTGACGCCCCAGTCGCCGTGAGCTGACGGTGAATGGCCACATAAAAGACGAAAAGCGCCAGCCGCCGATCAAGAATTTTGCACTTATCGGAGATTGCCACGGTGCTGCCCTGACGCCGGCAGCACCGACTGGTGCAAACCGCTCCACTTATGGGTTACGCTGACGACGAACTTCGGCCCCCGCGGGCACGATTTTCGACCAAGCCGCTGGCGATGGACACCGAGGACGGGCGCATTGGGGCACGGTTTGCAATTATAACGACGATCTTGATCGGCTGGCGGTGAAACTGTCGGATCTCGCGCTCTACGAACCGGACATTGGCACACAAGCCGAGATCTGGCAGGCAAAATATAGGGAGGTCATGCAGGGGGTAGGACGCGCCGAAGCGCTATGGACCAATGCGATAGAGGATCTCGAACAGGCGTCAAAACCAGGATGAGCTCCTGCATATCCACAGAAACAGAGCGGTGAGCCGATGGTGTTGCACAGCCAATGCGTCTTCGTCCTGCCCCGGAAGGTGGCAGGGACTTTTCTCCGTCAATACCGCAATAGTGAAAATATGATCCGCCGATATCTTGACGAGTGAATGGCGCGTTTGTTCAAAGCGATTTCTTGAAAGCCGCAGTTGGTGTAACTTCAGCGATATGGCGGCTTGTCCTGCGTTCTGTGAATTCGTCGATCAACCGATTTCGCATTCGCAGCGAATGGCCGGAATGACGGGCCGCGTCGCAGCATAGCAACCGGTCAATGGATGTCGGATTAGGGCCGTCCTTGCCGGTTTACAGATGGTTGTGCTGTCAGATCAGGCCTTTCGGAAAGAGGCTGCTCACGCCTTTGGACTTAGAAAGAGAACCGGGTCGAAGAATCAATTAAGCAGCTGTGCCATCGCGCTCGCCAGAACCTCTAAGCCCGTGACAAGATCTGCCTCGTCCATGTCTTCAGAAAAGACGTTGCTGATGCCATTGATGGATCGGACAAACAGCATTGCGACAGGCATCAGTCGGGCGACATGGGTCGCGTCATGCAAAGCTCCGGATGGCATGGTGCGCCACTTGCTTGGCGAAACCGCCTCGGCCCCGGCTTCGAGATCTGCACCCAACGTTGGATCCATTGGCTCAAGTCCGAGCAGCGTTCTGAGCTGCTCCCCATCAATTGGACAGGATCTGGCGTAACTTAAGCTACTCTTTGCACCTGCTGATCGGGTTGCGTTTCGACATTTCTCGGCTAATGGACCACGGCTGGTGGCCCGCCGCCAAGGCCTGAGTGTGGCGCGCATAAATCCGTTTTTACAAAATAGCCACGCGTTGCGAAGTCATTAAGGATGTCATGAATCGGTTCGGTGGGTATTATGGACGGTATAAAGTTTCAGATATGAGGGCAGCGTGCCCCATTCACCGTTGACAGTCAGCTTGACACCTGTGCCGGCCATAGACACCTCAAGCCTTGCCAAACGGAACGTCTTTGATACATTTGAGGTTCGCACAGTGATCCCCGCGTTATCCAAGAGGCCGTCATGAAAAAGCATGCAGCATCGGCAAGGCGCGTCATTTTTTTTTTAGTCTTGTGGTTTGTTCTTTCTGAAGGAGAGGCGCTCCTCGTCGGTGCTGCCGCGGTGCCCGCGGCAAGCTGGCTTAGCCTCAGACTTTTGCCCGCGACCCGCCCAATCCACCTGTTGCCCCTTCTGGCAATGACACCGAATTTCCTCTGGCGGTCGCTCCTTGGTGGGCTGGACGTGGGCCGACGCGCGCTTGATCCGCGCATGCCGATCAATCCCGGCTGGATTAGACTACCGGTGGATTTACCGGACGGCGGCAGAGTCGCGCTTGGCGGTGAATTGTCACTCATGCCTGGCACGCTGGCGGCCGGAACCGACAGAGGCAGGCTACTTGTTCATGTACTCGACAAGGATCAGGACCATGCGCGCATGATTCGTATCGAAGAAAGACGGCTTGGAAGTGTGAGCGGATGACAAGTTGGCTCATCAGCCTTGCCGTACTGTTACTTCTCAGTCTCGGGGGGGCGCTTTGGAGAGTCTGGCGCGGGCCGGAGCCTGCGGACAGAATGATTGCGGCGCAACTCATCGGAACTGGAGGCGTAGGAATTGTGCTTCTTCTCGCCGCTGCGACTGACTGGAGTATGATCGACGTAGCCTTGGTGTTGGCGCTGCTCGCAGCCGTTGCGGCGGTTGCTTTTGCCAAGGCACAAAGCGCTGACAGCGTCGGCGACCCGGAAGAAGAATAGCAAGAGGTGGGCCGTGGCTGACGTTGTCACCTATTTCATGACGGCGCTGGGACTGGGCTTCTACCTTGCCGGAACCGTCGCGGTGATCCGGTTTCCCGATACGTACAGCCGTCTGCATGCTCTGACGAAAGCCGACAATGTGGGGCTCGGCTTTCTGATCGTGGGCATTGCCTTTCAGGCGGACAGTTGGATGGTGGTTGCGCGGTTGGCGCTGGTCTGGGGGCTTGCCTTAATGGCCGCAGGAATTACGGCGCAGTTGATCGCACGCACAGCCTTGCAGCGGCAATCCCCATGATGGCGCTGGCTGAAACTGGCTTCGATCTCGTCCTTTGTGCGATGATTGCGACAACTGCGCTTCTTGCCATAGGGGTGCGCGACCAGTTCGGTGCAGTCGTCTTGTTCGTTGTCTATAGTGTATTCTTGGGCCTTGGCTGGCTCAGACTTGGTGCCTTGGACATTGCACTTGCCGAGGTTGCCCTTGGCGCGGGCCTTACGGGACTGTTGTTGTTTGGAGCGCACGCGCGTCTGCCCGCAAGCGTTCCGGTGCCGTCAGGCCGTGCAGTCTGGCCCGCAGCATGTGCAGCAGGAGGATCAGGGCTGGCGCTTGGCTGGGCATTTCTGACCCTGCCGGAACCTGTCGGGTTACAAGAGGCGGTAGCTGCAAACCTCGGGACGTCGGGGGTCGAGAACCCGGTGACAGCGGTGCTTCTGAATTTCCGAAGCTGGGACACGCTGATCGAAAGCATCGTGCTGCTTGCGGCGCTGATCGGTGTCTGGTCGGTGGCGCGGGATGACGCTTGGGGCGGACAGCCCGGCCTGCGACAGCATGCGCGACATGGGGGCGTACTGGCAAATTTCGGACGTTTGCTTCCGCCCATCGGGTTCATGATCGGGGTCTACCTGTTCTGGGCAGGTTCTTCGAAACCGGGCGGGGCGTTTCAGGCCGGAACCGTGCTTGCAGCCGTGGCCCTCGTGGTCTTTATGGGCGGCGCGATGCGCCCGCCGCTTGTCACGGCGCGGTGGTTACGGCTGGTATGTGTCGCTGGCCCTGCGGTCTTTCTTGCGGTGGGTCTGACGGGTGCCGCAAGTGGCGTCTTTCTGGGCCTGCGCCCGGACCTTGCCAAGCCGCTGATACTCGCCATCGAGGCGGTCTTGACGTTTTCTATCGCGGCCTCACTCGCCCTTTCCGTCATCGGCCCCCCCGAAGACCCGGAGGATCACGTATGACAGATCCCACTTTCTATGGACTGTGTGGCGCGGTGGTTGTCGGCACCGGGATTTACGGGTTTGTCCTGCACACTCATATCTTGCGGCGACTTCTTTCATTCAATGTGATAGGCTCGGGCATCTTTCTGATGCTCGGTGCTGCGGGCAGCCTGGGGCCTGACACAGCGGCGGACCCGGTCGCACAGGCATTGATCATAACCGGCATCGTTGTGGCGCTTTCGGCGACGGCACTTGGTCTTGCTTTGCTTGTCGCCTATGCGCGCGCCAGTGGCAGTCCCCGCTTGCCCGAAGACGCAAACGACGATCCTTAATGACATGACGCTGGTTCTTGCCACCATCGTCGGGCTTCCCTTCGCGGCGGCGATGCTCGCAGTGATCTTCGGACGATACGGCGGCCCGCTGGCCGCTGCCGCCGTCGCGGGTGTGGCCGTCGCTACCGCAGCGCTGATCGTAATCGTGGCCGAAGGACAACCCGTCACAATTGACGTGGCAGGTTGGCCCGCGCCGCTTGGCATCACCCTTGAGGCAGACGGACTCGCCTGCGGCTTTCTGGCAATGGCGACCTTGGTGATGAGCGGTGTCGTGGCGCAAGGACGGGCTTATTTTTACAATACAGGCCCCGAAAGGCGGGCGACATGGGCATTCTGGCCACTTGCCTTGCTGCTTTGGGCGGCAATCAACGCGATTTTCCTCTCGCGCGACCTCTTCAACCTTTATGTCGGGCTCGAGCTTATGACGCTCTGCGCCGTGGCGTTGGTGGCCATCGAAGGCAAGGCCGAGACGCTCGCGGCAGCCCTTCGTTATATGTTAGTCGCGCTGATAGGATCGCTGTTGTACCTTCTGGGCGTGGTGCTGTTGTATTCCGCACACGGCGTTCTGGATATCGGCTTGATCGCGGCGCGAGTGACCGCGCCGACGGACATCTTGGCGGCGGCTCTCATGACCGCAGGACTTGCGGCCAAGATGGCGCTCTTTCCGTTTCATGCCTGGCTTCCACCGGCGCATTCCGGCGCGCCCGCGCCCGCTTCGGCGATGCTTTCGGCGCTGGTGCCCAAGGCCGCCTTTGTTATCCTGATGCGTCTATGGCTGGAGGCTGTTCCGGATCTTTCAGCGGCGAGCCTGCTTGCGCTTTTCGGCACCCTTGGTACGGCAGCAATCCTGCACGGTGGGGTAATGGCACTCCGTCAAAACCGGCTCAAGCTGGTCATCGCCTACTCGACGGTGTCGCAGATCGGATATCTCCTTTTGGTCTTTCCGCTTGCTGGAGGAGCCTCTGCCGCGCAACCCGGGGCCGCTGATGCCTGGAAAGGCGTGGTTTTTCACGCTCTCAGCCACGGGCTTGCCAAGGCGGCGATGTTTCTTTGCGCCGGTCTGTGGATGGCCTCGGTAGGGCACGACCGGCTTGAAGGGCTGCGCGGTCAGGCACGGGCAACACCAATAACGGCCTTCGCGTTCGGACTGGCCGCCATCGCGCTGATAGGGCTGCCGCCTTCGGGAGGTTTCACCGCGAAATATTTGATGCTGACCTCGGCTCTGGCCTCGGGCCAATTGATCTGGGCAGTGGTTCTGCTTCTGGGCGGCCTTCTGACAGCGGCCTATCTCTATCGGCCGCTTGCGATGATCTTTGCCAAAGCGGACGCAGCACCGGTCGCTGTGTCGCGATCCCAACAGGCGGTGCCCCTGTTACTGGCGGGGACCGCGATTCTGCTTGGTATCGCATCGAGCGGCCCGTTCGAACTCTTTCAGATTGGCTCCCCTTGGGCCGACATCGAGGGGCTGGAATGAACGTGCTCTTGCCGATGCTGATCTTGTCGACATCGCTTTTGCCGGCGGTGCTAACATTTTTCATCCCCGACGACCGGCACGGAACGCGCAACGCATTGAGTCTAGGGGGCGCGGTGCTCAAACTCGGGTTGGTGGCGTTCATGCTTTCCGAGGTTGCGAATGGCGCGATCTACGAGACTCGGTTCGAATTCGCGCCCGGTCTTGAGTTTCTGCTACGAGTGGACGCACTATCCCTGCTGTTCCTGACGCTGTCCGCAGTACTGTGGTTTTTGACTAACATCTATGCCATCGCCTACTTTGGCAAGAAGCCGGAGTTGTCCCGCTTCTTCGGCTTTTTCAGTCTTTGCGTCGCGGCGACGACCGGCATCGCCCTTTCTGGCACCTTGATCTCCTTCTTTATTTTCTTTGAGCTTCTTACGCTCTCGACTTGGCCGCTGGTCGTCCACAAACGTAATGAAACCTCATTTGCAGCTGGGCGCGCCTATCTTGCCTATGCGATGCCCGCCAGCGCGGTTCTGCTGGCTGCAATTGTCTGGCTTGAAAGCGCAGTGGGTCCAGTTGCGTTCACCGAAGATGTGGACTTTTCGTCTCTCGACGACACCAGTTTGCGGATAATCTTTGCGATGTTCATCGTGGGTCTCGGCGTAAAGGCAGCGCTGATACCGTTGCATGGCTGGTTGCCGTTGGCGATGGTGGCCCCAGCACCTGTCAGCGCCCTCTTGCATGCGGTCGCAGTGGTCAAGGCCGGCGCATTCGGCATTATGCGCATTACCTTCGACGTGTTCGGCATTGATCGGTTGGATGATCTGGGAATCACAACCCCGCTTGCAATATTGGCGGCGGCGACAATTCTCTGGGGATCGATCCAGGCGCTCTTCCAAGACAATATAAAGAAGCTTCTCGCCTACTCCACCATCAGCCAGGTCTCCTACATCATTCTGGGGATCGCGCTTGGCGGGCCATACGCGGTGATCGGAGGATTGGTGCATCTGGTGCATCAGGGTTTGATGAAGATTACACTTTTTTTCTGCGCTGGAGCGTTCGACGAACAGGCCGGCGTCACCCTGATCGATGAGCTCAATGGGCTTGGTGGTCGAATGCCTTGGACCGCGTCTTGCTTTACCGTGGGGGTGTTGGGAATGATCGGCCTCCCGCCGACGGCTGGCTTCGTGACCAAGATCTATCTCGGGGTGGGAGCGTTGCAGTCGAACGCAGAATGGGTCTTGGTGGTCCTTGTCGCATCGACGCTACTGAACGCGGCATATTTTCTGCCTCTCATTTATCGCATCTGGATTTGCGACTCTGCAAAGGACGAGCAGCCAGTTGAGCCATCAATCCTGCTGACCGGGCCGGCGGTGGTCACGGCATCGGCCTCGCTTGTGGCAGGCATGATGGCAGGCTCTGCGTTCAGCCCCCTTGGCTGGGCCACCCTGATCGCTGAGCGGGGATATTTACCATGATCGGAATCACGGGTGCGCCCCTTCCGCTTCTGGCATTGATCTGGCCTCTGGCTCTCGCCTGTGTTGTGGCGCTGCCGCCGGTGCGTGTCCGGGCGTCCCAGCTCCTGCCGTTCGCGCCGCTTCCGGCACTCTGGCTTGGGCTGTCAGGGCCAACCGACATTACTACGGCCCCTTTTCTGCTTCTGGGGGTCAATCTAGTTGTGACGCAGATGGGCGCACTGTTCATCCTGATGACCGCAGGGATCTGGCTTGGCGCGGGCATTTATGCGCAAGGCTACATGACAAGTTCCGACCGTCCTGCGGTTTTCACCGGATTCTGGTGCCTGACGCTGTCAGGCAATCTTGGCGTCTTTCTTGCAGCGGATGTCGTGACGTTCTATGTCGCATTCGCAATTGTTTCGTTCGCGGCCTATGTACTTATTGTCCATGATGCGACACGGGCGGCGCTGCGGGCTGGCCGCGTTTACATTGTGCTGGTAATATGCGGCGAAGTTTGTCTGCTTGTGGCCTTCGTGATCGGCATCGATGTGGCCGACAGCGTCAGTATTGAAGAGATCCGCCTGGCGCTTGCCAGCGCGCCGCAGGGCAGTGTTGCCGCGCTTTTGCTAATCGCAGGCTTCGGGATCAAGGCAGGGCTCATGCCGCTTCACTTCTGGCTACCGCTGGCACATCCCGCGGCACCCACCCCGGCCTCTGCCGTACTGTCCGGAGCGATCGTCAAGGCAGGGATCATCGGATTGATCCTGTTTCTGCCTGCGGGCATCGGTTTTTTGGACGGGCTGGTCATAGTGGGCTTTGCTGGCGCTTTTGGTGCGGCCATTCTGGGATTATTGCGGATTGAGCCGAAGGCAATCCTGGCCTATTCGACGATCAGCCAGATGAGCCTTGTGATCGGTCTGATTGCTGCCAGCGCAGCATCCGGGGATCAGGCAGGCTTCGATCAGATTGCGTACTATGCATTTCACCACGGGCTCGCAAAAGGTGCGCTGTTCCTTGCCGTCGGCCTTGTCGTCGCGTGCAGAGGCGGCTGGCGCCGCGCCATGCTGCTTGCGACAGCCTTCGTTGCGCTGTCGGTTTGCGGCGCATCTCTGACGGGCGGCAATCTCGTCAAACTCGCGGTAAAGTCGGGGCTGGAAGGCGCGGCCGAGATGGCCCTTACACTCACTGCCATCACGACCACGCTTGTTCTGGGGTGGTTTATGTGGCGGCTGGCGCACACTGACCCTGGCAAGGGAAGACCGTCGGTTTTCCTTGCCGTTCCGACGCTTGCATTGGGGCTGTCTGCGCTGATTATCCCTTGGCTGCTTCGTCGTAACTGGTCTGGCCTAGACGCCAACTATCCCTTGCAGTTGACCTCGATATGGGAGTCGAGCTGGCCAGTCGTTGTCGGCGCGATGGCCGCTGTTGTCTGGTTACGCCATGCGCAGAAGATCAAGAGCTTAATCACGAACTCGATCAACAAAACGAACACCTCGGGTCTGCGCATTGCCCGAAGCCGCAGTTTGCAAGAACTGAGGCCGGTAAAGGCGTCCATGACAGCGCTAAACACCGTTCGGTCGGCAGTTGGCGAATGCGCACATGCCGTAATAAATGCGACCGCCCGATTGCCCGCCTTGATCGAAACGTGTCTGAACAGTCAACGCAGCATGGGTTTGTTGCTCATTCTCCTCGCTGCGACAATCGCGTTTCAAATCTGGAATTAATTCCGGCATCCAAAAGTATAAGTGCGCACGGCACATCGGCAAGGGCAACAAATCGTCTGACGGCCCGCGAGCACCGGAGACTTCCCGTCACCCGGCAGATCGACGAGCGCCAACTTTCGAGACTGGCCCAGCATCGACACCAAGCTGTTCCATGATCGGCCGCTTCCGCCCAATGCATGGACCACTCAGTTCGGCGAGCCGAGGGTCGTGATCAACGACAAGCTGCGCAGGTATGTCAAGCCAATCAAAACATTGGCGCCGGACGCTGACCACCGCGCCCACAAGGGATTGAACAACGCCATCGAATGATCACACAGACCGACCCGAAAACGAGAGAAGATAATCGGCCGGTTCAAGTCACATCGGCAGGCTCAGAGATTCTTCTCCGCTCACGATCAGGTCAACCTGATCGTCCGTCATAGCCTATTTCAACTCACCACAAACTCATACCGACACGCCCGCGCATGCGTTCAGCCTCTGGGCAGAATACACCATCGAGAGGTCGGATCATGTCCGCGATGGGATCTCGCCGTTGATCTCCATGGCGCCAATCGGACGGACCATCGACGCTTGAGAGCCCATGGCGCCCTGCCCCGGCGCCACCGTCAATTCGACACTGTCGCCAACTTTCAAATCGGCAAAGCTGCCTTGCGTGACGGCGGTCTCCGAGAACCAGATCTCCTCGCCGGCCAGTGTCTCTATGAAACCGTACTCACTAAATTTCCGCACAACACGACCCTGTGGCGGTCCTTCCAGCGTTTTCACGTCGCCACGGACTTTTTGGGAAAAGTTCTCTAGTTGCCGATCCATTGCGTCAAAGACATCCCGCACCGTCAAGTTGGGGTCAAAATAGTCGGCAGAGTCTTCAGGACTCTTGCTGGAAACCAGTTCTGTTCCAGGTACGCGGGCTTCTACACGCACGCGGTAACCCTTGTTGTTTTTCTGGCTTCGATGCTGCACCTCGACCACAACATGCACCGAAGTGATATGGCTGAAGTAGCGATGCATCTTCTCGACGCGGTCCCGAATGCGGGCCTCGAGCGCGTCTGACCGGTCTGTGTTGCGCCAAGCGATTTCAAGTGGCTGATCCATGGTGCTGTCTCCTTTTCGCGCGCTTGCTCATTGCTCTTGTGGTCAACGGCTTAAGAGATTTGTTGTTCCCGCCGGACGGCCGCGCGGTTGAAGACGACGGAACCGTCACCGCAGACCGCACAAACTTGAAAACTGTTCTTGGCCAAATCAATCGCCAACATGCTAATCTCTGACATGGATGCCTCCCTCTCTTTGGTTCATATGAAACCACTTTGGCACAATCGATGCCGTCGGGTGGAGGCATCTACCGCATCAGTTCAGCTTCAGCGATGGGCTGGAAAAGCCCCGTCGCTTTCGAACGAAAGGTGGCTTAGACGAGCGCTTGGTGTGGCACGGCGAAACGGGTCCAAATGCAGATACTGATTTATAAAACGGATCTTGTCGTGGAGCATGCGCCCACTTGGCTCACACCTGACAGCTCTGTAGAATTACAACCGCAGGCTGATCATACAGTAGCCGCCTATGTGCAACGCCCGTCGCGATGGCCGTCCCCGTTTGGCGCGTCGCGACCGATTCGGATCGGGCTGCTGGATGAGGCGGCGGAAACCTTCCTGCGTCCCGCTTACAAGGCGGGCTTCGCACTTCGGGTGCGGATCGTCGAGCTTGACCCGGCTCATCTGACTGACGACCCTCTTGCTCGGATCAGCGTATCTGTGTGGGGGGTAAACTCTTGCCATAAACGGCGGATATCGGTTGTTTTAGCTCGATTCAGAAGTGCTTAAGCTTTGACCACTTAAATCAATCTAGACTTGGGGCTTGATCGAGATGTCGTGGACGCGCCGGTGCAGATCGAGGAACTGCTCCCCGAAAGTCTTTACGCTGGCGGGG
>NZ_JAAFZU010000076.1:0-688 GCF_018263905.1 Loktanella sp. SALINAS62 | reverse complement strand
GTAGATCATCGCCGCTATTTTTCTTCTGAGCCACTTATGCTCCAATGATCCCGCTGAGGAGTGCTTCCCTTGACCAATGAGACCACCCCCGCGCCGCAAAAGGGCCACGTGCCGATCTGTGCCATCGGTGCTTCTGCCGGCGGTGTCCACGCGTTGCGCAGTCTGTTCCGGCAACTGCCGGATGATCTTGGTCTGGCCTATGTCGTCATCGTTCATCTGGCGCCTGAGCATCCCAGTGCGCTGGCAGAGATCCTCGCGACCTGCACGAACATGGGGGTGCACCAGGTAACTGACACGCCGGAGCTGAGGCCGAACTGTGTTTACGTGATTCCTCCCGACCAAGAGCTGGTAATCGAAGGCGACTGTGTCCACGCCCGCGACTTCGCCGAGCCACGCGGTCATCGTGCGCCGGTCGATGTCTTCTTTCGCTCGGTCGCCGCAGGGCGGGGCGACGGCTTGGCGGTCGTTCTGACCGGGGCCGGTGCCGATGGCTCGATCGGAGTGAAGGCCATTCACGAGGGCGGCGGCGTCGTCTTTGCCCAAGAGCCAAGTGAGGCCGAGTTCAGCGCCATGCCGCAGAACGCCATCGCCACGGGCCTCGGGAGTGTCATGAACTCTGTGTATCTGGTCTGGCGCATGCGGGTTTCAGATACAGTTACGCATTGAAGCGATCTTCGAACATGATAGC
>NZ_JAAFZU010000075.1 GCF_018263905.1 Loktanella sp. SALINAS62 | reverse complement strand
AGGGTGCCACTTCGCTTGTCATGAGTGCATATCGGGCCGCGACAGGCTGTGCCAACATTGCAAGCCCATGCTCCGCACCTCATCCCTGCACCGTCTTCAAAATGACCTCCGCTGCCTCCCCTGGGCGATCCCACTGCGGAAAGTGACCGCACCGGTCGAACCAGTGCAGGTGAGCGGTCGGGAAGGCTGCCTGTGCGCGCTTTGCTTGGCGGGGCAGCAGGAGCCGATCCTGTCGTCCCCAGCCGATCGTCACCCGTCCAGGTGGCGTCCCCGTGCCCTCCTGCAATGGACCATGCGCCAGTTCGCACAGCATGGCATCGAAAACCCCGGTCGCGGCGATTGACGTCAGTTCGGCCTGAACCAACCAAGGATCGAGTCGGCCGGGATGTGCCGATAACTGCGCCAGCAGCAAAGACCGCGCGGCCCAGTTTTGCGATAGCGCCGGGATGTGCCGCCGCAAGAGGCGCACCAGTCGGACCGACGCAGCCAGGGTCGAGCGGAACCAGACGGTTTCCCAGCCATGCCAAAAACCGCCCGGATCGTAGGCGACCGTATGGCCACCTTTTCCACGCCGTGCCAATTCCAGCACCAGCCGGGCGCCGACGGAACTGCCGACGGTATCGACGCCCGCCAGATCGTTCCGGTCGATGAAGTGTTCAAGCGCATCCGCATAGGCGGCGATCGTCTGACGCCCCTCAAGTGGCGGAGACAACCCGTGCCCCGGCAGATCGACCAGAAGCACCTCGCGCACAGGGCTAAGCATCGGCACGATGCTGCCCCAAGACCTCAAGCTTCCGCCCAGCCCGTGAACCAAGAGCAAAGGCCGACCTGCACCCTGACATTCGAAATTCAAGTCCATGCTCATCAACGATCTGAAGCGGGGTCGGTTTCATGTGGATTTTTCGGATCTCGCCGATGCCGCATCGTGTCCAAGCGCTGTAAACTGCTGCAGCGCAGTAGTTCTTGAGCAGAAATGAAGATCGATCAATAAGCCCTGCGTCACTCGTCCCGTTAAGAAATGGAAAGATTACGCCCGAACGTTTGTTCAGCCGATGA